>CABHOV010000031.1 GCA_902168185.1 uncultured Bacteroides sp.
TATAGTAGACAAAGGCTTTTACTTTACATCCTTCTTCAAGGAGTCGTTGTGTGAGATGGCTCCCTATAAATCCATCTGCTCCTGTAACTAATACTGTTTTACCTCTTAATTCCATGTATTCTTATTAGTATTTCAAATAACTTTAATACTTCTCTTCTTTTAGTTCCAATGGATTGACTGGGCTATCGAGCAATTTAAACTGTTCATAATCTATATACTTTCCGAACCAGGTTTCGCGTTTACAAAGCTCTTGAATCAACCTTAAGTAGGCTACTTCTGATCCATGTAACCCATCAACCGCTTCGTTATCGTTAGATCCAATAGTCTCCAGTGAAATAAAATTATGCACCCTTAGATTGTTTGCGCTAAATGTAGAGTCTAATTTTAGCATATATCTATACTTTCCTGATTCAACCATTCGATTATAAATCGCTGTTGGGTAAGGAGGTACGAACATCACCAATTCAATACCATTATTTTTGCAATAATCCACAAATGATTTCAGAATACTGATTGCATCATCATTTACCTCAGCTCCCCACTCAAATCTGTGCCTTCCCGATTTAATTCTTTTCTCAACATCCCTAAATGAAATTTTTATACCACTCTTAAAATCATGAATTATCTTTCCATAATAATAGCTCCCATCATCAGTTCTATATCCAGCGTTATTCATCATAGCAGTTATACCGTAGCGATTGTCGCTTTCCGTAATACTTTTTATTTGAATTTTACCATCCATTAGGTCAGTATATATATCGAGAGAGGATTTACTTAACATATTCAATTCGCTCACTTCAGAATTATACTCACATCCCTTTTTTAGATTATCCCAATTTTCGTTAAAGAAATATTGATCAAGGCCCAGTATAAGTACTTTAGGTTTGTAAGTGTTTTTATTCCATTCATCAATCAGGCATGGCAAATCACCTATTCTCGATATCAGCCTTCCTCCATTAAAAAAAGCTCTGGGCTCTTTAAAAAAGAAATCACGTATCTGGAGTACTCTTGACGTACCAACCGCAAGGATATCAGGCCTTCTAGATAGTATCTCGCCAAGTTTATAGTCCTTTGATTGCTCACTATATGCCAACCCAAGCAAGTGATGTCGTCCAACGGTTACTCTCGACAAATCGCTCATCTCACCGGAGACCTTCAGAATAACATAGGGCAACGAAAAGAAAAGAACTACTGGCAATACGAATACCAATATTTTACATAGAAACTTCTTCATCAAAATTGAAAGTATATGAAATCCTGATTACCAAATGCACCAAAGAACACAATCAAGGCAACCAAACCGTAGTATATAGTGAGCCGCCAAGCTACATGCCTGCTTCTTACAAATTCAGGCATACCGTTTCTAAACAACCATTCCAACAACAAAAAAAGAAATAATATTATAATAAATTTTTGATCTATACCTTCGAGACCATGGCTGGGTAATAACTGATTTGTAAAAAATCCATATATATAATCAAATGCCTCTCCTATGTTCGCTGCTCTGAAGAAAATCCAGGCAAAACATGTTAGTAAGAAGGTTGTCGCAATTTGAAATGTCTCCTTAAATGTGGGGAAGAAACGTCCTTCCGCAACGGTATCTGTATGAACTCTGTTTTTACCAGAGATAAGAAGTGGTAAAAAGTATAGCCCATTAAGCGCTCCCCATACAATGAATGTCCAGTTCGCTCCATGCCAAAAGCCGCTAATCAGAAAAACAATCATTGTATTTCTAATTGCCTTCATGGTATTTACCCTGCTTCCTCCCAGTGGTATATAGATATAGTCCCGAAACCAGGTCGTTAATGAAATATGCCAGCGTCTCCAGAATTCTGCTATGTCGCGTGAGAAATATGGCGTTCTAAAATTAACGAGTAACTCAATACCAAATAGTTTGGCCGTTCCAATCGCAATATCCGAATAGCCCGAAAAATCTCCATATATCTGGAAGGCGAAGAATATCGCACCCAATGCTAATTCGACTTTAGAAGCGGTTGCCGAGTTCTCGAATATATGGTTCACAAAGACTGCGCAATTGTCCGCAATCACCACCTTTTTAAACAACCCCCAAAGAATAAGTCGTAACCCATCAGCAGATTGAGTATAGTTAAATTTTCGATCAGCAGTGATCTGTGGTAACAAGTGCGTAGCTCGTTCAATCGGACCTGCAACCAACAAAGGAAAGAAACTTACAAATAAAGAATAGTCTACAAAGTTGTGAATTGGTTTAGTGTTTCCCCGATAGATATCAATTACGTAAGACATTCCGTGGAAAGTATAAAATGATATTCCAACAGGTAGCACTATATTAATAAAAACAGGATTCATGGTGATCCCGAAGAAAGAAAGCGCCGCCTGTGTGGAGTCTGCAAAGAAATTAAAGTACTTGAAAAAGAAGAGAACGGCCAGATTGTTAAATATACTCAACCACAAATAGAGCTTCTTTCGACCCTCAGAGTTATATATTAACAAGCCAAACGAGTAATCGATAATAGTTGACAACATCAGTAGGAAAACAAAGCGCCAGTCCCACCATCCGTAAAATATATAGCTTACTAACAGTAACAAGTTATTCTGTGAGCGTCTGCTATGCTTTAACAGCCAGTATAGCGTATATACTATAATTAAGAAAAAAACAAATTCAATTGAATTAAATAGCATCTGGGTCAAATAAGTTATTCATATTATCAAAAAACAGTGAGTCACTATTCCTGATAATAATCATTACCGTTTTTCTTTTTCTTGCGGCCATAATAGTACCCACCATATTGGTAACCCGACCCGTAACCATAGCCATAACTATACCCTCCATAACCATAGCCAAGACCGGATTTCCGAAGATCATTGAATAGCACACTTACGCGAAGTAGTCTTCCTGATTTATAAAAATCATCGAACGATCGCAATGCCTCCTTCGGTGTATAATCTTGACGGATGACGAAGAGCGTATGATTAACATGCTTCGACAAGACAAACGCATCTGTAACCAGGCTTAAAGGAGGTGTATCAATAATAATATAGTCGAACTCGGTACGTAAATAATTTATCAACTCTTCCATCGCTGGTCGCAGAAGCAATTCACTTGGATTCGGTGGCATTGGGCCACTCGCTATCAGATATAAACTATCGACTGAAGAGGTTTGTATTATTTCCTCTTTAGTTGCCATGCCAGACAGGTACTGGCTAAGACCGATCGTATTATTCAAACCAAGTTCATCGTATAGTTTGGGCTTCCGAAGGTCAGCACCAACAATTACAGTACGTTTACCTGCTAAAGCATATACGGTAGCCAAATTAAGTGTAGTGAATGATTTACCCTCCCCCGGAATAGAAGAGGTAACCATAAAAATTTGATGGTCCTGACTTCCAGTAAAGTAATTTAAATTAGATCGTAAAGATCGAAAAGACTCAGCCATTGCAGAACGTGGCTTATTGTAAACAATCAATGCGTCTGATGCCGGATTATGCCCCACCGCACCAATTACAGGGGCTGAAGTCATATTCTCAATATCGTCTTTTGACTGGATTCGATTATTAAGAATTTCGAGCAAGATAAATATTGACAGCGGTACCAGTAAGCCAATCCCAACTCCAATCATTAGATTTTGCATTGTCTTAGGTGATATAGCTCCGCCCGCCATGGGTGGATTGACCACCACTATATCCGAGGTAGTAGAAGCCATGGAGAGTCCAGCTTCTGTTCTTTTCTGCAAAAGAAATATATACAGATTCTCACGTAGTGAGTAGTTGCGTTGTATTCCAACCAGCTCTCGTTCTGTACTTGGTAACTTGGCGAGCTGATCCTCCACAAGTTTAATCTGATCGTTTATAAACTTGATGTTGATCTTTTGAGTGCTCCGGTTATTTTCTATCGTCTTTAATATATCTGCTTTCAGAAACTGAATTTTCTTAAGCTTGGCTTGATATTCGGGATTATCTTCCAGATGCAACACGCCTCGTGTTGTGTTAGTTTTGTATAGGTTGACCTGCCCCTGCTCTTCGATAAGTGTTGTTATTAGCTGTGTTATAATTCCATCTGTAATACCAACACTTTGAGGCGTAAAAATGCCTTCATACTGATTTTGTTCTAACAATTGCGAGATATAGGTAAAGTAATTGTCTAATAACCTGTATTGAAATTTTTGATTTTCGTAATCCTGGAGTTTCAGATATAATCTGTTAGTTTCTTCCGCAAGCTCTGTAATAACATTTCTTCGCTTGAAATCTTCGACCTGATCTTCGTAATGCTCGAGTGAGTCTCCAATGACCCCTAGTTGGTTGTCCAAGAACATGATGGCGCGGGCCACCATTTTATTTTTTTTCTCTACGTCGTAATCCTGGTAACGCTCAATGAATTTACTCAGAAAATCGATTTCTTTTTGAATAACAGATCCGTTAATCTCAAGATCTACTACCGACGATCCTGTCATCGCCCATCCGATTTTTAGCCGGCTGGAGTAAGACTTCGCCAACGACAACGGATTGTTGAATCTAACTACCAACGTCTTGTTAAATAATTCGGAGACATCCGCTTTTCGAGTCACGAATAATTGGTAGCCATTTATTTTAACAGTGTCGTTGAACTGCAGCGATGAAAACTCTTTTCCTGGTTGGTCATCATCAACCTTGTATTGCAATGAATACGTATGCTGATCTATTACTTTAAAATAAAATGATTTGCCGTAAGGTCGCTTATCTTTATTGGCTATAGCTTTTATTGTTAATGGGAAATTAGGCTCATAATACTCCGTTGTTTTTATATCTCCTTCTCTAAAATAGGACACATCGAATCCAAGCTCCTCAACTACCTCCTGAAGTAGGGGGTATGATTTCATTATATAAATTTCATTATAGAAATTCCTATATTCAGTAAGCAACTCATTGTTATACAAAAATTTCGCACCGACATTTTCTTCGCTTTCACGAATAATGATGGATGCTTTGACCGGGTAAATACGCGTACTGTAGCGATTCATCAAGTATGCAACACTAACGCTTATGATAAGCGAAAGCAATATGATATACCAATAGCGTATAGCACGATCCGCTACGCGCTTAAAATTGATTTGAATCCCTTTGGAAGAAGTATTGGGGCCTTCAGTAATATCTGGTATAGGAGCCTGGGTATTCAAATTTTTTATCGGGATAAAGTTACAATTAGCACGATGAACGAAATGGTTGTCGTTATTATACCCAGGTTATTGGTAAAATATCTTCTGAAGGGACGTTGTCTTAACGGAGGAACTATAATCACATCGTTTTGTTGGACAAAGTAGTAGGGAGATTCTATATAGTCTTCTTTTAGGAGATCAACGTAGAAAACTTTCGTACTGTCACCACTTTGTCGAAGTACCTTAACATGACTTCGATCGGCTAATTCAGACAAGCCACCAGCAAGACCTATCGCTTCCATCATAGTGAGTCTTGTATTAGTAGCTTGAACGGTCCGTTCGCCATTTACTTCTCCTAAAACAGTATATCTGAAATTGAGCATTCTTACTCTTACCACAACATCAGGCATAAACTGCGAAGCTCGCTTTTGAATAGAGTCCTTTGCCTGAAAAAGTGTCAGTCCTGACACTTTTATTTTTCCTAGTACGGCATAATCAATTTCTCCGTGGGTATCTACTAAAATACCGCTCAACATAGCACCAGAGCTACCACCACTGCTACTTCCAGAATTGACATTTAATCTTGAAAGAAAATCAAAATCATCGTTCTCCTTACTAAGAGTCTCAAAATTGATGCTTAATATATCGAGTGGTTGGATACGGTATTCTCTTATCTTTAAGACATGGGAGCGTAATATCGTATCCTTCGGAATTTCATCTCGGTGTTTGAGATCATCCTTTTGCAAATAAACAATTTTTCGATTAGGAACGCAGGCGCCAAGAAGCAAGAATAGCACGCCTAAAATCAGACAAATTCGGGTCATTTCTTTGTTTTTTCCTTCCTTAAGGGGGGTAAATATACAGTTATTAAACCCAATTTCAATTTCAATTCACCCACCGCAACAACAATCTATCCTACCTTCAACACTCTTTATCTATTTGGTGGAACGGAAATATAGTTTGCATTCAAACCTTTATTGAACACGGGTAAAGTTAACAAATCTGACTATAATTTTGGAGTAGAATAGCACTAATACTCCAAACTAAGGGATAAAAAAATTATAAAAGCAAACATTCAATCCTCGAGCATAATCAACACTGAATTGAGGATGTCTCTCCTGAAATCTTCAATCTACATAAGCGGAAAATGTCACACGTTGAACTGGGTTTCTTGGATCGTTTGAATAGATTGTTACAGCTTTTTGTTGCGTGCCCTTACGATCTTGTGGCTTAAAATTTACTTTGATGGTACTGCTTTCACCTGGCTTAAGCGTGGGCTTGGTGGCGGATGCTGTTACACATGTACAGTTGCCTTGCAATGAACGGATATTAAGTTCCTTCTTTCCATTGTTGGTTACTGTGATTTCGCGCGTAGCCCCAGCGGATGAGACAGTACCGAAATCAAGTGACGTCATTCCTAAGCGAAGTTGTGGTGCCTTTGAAAGTTCTTCCGGTTTTAAAGGCTCAAAGTAATCCTCGAGTGTAGCATAAACCGAAAATGACTTCACCGGATTCGACTCGTCATCGGTTTGAATTTCAACGTTGTCTGATTGGAAGCCATATGCATTCTTGAGCTTCCCGTTATAACTGATTTTGATATTACCCTTTGCACCGGGCGCTAATACTTTAGGTGTAACATCAACTTTTATATAGGCTGGACCTACAAACTTTCCACTAAACGTAATGGCTTTGTTACCTCCGTTCAGTACTTGAAAGTCGCGTGTAGTAAATTCGTCTTTGCGATATACTTTACCAAGATTAAACGAGCCTGCTTTAAGTTTCCAATTGCCATTCGCTATATGAAAGTCAGATGGTGTTGCAGAACCCCCTGTGTTAACCTGACCTTTTATTTGCAGAACGATAGGCGTTGCTTCAAGGTCTGTTGTTACAGTTAATGATTTTGTAAAGAAACCCGGGCGGCCTTTCGGATTGAAGCTCGCCTGTATATATCCGGTCTTACCTGGTGCTACAGGTTCTTTTGACCATCCAGGAGTTGTACATCCACACGATGCCTGAACTGTTAATACTTTTACAGGACGCGTACTTCCATTTGTAAAAACAAACTCATGCGTTACAGGTCCCCCCTCTTCAGCCACAGCACCGAAATCAAAAGTCTCTTCCTTGAACTGAAGCGGTTTTGATTGTTGCGCCCATGCCTGAGTTCCTGCTATCACCAGTATTAAAATGAATAACCGTATCATTTTCATCATTATCAATTTGTAGAAGATCACAAATTTAAAACTAATTCAGTTCTGCATTATTTTATTTTCTTTGCAAAGATTATGGCAAGAATTTTAACAGGCATACAAAGCAGCGGCCGCCCTCATCTGGGCAACCTATTGGGAGCCATCATTCCGGCAATAGAGCTTTCAAAGAAAACGGGCAATGAATCATTTTTCTTTATTGCAGATCTTCATTCCCTCACCACTATAAAAGACGCTGAAACACGTACCAACAACGTGCGGGCTGTAGCGGCAGCATGGCTGGCATTTGGCTTTGATATCGACAAAAATTATCTCTACCGGCAATCCAGAATTCCGGAAGTGTGTGAACTCACATGGTATCTTAACTGCTTTACGCCTTTTCCGATGCTGGCGAATGCTCATTCTTTTAAAGATAAATCTGAGAGACTTTCAGATGTTAATGCAGGACTTTTCACCTATCCTGTACTTATGACGGCTGACATTATTTTATATGATGCGCAATTTGTACCGGTAGGTAAAGACCAACGTCAGCATGTGGAGATGGCGCGTGATATTGCTACTACTTTCAATACCCATTACGGAGAAACTTTTGTTATACCGGAAGCCAAAATTGAAGAGCAAATAATGACTATTCCGGGTACGAACGGACAAAAGATGAGTAAGTCATATGGCAACATTATTGATATATTTCTGCCTGATAAAGAGTTGTTGAAGCAAATAAAAACAATCGTAAGTGACAGTACTCCGTTGGAGGCTCCAAAAAATCCGGATACTGATAATACGTATGCTATATATAGTTTGCTTGCCAGCGAAGAACAAAAGCAGTCGCTACGAGAAAAATACCTGGCTGGTAATTTTGGTTACGGTCATGCAAAGCAGGAACTGTACGAACTGATACTTCAGAAATACAGTAAAGAACGTGAAGCGTTTAATTTCTATATGAGCAATCCGGCAGAACTAGATCGGAAACTCGAACAGGGTGAAGCAAAAGCCCGTGTTATCGCGCATGAAGTCCTCCACCGCGTAAGGAAGAAGTTAGGCTTTAAATAATGAATTAATATGTTGTGTAGCCTAGTGCTACACAACATACTATATATAGTATAGCTCTACTTTGCTGTCCAGACAACTTCTTTCTTGTCTTTACCGATAGCCAGTGTAATTCGCACAGGGTTTGTCTCCAGGAATAACACGGTATCCTTCCCTTCGTATTTCTCAGTTTCTACTGGAATGCCTTTTAAATAAGCAATCGGCATCAACACATCATTATCGGGGCACAATTCTTCATGTATATCCTGCAAGGCATCCTCAAGGTATTCACCATGTTTTAATTGGAAGTCATCCTCCAGATCATGAAGCTGTTCTTCCAGATCGTCATACTTGGGGTTGTTGTAATTAATTTTGTCCAGCTCTGAGCGTTTTTTAACAATTTCCTGAAGAGCCTTATCAAGTGCCTGAATATCCATGTTTCGTATTTTCCCCCAAAGATTAAAGAAATCATTGAATTTGAAAACAGGTTTTGCAAAAGAGGGAATAGAGTCGGCTGAAATTGCCATTATAAAATTTCGTGAGATGGTCCAATTCAGTAAGGTCTGCCAATAAAAATCGCTCGTTTTTCATTTTACGGAATGTCCTTCGCATCACTTCCATCCTCGTATCTGTTGACGTAAATTCACCAATTCAAACATGTGCATCAACCGTTAACATTTAAAATTTCAGGTTTATGAATCAGGATTTCCTGCCGATCAACGGCACCGACCACATTGAATTTTATGTTGGCAACGCCAAACAATCTGCCCTATATTATCAGCATTGTCTAGGCTTTGAGTTGGTAGCCTATGCGGGACCAGAAACCGGAATGCGTGATCGCGCTTCGTATGTACTTCAACAAAACAAGATCAGGTTTGTATTAACCACAGCGTTACAAAAAGATTCTCCTATAGCAGAACATGTTTGCAGACATGGCGATGGTGTAAAGGTGCTGGCGCTATGGGTTGACGATGCGCGGAAATCTTTTTTTGAAACAACATCGCGTGGAGCGGTAGCAGCACAGGAACCGACTCTTATTAAAGATGAGTATGGCGAGGCCGTGGTGGCGTCTATCAAAACGTATGGTGATACAATTCACACTTTCGTGGAAAGAAAGAATTATACAGGACCGTTTCTTCCAGGTTATAAAGCGCGCAAAAGTATACTGCCGCCATCTCCTATAGGTTTAAAATATGTAGACCACTGTGTGGGAAATGTAGAGCTGGGAAAGATGAACGAATGGGTAGGTTTCTACGAAAAGGTAATGGGCTTTAGCCTTCTCGTTACGTTTGATGACAGTGATATCTCTACAGAATATAGTGCCTTAATGTCCAAAGTGGTTTCCAATGGGAATGGCTATATCAAGTTCCCGATCAATGAACCCGCGGAGGGCAAGAAGAAATCACAAATAGAAGAGTACCTCGATTTCTATTACGGTCCTGGTGTACAACATATAGCGATCGCTACCGATGACATCGTGCATACTGTAAGCGAACTTCGGAAACGGGGTGTTGAATTTTTATACGTCCCAGAAACCTATTATGAAGACGTCCTCGATCGCGTTGGAACAATCAACGAAGACCTCAAAGAATTAAAGAAACAGAATATTCTCATTGACCGTGATGAAGAAGGATATCTGCTCCAGATTTTTACTAAACCTGTCCAAGATCGCCCTACACTTTTCTTCGAGATCATCGAACGCAACGGTGCTAAATCTTTCGGTAAGGGAAACTTCAAAGCACTGTTCGAGTCAATTGAGCGTGAGCAGGCATTGAGAGGAAATCTTTAGTGTCCTGTGAGTTGTAACTATATCGCGAACAAAAAAGCATAAGGTTGAAAGAATGTACTACTCTTTCAACCTTATGCTTTTTGTTTAGGCTTCTGCTCTGAACTAATTATTCCATTAAGACGCTTTTATACTTCTTGGGATCCTGAAGTGCTTTGGCTGCGCCTTTGCTTACGGATTGAAGTGCTTCGTCATCTATATGTACCGGAAGTTTTATACGTTCTTCAAAGCGTTCGCGTAATCCACGCAAGTATGCGCTTCCTCCGGTGATGTGAATTCCGTTCGTATAAATATCAGCTGCCAGTTCAGGAGGACAAGTCTCCAATGTCTGAATGACGGCATGTTCAATGGCACCAATTGACTTATCAAGTATATGTACTACTTCGGTATGATCGATCTTGCGTGTTACAGGTATACCTTCCATCAGGTCCTTCCCGCGTACCATCATCGGCTCAGGTTTCTCCGCAAGGGTATTGATAACTGCACCAACTTTTATCTTTACCTGCTCTGCTGTCTTCAGGCCAATGGCCATGTTATAGTTTCTGCGGAAGTGATCCTGGATCTCTTGATCAAATGTATCACCGGCAACCTTCACGGACTGAAAAGCTGCAACACCGGATAGAGAGATGATCACAATTTCGGTGATACCTCCTCCTATATCTATAACCATCTTTCCATTCGGCTCGCGAATGTCGAGGCCCATACCCATGGCAGCAGCCAGCGGTTCAAACATTAAATAGGTGTGCTTCGCGTTGAACTGTCCTAATGCATCGCGCAATGCTCTGCGCTCAACTTCGGTCGTTGAAAATGGGATACCCGAAATGATACATTCATATCCACTCAGAAAAGATCTGTCGGCATTTGCCTGGCGAACCATCTCGTGAATCATCCGGCTAGCTGAGTCATAGTCTGCTATAACTCCGCCTTTCAAAGGCTTTACCGGTTTGAGTTCATCGTGATGTTTCTCAAACATATTGTAGGCCTTCTCTCCCACTGCTTTCACAGTGTTGCCCTCTACATTAAATACGATGTATGATGGCTGCGACACCAATAGATTATTTTTATCGCGTACCAGTGTATTGTTGTTGCCAAGGTCGATCGCCAGGCTTCGGTTTCTAAAAAAATTCAGGTTCATCATCACAAAAAAATTTCCGCTCGTAATCTATATTCTCCAAAAATCTATCTCAGCTTTTGCAAGCACTCAAATATCGTAACTTCCATAAGTCTAACCAATCAGAAGTACCTTATGTATAATGAATCAAGAAAATCCAGGAGAAGCTTTCTGAAGAAGGCCTTTGGTACAGCAATCATCTCGAGCACTGCGCCTTCTCTTCTCTCTACCTCCTCTTCCAAAATTGTAGCGCTGGAGCAACAAGGTATCCCTGAGAAAAAGTATGCAGCCAACGATCAGGTAAATATTGCTATAATCGGCATGGGCATTATGGGTTTCGCCAATGCAGAAACCAGTGTAAAGATACCAGGAGTAAAACTGGTAGGTGTGTGCGATCTATATACCGGCAGACTTGATCACGCGAAGGAGGTGTATGGTAATGGCATCTTTACGACAAAAAATTATAAAGAGATATTGGACAGAAAAGATATCGATGCAGTGATCATCGCTACATCAGATCACTGGCATGACCGGATGTCGATCGAAGCCATGAACAAGGGCAAACATGTATACTGTGAGAAGCCCATGGTACACAAACTGGAAGAAGGCGCTGAAGTAATCGCCACACAAAAGAAGACAGGCAAAGTACTGCAGGTTGGAAGCCAGCGGGTGAGTTCTATTGTAACACAAAAGGCGCAGGAACTTTTCGAGTCGAAGATCATTGGTGATCTGGTGATGGTCGAGACCTATATGGACCGCCACAGCGCCAACGGTGCGTGGCAATATTCAATACCCACCGATGCAAAGGAAGGCACTGTGGATTGGGACAGTTTTATAGGTGATGCTCCAAAAGTTGCGTATGATCCTGTACGTTTTTTCAGATGGAGAAATTACCAGGATTATGGTACGGGGGTTGCCGGTGATTTGTTTGTACATCTATTCTCCGCGCTTCATGCCGTGACGAGTTCGAAAGGACCGAACCGGATTTATGCTTCCGGTGGATTGAGACATTGGAAAGATGGCCGCGATGTCCCCGATGTCATCACGGGTATATATGACTACCCTGAAACCAAGCAGCATCCGGCCTTTAATCTGCAGATGCGTGTAAACTTTGTGGATGGAAGTGAAAGTGGTGAGCGGCTTCGTTTTATCGGCACTGATGGTGTGATCACACTCGGATGGAACTCGGTAAAAGTAGAACGTCATAAGATCTCAAATATACCTACCTATGGCGGTTGGGACTCCTTCAATACGTTTACAGAAGCACAACAAAAGGAGTATAAGAAATGGTACGATGCTACCTATACTCCTATTAAGCCGTCCATCATTGAATCAGACCTTGAGTTTAAAGCTCCACAGGGATATAGCGCCAACCTTGACCATCATTTGAATTTCTATGCGGGCATCCGTGAAGGTAAAGCTATAAAAGAAGATGCGCTCTTCGGCATGCGTGCGGCTGGTCCGGCCCTCGCCAGCAACAAAAGTTACTTCGAGAAAAAAATCATTACCTGGGATCCGGAAAACGCCAAACTCGCGTAGCGTTTCTTCAGTATAGCTATGCCGTGTACTATAGCTATACCGGAAGGTATAACAGCCAAAACGACATATACTCCTATAGATGGGGTAAAAATCAAAAAGCCCTGCATATAGCAGGGCTTTTTTGATTAGAATCAGAAATTACTTAGTCTTCTTTTTAACACGGAGTGAAATTTCGTTGTCAAAAGCCAGTTTCCGTAAGGAACCAAGTGTTCTACCAACTTGCTTTGCAATTTTTGTAGAATTGTTTCCTTCTTTTACCAGTCTCTTAATGTCAGCAATTTCTTTCTTGGTAATTACCTTACCGTGATTCGATGGGTTTTTCTTTGCCATAGCTTTAAAAATTTAAATTTCACAAATATAGTGTATTTATAGTTAATATTTATACCTGATATGTACTCTTGCTAAAAACACAGGCTGGTACGGTTTTTTAGAAGTCACAACGTTAATGCGACTTCGCTCCGTTTTCAGCTATATATGTATGGCTAAAACGGCTGAGGTAAAGTTGAATATAGGGACCGTAAATTATTTTATATATATGAGTATAGATACCTTAACTGCCCGGGGTCAATCAATGAATATCATTGATCAAATCCGCGAAAGACGAAACGATCTTATTAAGGATTTTCTGGATGAACGTACGCTCATCAATTATGTATCGGAACAGTATAAAATTACGGATCTGTCTCCCATGAAGATTCAATTCATTAAAAATGAACTGAAGGATTTACTCGCTTCTCCTGTAGACGCCGAGTTTTTTAAACCGCTGATAGACGAATCTAAAAAAACAGACAACTTTATCCTCGAAGATTATCACGACAAATTCTTCTACCAGGAGATCATGTTCATCATAAAAAACTACATATACTAAGCCACTGCTATACGCAGGGTATGTGTCTCACCACTGTTTTTCGCAAAACAACGGAGTGCCTATGAGTATTTTAATTTGAGATGGAGTATATAGCGTTCTGGCAGGACTTTTAGCTTGGGGTATTGACTTTACCTTCATTCCCCTTACCTTGCTACCTGCAATGTATACTTTACTATGAAAAAACTTTCAATCTACATCATCGTTGTGCAGCTGCTGCTGATAGCATGCTCCGCGCCACCCAAAGAAGAAACTAAAACCACTGAACAACCTTCATTGGACAGTCTCCTCCAGCAGTATCATGAAGAACGGCTGAAGCTCTTTCCCATGGATGCTACCATGGCTGGAGACAACCGGTATAATGATCGTCTTCCCAATAACATTACACAGGAATACCGTTCGCAGCTGAAAGAGTTTTATACCCGCTATCGCGATCAGCTCACGGCATCCGATCGAAGTAAACTATCAGAAGAAGACCAGATGAGTTACGACATTCTTTTATGGGAATGCGACATCGCTCTGGAAGGCTTGGCCTTTAAAGATTACCTCACCCCTATAAATCAATTCTGGTCCTGGCATTTAATGGCCGGACAATTAGCCAGTGGCAGCAGTATGCAGCCTTTTAAATCTGTTAAGGATTATGATGACTGGTTGAAGCGCCTGGATGTCTATGCAGTTTGGATAGACACAGCGATTGTGAATATGAAAAAAGGAATCGCCCAAGGGTATGTCATTCCAAAAGTACTCATAAAGAAAGTTATACCTCAATTGTCTGATCTCGATCATGGCCCTGTAAAAGATCATCTATACTATAATCCGATTAAGCTATTCCCTGCAGATTTTTCTGCCGAGGACAAAACCCGTCTTACCAAAGCGTATGAGGAGATGATTCAAACCAAGATCATTCCAGGTCATAAAAAACTAAATGACTTTATTAAGAAAGAGTATTTAGCTGCTGGTCGTGAAACGTCCGGTATATCTGCACTGCCCGGTGGAAAAGAATACTATAATTACCTGATCAAACAATTTACCACTACGACTAAATCTGCTGATGAAATATTTGCATTAGGAAAAAGTGAAGTGGAACGCATCACAAAAGAAATGGAAGCTGTAAAGGAGCAAGTTGGTTTCAAGGGAGACCTGAAAGCATTCTTCGCTCACATCCGTACAAAAAAAGAACTGATGCCGTTTACAAAGCCGGAAGAGGTGATTGCACATTTCAATGCTATACATGAAAAGATGAAGCCGAACCTCGCCAAGTTGTTTGACAAAACACCGAAGACTCCATTTGAGGTAAAGCGTACGGAAGCTTTCCGCGAAGCATCTGCAAGTGCAGAGTACAACCCCGGGTCGCAGGATGGTACACGTCCTGGTGTATTTTACGTTCCCATTCCGAATGCTAAGGAGTACAATACACTTTCCGATGAGGATTTGTTTTTACATGAAGCTATACCGGGACATCATTACCAAATCTCATTGCAGCAAGAAAATACATCACTACCTGCTTTCCGCAGGATACTAGGCTATAGTTCATATGCTGAAGGCTGGGCGTTATATACTGAATCGCTTGGTAAAGAACTGGGACTATATACTGATCCGTACCAATACTTCGGAATGCTGAGTGCAGAAATGCACCGTGCCATCAGGCTGGTAGTTGATGCTGGTATGCATACGCAAGGTTGGACACGCGAACAGGCCATTCAATATTCACTAGATCATGAAGCTGAGACCGAAGAGGGGATCATTGCCGAGATTGAACGCTATATGGCGATACCTGGTCAAGCTTTGTCTTACAAAATTGGCCAGTTAAAGATTCGTGAACTGCGGACCAAGGCTGAACAAGAGTTAGGAGACAAATTCAGCATCGCGCAATTCCATAACCAGGTTCTGGATTCAGGATGTATACCCTTGAAAGTATTGGAAGATAAAATCAATCGTTGGATTGAATCGGTGAAGAAGGCTTAAGATATAGCGCTTCGTCTTCAGTATATATCATTCAGGTTCGAGGTGGCGCATATCAACGTCTGCTTCGAACCTGTTCTTTTTTTGGACTATATTTTAAACCTCGAAGACAGCATACTCTCCTGGTAGCTGATCGGAAGCCGGATGATAAACTTAGAGCCTACGTGAAGATTTGTTTCCAGGCGGATGGTACCGTTTAGTTTTTCAATGGCTTTGCGCACGATATATAAACCCAGCCCGTTGCCCTTGCTACGATCGCTTCCACGGAAATACATTTCAAAGACTCGTTCCTGATATTCTTTTAGTATACCCTGTCCGTTGTCTTCCATAGTCATCACGCATTGATCGCCTTCCTGGTAAACGTGGAGATGTATAAAAGGATTTAGCGGTGTACTGAAGTTAATAGCATTCTCCACCAGGTTTTCAAAAATAATCCGGATCATAGCAGGGTACGACACGAGTGATTCCTGCAGGGTAACTTCATATGACGTCTTTATACCCTTTGCCAAAAGCTCTTCTCTGAAGTCGTCACATATATTCAAAAAAATCTCCTCAATCAACACTTCTTTATATACCAGTTGCTGTGTTCCAACATCGCTGATGGATTGAAGCTTGATCAGCATTTTGTCAAGGCTCTTAGCGGTCTCGCGTACCTTATCAAAAAGCTCCAATGCATTTTGATCCTTCACGGTTACATTCGCTACTTCTGCGAGTCCCATAAACGTTGTGAGCGGCCTTCTGAAATCATGAGATGAACGATAGAAGAAAGTATCAAGTTCTTTATACGCTTCGTTGAGTTGTGCTGTACGTCTGCTTACAGTTTCATCCAGGTCCTGGTTGATCTCTACGATCATTTCATTTGTCTCACGAAGTTCTTCCGACTGCGCCTGAATTTCTTCTGTCTTCTCAATCAGTTCATCGTTTAGCTTTACCAGTCGTTGGTTTGCTTCGGTAAGTTCTTCGGATTGTGCCTGGATTTCTTCTTTTTGTTCAGTGATTGAACGATTTGCCTTTCTGATCTGGCGGTTATACCGATAGGTTTTAATGGCCAGTATAGAGATCAGAATTATACCGGTTATAACAAAAAGGATTACCGTGTTCTGAAGGCTGATCTGCGATTCCTGGATATCAATTTTATTTTTCTGAAGTTCACGCTGCTGATTAAGCATGACGATTTCCTGATCTTTCTTTTCCACCTGGTATAGTGCTTGTAGCTCGGCCAGACGTCCGGCACTGTTCTCGCTATATAGACTATCATTCAGGCTCGAGTACTCCTGATGCTCCGCTAATGCTTTCTTGAAATCACCCTTTGCTTCATAATACTTCGACCAGTAGAATTTATTATTCATAAGCAAAGTCTTCGATTGTATCTCCTCTCCTATACGTTGTGCTTTGGTCAGATAATCACTGGCTGTGGTCAGGTTGCCGAGGGTGGTATATAAACTTCCGATGGAATTATAGGAAACTCCCAACCCGAATTTATTACCGATCGACTCATCCATAGCGAGGGCTTCCTGCTGATAACGCAACGCTTCTTTATAGTTCTTCTGGCCCTCATATACCAGCCCCAGATTAAACAGAGTAGCAGAAACACCTTGCCGGTGATTGATACGTTTTCGGATTGCCAGTGACTTCTCCAAATATTCCAGTGCCAGGCTATATTTACTTTCCTGGAAATAAATCAAGCCAAGCACATTATAGCAATTGGATATTCCATGTTCATCCTTGATCTCCTGCCGTAACGCTAATGACTTGTCTATATATTCATGCGCCAAACGGAAGTTAAATTGATTTTTATAGATCCACGAAACACTGCTTAAGATCTTTGCACATTCGTGCTTATCGGCAAGCTTTTCAGAAATCTTCAGAGCCTCAAAAAAGTAACGCAATGCCAGATCGTTTTGTCCTTGCTCTTCGTACACAGCGCCAATATTATAGTATACGGTTAGCGACAGTGAGGGAACATTTTTCTGTTCCAGCATTTTTAATGCTTTGAAAAACAAATTCAACGCATCGGTATATTCGCCCTTATTTGTTTTCAGTTCACCATCGTTAATCAAACATTGAAGTTGCAAGAAGTCATCGTTCAATGCCTGAGCGACTACACACGACTTATCTATATACTCGGATGCTGTTGTATACTCGGTGAGGTTGCGGTATACCTTTGACAACAGAAAGCCTGCATCGGCTACATTTCGAGTACTGCTTTTACGTTCGTACAGGGCAATTGCTTTATTAAGGCTCTCTTCCGCCTCCTTGTTCTTCCATTGTATCATGTAAAGCCTGGACATACTTTTATAGGTATAGGCAAGGTATTCATCGGAGTGTATCTGGTTTAATACGTTCAATGCCTTTGAATAGAAGTAAGCTGACGAATCGTATTTCGCGACGACGCGGTATAGATTTCCGGTCATAACATAACCGTAGGCTAAGAAATCATCATCGGGAATTGGCAGTGAGTATGCTTCGCGGTATAATTGCAGAGCAGCGGTATACTCCCCTACATCCTGGTGGTAAAAGCCATTGAGAATAAGTGCATGGCGCAATCCTTTTTTATAGTCGATGCTTTTGGCTTCTTCGCATGCTTTCTCTGCATATAAGTGTCCTTGTACAACATCATAGTTATAGCTGGCTGAACTTATCTCACAAAGTAGTTCAACTCTGTCTATAGTACGTTTAGTAGAATTCAACACTTGCAAAAGACTGTCCACCATGGCCTGCTGACCAAATGCATGGAGTCCTGAAAAGAATAAACAAACCAAGACTATAGAAAGTCTTTTCATGCGGTAGATTAAGCCGGTTATAAATTGCTTAATTTAAAGAATAGCTTTCAAAAAAGTATTTATTTCTAATAATTCATTTTCAAACAGTAACTTTCACAGGTTATACGGTCAAAATGTTTAAATCACTTGCCTTTATCAGTAAATCTGAGTTAACCCGTGAGAAGCAAAAAGATTATCGCAACGTTGTTATCATTCAGGTCATTATCATTGTCTCAGGGCTAACATTATCGGAGTTCCTATTGCAGGGTACGCAAACGCCAGCCGCAAAATTTGTTACTACTGTTTTCTCTTCGTTCGCAGCCATATATGCTTTTCTGCTTTGGGATCTGCTGCGAAACTTCACCCGCAGTGTGCTGCTGGTGAGGCTATACCTGGTGGTGCTGATCGGCATTGTATGCATCGGTACACTGGTAGAATTTCCATATTATACTATACTCGAAGTTCCTAACCGCCAGCTATATCTGTTAACAATCCATGGATTATTGTTTCCGATTGAAGTTACCGTGATAGCCTTTGCGATACGCGATATCTTCTCCGGTGAATTTCTCACACCCGATAAGCTGTGGGGATCTGCGTGTATATTCTTAATGATCGGCATCTCCTTTGGAAGTCTATATGATCTCATTTGCATTGTGAGTCCCGGCAGCCTGGGCGTAGCGTTAGGCATGGGGCTTCCCAACTATTCGGAGTGCGTGCGCTATAGCCTGTGTATTCTTGGCGGTCTCGATCCCGCGTTGCCCAATGCCAGTCGTCTCATCAGAAACATCAGTGTCATTGAAGCTGTGTGGAGTAATTTATTTGTAGTTTTGATTATCGGAAAACTTATGGGACTACCCCGACCTTCTAAGACCGATACGGCTGAAACATAGCAACCTTATCTTTCACAACAACAGTAACAATAGGGCGGTTCATGAAATCGCTATATCCCTTACCCTTGCTAAATCTAACTCTATATCTATATGAACAATCGCAGACTTGTGCCTTTCATCGTCATCGGAGTGATCGCTCTCTTCGTTCTTGCAGGATTATCTTCAAACATCTTTTATAAGATCGGTCCTTCAGAGCGAGCCGTTATCTTCTACCCTTTCGGGAATGGTCTTGACAAAGAGCAGATTATAGAACCGGGTACGCACATGAAAGCTCCCTGGAATGATGTGATCATGTATGAAGTTGCTGAGATCACATCGGAAGAGAACATGGACATCAACGATAAAAACGGTTTGCCTATACATGTCGATGTATCCGTTCGTTACTTTCCAATGCCGAGTAAAATCGGTGACATTCACGAGAAGTTTACTAAAGACTATGTTAACCGTCTGGTGATTCCGGAAGTACGATCGGTGTCGCGCCAGGTGATGGCGAAGTATACTGCTGAAGAAATTTACTCTACCAAACGTGCCGAAGTAGAAGTGTCTATCAAAAGTGAAACTGAAAAAATCCTCAACGCTAATTTTGTAAACGCAACGGCTGTGCTGATCCGCTCGATTAAACTTCCGGATCAGATTCGTGTAGCGATAGAAAGTAAACTTCAACAAGAGCAGGAAGCACTCGCCTATCAATATAGACTTGATAAAGAAAAGAGTGAAGCGGAACGTAAACGCATTGCGGCAGAAGGTGAAGCACGTGCTAACAACATCGTTAACAGCAGCTTATCAGACAAGCTCTTGAAGATGCGCGGCATCGAGGCTACCCTTGAACTTGCCAAATCGCCAAATTCCAAGGTTGTTATCGTTGGTTCCGGTGGGGACGGCATGCCACTGATCCTGGGTAACAATTAAAAAAAACATACTTTTTTAATGCATTTTTAACGCATTCCTTTCGATTGCAACAATCTGCCCTGTATATTTAAAACCGCTGTTAAATCTCAAATTAAAATGTCGAAAACTGCTGAATTAATCATTGATGGTAAGTCGTATACACTGCCAGTCGTTGAGGGAACTGAAGGAGAAGTTGCTGTAGATATCAGCGATCTTCTTGAAAAAGCCAAAGTAATTACTCTGGACTTAGGGTATAAAAATACAGGTGCTACCAAAAGTGCTATTACATTTTTGGATGGTGACAATGGCATTCTTCGTTACCGGGGCTACTCTATAGAAGACCTTGCTGAAAAATCGAATTTCCTGGAAGTTGCTTATCTGTTGATCTTTGGCGAGTTGCCAACCAAGCCGCAATACGACAAATTTTCCAACGACATTAAAACACATACACTCGTACACGAGGATGTGAAAAAGATATTGGATGGTTTCCCATCCACAGCTCATCCGATGGGTGTGCTTGCTTCTTTATTCTGCTCACAGACTGCCTTCTATCCGGAATCACTGGATCCGAATCGTTCTGCTGAAGGAGTATATCTTAGCATTGTACGTTCACTTGCCAAGATGCCAACCTTCGCAGCATGGGCTTATAAGAATGCTGTAGGACATCCGGTAAATTATCCGGACAACTCGCTTAACTATAGCTCACGTTTTTTGAAAATGATGTTTGCACTTCCGGCTGAACAATATGAAGTTGACCCGGTAGTTGCTGATGCTCTCGACAAGCTTTTGATTCTGCATGCGGATCACGAACAAAACTGCTCTACCTCTACAGTACGTATTGTAGGTTCATCCAAAGCCAGTATATATTCTTCTATCTCTGCCGGTATCAATGCACTCTGGGGACCACTTCACGGTGGTGCAAACCAGGAAGTGATTGTGATGCTGGAGGCGATCAAGAAAGATGGTGGCGACACAGAGAAGTGGATCAACAAGGCTAAAGATAAAAACGATCCGTTCCGTTTGATGGGATTTGGACATCGTGTATATAAGAACTTTGATCCTCGCGCGAAGATCATCAAGAAGGCTGCCGATGATGTACTGGGTAAACTCGGTATCAATGATCCTGTATTGGAGATCGCTCAAAAACTTGAAGAAGCTGCCTTGAAAGATCCATACTTCGTAGAGCGTAAACTTTATCCAAACGTAGACTTCTATTCAGGTATTATATACCGTGCATTAGGTTTACCAACCGATCTGTTTACTGTAATGTTTGCGATGGGTCGTATGCCAGGCTGGATCGCACAGTGGAAAGAACTCCGCGAAAACAAAGAGCCTATCGGTCGTCCACGCCAGATATATACTGGTGCTAAACTAAGATCATACGTAGATATAGTGAAACGCTAGAACTGTTAGACATTATCAGGTAATGGTTATCCGGCAAACGAATAATCATTACCTGATAATGAATAATAGATAACTGTTAACCCCTATGGAATTACAACAACAATTTGAAAGTGCAGTAAGTCGTTCAAAAGAATTGACAAGACGTCCTTCGAATGAAGAATTACTTTCGCTCTATGCACTTTATAAACAAGCTACCGAAGGAGATGCAAGTGGTGAACGTCCCGGAGGTTTTGACTTCAAGGCGATTGCCAAGTATGATGCGTGGGAAGAGCTGAAGGGTAAATCCAAAGAGCTGGCCATGCAAGACTATATCTTATTGGTTGAAAAGCTATATCAACAATACGCGTAACGCGTGAATCTCTTTTATCAGCCCCTCCTTCCTGAAGGAATTCTATACCTCGATGCCGACGAATCCAGGCATTGCATAAAAGTTCTCCGTCACAACACTGGCGATGTCATTCATATAACAGACGGCAAAGGATTTTTCTACGATGCTGTTATTACAAAAGCTGATGACCGTCAATGTACATTTCGTGTCCAGGAGAAAAGCGCCCAGCCAGTCCGTGATTACACGATACATATAGCCATCTCTCCTACCAAAAACGCAGATCGCATTGAATGGTTTGTAGAAAAGGCCGTAGAGCTTGGTGTTGATATCATCTCGATTATAAACTGCGAAAACACAGAGCGTACATACCTCAAAAAAGAACGTCTTGAAAAAGTAGCGGTCAGTGCTATGAAGCAATCGCTGAAGGCTATGCTTCCGCGGATTGAAGGCTTACTGGAATTTGATGCTATCGTAAAATGTGAAGCGTCACAAAAGTTTATAGCATTTGTCGATCAGCAGAATCCTGACCATTTAAAAAATATAGCGCTTCCCGGAAAAGACTACCTGGTGTTGATTGGACCTGAAGGTGATTTCTCTCCTGAAGAATTAAATGCCGCTATCGCGAATGGTTTCCGGAAAGTTAGTCTGGGACAAAGCCGATTAAGAACTGAAACCGCAGGGCTGGCAGCATGCCACATTCTCAACCTTGCCAATGACTGATCATTAGAAATCAATTTGTAGCTTCGTGCACAGGCCGTTTGAATCGGCAGGATTGATTTGGGTAACTATATAGTTGGCGATCTTTGTACTAACTTTACTTTTTTACACCGCCTATGGTTTTGAATTACATTTGGGTTTCATTCTTCCTGATCGCGTTTGTTGTATCACTCGTCAAGTTGATTTTTCTCCAGGATGTTGAAGTCTTTCCGCAGATGCTTCAGTCTACATTTGACATGGCGAAGACAGGCTTCGAAATTTCAATTGCACTTACCGGTGTCATGTCGTTGTGGCTCGGCCTTATGAAAATCGGTGAGCGTGGTGGTATCGTTCCTATACTTTCAAAAGTCGTTGGCCCTTTCTTCTCACGCTTGTTTCCGGAAGTACCCAAAGATCACCCGGCAACAGGTTCTATTATTATGAATTTCAGCGCGAACATTCTCGGGTTGGATAATGCCGCTACACCGCTTGGATTAAAAGCGATGAAAGAATTACAAGAGCTCAATCCGAATAAAGACACTGCTTCCAATGCCCAGATCATGTTTCTGGTATTGAATACATCAGGCCTTACGGTTATACCATTGGCTATCATTGCCGATCGTGCAACACTAGGCGCTGCGAATCCTACCAGCATCTTTATACCTACTTTGATCGCTACATTCTGCTCCACCATTGTTGGACTGATCTATATAAGCATCAAGCAAAAAATCAATTTGTTTGAACCTGTTGTGCTTGCTTACCTGGTTGGGCTCAGTGTATTTATATGGCTGGGCGTTTCATACTTCGCGTCATTGTCTCAGGAAGAGTTGCAGCAACAGTCATCACTATTTACCAGTGTGATCATCATTTCCATCATTGTTTCATTTTTACTCCTGGGATTAAAAAGACGCATTCCACTTTTTGAAACTTTTGTTGAAGGCGCTAAAGAAGGCTTTGAAACATCTATTAAAATAATTCCTTTTTTGATTGCTATACTCGTTGGTATCGGCTTGTTCAGAACATCGGGAGCGTTAAACTATATTATACAAGGCATCGCCTGGGGCTTTACGCAAATGAATATAAACAGCGACTTCGTGGGTGCATTACCCGTTGCATTTCTGAAACCGCTAAGCGGACAAGCTGCACGCGGAATGATGATTGAAATTTCGAAGACTACTCCCGGAGGACCTGATTCTTTTGTAGCCAATCTTGCAGCCATATTTCGCGGCTGCGCAGAAACAACATTTTACATTCTTGCAGTGTATTTCGGTTCAGTAAATGTTCGCAAAACAAGATATGCACTAACAGGAGGATTAGTGGCCGATGTTGCGGGAATAATTGCTGCTATCTTTGTTGGTTACATGTTCTTCTATTAGAAGATAAAGTAAAGTGAATTGTTGTTAAACTCCTCAATCAGGATTATCATTGTTATATGGAAAGAAAAGCGGATATCCAGAAGACTATTTACGATAACGCAAAGAGTCACTTCCTCGGAAACTTCCCAGATTCGTTACCTATCGAGCAAGCTTACGTACACATTGGTATGTACTTGGGATGGATTATTGATTCGGGTTTGTACTCCGAGTACTTCGAAGACGAAGCATCAAATCAGATATTCCGTTTCAAACGCAGAGAAATATCCTGCACAATTCTAAGTGAGATCTGGGATGGATACCTGGGTTACGAATTGTTTAATCGCCAGGGAAATATGTTTACATATTATTACTACGGCGGTGGTCTCTATAGAAATGATTACGATGAAATACTCGTGCGTACACTCCCTTCGATTTACCACGTAACGGATAGCTGGGAAAACTACGAGAAAATAAAAACCCGCATCGACATGCGCTTCTCCGACTGGAAAAAATTAGTAGGAGCTGCTTAAAGTATAATAAATACAAATAAAAAAAGCAGGTGTTTATACATCTGCTTTTTTTATGCAATTTATTTTCTGTGGATATACTATATCTCCACACAATTCTCTCTCCTACTTCATGATCTTTCCATTCTTATCAACAATACTTTGCAGAGCATCTGCTTTGATAGTGAGCTCACCGGTATCCTGTTTAAACATGATCTCCTTGGGAATAAAGGCAAGTTGATAATTACTGCTCCACGCAAGTCCGTCTGAACGATAGATCTTCGCCAGGGTCGCAGCATACTTGTTATCCTTGTTCGCTTTCTCACTATACATCAAAACAAAATAGATTTGTCCGGCAGCATCCGAGAACGTAAGCGACTTTGCAGAAGGCAACCCGGATTGTTTGAAGCTTGATTTGTCGATCGCGAATTTGATTTTGATATCCGGCACACGCGTTGGTGTTATCGAATAAAAATAACCTTCAGCATTCACCGAGTCTTTATAGTATAAACCAGTCGTATACTTTTCATCGATGATGGATAATGGCTTGAACTTCGAACGCTTCACATCTTTAAACAACGGTATAGAATCAGGAACCTGTACCAGCCAGCGCAATGCTTCGTTACGCTTTACCAGCTTCTTATCGAGCGCTTTTTTCTCACGCTCAGCATAATCTTTTAAGGTTCGTATATAACTTTTCAATACAATGGTATTGTTATAGGTACTCGTGATGAAGTTCGCGTAGTCTTCAGCTTTTGTATCTATATTCTGCGTGTTCAGCTTATCGGCTATACTATCAAGCTTGGAAAGATAGCGTTGTTCACGACTGGCGCGCTCAAGCTGCTGATGTACATCCGTTGAATCGGCTTGCTTCTTATGCTCAATAAGTGTCGATCTATATTCGAGGTCTGCAATCTTTAAACTGAAAACTTCCATCGGCAACGGTTCCTTATCGAACTTTTTCAATTGCTCCATCAGTAATTTATCGATCAACGTTGTCAGGTCGCTCTTTACAGACACAGAATCTTTACTCAGCTTATCACGCAGTTTATTGATTTCGATATCATACTCTACCAGGTGTTTATTCATGGGCAGAATCTCTTTTTCAATTACCGCTTTCGACTTATCAGCAAATCTCCTATAGTCCCATACTTCCATTTCATTTTTATAGAAGTCTGCTGCAGAAGCACCATCCTTTTTAAAGTCAGCAATCTCACGAGGCACCATCACCTGGTTATAGCTTACTTTGCCTAAAGTAGCCAGGCTGGATTTATAGTTTTCAAATGCTTTTACAGAAGAATCATATCGCAACGCCAATGCCGTTAGTAATTTAGTGAGGTTCTCATCGGCGCGCAGATAAAATTCTTTTTCTCCGGGATAAGCTTTTTGTATCGACTTGAACAACACGTTTGATTTACGATACAGGCTATCGGACAAAACGAAATAATGCTTCACCATTTTTATCCGGTCAATTCGCTCGCGCAGACCTTCCAGTTTTTTCTGAAGATCAAACTGCACATCAGAAAGCTTTACCCCAAATTCACCCGTGCGTAAATCCCTGCGATTATATATTTCGTAATATTCATCGTTGCGCTTCAGTTCTTTTTCGGTGATAAGCTGATACGCCTTTGTATAGAAATAGATAGCAGTGTCCATCTCGGCGATGGTCTTCTCTGTCAACTTCAAGATATCTTCTTTGGCCGATTTTTCGTGGGCGATGATTCCCATGTACAGGTAGGCGTTGGGGTTATCTTCATTCTCTTTGAGATACTTCTTCAGGAAGGGCTCTGCAGCCTCATACTGCTTGGTTTTAAGCAGTCCGAAGATATCCTTATACTTTACTTTCTGCCCATAGGCAGAGCTTACGAGAAGCATCAGGACAACAACCTTGATAAAACCAACTTTGATCATGACAGGGGTAGATAGATTAACGTACGAAATTAATTAAATTCAGAGAACAATCGTAACCACAAGATGTGCCACAGAGTTGTTATCTTTGCTATATGGAGCAGAAAAACAAAACCTATTACCCAAATGGGTTATATCCGTTTCATAATTTCCACACATTTTAATTAACCTCTTCCCCATATGAAAAACATATTGAAGAACCCACGTGCAGCATCGATCTTTAAAATGGTAAGACCTTGGATTACGCTGGTTGCTTTAATACTTGTGTTGCGCTATACCGGCATCCTGGCGGGAATATCCGTTATCACCAACACGGCGATGATGAGAACCGGTGTTCTGGATGCTGATTCAGAACCACTCGTACCAACCAAGGATTTCGACTATAACTTTTCTATCACCGATCTTGAAAATAAGAAAGTAGATTTCAATCAGTTCAAAGGCAAAACTGTATTCCTGAATTTATGGGCAACATGGTGCGGACCATGCCGCGTTGAGATGCCATCAATACAAAAGCTATACAACGAAGTTAATCATGACGATATCGTTTTTGTAATGCTTTCACTTGACCGTGCGGAAGACAAGGAGAAAGTTGTAAAGTTTGTAAACGATAAACAACATACTTTCCCGGTATATATACCGGCCGGATATTTACCCGAGCAATTAAATGTACCTTCTATCCCAACTACGTTTATAATCAGTCCTGAAGGAAAAATAGTATCGAAGAAAGTCGGAACCGCGAATTATGATACCGAGGAATTTAAAACGTTTCTCGAGAAATTATAGTCTACGCGATAAGCTCCAATAATTCACGCTTCACAGTTTCCATACCGGTGCTGGCTTTGTCAGCAATCATTTTTATATAGGGTATATTTGCGATGTCAGGAAGTTTCGGGTCCACTACATATTTCATGGATTCATACGGAACGTAATTGATTAAACCGGCTGCCGGATATACCGCCATGGATGTTCCTACCACCAGGAATATATCTGCTTTCTTTGCATAGTCGGCTGCCACTTCCATCAATGGCACCATCTCGCCAAACCATACTATATTTGGACGAAGCTGTGATCCCTTCTCACAGAGGTCGCCTATATTTAACTCCCAGCCTTCAATGGGATATACCAGTCTCTCATCTTTGGTGCTTCGCGATTCGAACAAGCTTCCATGCAAATGAATGACCTTTGTGGAGCCTGCTCGTTCGTGAAGATTATCTACGTTCTGTGTTACTACTGTAACATCAAAGTAATTTTCAAGCTCAGCCAAAATTTCATGGCCGCGGTTGGGCATTACTTCGAGCGCCTTCTTTCTTCGTTGATTATAGAAATCGAGCACGACTACAGGATCTTTATACCATCCTTCCGGTGATGCTACATCCTCCACACGAAACCCTTCCCACAACCCATTCGAATCACGAAACGTAGGGATTCCACTTTCAGCGCTAATACCCGCACCACTTAATACTACAAGCTTTTTCATACCCTAATGTAGCTATATTTAATTATATAGGTATAGCACAATCTCCTTTACATCACTGAACGACGAAGTGTCAATTAAGTCTATCTTCTGTGTCTGGCAAAAACCAGTCTAAAAAAAATCGGTTAACCATTACAAGAGTAATAGTTAACCGATGATTTTTATCAAAAAGGAGTACCTAGAACCTAAAGCTTATACTAGTTGTAAAGTTTCTTGGTTTCTGCGGATTGATGGTAGACCAACCGTTGTAATAGTCTTCGTTGGTGAGGTTATCAACTTTGAACGCTATACGGAACGCGTCTGCACTATAGGAAAGTGCTGCATTCAAAAGCGTATAGGATGGAATCATAAATGTACCGGTAGTAGCACGGTCCAGTGTAGCATATTCGCTTGCATAGTTCCCACCTACTGCTATACCTACACCTTGCAGAGCACCTTCGCGCAGTCGATAGCTTACCCAAAGGTTCGCCATGTTTCTTGGGCCAGCACTCTCCGGTCTTCTGCCGATAAAGTCTTCGCTGTCGGTCTTGGTCATCTTGCTGTTGTTATGGCTATAGCCACCCATTACATTCATTCCCGGAAGCGGTGATGTTACAATGCTGAACTCAATTCCTTTGCTATAGTTCTCTCCGTCCTGCACATAGTAATTCAAGCGTGTAGCATCCTGTCTGACGACGTTCGACACGAGTATATCATAATAACTCAAGGTAGCGCTAACCTTGCCGTCATACAGGTCTGTCTTCACACCCACTTCCCATTGGTTGGCCTGTTCGGGATCAAACGATCTTACGGTGATGTTATCGCCAGCACCTTCCGTACGGGGAGCAACGTTAGAGAAACCGTTCATATAGTTTGCAAATACAGAGAGTTGATCTTTGATCGGCTGATATACTATACCAAACTTCGGTGACAACGCAGTCTGATTGCTGGCATCGTCATCCTTGTTTACAAAGTGGTCAACACGCAAGCTTACCATAGCAGATAAGGTTGGCGTAATGTTCAATACATCTGAAAAATAGGCACTGAAAACTTCCTGCTCTGCCTTGGTGTTGTTCAGCGTAGTCCCGGCAAGACTTGCATCGGTAGCTGCTTTGGACAATACACCGCTATCATTATCGGTTTCATAAGCCTCAGGATCTGTAATTCCGAAAACAAGTTCGTTTACATCTTTAACACTGGCGTTACCTATATATATAGATCCATTTCCCACATAGCCGGTGTCATTGTTCTGCGCGCTGTTGTTATAGTAATCCAAGCCGGCAACAACGCGGTTACGAAGGTTTCCAATGGTGAAATCGCCAATGAAATTCTGTTGGATATCGGTAGTAAGCGTAGAAGAATTCTGTTTGCTGATATAGCGCCCGAATACGCTTCCTTCTGATATTGCATAATACTGAGTAGATTCATACAGGTATGAATAGTATCCGTCTGATTTAGCAGAGCTTCTTGAAAGCACAGTCTGCGATCTCCAGGTATCAGAAAGTTTATAGTTCATCTGGGCCTGTAAGCTGAACGTTGGATTCTTCATCGCCAGATCGTTGCTGGTATAAGAGCGCTTATGATCGTAATTCAATGCATCTAATGTAGGCACAGTAAGTGGGGCACCACGATCCAGAAATAACATGGTTTGATTCGTATTCTCTGCCGCTAAGAATTCTGTGTTTACAAGGAATGAAAGTCTGTCGTTCACTTCGTATGCTAGTGATGGAGCAATGAAAAATGATTTCCTGAATCCGGCATCCTGAAAACTATTCTCGCTGTGATAAGCAGTATTCACACGCAATGCCACTTTCTTTTCTTTGCTAAGGGGTGCATTTATATCTGCCGTAATTCTGTTCAACCCGAAGCTGCCCGTGTTGTACGCTATCTCTCCACCAAACTTCTCATACGTTGGTTTTTTGGTTACGATGTTAATCAGGCCACCATAAGAAATAAGGCTGCTTCCGTAGAGCGTTCCCGAAGGACCGCGTACTACTTCAATGCGTTCGATGTTCGCTATATCCAGTCCGCCATTCGTTAGTCCAGGCAGGCCGTTGATTAACGTTGGCTGCACAACAAATCCGCGGAGCGAAAAATATCCTGCACCATCGCCGCTTCTACCTGTAGACTCCCAACGTTTATCAAGGCCAGGGGCATTCTTCAACGCATCGTTGAAGCTGGTAACAACCTGGTCTTTGATAAGCTCTGAACTGATCGTAGTATATACTTGTGGGTTCTCTATATTCTTCAAAGGAAGCTTGGCAACATAATCACTTTGTTTCCGGTCGAACTCATTTGTTTTATAGCCGCTCACTACAATCTCATCAAGCTGTTGTGAGTTTTCATTTAATACAACTTCCGGTACGGCAGTGGTCTCACCTGCCTTTACTTCTATACTATATTCCTTCGTTTCCAGACCGATGAAAGAAACGAGCAAAGTATAGTTACCCGGATCGACATTCTTGATTTCATATTCACCCTTATTGTTTGCAATGGCGCCTTTGTTTGTGCCTTTAAGGATTACGTTTACGTGCGAGGCTGGTTGGCCGTCGGATGATTTCACTTTACCTTGTACAGAACCTTTGTTCTGTGCCCAAAGGCTTGTGCTGATCAACAGGAAAAAAAATAATAGATACTTGGGTTGCATATAGTTTAGTTCGATAGCATTTAGAATTCTGTCAGGACAATACAGTATCACTACACCTCCATAGGAGGCCTATATATAGCGTTACTTAGATTGATGTTAAATAGTGCGCAAATATGATTGCGACAGTGTGAGAAAACAAAGGTCTAAACACAATTCACCTGTAAAATACCCTATAGAAGGTATATGAATAACCTGATTAGTGTAGTTTTAAGGGGGATGCGTGAGACCATTATTGGTCAGGCCGGATTATTAAGCGTCAGTGGATAATCGTGCGTGTTATTCCGGAACTCGAAAATATTAAACAAAAGTCTGGAGATACTGAGCTATAGGAAGTGAAGTTCTATGCCTGCCCTATTGATATTTTTCAGTGTTTGATGAATAATAAGCCTAAACTTATGTATTGGCGGTGTAGTATAGATATAGGTTGAATCGTATTGGTCTATTTTGCACACAACTTTTCAGCAGATTTCCAAGGGTTGATCATTTTACTGTCAGCCGATTCATCAGGGGGAAGAATTCTAAGTTTGCCGTCTGCTTTATCGCTTACAAACTCAAGGACAATGCGTGTGCAGAATTGTCCTTTGCCATGATCGATTTCTACCGTGGATAGTGCTTTATCCACCTTTACAATCTGATACTTTTCAACCATAAACAGGTTTATTTTCTTATCGCCAAGATTTTTCTCTTTCAGATAATCAGATGATATATAGGGCTGCAGATTGTCCCAATTGGTCATGGCTATCATGAATTCATCTGTGGCTTGTCGAATCGCTTTTTCATCTTGCGCCCGCACACTGAATGATATCGTGAGTATAAAAAGCAGGGCGGTTAGAGTGAGGGTATGCATATAGATGGGTTATCGGTTATTCGAAGATGCAAAATTCAACTTAGAGTACAAATAAAAAAGCTTAAAGCAGAACCCCGAGGTTTTCCACTTTAAGCTTTCTGCTTAGTATATATTCTTAAGTATATCTACCGATATCTACTTCTTCCCTTTACCTGCGCTCTTCTTCGCTGCTTTCTTAGGAGCTGCCTTTTTCGCTGCTGCTTTTTTAACAGGTGCTGTTTTCGCGGGAGCCGTTTTTGCAGCAGGCGCTGGTTTACCAAATCTTCCTTTTTTCTCAGGAGCATTGGCGGCAAGCGTAACACATTCCTCTAGCGTAAGATCTGCAGGCTCCTTGCCTTTCGGAATCTTAACATTCTTTTTACCGGCCTTTATATAGGGACCAAAACGTCCGTTCAGAATTTGTATATCCGGATTTTCGTCAAAGGCTTTGATCAGTTTATTGGCATCGGCAACACGCTTGTTCTCAATAAGCTCTACAGCCTTCTCCGGATCAATGGCATAAGGATCTATATCTTTAGGTATAGATACAAATTTCTTATCGTGCAAAACATACGGACCAAAGCGCCCTATATTTACTACGACTGGTTTCTCTTCAAACATACCTAGATCGCGTGGCATCTTAAAGAGCTCCATCGCATCATCCATGGTAATGTTCTCAATGAACTGCCCCGGACGCAAGCTCGCAAACTTTGGTTTCTCACCACCGTTGTCATCCGGGTTCTCACCAATCTGAACATAAGCACCAAACTTGCCAAGTTTAGCATATACATTCTTACCTGTTTTTGGATCTGTACCCAACTCACGCGCTTTGCCTACGGATGAACGTTCTATCTTTTCTGTAGAAGAAACTTTTTTATGGAAGGGCTGATAGAAATTATCGATCATCTTCTTCCAGTTCAGTTTTCCGCTGGCGATTTCATCGAACTCCTGTTCTATTTCAGAAGTAAATGAAAAATCGGTTACATCCGGAAAATGCTCTACCAGAAAGTCTGTTACAACCATAGCGGTATTGGTCGGGAACAGTTTGTTTTTTTCTGCCCCTGTAATTTCAGTCTCCAATGCTTTTGAGACTGTATCGCTCTTCAGTGTAAATACATTGTACTTGCGCTCCACACCTTCGCGCATTTCTTTTACAACGTATCCTCTTTTTTGAACCGTTGTAATAGTCGGTGCGTAAGTAGAAGGTCGTCCTATACCAAGCTCTTCAAGTTTCTTTACAAGACTCGCTTCAGTATATCTTGGAGGATGACGGGTAAATACTTGCTTGGCGATTAACTCATCCAGGCTTAAGTTCTGTCCTACGGTAAGAGGCGGCAATACTTTGCTGTTCTCTTCTTCATCCTCGTCATCGCCTGATTCCATATATACTTTGAGGAACCCTTCGAATTTCACTACCTCACCGGTTGCCACCAATGTGCGTGGATTAGTAGATATAGCAATTGTAGCGGTAGTCTTTTCAAGTTCAGCATCTGCCATCTGTGAAGCTATAGCACGCTTCCAGATTAGGTCGTACAGACGAAGTCCATTCCGATCCATACCTGGATCCATCACCGAAAAATCAGTTGGCCTGATCGCTTCGTGAGCTTCCTGTGCGGATGATGATTTTGTTTTAAACTGACGTGGCTGAAAAAATTCTTTTCCAAACGCAGACTGAATTTGTCTCATCGCACCGTTGCGTGCCTCATCTGAAAGGTTCACAGAGTCTGTACGCATATAGCTGATCTTACCAGCTTCGTATAGCTTCTGCGCTACCATCATGGTTTGTATAACCGAGAAGCCCAGCTTACGCGAAGCTTCCTGTTGCAAGGTAGACGTTGTAAAAGGAGGTGCCGGTGATCGCTTGGACGGTTTAGTCTGGAGATCTTTTATACTATACTTGGCGCCTTTGCATGACTCCAAAAATTCCAGTGCTTCCTCTTCGGTATCAAATCGTTCGGAAAGTTCAGCAACGAGTGTCTTGCCCTTGTCAAGGTTGAACTCTGCGGTTACACGATACGATGACTTTGCTTTGAACTCGCTGATCTCACGTTCACGCTCAACGATCAAACGAACTGCTACACTTTGAACGCGTCCTGCAGATAAGCCTGTCTTTATTTTTTTCCAAAGTATAGGAGACAGTTCATAACCCACGAGCCGGTCAAGCACACGTCTTGCCTGCTGTGCATTTACAAGATCGATATCGATACCACGTGGAGACTGTATAGCATTGAGAATAGCGTTCTTCGTTATTTCTGTAAATACGATCCTTCTGGTTTTCTTATCAGTCAGATCCAATACTTCTTTCAAGTGCCACGAAATAGCTTCTCCCTCACGGTCTTCATCGCTTGCGAGGTATACCATTTCGGCATCCTCGGCAAGTTTTTTTAATTTTTGTATGATATCTTTCTTACCTTCTGTTATTTCATAAGTCGGTTCGAAGCCATTTTCCACATCGATTGCTCCTCCACCCTTGGGCAAATCGCGGATGTGTCCCATACTGGAAGCCACCTTAAAATCCTTTCCCAGGTAGCCTTCGATGGTTTTAGCCTTAGCGGGTGACTCAACAATTACTAGATTTTTTGACATGCGGATAAACTTTCAAACAGGTCAAATATCTGGAAATTTTTAAAAAATCAAATTTCGCGTGTTAATATTGACGTCAAGCAACCTCTATAACAGTCAGAAAAGAATCACATATGCCGCGCTATTTATATCTCGTACGCCACGCACAAAGTGCTGAAAAACAGGTCAATCAGAACGATATTGGCCGTGAATTAACATCCGCCGGTGTTAAACAGTCTTTATTAATTGGTGGATATCTTCTACAACAACAAATAATACCGGATGTGATCATGAGTAGCACCGCAGAACGTGCTCGCATGACTTCCAGTCTCATCGCAGATGCGCTCCGGACGGATCCTGATAAAGTAGTTTTACAGGAAGATTTATACGAAGCCTCTACGCGAACATTTTTTCAATTCATAACCCAGCTCGAAGATCATCAGCAACACATTATGTGTGTCGCGCATAACCCGGTGATCTCATACCTGGCAGAATATTTAAGTGGTGCCGAAGTTGGCGATATGGTGCCTGCCGGTATGGCCATCATCAAATTTAATATTCAATCGTGGAAAGAAGTGAGCCAGGGAAATGGTGAGCTCGAAAATTACGTCACGCCGGAAATGCTTACGCCATGATCTATACCTGTGGTATGATTATAATGAAGTATTCGTGCTGATCGAGTCCAGCCATCGAGATGAATAAAAAAGAAGAAATCATTCAAAGCTTTGATCCGAATGGTCCCGGTATAAACGGGAATCTGTTCGGCCTCCCCTATACGCCCGAAACTTCGGAGATCGTAGTTATACCCGTGCCGTGGGAAGTTACCGTGTCGTATCACACCGGTACAGCTCTTGGCCCCGCCGCTATATTAGACGCATCGTCACAGGTAGATGTATATGTTAAAGATATACCGGATGCCTGGAAACTAGGTGTGAGCTTAACCAACATTCCGGATAACTTACTGGAGGAGAGTAATAATCTTCGCGAGCTTTCAGCACAGCACATCCGGCGGGTTGAAAGTGGTGAGCCGATCCATGCCGCCGATCCGCTTATCGCAAAAATCAATGAGGCTTCCGAAAATCTCAATATATATATCAAGTCAGCAACACAACGGTACCTGCGCGATTCAAAAATGGTAGGTTTGCTGGGAGGCGATCATAGTACACCGCTGGGTTTTCTGCGGGCACTGAGTGAAAAGTATGAACGCTTCGGCATTCTGCAGATCGATGCACATGCTGATCTGCGCAAAGCGTACGAAGGCTTTACATACTCACATGCTTCGATTATGTATAACGCGCTGAAATTGCCATCGGTTAGCCGGCTGATACAAGTTGGAATCAGGGATTTTTGTGAAGAGGAACAAGACGTTATAAATCGTTCACGAGGTCGCATCTCAACGTTCTTCGATGAAGACCTGAAAGCCTGGCGCTATAAAGGTGAAACGTGGGATGCACTCTGCAACTCTATAATTAAAGAGTTACCCGCCAATGTATATATCAGCTTTGATATCGATGGGCTCGATCCGAAACTTTGCCCCAACACCGGCACTCCCGTGGCCGGAGGACTTGAGTTCCAGGAAGCAATTTATCTGATCAAAAAAGTAGCGCAGTCGAGAAAAATTATTGGCTTCGATCTGTGTGAGGTCGCGCCAGGCCAAAATGATTGGGATGCCAATGTCGGTGCCCGTCTGCTATATAACTTATGCAACTGGATGGCCGTGTCGCAGGGAAAATTAAAAGTTTCGCTTTGAAATGTAGTGTGCTCTATAGCTTGACTTTACAGCCGGTCGAATCGGGAACTTAAATATTATATCAAAGAAATTTCCGTTCTCCATCGTCAATTCTAAATATCTTATATCTTTGCGCCCGGCAAGCCGGCACGACCAGCTCCTGCTGAACTCCCCCAGGATCGGAAGGTAGCAAGGGTAGGCGGTTGTAGCGGTGCGATGTTCGGCTTGCTATTTTTTTGAAGGTTTTCAGATACGGGATTTAAGTATTCACAATTACATTTTCCATGAACCATTCCTGGTTTTTTATCCTTCTCTTAAAAGATATCCTTAACAAACCGAATAAATAAAAATCATCATGAAATTTTTCATTGACACTGCTAACCTGAACGAAATCAAAGAAGCCTATGATCTTGGCGTATTGGATGGAGTAACTACCAATCCTTCCCTGATGGCGAAAGAAGGTATTAAAGGCGCGGACAAAATTAAAGCTCACTACAAAGCTATCTGCGATATAGTTGACAATAACGTAAGTGCTGAAGTGATCGCTACTGATTTTGATACGATCATTAAAGAAGGTAAAGAACTTGCAAAGATCGATGATAAGATCGTGGTAAAAGTACCAATGATCAAGGATGGCGTAAAAGCAATCAAGAAATTTACAAGCGAAGGCATACGTACAAACTGTACACTGGTGTTTTCTGCAGGGCAAGCTATACTTGCTGCTAAAGCTGGTGCAAGTTACGTGTCTCCTTTCGTAGGTCGTCTGGATGATATATCTCAGGATGGTCTTGAACTTATATCTCAGATCAGACTGATCTATGATAACTTCGCTTTCGACACTGAAATTCTCGCAGCATCTGTTCGCCATACGATGCACTTGATTCAATGTGCAGAGATCGGTTCTGATGTTGTTACATGTCCATTGAATGTAATCACAAGCTTACTGAAACATCCATTAACGGATAGCGGATTAGAGAAATTCCTGGCTGACCATAAGAAGGTAAACGGGTAATTTTTGCTGTTCGCAGTTAAAAGGTTCATAGTTTAATGTTGAAATGATTAAGTTTAACGTTGAACTTTGAACCTTTCATTTTTTTAAAGCTTCAGTATGTTTTCAAACGATCCGGTAGTAAGCGTTCAGGACGCCAGCATTTTTCAAGATCACAACACCATCTTAAGTGATCTCAACTTTAACATTGAAAAAGGAGAATTTGTATACCTGGTGGGTCGTACCGGATCCGGAAAATCATCGTTGCTGAAAACACTCTATGCAGACCTTCTGCTCAGGTTGGGAGATATACATGTTGCCGGTTTCGGCATTCGTGGTATCCGGCCGGCCCAGGTTCCATTGCTTCGCAGAAAGCTTGGTATAATCTTCCAGGATTTTCAATTACTGAACGATCGCAGTGTCGCTGAGAATCTCATCTTCGTAATGAAAGCCACCGGCTGGAAAGACAGTACAAAGATGAAGGCACGCATGAATGAAGTGTTGATGAACGTTGGCCTTGGTTCTATCGAAAAGAAAATGCCACATCAACTTTCCGGTGGAGAACAGCAACGTGTAGTGATCGCTCGAGCACTCATCAACGAGCCGATGATATTGCTGGCCGATGAACCTACCGGGAATCTCGATCCGGAAGTATCACAAGGTATATTGAAAATATTTCAGCAGATCAACAAGAGCGGCACAGCTATACTCATGGCAACGCATAGCTATAACCTCATTAAAAAATATCCGGCAAGGGTGTTAAAATGCGAAGATGGCAGAGTTATAGACTCGGCAAAGGAACCGTTTGAGCTGGCAACCGAAAGTTCCAACTAGACTTATTTTCACTGATTATAGCTAAAAGTATATCTATATACTTGTTGACTTCTTGTCTTTCTCCTGAGCTTTATAACCTTTCTCCAAAGAGTGTAGTTGCTGATTAAGCAAATCTATTCTCACCAATAAATTCAGCACAAGCGCGTCTTTTACTTTCTGGCTTGGACGCGTATGCATTTCTTCTTTCAAAACCAGGTACATGGCTTCCAGCTGTTGGAAGTCTTGAGTGAAACCGTTCAATCCTTCGCTCTTTTGAAACTCGTCGATCATCTCAACCTTTTGCGAGATCTGCTCCACATAAAACGCTTCTACATCGGTAAATTCTTTCAAGGCTATATCCGAGTTCGCAGGCTTCTCCCCTCCTTTCGGTATCAACAGGTATACTGACAGCACCATGAAGATCACGGCAGCGGCACGCCACAAGGTGAGTGAATTCCACCAGCCACCCCGTTGTAAGCCAACCGAAGCCTCTACATTTTTCCAAATCTTGTCCGAAGGCTCCTGGTCATCAAAAGCACTTCTGTTCTGACGGACGAAATCTTCTATTTTCATAACGCTTAAATTTATAGTGTGTGGTGTGAAAAATATATACTCAGTTTTGAATCTCTTTTCCTAAAAACTCGCGCAGTTTTGCTTTTGCCCGGTTGAGTTGTGACTTGGATGTTGATTCTGTGATACCCATGATCTCCGCTATTTCCTGGTGATCGTATCCTTCCAGTAAATATAGCGAGAGTACCGATCGATAACCATCCGGCAATTGCCCGATGGCGCGCTTTACACGCTCAACCGTAAGTTCATCACCATATTCTACCGGTGCTTCCTCCTCGGCAACATCCCAGCGATCATCCTCTGGTATGGATTCGTGTTTGCGCTTATTCAAAACATTAATCGCTTTGTTTACCACAATGCGCTTGAGCCACGCCCCGAAAGCAGAATCGCCACGATAGCTTTCAAGGCTTTTAAACGCACTGATGAAAGCCTCTTGCAACGCGTCTGCTGCATCATCCTGATTGCCGGTGATTCTATACCCAACATTGAACATGGCCTTCGAGTAAAGCTTATACAGCCTGTAATGAGCATCACGATCACCCGCCTTACAGCGCGCGATCAACTCTTCCTGCATGTTCAATACCAATGTCTCCAAGCGTAATTATCGTCTTCGTATAGGAAAGACAAGGTAGAAAGAAAAGGGTTGCATGACGATACCGTTAAACCTTAACGTTACTCGTGATCCGAAGCAACCACCAATGCTACTTAACAATATTGAGGGGATTCTTCAGACCGGAGTATTCGATGAGTTCGACTCCGGCACTACCGATGAACATTTTAGCATCGATCTTCAGGGGAATACGATTCTTGTCGTCTGAGAACCAGGCAGTAATGGAATTCTCGCCATCGAACAACTCGTTCTTGGGCATAACCGGCTTGAAAACCAACGCCCTCACTTTACCAACCTTGAGCTTGACGTTCTGTTTTCCCTGATATATAATTTTCAGCTTATAAAATTCATCTTCAAAAAAACCTGTGATCGTTACGGTATCTTTTACTTTAAGTTTGGAAAAGTCCATCACACGGAGGTAAAGAAATCCTCCGATCATATCGCGCACATGCGCAGGCGCTTCATAAAATTTAGGCTCCTTGAATTTACCGGTTTTCTTATCTATAGTTTTCACTTCGATCTTTCTATTCTCATGATCGAAGTTTGTCCACTCGTCTTTTTTATAGCGTCCCTCGCGAATTCTTCTGTAAAATTGATGCGGCACCAAAGCAACCGTATCTATATAGGCTCCCCATTTATCATCGACATCGGAAACCCAGTTCACCATGCCGACAGTTTTGCCTTCAACATCCACTTTAAAACAATGACGGTCATTCATTTTATAGTAAGTCGGGGCAATGGTGGCACTACCTTTTCCTACAGTAAAAATTCCGTACGTCATTTTAAAGCGAATGACTTCACCCCGAGTGAAACTTTCGTTTCTCACGGTTGGGTACATCTCACTTTTTTCGCCTATAAAGCCCGAAAGAACTGAGATCAAAAAAAATCCAAAGGCCAACTTTTTCATACTGCTTTTTCAAATTTACGCAAAGCAATTTATTGACACGTAAACGCTATGTTAAATTCAAAGGATGTGCCAACCCTGATATGTTGGCACAAATCCTCAAATTTCAGCATTCATTAAACTGAAACATTGTTTTCACGCAATGCATCATTCAATGATGTTTTCTTGTCAGTACTCTCCTTGCGTTTTCCAATGATCAATGCACAGGGTACATGAAAATCGCCCGCAGGAAATTTCTTGCTATAGGAGCCTGGTATAACTACAGAACGCTCAGGTACATAATTTTTATATTCAACAGGCTCAGAACCAGTAACATCAATGATCTTTGAACTTGCTGTTAAAACTACATTAGCGCCCAGCACAGCTTCCTTGCCAATGCGCACACCTTCTACAATGATACAGCGTGACCCAATAAAGGCATTATCTTCCACAATTACAGGCGCGGCTTGCACCGGCTCGAGCACACCTCCTATACCAACACCACCGCTGAGGTGAACATTTTTGCCGATCTGTGCACAGCTTCCTACGGTTGCCCACGTATCTACCATGGTACCTTCATCAACATACGCACCTATATTTACATATGAAGGCATCATGATCACGCCTCTGTTCACGAAAGACCCGTGACGTGCAATAGCATGAGGCACAACGCGAACGCCAAGCTCTTTATAGTTACGTTTTAGTTTAATCTTATCGTGAAACTCGAATGGCCCTACTTCGATCGTCTCCATTTGTTGAATCGGAAAATAAAGTATCACCGCCTTCTTAACCCACTCATTTACTTGCCAACCGTTCGCAGTAGGTTCTGCTACACGAAGTTCTCCTTTGTCTAATTTTTCTACGACTGAACGGATAGCATCCTGTGTTTCGGATGACTGAAGAAGTGAACGGTCTTCCCAGGTTTTTTCGATGAGTTGTTTCAATTCCATTATATTAGTTTTAAATCGACATGCAAGAAAGAAAAAAAAGAAGAATAGTCATTGCCTCCGTGCTGAAACCAGTTGATGACACGCGCATGTTTGAGAAAATTGGCAAGAGTCTGGCAGAAACTGCGCGATTTGATATTCATATTTTTGGATACCCTTCCGGAAAAATTCCGCAAACTTCCGATACTGATATAACGCTGCATGCTTCACAACCTTTCGGGCGACTTGGTATCAGGCGGTTGACACAACCGTTGAAGATTTTGAAAAAGATACTTCGGCTGAAGCCTGAACTGTTAATCATTACCACACATGAACTTCTCTTTATAGCATTTTTTATTAAGCTGCTGACGAAATGCTGTCTGCTGTATGATGTGCAGGAAAATTATTACCGGAACATTCTCTATACCAATGCATACCCCCGTATGGTGCGTCCACTGCTGGCAGTATATGTAAGGATTAAGGAGATCATCTTTTCATCATGGATCGACTATTTTATAGTGGCTGAAACAGGATACACTTACGAGATTCCTTTTCTGAAAAACAAAAGCATCATCATCGAAAACAAGGTGAAGAGGCCTTCTGGTATACTTCCGAAAAAAAACACTATAGACCAAAATATACATCTTCTTTTTAGCGGAACGCTTGCTGAAACAACCGGAGTCTTTTCCGCTATAGCGTTAGCCAGGTCGCTATATATTGCTGAGCCTCGAATCAGGCTTACTATTATCGGCTATAGTCCGCAGGTAAAAATATTCAATCAGATCAAAAAAGAAATAGCAGGTGCGGATTTCATCCACCTGATTGGTGGCGACACACTGGTTCAACATTCGGAAATTTTGAAGGCAATTCAGCAAAGTGATTTTGGCATCATCGCGTATCCTCCGAACAAGTCAACCGAAAACTGTATTCCAACGAAACTATATGAATACCTGGGTTGTAAGCTTCCGATTCTCATGGTGAATCATCCACTCTGGGTAAAGCGCTGTCATCTATACCCTGCATGTATACCTGTAAATTTCAATGCTCCTGATGTCTCGTCTATTCTTCTCCAAATGTCTTCCACAAAATTCTATATAACGACTCCTGAAGATGTATTCTGGGAAGAAGAAGCAGAGAAACTTGTAAACCTGGTTGACCACATCCTATTGATTCGTAACGACAAAAAGAATGTTTTCTAGAATGTATTATTACTTCCTATACCTCCGCACCTACCTGATCATTAAAAGAAAACAGTTGCTGGATGCGGTTAGTCTTGCCAGAAAAAATAGCTATACTCCGTTTGTTATTCTCAGTGAACCTCGGTCTGGCTCTACCCTGCTTCATACCTATCTTAATTCACACACACAGATTAAATCGTATGGAGAAGTACTGCGTGAAAATCTGGAAGAACGTCCGGATAGAACGATCAAAGATCCTCTGAGTAAACTTGCCTTTAAGCCACATACTCCGGCACTGAAAGCGATTGGTTTAAAATTATTCTACGAGTATTATGAGCATCCGCTTTACGCGGAATCTTTTAAAAATGTTATTGACCGAAAGGATATTAAAATTATACACTTGATCAGAAGAGATCCTTTGAAAGTATATACATCGTTGAAAATCGCTCAGAAGACGAACGTTTGGAGTACACTCAAGTCTGCTGACGCAAATAGAATTCAAAAAATCCAAATTGACTGCGAGGATTATACTTCCTTTTTAAAATCATATCTAAAGCACCAGCAACTTTTCTCTGCGATGTTTACGGATCATCCGTTACTTGAAATTGCCTATGAAGATCTTGCTAAAAATCCGGGACAAACGCTTTATACGGTACAGGAATTCCTGGGGGTTAAACCCAAAAAACTATTTAGCTTACTAAAAAAACAAAATCCCGACTCCTTGCAATCACTCGTTGTTAACTATGATGAAGCAGTAAAACTAACACACGAGTTATACCTATCTAAACTATAAATACCAGATCGTCATCATCGTGACGATCTGGTATATCTATATCTATTAGTTAATTAATTTATTTTGCTAACTGGAATTTGATTGGCAGCGTCATCCGTACAGAAACGGGGCGATGATTCTGCACACCCGACTTCCATTGAGACAGCAACGAAATGACACGTTCGGCTTCTTTGTCACATTCCGCGCTAATACCACGTACTGTTTTTACATCTACAACTTTCCCTTCACTGTTGACAACAAAACTTACATATACTGTCCCCTCTATACCAAGACGTCTCGCACTGGCAGGATATCTGACTTTACGTTTTATGAACTCGTACAGCGCATCCAGGCCACCATCATAAGCAGGCATTATTTCGCAAATAGTTACCGGACTCGTAGGAGCAGATAAATCGGAAGGAAGCTCTACTACTCCTTGATCAGTACCTGTATACGGAGTCGTTTCTCCGTTACCGGCATCATCGCCAGTATGGGCCGATGTTACTATATCAGCATTCGTTGGTATAATCGTTTCAACCTCAGCGGTTGTAACTTGAACTTGAAGATTATCGCTTACCGCAGCGGCAGCAGTCTGACGTACTTGTGGTTGTGGTGGCAGCGGCTCTGGAATATAGGGCTTCTGTTCAAATACTATAATCTCATCTTCCGTGTCAATTGGTTTTGGATTGGCCACTATATCTTCACTCATGAAGGATGATAGTATAGGTATAATAAATACCAGTATAGATAACCCTATACTTACTGAAAAACCTGTTACCAGATTATTTGAGTAAGACTTCCTTACTTCATAGGCACCATACGCTTTGTTACGATTCTCAAACACCAGATCATCCCAGTCGTTGATTGCAAAGGTTTCTGTTTTCATAATTCAGGCGGTTTAGTAAAAGATTTATTTATACTTAAAATCCGCCTCCCGGAAGAAGGTCACATAAATTTTAAAATTATTTTAAACAGAGATTTATAGAGCTTCCTTTAAAAAGAATAAAAATTATCCTAAATAATTTTTTAGACTAGCCTAAACTTATATTTTTGTAATACCGTTAAACACTCAAGGATGCTGAGTTATACCGAAGAAAACTACCTCAAAGCCATTTACCACTTGTCTGACAGTGGCGCAAAAGCTGTATTGACCAGCGAGATCGCTGAAACCATGAATACAAAAGCAGCTTCCGTAACAGACATGATTAAAAAGCTGTCGAACAAGAACCTCATCGCATATGAGAAGTATTATGGTGTAAAGATTACCAAGCAAGGAAGAACGGAAGCCTTGATGGTGGTACGCAAACACCGCTTGTGGGAAACGTTCCTGGTGCAGAAACTTCAATTCAGTTGGGATGAGGTACACGATGTAGCAGAACAACTTGAACATATTCAGTCGACATTATTAATAGAGAAGCTGGATGAGTTCCTGGAATATCCAACCGTGGATCCGCATGGCCACCCGATCCCCGACAAGAGTGGAAAAATCCTTGAAGTAAGGCAGATACCACTCTCCGAATGCTCGGGCAGAAAGAAAATTATAGTGCGGTCAGTTAAACATGGCTCGCCTTCATTCTTGCAGTATCTGAGTAAAATCGGAGTATATATAGGTGCTGGCATTTCCATTTTAGATAAAGTGGAGTTTGATGGTTCCCTTGAAATTATGATCGATGCCAAGAAAAAAGTATTCATCTCGCGCGAAGCCGCGCAAAACTTATTAGTAACTGAATAATTATGATATATATAGTAGCCAAAATAAAATCACTTGCAAAATACCTTTCTCTACTTGCTGCGGTGGCTCTTCTGGCGCTGACAAGTTGCTCAAAGAAACAACCCAAGGAAAAGCATGATAAGCTCGTAATCGTAACCACCACGGGAATGATTAAGGACGCGGTCGAAAATATAGTCGGCGATCATGCTGAAGTTATCGCCTTGATGGGACCAGGAGTTGATCCACATTTATATAAAGCGACACAAGGTGATGTGGAAAAGCTTACCAACGCAGATATAGTCTTCTATAACGGATTACACCTCGAAGGAAAAATGGGCGAAGTCCTTGAAAAACTTGGACGTTCCAAACCCGTTATTGCTGTTGCTTCAGAGATACCCGACAGTTTGTTGCGGGCAGTCCCAGGCTTTCAGGGTACACATGATCCGCACATCTGGTTTGATGTAAAACTATGGGAGAATGCTGTGCGCACCATCAGTAAAACACTCGAACAACAAAACCCAGCGCAGGCAGCACTCTATGCGACGCAACGCGATCGTTATATACACCAGTTGGACTCGCTGCATGAAGTGGTCAAAGTAAAGATTGCTGAGGTTCCTGTACAACAACGGGTATTAATTACAGCACACGATGCTTTCGGATATTTTGGAGATGCCTACGCTATAGAAGTAAAAGGCTTGCAAGGGATTTCTACAATGTCGGAGTTTGGCGTACGCGATGTAACGAATCTTGTAAACTTTATCATTGCACGAAAGATCAAAGCTATATTCGTAGAAACATCAGTATCAAAAAAATCCATTGAAGCCGTAGTAGAAGGTTGTCACGATAAAGGCTGGGATGTAAAGATCGGAGGAAGTTTATTTTCCGATGCCATGGGAAATGCCGGCACACCGGAAGGTACTTATATAGGAATGGTAAGTGCAAATGTAAAGACGATTGTTGATTCCCTAAAATAGTGGGACTAAAAATTTAAGCACGAAATGTATGGACAATGAAAATATAGTATATCCGGCATTAGAGGTTCACGACCTGACGGTAGCATTTGACCGGAAGCCGGTATTGTGGAATATAGATCTTACGTTACCGGAAGGAAAGCTGGTAGGAATTGTCGGTCCCAATGGTGCAGGTAAATCTACGCTCATCAAAGCGGTGATGGGACTATTGCCCCTGAGTAGTGGATATGTAAAACTATTTGATAAACCGATTAATGATGTGCGTAAAAGAATCAGCTATGTACCGCAGCGTGAATCAGTGGATTGGGATTTTCCTGCCTCTGTGCTGGACGTTGTACTCATGGGACGCTATAGCAAACTTGGTTTATTCAAGCGACCGCGCAAGGCAGATTACGATGTAGCACTGGATTGTTTGAAGAAGGTAGGAATGGAAGCCTATATGAACCGGCAGATCTCGCAGCTTTCCGGGGGACAACAGCAACGCACATTTCTGGCGCGTGCCCTGGCGCAACAGGCAGATATATACTTTATGGACGAGCCTTTTGCAGGAGTAGACGCTGCAACAGAGAAAGCCATTATAAATTTGCTTCGAACTATGACGGAAGCAAAGAAAACAGTAATCGTCGTTCATCATGATCTGCAATCTGTCACGCAGTACTTCGATTGGTTGCTCATGCTGAATACACGATTGATAGCGTGTGGCCCTACGTCCACGGTTTTCACACAGCAAAATCTGCAGGAAACCTACGGTGGCAAACTCACATTGCTATCCGATGTAGGCGACCTGATCCGCAGAGAGAATTTTCCGAACAGAGAAGGTGTAACGAGGAAAGTATTATGAACTCGCTCATTGAATTCTTTTCATTTGCAGATCCCAACATCAGGTTCGTAGTGATAGGCTCTGTGCTGCTCACGGCCAGCTCTGCTATAGTGGGTACATTTACTTTTCTCCATAAAAAATCTTTAGTCGGAGATGCCATTGCACACGCTGTCCTGCCGGGAATTTGTCTCGGGTTTATTTTATCCGGCACAAAAAATCCTGCTTACCTGATAACAGGCGCGTTCATCACTGGGTGGATATCGCTTATAGGCGTTGAGTATATTACCAAGCATACCCGCATCAAAGATGATACAGCCATTGGACTTGTACTCTCTGTGTTTTTTGGGATTGGTATACTTATGCTTACCGTTATTCAAAAAGGTGGAAATGCATCGCAGTCCGGGTTGGATCATTTTCTATTTGGCAAAGCTGCTGCATTAGTGGGTGATGATCTTATCGTCTTTGGTGCTGTAGCCGTTACGTTGTTGATCTCAGTGTTCCTGCTGTTTAAAGAGTTTTCATTATTGGCGTTCGATAAAGAATACGCTAAAGCTATAGGACTGCCCGTGCGCTGGATCGATCTTGTCCTCACCTCTCTTACTGTATTGGCAGTGGTGATTGGAATTCAGGCAGTCGGAGTTGTACTGATGGCAGCTATACTTATAACACCGGCAGCTGCAGCTCGCTTCTGGACGAATAAAATCAACGTGATGGTTTTGTTAGCCAGTGTATTCGGTGCATTTAGCGGATTGAGTGGAGCCTATATTTCATATATAGCCCCCGCGATGCCAACAGGTCCCTGGATCGTTATCGTTATTTCCACGATCGCCTTTATATCATTTTTCTTTGCCCCCAAACGAGGTGTCATCAACAGAGTTCTTCGTCAACGGAATATACGGAGGACTATTAATGACGAGAATGTTTTAAAAACGCTATACCAACTTGGAGAGGAGAACAAAGATTATTTCATTAAACGTAATAAGGAAGAAATCATCCGCAGAAGACGATTCTCTCCGGAAGCATTGGGAAAAATTCTTCAGCGCCTCGAGAATCAAGGCTATATAGATAAAACCAGCAAGCATTGGGTGTTGACGGAAGAAGGAAAAGCCCGCGGGCAACGTGTCGTCAGGATCCACAGATTATGGGAGCTATATCTTACTACACATTTGAATATTGCGCCCGATCACGTGCACGATGATGCCGATACGATAGAACATTTGCTTACACCTGAGCTTGAAGTTGAACTGGAAAGACTTTTAAATTACCCGAAAGTTGATCCACATAAATCTGAAATACCGTATTCATAATACTTCGTTACGCTGAATAAAAATGGAAACGAGTTTATCATATACGGAATTAAAACAGTATTGATATGAATGATAATGATCTGTCTATAATATTTACAGC
>CABHOV010000032.1 GCA_902168185.1 uncultured Bacteroides sp.
GCATGGTGGAAGCTCTGGGAATGACTCTGCCCGGGGCGGCAGCAATCCCGGCCGTTGATTCACGCCGAAAAGTACTCGCCCAGCTCTCGGGAAGGCGCATTGTCCAAATGGTAAAAGAGGACTTAAAAATCTCTCAGATACTCACGCGCGAGGCCTTCGAAAATGCCATCAAAGTAAATGCTGCCATCGGCGGGTCATCGAATTTTATTATTCACCTTACAGCGATCGCCGGCCGCGTGGGTGTGGCCCTGAACCTGGAGGAGTTTGACCAAATTGGAAGCAAAATTCCGCTGCTTCTCAACCTGATGCCTTCCGGTAAATTCCTTATGGAAGACTTCTATTATGCCGGAGGGTTGCCCGTCATTCTCAAGGAACTCCAGTCGGTACTGCACATGGATGCCCTGACGGTGAACGGAAAGACTCACGGTGAAAACCTGGTGGGGCGGGGAAAGCTGGTGTGCTATAACAAAGATGTAATCGCAGAATTCGAGAACCCGCTTCTGAAAGAAGCCGGCATCGTGGTGCTGAAGGGAAACCTCGCCACCAACGGAGCGGTACTAAAGCCATCGGCGGCAACCCCGGCCCTGATGAAGCACAAAGGGAGGGCTGTGGTGTTTGAGAACATCGAGGACTACCACGCCCGCGTGGACGACCCGGACCTGGATATCGACGAGCATTGTGTGATGGTGTTAAAATGCGTAGGTCCCGTAGGGTATCCCGGCATGCCTGAAGTAGGCAACATGGTTCTTCCCAAAAAGCTATTGGCCAAAGGGATCACCGACATGGTGCGCATCTCCGATGGCCGCATGAGCGGGACAGCCTATGGCACGGTGGTCTTGCACGTATCCCCGGAGTCTGCTATTGGAGGAAACCTGGGGCTGGTGGAAAACGGAGACATCATCGAACTCGACGTGGAACAGAAAAAAATTCACCTCCATGTATCCGACAGCGAATTGGCACGGCGCAGAAGCCTATGGAAGCAGCCCGAACCGGTGGCCTCACGTGGTTACGTCAACATGTACGTCAGACACGTACAGCAAGCCGACAAAGGTGCTGACCTGGATTTCCTGGTAGGTGTATCCGGACCAAAGGTGGCAAGAGATTCCCATTGAGCAGATGACGTTCATTATACTGGCTGGTTGTATCGCCCTGCTCATAGTCTTGATCACCTGGATTAAAGTCAATCCGTTTCTGGCATTCTTACTGGTGGCCCTGGTGTCCGGGTTGTTGCTAAAGATGCCATTGCCGGACATTTCAAAGTCGATCAACAAGGGCATCGGCGATACGCTGGGGTCCCTGGTGATTGTGGTGGTATTAGGAGCCATGCTGGGAAAGTTGGTGGCCGACAGTGGTGCAGCCCAGCGGATTGCCCAGGTCACGCAGCGCCTTTTCGGTCCCCGGCGGCTCGTGTGGGCGATGACGGCAACGGGATTCCTGGTGGGTATTCCCTTATACTACAATGTCGGATTTGTGCTGCTGGTGCCGATCATTTTTTCGGTTGCCTACCAGTATAAACTTCCCCTGGTATACATCGGGCTTCCCACGCTGGCATCGCTCTCGGTCATGCACGGCTTTTTGCCACCACACCCCTCGCCGATTGCACTACTCATGCAGTTCAAGGCCGACATGACCACCACCTTCAGCTATGGTATGCTGATCGCCATTCCGGCCATTATCATTGCCGGCCCCTTGTTTGGCCGGACCTTAAAGAACATATCTTCGTCTCCGCTGATCATCAACCGATGCATCGAAAAGCCAGATCATGATTTGCCGGGCGCAGGCAACAGCATCATCTCCTCGCTCCTGCCCGTGCTCATCATTGCGATCGCCTCACTGCTCACGCCCCTCTTCAGCAACCTGGCGATGAGAAGCGTTTTACTATTTCTTGCTGAACCCAATGTTGCCATGGCCCTGACGATCGCCATCGCCACCTACACGCTGGGAATTCAAACCGGAAAAAAGATAACGCAAGTTATGGGCGTCTATGCCGAGGCCGTTAAAGATATAGCCATGATCCTGCTCATCATCGGAAGCGCCGGTATATTTAAGCAGATCTTGATTGACAGCAGGGTAAGCAATGAGATCGCCGCCGAATTGAAGGGATGGAGTTTGCCACCGCTTGTGCTGGCCTGGACGGTGACAGCCTTGCTGCGCCTGGCGCTGGGGTCCGCTACCATCGCGGGCTTGACGGCAGCAGGAGTTATCTTTCCTCTTACCGAGCAGGTATATATAGACCCTAATCTACTGGTGCTTTCCATAGGGGCAGGAAGCCTGTTTTGTTCACACGTTAATGACACTGCCTTCTGGCTCTTCAAGGAATATTTTGGTTTAACCATGAAAGACACCTTCCGCTCCTGGACCATGATGGAGTCCCTGGTATCCGTTATAGGTTTGATTGGTGTATTGATAATCGACTACCTAAAGTGAGCTAACACAACTCGAAGTCATCCCGGATATACCATACATATACCTATAGCTATAGATATATACCACATCTTTTGCCGATTATACATTAGTATATATTACAGCCGCAACCATCTAAAGCGCAAAATTCCTGACCTCTCCTTACATAAAGAGCTATCAAAGGCCACGAAAAAAAACGTCCTCCCAGGGGGAAGACGTTCTGTTATTTTACTCGGCAACAGGTTGCCTGGATGATCTGTACGTTAGGGAATATCCCAGAATACGCGTGTTGTCAGGTTATCACCGCCAATCGCGGCGACAGCTGCCTGGTAACTGGATTCGTTCTCGGAGCTTTCATCATCGGGGTATGCCATTCTCCTGACAAAACCACCTCCGGTCAGGCCACCGTTGGCCGGATTCGGTGTTAACACGGGATAGCCACTTCTTCTGAAGTTGGCAAACGATTCCGCTCCATTGGCGACATTTGAAACCCAATACTGTGTGTTGATCTGCTCGATAGCATTGCCGGCATCAAAGGCAACCTCCGGTTGGCTCAGGTAGGCCTCTGTCTCTTCCTCGGTGATGGCAACATCGGGCGTGTTGGGATAGAGCGACCACTCCTCCATACTGGCCCGTATGCCCTCTTCATAATATTGCTGCGCTGACCCACCGATCCAGCCGCGTTGTGCCGCCTCTGCCATAAGCAGCTTGGTTTGTGAATGGGTGACAAACAAAATAGGTGCAACGGCACTCCCTACCACCCTGAAATTCAATTGTGAGTAGTTGAAGCCCTGGCCGGCTGTCCCGCGATAATCGGGGTGGGTCGTGATGGTGTTTTGATTGTATCCTACCGGGAAACCGAATTGGTTCGTGAGGGTAACATCCGGGGTTTCGCTGGGTGCGTTGTTGGGCTCGACGTATTTACCGACAATATACTTTGCACGGGGGTCTTCAGTCTCCTTCAAAAAGTTGACGAAAGGTTCTGCCATATAGTAGTAACGGGGGTTAATCGTTCGGGGTCCCTGGTTAAGCTGGTTGGTATACACGGTGCTGAACCTTAAGTAGGCATCATCGGCATTTGATTCCATCACACCGGCGTCCACGGCTTCCGAGACAATTTCTGCAGCCTTCCCTTGATTTACCTTCGAATAGCGCATGCCCAGTCGCAGCAGCAAGGAATTGGCAAGTTTTCGCCATTTCGCCGTCTGCACTGCTGCAGTTGCTGCAGGTGTTGCCGATGAATTCCCGTACAGTATATCTTCAGGCACATAGCTTGCCGCCGGATCCAGCGCAGCAGAGGCGGCCCGAAGCTCATTGTACAAATCTTCATAGATCGCCTGGTCATCGTCGTAGACTGGAAAGTAATTCACCTCCAGGTAAGCCTTCCCCGACTGCGAGTAGGGAACATCTCCATAGGTATCCACCAGGGTCATAAACACGTACGCTTTCCAGATGCGCATCATACTCATCAGGTTTACATTGGCCCCGTTCTCTTCGGCAAGATCAATAGCCTGCACAAGCAGTTTGACGGGAGTTTCATAGTTGGTATTCCACTTGGGGTTGTTGAAGTTGTTGTTGTCCAGATTGAAGTTGAATCCGGAGGTTGCCCCCAGGTCGTAGGCATTTAAGAATTGCTGTACGATAGTTTGTTCCCCCTCCCACTGTCCGGGGTGTGTCGTGCGTACGGCGTTGGCAAATAAGAGCGCAGGGTCAATGGTGGTGAGCCCATAGGGATTCTTGTTCATTTCCTCAAAGCCATTATCACAGGCTCCCAGAAAGACAGCGACTGCGGCCAGAATTATATATTTACTCAATTTCATATTCCTAGAATTTAACATTCAAATTAAAGCTGTAGTTACGGGTAGTAGGCAGCGAAGTCTGTTCGTAGCCCACGCGGCTATCCCCCGATGAAGCAAACGCTTCCGGGTCCAGGTCCGCCAGATCCTTATAGAGGATGGCCACATTTCGGCAGGAAGCCGATAAGGTTAAGCCTTTGATAAAGTTTATCCGGCCATTGATCACCGAGGTGAGATCGTAGCTCAGGGTGATGTTTCGCAGCTTGATGAAATCCGACTTGTAGATAAATGGATCTGCGATCTGCTGGTTTCGATAACCGGTGTAAAAGTCTTGCGGGTTGACCACGGATGTATTCTTTTCGCCATTGGCATATACTGCATCGAACACCACCCCGGTTTCACCCTGACGCCTGCCGACCAGCGAGGCTTTTGTATGCCCCTGACGCAGGCCATTCAAAGCCGTTGACGACAATATTTTGCCTCCCGCCTTGAAATCCAGGTGCACGAGTAAACTCAGGTTTTTATAGGAGAAGGTATTGGTCCATCCTCCCGTCCATTTGGGAAGAGCGCTTCCGAAGTTTACATTCTGGGCACTTCCGATGAGTGTACCGTTGTCGTTGACTACGATCTGTCCTTGTTCATTCCGCAGGTAGGTCTTTGCCGAGAGTTGGTTGAGTGGCAGGCCTACTTCGTATACCAGTGATCCGATGATTTCATTTCCGCTGAAAGAGGTGACGGTGAAACGGTTTACGCCTGGGGCCAGCGCCAGAACCTCGGTCGTATTCAAAGCGGTGTTAAAGGACGTGGTCCATTTCAGGCTATTCGTTTGCACGGGCACCACTTCTAGCAGGAACTCCATGCCCCGGTTCTGCAGTGATCCTATATTTTGTTTTGTATCCAGATATCCCGAGGCATTCGAAATCTGAATGTTTAAGATCTGATCGGTGGTAATCTTTTCATAGGCTGCTATATCCAGCTTTACTTTACTGTCCAGCAGGCGCAGCTCCAGGCCGATTTCTTTTTCGGTTACTGTGAAGGGCGTCAGTGAAAGGTTGGGAGAAGTTGTAGAAGGAATGGTGCCCAGCGTCTGGCCATTAAACTGGTTTTGAACCAGGCCATACAGCAAGGTGCCCTCGAAGGGCGACACACCGTTGGAGCTTCCTACGCGTGCCCAGGAGCCCCGCAGCTTACCATAGGAAAGCCATTGCATATCCGGCATGACTTCCGAGAAGATGAAGCTTCCGGAAACAGAGGGATAAAACTCACTGTTGTTTTCCGGATTGAGTACCGAAAACCAGTCTTGCCGGCCCGTTAGATTTAAATACAGTAAGCCCTTGTATCCGAATTCCAATAATCCATAAAGTGAATTAACCTGGTCGCGTGAAATGCTATAGTCGGTAAGCCTGCTGTCATCGACGTTGGTTTTAATCACGCCATTGGCAAATGAATATATATCTCTGACGGTAAATTCCCGTACGCTCAGATTGGAAGTTCTGCTGTGGCGCTTGAAGGTGTTTCCCCCTACACTTGCATCCACCGAGAAGTTTCCGAATTCCTTATTGGCTCCCACCAGGAAGTCGGCATTGATCTGCGTTCCCTTCGTGTCGTTGGCGTCATAGGTACCATTGTAGGCAGTGCCTGCACTGTTATAGGGCGTTGAAGTTCCCATACCCGTAGGCGTGTTGAATTCGGTCAGGGCCACACCATAATCGTAATTGTATCTTCCCTGCACGTAGAGCCAGTCTGTGAACTTGTAGCGCAAAGTGGCCGTACCCAGGAAGCGGTCTTTTTCATTGTCGTAGAACTGCCTGCCCATGGTAAAGTATGGATTGATCAGCGTGGTCTGAAAGCCGGAGGTTGGCGTCTCCGTTCCATTGGCGGCAACAGCACTTTCCTCGAAAGCCGACAGCGGGATTGAGGTGGACATGCGGTAGAGGAAGTTCGCTGCCCCCGGCCCTTGCACACCGACCTGTGGCGGATTTTTGTTGACCTCGTGCGCGAAATTGATGTTTACCGATAGGGAGAGTTTCTGAGTAATATCCTGGTGAAGGCCCAGGTTGGCGATATCTTTAGTATAGGTGTTATCCGGGGTAATTCCCTTTGCATCGGTCTTTGAATACGATGCCCTGAAGTTGCCCGTGCTGCCGCCACCCGACAGGGCAATGGTGTTTGCAAATGTGGTGGCATCTCGGTAGAACTCTTTTATCCGGTTGGGATTCGCTGAGTACGGCCGCATTTTGCCATCAAAATTAATCGTTGGTACTCCGTCCAGGGGAGCGCCCCACCCGAGCATACCCGTTGAGATTGCATTGCCCTGTGTGGTGGGTTTGTTTCCTACTTGTCCCTGTCCGAATTCTTGTTGGAAATCAGTGAAGTCCATTACAGTGCCCACCGTGAAATTCGAGTTGAGTTCCACGCCAATTCCCTGGCTGCGCTGACCTGATTTGGTGGTGATAATCACCGCGCCATTGGCAGCCCGGGATCCATATAAAGCCGCTGCCGTTGCCCCTTTAAGTACGGTCATGCTTTCAATGTCATCGGGGTTTACAACCTGCAGGTTGTCGCCGCGATCCCGTGAGTCGTTGCCGTTAGCGCCTTGCGGATTCTGGTCCATGGGAAGGCCGTTGATAACAATGAGCGGTGAATTATTGGCACCTGCAAAACCGGATTGCCCACGCAGGCGGATTTTCGTGCTGGCTCCTGCTCCTGCCGATGGCGGAGAGATGTCCAGTCCGGCTACTTTGCCTTCCAGCGACTCCCCCAGATTCACGGTTCTGTTTTGGCGCAGTGCATCGAGTTGCACGGTTTCGGCGGCATACCCTAACTTTTTAGATTCCTTTTTTATCCCCAGTGCCGTTACCACAACCTCTGCTAAAGAGGCCACATCCGGGGCAAGTTTCACGTCGATTGACGTTCTCCCATCGATGGGTATTTCCTGGCTGACGTAGCCCACAAAAGAGAAGACTAATGTCGTTGCGCCCGCAGGGATATCCAGCGAGTAGGCTCCTTCTGCATTGGTCACCGTGCCGACACTGGTGCCTTTGACTACTACATTGACACCGGGGAAGGTAGCTCCACCCTCATCGGTGATCGTCCCTCGTACAGTTTGTTGCTGCATTCGCAGCAGGTCCGGCTTGACTAAGGTCGCACGTGCGCCTCGCCCGGAGGCTAACGTGTGGGGGCCCACTAGTAAAAGTGCACCCATTAAAACTAGAAAGTAGTTTTTTCGCATGGTTACTGGGTTAGAGAATTTGAAGTGTTTGTTCGACAATTATTCTAAAGCGAAGGTATCAGCACTTCGAGTGTTAAAACTTCCAATAACACACACCGGCGAATATTACACACGTTTGCGGTTCCGTTATAGACTTGTGAGCGCATAGGCTTCCCAAGCCTGATCTAAAAAGTAGAAGAGGCTAATGCGCTTGTAAAAAATGCTTAAAAGGAGCTTTTATGGAAAAGCTATCTATTTAAAAAAGGGGTATCCTTCAGTAGCGTGCTTTTTCATACCCTCTTCGTTGATGTCTACACCGATGCCTGGCTTTTCGGAAAGCGTGATGAAACCATTTTCTACCATCGGCCCGTCAAACTTGACAATGTCCTTAAACATCGGATCAGTGTGGAAATACATTTGCCATTCCAGGATCATAAAATTCGGTACCGAAGCGCACACATGGCACGATGCCATGGCCCCCAGGTACGAGGCCACCATGTGCGGGGCGAAGGGAACGTAGTAGAGACTGGCCAGGTTGGCAATCCGTTGGCCTTCTCCCAAACCGCCGACTTTCTGAAGGTCGGGCATGATGATATCGACTGCGCCTATCTCCAGCAGTCGTCTAAAGCCATACGCCAGAAAGAGGTTCTCTCCCGCGCAGATGGGGGTTGTCGTTGAGTCAGATATAATCTTATAGGCTTCCGGGTTTTCTGCCGGGATGGGCTCCTCCAGCCACATGAGGTTAAGCGGCTCCAGGCGCCTGGCTATTTGCTGCGCGGTAACACTATCATAGCGGCCGTGCATATCACAGCATATGTCAATGTCGGGACCTACGGCCTGACGCGCCGCCGTGACCTGGTCGACCATTCGTTTGAGTTCTCCAGGGCTTGCTGTCCAGTTATAAGGGTCATACTTTTTTGGGTCGTTACGCTGGTCCAAATCAAATTTGATAGCCGTAAATCCCATGTTTTTTGCTTCCGTTGCGGCTTTGGCAAAGTCGTCCGCCGTAGGAAGGTTCTGCTGATACAAAGCCGTATCACAATACACACGTATCTTGTCTCGAAACTTACCGCCCAGCAGTTGATATACGGGGACTCCCAACGCTTTTCCCATGATGTCCCAGAGCGCCGTTTCGATGGCTGACAACACGGCTATAAACATCCCCGACTGGGCACCCTCGAAAATTCCGGACTTGCGCAGCTCATCAAAAAGCCGGTGTACGTTTAAAGGGTTCTTTCCCTTTAGCCTGCGCTCGAGCATCTTCACAAAATGGTAGGTGCCGGCAACGGCGTCCACACCCTCACCACATCCATATATTCCCTGGTTGGTTTGTATCCTTACAAACAGGCCATGACCAAAGCGGATGAAGGCGCATTGCACCTCTGTGATTTTCAGATCCGCCGGCCTCGAGTACATCGGCTCTCGCTCTGCGGCCTGCACCAGTCCGCTGCCAAACAGGGTACTTACCGGGGAGAGCACGGCTCCTGCTGTAATTGCTTTTTTGAAAAAGGCGCGTCTTGATTTGATGCTTGACATGTTATGCTTTGAGTTTTTTGTAGAAGTATTTTGATTTGGAGGTTTACCAGGTGCGCTGCTTGAGCAGCTCTTGTATCTGTTCCTTGGGGACGGGCAGCTTGTCGATGTTGCTGGTAAGCCATTGCGAAAAGTCTTTTTCGATTTCATCAGACCAGCGGGAATCGATCTGCCCCGGGGTATATTTCTGTTCCCGCAGCCGCTGATGACCGAACATATCGCGAAGGCGGACTACCTCGGAAGTCTTCACTACTTTTTCAGCCAGGTGTGCCGGGATGAAGATCACCCCGCCATCTCTGCCCAGGACTACGTCTCCAGGCATCACCGTTGCCTTTCCTATCCGCGTGGGCGTATTGATGCCGATGAGCGTTGTATTCAACTGCCCGGCCGGATCATTCAAATGGTGAGACGGATGATAGGACCGAAAAAAAGAGGTAAAAGAACCGATTTCTTTCAGCCCATTGATGTCACGGACTGCACCGTTATAAACAATACCGTTTCCTGTTTTTGCAAAGATGGAGTTGCCTAAATTGTCCCCGATCGTGGGGCCGTCTTCATGGGCTCCAAATTGATCCACCACATAGACGTCACGCCTGACGAGCATGTCTATGGGCCAGGAATTTTGTGATTTGATTCGCTTGTCCTGAGTATGTCCCCGCTGATCAATGACCCTATGAATATCCGGGCGTCCAGGCATAAACGTAGCGGTTACCGCACGGCCTACCAGCACACTATCGGGATTAATCATCGACCACCCGTCGTCATACTGATGCTTGTAATTTTCATTGCGTAGCACGGCCCATGCTTCTTCCAGGGTCACCATCTTCATCCGATTCAGAATAGCGTCTGAAACCTTCGGTCGCCCGTCGGCATATCGTTCTCCTTTCCATTCAGGTGTCAGGAATATGAGCTCTTCCTTCGAGATCTGCTGGCTGTATACAGCCACTGCCGGAGCCAGCAAAAAGCCGAGAAGCAATAGTTTGAGTTTTACCATGGGCGTAAGGATTTAGATTTTGGCTGGTTGGTTTTGACCTTCTGCTGCCTGGTCCACGGGCTGACGGCCATCCGCTACGGGATGTGCACGCCACCACAATGCCAGTGAGGAGCCTGTGATATTCATGACGGGTGCAAAAATTGCCGGAGCCAGTCCGACCGTTGACAGTTTTCCCATGGCCAGGGCGAGGCTCGAACCCAGGCCTGCGTTTTGGAGGCCGACTTCAATGGCAATCGTGCGGCAATCTCTCTCGGGCATGCGCAGCATGCGGGCCGCCCAATAGCCCAGGAAATAGCCCGTCAGATTATGAAGCAACATGGCCAGCACCAGGAAGCCGCCAACCACCAGCAAGGCATCCCGTCCGGCCGCTGTTATCACCACGATGATCAGTCCGATGCCTGCCATCGACACGGCCGGCATAATGTTATCCAGCGCTTTAAAGCGGCCGTGCAGAAAGCGGTTGAACAGTAGTCCGCCGCTTACCGGTATGATGACAATTTTGGTTATATCCCAAACCATATCCCAAAAGTCTACCTGCACGTATTGACCGGCCAGAAGCTGCATAAACAGCGGGGTGACAAAGGGTGCTATGAAGGTGGATATGGCGGTGAGGGTAACGGATAAGGCGAGGTTGGCACGGGCCAGGTAGGTCATGACATTGGAAGCAAGGCCATTGGGACAGCTGCCTATGAGGATTATACCGGCAGACACCTCAGCGGGGAAACGAAACAGATAGGTGATGCCCAAGGCAACCAGGGGCATAATCAGGTAGTGACACATTACTCCTGCAATCACGCCTTTGGGCATTTTAACAACCCCTACAAAATCGCTTACGCTCAGCCCGGTTCCCATGCCGAACATGATTATCTGCATGAGGGGTACAATCAGTTTTGACAGCTTGAAGCCACCCGGAGAGACAAAGAACTGCGGGTAGTACATCGAAAGGCTCACGGCTGCAAAAATCATGACGGTAAACGCATAGCCCTTCAGCAGTTCATGCCGGCGAATGGCCCAGGCTATCAAAAGGAAAAAGCTCATCAGAAGCAGGCCTGCCTGCTGGTGGGCATCGATCCAGGTCAACACCACGAAAACCCCCAGGGTAATTCCGGCCAGGACTAAAGCAAGTTTTGACAATTTACCACCAGACATCTTTGCTTGTAAAAATTAGTAGGTTCTATCGTAGAAAGTTTCAGCCTTCACCTCATCTCGCCTGAGCGTAGAAGCGAGTAGCTATGCTGCCAGGCATGTGATAAAGGTTTACAAGGCACGCTAAAAAAACTTCCAATAATCCTCAGCGAAAGATTTTACACATCCATGTCAACAGGCATCTTTCCTCTCCGCTGCTTGACGCTATACATTTCTCTCGTGGTTATTTTGAGTTTTATAGCTATATATAAATTCGCTTTTCGTAAATTATACTTTGACTGTGAGTTATACTTTCATGTATACACTGTCAGTAACATAAAAAAGATCGTTGTTAAAAAAACATAGTGTCAAACCTTTACGGGAAGCACTTCTGTATCTTTCATACCCTTTTGTGATACGATCCATAGCCCACTACTCAGAGTTTCTTCTGTTTATTTACAACGTCCTATTATGGCGGGATATACTAAACTATGAGCATGCTGAAAACCGAGTACGCGATCAATTCTATGGGCTCCTGCCTTGTTGCTACATCAAAATATAGCACGTGCTATAGCAACAGGACGATGTTGAAAGGTGTCCTGTTAATAATTTTTTCAATGCTTCTTTGGACACAAGCAAATTCCCAGAAGGTATTCACTCCTCCTGCAAAAGGTTTTGACTCCCTGCGGGCGGCTATACCCCATGGAAAAATTGATACCCTATATTATCAATCCAATACGGTAGGTGTCACCCGTCGGGCCTTGGTGTATACTCCTCCTGGTTTTTTGCGACATAAAAAATATCCTGTCTTGTATCTTCTGCATGGCCTTGCCGGCAGCGACATAGAGTGGTCGTGCAATGCTCCGCCACAAATTATCCTCGATAACCTTTATGCTGAAAAGAAGCTGCAGCCAATGATCGTTGTCATGCCCAATGGTCGTGCCATGAAGAACGACAGACCTGTAGGGGACTTCTTTGACAGTGTTAAGGTAAAGGCGTTTGCTACTTTCGAACGTGACTTGCTCGATGATCTCATCCCCCAGGTTGAAAAAAGTTATCCGGTATATAAAGACCGCCGCTCCAGGGCTATCGCCGGGCTGTCTATGGGCGGAGGACAGGCATTGAATTTCGGATTGGGTAATCCCGGCATATTCGCGTACGTAGGCGGGTTTGCCCCTGCCCCCAATACACGAGTACCGGAAGTGTTAGTGCCGGATGTACATAAAATACGAAACCTGAAATTGATATGGATATCGTGTGGTGTTGATGATTATCTACTATGGGTCAGTCAACGGACACATGATTTTCTAGAGGCAAAGAATGTCCCGCATATATTTTATACCGAGCCGGGCGCACATGAATTCAATGTGTGGAAAAATGATCTATATGTTTTTTCCCAGTTGTTATTCAAATGAAGGATACCGATAATATTAGCTGTAATTTCGCATGGACACTGGAGGACTGTCTAAAAGTATATAACATGGAATTTTTAACCATTCAAATTTTATTAAATGTCATACTGCTGAGAATGGTCAAAGTGAAAGCTTTAAAAATTTACAAACAGTTCTCGTATATAGCGTATCCCATCCTGTTAACGGTAATAATAGTTTTATTCACTAACGAAGTTTCTATCCATAAGCAACATTGGGGAATTGCTTTGGACATTACACCTCTTTTTTATCCCAACTACTATATAATGATCATTCTAAGTGTTATCATTCAATTTCTTTTCAACACGCAATACTTAACATTATTGAAACCCAAAAAGAACAGTATTTAAAAATTGAAGCATAGGTTAGCGTTGTATATAAAAAGTCATCTATCCTAAAATATATTATATACTTAGTTGCGTCTTTAATAATAATACGAAAGACAGATTTATTATCAGCAGCCAAACGAAGAAAGATCGCGTCGAATTTTGCTTTGATGTTCCAAGGAAATCTACAGGACCATGTTGTAGAAAAGATCACCGTTACCTTAAGCCCGACGATAAACTGTTTAGTCCTGTCGGACATGCTTTTTGTAAAATATCTGATTTTGGATTTATATCTTTATTCAGGCAATGCTCCATTCGCTTAACTCTTAAATTAAGACCAGGTATAGCGCATGGTATATATACGCATGACTGACACATTTAAGTACAAACTATTAGAGCCATGAAAATAATAATCACACTTATTTTCGTTTCACTCCTTTGGACAAGTTGCCATACAGGAGCAGATAAAATTGATTTTGGTTCCAATAACGGAAGCGTAATAAACATTAACGGCAAAGACATTTATTACGAGGAGTATGGGCAGGGAACCCCACTCCTATTGCTTTCGGGAGGCGGGATTAATAGAAGTATACGAGACTTTAACAAATGTATAGCCGACCTTTCAAAACATTATCGGGTTATCGCACCGGATACGCCTGGCCAAGGCAGGTCTGAACAGACCGACAGTTTAAGCTATGATTTACTAACGGATTTTATCTCGCAGTTCATTGACTCACTACAGATTGATAGCGCCTATGTTATGGGATGGAGTGATGGTGCTATCGTTAGTCTTCTGCTGGCTGAAAGACGAGCTGACAAGATTAAAAAGGTAATTGCCGTGGGTGCCAACAACGGCATAAGAGGATTTGCCATGCCGGAAGGATTTCCGATTGACTCGGTTAAACCTCCCACATTGGAATACTGGGCTTCGATCAATGCGAAAGACATTGCATGGTATAATACATTGACTCCAAAAAAGGATTGGAAAATATTGGTGGACAACATGAACCGGATGGTATATGCGAAGGAGTATTTCCCCCCTACCACCTGTGAGCGCATAAACATTCCAGTTATGATTGTTCTTGGTGACCGGGATATGATTTCAATCGAGCATGGCCAGGAAATGTACAGGCTAATAAAGAATAGTCAATATTGTGTTTTACCCAATACTACACATGAGGTGTTTGCCGAAAGACCTGATCTTATTAACAAGATTGCATTTGATTTTCTTAGATAAGTTTTAGAAACCAGCAAAACTAAGGCGGCAAAAAATGGAATATACTCCATACAAAGCCGAAATTTTATTGGCCATTTTGTCGGTCATAAGCGAAAGAAATTTGAGGGAACGGAAACAGATTTTAGCAAAAGCACATTCATTCAACGGGATGCGACTACCAATTTTGTTTTGACTATAGCGCATGTTTACACGCCAGTAGCGGTCACTATTGAATGGGCGTAGGTCCCAGGTCAGCCGTTATCGCTATATCCCCCGAATACACGATTCGGGTATACGCGCGGTGTACTTCGAGCAGTTTCGAAGCGTTCAGACTTATCCTGCATGATACCCTCGAAGAAGAATGGCACTGGCAACCAAATGTAACGTGAAGGGGGAAAGTGATCAGCCGTATCTATACAGAACTCCGTAATGTTTCCGTCTTCAACAATGATCAGTGGCCCGACCTGATCTCCTTCTTTAAACCCGCACGATCACGCTCGACAGCTTTCGGGAAATGCGAAGTTTACTTTTCAGATGTTGAGGTAGCAACACGGTGCAAAGACTTTGATCTCGCATACGTTAAAACATATACCATAGACGACATACCCGATTTATTAGGTAAATATATACCGACAGATGTATACCTGTCAGTATATATTTGTATGATGTGTTTAAACCTTCACATATTCCACCTTCACATGACAGCGATTTTTGAACCCTTTATCACTTGGATTTTGTCGCTTGAAGAAAAATCCATAGATCATCGGATCAACCTTGCGTGGTGCTTCAAAAAAAATAGTAACTATGCCGACCCAATAGCCGGGACAATTTAGCTGAACGATTTCATTGTCCAACGGAAAGACTACCCGCAGACCAACACACACATTCATCTCTGTCCTCTCCTACCGTTAGCAATAGTATATCTTAAAATGTTAAATGTAATTTAAGTTATCCACCATGCGTTACACCGTACAAAACATGATGATCGATGGCAGGCTTTACCTCGTTCTTTCCATTGAAATCCAGACCAGCACTTCCATTGAACAATTCTTGGGTGCTCCGCTTCGATATGAAGATTACAACTTCGTTTTATTAACGTTCAACTGTCATACAAGACCATTTCTGGAACTATCATATTTCGTTATTTTTCTCTCCAGGAAAACAAGTGTGTTGATTTCATCTGATCATTGGTTAAAGCCCTTTGCATCTTTCCTTAAAAGAATTGGGCTATCAGGAATATTGTGCTATCAACCTGCGGCTAATAGTTTCTCTATATACCACTATACATCCATAGGTGTCAAGGATGGTCGCTTTCCTGAAATCCTCGATAACCTCAAGGAACTCAGCATTGCCGAAATTGAAATATTGTTCTTCCTCTCCATTGGGTACTCGAACACAAAAATATCCGGTATACTTTGCAGGAGTTACCACACCGTTAAAAATCACAAAGTAAATATTGCAAGAAAAGCAGGTCTCGATGGATGCGGCCAGCTTCCCTACTTCGCCAGTCAATTGCGGGATGCGGCTACCTGCATTGCCGTGAGTTAATCACCATCAAAACTTCCATTCAAAGATGCAAAAGCATTATATACCTGTATACCTCGACCTTCCCGGCGAGAGGGTAAAGTGGTTGGACATTAAGCGTTTTACAGAACTTCCGGTCATGAATTCGGCAACGATCGCCACGTTGGAAGAATATACCCTGGAAACAAGACTAGACGCATTGACTGCACGGGACAAGCTTCCCGGAAAACCATCCGGATTTATATTTCATACCTCACGCTGTGGCTCCACACTCCTTACCCGAACAATTCAAAAAGCAGCCGATGTGCTGGCCTTCAATGAACCACAACCTATAAACAGCCTGTTGGTAAATTATACCAAGACAGGTAATACGGCAAGCGATCTGGCATGGGAACAACGCGGGAACAAACTGCTGAACAGCCTACTGAGCACTTATTTATATACCCAGAAGAAAGTATTCATCAAGTTCTCGAGCTTCAATCTCCTGGTATTGGACCGAATCACAAAATTATGGCCGGATGTTCCCATTGTATTCCTGTATAGAAATCCCATTGAAGTAGTTGTCTCAAACCTCGAAAAGCAGGGCGGATTCCTGTCCAAACGAAACAACCCGATGCTGAAGTATATGTTGAACCAATGTAACCTTGATTTACCTGATCATCTTACAGATGAGGAGTATTGTGTAAAAATGATTAACAGCTTCTTCAGCATTATACTTCACCATGTTAAAAATATAGACCGATCAGATATTATCGTCATTGACTACGAGACCATTTCTCCTGACACAATACCGGATATACTCCACTTTTTTAAACTGGACGTAACGGAAACTACACACACAGCTATAGCAGCATGTATGAGTAACAATGCAAAAAACGGCACACCGTTCAGCAAAGATATAGCGTCTAAACATGCGAAGGCCAGCCATATAATACGTCAGCTTTGTGAACAATATGCATTTGAAAACTACCATGCGTTGAAACAATGCTTCACCCGATAGTATATATACCATCAGGCCTGATTCCATTTTAGTAATTTTTTACTAGATGCTCCTGCGGGCTGCTGTTAATATTTGCAGTACAGAATTCTGTGTAACATTTTTTTAAACAAAACCCTAAAATTATGGAAAAGGAAAAATTGATGAAAGTTGTGCGCGACCCAAAAGCACAAGTAGGATTAAGCCTGGCAGTTGCATCGTTGTCAATGGCGATGCCTCAGATCTCCAGCAGTGCTTGTCCGGAAGGAGATCAGAATGACTGCGACAGAATAAGCGGATCAAATGAAGCTTACTGCGTAGTGGCTATTGATTTCTGGGATGACTGCATCTGACATCCCGGCATCGCAAAGAATCATTTGAACATGTTTAATTAATTCCAACGGCCCGATGAAAAGAGAACGAAGAAGAACAATTATAAAGAAGCTGATCGCTATACTTATAGTTATACTTTTCGTTCTCTTGATCGGCCGTGTATACCATACGCTATATTATTTTTCAACCACCAGTATTGCAAAAACTCCTACAGAAAAAAAGGATTCGCTTATTCTTGCTGTTACCGATTCCCTCGCACTTCCGCTAGATAGTACAACAAGCCCGGGAGTAGCTACCCATGAGCAATATATAGCGCTTGAGGGCAAGTCATACCTGGCGTTTCTAAATTTTGTTTCACGGAATCTATACTTCTATGATTTGGTGCACAACGTCATCGCGCGGGTAATTCACCTTGACTCCCTCGGATTCTCCGCCGAAGATGGCGTACAAGGATTTTGCATGCTCGCAGCTGACTCCATGTTGATCTATAGCTACAAGAAATCACGCTGGACGCTGGTCGATCAACAGAAGGGAAAACTCGCGCAAGGCGATATCGGTATGGACAAACGTTCCTTTCTTACAGTTTATCCGTTTGTAACCACGTATGCCCCGATGCAATATGATCGCACCAACAAGCGGGTATATTTTACGGGCCCCTCTACCGCCCTCGGAGATTATACCCGTGACAAGCAACGAAACGTGCTGATAAGCCTGAACCTGGAAACCGGAGAAATCGCCAACCAGGTGAACTACCCGGAAATATATTGGCATGCCAACTGGGGTGGTCTGACCGGCTTCGAGCGGTTGTCATATTGCTTTAATTCAACGGATGGGCTATTGGTCTTCAGTTTTATGGCCGATCATGCGCTCACGATCTATAACACGCGTACGAAGAAGATACACCTGACGGTTGCTCCCAGCACCTTCTTTTCACCACTTGAATCATTCGATTTTCATCCGATGCTGGTAGACTTTCACAAGGATGAAATAGAGCAGCGCTATGCACAGAGCTTTGCATACCTGAATATAGTATATGATCCTTTTCGAAAGATGTATTACCGCTTTACTGACTTCCCTACTGCCTCCGGACAAAAGCAGAATTCTGTTATCCTTTTAACAGACCGCTTTAAAAGAGTCGGAGAAGTTGTTCTTCCTGTGGATCGATACAGTATCAATAATTTCTTTGTTTCAGAAGCCGGTTTTTTCATAAAGCGAAAAGACACCCACAACGATGAATTCCTGGTATATGACTGTTTTCTACCCAAACACATTAACAACTATGAATAACTATATATTCACCATACGATATCCTGATAAATGCATACCGGCGATACTGTTATGGATAATCATATTCTTTACGAGTTGCCAATCCGGATCTGGGCGATCGGGATACCAGCAGTTTACGAGCGAGATATCCCGGATCTCAAAAAAAGACTTAACTAGGTACAAAGCCATTTTTCTGATTCCGTTCTATGGATGTACGGGCTGTATATCTACCGCAGAAAACTACCTGATTATGAACTATGATGAAGGCAGGAAGAAAAATATACTTTTCATTATTACCGGACACGACTCATTGAAGTCTGCGAAGCTTCGCCTGGGAGAAAAAGCTGCCTCGAATCCAGATGTTTATATAGACACTGACAAAGTAATTGACTGGAATTACCTGAAGCAATATCCCAAACTTCTACTCCTCCAAAACGGCCAGGTTATTTCTGAAAAGGAAGCCAGCGCTGATACTCCCGATATATATGAAGACTTAGACAAAATAGCCAACTTATGAAAACACTTGAATCCATTCTCAATCCAATTTCCGTGAACGAATTCCTCACGAATAACTGGTGCAAGGTTCCGTTGTTCCTGTCCAAAAATGATACAAATGTGAACAATCTGATCACCATGGACGAAATAGGTGATCTGCTTGATTCCGAAATTCTGATCTATCCGTTCCTGCGTATGGTAGGCGGAGGCGCTGAACTAAATCGCGATTTATATACTGCCAGTTCCATATCGGTGATGCAAACACTCGATCGCGGAAAAATACTGGACCTGTTCAACAAGGGGAATACAATCGTTCTTCAATCTCCCAATCTATACTTTCCAAAGCTTGATAGACTTCTTGAAGATATCAGTCGCGAATTGGGTATGCGTGTACACACCAATATATACATAACGCCTGCTAACTCGAAAGGCTTTGATCCGCATGTAGATCCACACGAAGTTTTCGTACTGCAGGTATATGGCAGCAAGGTTTGGAACCTGTATGATATACCCTACGAGTCGCCTACCAAAAGCATAATGCTTACCAATGCTGACAAGGAAAGATATAAATCCGGACCTACCCATGCTATAAACCTGCAAGCGAATGATATTCTCTACGTGCCGTGCGGAGTTGTACACGATGCTTATACAACCGACTCTCCATCGATTCATATTACGCTCGGGCTACATCCGCTTCGAAAAATTGATATACTGGAGAAATTTGTAAAGGAGGCGGAACAACATCCATTCTTCAGAAAATCGTTTTTCCCGATACAGGATGAATTCAACTCAAATGAATCATTTAACGACCTGATACACGAGTCAACCAAACTGCTCGAAGATATAGTAGCCACTTGCAATAAAGAACGCAACCTAAACCTGGAGCAGGAACGGTTTAGCGGTGTATTCAGAAATACCCTGGCGATCGACAGTGTGAATACAGTGGATGACATCAATGCATTTCTCCAAAATCACTCCAAAGACTCGCAATATCAACAGCAGGTAAACGATCTGATGCAGGCAATTGAAAGCGGTAAGCTATCCAATGCCAATGCTGCAACGATGGGTAAAATAAAATTCAGACTGAAAGACATGGTAAAGCAAGGCTCACTGCAGATGGAACACTAGGCAGGTATGAACTACTTCTACGAACTCGATCGTGACGTAAGTATAAAACGTATTGTTTCACATTCAGATGCCCAGGGGCAGATCAAACCGCTGATAGAAGACGCTTCACAGGTGTCGATACTGGAATGGGAAATCATTACCGGTCTGATTAGACTGATTACCGATGTATTACACCACTCGCAATGGAGCTTATACTTCAAGCATCCTATGTCGCTAAAAAACGGAAAGTATATATTTCCATTGCTATTGGTGTCTCATTCGGTAGCCGAAGATACGCAAACAATACACACTTCTCTGCTGCGACATACCACCGCATGGTTGCACGGGAGGTACATGTTTATTGAACGTATCCAGGTAAAAGTAGTAACGTACACCGAACTGGAAGTCAACCGGAGCCTTCAGTTCCTGGTAAAGATTATTTACTACCGGGTTGCCGGTATAGCTATTGAATCCTCGTTCAGAAATTTCACGATCGGTAGGGACTCGATCCACCTGTTGCCACAAGTTCATCAGCGTGTAGAAGCACTGCGCCAAGCAGTACGTACAGCAGCACCCGAAACACTCAGTGCACATATACACTTTGTAATTCGCCTGCTGCTTCGTGCCGCCTTTGAACTGGTAAGTGAAAAGGAACGCATTTTTACAAGGGACGTGACTATATGCACACAATCGTTTTGCAAGCACTATCCGGAATATGCAGCCCTGCCGAACATGCTTTTATCGTATCTCACGACGCCTGGCTATACGCTGAACGGCCTTTTACAATCGGTTACCGAGTTCGAGAACCTGCTTCTAACAGAATACAGTAAGATTATTAACGCTGAGAATCATGCTACTGGAAAAAGTTGAAGATATAACAGCCCCGAAAGAAACATTGCGTACACTGCTCTGGCGATCCGTCCGGACCATTCTTTATACGGTACTTGCTATATGTATAGTTAGTATATTTCTGATCGGGAATTTCAAAGTTACCGGTCCGTCTATGGAAGGAACGCTGTTGGAGGGCGATCGTGTACTGGTTTCCAAACTTCATTACGGAGCACGTATACCCAGGATACTGCAACTCCCCTGGATCGATCATCGCGACCCATTGCTGGAGTATCTTAACCTGCGTCTATATTCAAATCCTTTAATACCATATCTCCGAACCGGAGCACTATCGTCGTTAAAGCGTGGCGATATCGTGGTGTTTAACCTGCCGATGCAGGAAGACACATACGAAATAAATGAAGTCATCAATAAGCGTATTGTTGCACTTCCCGGCGACATCATCTCGCTGGAAGATGGTTTATTTTATTGCAACGATCAACGTGAAGTAACGGATGCCGTCAGTTTTCGGTATGATCTTCGCACCCGTAAAAAGCTGGATGCAGCCGGGGCGAAACAATGGGATATATTTGACTATAGAAACCAGGTCAGATTAATTGAGAACCCGTTTATAAAAGAATACTTTCAGTACGATATATATACTACGGGACTGGGTGCACAAAAGATTGAAAAGGACGCGAACGTACTGAAAATTACCAAACGGGAATCAGACAACTTTTCGGATTTCAATGCGTACCCGCATTGGTTGCCTTTACATTGGAACAAAGATCATTTTGGAAAGATTATGATTCCCCGCAAAGGTCTAAAGCTGAAAATGGATGCCGATAATATAGCACGCTATTTTCCGCTGATCAAAAACCTGGAAGGCAACGATCGTGCAGAGATTCGCCAAGGGAGTCTATACATTGACGATAAGCCAATAGCCGAATATCAATTCAGAAAAGATTACTACTTCGCGCTGGGTGACAACCGGGATAAATCAATGGACTCCCGCCACTGGGGATTTGTTCCGGAAGATCACATCATCGGTAAAGTTGTACTTATATATTTCTCCAAAGATATATACCGGAACGAAATCCGCTGGAAGAGGATCTTTCAGTCTCCACAGTAAAATCGAAATAACCAGATCGCCACATGGAAATGTTAAAGAACTATATATTTATAGCAGTGCGAAACCTGCTGAAACACAAATTCATTTCTATCGTTAACATCATTGGTCTTGCTACCAGCATGTCAGTGGGGCTGTTCGTGCTGAGTATGGCAAAAAATGCTTTTGATGTTGACAGCTTCCATCCGCTCCCCGACCGCACCTATCGAATCACGACCCGGCAATTTACCAAATCAGGTGACTCTGATTATTTTGCAACATCACCTTACCTGCTGGCCAACCACCTGAAAGATCAATATTCCGTTATCGAGCGTGTCACACGCATTGTGACAGACGTAAATGAATCGGTAAAGACTCACGTGAACAACGAAGAATTTGAGACCGAGAATGTGTTTGCCGATCCTGATTTCTTCCATGTATTCGGATTCAAACTTGCCACAGGCGATCCACTTCACGCTTTAAGTAAAGCCTATACCGCTGTGCTCAGCAAAGATGCTGCACATCGGCTTTTCGGTAATCAAAATCCCGTAGGAAAACCGTTGTCAATGGGTAAATATGGTGAGTTTACCGTAACGGGTGTAATGCAAAAGCCTCCGTTCTCTTCGAGGATGGAGTACGATGTGTATTTGTCTATGGCAACACTACCTTCACTCACGCAGTCTGACCGTATCAATATTCCGATCGGCTGGGGCGATATCTACAACACGCAAACCTATATCATTACCAACGAGGACATCACACCGGATGAAGTTGCTCGTATACTCACCGAGACCGATACCTATGCCATGAAACATGCTGTAATGCATGAAACTGTAGACCACCGGGAATTTATAGCGCAATCTCTTAATGACCTTGTATACTCTCCTACCCTGTACTTCGAATCGCGTAATGCGCGAACGGTTCCGTATATACCGCTGATTATATCCGTCCTTATGCTGTTGCTCGCCGCTTTCAATTATATGAACCTTACTATCGCAAAAATATTCAGTCGCGTAAAAGAGATCGGTATTCGGAAAATATCCGGAGCAACGAAAATCCACCTGATTCATCAATTTATCACCGAGGCGATGCTGATTGCCCTGATCTCATTTGGGCTGGCATTGTTCCTTACGGACTTTATACCACTTACAAGCAATCTTGCGCGGGAAGTCAATCAAGCTCCCGACTTCAAATTATATACCGTATTCTTTGTATTTGCAATACTCACGGGTTTTGTCTGCGGCATCTTTCCTTCCATCGCGTTATCAAAAGTAAAGCTGACAACAGCATTAAAGAACAAAATTACATTGGGAGAAGCACGCACACCGGTATGGCAAAAAGCTTTAATAACCATTCAATTCTCGGTATCTCTACTATTCATCACAGTATCGCTGGTTATGATTGGACAAACCCGCTATATATCACGGGCAGACTACGGTGTGGACCGAAATAATATACTAAACATTACCCTGTCACCGGTGGATATAGCATATTTCAAAAACGCATTGGAGCAGGAAACAACGATCGATCAGATTTCAGCATCCTCCGGTCGTCCCGTATTTTCACAGCCCATACATTGCCAGGTACACAACCAGCCTGATTCAATCGATGCTATATATTTCTCTGCGGATGAAAACTTTATCCCGGTGTATGGTCTCACCTTGCTGGCTGGCGCCAACTTTTCCGACCGGATGCAAGGCAAGAATGAAACAACTGTTTTAATAAATGAAGAGGCGGCTTCGCGCCTCAAATACAAAACACCGCTTGAGGCTATCGGACAATCCATTACCATCGATTCCCTTTCCCTAAAGATTACAGGTGTCATTAAAGATTTTCATGTGCAGGGGCTCAAACAACCTATCAAACCGTTTCTGATCCGGTATATACCCGACAAGTTCTCGACACTTACTGTAAAGGCGAAATCCGGTGAGATGTATGGAATCTTGCGCAAGGTTCAACAACTATCGGCGGCAGCCAAACGGGACTACCCGCTGGAGTATAGTATATTTGAGAATGATTTTCACAGCAATGATTTCATCAAGCTGGATGATTTCAAAATGATCAGTTTCCTCTCGTGCATCACTGTTTTAATCTCCTCACTCGGACTTATCGGTATTGTTATGTTTCACACAAAAGCCCGCGCCAGCGAAATCGGAATTCGGAAAGTCATGGGAGCCAACACCCGTCAGATCACTATACTCATTTCCAGAAAATTTATACTGCTTATTTTACTAGCATGCTGTCTCGCATTACCGGTTTGTTACATCACATGTGAGTCCATTCTTCAGGAATATACTTACCGGATTCAACCGGGCATACTCCTGCACGCTGTCGGAGTGGTCATACTGTTGCTTATCGGTCTGGCCGTTATCTGTTCACAAACTATATATGCAGCCTTGCGAAATCCCATCGAAGTGATACGATCTGAATAACTTCAGTGTATCAAAAAATATCCCGGAGAACAAGGAACGTCAATATCATTTTCTTTATAGTAAGCCCAGGCGAAGAGCTTTTACGTTGAAGACATAAAATTATCAACAAGCTCCAACACTTCATCAAAATTTGTTTCCAATGCCATGTGCCCTCCTTCCAGTATGTGTACCTGAGCGTTGGGTAAGTCTCTTTTATAGCAAGGAGCTTCCGCAACATCAAAATATACATCGTACTTACCCCATATTATCAGAGCAGGAGGTTGGAAGGTTCGAAAGTATTCTTGAAACACCGGGAACATTTTCAGGTTATTCTTATAGTCACAGTTTAATTCAAACTGCATGTCCAAATTGCCGGGTCTGCTCATGCGTTCCCAGTCCAGTATCCAGGCTTCGGGGCTCGTGCGTGCGAGTAATTCTTCTGATAGTCCTAAAGTATACTGTTCCCTTGTACCCTGCTCACTTAAAAATGCATACACTTTCTTTTTCTTTTCTTCCGTGGGATGCTCCCAATAGTCTATCATTTCACCCCAGATAGGTTCTATTATGTAAGTGTTGCCATTTTGAACAATAATCCGCTCAATCTTTTCAGGATGATCCACGCATATTCGAAGTCCAATAGGACAGCCGTAATCATGAAGGTATATGGTGTAAGATTTTAAACCGATCTCTTCGGTAAACCTGTTGATGTATTGGGATATATTTTTAAATGTATACTCAAAATTGCTCTTGTCCGGGAAGGCGCTGAATCCAAAGCCAGGATAATCTGGTGCCACGAGATGAAACTTGTCAGCGAGTGCAGTCATTAAATTTTTAAACATCACCGACGAAGTCGGGAATCCATGGAGCAACAGCAGTGATTGATTTTTTCTATTTCCGGCTTCGCGGTAAAAAATATCCAAGCCATCCACGGTTATGGTTCTATTAAAAATTTGTCTGTTCATATGCTTGAGTTTTTTGTTTCAAATTTTCTCAGCCATAAAATCATTATTCTTTATCCTAACGATACCATTAGATTAATTGACAGTTTCTTTCAGTCAATAGTTCCTTAGAAGCGTATGTTATACTCCAGGTCCGCACCTTGGGGAAATGCATATGCACAACACCTTCGGCTAACCAGCTTGCTTAACCAGTGGGCATTTCGCATAGAGAAGCATAAACAAACTAGCAGAGATTTACGCGTGCACATATTTTGATGACTATCGCATCATTCCATGAACAGTATGTTACCAAAATACTGTCGTTGTATAGTCTGTACTATCACATATACCTATATGAACGTAAAATATGGTTAGCAATTACAGACCTTCAGGTGCATATAACGCGATCCTGTATGTAGTTTGCCGGCAGTCAGCATAAGATCTATAGCGATACATTTGCCCGGTGAATATAATACTTGTATGATATCGTTTTAACAACCTGTATAGAATCCAATTGGCTCTCACAAACACATCATCGGGCAAACGAATACAAATGTTAAATGTGCAGGTGCAGGGTGCTAAAAATATCATGTATTGTCTATCATCATGATCAGAACTCAAAGCCTGGAAAGACCTCATGAACACCCATCCTCTGCTTGCACCCACTACTTGTTGATCAGCATGATGTTCGTTTAAAACGAAAACACACAGATGGCACATGTACTTGAATACTCTGGACATGGCTAACTTCCTTATACCATACTTACCAGCTGATTCGCCAAGTATCGATAGCGATTTCTTCAACTTGCCCACTGTTGATATCAATCATTTCCAGGATTCCCAGCCAAACCCCTATCATCATCTCCTTGACATAGCCAGGGGAAGGAGCATACATTGTAACGGAACGCTCCGTTGTTTCCAGGATTTTGCGTTGTACCACATCCGCGCTAAAGGCATTTTTGAATCCTTCGGCTTCAAAGACAATAAAGTCCAGGGGCGTTTTTAAGTGCGCAGGTAATGCACCGGTCCATTTATTAGTCGGGTATATTCTTTTTCCAAGTTCAATCACCGCTTTCGTTGGGTCAGGGAACGACTCGCAGTAAATCGCCATACAATCAACAAAAATCGATATATCATAGAACTCCTCCGGATCTAATTCGTGGTGAGTGAGCCCCAGGTGCTCTTCCAGATAAGCGTCTATGGTTTTTGCGATGTCGGGCGAAGACACTATTGCTAATGTCACGGTCAGGATGGTATATTTCCCTTGCATTAATGGCATAATCGTATTTTTTTATGGTGTTTATGTGAGTGATTCTTTTTTCTCCAATTGACTGATTCTCGCCATGAGCTCTGCTTCGTGTTCGGCAGCTTTCCGTCGGAGATGCTCTGCGTTTTCCATACTTTTCCCGAGCTGCTGCTCCCGTTGTACCTCCATGCTTACGTCTCGTACATAGAGTAACCAGGATGCTTCCAAAGTGGTCACATAGACCTCGGTCATGAAAGAAGTACCATCTTTCCGGATCGTCTTGGTACGTTTCTTATCCCCCTCCCGCAACTTTCCGAGCTGTAGAAATTTAAAGGCGGTATGAAAAGCATGTTTTCCCAGTTCTTCGTGGGTAAAGCCGGTCAGGGCTGTCAGAGGCTGATTGCTGAGGGAAATACTCCCTTGCTGATCGGCAACCAGAATGCCCATGGGAGATTTGTTAAGAATGGCTTGTATTTTTTGCTTACTGTTTTCCAGTTCGGTTTGCGTAGAAGCCAATGCTTCTAAATTCTGGCGCAATTCTTCAGCCTGAAGCTCGTTTTCTCTTTCCTTTTCTTTCAACTTTTCTATGTTTTGAACCATCAGCTGCTTTTGCACTTCTGCTTCGGCATTGGCCCGTTCCAGTTCATTTCCCCGGCGGTCCGTTTCCTCCTGGGTTGCCTGGAGTTCTTCCATATTCTGACGCATTTCTTCTTCGGCGGCTTTGAGCTCTTCTGCCTGTTGTTGCGATGCTTGCAGGATACGTCGCATATTCTGCGCAATTTTCACCGTCGTGATGGCTGAGGCGACAAACTCACCGGCTTTCTCCAGAAAGGCGATCTGGTAATCGGCAAAAACTTGGAATCCAGCCAATTCAAGCACCCCGGCAACCTGATCGTTATATATCAACGGAACAACAATCAGGCACGTAGGGGTCGCTTCGCCCAGACCAGAAGTGACGCTGGTGTAGCCGTTGGGCACTTTGCTCAGCAAGGTGGTTTCTTTTTCCAGGTAAGCCTGCCCTACGACGCCTTCCCCGATGTTGATACGTTTTTGCAGGTGTTTTTTCTTGTTGAAGGCATAACAAGCCGCCATTTCCAGATAGTCTTCGTTTTGCTGTTCGTCCTGACTTACAATGAATAGACTTCCCTGCTGCACATCAAGATAACGGCAGAGGTAAATGAGCGTCTCGTGGGCTAGTTTTTCCAACTGGTCCTGATTATTACGCACTATTTCCGAGAAAGCAGCCAGCCCTTCGGTGCTCCATAATCTTTTTTCATCCTCTTCTCTGACCCGTTTCATATTCTCCCGCATCTTCAGGAGCTCGCCGGCCAGATTATCTTCATTCAGGTTGCGGTTAGTAGTGGTAAGTCCATTCCAATCGGCTTCGAAGTCACCGCCGGCAATACGTTTGATCAATTCCGAGGCTTCTTTAAAGCGATGGATGGAATGGTCTATGACTGTTTTAGGATCATTGGCGAGCAGCTCAGTTCCTGGATTGAAAATGTATTGCCGGTTGTTCTCTTCCAAGTTCACAAGCAAGTTCCGGAGCGCCAGATCATCATTTTTAATTTTGAAAATAATAAAGCCTAAAGTGGGAAGACCTAACGATAACATTAACAGCTGTAAATAGATCGTGTTGTTCTGGGCCGCCTCATAGCTGGTAACTGCCTGCAGGCTTTGCTCAGCTTCGAAAGCCTTTATTTTTTCAGATACCTCATACCAATGTTTCCATAACTCCGTACCCTTATCTTCTGCAAGCATGCTTTTGAACACCTCCATGCTGTCGAGCCTTGCCTTCTCTATCATTTGCTCATTGAACCGGGCATAGTCCAGATAATGTTTATGAAGTTTTTTTACATCCGCGCCCTTGAAGGATTGGGCCGCAAGCCTGGCTTCCAAAGTTTCAAAAGTTGGATCCATATCATGAAAAGCTCTTTTGACATCGTTGAGCATTTCTTCCTTTTTGGTGAAACCGTAAATCCTGACACCCAAATCAATGATATGAAGTGAGTGATAAAGCAGGTCGTTGGTTGCCATCGTAATGCTCTCAGATTCCTTTTGTATGATATTGTTCTTTACCATACTAGCCTTGTTATTCAAAATGAGGCTGGCTCCCAATATCATGAGCAACATGATCAACCCTACGGCCAAGACGACTGCATTTTTTCTGATAAATTCTTTCATTGATAAAGATTTTTATTGGAGTTCATCCTTTATGGGGCTTAAACTGAGCTTACATTTTCCCATACTCTGGAATAGTTACTCTCAGAGAAATGCGTTTGAAGTGGGCCTGTTCCTGCAGTATTGTTATGGGCTTTAAATACGTTTCTGTATTCCAAAATTCCCCACATCAAACTTTCTACAAATGTCTTTTTAATTGTTTTGATAACGATTTACAAGTGCCTGACAAAATGGTGTACTTAATGTAAAACGCCATTTCATTTCATTTCAAACGATGTAGATAAAAGAGAATAGTACGGATGTGAAGAGTGCCTGGTACGATTTGTCCTGCTTGTTGAGACGCTTTGTATAGATAGAAATTATTTGATACCAGGAAATGGGTATGGTTTGCTCTTTCGTGGAAGTTAATATCCGTGCGGCTCTGTCCTGGCTTATGGTGAGCCCAAAATAAAACTAAAATTATTAGATACAAGAACTAATTTAATTAGTTATTCATAATTTTGTCCTCACCAAAAGGAACAACAAAGTGTCTCAACAAAAAGCCGATATTTTCGCAGGACTGCAGGCCGATATTCTTCGCCTTCAGGGTTTTAAAACTGTGCAGAACACGGTTTTAGAAGCTGGCTTAGGTCCATTGAAATACGCTTTTCCAAACGCCACGTTTCCATGCGGTGCCATGCATGAGTTTATCGCAGCAAGGCCTGAGGAAACAGCGGCTGCCATTGGTTTTATGGGAGGACTGCTCAATTTGCTTATGAGCAGTAATGGATCTGTGCTCTGGATAAGTTCTTCGCGCATGTTATTTCCACCAGCACTCCAGAGTTTAGACCTGAGCCCTGATCGGTTTATTTTCGTTGACGTGCAAAAAGAAAAAGATGCACTCTGGGCATTGGACGAAGCCCTGAAATGTAGCGCCCTTGCAGCCGTCGTTGGCGAGCTCCCAAACATGAGTTTTACACATTCCAGGCGCCTTCAGCTGGCTGTGGAAGAAAGCCAGGTAACGGGTTTCCTGTTGCGCAACCAACCCCGCACTGTAGGTACTACAGCATCTGTATCGCGCTGGCAAATTACTCCTCTTCCAAGTGCTTCTCTAGATGATCTCCCCGGTATAGGCTTTCCAAAATGGCGCGTGCATCTGCAGCGTATTCGCAACGGTAAGCCTGGCACATGGGATATACAATGGATGGACGGACGCTTTGTGCCGGTATATCAACCTACGTTTACAATACAACAAACTCAGCAACAGGCAGGATGATGTTATGGCAAGGCGTTATGTTTCCATCTGGTTCCGGTACTTAACTACTGACTGGTATGCACTCCGCCAGCCACAGCTTAAGACATTGCCATTTGTATTACGCACCAGCGAACATGGCCGCATGGTCATTACTGCTGCCAATGCTATCGCCGAACAGCAAGGTATAGCACGCGGCATGTTGCTAGCGGATGCGCGCGCCATGACACCATCCTTGCAGGTGCTCGATGATAAGCCGGACCTGGCTGGTAAATTATTAAATCGATTGGCTCAGTGGTGTATACGATTCACTCCTGTTGTAGCCATCGATCCTCCTGATGGAATTATACTCGATGTCACAGGTTGCTCACACCTGTGGAATGGAGATATACCTTATCTGCAATCCATCATCACCAAACTATATACCCGCGGTTATCATGTACAGGCAGCCATGGCGGATACCATTGGTACAGCGTGGGGTGTAGCACGCTTTGATGACAGTATTGTAATCGAGCGAAGTAAACATATAGAAGCCCTCTTGCAGCTACCGCCTCAGGCACTTCGTCTCGAACCAGAGGTAATAGAGCGGCTGCATAAACTAGGACTTCACAAGGTAAAGCAATTCATTCGCATGCCACGGCCCTCTCTGCGCAGGCGTTTCGGTAATCACTTCATGATGCGACTGGCACAGGCATTAGGCCAACAGGATGAATCGCTTCACCCTATAGAACTTCCGGAGCCGTATCATGAACGCTTGCCTTGTCTGGAACCCATTGCCACAGCACCCGGTATCGAGATAGCACTGCAACAACTGCTGGAAAAACTATGTGCTCGGTTACAACAAGAGCAAAAAGGGTTGCGCAAAGCTATATTCAAATGTTATCGTGTAGATGGGAAAACAGAACAGGTAGATATAGGTACACATCTACCCTCCCATCATATAGAACATTTATTCAAATTGTTCCAGCTTAAAATATCAAGTATAGAACCTGCATTGGGCATCGAGTTATTTATACTGGAAGCACCCGTTGTAGAAGATCATCACCCGCAGCAGGAAGCGATGTGGCAAGGTGTGGGTGGACTCCATGATATACGCCTGGCTGAACTCATCGATCGCTTTGCTAACAAGATCGGTATACATGCCGTACATCGTTACTTGCCTGATGAGCATTACTGGCCTGAGCGATCGTTTAAGGAAGCAACATCCCTGCACGAAAAACCAACCACTGCCTGGCAAGATAAACCACGTCCCCTGCAAGTACTGAAAGCACCTGAGCACATTGATGTGACTGCACCTATACCCGATTATCCACCGATGCTTTTCCGGTATAAAGGAAAAGTAATAAACATCGTGAAAGCTGATGGACCGGAGCGCATCGAACAGGAATGGTGGCTGCAGCAAGGCGAACATCGCGATTATTACCGCGTAGAGGATCAAGCAGGCAACCGTTACTGGCTCTTCCGCCTGGGGCATTATCACGAAAAAATTTACCAGTGGTTTATTCATGGATTCTTTGCATAGCAAAATAGAACCTTGACGCATGAGCTATATAGAATTACAAGTAACAACAAACTTCACTTTTCTGCGGGGTGCTTCACATCCTGAAGAAATGGTGGAGCAAGCTGCTATACATGGATATACGGCTATAGCCATTACAGATTGCAATACATTTGCGGGACTGGTACGCGCCCATGTGGCTGCAAAGAAAAATGGCATTCGCATTATACCGGCCTGTCGACTGGATCTGCTCGATGGCCCCAGCCTACTTGCATTTCCCACCGATAGGAAAGCTTACGCACAAATATCCAATTTACTTACGGTTGGAAATCTACGTGCTGAAAAAGGCAAATGCTATTTATACAAAGCAGATGTATACCAGTATTCACAAGGCACAAAGTTCATCGTCATTCCACCGGGTTCTCTTAATGCTCTTTTTCATTTTGATGATGCCTTTAAAAGCGCTGTACGCGAATATCACAAGGCCCTTGGAGAGGACTTCAGTATAGCAGCATCACGCACCTATAGTGGCCAGGATGCCAAACTGCTCCATCGCATTCATGAGCTTGCAAAAGAGTTGCATATACCCATGGTAGCCACCAACGATGTGCATTACCATACCCCGCAGCGCAGAGAGCTGCAAGATATAGTCACGTGCGTACGAGAAAAATGCACTATATATACTGCCGGTTTTCGTCTTCACGCCAATGCGGAGCGATACCTCAAGCCCATCGAAGAAATGCTCCGCTTGTTCAGGCAATACCCGGCTGCCATAGAACAAACCCGGGTTATAGCAGAGGCTTGTACATTTTCACTCGATCAGCTTCAGTATCAATATCCCAAAGAAGTCACCAGTGAAGGGCGTACACCCCAGCAGGAGCTTGAATTTCTTGCATGGGAAGGCGCAAAACAGATCTATGGAGAGGCTATACCAGAAAAGATCCAAAACAACATTAGGTATGAACTTAACTTCATTGAAGAAGTAAACTACGCAGAATACTTTCTCACCGTATACGACATTGTGCGCTATGCGCGATCTCAGAAAATACTCTGTCAGGGCCGGGGCTCGGCAGCAAACTCGACAATATGTTATTGCCTGGGTATAACTTCGGTTGATCCATCCAAATTTGATTTACTGTTTGAAAGGTTCATCTCATCGGCACGCAACGAACCTCCGGATATAGATGTGGACTTCGAGCATGAAAGACGCGAAGAGGTAATGCAGTATATATACCGCAAGTATGGCCGGCACAGGGCTGCTATAGTAGCAACGGTAACCCAACAACACCATCGCGGTGCTATACGCGATGTGGGAAAAGCGATGGGACTATCGGTGGATACGATTCAACGGCTGGCTGGATTGATCTGGGATTTTCGCGATGAGGGCTTTGATAAAGATCGTATCGTCAGCCAGGGTATAAATCCGGATGATCCCACCATCCGGAAAGTATTGCAGCTTACCCAGCAGTTCATGGGCTTTCCACGGCAGTTGGGACAACATACCGGTGGCTTTGTTATTACGCAAGGTAACCTGGCAGACTTATGCCCGATCCTCCATGCACGTATGGAAGATCGCACCAACATTGAGTGGAATAAAGATGACATCGAAGCATTAGGTTTTTTAAAGATCGATGTACTCGCACTGGGCATGCTCACCTGTATACGCAAGGCATTTGATCTGGCCAAGCAACATTACAACCTCGATCTTACGCTGGCCAATATACCGCAGGAAGACAAGGCCGTATATGAAATGGTAAGCCATGCCGATACAATTGGTGTATTCCAGATTGAAAGTCGTGCACAGCAATCGATGCTGCCGCGCTTGCGACCGAAATCTTTTTATGACCTGGTCATTGAAGTTGCCATTGTACGCCCCGGTCCTATACAAGGCGACATGGTGCATCCCTACCTGCGCAGACGCAATGGTGAAGAGGAGGTAGAATATCCTTCCAAAGAATTAGAAGATATACTCAAGCGTACACTAGGCGTACCGTTGTTCCAGGAACAAGCCATGAAGATTGCCATCGTTGCTGCTAAATTTACACCGGCCGAAGCGGATGAATTACGCCGAAGTATGGCAACCTTCAAAGCCAAAGGCAAGATCTCCTATTTTGAAGATAAGCTCATCAAAGGCATGACAGGCAACGGCTATACACTGGAATATGCACAGCGTGTATTCCGTCAGCTCGAAGGCTTTGGGAGCTATGGATTTCCGGAGAGTCATGCAGTAAGTTTTGCACTGCTTGTATATGTATCGTCCTGGATAAAATGTTATTACCCCGATGTATTTGCCTGCGCATTACTCAACAGTATGCCCATGGGTTTTTATCAGCCCGCCCAGATTGTAAGCGATGCGTGCAAGCATGGAGTAAAGGTATTACCGGTCGACCTAAATCACTCTGACTGGAACAATAAACTCGAAGCAAAGTCCGGCAAGTATTGCGCGCTTCGCCTTGGCTTCCGACAGGTAAAAGGCTTGCGTGAAGAAGATATGAAAGTATTGATGCAAGCACGAAAGGATGGATATACTTCTATTCATGCTTTACGCGAAACGGGACTATCCGAAGCAGTGCTAGAAAAATTAGCCGATGCCGATGCATTCCGTTCCATCGGACAGGACAGACGAAAAGCATTATGGAATGTATCCACGCAGGACTATCAGCCTCAGGCACTATTTTCCAATCAGTCGCAACACGATATAGCAGAAGAAAATATAGCGCTCCCGGAAATGACACCTTCCGAACATGTAGTACATGACTATGCCACAACATCGTTATCCTTAAAAGCACACCCGGTAAGTTTTGTGCGACAGCAATTAGAGCAACTACACATCCTTACAAGTTCATCCTTAGAAGATGCTAAAGATGGCGATCACGTAAAAGTAGCCGGTCTTGTACTGGTACGGCAACGTCCCGGTACGGCCAGCGGTATATGTTTCATTACGATCGAAGATGAAACAGGTACAGCCAACCTGGTCGTGTTTAAAAAACTTTTTGATGAGTATAGAAAGGAAATTATTCAATCAAAATTACTCCTGGTCGAAGGCAAACTTCAACGCGAAGGTGAAGTGATACACGTAGTGGTAAAGCGTTGCTATAATTTATCAAGACTGCTTCAGAAACTCACCACTCCTATCCAGGCAGAACTCTCACTCGAACCACGTTCCCGTGCAGATGAAACTACATCTCCTTTTCTATCCAAACCACAGCCAAGCAAGATCGAGCAAGGAAAGATATTTCCGGAGGGTAGAAATTTCAGGTGAGCAATATTCTCTTCATATATATAGTCTTGCATCCTTTGCTTACAAACAAAAAATGGGAACAGTATTTCAAACTGCCCCCAAAAGTTGAATTAGAAAACCTGTATTTTAGAACCCGAACTTGCCATTGTTGTTCTTCCAGTTCTCCTTGCCCGGTATCGGTTCAATCACATCCCAATGCTCGGCAATCTTGCCATTTTCGACCCTGAACAAATCGTAAAACGCATTATGACTCTTACCAAAGTTACCTTCACTGACCACAAGTACGAAGTTACCTTGTCCTAAAACCTGATGAATCCTATCATATTTCAAAGTGATGCCTTGCTTAGCCAGTTCACCAAGAGTTTTTCCTAGACCCGAAAGTTGATCCGGAATCTGTGGATTGTGTTGAATGTAATTGTCGCCATTAAAATAGCCTGCGAGCTTGTCCATTTTCCCATTCACAAGAATATCATCTACAAACTGGCAAACGAGCTTCTTATTCTCTTCAGTCTGTGCAACGTCTGATGACGTAGTCTGGCCATCAATCATCGTATGTCCACTTGGATTTGGTGACTTAGGAGTTTCCTGAAGATTGTCCCAATGCTCTACGATCAAACCATCTTCGAATCGAAAAATGTCAAAACCAATCTTAGGGCCGAAGAAGTCATAGTCTGTATGAGTGAATACGTAATTTCCATCCTCAAACACTCTCACTGTTTTAACTTTGGCCGAACTTGGCGGCAAGGCTTTTAGCAGCGCTCCAAAGCCTGCAAGTCCATCTGCGACACCTAAGTTGTGCTGAGTATATTTATTCGCATTAACATAGGCGATCGGTTCAGTCGCTCCTGTCTCTATTGCTTTGAGCAATTCGAAAACTTTATCCTTGTTACTCTTTGCCATGGTCGTAGTTGTTTTAATAGTTGTTGAATCATTTTCTTCGGTTGCGTCCGTTGTTTTGTTGCCGGAACATGCTACGGCCGCTGTCAGCGTTGTTATGCCGAACACTAAAGTTTTGAATGTTGTCATCGTTGTGTTTTTTAACGATGCAAAGATGGGCTCCTTACGCACCCCCGGAAAAGGTAAGAAATGGTCTACGAATGATACTTTTTGGACAACTATACTATATATGAATCTCGCGGAACTCCGATGGGGTTTGACCAGTCTGCTGACGGAAATATTTGATAAAGTTAGTCGGCTCGTTAAATTCCAAATCAAACCCAATTTCTTTAATACTTTTATTCGTATGCACGAGAACCCTCTTGATCTCAAGGAGCACGCGCGCGCTTATGATTTCCTTAGGTGACTTTCCCAGAACACGGGCAGTAGCACGACTAAGTCTCTTCTCAGGTACATGCATCATCTCTGCATATTCATGCACTGATCTTATCTTGCTAAAATGCTCATTAACCAGAGAAGTGAATAATATTGAATAGTCTCGATCGGCCCCTTTCGGAATCTCTTTGAAACCTTGTCGTCTTTTTTCCCTGTCACATACAAGCAAGAAGTTATGAAGATGATTTTGTAAAATGCTTCGCTGAACTGCATCATCGCCATTGGTTAGCTCTGCTTCAATAAGCTGAATTAAAGATTGAAGAGTATTCTTGATTCCATCCAGTTTTAGCGGTGTGATCTCGAGAAGGTCATTGAAAAGAATTGTAGTGTTTAGAAAATCCACATCATCCTGATTTTTGCAAAAGAACCGGTTAGTAAAAAGAATCACCTTGCCATCATATTTGTCATGTGAATCGAATAGATGTACTTGGGACTTGTTGATAAACAATATAGAATTCTTCGCCACTCTTACTGGATGAAAATCAACCAGATGTGTTGGACTTCCTTTTTCAATCCATATGATGTGATAAAAATCTGTGCGATGTGGTAACGTAAGCTGTTTTTTATTCTTTGAATACAAATCTTTAATCGATATAATCTCAAGCTCCAGGGATAGATCTTTCTTGAACTTAAACTCCGTTATTGATTTCTTATCCTTCATTCACTGGCAATGTACAAAATCACCGTTACCGGTTGACGATCTGCAAGCAACAATGCAGAAGTTAGGCAAAATGACAAAAGGTCTTCTGAAATTCTGACAATATTAAAAGCATGCTAAAGAAATCAATACATTAAAGCGTAAATGATATGCTATATATAGCCCAAAACAGCGTTCAAGTATACTGAAGAATAACTCAAAACCTTATAGGTATATCTTAGGATAATGTTCCTATATTAGACAGAAAATAGTTTTCAATAAGGACAATTATAAACGAAATGAAAGGAATAGATCAAAGTAATTTCAAAAGGCTTATTGGTATTTGGAATACTTCAGGCGACATAAAATCTGGTGAAGGCAACCTGAAATTAATTGGTACAGACAGTTACGAATTCATACTGGATGGAAACTATATATTGCATAAGGCAGACGTCCAGATGGGCAATGAAAGAAATGAAACTTTAGAAATCATTCAATTGGACAGCTCACCGGACAAAGCAAAAATGCAATACTTCAACTCAAAAGGAGAAGATGGCATCATGATAAGTTCTATCGTTGACAATGAATTCAAAATTAAAGGAAATGGCTTAATGTTCAACGGAGTAATCAATGCTGAAAATACCAAGATTACAGGGAAATGGTATATTCAGACAGAAAATGATAAATGGGGTGACTTTATCGACTTAACTCTTGAAAAACAAAAGATTTAGTGAAATCAGGTTTTAAGAATATATACTATATAATTCATTTCCGTTTAGTACTATACATCTTATCCTCCCATGACAAAAAATGGTAGTTATTTACAGGCAACTGCTTTGAAGAAAGTATAGTGGAACGTCCCTCCCTTTTCAGCAGTCTTCAATAACGCTTTTATTCCGGCGTCCATTTCAGCTTTGGATATGATGTTTTTTGATATAGCATCATCGGCAATGCCTTTAATCATTGCCGTAAAGGTGTTCTTGATAAAACCCTCCACCATATCGGGTTTTGATTCGTCAATATAAACGGTACGCGGGCTTACAGTAATAGTGTTAAATCCGGCTTGCGAAAGTAAAGGATATAGTTCCCTTCCAATGTTAGCATTCCCTCCAGCGCTTTTCTGCAGGGCAACTTGGGCTTCAACAGCCTTGTTTGCCATCAGGTTATCGGGATAGAAATAAGTAGAACCATGGTCTCCCTCAATGACCGAAATTGTGCCTCCGGTTTTAAGTACACGTTTCAATTCAGTCAATGCTGAGAGCGGCTTGGCAAGATGTTCCAAGATGAAGCAGACGAAAACGTGATCGAACTTTTGATCGGGAAACGGCAGGTTAAGTACGTCTGCCTTTTGGAATTGAACGTTTCGAAAGCCGGACTCACGGGCCATTTCTGTTGCAATTGACAATGACTTTTCAGAAAGGTCAATGGAGACGATGTCGCAATTTGGATTTTTCTGACAAATGATTTTGGTCTGTGCGCCCACTCCACATCCGGCTTCGAGTACCAATGAACCGGCCTCCCATGTGGAATCCCGGTGCAGAAGGTCGGCAATAGTAGAAGCCTGGTCATTTAATCGTTGAGCTTCAAATTCGGAATATCCATGTATATAGTTATCGAGTCTTTCAATTGCTATTTTACGTACATCCGTTTCAAGGTCTTGTAGCCGGGAAAGAATAAACTGGCTTTCTTCCAACACCCGTTTACCTGCAGCAGTAAAATGAAGCTGGTTATTGGTACGGAGAAAAATAGGAACTCCCAAATGGGTTTCAAATTCCTTCAACTGATGACTTAAAGCAGATTGCGTAACACAGAGGTAGTCTGCGGCACCTTTCAATGAACCAAATGTTGAAACAGCGTCAATAAGTCTTAAGTAGCGGACCTCGATCATAGCATATGTTTAAAATCAAAAATATGCACCTGAACGGTAAGATCATTTTCAAGGACTTGAAATATACTAATCAAGAGTATGAATTTTAATAATGGCTTTTTTACGACAAGCACGGATGTAAACTGAAATTCAACTATTCAATTCCATACGTTTCCTTTAAATACAGTATAGCTGTGTTTAAAACTTTATCCGTGCCACCTTGAATGTCCTGTTTCGAATTTTTGACATATACATCAGGAACAACTCCAATGCCATCAAGACTGGTTCCATCAGGTAACAGACGCTTTTGTATTGAATAATGATATGACCAGCCGTTCGGAAGAAACTTCCTCATGCTTTTGGAGGATAAATCTCCTGCGGTCGAATCACCAATAATGGTAACATGATGGAAAGCTCTCATGTTTAACGCAAAGTAATCTCCTGCACTGATGGTTGCTCTGTCCGTTAAAAGGATAACCGGTTTTAGATATTGTACAGTACCCGTACGTTGTGTATACTCTCGCGTGATGGCATCGAAATCAGAATGGCTCGGACCGTTACGCGTTTGAACTGTGGAAATAAAATATTCACCATCAGAAAACGCCCCTGCTATAGTCTTTGCGTATCCTCCGTCTCCCCCATCATTGGTGCGGATGTCAACAATAATAGCTTTCTGGTTTGCAAGTTCATTCAGGACATTCGTTATGGCTCCTTCTGGATCGTCACCTTCCATTTTTCTTATAGATATATACCCGATATCTTTTCCTTTGATGCTACCAAAGGCCATATCTCCTTCACCTTTCACTGTTTCAAGACCATCGGTATAGTTCAATTTTATTAGATTGATACTGAATTCCTCTTTGATTGCTTTCTCTCCCAGCGCAAAGCCGGAGGTATAATCTCCCATACCGTTTGTATATAGTGCTGTATGGCTATCGTCTAAATATTCGATCATATCAACAAAAATACTTCGCAGTTTAGGAGAAGATGTTTGTTGCGTTACCTGTGGGCGGTAAACATCATATATAGAATCCCATTTGAGATTTCGGATTTCGAATAGTGAATAATGTAAATCGAAATCCGTCCAGAATAACTCGAAGATATTTTCCGGGTTGTTGTCTTCATCCTCTCCAAGCAAGATATCGGTGCAAGAACAAGCAAGGATCATTATGACCAATAAAATATAGGGTGTTCCTTTCATATCCTATTGAAGCCAAGGGTAAATTGATTTTGAAAATACCTGAATTTCTGTGGCACGTCTGTGCCTTGATAACTTAAGTCATAAGCCAGCATAAAATGCAAACGGCCTGTCATCTGACTTATATAAGAGACTCTGCAATTAACGCCTTGATAGTGATTCCATGTTGTTAACTTCCCTCTAAACGCCAAACGAATAAAGTTGTCCTGGTGTTGCTCAATGAAGTAGTCATATCCATTGTACGGTGGTCGTACAAGTATACCAGCCAACGGTATTGCTACTCCGATTTGGATGTGCTTTGATCCATTAATGCGCCATGTGCCCATATATTTTGCACTCATTCCGTGATACATCAGATATCCCCAGCTGTCCATATCACCCCATTGCATAAAATGAATAAGCGTATTGTATTGCAGCCCCACAAACTTTTTAGAATTCCTGCCCTCAATCTTTTTTATTTCCTTTAAGCAAGCCAATTCAACATTACCATCAATAAAAGGTGTAGCAAAAGAAGTGACCTGGTTATTCTTCAAATTTCCTGAAACAAAGGCCAGGTTGAAGCATAGCTTGTAACGGTTAATGGACTGTACGAAACCTGTCTTTAATACCAGACCGCCGGACCTATAGTTTAACGGTGAAAATGATTTGTCCTTGAGATAATTTACCGAGGTGCCAATTTGTATGAAGATGTTTGTCTTGTACGGGAGAGAGTCTAGCGTTGGCTGAGCTCCTACTAAGGTAACATGATGGCTAAGAAGTAGGACAAAAATAATTGTAAGCTGCTTTTTCATCCGCATAGAAAAGCAATTTAACAATTTTGGATTATAGAGCAGTTGTATCCTGACTATGGTTAATGTGATAGGGACCTTAAATCCTTTCGATTTCGAGATGTTTCCTTTTCGTACTATTCATATATAGTCTGGCTACTATATTTATACCAGTATATACTATACTGTTTATACTATCAGCAGGAGCCGCACACTAAACTCGTTTACGACGAAAGGAAAAGAATAGACAAACTGCCACGGGTATAGCCAGCGTAAGCCATGCGAGCACATGCCAAATCCCTGTTCCGGTTAAGGCGGCCAGGAGTCCAAACAGGGTCAGTATAGCCAGTAAAACCGGGTACTTCCAAACACGAACAAAGGTTGAATTCATAAGTTTACTTTACGCTTAATTCAAATTTTTCTTCTTCCATCGCCTCTTCGATTCGGGTAATCCGGGCTTCCTGCGCTTTTCTGCGGATATACCATAAGTATAATCCACTACACAAAACGACAATGGTAATGATATCAAATGCAGCCCAGAGTATCTTTAAAGGCATGCCTCCATAGTCCCCGAAGTGAAGGGGTTGAGAGATAAAAAGTGCATTTACAAACCAGGGCATATCACGCATATCGGTGAGGCTTCCGTCTTTGGCATCGATCAACGCGGGTTTGATAAGCCGGGAGGTCACCGGTGTGTTGCCTCGCAGGAAAACTGCGTAGTGATGTTTACTGGTAAATATAGTACCGGGGAAAGCCACAATGGAAACGTTCATTTCCGGAGCAGCATGCTGCGCCACCTTTACGGCATTGTCAAAGGAGCTTAGTTTACCGGAAAGTGGTTGTGCATTTTTATAGGGTGCTACCATTTCAGCAAGCTGCCCTTGCTGCCACAATCCTAATACGATATCGGATGTAGTATTGATAACGCCGGTAAATCCTACCACCAGTGCCCACACTACGGTAACTATACCGAGCAGATTATGCAGATCAAGCCACTTCAATCTTTTTGTCCGATCTCGTACCATACCAAAATCATATTTCTTCATGATCGGACTGTAGAGCATAAGTCCTGAAAGGATAGCGATAACAAACAGCAATCCCATAAGGCCTAAGAATAATTTACCGGGTATACCGGCAAACATATCAACATGCAGCTTGTATATAACATACATAAAGCCTTCATCGAACTTGGGTTGATTCAACACTTCAGCAGTGCGCTCATCGAGGGCCACAAAATGTGCCACATCGGGAGGCGAGTCAATTGAATCGGCCATGCTCACCGTTACTACGTTGGGCTGCTCTTCAGTCCAAAATACATACCGGACCACGTGATCCGGTTTCAACTTCTCGGCTGTATCGACAATGACATCCAGGCTTTTGCGCGGTGTTCCTTCCGCCATCACAGGGGCTTGCGCTTCCTTGCCCAGCATATGGTTTATCTCCTCATGAAATATCAACGGAAGTCCTGTGATGCATAGCAACAACAGGAATAAAGTACAGATAAGACTCGTCCACTTGTGTATTTCGAACCAGGCTCTCAGGTGTGATTTTGATATACCCATAATATGATCATGTGATGAATTGAATGAAAGTCCCGGCGAACACCGGGACCTTTTAACTATCTATATACCTTATCAGTCAGCAAGCTTGGCAAAGCCCCACATAAAGCCGTCATGATCTATATTGAAAGCTTGCGTAGCGCTAGTTCCATTTGAATTTAAAGAATAGTATCCATCTATATTTTCATCTGCGTTTCTTACCCAGAAATATATCTTGCCATCTATTTCGGTAATGGCCTGCTCGTTGGCGTAAGCGTAGTGGTGCTTAGGCATGCCGGTAATTTTAGTGGCCACTTTTGTGCTCAGGTCAACAGCGTAGTAATCATAGATGAAGTTCTGAAGATTTCCGAAGCCAGCCTCCAGAGGTTCTGATGGCAACTCGATGTATATTTTACCATTTTTAACAAGGCCGGTAGCAATAGAGCTGCCCGGTTGAATTTCATGGGCATCCAGGCGCCAGGTTTTGTCAAAGTCTGTTTCATCTTTCTTAATGCGGATCACACTTGACTTGACAAATCCGTTGGTCAGACCTGTGCTGTATAGATATAGCGCACCATCATCACCAATGGTCCACATTTTATTCCCCGATGAACCCCAGCCTATAGAATTCAGGCCGCCATCTTCATACTTGATTGTTTTGTCAAGTGTACGGCTTGCTATATCAATGACTGCAAACTCGATATAGTCTACCTGATCATCCCCAAACCCCTGTCCGCTAATGGTACCATAGCTGATACCAGCATATAGCTTACCGCCTTTGGCAGCCAGGGTATGTTTACCAACCACCTGGTATTCGAATGATTCATCGCGCAGACTTGTCAGGTCTATATCTCCCGTCCTTTGCATAGTCGTTGGATTGAACGTTTGAATTTTCATGGTACTGCGTGTCTCATCCAGGTAGAAGCCCGTAGTGGCGTCCACGACTAAAAACTGAGACGAGCCTACTATAAAACCTTCATCTTTGAGAGAGCCGTCTTCATTTACCGAATACTTTTGAAGACCTGCATCACCGGCAGCATTCGTTCTGGAGAAGATCCAATTTTTATAGGTTCTGAATCCAAATGAACTATTCACCTGAAGGGATTGCGCACTGATATCGTTAACGGTTCCGGAAGGAAAACTGCTGAAAGAAGTGAAGTAGCCTGTCTCCCACTTTTCTGCCGCACTTAAGATTACATACTTTGCATCTGCGTTTGAATCGGAGGCGTCATCATCATCGCTGCAGGATGAAAACACGAGTGCCGCAGCGAAACATACAAAGGATATCTTGGATAGTAATTTAAACATAGAAGTAATTATTTATTGGATAGTATATGTGACTTTGAAGTGAAAGCTTCGCCCTGCGTTCTGTATTTTGAAGTTGTCATACAAGGCATCGTTGAATATATTCTTTACCTGAAGCCCGCAGGAGAGCCTCTCGTTAAAAGGGAAATACGTTATACCGGCAGTATGGATGTTCTGGTCGGGAATGATATTGGGTGCGTCCAGTTTGGCATCGCCCCAAAGGCCCAGGAAACCATCGGGCTCGCGATCTTTGGGTATATAGTCCAGGTAGTACTGGCGAACAAATGTATAGTACCAATATCCCTGCAGCTTGTCATTTCTTGTAAATATATTCCGGCTATAGCTACTCAGTCCGAGGTTGGCAAAGAAGTAGGGTGTATTTCGCAGCCTCGCTCCTTCCACCGTTGAGTTATTGGTGTCGAACAAGCGGAAGTCCTGGTAGGTAAAATTTCCGTTTGCTTTGAGCCAGTGCAAAACACTCATCGTCAGGTCGGCCTCAAATCCTATACCCCTCACATTGCTGACATTTTCATGACGGTTGAAAAGAAAATTATAGGGTACATTCAGAATCAGGTCATGGGTGATTCTATAGAATGAGTTTACCTCCAATGTATACTTGTCATTTTTGACATGTTTATACCCCGCGTTCATGTTGATGCTGCGTTCGGGCTTGAGTTCGAAGTTGGAGACGTGTAAATTCCCATCGCCAAAAATTTCTTCCTGTTCAGGCAAGCGCGTTGCCGCCTCTGCCGAAACACGCACAAAAGAATTTTCACCGAGCAAAAACTTTACAGCATCGGCAAATCCCCATCGCGTGTTGGATGCACTGCGATCGATCTCGTTGCCATAATAGTCGCCGTCTACGGCGCGGGTCTTGAAGCGGTAAAACTTGGCGATAACATTATTTGTAAGGCGCTCATCCAGAAATTTAGATTCAAGTCCCAGTGAGGTAACTGATTTATCGTAAGATGCAGGGACGGAGAGTATATCCCGCCCGGATGCGACAAAGGTTAGTCCCAGAGGATCCTCGCCTACGCGATCCAGGTTTGTAAAGACTGTATTGAACTCCAGAACGTGATCCTCGTGGAGCTGGTATGCTGCATAGGTGCGCGAGGTAAAGACGGAGAACCGGGTATCGGATAAAGAACCTCGCACCGATACTTCTCCGCGTCGAGAGTCCGAAGGTATAAAATTACCATACCAGTCGTAGGTACCCTTGACCGTATCTATTTGCTCAACATGAATTGTGTTGGCTACCAGGAACTGATCAACGGTGAGACGATCATTGAGAAATGCTTTTTTATAGCGAAGGGTTGGGATGACCGAATACTGTCTGCTGATGGAGGCACCGAAGGGCTGAGTCATCCTGGAACCGTATTGATTATCACGGTCTATTAAAAAAGCAGTAAGACCTATCCGAAGCTCATCGGCCCAGCGAGTATTGAGAACGCCGCCATACGCTTCTGCGAAATACTGCCGGAACGTATTATGGAACAGCTTTACTTTCTTTTCGGTGATGGTACTACTCTCGGGATCCGTAACCGGAGCCATCACTTTATAGTCGTTGTCAGAGTAGTTGAAGAAAGCATCGGCGCCTATAAAATATTTTCGTGTAGTATCGTTGTTCAAAACGTTTACCGACACGCGGTGTGTATTGAAAGAGGCGACCTCGTAAGAAGCTTCAGCATATCGTCGAAGCGATTTTTTGCTTACCATGTTAAGCCCGCCTCCGAGTGCATCTGCCCCGAGGCTTACGGGTAGTACGCCTTTATAGATCTCCAGGCGATCCAGCATGTTGACCGGCACAAGGGAAAAGTTATATCCGGCACCCAGGTAATCCATGGGTATACCATCTTTGAAATACTTGATAGCTTTATCCTGAAATCCGTTAACAGATACGCTGGCATTGGAGCCAAGCCCTCCGGTTTGTCTGACGCGTACTCCCGAAGAGCGGTTCATCAGTTCGATGAGGGTGGCAGGTTGTCGTGCAAAATTCCGGGTGTCAATCACAGCCGATTTTATGGGCATATCGGCCGCCAGGCGGGTTTCCGATTTTCCTTCAACGACTATCTCCTGGAGTTGATGATCCGTTGGAGTGAGTGACACGTTAAGGGCAGGTCCGGGCACCGATGCGTTGACAACCTTATTCTGGTAGCCGACACCGCTAATCACTACCTCATATTGCCCGGCAGTAAGTCCTTCAATGACAAACTCGCCTTTCTCATTGGTAATGGCTCCCTTGGTTGTGGACTTGACCGAGACGCCAGCAAATGCTACCGGCGCTCCGCTGGATTCTGTTATTGTGCCCTTCAGGGAATGTTGAGCAGCCGTCGAAAAGCCAAAAAATAGGATTACTGAAGTAAGTAAAATGCTACAGAATTGGTATTTAAGGGGTTTCTCGAACGCCATTTAGAATGAGTCTAAACACAAATGTATTATTTAGAACTATTCTAAGCAAGAATTTGTTGGCGGATACCCCATTTTATTCTTTCCACCCGTACCCGGCTAACCCGATAGATACTCTTCGAACAATGCCATCATGACTCAGCGATAAGACCGTTTCTGCCGGGAGCAGATTGTTTTTGCAAGGAGAACCTTCCCGCGGGCAATCTCGCTGCCACAGACGGTTTATATAGCCTTGACACGGAGGCATAGGCAGTTACTGATAACCCTAGTCTTTTAAGTATTCACGCGTGATGGAGTTACCAGCATGCAACAGATCAGCCGGGATACCTGCAAAGACCACACGGCCTCCCCGATGGCCGCCTTCCGGCCCCATATCGATAATCCAGTCTGCATTCTTGATAACGCTCACATTATGTTCGATGACCACAACGGTATTGCCAGAATCCACCAGTCTGTTGATGATGGTAAGCAGGTGCCCTATGTCTGACATATGAAGGCCGGTGGTCGGCTCGTCCAGTACATATATACTGCCACGTTTATGTAATTCACTGGCAAGCTTGATGCGTTGACATTCTCCTCCGGATAACGTACTCAAGGGCTGACCCAGTGTTAAGTAATTCAGACCAACGTCACTTAAGGTGAGCAGCTTCTTTCGGATTTCTTTCTGCTCAAAGAAATCAAGGGCTGCCTCAATGGTGAGATCTAAAACATCAGCGATCGATTTGCCGTCAAGTTTGTAGGTCAATACCTCTTCCTTAAATCGCCTGCCCTCACAGATTTCACACGGGGTCTTAATGCCATCCAGAAACGCAAGGTCAGTATATATCACACCTGCCCCCTGGCAATTGGGACACGCGCCTTCGGAATTGAAACTAAATAGGGAAGAACTTACTTTATTGACTGCGGCAAAGTTTTTCCGAAGATCATCCATGATGCCCGTATAGGTAGCAGGATTTGAGCGTGTAGAAGTACCTACGGCAGACTGATCAATTACGATGGCGTCAGTATACTGCTTTAAAAATACCTGGTGAATCAGGGAGCTTTTACCCGAACCCGCCACACCGGTCACAACAGTGAGTACTCCTTTGGGTATATCTATACTTATATGCTGGAGATTATTAACGCTTGCTTTGGCAATGTGCAGCACTCCCTTTGGTTTTCGTACATCGGTCTTCAGCGGAATGAGTTGCTTCATATGCTTTCCCGTCAATGTATCAGCTTTCAAAAGCGCTGTATACTTTCCTTCAAAAACAATACGTCCGCCACGGCTTCCGGCATGTGGACCAACATCAACGATGTGGTCTGCAACTTTGATAACATCGGGATCGTGCTCCACTACGATTACCGTATTGCCTTTGTCCCGGAGTTTTTGCAACAACTCGTTGAGGCGGTGCACGTCACGCGGATGTAAGCCGACACTGGGCTCATCAAATATATAGGTCACGTCGACAAGGCTGCTGCTGAGGTGTTTTACCATCTTGATGCGTTGTGATTCTCCGCCCGACAACGTGTTGGTTTCGCGTTCAAGACTCAAGTAGTCGAGTCCCATATCGACCAGGTGTTGTAGTCTTTCTTTTAGCGTGGTGATCATGGGTGCTCCGACTGTACTTTTTATTTTTTCAAGAAAAGAGATCACTGCTGAGATTTCCATGGAAGACAGTTCTGCAATATTTTTTCCATTGATCTTGCAACCAAGCGCAGGTTGACTCAGCCGGGCGCCTTTGCACAATGGACAAGGTGTTAGTCCGATGTAAGGAGCAACTTTCTTTTGCGTTCGCTCTGAAAGCGTTTTAATATCTCTTTTGATATAGGCCTTGGTAAACTTTTCAATGATGCCCATATAGGTAACGTTGATCACACCGCCACCGAAGGTCATTTTCACCTTGCGTGGTTTGCTATGAAGAAGTATATCCATTTCTTCGAATGTGAAGTCACGAAGCTTCTTATCGGGATCAAAAAAACCTGAGCTCGCATACATGGCACTCTCCCAGGAAGCGAAACCGGGCACCTGTACAGCACCTTCGCTGAGCGATTTATTCATATCCAGGAATGAATCGGCGATGATGCCCATCTTCTTGCCCAGGCCACTGCATTCAGGACACATCCCTTGAGGATCATTGAATGAGAAGGCATTTGAAAAGCCGATGTGTGGCTTTCCTATGCGGGAGTATAAAAGTCGTAACACCGGTGCTATATCTGTGATCGTTCCCACCGTGGAGTGCGAACCGCCACCCAGTCTTTTTTGATCCACCACGATAGCCATGCTTAAATTTTCTATAGCATCTGCCTGCGGGGGCGCATAACGAGGCAGGAAATTGCGAACAAACATGCTGAAGTTTTCATACAGCTGACGCTGTGCTTCGGTTGCTATTGTATCAAAGACTATAGAAGACTTTCCGGACCCGGATACACCGGTAAATATGGTGATTTTACGTTTGGGGATTTTTAAGGAAATGTCTTTTAAGTTGTTCTCGCGTCCACCGCGAATTTCAATATATTCCTGTTGCATGAGGATGTGATTTTTGTGGCAAGTAAACAACGCTGCAATTTTATACAAACGAAGTTTACGGAAATTCGATCACTACAAATACAAAAAAAGGTTAGCGCCGCTTCTCTTTGCACGGCTCATTCAAACAACCTATTACAACCTCCCTTTGTTGGCGTGTAGCCACTACGATGTAAAGATATTTTTCAAACCGCACCTCAAATACAATTTGATTTAATTTATATTTAGAACAGTAACCAACTCTTCAAACTCCATGACAATCAAATCTAAAAAAGTAAGCCCCCTTGTAATTGCCCTTATCGCGCTGGGAATTATTGCCTTATTTGTGGCCGGTGTATTTATAGGCATGCGCATCGAGAAGCCATAAACAAAACTGGCAAGCGCCCAGATTTATGCGACTAACATTTGATGACTATCGTATCATTTCGTAAGCAGGTATATGTACCTACGATGGCAGCACTAAATTAGGTGCATTTATTTACGGCCTACCAACGGACGGGCTACTGATCAGGTTCGCCGAAATCATTCAATACAGTATATATCGTACCTGGACTTTCCGTGGCAAAAACTCCGAAAAGAAACCCCTGAAAATTACGAACCCTGCGTAGATCTTGAGGTAGGCGTATGGACCAAGATAGAGCCAGTGAAATTTTGTCTCGATTTTCGAGACAAAATATTGATGGATTTGTAAAGCACTCTCTTCACGTGCTACCCGTGAAAGCTCCTCCACTCTTCTTCCTCCCCTGAACTCATCTCTCCTTGCACCACATAGCTAACCTTATGTGTCCAATGTTTTCTCAATTCCTTAAGTACAGCAAAACTACCGGTTACACGGGTAATTGTTTTTCGCTGAAAAAGTGGCTCATAGGAAACCGGTGTGAGTCCGTAAATACTGATCTCCTGCAAGGCATCGAGTTGATCAAGAAAAGATAAATCGGTCATGCTTGTCGTTGAGATATTCAAGGATCGAAGATTTTTTAAACTAGTAAGAGGTTCCCCTGTATCGACCAGGGTGCTGCTGAGATCCAGCGTACGCAATGTTTTGATTTTTGATATTGGTGTTAAGTCTTTGATAGAACTCTTCTCCAGCGTCAGATCAATCAAAGGTATATTTTGTAACGGGCTAAAATCTTCTATCACCAGGTTGTTCAGGTACAGTGCACGGAGACGTCTAAGATTCCGAAGCGCACCAAGTTCAGTTACTTTGGAACTACTAAGGAAAAGAGTTTTTAAATACGGAAGAGATTCTAAGGCGCTAATATCTGTAAGTGGTGCACCACTAAGAATCACTTCACGCAGGTTAGAAAAATGATGGATGTACTTGAGGTCCGGCACCGGCAATGCACGTGGATAGAATATTACAATTTCTGCAGGATGGATGAAGCCGAAGTCACTACTACAGTTGGCGTCCGTCAACGCCTTCCATTCTTGCGAGGCACTGTCAAGCCATTGACTATAATTCTTTTCACTTTCTATGAGCACTGGTTTGCCTGGCAGATTAAGAACCTTAAGCCAATCAAGGAAATGCCAGATTATTTTACCATCCATGGCGAAGCGATAGACCTTCGGCAGCGGCAGTAAGTTTCCATCATCATCTTCTTCCTCATCTGCGTCATCGTCCTCCTGCTCAAGAATGCTGAGTCGATTTTTCTGAATGAGATCAAGCATATAGGCAAGTAGCTCATTCACTCCAGGCGCGATAACATACTTGGTATCCTCATCACGTCCAAAATTAATCACTTGGCCATACGTCCCATTCGCATCGGGATCAAGATCCACTCCGATGAAGTTGCCGCCCGAATCTTTGGAGATCGGAATCCATGCGGGATGTATATATTGTTCCCGGATATAGTCAGCCGGTACTGAATGCGATTTGACGTCTGCTTGCGAAGTATCACCGAGCTGTTGATTCAGCGATTTCCACTGTTCCATGGACTCTCTGATTGAAAGGAATGGAAGCGAAAAGAAAAATGCAAGACCATATTTTTCGAAACGTTGCTGTCCGTTGTGGGACAGATACAACGCTCTATAGTCATCGGGCAAAGACTTGCCGATCAATTGTTCATAAGCCTTGATCTCATCGTCTGTTGCCGGCGGATTGAATAATTGATTGTATCCTGGGTATTGTTTTTCCAGAGCATCTTTGACCTCCTGCAGAATTTTTCGAACCATAAGAATTTTTTCTGCACTAAAAATAAGGCATTCCTTTCACTATAATTGGCTTGGGAGCGTGCAATTTAATATATACTATAACAACGCTTTATCCCGTCCCAATTTCCGGACACAAAAGATAAATTTTTATCGCCCACTAAAGATGAACTATCATATCTACGAATGAATGAGATTTTGCGCATGATAGCTTAAAGGAACTGGAATTAAAGGCTAGAGCACACTATAAAAGCAATTCATTAATTGCGGTGAAGTTGGAATAAAGCATAAGTGGTCCTGTGATATCCATCTAATCCTTCATAGTTTAAAAAGCAGCATTCAGGGCATCTCTAAGAATCGAATCTTTATAGGCTACATTTGAGATACTAATGAGGAAATATAAGTAATGATGTTCCTATATTTGGATATTGCGGTCATTTGAATTGAAATATCGACATGGACCAAAATGTATTTTCCAAACACATCTTTGATTTTTTATCGAGATCGTTTCCTGAATTTATTTCATCAGTGCGATACGAAAGTGACGATTCGTTCGATTGTAAATTGAAAAGCCCGTCGGGAAAATTCGCAATGTGGATAGCGACTTATAATAGCGAGATTACATTTGGTTTGGAATCACCAACTGGGGAGACGGACATTCACACTCATGTAAGTTGTTATGAGACGGACGATCTCACGAATTGCTTTTCTACGCTGACAACACTGATAGAAGAAGTTAGGAACAATAAAGTGATCCTGTATAAGAATGATTCGAATGTTTATGATTGGATAGAGCACAATCGACTCATTCAAAAGGAACATCAGTGCGGGATTTATTTCCAGAAAATATTTTGGAACGAAATAGACTCGGTGGATTCAAACAACACACAACAACGTATATAAATCATGTCTGCACTGTTGATTTTTTTATTAATTTGAAGTACCAGCACGTTTATATACAAGCGCTAGCGATCATTATTAACTCAGGCACTATATTTCTACTATATGATTTATTCTTCAGAATGCTATCCAATCCACGATCTCGAGCACATCGAAAATGCAGCTATCGAAAAATGAAATAACTCTAAGCATTCAAAATTATTATTCAGATGCAGACATGTTATTTTTATTTGGGCATATATGTCCCGCAGGTCTTAAGTCATTGGAAAGTAATTCGTAAGGACTTAAACCGCTACAGTTATGTCGAGCTAGTGGGAGTAACTGCTTTAGATAAAATGAAATATTTGGAAATGAAACGATTTATTATCTCATTAATATATACTCTTACGATTATAATTCTTTATCAATTTATAGACATCAATCTATTTACAATAGACTTGCCGCGTAGGATAAGTTCCGAGCTTTTTAAAGGACTAAGGTATGACCAGGAGATAGATGCCACCGTTCTAATGTTCGACATTGAATATACCGGTTTAGATACTGTGAAGACGCAAAATCGTTGAGTATTTATGAAGGAAAACAAAAAAGGAAAAGACGAAAATAAAAGATATAGTATATATGCATGAGTTATAAACTATTGAGACGAAATGGAGCGGTTTAATGCCGATATATCTCACACCTGGTGTATTCGATGTCGTTCATAACTAGGAAGTTGTTATCGCCTTGCTGAGAGTAGGAAGAGTAAAAAGAAAAGATGTGCCTTTTCCAGGTTCACTGGTCACTTCGATGGTGGTCTGATGCAGTTCCAATATTTTTTTCACTATTGTCAATCCAATGCCCATACCCTTTTTCGGTATATCTGGTTTACCAAGTTGCATATACCGATCAAAAATAAAGGATTGATGTTCGGGTATAATCCCTACGCCGGTGTCCATTACCTTGACTCGTATACCGGTTGGCATCTCGGTAAGTGCGATTGTAACACTGCCTCCGTCGGGAGTAAATTTAAATGCATTATCGAGTAGATTTTGCAAGGCACGCTCTGTTAAAGCAATATCAGCAAAAACTGGTACAACGGTAGTCGGAGAATCCAAGTGGATATTGATTGATCGTTCTGTCGCTGTCAATTGATAAGTCGACAGTATGTCCGATGCAAGTTCGTTGATAAAAAACAATTCCTTCTCAGGAACGATCAGATTGGCCTCCAGTTTGGAGTACTGAAACAACTGATCAACCAGGACGGAAAGCTTCTTTGTACTCTCGTGTACGACGTTTAGGTATTTGTCTTTATCCGCCTGGACAAGTGTATCCCTTTTTATCATTAAAGTCTCTACATATCCCTGCATGATAGAGAGTGGCGTGCGCAAGTCGTGGGATACATTTGCTATTAATTCCTGCCTGAATTTTTCTGTTGATGTTATCTTTTCAAAGTTGCTGACAATTACGTCCGCCATTTCATTGAAGGTTGATGTTAATACGCCAAGATTTCCACGCGCATATCCATCGATCCTTGCCGAGTAGTCTCCCTCCTTAAATCTTCGTACAGTGTTTGCTATCGTACAGATGCTGTCGGTTATTAAAAAGAATGTCACCACGCCAACAATAAATGCGACTCCCAGAGCGGAGAAAAATATGTACGCATTAAGACGATTGTAGTGATGACTGTTTATTGAAGCTAGAATCTCCTTTTGTTTTTCACTAGCCAGTACGGCGTAAACATAGCCAACGAGATTTTCCTGTTCATAGACAGGGGCTGCAGAAAAGATACTTGGTTCATGTGGCTGTTTCGGATTGTCGCCCATAGGATACATGTTGTCCTTGGTATCAAGCCATTTCCGGACTACAGAAATATTGACAGCATGCAGTTGGACTGTTGCGTCAGGAACTACGTAGTCCACTATGTTGCCGGTCGTGTCCAGCAAATAAACTTCTACGCTAGGGTTGGCCACCATCGTGGAATGGATGATGTCATGTGTGACGACAGTGTCCGGTTTACCATTCTTAAAAGGCTGCGTGAATGTGGCCAGGTGCTGGGCAATATCTCCATATAGCTGCTGGTGTGCAGCTGTGTAATAACTCTTGGAAAAATTAGATGCAAGTGCAGTAAATATTGCGCCCAACACTATTAACAGGCCTGTGAATACTGCGGTAATTTTCCAGAATAGAAGGTTTCCCCCGATTGTTTTAACGGACATAGGAGCAGTGTTATAGATCTTCGTTAAACCTGTAGCCTACGCCCCAAGTGGTTAATATGAATGCGGGATTCGAAACATCTTCTTCGATTTTTCCCCGCAGCCGATTAATGTGGCTATTCACCGTATGTTCGTATCCTTCAAAATTGTATCCCCAAACAAGGTTAAGCAGGCTTTTACGGCTGTAGCTTTTGCCAGGATTGGATGCAAGAAGTGTGATCAAATCGAATTCCTTTGGTGAGAGTTCGATACGTATGTTGTTTAGTGTTACTTTTCTTTTGTCGATATCAATCTTCAACCTTCCGTAATCGATGATGGCGGATGTTGGTATTTCACCCTGCATTGTAACTGATTCATCGCTTCGACGAAAAATCACTTTTACGCGGGCGATAAATTCCCGAATGCTGAAGGGTTTGGTAAGATAGTCGTCAGCCCCGGTTTCCAGGCCTACGACCTTATCGATTTCCTCCGATCTTGCCGTGAGCATGAGTATAGGGGTACGACGATCGGTCTGCCTTATTTTCCTGCACACTTCCATCCCATTTAGTTCGGGAAGCATTACATCCAAAATAATCAGGTCAAATCGGTTCTCTTTCCCAAAATTCAGTCCTTGGGACCCTGTCATGACTGGGAATACATCACAGCCAAGATCCAGCAGATGGATGGTGAGCAATTCAACAATATTCAGGTCATCTTCAACAATCAGTATCTGTTTGTTAGCCATATGTTTACGGGTGGTAAGTTCGGGGATCTCTGACAAGTCACTCACTTCACTGCCTGAGACATTTCGTGGCCAGTATAGAAATGGAAAACGGCTGGCTAAAACCCAGGCATTGTCTAAAGATGAGAGTTATGGTGCCTTTAGCTCTTACGCTATAATTCAATCCTGTTTGAAGTTAGTACATCACTTGAGCTCAGCATATCCGAAAAGAGAATTATACTGGAGACAATAGACCAGGACAAACTTATAATCCTCTGAATAAGTTGACGAGGTAATTTCAAAATGAAGAGATTGATTACTATATCCACTCGTCAATTTTGTAACCTCAAGCACGTTTGCTTTACTATAGTTATTTGACTTTGAGATATACACGCGTACATCTGGTCCTTGAGTCATTGTAAAACTTTCGAGTTTCAAAACCTTTCTGTTTGTGCTATCGATATTAAGTGAAGCACTCCCCATAAGATTATGCGCATAACTGGTAAATATACCGGTCTTACTAACCTGGCCTGTTCCAGGTGAGATCTCTGGAGTCTCTGGATTTTTCATCATATCCACGGTTGTGGGTGCAGGATCGTCTGCCTTACTGCAGGAAATAACAGACAGAAGGCATATAGCCATCGGGAGTAAATAATGTTTCATGTCAATGTTTTAATTCTTACCAAAGGGTTTATAAGTTACTGCGACAAGAGCCATTCCTGCTTTATGTCGATACCGGTCGTTGACAATATCACCATCGTTAAAGGATAACTTTTGATCGGTTCTGTATTCGCTAAACAAAAACGTATAGCCTAAGCGCATTCCAATTTTTTGGCTTAACCAATATTGTAAATAGAATTCGGAGTTGAGTGACCCGATATCATTGTCACTTGTCAATAAGAAATTAAATCGCGTAGGAGATCCTTTTTGAACAGGTGCTTGGTTTGGGTCAAAGGAACTTGAAATTATATTAAATGTCTGTTCGGAACCAAAACTAAAACCAATCGCGTCAACATTTAATCCAAATGAAAAACGCTTTGCTATTTGATATTGAATATATATAGCAAGGTTAAGTGAATTTGTGGCTGCGGTCGCCGTTGTGATCGTGTCAATGTTTTCATCGATGGTTTCTGAAAATATAGTACCAATGCTTTGCACAGGACTTGTATACTTGGCAGGTGCCGTTGTATAATATTCATTTGCCGCAATAAAGCTTGTGAACCTCAGGCCATAACCAACCTTTAGTCGTTGCTTCTTTTTTCCTATACCATGCAGATGAGACCATGACAATGCACCCGAGAACTTGCCTGAGGCCGTACTGAGTGCCAGGTCAAAGTAATTACTATAACGATAGCCGGCTTCTTGCGCAAAGACCATGTTGGTACAGATGACACCGGCCAAGGACAAAGTCAAAATATATTTATTCATAATTATCAAAGTAAAGCCTGAAACTATTCTCAATTCAACAGACCTAAAGGAAAGGTATCAACTCGGGCATTGTCCTGCGTGTCAGTTCCGCGACAATAGTTTTACTTATTGTTGCAGCTGGCCATTGTGGGCTTTCTCGCAGCCTATATATCGGAATTTCTCAATGAGACAATCGAAACGTTAATCATTTGTGATTCTTTCGTGACACATTAATATGAATTTGCGCCTGTTAAAAACGCGACATTATTATGAAAAAACTGAAATCACTTTCATGTCTTATTATGCTAATCCCTTGTTTATTGTCCTGCAGTGATAATGATGAGGCGATAATCTCCATCCATGATCCGAACAAGGCGCAAAGAGTCACCGTAGACAGATTCAGTTCAGCTGCTGGTCACCTGCAAGTACGAACAGCATCTAATGGGCTCCCTGCCGCAAATGCACCTGTAAATTTTGATCAGGGTCCATTCATTACGAAAGGCTTAGGACCGAACGGCCAAACTGTTGAGTACTACAACTTCGATGTACAAACTACAACACCCGCACCTATATGGGTTTTATTTAGGGAAGGAGAAACTGATCCGGTAAGCGGGCAAATGAATATCATAGATGTGTTGCCTGGTGAAGCGGGGTACAATGATTTTTGGCAGGTAGTTAAGGTTACGGTGCCTAAAAATTATCAGGCCAACCAAGTTGCAAGTTATGCAGAGATAGTATCGGCAGGCTATAAAGCAGAGCCTACCACATCTTTGGTAAATTGTCCAGTAGTACCGGAAGGGTCAACTGCCTCCAAGCGGTATATTAATGAACCGAGTACATTGATTAAAGGATGGTATAAGGAGAAGGTTGTTTACTATTTCTCTTTTACTGAAAAGAATATCGATACATCCGCAGGCAAGGTTCCTCTTTCTCCGATCTACGTAAGTTTCAATATTAATCCAAGTGCAAGTAATCCAGATAGCGGTCCTGCTTCCGGATTCAAAGCCGAGGCAGGCACTGACCAAACGCATAATGTAGTGGCCACGCTTCCAGCTGATGCCGGCTATTCTCCTTTGTGGCTCGTTAGTGCATTTGACAACGCAGCATTCGATGATGTTGATGATCTGTCATCTGCGCAGGCTGCTTCCTCTGCAGGAAGTGGATTAGCAACGGTTAATTGTCCAATCGTCAAAATGAACTAATCACTTTGACGTCAAGGAGGTTATTTCATCTTTTGCCTTTCTGCTGAGGCTATCGGGCTGGTCATGAGAAAAAATAAGCAAGATTTTAGGCAGTGCTCTTCCATGTGGAGAAGACGAGGGACTAAAGGACTGATAAGAACTCCATGGTGAATTTTTTATATAGAAATCAATAATCATTGAGGCCTGGTAAATCTATTTAACCGGGCCTCAATATTCTGCATACTATCCGATATACCGGACGACGATTCATTTTAATTTAAAATAATTTACAATCTGTTTGTAAACTAATAGATCCGTTTGCAAATGCTTATATAGTAATGATATTTTTATATCGGAATATTGACGGTAATGCCTCGGATAACCCGAAGACATATCAACAGACAACAAGCGAATAACAGAAATAATAAATATGGAAGCAATAGAAAAAATAGATAAAGAAATATCAAAAAAACTAGTACTAAGCAAGTTGGCCTTTTTGCATTTAGATTACGATCAAGAATATAATTTGGGTTTGTTCTATAAAGAAGATTCTAAGAAAATACAGATTATTACTTATGATTTTGGTTACGATTATAGAAAGTATAACCCCATTACGTTGTGTAAAGAATCTTTCAGAGCGCGCATATATTTTAAAGAGGTAGAAAATATTTTAAATAAGGCTTTAGACAATAAGATCATCTCCACTAATACACATGCTCATGTTTCTACCTCAGGTTTCTATCTAAATAATCAATATACTATTTCAGATACTTCGGCTCCTGAGATAACTACAGACACTCAACATATTGTAGTTTTTGAGAATGGAGAGGTAAATCAAATGCAGCTAGAGAAAGTTATTGTGGAGACAGATGAATTTATAGACCAATATTTGAATGTCTTTTTTTCAGAAATAGAAACGGTAGGCGATTTAAATACTATGATCTTGGATAAGGATGATTTTTCTAATTATTATAAATATATTTCCGGAGAAACAGGGGCTAAGGTTTTGATTATTATGAAGCTGTGCAATGGCCATAAATACCAAGAATATAAAAATTGGTCGGATTATATTATTGCAAAACAGTTGCAAGACCCTTTATATGTAGATTATATTGATGTTTTGAATAGCCAGCAGAAAATAATGGATAAAGTGTATAAGTATCTAGAAACTGGAGCTTATAAAGATTTGTAATATCGAGGCAAGAAGGAGTAAATATAAGCTTGTAGGCTTCCCCATCTACGGCAAGTTTAGCATAGTGTAACTTATAGTTGTATGAAATGATATAGACACATTTCATACACAAACAAAGATAATGTAATGCATTTTACCATATACATTTCTTTTATTAAAAAAGTACAGAACAGGCAGATATAGGTACACATCTTCCCTCCCATCATGTAGAACAAATTCTATCGCAAAAATCTCCTGGACAGGAAATCATTGAACGCATCTTTATACTTGTCTGCTATCGGAATCGAAGCCGTTTCTATTTGTATAGCACTCCTCTCAATGGTGTTTATCTTGTCGAGGTTCACGATATAGGAACGATGCACACGCATAAACTGTCCGGCAGGCAATTGTTCTTCCAGGCTCTTCAAACTCATCAATGACATAACCGGACGTGTCACTCCAGCGGTAAAGATCTTTACGTAATCTTTCAAGCCTTCAAAGTATAAAATATCTTTCAGATCAATTTTTACCAATTTATACTCGGAGTTAACCAGGATACTACCTTTGGTTACGGCTGTTGACGGGCTGCTTTTGTTCTCCACCATATCAAACCAGGTTTTGGCTTTCATAGCAGCTTTTAAAAACTCCTGATAATTAAAAGGCTTGAGAAGATAGTCGAGTGCATTTACTTTGAAACCCTCGAGTGCATATTGTTCAAAGGCAGTAGTAAAGATCACTTTTACCTTATCGTTTAGCGTTCGCGAGAATTCTATACCATTGACGTCCGGCATCTGTATATCCAGGAACAAAAGGTCGATTGACTGGTCCTGCATTTGTTGCAACGCTTCTATAACACCATTACACTTTCCTTTCAATTCCAGAAAGGGCGTTTTGCGAACATAGTTTTCCAGTATATCAAGCGCAATAGGTTCATCGTCTACAATGAGGCATTGAATCATACCTGGATGGTTAAGGTGCAATCAAAATACACATCGTCCTGGTGAATGACAATAGTATGTCTATCCGGGTATAACAAGTTGAGTCGTTTTTTTAGATTATCCAAACCTATACCGGAACCGCTCTGATCATTTTCCCGCTTCGGAAAAAAAGAATTTCGAATATAGAAAACGATTTGCTTCTGCTGCACGATGTCCATGGTCATCATAATTTCAGATGGCTTGTTCAGGGTAATGCCATGTTTGAAGCTGTTTTCAATCAAGGGTATAAATAGTAACGGTGCAACTATAATGTCGGGAGTACTTTCCGGAAATTTATACTGCACGATTACATTCGGTGTAAGCCGGAGCTTCATCAGGTCAATATAGTTGACCATGAACTCAAGCTCTTTGCGAAGCTGCACATAGCGTTCGTTACTATCATACAAATGATAGCGCATGAGCTTACTAAGACGATGCACAGCATCCTGCGCTAGCTCCTGATTCTGAATGATTAATCCGTAAATGGTATTCAACGTATTAAAAAAGAAATGCGGATTAAGCTGGTTCTTAAGATTCAGCAACTCAGATTTTAAATGTTCACTTTCAAGTTCTTTGCGCGAATCTTCCGACCTGAACCACTCCCCTGTACTTTGTACTGCCACACTCACCCCTGTTATCAATGCAAAAGATATGATGAACCGGATAATGATCTCACTTCCTTCCGGACCTCGGTCAATGCGCATCAGTGGCGCCATGTGTGTCCTTATTTCTTCAAGCAAAAAAATGGTAATGGTATATAACGCTATATTTACCACTACAAACTGCCCTGTTTTTTTGACGAAGAGAAACCGTGGAATAAAATAAAAATAATTTATATAAAAGATCAGTGCCGATGCCGTTGGCGGAATCCACCCTCTGAAATACTCTGTAATGCTTGCGGGCGCATGGTCGGTAGAAAGCAACGGAAGATTGACAACAATTCCCCACACCAGTATATGTAGCATAAGGGTGAGGTAACGTTGATTTCTCCGATCCTTTAATTCAAACATGGCAGTAAGGGTATATTTTATAAATCACACCTGGTTTTTAAAAAGACTAAAATTGCAGACTAAAGTTGGCCCCGCCAAAACCCTCTCCCAAGGAAAGAGGATTTTGCCCCGTTATGGGATTGCGGGATAAATATAGTCTGTCATCTATTCATATCGCAAGGCTACAATCGGGTCCAGAGACGCTGCTTTACGCGCAGGGTACCACCCGAAGAAAATCCCTGTGATGGCACATACTGCAAAGGAAATCACCAGCGACTGCGTTGTAACCACGGTTGGCCAATGCATAAGGTTTGAAACAAGCAGTGTACTGCCAAGGCCCAGTGCTACACCGATCAATCCTCCGGTGATGCTGATGAGAATAGCTTCCACTAAAAACTGCAAAAGTATATCTATACCTCGTCCACCCACTGCCATGCGCAAACCAATTTCACGGGTACGTTCCGTTACCGATACATACATAATGTTCATAATACCGATCCCTCCGATCACCAAAGATATACTTGCAATGGCCACCAGCAATACCGTTAGAATTTCACTTGTGGAACTAAACGTAGAGATCAGCTCTTGCTGCGAGCGCACATTAAAATCGTCTTCATCGGTGGCTCCCAGTTTATGAGATGTGCGCAGGATCGATGCCATTTCAAGGGAAGCCTGCTCCGCTATTTCTTCACTCCTGGCAGAGGCTGTTATTGACTGCAAATGTGTTGATGCCTGAATGCGTTTCTGCACGGTAGTGTACGGGGCAAGAATAACATCGTCCTGATCCTGTCCAAATGTATTCTGCCCTTTCTCTGCCAGTATACCAATTACCTTAAATGGTATTTTATTATACCGTATTGTCTTACCAAGGGGATCTTCACCGTTCTTGAAGATATTCTCCACAACCGTCTGTCCGATAACAACAACTTTGGAGGCAGATGAGACATCTTTTTCCGTAAATATACTTCCTCTCTGTACGGACAGCTTGCGAATATTCAGGTACTGCGGATTCACGCCATAAATAGAAGTAGGCCAGTTGTTCGCACCGAAAATTACCTGGCCACTGCCATTTACCTGCGGCGATATATCCGTCAGCGTTGTATTCTTTTCTTTTAATGCTTTATAGTCTGCGAGTGTTAATGTTTGCGACTGGCTGAAATCCTGCTGCACGCCACCCCGTGAATCACTACCAGGCTGCACAAAGAGCATGTTAGAACCCATACCGGAGATTTGATTCTTGATGCTCTGCTTGGATCCTTCTCCAATTGCTAGCATCGCGATAACGGAGGCAACACCTATAATGATACCCAGCATGGTAAGAAATGCACGAAGTCTGTTGCGTTGCAAAGCCTTCCATGCTATCTTAAAAAGATTGATTGTTTTCATATACTATATATACTAATCCTGCATTTTAAATGTCTCTTCCGCGGGCAGCTGCGCCAACGCCTGTGCCGCACTGGCTACCGCTTCAACGGGATAATCTTTTACGATGTGACCATCGCGCAAAACAATAGTGCGCTTACTGAATAGTGCTATATCGGGCTCGTGCGTTACAAAGGCAATGGTTTTTCCCTGGGAATTCAATTCCTGAAACAACGCCATGATCCCGTACGAGGTTCGCGTATCGAGGTTTCCCGTTGCTTCATCTGCTAATATCAGGACAGGGTTATTTACCAGCGCGCGTGCAATGGCAACACGCTGTTGCTGTCCACCGGAAAGTTGATTTGGTGTATGATGAAGTCGTGACGACAATCCTACCAAACGCAACGCCTCGACTGCACGCTCTCTTCTTTCTTTGGAAGATATAGCTCCGTTATACATCAGCGGAAGCTCAACATTTTCCAGCGCTGTCGTGCGGGGCAGTAAATTATAGGACTGAAAAATAAATCCGATCTTTTCGTTTCGTATGCGGGCCAGTTCATTCTTTGAAAGATTACGAACCGGTATACCGTCAATTTTATAGGAGCCTGTGTTGGGTTGATCAAGACATCCCAATACATTGAGCAAGGTTGATTTTCCGGAACCACTCGTCCCCATGATGGTTACAAACTCTCCCTGTGCAACCGAGAAAGATATACCTTTCAGCGCACGCACCACTTCTGTGCCCATGATAAACTCACGCTTGAGATTTTCAATTTCAATGATCTTCTTTTCCATGGTTATTTCTTTTTACTTCCCGGAGGCTTCGGCATAAAAGGGCTTTCACTTGTAGCTTCATTCTCTGCTGTGGGTTGCGCTGAAACAACATTCATGGAGAGCACAACTTCATCCCCTTCCCTCAATCCATCCAACACTTGCACTACTACACCATCACTGGTCCCGATGTGAATTGTACGCTCCTGAATGTTATCCCCCTCTTTCACCCACACGGTTTTCTCCTCGCCCTGCTGACTTATATATACCTTGTAGTTTGCCGGCACATTACGTACCTGCTTTATTATATTCTGCTCAGGTGCGGCATGGCGTTGCTCCTGGTAGGCGCTCAACACTTGCGGATCGGGTTTAAAACTTAATGCCTTTGAATCCAGCGTGAGTACATCTTTAATCTCCAGGGTATATATTGAAATACTCGCTGTTAAACCCGGCATCAGTTTCCCGTCCTGGTTATCGGCTTTAATAATCACTGTATAGGTAATCACATTCGATTCCTCTACAGGTTCCAGACGCACTTGCGTTATCGTGCCGGAGAATTCATCTTCCGGATAGGCATCCACTGTAAACACTACACGCTGCCCCAGCTTTACCTGCCCGATGTCGGCTTCATCGACATCCGCCTCAACCTGCATCTGCTTCAAATCCTGCGCAATGGTAAACAGGGTTGGTGTGCTATAACTGGCCGCTACAGTTTGCCCTACATCTACTGAGCGGGAAACCACTACGCCATCAATGGGTGAATATATACTTGCGTAACTTAAATTCGTTCTTGCTCTGCTGAGATCAGACCGCTTTTGATCCGCTATACCTTTTGCATTATTCAGTTTATAGAGTGCTTCTTCGTAGTCCGTGTCGCTCACAACTTTACCATCATGAAGTTTAGCGATCCGGTCAAAGCTCTTCTGCTGATAGTCCTGCTCATTTAATGCTGTATTCAGTGCGGCCGTTGCCTCAGCCACGGTTGCCTTTAACGCGGTCTTGTCCAATTCAGCAATCAGTTGTCCCGCTTTCACCGTTGCATTATAATCGACATATATATGATCGATCACACCTGACACCTGCGTTCCGACTTCAACTTGTCTTATCGGCTCCACAGTGCCTGTTGCTGTTATCACCGTGCTGATAGTGCCGGTCTTTACTGCCGTAGTTTCCACTACGATAGATGTATCTTCGGATGAAAACCAGATCTTGTAGACCGCGGCAGAGACTATGATGGCACCCCCTATATAGATCAATATCTTTTTAAGTTTCGTATTCATGATTTAGAGTTTAATAATATTTCCCTGATAAAACTGAAGCAGTTGATAGTACAGTATAGCCGTATATTTAGCCTGTACATATTTTTGTTGTGCTGACAAATAGGTATTCTGACTGATGAGCAGATCCACTGTATTGGTTGCACCAACTTCATACTGCTGCCTGGCCAGATCGTATGCCATTTTCGCGGCTTCCACCTCAGCCGATGTTGCGTCCATTGCGCTTTGTGCAGCCGTTGCACTCTGGTGAGCATTCTCAATTTTCTTATAGAGTTCCTTTCGGGATGAAGAGACATCCAGTTCTGCGGACTGAATCGCGATGCGTGCGTTTTGCACGTTGGTACGCGTTTGAAGGTTGTTAAATATAGGTATACTTAATGACAGACCGAGCCGTTGATTGAAGTTGCTGTTAAACTGCTCGGAGAAAGTATAGCCTTGTGTATTGGTATACCCGGAAGATAAACCTCCCGTTAAAGATAACGTTGGCTGATAGCTAGCCCGTCCTATTTTATAATCGAGCGTAGCAATGTTCATTTGCAACGTACTCGATTTTATCTCCGGCATAGAAGCAAGCGCCTCCTTGTATACAGTATATTTATCAGGAATCACAATCATGGCTTCCTGTTCTTGGGAAGGAAACATCAACTCAAAAGATTGCTCGGGTTCAAGCTCCAGCAATTGTTTAAGCGTTAACACCTGCTGATCGAAAGAATTCCGGGCCGTCACCAAAGTATATTTATCGCTGGCCAATTGTGATTTCACATCTGCTAAATCCTTTAGCGCTACCGAGCCTGCATCATAGAGTGCCTGCGAGCGTTGTGCCTGTGCTTCCGAGGCTTTCAGATTTATCTCCGCTATAGCGATGCCTTCTTTATAGTATAGTGCCTGGAGGTATGCTTCCGTTACCTGCAGCGATATATCATTCTTCGCCTCTGCCACATAGTATGAATTCTGCGCAACCAGTAAATTTTTCTGCCGGATCGTATTATTAATTTTATTTCCTCCATAGAGCGTAACCTGTGCATTGAGGCTTACGCTGGTTGAATGAATGGTTTGCGACACAAATTCATACGTAATCGGGTCTGTACTCGTACCTTTGGTAAGTGATTGTGACCCGCTCGCACTTAGCGAAGGAAAGCGTGAGGCCTTCGACTGCATAACGTTGTTCACAGCGATATCTTCATTGAGTACAGATTGCTTTACGGTAATGTTATTCGCTACTGCATACTCAATGCAGCGTGCAAGATCCCAAGCCACTTCCGGCGTCTGTCCATATGCGTTGGTCATCAGAGAGAACGCAATTGCTAAACTATATACTAACCTTTTCATCGTTTTCATGTTCCTGATGTGAAATACGGCAAGGGACAAACATTATTTTCCATGAATAGATATTCAGGTCAATTATCTGGAAGATTGCCGTTATTTTATGGACGAGATTTTACCGGAAGGCATTAATTACAGGTGATCACTGGCACTAAAAACCACTTCTGTCCAATGCACCATTTCACAAAAAAAATGATTATCAAAATATATAGTATCGCTCTATACGTTATACTGAAATAAGGTTGCTCCCTGAATTTGTATCCCAAAATCAACAACCTCATGAAATAAAAAATGACCATCGCTGGTCATTCATAGTAACAAGTTTCGGGCTATGCACCACAACTTTTTAACTGCTTACTAATCTCTGAGTAATAATCAAGTATCTTCATTAGATCACCTTTACTTTGAATTTTAAAATAAATTTTATAAGTCCGAGAGGTGTCCAAAATAACTGACACATTTCTATTCCTTGGCTGTCTCAAAAATTTTCAGACTTCTGCCCAAATGCTGTTGATAGCTGAAGACACGATCTCTCGAATCAACACTATATTTATAGCGTACGACTAACCACTAAACTATTCACTCGCCAATGCTATGGTTATGCGCAAGCTTTTATCTTCCGACATCTCTGACATATCGCTATTTCCAGTAGGCATTCTGCCGCCTGGAGCTCCACCAAAGCCACCGCCTGGGGGACCACCCGGAGGCATACCGCCATTCATTCCGCCTGAAGGTGGTGACATGCTGCCTACCGGAGGAAGTCCTTTAACGGTTAATTGTATTCCTAATGATTTGCCTTTCAGTGTGTGCATAAATTCTTTGAAGGGAAGCGCCAATTCATAGACCAGGCTTCCTTCGGTAGTCCAGTCAATGGCAACGTTGATGCCACGTGAATTCTGCAGCGGTATATCTCCCCCTTCCTTCAAAAAATTAAATCCCTTTATTCGTATTGTATTCGCTTGGCTTATGATCATCTTCTCCATGGAGACCGCACCTGTGGCGACCGGCCCGCGCGTAGGTGCCGCCTGGCGGTCAATATCAGCAAACGGGTATAGTAACGTGACGTGCTTCTTCTTGCCTGCTGTTGTATCAATGGCGACCTGAAATCCTGCCAAAGCAATTTTGGTCTTTGTATTTTTTTCGGGCGCTACGATACATATATATAGCCTGTCTTTGTCGTTGCGAATGGAGTATGAAAGTTTAGTACCCGCGTGATAGTGTTGCATGGGCTGCTGCCATTCTTCCAGCTTGCCGTCAATAACAATTGGTTTTCCTGTCCATTCACTTTGCGCTACTTTCCGGGACGATGCACAGGCACAGAGTGCTATGCTCCCCAGGATGATTATTCGGTTAATTATAGTCTGCATATATATTTGTTTATCTGAATTTCTTCCCCAGTCCCGACACGGCCGCTACATTAAAAAAGCCAACTACCGGGGAGCCGTTACCATCGAGGTTGACCACGTTACTCGATACATTTGACAGTGGAGTGGACATAAACAATTCAGAAAGGCCGCCGCTGCGATCGGTCTGCGTAATAACTTCGTTGAGGTAGTTAAAGGATGCTTCGGTAACGGAGTGTATCTCTACATATACTGAGTCGCCCGGGTCTATTGAAGAAACCCGCATCCCGTCTTCATCTTCATCATTGGCATTTATACCGGTGCGCACCGGAGTAATGAAGGTAACGCCGTCAAACTCGCTGCCGGCAGACTGTGCCGCATCATAGGCTATGTTGAGCTCGCTGCTCTTATTAAGTAAACTCCCATTTTTATAGGTTCGTATCCAGTAGGTGTCTCCCTTTCCAGCGATGTCTTTAGCCCAGAACTCGGCTTGATAAAAATCTTCGTCACTCTGTGGACCGCCAAGATCATCCTGCTTTGAGAACGTAATACTGTCCATGGGAGGAACACGCTCCATCTGGCTGGTTGCTATAAATACTTCGCTTTTATAGTATACTGTAAGTGTATAGCGCGTGCCCACACTACCAATAGTCTCATTGGACTGCGGTCGCCAGCGATAGGCACCATCCCGGGAGAGTGTATCCTCCTGAAATATATATACCTGCCCTGCCTCATCGGTGACGGTAACGCTCGCCCCTGATACAGCAGGAGGCAGAGACTTGTTATCGAAATAATCCTGTGTAAGTGTCAGCGAAATAGTCTGGGTTTCCGATTTATTATTTATCCAGGCATCCACATTGAGGATGGCTTCGGTTGTACCGGTATCCACATCGATAACATCATCGCATGAAATACAAAGTGCCGTTGTCCCGATGAGTAAAACAAGTATATATATAGTCTGGCGTATCAGCATAATCAGAACTTAAAATTGTAGGATACAGAAGGGACCATGGCGCCAATAATGGAGACTTTGTGTGCTTCTGCCTGCAGCGGCTGGCCGGCGGCCAGGCGGTCATCCGATTGTGAGAAGTAGGTGGAAAACGCATTCTTGCGCGCATAAATATTATATACCGAGAACACCCAGTAATCATGGTTCCTGCGTGTTTTACCATTTCTTCGGAGCGTCTTTCCCTCCATTCGGAAGGAAAGGTCTAAACGGTGGTAATTACTGATGCGCACATCATTGCGCGCGTTGGTAGAATTATAGGGAATAAGTATACCCTGTGATGTATAGCGTTGGTTGGGATAGGTCGTTGGAGTTCCTGTTGTAAAAACAAAGTCTGCAGTGGCCGACCAGCGCTTGTTGATCTCCATGATGGCGACCACCTTCAGGTTATGCGTTTGGTCGTAGCGGGCAGGATACCATTTGTCCCGATTGATACCATTTACTTTCAACTCAGAACGACTCAAGGTATAGCTGACCCACCCGCTAAGTCGCCCCGTCTTTTTCTGCGCATATACTTCAAGACCGTATGCACGTCCTTGTCCATTTAGCAAATCACCTTCCAGGTAACGATTACTCAACAGGTCAGCACCGTTAATATAGTCTACTTCATTTTCGGACCTGCGGTAATACGTCTCCACAGAAGCTTCATATTGACTCTTCTCTCCGAGTGTACGAAAGTATCCCAGGGTAAACTGATTGGAAACAGTAGGTTTTAGGTTGTTGGTGCTGGGCGTCCATACATTCAAGGGATTTGAAGCCGTTGTGTTCGAGATGAAGTGTATATATTGTGAAGTACGGGTATAGCTTGCTTTCACCGAGCTGTTTGCATCGGTTTCATACTTAAAGGATATCCTGGGTTCGGGAGTAGTATAGGAGGCAATGGTCTGACCACTGCCATACTCTTTTTCGCTTACTACTGATCTCCTTTTACCCGGTATAGTATCATTATATGTATAGGCTGTTCCCGCGCCGAGATAGCGAAAATGAGAAAGCCGCAAACCATACGACACGTCCGCCCGAGGCGAGAGTTTAAGTTTGTGATTAATATAGACTGCCGATTCAAGAGCATACTTTAACTCCAGGCTATTGTCAACAGTCTCGCCATTGGTAACGCCCACTGTGCGGGAGGGATTGAAACGAAAGTAGGTTGCTTCCAGTCCAAAATTAAGCTCGGATGTCTCACTGATATAGTAACTGAAGTCAGGCTTGAACAGGTAGTTGGAGATGGAAGAATTCCAGTCATACGAATTCGACTCGTCCTGATCAAAGCCCAGCCTATAGTTGTAGTTGCTATATACTCCGGAAAAGTTTGCAAATAACTTGTTGCTGATAATACTGTTCAAACGAACGGTAGCCGTCTTATTACCCCAGTTAAAAATAGCGTCGTCTGACAAGCTGAAATTATCACGCCCCAGATACCCCGACACATACAGGCGATTTTTCTGATTGAGGGTATAATTGGTTTTGAGTGTTACATCATAAAAGTTAAGCCCCAGGTCACCATCCAGGAACGGGCTCGCCAGTACATCGATATAAGATCGGCGTGCCGCTACGATAAAGGAAGATTTGTCTTTTACCAGCGGACCTTCGACCGACAGCCTGGAGAAGATCAGACCGACACCACCATTTACTTCGACTTGTTTACTGTTACCTTCTTTCATCCGCACATCGAGCACGGCACTGGTGCGGCCTCCATAGCTGGCCGGTATAGCACCCTTGTAAAGCTTTACATCTTTAACGGCATCCGGGTTGAAGACCGAGAAGAACCCCAGCATGTGTGATGAATTATATACCGGTGCTTCGTCCAGCAGCACCAGGTTCTGCCCGGTACTCCCACCCCGGACGTTGAAACCGGAAGACCCCTCTCCCGCCTGGCTCACTCCGGGAAGAAACTGAAGACTCTTTACAATATCCACCTCGCCCAGCAGGGCAGGCAGCTTCTGAATGGTTTTTATATCGAGCTTATTGGTACTCATCTCGATACTTTTTATACTCAAAGAGCGCCCTTCGTTTTCACCCAGGATTTCAATCTCTTCTAGTTGGGAAGACTGTTCCTGGAGTTCGATGTGAAGTTTCAGGTTTCTATCCAGCAGTATCGTCCGCGTCACCTTGTTATATCCGATAAAGCTATATTCGATCGTGTAAGATCCTGCTGGCAGCGTTAGCGAATAAAAACCATAGGCGTTTGTAACGACACCCTGCCCGGTTTCGCGAATAAAAACGTTCACGCCAATAAGCGACTCTCCATCTGCGGCATCTTTAATGATCCCGTCAATGGTATATTTCGACTGCGTATACCCATATCGTTGCTCCAAAACAACGGTAAGAAAAATTATCCATGCCACCCTGTATATATTCATGCGTTGTTCGTTGATTGATGTTATTCCTTACGTAGCTTGAGCCGGTTTGCGCCGAGTATATACCCCACGGAAATACTGCCGGTAAAGCCACGAATAGCCTTGACTGCTCCTGCCGACTCGAACTCGGATGAATGGATATAGCGGATATGTATCCCGGTGAGAATACGCTTGCCAAGTCTGCAATCTATACCCGTGCCGAGCGTAGTCTGAAACGCCATGCGTGCCTCTGCCTTGATTTTATTTTTGATATAGTTCGGATCTATATTAGTACCGAACCTGCCGCCGAAAACAAGAACAGCGATTGGACCGGTACCTAGCAAAATATAGGGACGAGTCTTTCTGCGATGGAAAGCATACCGGAATCCAACCGTTACAGGTAAGATCATACCTCCGCCCGCCTCGATGCGTACGCCATCCATTTCCTGCTTCTGGGGAACTTTGATCCAGCCTATATCTACAAACCAGGCCATTGAGTCATTCATCCAGGAGGTCATGTGTATGTCGAGTACCGAACGTGCATCACTGATATCCATATAGGTCTTATCTTTTTTGGTGCGCACTCCAGGCAGCAGATAAAACCCACCTGTCCGAAACTCAACGGACACGCGGCGAGCCCATCGTACGCGCCGTATTGAATCCTCAACTTCCATCCTGCGCACTTCAGCATTATAGAGCGGGTTTTCCCATTTTTTATAGCGGGGTGTTGCCACTGGCTCAATCTCCAGAACCTGGTTTGCCAAAGTCATCATCTCTTTAAGCGATATACCTGTTGCAGCGATCGTGCGGGTGGACACGACACGCATTGGGAAACGGCTGACAAAACTATCGGCCAGGCATTTGCTGGCAACATCACTAATGATATATACCCGGTTGCGATCAATGTGAAAGTTGTCATATACCTCACTGAGTATCGTTTGTAGAAAGTCAACATTATCATTGAGTTTCGCCTCATCATGACACGTCCACGCTTCCTTGGCTGGTGAAGGCAAGAGCATAACTACCGGTCGGTTTAGTCCTTTCCAAACAGAGTCTTGCACAGGTAACGCCTGTAAGCTTCGGGCGTCGCTAAACAGCCAGAGGATGAGTGGGGCGTTCGCCACCTGTGCATCTGCATAGGCATGAGACAACCGGTACGTACGACTGACCTCACCGTTGCTGGTCACAAAAAACCGCTGTGCCTCAACCGGCTTGTATATAATCATCAGGATGAATACAAAAGAGAAGACAATCCCACTTTCCCGCATAGATTATAAAGTACTAGGGCCGAAAATTGCAGAAACGTAAAACGCTATGCGCAAAAAAAAGACTAATAGGAAAGCGAAGCTGATTTACGGGATGATTTAATCGACTAGTCGTGCTTTGGATAAGGAAAAAAAAAGAATCAACGACACATGATTATCCAGCGCTATATATAAAATGAATATACATCTTCATGCCGGGAACAGAAAGATAATATAGTATACACATCCGTAGCTTCAAAATGGTCTAGCGCAGCCTGCCTTCTACGACCAACCTTTGAAATTGTTCGGTATACGACTCCCCGATGGGTATATAGCGATTCCTGATATATACCTTGGCGCTACGAAAAGATATGATTTTGTTTACCGATATGATGTAGGAACGGTGTACACGCTGAAAACTTGCCGGGAGCAATTCTTCAAATGCTTTCAGCGTCGTGAGCGTAAGAATAGGGTTAACATCCTCGGTATAGATCTTGAGGTAATCTTTATACCCTTCAATAAAGTAAATGGAGGACAGTGATACTTTGATGGTATTGTGTTCTGACTTTACAAATATGAAACCATCCAAGTCCGGCACTTTCGGTTTGAGCATCTCAAAGGCCCGGTCGCTTGCTTTTAAAAAGCGATTGAAGGGCACAGGTTTGAGAAGATAGTCTAACGCGTTGAGTTCAAATCCCTGCACGGCAAACTGATCATAGGCGGTAATGAAAATGAAGGCCGGCGGTTTGTCGAAACTTTTCAGAAATTCTATACCTGAGATATCCGGCATATTCACGTCCAGGAAAATAAGGTCAACCTTGCCTGAGCGCAACATGGTGATAGCACTGAACGGTTCATGAAATAATCCCTTCAGATGAAGGTATGGTATTTTTTTAATATAGGACTCGACCAGCTCAAGTGCCAGCGGTTCATCATCGATAACAATACAGTTAATTTTCATAAGCCCCTCCCTTGTGACTGAGATCAATTTTTAGTTCTACCATATAGTAGTCCTTTGAATCGTCAATATCGAGTTCATAGCGATTACTATAAATTAGATCAAGTCTTCTTTTCGTATTGGCAATGCCAATGCCACAATGCTGGCTTGCTGCGGTACGTTGTTCCGTGCCTGCCCGCTTCGTATTCACCACGTTGAAGACAAGGGAATGGCCCGTGACCACCAGTGTAATATCAATCGTACTCGGTTTACTATAGGAAATGCCGTGCTTGAATGCGTTCTCTATAAAAGGAATTAAGATCAGTGGTTCTATCTCTGCTCGTTGCAAGTCGCCGTCATAAACAAAGTGTATGGAGATATCCCCTTGATCTGAAATTCTAAGCCGGTGCATGGCGATGTAATCCTCGGCATGGCGTATTTCTTTTAGTAAAGGAATTTTTCCCTGATTGGTTTCATACAACACATACCTCATGATGTTAGACAATAACATAACAGCAGCCCCGGTCTGATTCGATTTTTTCTCGGCCAGTGAAAAAATATTATTCAAAGAATTAAATAAAAAATGAGGATTGATCTGATACTTCAAGAATGATAATTCTGCTACCATTTTTTCTTTCTCAATACCTTCCTCTTTGAGCATTTTCATTTCCGAGCTCCGAACCAGTTCAAAGCTGGTGCTAAGTCCAAACAATAAAAGCATTGGAAAAATATAGAAGGGCACTCGAAATATACTTCGCTGTGGTACGATACTGTCAGGTAGTGTCGCGACATTGTAAAACAAGGCATGTAGAATAGCGCTAAAAAGAACACACACCATAATGCAAGCTATATAGCAGGTATACTTTCGTTCTGTCAAATACCGTGGCACAAGCAAGTAACTATTAATAAAATAAAAAGGAATCGTGCTTATTGCCATTGTTAACCAATATCCTCCCAGGTAATCGGTTAACTTACCTTCTGCAAGACCAAGCAATGGCCATGGGAAAATGGCGAAGAGAAAAATAGATGCATGAAACAGGTGGCGGTATTTATCAATGGTACGGCTCACGGACGAGATGTTTCGTTGATGGTGCATTTGGATCACTCAAAATCGCGATTACATTTTGAGTTACATGAACTAGTATACCAAATGGCTGAATGCGTCTACCCAACCCCGGTGCAGGAAAACCAAATTAACGCGCATTGAAAAATTACCAGCCATGAAGACTGGACAATCGCAGTGTTATCATAATTTATATGAAGAAAAATAACAAACTGCCATCAGCCGTCAGGCGTACGTTCAAAATGAAATACTACTTATCTTAAGCCATAACAGCACTTCACTCCGCTCGTAGACTTTTCACCGGATTCATCCTGGCTGCCTGCACCGTGTGCCAGCTTACCGTAATCAGTGTTATAGTCAGTATAGCTATAGCAGCAGTAACCGGTATCAGCCACGACACACTGATGTGGTAACTATAGCGACTTACCCACTCGGATGTTAACATATAGGCCACGGGCACGGCAATACAACACGCAATAATCACGAGCATAATAAAATCAGCAGAAACCATTTTCCATACCTGGAATACGGTAGCACCGTGTACTTTGCGAATACCAATTTCCTTTGTGCGCTGCTCCGCTATAAATGACGACAGTCCAAATATACCCAGGCAACTGATAAAGATGGCCAATGAGGTAAAGATGACAGCCAGTTTACCGATACGTTCTTCATTCCCAAACTTCTGCGCGTATGCTTCATCAACAAAGCGGAATGTAAAAGGTTTTTCTGGATTATACTTTTTATACACGCGCTCGATCGCATGCAAGGCCTGCTGTACTGGCTGATCTGGATCTATCCGAAACAGTGCAAAGCCACCCGCATTCCGTTCAATAAAATAAAATGTAGGCTTCACGGGTTCAAACGGAGAATTTGACACTATATCTTTTACTACACCTATCACCTTCATCGGCTCATCATACCAGTATACCGTTTCTCCTACAGGCGCAGCAAACCCCATATGGTTTGCGGCCGTCTCATTGACAATAAACGCATTGGAGTCACTGAGTATATCCCGGTTGAAGTCGCGGCCTTGTGCAATTTCCCATCCGATGGCTTTACCATAATTGGCAGAAACACCCAGGTTCGAAAAATCGATGGAGAGATCCGGATCTTTTCCGTTCCATTTAATCACACTTGTTGACGACCACGATTCTGTTGTTGGCGAACTAGCCTCTGCTACATCTACAATAACACGTACCTGCTGTAACTCATTCCGTATTGCATCTATATGCTTATGAAATTCATTTGAATTTGTCTGCACCAAGATGAGACCATCGGTTTCATACCCGATCGGTCTGTTCTTGGCATGCTGTATCTGCCGAAACACCACGGCAGTTCCAATGATCATTGTTACGGATACTGTAAACTGCGTCACCACCATTATCTTTCGCGCCCACGCAGATCCTTTCGATGCACGAAAGCCACCCTTCAACGCTTTCAGTGGCGTAATGGACGAAAGGTATACCGCAGGATAGCTTCCGGCTATTAAACCAATGAGCACACAGAAACCGACGGCGTATAGCCATAACGTTGCATCACCCCACGGCAATTGCGCGCGCTTCCCGGCTACCAGATTAAAAGCCGGTAAACTCAGTTGAACCACCAACAGTGCGAGTATAAATGCCATCAACACCGTGAGTACGGATTCACTGAAGAACTGCTGTATTAACTGGCTTCGATAGGAACCAATTGTTTTACGAATGCCTACTTCCTTGGCGCGCTTCTCCGAACGCGCAGTGCTGAGGTTCATAAAATTCATACACGCCATCAATACTACAAACACACCGATCATTGCAAAGAGCCACACATATGTAATCAGTCCGCCAACTTGGTAACCTCCTTTAAAGCGGGAGTATAGATGCCACTCATTCATCGGGTGTATAAAAAGTGCAGGTTTCTTTTTGGCCAGTTCGGCACTCAGGTTTTTGAGTTTGGCATCTTTAATAATAGCGGACACTGCGTTAACATCTCGATTTGCAGCCAGTCCAACGTAGAGACTAAACGGATTGGGACGCCACGGCTCGTACATATTTTTTATCCATCCTGATTCATTATAGAGCAGTTGCCACGGTGCAATAAAATGAACGCCGTTAAATTCGGATTGCTCCGGTATATCCCGATAAACACCTGCTACGTGTACGGTCATCGTTGTGTTGATGGTCATTATTTTCCCAACAGGGTTGCTATCGGCAAAGTATGTCAGGGCAAGTGACTGCGAGATAAGAACGGATGATACGTCTTTGAGTGCATCACGCGAACCGTGCAGCATCGAGAGGGTAAACAATTCGCCAAAGTCAGGCTCTGCAAATATACCTGATTGCATCAGGCGTTTATCCTGATAGGCAACAACCGCATTTTCCGCATCGGTTGTCAGCACGACATGCGTAAAGTTATCACCATACTTTTTTCGAAGCTCATCAGCCAATGGCCAGGGTACAGACCACCATGTATCCACTTGCCCATTGGTGGTAACGTGTTGCAGTACGCGCCCTATCCTATCATAGTTCGCGAAATGTTTCTCATAGGAAAGTTCGTCTTTGATCCATAGCCCTATAATAATAGCGACGGTCATACCCACCGAAAGGCCGGCAATATTGATTGCAGCATGAAGTTTGTTTTTCTTCATGGCGCGCAGCGAAGTGGTAAAATAATTCTTATACATGGCGCGATATAGTGGGGGTTGTTGCGAATGCTTACGAATAGCGAAAGGCCGTATGTAGGCCAGCACTTGATACCAATAGTCAAGTTGAGCACGCAGGTTTGAACGATCTTCTTGCAGTGTAGAAAAGCGTTCTTCCAGGTCACCACTTACATCTTCGGCGAGGTCATCGCGCAAAAAACGATGCAGCAGCCACGTAGCAAGTTTGGGCGGTATATCTTGTTTCTTATGCACGACTTGTTATCAGCTAAAATTAAGTTTGCCTGCCAAAAGTGGATACTGTTTCCAAAGGGACAGTCTGAAATCCATCGCGTCCTTCAACACGCGCTTGCCGAGCGCTGTAATGGTAAATATGCGTTTACGTTTGCCGCCACGTACGGCAGTAGACTCCCCTAATGCAGACTTCACAAAACCTTTTTGTTCCAATCGGTCAAGCGTAGAGTGCACGGCCCCGATGGATACTTCGCGTCCTGTTTGTCGCTTAAATTCCTCTGTTATCTTTAAGGCATACGCCTGATCACCAAGTATACCTGCTACCAGAAGTATTGCTTCTTCAAAGTCTCCCAGTCGTGTTTCAATCATTTACTACTAATTTGTAGAATAAATATACACGACGGATTCATATTATCTACAACTTAGTAGTAAATATCTTTTGGGAGCGGTATATGCCTGTATGAAAAGCGTGGTGTATTAACAAAACACAAATCGGATTGTTACCATTTTTTTTATTTTACTGTTACATTCTCTGAAAAACCTATATATCTGAATTAAACACACCGGATTTTAAACATTCTGTCAAGATCAATGTTTTGGCATGTACACAAATTGATATAGATACCATGCTAGCACACTTAGTTTATGTAAGCGTTAGAAAAAGAAATTGTACGGATGAAGAGATGGATAAAATCCTTGCCGCCTGCAAAGTGAACAATGAGCCACTCCAGGTTACCGGGGTTCTTCTATACTCCGACAGCACGTTTATTCAATACGTTGAGGGCAAGGCCACCACGTTAACCGATCTTTACGATAAGATCAAAAAAGATGCGCGCCATGAAAAACCGGTGATGATATCCTATGGTCCGATCACAAAAAGAATTTTTCCGAGCTGGCAAATGGGAAGTCGCAAAATGGCTTCTGATAATATAGACTTCGTTACCGACATAACGCATCAGGATAAAGATGTATTTCAAAGAATAATGAACGGTAAGGAGGCTGAGGGAGCAAAAGTTCGTGATCTCCTGACGAAGTTTTTTAAAAAGTAAATGGCGTAATACCACGCCCAGATATATCAGAACGTAACGCAAGGGGACGGCCGTTGACGAATCAAAATTGCAACGCCTCCCCTCCCTGTTTTACAACGGCATGCCTACCTGCTAGTGCTGCTTCACAACTATAGACGTTCTGAACTATATAGCGAATGGATTGTTATACTCCGTGCGCCGTAGTCTTTATATATACTATAATCGGGTAAAATCAATTTGATCCGCCCAAGTTTTCCGAATCTGAAACGACAAGGTACCGGGAGAAGAACGGTAAGGCACGGGTATAAAATCGACCGTGATCCGTAAAATTATTATTCCATGGGTCGCCGCGATACTCTTCGGCTTCATGCTCAACTCCCAGTTCGTCCAGCTTCAGGGTGAATTGCTGATTTGCCAATACGTGATCATAGTTGCTATCATATCGCGCCCAATCGAAACCTATACCGCGCATTTTTCGAAGGTTACCAGCGCGCTCTTTTAGCTTTTGATCGAGCAAAAAATCATCCTTGAGTTTGGCATAATTTGCCACATTGAGCTTCGGTTCACCATTCTCCATCTCTACCATAAAATCACAGTAGAAAGGCGGGCGATCCGGATTCGGAAGAAAGGCCTGCATGATGCTCACGTAGGGACGTGCGAATCCCTCACTGAGCTCATTGAAAGATTTGGCTGCATGAATTTTCCTCCAATCCACCTTTGACACCATTGGGGTCGGGCCTGTTCCTGTAGCTACCGGATGCATGGCGTAAACGACGCTGAATACATCGGGATACAGCATCGATAATACAAGCGCACCTCGTCCGCCAACAAAGTCGCCTGCCAGTCCCCTGCTATCGCGATTCTTTATCGTTCGGAAGTGAGCGTCAATAAACGGTACCAACTCATCGACAGTAAAGTCCAGCCACCGTCCCGTCACTGCCGAGTTCTCGTACCAAATACCGGTCGTGGCCGAGCCATAGTCTGCTGCCACCAGGATAAACTCCCCGACTATATTTGCGGCAAAGGCGCGGTCCAATAGCGTTTGAACAGCTCCGCTCTCAAACACTTTTTGAGCGCTTGAATTTATGGAGTGGAAGTAATAGACAACCGCATAAGACTTCTCCGAGCGTTCATAACCCGGTGGTAAATAAATCTTAACGCTACGATTTATGTCTACTCCCGTCCTTGTGTTTCGAAGTATAGTAGAGACGAGTGTCTCCGTTACAACTTTGCCAGTGGATATGGATTTCGGGGGATTAGCCGAATTGGCTTTCGTTACTTTTTTTCCCTGAGCATAGGCTACAGACATTGAACTGATAAGCAAAGCCGCCATTGCTAAATACATATACACGGAATGTAATTGCCGGCTTGCGGATAGACGCATGATGTTTATATTCATAGTTAAGGATGAATTAATCCTGACATGAAAATATCGTCATCACGATCCTTTATGAAATCTAATTGATCTCAGGGCTCTTATTATGTTTGAACTGCATCGTTATATTGACAACGCGAAATTGAATGTATCAGAAGTTCAGCCCTTGCGACCTTTGGCCTGGTGGACGTCCACTACCCTTCCGTTCGGTAAAACAGCAAGCCCTTGCTGTCTGTATAGCTTGGATATAGTGTATATTGGTATACGGGTATATATGTATACCAATACACAGTATATTTCTTGTTGATTTCGTTATTCCACCAGGAGAATAACCTTACCATTTACCCCACCAGCCGTCAAAAAATCCTGGGCTGCCGCGGCTTGTTCCAGCTTAAATGATTTGGAAACAATTGGTTTTAATTTTCCAGCCCCAAGCAGGGCAATACCATTTTGCAAAATTTTAGAAGACAGGTCTGAGACTACAAAATTGGCTTTCACATGGTATTGTTCTGCCAGCTGCTGTGATGGTGGTGAGACGATACTTAACAATTTACCACCGGGCTTTAGTACTTGGAAAAGCTTTTCCTGCCCTGGGCCACCGGCGGTATCTGCCACCAGGTCAACATGCTTAACAATATCGGCCACGTCCTGTAGTTTATAGTCAACCACTTGGTCGGCACCAAGGCTTTTTGCTAATGCAAGACCCCTTCCGGATGCTGTAGCGATAACATATGCACCGGCAGCTTTTGCCATTTGGATCATAGCACTACCGACAGCACCGCCACCCCCTTGTATCAACACTTGCTGGTCTTTTTCTAATTTCCCTTCGGTAAACAGTACCGATTGTGCAGTGCCGATGTTTACCGCTATCGATGCTGCCTCTTCAAAGGACAGTCCTTGTGGCTTGAGTAAAACAAAGTTTTCGTTTACAGTTACATACTGCGCATAAGCATGTTTCATCGTAACGGCAATGACTTCATCGCCCACTTTAAATTTCGAAACACTCGTGCCAATCGCCACAATTACTCCCGCAGCTTCACCGCCAGGTATAAAGGGCATTTCCACAGGGCGGATTGCCTTCATAAATCCCATGCGTATTTTCATATCTACGGGATTCACCCCTACTGCCTTAACCTGGATTAAAACATCATTTTCGCTTTGGATCGATGGAGTCGGAACTTCAACCTGCTCAATCACATCTGAATTTCCGTAAGTCTTATATTGAATTGCTTTCATTATTTTGAAGTATAAAGTGGATAATCAATGTAGCCTTGCTGGCCCGGAGAATACAATGTGCTGAAGTCAACACCATTGAGGGAGAGATCTCTTTCGATACGGCTGGCAAAATCTGGATTAGCCAGGAACCCGCGCCCAAACGCAACCAGGTCTGCCGTGCCGTCCTGCAGCTTTTGTTCAGCTGTCTCATGAGTCAACCCATTACAGAGTATAATTGTATTCGTAAAGGATGTACGGATAGCCTTGTACGTTCCTTCAGGAATGTCCGGGTTGGTTGAAAGATGTATGTAGGCGATTCCTACTTTGTCCAATGCACTACTGAGATGGGTATAGGTTTGGTGTACTTCCTCTGTATCATAAGGCTTTTGGTCGCTCAATTGCGAAAACGGGGAAAAGCGAATGCCTACTTTATCCGGGCCAATAGCCGCTGCAATTGCCTGGGTAATCTCGACGATGAGGCGGCTCCTGTTTATTAAGTTTCCTCCATACTGATCCGTCCTGTTATTCACATTGGGGTTCAAGAACTGTTCGAGCAGATAGCCGTTGGCGCCATGAAGCTCGACACCGTCAAAGCCGGCGAGAACTGCATTTTCGGAAGCCTTTACAAAATCTGCAATAACCTGGGCTATTCCTTCCAGGGTAAGAGCCACGGGAACAGCGTGTGGTTGCATCCCCAGAGAATCTGTAAAGATCTCCCCGGCAGCCTTGATATCCGATGGGCCTACCGGTTGCATCCCATCGGGTAGATTGGCCTGGTGGGCAATGCGTCCGGTGTGCATGAGCTGCAGGAAAATTTTCGATCCATTTTGATGGACTGCATCGGTAACTTTTTTCCAGCCTTCAACCTGGCGAGCAGAGTAAATTCCGGGAATGCGAGGGTAGCCCAGGCCTTCAGGGCTTGGCGAGGTGCCTTCTGTAACAATTAACCCTGCACCGGAGCGCTGCGCATAATAGGTTGCCATCAGTTCATTGGGAAGGTTTCCCGTAGCCCTGCTTCTGGTCATGGGTGCCATCACCAGATGATTTTTCAATTTTAAGGAGCCTTTTTCAAACGGCTTGAATAACTTTTTCATTTGTCATATCTAATTTGTACGAACAAATGTAAAAGCGATTAAATGGGTAAAATAACCGAAAAAGACACAAAAATAGTCCTATCCGACAGATCATCTATCCAGAAATCAAAGACAAGAGACGGTGATGCTTAAGCAGTATAGGAGAACTTCTTGGGGGTAACGCCATACTGCTTTTCGAACAACCGGCTAAAGTGGCTGAGGTTTGAAAATCCCAACTCATAGCCAACCTCAGCGACCGAATGCCTGGCTTGCTTCAATAGAAAAGCAGCCTCTTCCATTCGTGCCTTCTGATAATAGTTATAGATTGAGTCCCCGAAGGTTTGCTTGAAGAGCTGCTTGAGTTTGGTCTCGCTCATCGAGGCGATCGTTGCTAGTTCACTTAACACCGGTGGAGTACTCAGATCACTCAATATCTCACTGCGAATGACCAAAAGCTTCTCAGCATCGTTACTATTTATATTCTTTAACGTGGTGTTCTCCCGAAGCGATAGCTTACTAAAAAGCACGTACATTAACTCCTGAATCTTAATTTGTACATAGAAATTATTCAATGAGTTGTTCATGTCGACCGATACTATATTCTTTAGCAGCAATTGCATTTCAGGATCCAGATTTTCAAAAAACATAAAGGAAGCGCCTTCCGCTGTAATGGTTTTGATGGTGTTGTTGGGTTTTTCGATCGACAGGATTGAGTGTAATCGGTGAGCCGTAATACCCACCACTATATATTGAATGTTGCTGGCGGCAGGAAAACGGATCTCGGTGCGCAAGTCATTTGTGGATAGCAGTATGGAAGAATCACTCTTCTGTGAGAATGGTATATGCTCTTCGTTATTGTATTTGACTTCAAGGTCTTCTTTGTTACTATAAAAGAAGATCGTGCGCAGGTCGTTAGGCTTTGCTGCTGGATTGCGCTTAATAATCAAATCTTCTTTCAATCTATAGCGGTGGATCGTTAATCTGAAATCATCCCCGAAGGCAATTTTGCGTACATACCCCTCTCCCAGGGTCTTGGGGATCGCCAGGAAATTATCTTTGACAGGAACATGAATGAGTTCTGAAAATCGGGTTATAAAGTCAAAACCCAGGTCAGCCGTAAATTCTAAAATCATTTGAAAAAATAACGAGTTAATATCGCTTAGGCCAAGTAAATTTATTAATTGTTGAGCGATGGCATACGATCACAAAAGGTACATTTCTCCATCCGTATTGAGTGTCGAAATCCGAATGGAAGGAGGGTCACCAGAGCCAAATCCTTCATAAAACAAACTTATGTTACTTATATCCTCAGTAAAAATACGGAATCGTCCCTATCATTTTTACCGATTCATCGGGTGACCACTTTGGATACCTTTGATATCATTCAGACAATACAATTTAACTTAAACATGTGCTCATCTGAATATCTTGTGCTTGTCTGATTTTTCATCTGTAAACATCAAGGCGATTTAATCGCATGTTCAACTTTTGATATATAGTATAATGAGGCCCTATATAGTATTGATCCTGCTTATTGCTTGCTACTTCCAAATAAACGGACAGCAACTTTTTATGCAGAAGTACCCGACCGAGGTACACCGTGCCTCAACTCAAAACTGGGATATGTTACAGGATGAGCAAGGCACACTTTATTTTGCTAACACTCATGGGGTACTCATATTTGATGGTATTCAATGGGGACTGATCGAGTTACCGGGTAAAGCATATGTTGAGGCGCTGAACATTGATAATAATTACAAGGTATATATTGGAGCACAAGGGGAATTTGGATATCTCAAAAGGTCGGATAAAGGCAACTTTGAATACGTTTCACTCCTGGCCTTAGTGCCGGAGACGAAACGGCATCATGCAAAATATACATGTGCTGTACATGTGTGGGGTGATTCTGTCATATTTAATTACGGCAAGTATGGCTACATATACCGAAACGGGAAAATTAAAATCAAGGAGAATCCACCTCTCTGGTTTTATCAAATGGGAGATTCCGTTTATACCACCAGGGATGAAGAAAACACATTCTACGTATATAGGAAGAATGCGTTCAGGAAGACTGATTTTAGTCTCAATAATAAAAGTGCCCCGATAGCAACCTACGAACAAAAGCTCTTGTTCATAGATGATAAAAATCAGCTGTGGGTCGTAGATCCAACCGCTGCTTTGAAAGATAGAGTAACTATGCTTTCCGAAAATCTCAATGCACTATTGAAAAAACTGATTGTAAATAATTTCATCACTCTATCGGATGGAAGATTTGCTATTTTTACAAAGGAGGAGATAATTATTACTGATGTAAGTGGTAAAGTTCTTTACCGGGTAACCAAGTCAATGCTTGGCGACAGTAACTTACAAAGTACTATTGTATACGAAGATTCCCAATACAACCTGTGGTTTACAACAGACGAATTTATAGGCTTAATCATTACCAGTTCTCCGCTGTCCTATTTTGATAAAACGAATGGTTTCCAAGGAGTCGTATATTCATTTGGAGAGCGCAATGGACAACAATATGTAGGTACAAGCACGGGATTGTATCGCCGAACGGATGGAAGTGAATTTGAATTAGTGCCGGGGATGGAGGGTTCCATTTGGGATATTCATCAATCCGATAATCACCTTTACATAGCACATGATAGTGGTATATACGAAGTGATGGGACAAAAGGCTACAAAATTAATATCTCAGCCAGTTCCTAAGTCACTGTGTGCGCTTAACACGCATCCTGATTGCATCATCATGAACACGTATTATGAGGGTTTATGGTTGCTTAAAAAAAATAACGCCGTATGGACGAAGCATAAAATAAGAGGCTTTGAAGAAAAAATTAGTTATGTCCAGGAAGATGATCAGGGTAATGTATGGATTTCGAATGACGGAAAGGGTATTTGGAAGCTACAGTTAAATGAAGCGATGGACTCTGTCATTGATAAAAAATTTTATACCGCACCGCATCAACTTCCTTCCAATCTAAACAACAGTATTTTAAAATTAAGCGATCAAAAAATGATTGCCACAACACAAGACGGTATATATTCTTACAATGCCTCTAAAGATATCTTCGAACCTGATAATCGTTTTCGAAAGGCGCTACAAGGCATTACCATCTATTCGCTGGCAGAGGGTAAGGATGGTCAGATTTATTTCAGGGGGAAAGACAAAGTGAGAGAGATCGCAGGAGTACTTACAAAGAAAATTGATGGTACTTACTCAGCTTTCCTTACACCATTTGATAAGATCACATGGCCCAATTCAGGTGTGCCTATAATTGCTACGCCCGAGGGAGCATGGTTCGGTAATAATAATAAAATTATAGTATATAATGCCAAGCAGAAAACTCACTATGAGGAACCTCTCCTGCCCATCATCAAAAAACTTGTTGCCGCTGATTCCATCCTATATATAAATGACACTACCTATAGAAAAACAAATATTCCTTATTCATTAAACAGCTTGTCATTTGATTTTAATGTGATGAGCTACGAAGACTTTGAAAAGAATGAATTCCAATACAAGCTGGTTGGTTTCAACGAGGAATGGTCTACCTGGAGTACAGCAAGGGATGCGCACTTTACAAATTTGTCGGAGGGTGACTATACATTTGTAGTACGTGCCCGAAATATATATGGAAATAAGAGTCGAATCGCAAGCATGACATTTCATATAGATCCACCTGTCTATAGAACGCTGTGGGCCTATATAGTATATTTAATATTGGTTGTTGTTGTATTTGCAGTTTTATTGTCCTGGCTTACTAATCTAAAAACACAACGGGTAAACCAGCAAAAGGAAATTTTGAAGAAAGAAGTCGATAAAAAGACCAAGGAACTGAAAAGTCAGGCCGAAGTTCTTAAAGCTTCAAACTATACCAAGGATAAATTATTTTCGATCATCTCCCACGACATGCGCGGGCCCATACACCAGGTTCGGGAGATATTCAACATGATTGAATTGGGATATATATCACCGGATGAATTTAGAACGCAACTCATGCCGGACCTGAAGGAACGCGTTACGTATGTGGCTGCACTAACCGACAACTTATTACACTGGGCAAAAGGACAGATGGAGGGCATCCAGGTTAAACCATCCGTATTTAATCTTTCAAGTGTCATTGCTGAAAATATTAATTTACTAAGCGCGCAGGCCCTAAAAAAATCTATTAACCTGACTGCAGACTCGCAAAAGTCTCTTGACGTTTATGCAGATAAAGACATGATAAAACTCGTACTCCGCAATCTGATTAGCAATGCCATCAAATTTACCCCTGAAAATGGGTTGATTGAAGTAAGCACTAAAACAGAAGCAAGATATACTTACATATCCGTGCGCGATACAGGAACAGGTCTTTCCCCTGAAGATATCGGTAAGATTCTGGACAAAGAATACTTTACAACGTATGGAACAGCAGGAGAAAAAGGATCTGGACTTGGACTGATGCTTTGTCGGGAGTTCGTTGAAAAGAACGGCGGTAAACTTACTATAGAAAGCCAGCAGAATGTTGGCAGTACTTTTACGTTTAGTCTGGCAATACCCTGAAGCGCGGAAGTGGATGCAAAGTATATACAGACCGTTCTCGTTCACTAAATTGCCCGCGATATATATACTATTAACGATATGTAGTAGTGGTCTTTTTTTATACAGCTACATAATGTCTATTTGAACTAAGACACCAAATGTGCTTCCGAACTGATGGGTATATTCAGGACTTTGGAAATCAAGCAATTCTTTTCAGCCTCTTTAGTAATGGCTTCGAAGTCATCTGCGCTAATACCCGATACAGAGCCTGTGATATGCAGGTGTGTCCCCGTTATTTCAAGACCTTCCATTGACAAAGTTGCCTGGGTATTTAATGATGTAGCACTCAATCCCTTTTCTGTTAACCTATAACTGACCGCCATTGTAAAACACGCTGCATGTGCTGCTGCTAACAATTCTTCAGGATTTGTGCCTTTTTCATCTCCTGCAAAGCGAGTTTTAAAACTATAGTTTGTATTGATTAACGTTTCACTTTGTGTGGTTAATTCGCCCTTACCTTCCTGTAAGGTGCCTGACCAATGTGCTTTTGCTGTACGTTTCATTTTTATACTGCATTTTAAAAATTGTTACTGTCACCGCAGACAGCCCTATTTGATTTTCACAACGGAACGTAAAGAGGCAGGATATATATATATCTTCCTTAATTCAGGAGATGGTTTTTGAATTTATTGGGAGTAATCCCTACCTCTTTTTTAAACAGACGCGAGAAATACGTGACATTGTCAAAGCCAAGTGAATGTGAAATTTCCGATACGTTCATTTCACCTTCTGCCAGCAGATTTTTTGCCTCACCAATCAAGAAAAGATGAATAAGCTCCAAAGCTGTTTTTCCGGTTTCTTGCTTGAGTAGATCCGTTAAATACCGCGGCGACAGATGGAGCTTTTCTGCCATGAAAGACACCGTGGGCAATCCGATATCTTTTGTTCTTCTATCTTCGAACTGGGCTGCCAGCAATGCGTTGAACTTTGTAACGGTTGAACCCGTTAGTTGTGTCCGGCTAATGAACTGCCTTTTGTAAAAGCGCTGTGCGTAGTTAAGCAAGGTATCGAGATGACTAATAATAATGTCCTTGCTATGTTCATCAGTATTATTGCTATACTCTTTTTCTATACTGAAATACAAATTCCAGATTATCTCCTCTTCTCCGGGTGAAAGGTGCAATGCTTCATTTACTTCGTAATCGAAATAACTGTATTTCTTAACTTTGTTGTAAAGGGCTGTTCCTGGTAAAAAGTCTTCGTGGATAATAATTAAGAATCCCTTTTCCTGTAGTTCCACATTTCTAAAGATCACCTTCTGTTGTGGCTTTACAAACGACATGGACCCGCGGTCATGGTCATATTTCGTTTTGCCATAAACCATACTGCCGGCTTTCAATTTTTTAAATCCAATGATATAAAACGCTGAAAAAAATTCAAGTTCATTCATCGCCGTACATTTATCCCGTTCACCGTAGGCCACACTGAATAGCGGATGCTCGGGTGGCTTTATACCAAGAGCTTCATGTAGGTCGCTTATTTTTTTAAAGTGATTCATTCTTTTTAGCAAGTAAAACAGAACCCGGCAAATCGGATTCTGCTAATTTTAAACTTCCTTTACCCATGTGCTGCAACAGAAACTTCCTGCCATGATTCCCATGTTTTCAGGCGTTCTTCATAGGTATATTTTACCCAAGGATAAGTAGTTTTGCCCAATAGCAATCTTAACGGCGGATTCTCCGCATCCACCAGGCTAAGAATAGCCTTGACAGTTGCCTCAGGCTTACCGGAATCCTGCTCATTGGCTTGTTCATAAAAGGCCTTTCGGATGCTATCGTAAGCCGTTATTGATTCACTCAACGCAAGAGAAGTAGTACCGAAGAAATCGGTGGAAAAACCACCGGGTTCCAACAGGGTTACTTTAATGCCAAAACCACTCACTTCGCCAGCCAGTGTTTCCGTAAGACCTTCCACTGCGAACTTAGAGGCACTGTAGAGTCCCATTAAAGATACTGTATTCAAGCCCAGCGCACTTGAGAGTTGAATGATTTGCCCTGAATTTTGCTTGCGCATAACGGGCAGAACCGCTTGTATCGTCCATAATGAACCCAATACATTCGTTTCAAACTGCACCCTAACGTCTTGCTCTTTTAACTCCTCTACCGCTCCAATGTGCCCGTAGCCGGCATTGTTTATCAATACATCGATGCGTCCGAAGTGATTGTTTGCAGTTTTTACTGCTTCAAAACTTGCTTTTTTATCCGTAACATCAAGTTTTACGATCAAAAGACTTGATGGAAATTCTTTTGTAAGATCCTTTAATGTTTCAGGGTTGCGAACAGCGGCAACTACATTGTCGCCACGCTGTAAAAACGCTTCTGTCCAAATCCTGCCAAATCCACGCGATGCGCCTGTTATAAAAATTGTTTTTGCCATGTTCGTAAAATTTTGTCGTTTAATGAAAGGACAAAGTTCGCGCGGCAATCACTTAGTAAAATGATACAAAAGTGGGGGAAAATGAAACATTTGTACGATGGATCACTTCAATGAGAGACCCGCATATTCATCGGAACAAGTGGACAACTGCAAACGCTAAAAGGATTGATAAAAGAAGGTGTTAAAATCGTGGCACAATCCATTTCAACATACTCCGAAGTTTGACCACCAGAAGCCCCTGGCGTTAATAGTTCCGTATGGTAGCATACACGCCAAAGGATTCAGATTCTATATCATATAGTGGTCTAAGTATATACGTTTTTCCATTGTTGCGTAGCCTGAAGACCTGAGTATTTTCTGTTACTGAAAGATTATGCAGTATATTTTCAACGTCACCTTTTAAGATTAACTCTGAAGGACTCTCAAACGCCAGCATCGTGGGGCCATAAAAAATGGATATGACATCTTTGTCATCTGGCATTGGCTTTACATAAAAATTATAATGGAAAGCCAACCTGATTTTATCGTTATCTTTCCATTCACGGTTTAAAACTATATATGAATCAGGGTTGATTTTAATATCCTGTTTCTGGTTGTTAATGTAAACATCCACTTTTTCCGCCCAGGCAGGCACCAGTAACTTAAGGTTAAATGCTGCCTTCTTTTTTAAAGACAACCTGAACTCAACACCTGGACTCGAGGGAAAATTGCCGGTTTGTTCCAGGACAAGGTTTCGTTTCTCCCACTTTACTTTAGAAGGAACATATAGATTTACCCATAGGGTTGAATCACTGTGAAAATATATATTTGAATGAAGTGATGCAAAGGCCTCAACAGACGACCCATTGCAACAGCGATAATCATTGTCTTTTAAAAAGACTTTTGTACGGGGGGAACCCAATGGCAAATGATAGACACAGGCACCTGTGTGGGCGCTTTGCAGGGCCATCACAGAATTGTAAAAGGTGTTCATGTAAGTGTCTGCAAATCTTGCATCTGTAGTCCATGAAAAAAGCGTAGCGGTAAGTTTCTGCGTGTTATGAGATACACACGATTCGGCAATTTCTTTTGTCATGGTATTGCTTAGATGATCAGGCACGCCCCAGTGTTCTGATGTTAGCGAAGTGGGCGTTGTTACATTCGGGCGCGGACCGCTGCTTGAGCCGTTGGCATAGGAATGATGATGGGTGAGCATGCTCCAGAAATTCAATACGGCATCACGGTATAGTGTGTCCCGTGTTATGGAATACCGCTGAGCGAATCCATTGACGAGCACCAGATGGGTGTTGGCGTGCAGTCCACTTAAAATATTTTTATTCTTCGACAGCGGAACTGCAAACCAATCCCGGTCAAATATTTTAGCCAACGCCAGATGCCTGGGATCTTTGGAGATTTTATATAGTTTATAGAGAATCTCATTCATGGCCCCCGGCTCGTTTGCGGGATTGGCTTCAGCAGTATATAGAAGCTTCTCGATGGTTCCCTCATCAAGCCGGGCCATTCGCTTCTCTACATATGCCGCCATGTTTACCACCATTTCATAAGCCTTTTTGTTGTTGGTGCGCTCATAAACATCCAGCAGGCCTTGCATGACTTTGTTATAGGTATAGTAAGGTGCCCAGACGCCTGCGAATTTGACTTCCAGTGTGTCAAAATCTTTTTCAGGAAATGCACTAAGATATCCGTTTCCGAAAGCGCGCTGACATTTATATAATTCTTCAACCATGTAACGCAGTCTGCCCGTCAGCAAGGTGTCTTTATACCGCTCCACCAAACTTGAAACTGCTGAAAGATAGTGCCCTGTAAAATGACCTCTGAGCCCAATATAGGGAGCTTCCCAACCTTCTAGAGGTTTAGCAGTTGAAGGTAGACCAGCATTCACTTTGAAGTTGTGCAGCAACCGATCGGGATCCAGTGATTTCAGATAGGATGTATTCAAATCTTCACGCTCTTTTATCCATGATGGATTCAGAATCACGGAGGTATTTGGAAAAGGGATAGCTTTTTCAATTCGAGTGTCATGGGACACATTCTGACAGAAGACACCTGGATGGCAACAAGCTACCAACACAATTAACAGTACTATTCTTCTCATGGTAATCATCTGTTCCATTGGTTTGCAAAAAGTTTTTATAAGGTGTTTTACTCCATTCATGCAACTTGTGAGTTAACAACCTGCCTTGACAACATTTAGAGTGCAACGGCTAGAAGCACCGGTCGCATCGCTGTTGCTGGCCATTTCATTTGGGGAGAAAAATATGGAAATTAGTTATCATCGATGACTCTTAAAAGTCGAAAAGATGTACACCAAACGTCTACAAGAATTTTTGAGGCAGTTCCTCCGAATCAGTAAACAATGAAGGCCACATTTTGTATCGAAATAATACAGCCCATGATCAATTCTTCGTTGCTGATGCTATATATAGCAAATGTCAACCTACGATCTCATGATGCTTAAATTTCATGTTGTTGTATGTTGATGTAAAAATAAATTTTGAACGAAGGCTATTGGGATCTTTGCACAAAGGAATATGCTAGCCGACTAAGTTTATCCTGAAACATTTGATAATAAGCAACCTTTATGTCATCCTCCAGGAAGGATCGATCAATAAGCGATTCAACTAACCCGGTGTTGTTTTGAAATAATGTAATTTCACGTTTTACTATTGCTTCAGGCAATCCGGCCCTTAATCCAAGCTGATAGAAATCATCATAGGCATAGAAGCCATTTGCAGCAAAGCTGTCTGTTTCAAAATCGCCTGCAAACAGACCGTGCTTGAAAGCGATATCTGGATCGTTGACATGAATGCGTGTACAAATCAGGTCGTATGCGGGGCTCAGCGTAAAGTCGCCGTCATTGGTTTCGAGCAGTGAAAAATTCTTCAGATGAGCGTCACCATTGGAGAAGACATAATTGAAAAGCGTAAGCCTAAATAGCTTTTGTGCTTCTACCAGATAGGGTCCAACATATTGTTTTAGCAAGATGAAAAGGTCTTCACAACTTGCTTCATATTTGAAATCTTCACCAGCATTATCTCTTGTTTTCCCTGCCAACGTGCTGAAGTCTTCCATTAAAAGTTTTGAGCCTGCTTCGTTGTAGTCGAATCGCCGCGTGATGTAGCCAGGTTCGTTGTCCATGAAAAAAATCATCGCATTGCCTGCAGTCCGGATTCCGAATACTTGTTCGGCGAGCTGCATAGTCAAATGCTCATTGGCTGGAACCTGATCGGTCAGCTTCAAATCATCAGGTATCGGTTTGAAGATATATTGACCTTGCTCTTCTGCGCCAATCAATCTTAGCTTATTTTTTTCAAGCCGCAGCGAGATCTTCTCTTGCGCACCGGAGATGCTCAACCGCTTACGGTTTTCCATAAATGCCTCATTAACCGCTTGGCTTTTATTAGGGGATTCAAAAGGCAGGATATGAGCTACGCGTTTCCCGGCGAAAACTTTTCGTAGACCAGCAGGGCTATAGGTTGTAAAGCCCGGTTTCAACGTAGATGGGCAGCGATCGACAATCATGACGTTAAAGGCTTAATGGTTACTGCGCCGATAGTGTCCACACCAGCTGTTTCCAGCAGCAACGAAAAGTGATCGTTCTCATCAATCTGTAGTTGCCTACATTGTAAGCGCTTATTGGCTCCCTCAGAGAGCATATTAAAAAAGAACGGGAACAGTGTATTGCTTTTATACCCTCGTTGTGTCTTCGGCAGCGTTAGGCTGACTGCTGGCTTTTGACGATCAGCGAAATAAGCATCGTCGTAATGGAATATGTATTTCTTATCATCGGTCATTTTCAGTCGGCCCGCTGGCTCGCTCTTTACATATACGATTGCTTCTTTCATTACCGTGCTTTAATTATCCTTTGCGACGTACTTCAAATTTCAACTCCATGCCGAGCACTTCAGCAACTTTTACAAGAACCTCAACGGTTGGATTGGATTGTCCCCTCTCCAGCTGGTAAAGTGTGTTAACACTAATTCCAGCCAAGTCAGCGATCTGCTGCTGCGTAGTCCCAAGCTGTAGGCGACGTTCCTTAATGATCTTTCCAAGCGTAACAATCCCCATTATAATGTGATTTTGTAATCAAAATAACGAAAAAATAACATAATATCTAAAGAATCACACTATACTATGATTTTAATCTAGCGCCAGCAAAGAGAGAGAGTATTTTTAGAATTTACCCTTAAACTACCTTAAGGGTAGTTCTTAAACTTGTTTATTGGCTGACACTCCAGCTGCACATCATCTTTGCATACAATCAAAAAAAATAGTCATGGGAACCCATAAAGATTTTTTCAAGCAATTTGTTCAGTTCATTAATACTGCTGATGAGAATTTAGCACAACAACTCATCAGCCCGGCGGCAAAGTTTCATGCGCCTGGCCAACCTGAACCAGTTCAAGGCCCCAAGGGATATCTAATGATTATTTCCATGATGCGCAGTGGTTTTCCGGACATTCAATGGACACTTGAAGATATGATAACAGAAGGCGACAAAGTGGCTGCACGATTCACGATGAGGGGCACCCACAACGGTGAATTTTTCGGTGTCCCTGCTACTGGAAAAGTAATTAGGATTCAGGCCATCAATTTTTATCGTTTGGTGAATGAACAAATAATAGAGGAATATGGACAACCGGATATGCTTGAATTACTACGACAAATAGGCGGCATTCCAAATTAAGAACAGTACTGCTGAAGGAAACTGAACTCTCACGTCTGCCTGAAGCCCTTAACAAAAACGCTCAACATTTCCTTTATTGATGTTTAGGAAATGCTGAGCGTTTTTTTGGTAATTATAGTTACTGTTTTGTAATCGAATCAGTACACATACTGACAATCAAGAGTGGCATAGTTCACTTGGAAATATGGTCTTCGATATGGAAAAAGTCAAAGTCAACTACTCCGCCGGCACTTTGCGTTGCATAATTGAACAACCCAAAACGGTATCCCATGAAATGTGGAAACGTATAGGCCATTTTTAATGGTGATCCAATCCTCGTCCACGACCTGCCATCCGTACTATAGAAAAACTCAGCAGTGTCTGCAAGGTCCCGGAAGTTACATTCAGCTTTGAGGTAAACTACATCTTGAGAGAGCGCTACCCGCGCCATCTCAACCGGTTTTTCGGATTGAGCACTCACCATCACGATTGACTTTTTGCCATTTTCGAATTTAACACCGACTTGTCCGTATCTTCTTTGGAAAACAGTGAGACCGGCAAAATCGCCCTCCTTCATTCGGGACACATCGATGGCTGTATATCCACTGCACTGCGGACCGATGGTGCGTTGGGTCAGTATATTCCGAACCAGTTGGAATGAAGTATCTACCCTACCCGTTGTAATACGCAGGTAACCTTTACGGGCGCTCAATGTCCAATGTTTGTCATCGGGATTGTGATTCCATTGCCACGCCAGCGGCAACGGACGCTCACCTTTCTTCCGGGTAAACTCATCTGGCTCCACGATGCCCGGGATCAAACTCTGGTTGGCTGGCAGGTCCAGTGTTTCCGGGGCTTTTCCGTCTACTCCCAGGACAGGCCATCCGTCTTCCCATTTAACAGGTACCAAGTAAGGTATTCTTCCTACTGAACCATAGTCGCGAAACAAATACGCGAACCATTCGCCATCGGGTGTATCGACCAGCCCTCCTTGCGCCACGCCCAAATCCTGAAATGCAACCCGTCCTTCCCAGGGGCCTGTGATTTTATCAGCACGGTGGACCAGAACCGTTCGCATACCACCCTTCGGCCAGACGATATTAAAGAGATAATACTTTCCTTTTACCTTGAACAGCTGTGATCCTTCTGCATTTAAACCAATATTCGGACCCGCCGGAGCGCTGGCATTTTCGAGGATCACCTGCTCCTGCGACCCTGGTTTCACAGCAGACGCATCCGGTGTTAATTCAACTAAACGCAATTGACCGCCACCGTAGATGAGGTATACCCGGCCATCGTCTTCAAAGAAAAGGCTGTGGTCGTGATAGGCAGGTTTGAAGGAAGAGACTTTCCATGGCCCCTTCTCAATATCACGCGTGGAGAAAATGTAAGTACGGTTTGTGGTCTGCGCAAATGTACTCACATAGTAGGTTCCCTTGTGATAGCGGATACAACTGGCCCACGTGCCCCTACCGTATGTGCTCTTGCCATTGGCAAGGTTAAGCTCATCCATATTGGCCAGTGTATCATACGCATACGCGATTGTCTTCCAGTTCACCAGGTCTTTTGACTTCATAATGGGCACACCTGGATTCATGTGCATCGTCGTGCTGCTCATGTAGTAACTGTCGTTAACCCGCACAATCGATATGTCGGGAACGTCAGCGAAAAGGATTGGATTATGGGCCTTGTTTTTCTGCGCTGCCACGGGGTCAATTAAACCCGTCAGGGTGAGTGCGAAAAAAAAACCTTTCAAGGTAGTAAAGGACGGAAGGCTATTATTCATGCTTTTGCTATTTCGTTTTTAATCCCGGATAACATCAATACACGGGCGGTCTAATTAACAATTTATTTACGATCAAACTCGCTAGTACGACCGGTTTCCCGCTTGTACTAAATCATTTTTTAACTACCCGCGTGACGGTTGTTTTGCCTTGTTGATCAACCATTTCAACCAGGTAGATTCCTGCAGGCAGGGCTTCAAGGGAAACCTTTGCACTCACGGGCTGGTTGTGCGAACTACTCAAGATGCGACCACGCACATCGCGAATAGTGACGCTACGCAAATTAGCTGCGTCAGAAATTGTGATGGACGCATCTGTCGGATTGGGATACGTTTGAAAGCCTTGTGAATGCTCTTCGTGGATGCCTGTTACTGGATCCGGGTCGGGGTCTACTACGATTAGATCATCCCAATAAATTACACCTCTTCCCCCTCCGGCACACATGTATACTCTTCCAGCAACATTCATATCTCCGACAAGGAATGGAGCACCCCCAAACTCATGGGCATCATCATTTAGCCTGATCCATGTGGCACCCTGATCTGCTGATCTGAAATGGCCTGTTACCCCAGACACCGTCCCCCAAATGAAAATTGTAGGATAACTGGCTTGCGACATGGTCTTTCCAATTCCAATGGATTTACAGTAGCTTACACCAGCGACCGTGGTATAAGTCGATCCATAGTTGGTAGAGTATTTTAAACCATTGCCGCCAAGAGGTACCCAAATATGTCCTTCCAAGCCGGGCGCCGTCCGGATCAAGGTTGTCAGCTCCCAGGGATAAAATGTATTGGTACCGGGAGTACCTGCTACTGAAAAGCTGGCTCCCTTATTGGAACTTGTTAGTATCTGCCCGTTCGTTGGATTGAAGAGATAGAAGTAATTTGAATTTGCCTGGTCGGCCACCGGAACAGCGTCTGAAAACGATACGCCAGAGCAGCTTGACCAACTTCCTCCATTGTTGGTCGTGTAGTAAGTTGTTGATGACGAGGCGGGGCAATGCACGATCGTGCTTCCATCTGCGCTGATGGCCACTCTTCCTGATATGCCCTTATTAGTAGCGGTAGCAGTCCACGTAGTGCCCTTGTCGGTAGAGTAGTAGACAACGTCTCCTTCATTGGCAATTCTTACTACTTTGTTTGGGTTGCCGGCAGCATAGGCAATGCTAAGGTTATTATAACCTCCTATAGGAGAAAGCTTTTGGGACGGATAAGAAGTCAGTGGTTCATGCACAAAGCCCGATACGTCTCCGAAAGATGAAATAAACGGCCCTCCCGGGATGCTTATCCCGTCCAGGAATGCGGTCTCTTCCATTCCGATTACATCATATTTCCATGAAGGATTGGTGGCCGTGATATCGGAACAGGTGTATACGCCACCCCCGCCAATTACCCGCACTTTCGAAAGGTTGTCCTGGTCAAATTCGATACAGTCCATCCAGTTTATTGCTCCACCGGCTGTCCAGCCCATGCCATTACTATTATAGGTAGCGTTGGTGCCGTTCTTCAGGGACCAGGTTGTTCCCCCGTTCGTAGAGAGGAAAACGAAGTCGCCCCAGCCAGTACCAAACTGGTTGTTCCAATACATGCCACAGGTAGAAACAATTACCCTATCAACATTCGTAGGATCTATACTTACTCCTCCGTAGGCATAATCTTTCGAATGAACGGGTGTCACGTTTGTCCAAATCCCGGTAGATGTGTTTAGCTTATATAACTTTCCGTTTCCCTCGAGTGAAGGACCTGCACCATCCGCATAGGTAGCATACAGGGTAGTTCCCTGCAAAGCCACCCGATGCGGCATAAAGCTGGTTGTTGGTGAAATGTCTGAAAAGGTAGCGCCTCCGTCTGTACTTTTATACATGTTCGCGCTGCCCGTGCGGGAAACTCCAATGTAAATGGTTTGACTCACCCCGTTTACCACACCGCTCGAAGGATCAAACAAAACAAAACATATCCCGTTACTATTGGCGGTGGTCGTTACGCCGTTCCAGGCTTGGTTCCAGGTAAGTCCGGCATCCGTGCTCTTCCATAATCCGTTGGCTCTCGTTCCGCAGTATAATATGTTACTGTTCTTGGGATCAACGGCAAGACGTTCTCCATTCCCTCGCCCGTTCCCATTTCCATGCGTTTTAAATTTGGAAGTGACATCGGTATAGGTAAAAGTATTTCCCTTGTCCGTGGATTTCAGAATCGCCGTTCTTCCGTTGTTGATATACTCCGTTCCGCAAAGCATATAAACATTGTTGGCATTCTGCGGATCAATTGCCAAAGCGTCCACGCCAATAAAACCATTTTCTGACTCGTTAATCCAGTCGAGCAGTTGAATCCATTTATTGTTTGCCGCATCCCAACGATAAGCGCCGCCCACGTCGGTGCGGCAATACCTGTCGCCAGAGCCTCGATGTGTAATGATACCGGTTACAAACCCGCCACCGCCTATGGGTGCATGTTTGTAGGTATATTGAGCATAGGATTCATAAGAGGAAATGAAGCAGGCCGCCAGTACGAATATCAGAATTCTGGTAGTTTGATATATATGAATATTCATCAGTTTTAATCTTAGATTGAAATCATCTTTTCTTTGCTCTTTTATCTTAAAATCTCAGCTGTCCTTGTTATCACCAGCAGGAAAGTAGTGTAAATAAATGCTGTTGGTCATATGATCAGCCCCGCGGATTAATGCATAAATTTCCATTCATCAAACACAAAATTTTCCCCCTCAAATACTATATATATATTCACCACTTCTTTATCTATTTTCCGTTTTATTTTCTCTGAGAGCGTTGTCCAATTGTCCTCATCACAGGTAAGCGAAACAAGCGGGGTACCTTTAAGGTCTTTTACATAAACATCCATTTTACCTTTCCCTTTTACCCGGGCTTGGAATCTGGCAGGAATCTGTTTGCTAAAATCGGCTCCGCGTACCATGAGACATTGTTTGTCTGCTTTTCCTTTGGCAACCATATTGCCCGGATTACCAACAGCTTCGAACTGGACTTGCCCCGAAGTGCCTGCAGTGGTTTCTGCTTGCTGAACATTGAATGGATTTAATGGGTTAAGTTGTGAGGGACCTTTAAAAGTTGCTTTGCCCATGGGGATATTCAAATTCTTTTCATCCACCTGCATTTCTTCGATACCCACATTACGAAAACCACCCTTGGTACCAAAGTAATCCTGTAAATACATGGCGTGGTACGTAATATAATATTTCCCTTTAAAGCTGAACAGATGCGTGTGATTGTTGGTCCACGGGCCCACGTTATCTTCACCCGTATTCTTAAAGTAATTATCGCGATACTTCCAACTGTCCGGATCTAACGGTGTTTTGCTTGTCATATAGGACATGCCGCATTTGGTTGGTTTAGCAATATCGCTATAAGGCCATTCGGTGCGTTCTTCCCAACTCGTATTATAGGTATAGATCCAGGTTCCATTGATAAAATTAAGGTCGCTTGCCTCAAAGAAATAAGGCGCCGGTATCTTGGCAACATCGCTGGCCAAACTGATCATATCGGCTCCTAATTTGACGATTCTGGCATTATCGGGTAGATACTTTGTTTTAGGTGCTCCTCCTCCAAAAGTCAGCCAGCCTATGCCCTGCTCGTCAATAACAACTCCGGGATCGAATGGAGCATCGACATCTACTCCTCGAACAGAACGGTCGACTATGTTCTTTCCTAATGGGTCTTTCCACGGGCCCACGGGCGAGGTGGAAGTAAGCACGGCTGAGCCAACACCGCTATTGGAGTAATACAAATAGAAGTGCGTCTTACCGTCTGCTTCAAGCCTGGATGTAATGGAAGGCGCCCATGAATTTTGGCTCCATGGCGAGAGCTGGGAAGTATTTATCAGGCCATGATACGTCCAGTTGACCATATCATCGGAAGACAGCATGACCAGTGTATGAATATGCTCGTATGTATTTTTTCCATCCTTTCCCACATGCTCATATTGTTGATGATCATTGGTAGCATACACATAGACTCTTCCATTGTATTCTATCGCTGTTGGATCAGCGGTAAACATAAAATCCAATAAAGGATTCGCATTATTGGTAAGAAGTTTCGGCGAAGCGTTTGCGAATTTTTCTTCCAGTTTTTCACTAACCACTTTCGGTTTATCTGTGATAGTCTGAGCTTCTACATCTTTTTTATATCCCCAAAAAGAGAGAGCAAGGACTGTACTTAGCAACACTTTTTTTCTAAACATGCTTTTAATTTCACCTGAAAAATGAATACTCGTTAAGGGTAATTCCAATTGATTAATAGATCAGTTACGCTACTGTATAAGGAGGTTAACCCCACCCTTATTCCCACGCGTTCTTGTAGTCATCACCAACAAAAAGCATGGGAATAAATAGGTGCTGTAGGTTACAAGGTCAGTGGCAGATTAATTAAATTTCCATTCATCAAACACAAAATTTTCTCCCTCAAATACCAAATAGATATTCACCACCCCTTTATCTATTGTTCGTTGTGTCTTCTCTGAGAGCGTCGCCCAAGTGTTCTCATCACAGGTAAGGGAAACAAGAGGAGAACCTTTAAGATTATTTACATAAACATAAATTCTACCTTTACCTTTAACCTTGGCTTCGAATCTGGCAGGAACCTGTTTGCTAAAATCGGCTCCCCGGACCATGAGACATTGCTTGTCTGCTTTTCCTTTGGCAACCATGTTGCCCGGATCACCCACAGCTTCGAACTGGACTTGCCCCGAAGTGCCTGCAGTGGTTTCTGCTTGCTGCACAATGAAGGGATTTAATGGGCTAAGTTGTGAGGGACCTTTGAACGTTGCGTTGACCATAGGGACAGTCACATCATTGCTTTCATCCACCGGTATGGCTTCAATACCTACATTACGGAAACCACCCTTGGTATCAAAGTAATCCTGTAAGTACATGGCATGGTAAGAAATATACCATTTCTCTTTAAACTTGACCAGGTGACTGTGATTGTTTGACAAAGGGCCTACGTTAACGTCGCCCGTATTCTTAAAGTAATTATCGCGATACTTCCAGCTATCGGGATCTAACGGTGTTTTACTCGTCATATACGATATGTTGCATGCGGTTGGTTTAGCGATATCGCTATAAGGCCATTCAGTGCGTTCGGCCCAACTGGTACAATAGCTATAAACCCAGGTTCCATTGATTACGTTGAGGTCGCTGGCCTCATTAAAATAAGGAGCGGGTATCTTCGAAACATCGCTGGCCACACTGATCATATCGGCTCCTAATTTGACGATCCTGGCATTATCCGGCATATATTCTGTTTTAGGCGTTCCGGCTCCAAAACTCAGCCAGCCTGTACCTTGGTCGTCAATCACAACTCCGGGATCGAATGGATTGTTGACATCCACACCGGGAACAGAATGGTCGATTATGTTCTTTCCTAATGGGTCTTTCCAAGGGCCCACGGGAGAAGTGGAAGTAAACACGGCTGAGGCTATACCGCCATTGGAGAAATACAAATAGAAGTGCGTTTTCCCATCTGCTTCCAGTCTGGAAGTAATGGACGGCGCCCAGGACAGCGCAGTCCATGGCGCCACCTCTGCTGTATTGATAAGGCCATGGTAGGTCCAGTTGGCCATATCATCGGAAGACATCATGACCAGTGTACGGATATGCCCGTAATTATTTTTCCCATCCTTTCCTACCTTCTCATACTGTTGATGATCATTGGTGGCATACACATACATTCTTCCATTGTGTACTACAGCTGTAGGGTCGGCCGTAAACATAAAATCCAATAGTGGATTGGTATTACCAGTGAGAAGTTTCGGCGAAACATTTGCGAATTTTTCTTCCAGGTTTTCATAGGCTACCTGGGAACATGTAACACGCCTGGATTGACCGTTATCCGAGGCAATCGTCAGTACGGCAGTTCGTGTCGTGCCCGTTTCATTTAGACCGGCAGATACTTCAATTGTGAACGTGCCGCTGTTTCCGTTGACCTGACTCACCTGCAGCCAAGCCGCAGACTTGCTAATGCGCCATTCTTTGTTGCACGAAATGGTAATATCGGTCTTGCTGCCTTCAGCGGGAATTGCCAGTTCAGAAATGGAAACCAGTAACGCAGGCTCCGCATCGTCTTCCTTACAGGCAGAAATAAAAACAACCGCAATCAGGACTGGCAGGATGAATAGGTAGAAAAGTTTTTTCATAACAATTTATTCAGGTTTAGCCGGAGACTCCGAAAGCCTTGCGCCATGAACTTTCATCGGGGCAAGGATCTCCACTGTTGAAATCGATAATCGTTTGCTTTTTTAAAAAGGGTGTACGGGGAACTAATAGGTCCTAGCTCCTTTGTTTGGTGCTTGTGGTGGCAGGTGATGTGGGTGCCATTACGAGCACCCATCACTGCACACAGGAATATTTTAAGATTACCAGGACTTCTCGGCTTATTTACCCCCCTCAAGAATGGCATCTAACATAGCCTGGTCCTTTACCACGTTATTAGATCTGTCTAACATAAAACCTATCTCCCACCAGAATGGTACAAGGCCATGTGCTTTCGCCTGTTTGGTCAGATACATTGCCCAGTAATCCACAGACTTGTTGTGCATATCCATATCCTTAGGTTCTGGCTTGCCGAGGCCGGGAGTCCGCCTCCAGGTTGCATATTCACCCAGCATCACCGGGATACCTTTATCAACAAACTTCTCTTTCATCTTTTGGAATTCATCAAGGATTTCATCTTCTTCTCCATAGGTAGCGTTGCGGTCTGGCTCAATAGTAGAATGATTCCCAGCTCCCCAGTAGTAAATCATGTTGCCCCAACTTACGTCCCCATCCGTCACCAGCGTAAATGTGGCAGGCGTGTAGTTATGTATCTCAACCATCAATTTGTTAGGAACATTGTCTGTTGGAAGAGTATTCATCAGATTATACGTTAGTTCGCCGTTAGTCCGGGGTCCCTGTACAACCAGCACCCGGTAACTGTTCCTGCCTCCGGTAGAGCGAACTGCATTAACGAATGTCTGGTGATAACTGTCAAGTATGGCCATATGCTCGGCATCCTCGGCCACAGGTTCATTCGTGCCGGCAAATATTAGATGCTCATCAAAATCGCGCATGGCTGTCGCAATCTGCTCCCAAATCGCCTTTTGCATCGCATTAACGGAATCTTTCTTTATCGCAGTAACATTATTTTCCAGCCAGCCCCAATCCCCGTGAGCATTCAGCATCACATACATATCATTGGCCACACACCATCCAACCACTTCTTTCACCCGGTTAAGCCACGCAGGGTCAATTTTCGCTTTTCCCCGATCGCTTAAATGACTATGAACCCAGCCTGTGGGAATCCGAACAGTATTGAAACCTGTTTGCTTTACAAATTTCACATACGATTCAGTCAATTTACTCGTCTGCCAATCACCTTCGTTTGGTGATTCCATTGTATTGCCAAAATTTATTCCCAAATGCATTTTTGCCGCCAGTTCCACGGCCGTGCTGCCCATTCCTGTTTCGTCGGGGGGTTGAGGGGACAAATTATAGGAAGGATATAGCTGACTTACCTGAGACACTTCAAGACGTCTCGCCTGGCCGTTGTCTGAGCTAATGGTCAGCATAGCAGTTCGCTTGCTGCCCGTAGCATTGGGTCCCGCATTTAGCTCAACGGTGTTAGTACCACTCTCACCACTGGCCGGGCTGATCACCAGCCATCCTGCGGAATTGCTAATGCTCCATTTTTCGTTGCATGAAATGGTAATCTCCGATGTGCCTCCCAATTCCGAAATGCTAATCTGTGGCGTGCCTCCCCAGGTAGGAACCACTATATCGGATCCCGAAACTGATAGTACTGGCGTCTCATCGTCTTCCTTACAGCCTGAAATAAAAACAACGGCAAGCAGCATTGGCAGCAAGAACTTTTTGTAAAGTCCGTTCATCATAAATGTTAGGTTTAGTTAAGTTTAAAATTCGACTTACTGGTTAACAACGAAGTAAATCTTAGGGTGCAACGGATTCCAAATCGTCTAATCAGTAATCGTTTGCAGGTTAAAGATATGTGCACGGGAAAACTGATATGTCTAATTGAAGGGTATAAGAAGTCTAGTAGGACCAGCGGGGAACGATGGAGACAGTTGAATGCGGTAAAATGGCGGACGAATTGCAGATTTAGAACTTTAGCCGAAAACGTTTTAGAAGTCGCAAAAAAGGGCATAAAAAGTATCAACGGGGATATTTCCGATAATTTTTAAGGCTTGTTGACCGTCTCAACACAGAACATCGTCTGCTTTAACAGACGCCAAACATGCTATCGGGCAGCAGCCGTTTTTGCTGCAAAATTCGTCCAGGAATCATGCGTCTTGCTATTTTGTTTTAACCCGGATAACGATTAATGACATGGGCGGTACGGCATATTCGAATGTTTTACTGACTTTGAACGGACTGGCTACCGGAACCACATTCGTAGGGTTTTCCAAGGTATTTTCTGCTTCGGCCTGACCTGTTAAAACTTCCTTTTGTGCCAATCCTATCTTTTTAAACCCCTTCAGGTTTACCTTCATCACCGCTGATGAATTTCCGGCATTCACCATTTTTAGTATGAGGTCGCCGGTTTTACTTTCCTGCACACAGGAAGCAGCCAATGTTGAATCAGCTTCATTTCTGGAAATGATATTTCCAAAGTATACATCACCCTGATTCACTGAAAACATTTTCTGCACGTGGTAATTTGGTGTCAGGCATACCCGCGCGTTGTCAAAAAAGATCATGTCTGGCTTCCATTGCGTGTGGTCCTTTTTGGCAAGCAGCGGAGCGTACGATGCCATGTGCACCACATCCCCATTGCGTTCAAGGCCGATCATGTACGCTGCTTCAGCTATGGCATTCTTGAGTTTGTTGCCCCACGATGCATACTCACCCAGGTATACCTTTGCTTGTTTCCGGTCGTAGGTATCATAGCGGTTTAGATTCGCCATCATCCAATTGGGATCTTTGTAATAATGTTCATCAACCATCGGGACATTGAGATGGTCAGCAAATTTCCATCCGCGTGTAAAATCCTCTCCGTCCGGAAAGGGGCCTACCGTACCGATCACTGTAATCTCCGGGTGTTTTGCTTTGACGGCACCGAAGATTAACTTGAAACGCTCTTCAAATTCCGGTGTGATCTTATCCTCATTGCCAATGCCTACAAATTCAAGGTTGAATGGTGCCGGGTGTCCTGCTTGCGCGCGCTTCGCTCCCCAGGTTGATGTAACGGGTCCATTGGCCCACTCGATCAGATCCAATACGTCCTGGATATAATCGTTCATTTCGTCCATCGGCAGCGCACGCTGGCCTGTGCCGCCTGTTTGCCAGGTTCCACCAGAATTCTGACAGCTTACGGCTGCCGGCAGTACGGGTAAAGGTTTGGCTCCAATGTCTTCGCAGAATTGAAAGTACTCGAAATAGCCTAGCCCTACCGTTTGATGGTATCCCCAGAGGTTCTTCTGTTCCACACGTTGTTCTACAGGACCGATTGAATTTTTCCACCGGTACATATTACCCAGCCCATCACCATGGACCAGGCAGCCACCGGGAAACCGGATGAATCGCGGTTTCATATCAGCCAAAGCTTGGGCGAGGTCCGGGC
>CABHOV010000033.1 GCA_902168185.1 uncultured Bacteroides sp.
AAAAGAAAACAGAATTTGATTATAGTATATATTGGAATGAATGGCATAAACGTGATCTCGAAGATTTTATAAAGCGTGATAGGAATCATCCTAGTGTGATGATCTGGAGTGTTGGTAACGAAATTGGTGAACAGTGGGACAGCACAGGGACTGTGATTGCCAAAGAACTCGTTGATATAGTTCATTCATTAGATACAACGCGTCTAATTACTGCCGCCAACAACGAGGCGCATCCTATAAACAGCATTATCAAATCCGGAGCGCTCGATCTCATTGGGTATAATTATAATCATGGCATGTTCGAGAAATTTCCGGAAGATTATCCTGGCAAGAAATTTATAGCGACCGAGACAACATCAGCGCTTGCCACACGCGGTCATTACGATATGCCATCGGACAGTATACGAGTATGGCCTATTGCCTGGGATAAAATTTTTACGGAAGGTAATCGTGATAATTCTGTTTCTGCTTACGATAATGTGCGTGCTCCCTGGGGATCGACGCACGAGGAGACATGGAAAATTGTAAAGAAGCATGATTTTCTTTCTGGTATGTTCGTCTGGACAGGCTTCGATTATATAGGAGAGCCCACACCGTATGTCTGGCCATCGCGAAGTTCATACTTTGGTATAGTTGATCTGGCAGGTTTCCCAAAGGATGTATACTATATGTATCAAAGCGAATGGACTAACAAGCCTGTGCTGCATGTCTTCCCTCATTGGAATTGGACAACCGGTAAGGTTGTGGATGTATGGGTATATTATAACCAGGCAGATGAAGTAGAATTGTTTTTAAACAATAAGTCCCTTGGAGTAAAGCAAAAAACCGGCGATGATCTCCATATACAATGGCGAGTGCCATTCGAGCCGGGAGTACTCAAGGCTATATCCCGGAAAAGCGGACAGGAAGTGCTTCATAAAGAAGTTCGTACAGCTTCAAAGGCTTCAAGAATAATATTGGAAGCAGACCGCACCAATATACTTGCTACTGGAAAAGACTTATCGTTTGTAACGGTAAAGATTGTAGATGATCAGGGAAATATAGTTCCGAATGCAGACAACCTGGTGAAATTTCAGGTAACAGGCGATGGATATATAGCAGGCGTTGATAATGGCGATCCGGTAAGTCATGCATCATTCAAATCCAACGAACGCAAAGCTTTTTGTGGATTAGCCTTGGTTGTTCTTCAAGGTGCAGAAAATAAAGGCAAGATTAATTTGACGGCAACAGGCGAGGGTTTGAAAAAGAATTCAATAACAATTAACGTAGAGTGAGGTATTGTAATTCTTGAATGATGGTGTGTATATAGTTAGAGGTGAAATTCGAAAAACGTTGATCATCTTGCATAAGAGAGTCACTATCAAGTCTGAACAAGTATATAGAATATGTGTTAATAGGGGGAGGTTGAAGAGTGTATCGAATAAACATAAAGACGAATTTATGAACGAGAAATTTTTACATGTAAAGAACAGCAGTATGATGTTACTCCGATCATTAGTATGGAGTCTACTTATTTTAGGAGGTACATCTATAGCGGTTAAAGGCCAAACAGAAATCTATACTTCTAAAAATGTAGCGATAGGTGGTGGCGGTTTCGTGTCTGGCATTATTACCAGCAAAACTCAGCAGGGGTTGATATATGCCCGTACTGATGTTGGTGGTGCGTATCGTTGGGATGCCGCGAATAGCAAGTGGATCCCGCTACTGGATTGGACGTCTGAAGATGAAGTCGGATATCAAGGTGTGGAATCTTTGGCAACCGATCCGAAAGAACCGAATAAGGTATATATGCTGGTAGGTACATCTTATTTCAACAACGGAAAAACTGCTATACTTCGTTCATCTGATTATGGTAATACATTTTCCATAACAGAAGTCACTTCGCAATTTAAAGCACATGGTAACGGCATGGGGCGGCAAACCGGAGAAAAGCTTGTAGTGGATCCGAATAGTAATAATATACTGCTGTGTGGAACACGCTATAATGGTTTGTTTAAAAGCACAGATTCTGGTGCTACATGGGCAAGATTGTCTGGATTGAATATAACAACAACTCCTACACCAACCTCAACAAATAATGCCAGTGATGCCAATGGAATCAGTTTCGTTGTTCTTGATCCTTCTACAGGTTCATCGGGTTCTCCTACGCAAACTGTCATCGCAGGTGTAAGTCGCACAGGTGATAATAATCTTTATCGAAGTGACAATGGTGGTTTTACATTTACAGCCATTGCATCCGCACCAACATCGTTGATGCCACACAGAGCTGTATTGACAAGTGATCGTAATCTATATATTACTTACGCCACGGGTGTGGGGCCATGGGATGTTCAGGGAAGTGGTCAGATATGGAAGTATAATCTGCAAAGCGGAGCATGGACAAATGTAACACCTTCTTATTCCGGGTCTTTTGGCGGAATAAGTGTAGATCCGAATAATTCAAACAGGATACTTGCCGCATCTATTAATAAGTATGATGCACAGGAAACTAATGTTTGGGGCGACAGAATATTTCTAAGTACCAATGGAGGATCTTCCTGGACAGATGTAATAAACCGGGGCTATAGTATGGATGCTAATGGAGTATCCTGGATAAATGGTCAATCTATACATTGGGCTGGATCCATTGAGTTCGATCCCTTTGATACAAAGAAGGCTTGGGTAGTCTCTGGTAATGGTATATATCAAACCGATGATATCGATGCAACTACAAATGTGTGGAAGTTTCAGGTAAAAGGTTTGGAAGAAACGGTGGCGCTGGATGCTGTAAGTATACCGAACGGATCATTTGTAAGTGTAATTGGAGATTACGATGGCTTTAGACATACCGATGTAACGCAATATGCTCCCATTCACACACCGAGAATGGGAACCACTACTGGAGTAGCATATGCCGCCCTCAATCCTAATATTTTGCTTCGCGCAGGAGCAAAGACTGTTAATAATGTACAAGTAGGGTCATTGTACTATTCCAATGACATGGGTATATCGTGGAGCGAATGTGCAACGGCAAAAGGTTACAAAGGTAGTGTTTCTATATCTGCCGATGGAAGTACATTTTTACATTGTCCGGAAGGATCAAGTACAACCTATAGATCAATTGATAAAGGTACCACCTGGACAGCCGTTACTGGTCTTACTGTTAGCGGAGCACGTCCGGTAGCAGATCCGCTCAACGCTGCAAAGTTTTATGCGTATAACAGCAGCACGGGCGCCTTGTTAGTAAGTACAAATGGTGGCGTATCTTTTACATCTTCCGGATCTGCCGGAACGGGTGGATCTAGAATTATAAGGCTAGCACCATACCGTGAAGGTGATGTGTGGGTGCCATTGTATGGTGGTGGTTTGAGCCGTTCAAAAGACTCCGGACAAGCCTTCTCTAAAGTAAACGGAGTAACGAATTGTTCTGCAGTCGGCTTTGGTAAAGAAGCTTCTGGTCAATCATATCCCGCTATATATATATGGGGAACGGTGAACAATGAGCGTGGTGCATTTCGATCGCTTGATGAAGGTGCCAGTTGGACACGTGTGAATGATGATGCACATGAATATGGCGGTCTTGCCAATGGAAATTTTATAATGGGAGACATGAATGTATATGGACGATACTATATGAGCACCGCCGGCCGAGGTTTAGTATATGGCGAATCCAACCTCACGTGTACTCCTGCTAATATCGTTCCTCATATTAAAGTTAGTTCACAAGCCTCCGTACAGACGCCTATAGTATCTGTGTTTACAGGATCTACAGTTTTGCTGAGCCCGGATCCTGCTACAGGAGGATCGTGGAGTTGGACTGGACCGAGCAGTTTTACTTCAGTAAGCCGTGAGGTTACATTATCCGATATTCAGATAACACAAGCTGGTATTTATACCGCTACCTATATAAATGCTGATGGATGTGAGAGTGCAGCACAAACTTTTTTAATAACAGTAACGGATGGACCTGTTACAGGAAATGAAGAAGATATAGACGATCGTTTTGGTATATATCCAAATCCATTCTCGGTAAATGTTATAATCAAAAATGCGAGCGCGGTTAAGCAAGTCACGTTTACGGATATGCGAGGACGGGTAATAAAAACAAGTTCAAATGACCAGAATGCAATGACCATCCCTGTGGATAACCTTCCTTCTGGAATATATATCATACAACTGACAGATAAGAACAATGAAAAATACCTGAAGAGAATGGTGAAGTATTAATGAATTTAATTGGGAAATGCTGCAATTATCAGTTCTATAATCTGAAAATTGCAGCATTTTTTTTGCTAGAAGGTCGAAGCAAAAAACTGTACAATACTATATAAGAAAATGAAAAAGCTTCTTGCTTGCATATTTTTGATCATTGTTGAAATAGTGACCATATTCATTGCAGTTATCTTAAAACATTTAGGCACGACAACTTCTGAGAGGGAACTTTTGGATTTTCAGAATGACCTCGGGTTCTTTTTGGTAGGTAAAATACAGGTATAGTGGTGACATTCATTCTTTCATTGATTACGATCGCTATATATTTAGTGGTACTTAGACTAGTGAAACAAGTGTTAAATTATAGTGTTCTGAGAGTATTCTTCTTTCAATGGGCTGGGTTATTTACAATTTGGATTCTTTTTATGGTAAGTGAGGTGTTTGAGTTGCTCAATGCATAACATAGCATGACTAAAGCCAATGTTGGTGGCTTTTTGAAGTCTTTTAAGGAGATCGGAATAAAGGAAGGGTATTATCAAAGCACGAACTTTTGCTTGGTTTATTGATAATAATTTTCTCATGGACAATTATGGGATGGTATATATCGTAAAGAGCCCGATTGCTATTAACACCAGGACCTTAAACGTTGCTCAGTAGCTATAGCTACAGAGCAACGTTAGCGGATATATTCATCGAACAGGTAAAGTAGTTTAGGATATATATAGTTTCAATCCCTGTTTAAAGTATAAACAAAAACCGCTGCTACTCAATATGAATAGCAGCGGTTTTGTTTTTTTTATCTGCGAAAATCTGTCCCGATAGCTATCGGGACGGGAGACAATTACTTCCCAAACGGATTCAAAGCAGAAAGCGCACGCTTGCCACCACCCATCTTGTTCATCGTCTTCATCATTTTGCGCATGTCGCTGAACTGCTTCAGGAGCTGATTGACTTGTTGTATAGAAGTACCGCTTCCTTTTGCAATTCTATCTTTACGACTGCCATTGATCAAGTCAGGATTCTCGCGCTCATGCATGGTCATCGAGCGAATGATCGCTTCAACCGGCTTAAAAGAATTATCATCTACATCTACATCTTTCAAAGCTTTACCCATCCCTGGGATCATGCCTAAAAGATCTTTCATGTTACCCATCTTCTTCACTTGCTCGAGTTGCGAGAGGAAGTCGTTGAAGTCGAATTGATTCTTGCGTATTTTTTTATTGAGGCGCGCAGCTTCTTCCTGGTCGAATGCCTGCTGAGCTTTTTCAACGAGCGTTACAACGTCACCCATACCTAAGATACGGCTCGCCATACGCTCAGGATAGAAGCGATCTATAGCTTCCATCTTCTCACCTGTGCTCACATACTTGATAGGCTTATCAACAACTCTGCGAATAGAAAGTGCAGCACCGCCACGTGTATCGCCATCTAACTTGGTAAGAACAACACCATTGAAATTCAAACGATCATTGAAAGCCTTCGCAGTGTTCACCGCATCCTGACCCGTCATGGAGTCAACAACGAATAAAGTCTCGGAAGGATTAAGCGCAGCTTTCAAACGAGCGATCTCATCCATCATCTCTTCATCTACAGCAAGACGACCAGCGGTATCGACAATAACGATACGGTGATTGTTCTTCTTGGCGTGTTCAATGGCAGCCTTCGCTATTTTAACAGCGTCTTTATTTTCAGGCTCTGCATATACTTCAACACCAACCTGCTCACCTAAAACTTTTAACTGGTCGATCGCAGCAGGACGGTATATATCACACGCCGTTAACAAAACAGAACGACCCTGACGCTTCAAGTAGTTGGCAAGTTTACCCGAGAATGTTGTTTTACCGGAACCTTGTAAACCAGCGATCAGGATTATCGCAGGACTGCCATCAATTTTAATATCTTCACTCTCACCACCCATCAGGGCAGTAAGTTCATCGTTTGTTATCTTGATCAGTAACTGGCTGGGAGAGATGGATGTCAATACATCCTGGCCCATTGCCTTTTCCTTGATCTCGTCCGTTACCTCTTTGGCAACCTTATAGTTTACGTCAGCATCGATCAATGCTTTACGGATCTCTTTTACAGTAGAGGCAACGTTGATTTCGGAGATGCTGCCTTGGCCTTTCAGGGTTTGAAAAGCTTTTTCCAGTTTTAAACTTAAATTATCGAACATGATGTTTGAAAATGTCTATGGGTGAATCGTACCTGTTCAGTCTATATTTTCCTGCGGATTTCGCCGATTTTTAAAGAAAAACGCAAGAAAAGACCTGCGTTTAGCTTTCGTGGATCAGGAAACAAAACCTCGCCAGGATTGCAAAGTTAACGTGCCCCGCATAGGGAAGCAAATCACTTTTTAATCTGTTAAATGCTGTACCAGCTCTTCGGTTATACGCTGGCTTAAAAGTGAAGCAGCATGTTCTATGGCATACTCTTCCGGAACATTCGGATTGGTTAACGTGATCAATTTTCGAATGTTGAGTTGCTCAAGGCAATGTTCGGGAAGTTCACAAGTTCCGGCCACCACAAAAAGAGCTTTGTCATATTTTTTTGCAAGCCGTGCTATACCACTTACCACTTTCCCCGAAAGGGTTTGCTCATCAACTTTGCCTTCACCGGTAATGACTATATCTGCATGGCGAACATGATCGTCCAGCTTTAGAAATTGTATAATGAAATCCATGCCGGGAACTACTTTAAGATTTGTAAGTACTTGAAGCGATACAGGCAATCCACCGCCAGCACCTGCGCCCGGAAAATTTACCGTGCGGCTAAATGTTTTTTTAAGCAACGATGAATAATGCATGAGGCCTTCATCGAGAATCTGTATCATTTCTTCATTGGCACCTTTCTGTGGCGCGAAAACATGTGCAGCACCATGCGGACCATAAAGTGGATTATCAACATCGCAGAATATAGTGAAGGCTGTGGTTGATAATTTAGGATGTACGTGCGTAAGGTCAAGTGTATGTATATACCTTAGGTTTTCTCCGACAGGTTTCAACCGTTCACCTTCAGCAGATAAAAATTGTACACCGAGTGCTTCAGCCATGCCCATGCCGGCATCATTTGTGGCACTGCCTCCTATACCTAAAATGATTTTCTTTACCCCCAGATCGAGTGCATGTGCTATGAGTTCGCCTATCCCAAGCGTTGTGGTTTGCATCGGGTTTCGTTCATGCTTCTTTAACAGCTGCAATCCGGAGGCAGAAGCCATTTCCAGGAATGCAGTTTCGTTATCTTCCGATATGCCATAGCGGGCATCTATATTTCGAAATAGCGGGTCGTGTACAGAGGCTGTTATAAATTTGCCGCCACTAAAGGACGTCAGTAGTTCGCATGAACCTTCACCACCATCGGCCATGGGCAGCGTTATGATATTCAGCGCACCATTCCATTTGAGTAGGGCACGTTTCACCTCGTCACAAACTTGTTGTGCTGTTAACGAACCTTTGAATTTGTCGGGTGCAATAAGAATGGTCATGACTCGTTATGCGGACGCGATCCTTGAAGTATATACATGGCAACTATGATACATATATACCACTATCGTTATTTTAACTCCTGAACGGAAAGTAAGGATATACTTCGCCTGCCTCAAATTGATTCTTGTCGAGGGATAACTCCAGGAAGCCCGTTACTTTTTTCAGGTTAGCAAAATCTCCCGAGCCACCACCGGCATCCGGATACGCCATTAACTTTCCATTCTCATTCTTCACCGTTACTTGTAAAAAATAAGTCAACTTCGGATCGAACTTGAAATCTTTAGCAAGAATTGCATATTGCTGCTGATACTCAACGTGCAGACTTTTTAAAATCCACGGCATCACATAGCGATAAAAGCACATATAGGTTGATACGGGATTTCCCGGCAAGGCAAAGACAACTTTCCCTTTTTTAGATACGCCAAACCAGAAGGGTTTACCAGGTCGTTGACTTACATGGTGAAATAATTTTTTTACCTGTATACTCTCCAAAGCTTCCGGTATAAAATCAAATTTACCTTTTGATACTCCACCCGATACAATCAGTACATCATGATTCTCTGCTATAACTTTCAACGATTCAATTACAAAATCCTTTTGATCATAAATATGATACTCGGTTCCTTCCCAACCGATCGCTTTCATAGCAGCATCAATGGCATACGTGTTGGATCTCCTGATCTGGTGCGACTCCGGAATTTCTGTTATCTCTACCAGTTCATCGCCACTGGAAATTATAGCGGCACGCGGAAAAGCAAAAACCGGAACATCACTTACACCAACCGAAGCCAGCAATGCAATCTCTGCTGGTGATAGAATTATACCCGGAGTAAGAAGCACATCATTTCGTTTCGCATCCTGACCCTGCGTATGTATATGTTGTCCTTCTTCGATCTTATCAATTAATATAGTAGCGTTGTTGCCCTGTATAGAGACATCCTCATACCGGATTACGGTATCCGTACCTTCGGGTAGAATAGCACCTGTCATTACTTCCATGCAGTTCTGCACATCTCTCAAGCTTTTTTGTGGCTGGCCTGCACTCTGTGTTTCTTCCACATAAAATTCGCGTCTTCCGCTTTTCCATTCATCATACCAGATTGCAATGCCATCCATCGCTACACGATTAAAGGGAGGGAAGTCGCGGTCAGCTTTGATGGCTTCGCCCAGTATTCTTCCATAAGCATCGTTCAGATCAACCCGTGTAACCGAAGGTTTAAAGAGATTCGACAGCACTATATCGGTGGCTTCCTTTACATCTACCATGTGTAATAATTATTAACTTTGTTTTGTCCGAAGATACATGAGTAAAAAGAAATTTACACACGTTTCGCCCAGCGGTCTTCCGCAGATGGTGAACGTATCCGATAAAAAGGTGACAAAGCGCACTGCGAAAGCTCAGGCTATTATTAACGTAGGCGATGAAATCCTCAATCTTATACAACACAATGAACTGATAACGAAGAAGGGCCCTGTCTTTCAAACGGCAATCATTGCCGGAGTGATGGGTGCCAAGAAAACTTCGGACCTCATACCGTTCTGTCATCCGTTGGGATTGGAAGATTGCCAGGTGCTTATACGGGTTGTCAACAAGAAAATTATTGTTGATACCGAAGCTGTTATTACCAGTAAGACAGGTGTTGAAATGGAAGCGCTTACGGCTGCGTCTATTGCTGCGCTCACCATCTACGATATGTGTAAAGCATTGTCGCATACTATAGTAATTGAAGAAATAAAGTTGATGGAGAAGACGGGTGGCAAGAAGGATTTCAAACGCAAGTAACGCATGACCATTCGCAGAAGACTTTACCTAACGCTGGAGCCGACCGAGAAAGGCGGTGTTTTGGAGCGCATCTTTGAGTTCTTCCTGATCAGCATTATCATCCTGAATATATTTGCTATTATACTGGATTCGGTGGCTGAGCTTCGCAGTAAGTATGATGTCCTGTTCGTTAAGTTTGAATTCTTTACCATTATCTTTTTTACCCTGGAATATATAGCACGTATATATTCTATCGTTGAAAATCCTGAATATAGTGATCCTGTAAAAGGGCGATTGAAATACATGCGTCAGCCGATGGCAATTATAGACTTGCTGGCGTTCCTTCCTTTCTATTTTGTATTTATAGACCTGCGGTTCCTGAGGATATTCAGATTGATGTCGCTCTTCCGGCTTTTCAAGATCGCGCGCTACCTGCATGCATTGAAAATATTCAAACGGGTTTTGACCGATCGCAAAGAACAACTCGTCCTTAGTTTCCTGTTTATACTTTTTGTGTTGACTATCATTTCGTTCATTATGTTTTATGCCGAGCATGATGCGCAGCCCGATAAATTCAGCAGTATACCTGCTACGATGTGGTGGGGTATAGCAACGATCACAACGGTAGGCTATGGAGACATGGTACCTATAACAGCGCTTGGGAAATTTCTCGGCGGATTATTCGCTATAGCAGGTGTCGGACTGCTTGCACTCCCTGCAGGTATTTTGTCGTCTGGCTTTTTTGAGTTGCTTCATGTAGATAAGTCGAAAGAAGTAAAAAAATGTCCGCATTGCGGAAAGGAAATTCATGGGTAGTATACATGGACTGGTATTGGCGGGCGGAAAAAGTTCGCGGATGGGACAAGATAAGGGTCTTATCGATTTTAACGGCAAGCCACAACGTGAATATATAGCAGGCTTGCTGAAAAAGTTTTGTGATGAAGTATATATTTCGTGTAAAAAAAGTAGCGATATACCAGTTAACCTTAATCCATTAGAAGATCGGTTTGAGTTGGAGGGCCCTATGAATGGAATTCTATCTGCGTTTGCAATGAATGATAGCGTTGCCTGGATTACAGTGCCTGTAGATATGCCGTATGTTGACGAAGCTACCATTGAACATCTGATAGCTCATCGTGATATAACAAAAGATGCTGTTTGTTTTTATGATTCCGATGGAGAAAACCCTGAGCCGTTGCTGGCAGTATGGGAATCAAAAGCATCGCCACACCTGATCGAATACTATAAGAACGGAGGTATAAGTTGTCGTAATTTCTTAAAGCAGAATGACATTCTCTTATTGAAATCTCCAGACGAACGCATTCATAAAAACATCAATACTCCGGAAGACCTTCGCGCTTTTCAGAATAGAAGCGACAAGAAATGAAAGCAAAAAAGCACAAGCAAAGCGAAAGTAAACGCCTTGAAATTTTCGTGAATTCTATAAGGAGGTTTGCTCTTTGTGCAGCGTTGTTACATTTATTTTATAAGATTCGTGTTACACAGTGGTGAAAAGTAACGGTCTGAATAGAATCTTACGCACTTCAGGAGTACTCATAATACTTTCAGAAATTTGAGCGAAACTATATCTGTAAGGTTTTCAGAGAGCGTAACCACTGAAATATACAAATGAGGTGTTCTTTCGATATACTTCTAAAAGCCTCAGAATCAACCACCGATTTCAAAACAATTATACATCTATACCGTATTTTTCCGGTATATTTTATTTTTAAACAACCGAAAGCATGATGTAAATCTGTAATTGTGCTGCTATCACCTAATCGTGGGATTTTAGCGCACTGCATCTGTTAAAAGAAAAATTTCTATTCAGATTTATTACATGTTCTTACAAACACACCTTTCCCAGATTTTTAATCCGTAATGCGCTTTAGTTTTATACCAAATTTTATTGGTAAATGAAACCAATCGCTAAACCGCACACTAATCGTATACATCGTGATTTGATTATTGTGTTAATCGCAAGCCTGGTGGCAGCTATACTTTTAGTTTCAGCTGCTGTGATGTTAATCGGATAAAAATAAAAGGAGACCAACACGTTGGCCTCCTTTGTTTTTTTATTTCAGATTTAGCTTATGAATTTACGGCTACTTCCGGTCTGGCGGAGATCCACTCTTCTCCATCTTCAAATACTTCTTTTTTCCAGATCGGTACTTTCTCTTTCAGGGTATCCATAATATACTCACAGGCATCAAAAGATTCTCTGCGGTGTGGTGTTGATACCGCTACCGCTACTGCCACTTCACCAGGTTTTAATGTACCAATGCGGTGGCTCACGGCCCATCCTAACAAAGGCCATCGATGCGAGGCATCGTCTATAATTTTTCTGATTTCGCCAACCGCCATGGTTTCGTATGCTTCATACTCCAACCAGACTACATTTTTTCCATGTGCATTGTTACGCACCGTACCTACAAAAACATTAACAGCTCCGGCATTCAAGCTCGAAGCTGTCTCGATGACTTTTTGAACGTCAATTGGTTTGTCGGTGATTTTAATCATGTTCTCTAAAGGTTGGTTGAACATTATCGTGAAGGAGTAATTAAGGTAGCCAATTATGGTAAGAATATCAAATACAAAGCTTGGATAGCTCAACCACCACTTACCGGTGGAATCAATGCGATCTCATCACTTTCCTGTAACAAAGCAGTGTCGTCTGCATAGCTGTTATTAACTGCTATAAACAACGAACGCAACCCTACAAGCTTCGGATATTTTTCTGTGAGTGCAGAGCGTAAATCGGCTACTGTTTTTCCGGATGCCTCAACTACGGTTTCCTTCCCACCAAGGATGTCTTTCGTAACACCGAATGCTTTAACCCTGAACGTATTCATGCGTTTTAGTTTTCAAATCGATAGATAAAATATTCAGCAAATTTCGAATGCAAAAACACAAATTCAAAGCCTTTCCGCGGAAGCGTGAATTTTTAGCCGACAGAGTTTGTATTTTGTTTGTATTTTGTGATCTGCTTTTAACTAAAACTACGTAACGATCTGAGACTTGAATTTGTTCGATAACCATAACAGGCCCATCAATTACCTTCGTCTTGCAGTCACAGATCGCTGTAACCTGCGTTGTTTTTATTGTATGCCTGAAGAAGGTATACATTATCTGCCCAAGAAAGAATTACTCACCTTCGAAGAGATCTATAGGCTTGTCTCCATGCTTGCTACAATGGGGATTTCAAAAGTACGATTAACGGGTGGCGAGCCATTTGTTCGCACAGACCTGATGAAGCTTATTCGCTCTATCGTTGAGATTCCCGGAATTAAGGACCTGCATCTTACCACCAACGGTGTGCTAACGTCAACGTTTATACCGGAGCTAAAAAAGATAGGTATAGCATCGGTAAACCTTAGTCTGGATACTGTAGACAAGCAGCGCTTCAAAGCGATTACAAGACGTGATGAATTCGAGCCGGTAATGAAGACGTTGGATCTGTTGCTGGAAAATGAAATCCCGGTAAAGATTAACGCTGTAGTAATGGATGGAAAGAATATCGATGATATTATACCGTTGATTGAGCTTACGCGGAATAATAAAGTGGACGTTCGTTTTATTGAGGAGATGCCTTTTAACGGTGAAGGAAATCATTATACTTCACTTGCGTGGACCTATAAAAAAATCATTTCATATATCCAGGAACATTATCCGGCACTGCATAAAATTCCTGATCCTGATTATTCAACATCCTATAACTATAGTATACCCGGTTACAAAGGAAGTATAGGAGTGATTGCAGCGTTTAGCCGTACGTTTTGTGGAACCTGCAACCGCATCCGTGTAACCGCCCAGGGTGTATTGAAAACCTGTCTATATGATGATGGCGTGTTGGATATAAAAACGCTGTTGCGATCAAGTCTGGAAGATGAAGCTATAAAAGAGAAATTGCTTTACGCATTTCGTCATCGTGTCAAAGATGGTTTTGAGGCAGAAAAAAAACGAAGCGATCATCTTCCTGTTCACGAGTCTATGTCCACTATAGGAGGATAATATATAGCTTACCACCATTCCAGTAATCGAAATTATAATTGCTTATGTTCCGTATTTGCCTCACGGTTTTTCTGAGTGTATTGCTTGCTTCTGCGGTTGCGCAAGAGGTTCTGAAACCAACTTCAGCCATCAGTATAAGTGGCCGGGTAAAATCACCGAAGACTGTATCATTCGAAGAACTCAAGAAGTATAAGCTATATAACCTCGGTGATGTTGTAATCACCAATCACAAAGGCGATGTAAAGGGAACCGCCAAGGACCTGACTGGCGTTTTACTGAAAGATTTTCTACAGGGTGTTGAACTGGATGCCGAGAACCCCAAAGTGTTAAGTGAATACTATTTTACATGTATAGCATCCGATGGATATAAAATTATATACTCCTGGAATGAACTGTTTAATACGGCTATCGGGAATTCAGTATATATCCTTACCTCAAAGGACAATCAACCCCTGGAGAAACTGGACGAAAATATAGTAATGATTGCCACGCAGGATATTCGCACGGGCAGGCGCTATGTTAAAAATCTTCAATCCATCATTGTACGCAGAGCAGAGTAGTGCACATGGATTCAACACAGATCATTCTCATAGCAAGTTTTTTTCTGATTGCGCTTATCTATGCTTCCGTTGGTTTTGGTGGAGGCTCAAGCTACCTCGCATTGCTCGCGCAGCCTATGTTCATGCTGCTTCCCGAAGTAATTCGTCCTACTGCGCTACTTTGTAATATCATCGTTGTCACCAGCGGTACGATTATCTTTTATCGCGAAGGAAAAATTATCTGGAAAGAAGTATGGCCATTCCTGGTAGCAAGCGTGCCTGCGGCATACCTCGGTGGTTTTTGGAAGCTGGAAGACAATGTGTTCTTTATCCTGTTGGGAGTTGCTTTACTTATGGCTTCTATTCTTCTCTGGATTCAGCCTGAAAAAATAAATGCTTCCTTCGGAAAGTATAACACAACGCCTGCAAATATAGCGCTTGGTGGAGGCATCGGTTTTCTGTCAGGATTGGTAAGTATAGGTGGCGGTATCTTTCTTTCCCCAATACTTCATTTTCTCCGTTGGTCGGATGCTAAAAAAATATCGGCACTTGCAAGTTTGTTTATACTGGTGAACTCAATCAGTGGTCTTGCCGGACAATTTCAACGCGGACTTCCCGCGTTGTCGTGGCAATATATACTTCCACTGCTCGCGGCCGTTTTTCTAGGCGGTCAGATCGGCTCACGGCTCGGGGCGAGTAAGTTCAATCCCATCTATATCAAACGCGTCACGGCAGTGTTAATGTTGATAGCCGCCCTCAATATCCTGAAGGACCATTGGTATTGGTAACAGGCATGGTCACTACTTTGTGAATCAACATAAATAAACCTATCGCAAAGGCCATCGCTCCAAGTGTGCTGAGAATTGCTACCGGGATAAGATAGGGCTGATATGCAGCGTACGAATCCACACCATTCTGAGTAAGCAGTGGAATCCCTACAACGTAAAATAAATGCGTCAGTAAACCAATGAGTGCACCAGCCGCCATCAGGTATCCTTCGGCCGCAGAGCGTTTTGAAATATAATATAGGGTGGCAGCGAGTACGGCCAGGCTTGGTATAACGCTTACAATCTTTTGTAACATTTCGAGAATGGTGCTCTGTAAATCCATAAAGAAATAATTTGATGATCATGCAAAGTAAAGATTCATTCGGGAGTATCCACAATCCTTCCTATTTTGCACGACTAAAATAAGAAATGAGCGGAAGACTGGCGCGATGTAATTGAATGTCTGAACCTCACAACGTAACGTCTCAAATTCAACGCATGAAAAAAATCAATTTCACCACACAGGTACTTCCGCATCTTGTAGCTGTTGGCGTCTTCCTGGTTGTAACCGTTTTCTTTTTCAGCCCGGTGTTCTTCGATAGTAAAACCATCAGCCAATACGATATTCAGCAGTGGGAGGGTTCATCCAAAGCACTTCGTGACTATCGCGACAAGACGGGCGAAGAAGGATTATGGGCAGATGCTATGTTCAGCGGTATGCCGGCATACCTCATCAATACACATTGGAGCAACGGACCTGTGAGCTTTTTGAAACGTGCCTTATCACTTTCATTGCCTCACCCGATATCGAATATTTTCCTCGCGTTTATCTGTTACTATATTATGCTGCTGGCCTTTCGTGTGCGGCCGTACCTCGCCATCGGTGGGGCCATTGCGTTTGGGCTTTCATCCTATATGATCATCGGCCTGGGCGCAGGGCATAATGCCCGCATAGGAGCAATCGCTTTTATGCCGTTGGTGATGGCGGGTATTCACCTGGCTTTTTCTGGTAGAAAGATCCTGGGATTCGGAGTTACAACGGCTGGGCTAGCGCTTCAATTGAAAGAAAATCATTTACAGATTACATACTATTTGCTGTTCATCGTACTTGTATATGGACTCGTTCGTCTCATCGAGTTTGTAAAAGAAAAGAGAGCAGTCGACTTTTTTAAAACGATAGGTATACTCGTAGCAGCAGCGATTATTGCTGTAGGTTCTTTTGTAGGCCCTATGTGGGCAGTGACTGAATATAGCGAGTACTCTATTCGTGGTAAAGCACAATTAACTACCAGTGTAAAGAAAGAAGGCGATAGCGGTCTCGACAAAGAATATGCTTTCCGCTATAGCTATGGTATACTTGAGCCGATGACATTGCTCATTCCTAATTTCTATGGAGGCAGCAGCTCCAATTATCTGGTGCAAGATCCCAAGAGTGAAGTATATAATGCATTGTCACGCTCAGGTGATCAGCAGACAGCCAATCAGCTTGCCCAATTCACATCCGCGTACTGGGGCATTAATCCGCTCAACGCTCCGTACTATGGAGGTGCCATTATATTTTTTCTGTTTGTATTGGGCATCGCTTTCGCGGATAAAAAATATGTTTGGTGGTTAATCCCTGTAGTCATCTTTGGGATCATGACCAGCTGGGGTGATAGCTTTAAGTCATTCAACTATTTTCTGTTTGACTACCTGCCAGCCTATAACAAATTCAGGTCGGTAACTTTCATGATCATCATGCCGCTGTTCGCATTGCCCTTGTTGGGAATGTTGGGTCTTGAAAAACTTTTCGAAACCGGGGTGGACAAAGCCGCTAAAAAGAAATTGCTGATCGTGTTTGGCGCAACGGGTGGGCTGTGCGTAGTGCTGTTATTATTTGGTAGCATGATGAGCTTTATGACGCCTGACGAAAGCCAGTTGCCGTCATGGTTTACAGGTGCGCTGGCGGATGATCGGAAGAGTTTATTTCGCAGCGATGTGTTTCGCGCCTTAGGGTTTATTATAGCAGCGTTTGTTCTGATATACTTTGAAGTGTGGAAGAAGTTAACACCGATAGCATTCTATGCATTCCTGATCCTGATGATCACACTCGATCTTTCAATTGTTGATAAACGTTTCTTCCCGAAAGAGAAGTTTCAGCGTAAGCGTGAGAGTACACTCTTTGCCATGACTGCCGCTGATCAGGAGATTCTTAAAGATAAATCGTACTACAGGGTATATAATCTCCAGGGTACATTTGAAGAAGCACGCACTTCATATTTCCATAATTCGATTGGTGGATACCACGGAGTGAAAATGCGCAGATACCAGGATATGTATGATACTTGTCTTTTTCGGGAGACCAATGCGTTTATACGCGATGTGCAAGCCGGTAAAGCTGATTTCTCGCAGTATGGCGTTATGAACATGCTGAATGTAAAATATATAGTGTTCGGCCCGGATCGTACCAATATTATTCCGAATCCTTCCGCTAATGGCAACGCATGGTTTGTGAATGAAGTAGTCACCGTAAACTCGCCGACTGAAGAAGTCCAAAAGACTTGTGGCGTGAATACGCGTACCACGGCGGTTGTAGATGCTTCTAAGTTTAAAGTAGAGGGTGTAAAAGGCGACACTGCCGCTTCGATCCAGCTTACGGATTATAATCCAAACTATAAAAAGTATGAAAGCCAGTCAGCCGAAAACGGTCTGGCTATATTTTCGGAACTATATTACCCGAAAGGCTGGAAAGCTTTTATTGATGGGAAAGAAACTCCGATTATTTGTGCGAACTATATATTGCGTGCACTGCAAGTACCGGCAGGTAAACATATCATCGAATTTAAATTTGAACCTGCAGCTTACTATACCGGAAACAAAATCACGATGATTTCTTCCTGGCTGATGCTCGTAACACTTGTTGGGGCAGTAGTGTGGAGTGTGAAAAAAGAAGGCGAATAAATTCAGCTATATATCTGATGATATTACATAAAAAATGCCAGGTATACCTGGCATTTTTTATTTATCAATAGTTTGACTGTTGATCAGGCAAGATTCTCAAGTACATCCATTACTTCTCTCACCGCTTTGCGGCTTGATTCAAGCAGTATTCTTTCTTCCGGATTGAGGTCGAGTTCAATAACTTTTTCGATACCATTTTTTCCAAGTACTACCGGTACACCGAGGTAGCAATCTTTGATACCGTACTCACCATCCAAACGGATACATACCGGGAATACTCTGCGCTGATCTTTCACGATAGCTTCTACCATTTGTGCAGCAGCAGACCCAGGTGCATACCATGCAGAAGTTCCCATTAACTTCACCAATTCACCACCACCTACTTTTGTTCTTTCAAGGATCGCGTTCAATTTGTCTTTATCGATCAACTCTGTTACAGGTATACCAGCAACGGTTGTATAGCGTGGAAGTGGCACCATTGTATCGCCATGGCCACCGAGCAACATGGCCTGTATATCTTTCGGAGATATATTTAATGCTTCCGCAAGAAAGGCGCGGTAACGTGCAGTATCAAGTATACCGGCCATACCAAATACCTTCGTGCGTGGAAGCTTCGAAGTTAAATGTGCCTGGTATGTCATTACATCCAACGGGTTGGATACTACTATAATGATCGCTTCAGGTGAATACTTGATAACATTCTCAGTAACTGACTTCACAATGCCAGCGTTGGTTCCGATAAGATCATCACGGCTCATACCAGGTTTGCGTGGAAGACCCGAAGTAATTACGACAACATCCGAGTTTGCTGACTTTGAATAATCATTGGTAGCACCAATGGTACGGCTATCGTACAAGTCGATCGGAGCTTTCTGCCAAATGTCCAAAGCCTTTCCTTCAGCAAGACCTTCTTTAATATCAACGAGCACGATTTCACTGGCCACCTCGCGATAGGCCAATACATCGGCACATGTGGCGCCTACATTACCAGCGCCAACTACTGTTACTTTCATAAGAATAATGATTTATGGGTTTGTATATTAATCTCAGTGGACCCACTGGATAAACTTGAACAAGATGGTATAAACTTTAAAATCTGCACCTTTTTGTTTTCAGCAGGAGTATAGTTCAAACGCTGCCAGGCACCAATTTAGGATACTACCTGTCAAAAAAAAAGATATTACCGAAAATGTGAAGATACCTTGAACGTTAATACTCGGCTGGTCTTGTCAGTTAGTTTAAACCTGTTGTCAATTCTGTACCCGACAATCCAGATAATTTCTCCCTGCGACTCCAATACCGTTACTGAATCTTTATCGGCTACAGAGATTTTCTGGTCGATTAAAAAATCACTCACCTTTTTACGATGATTCATTCCAAGAGGAAAGAATGCGTCACCCGCTTTCCATTTTCGCCACACTAAAGGAAATACAATGCTATCTGCATCCAGCGTGGCTTCGAGCGGGTCTGTTGATTTTAATATTGCAGTGGGAGTATAAATATCCATCTGCCACGAATCGAGTTGAGCCTGATGTTGGTCTTCCTCTATATAAACATCATTCACGAAATCAACAGACGGTGTAACGATGAGAAGTTCACGATCGATAACAAGCTGATAGGAAGAAGAGAAAAACCGTTTTCCGGATTGGCCAGGTAACGATTCAATAATATCAGTACATACATCATAATTAAATCCATACATCTTTAAGAATTTCCAGAGTATAGATGCTTCATGTGGCAATCCTGAAAAGTAATTTTTCTGAATCGTTATTCTTCTTTCAGATGTACGGGTATACTTCTCTCTCCATGTATAAAAAGCTTCTTTAATCAAAAAGATTTCACCCTGTGCTTTTGAGAAGCCACGTTGTACGGTGCTTTCCAGCGAAGGATTAATTTCTTTCAAGGCAGGAATGATACGATGACGAATGAAGTTGCGTTGGTAGTCATCGGTTTGATTACTGATATCTTCACGCCAGGTAATTGTATTCTGCTGTGCATATTGTTCTATAGCATCACGCGTAGCAAACAACATCGGCCGGATAATCTTACCATGCTGTACCGGTATACCTGTGAATCCTTCGAGAGAGGCACCGTGCACCCAGTTTAATAGAACTGTTTCAAGTGAATCATTCAGATGGTGGGCTGTTGCCAGGAAGTCGAATGAATGTTCTGCAAGAAGTTTTTCAAACCAGGTATAGCGCAGTTCGCGTGCAGCCATTTGTGTGGAAAGCTTGCTCACTTCTGCATACTGTGCCGTTTCGAACCGGTTGATGAAGCAAGGTATATTTAACTGACGTGCAGTTGCTTTCACAAAATCTTCGTCACCATCAGAATCGGCACCGCGTAGCTGAAAATTACAATGTGCTATCGCGATGGAGAAGCCAGCACGGTGAAATAAATGCACCATTATCATAGAGTCAATGCCACCGCTTACCGCCAGCAGTACCCGGTCAGTTGGCTTGCAAAGCTTATGCTGTTCAATATGGTTCAGAAATTGCTCTATCACGCCCAAATGTATCGATTTACGATTTTAGATTTACGATTTGTAGCTTGCACCTGAATTATGGATAGTATACGATTTAATATAAAAGCCGGAAAGCAAAAAGCAGAAAGCGGAAAGCTTGGAGCAGGAGGGAAGATCGTGGGCAATGGTTATTCGCTGTTGTTTTTTTTGCTGATGATAATTTTAATGGCAGGAACTATACCGGCTGTTGCTCAAAAGAAGGTCAAGCTGAAACAGGCTGATCAATTAAGAGGTGGAAGGCAGGGTGATGAACGTTTTGATCGATTGATCGGAAATGTGATCCTTACGCAAAATCAAACTACTATTTACTGCGACTCTGCTTACTTTTTTAAGAAGCGAAATTATGTGGAGGCATATGGTCGTGTGAAAATATTAGAGGGAGATTCAGTAACCATTACCGGCCGTAAATTGGAATATGATGGCAATACGAAAAAGGCTAAGCTCCGTTCGAACGTAGTCTTTACCAAGCTTGCAACGGCCACGCTATACACTGACTTCCTTGACTTCGATCGCAATACAAACATTGCTAACTATTTTAATAACGGAAGGCTTGTCGATAGTATCAATGTATTGACCAGTAACAAAGGATACTATAATGTAAACTCAAACCTGGCTTCGTTCAAGCGAAATGTGCATGTTAAAAATCCAGACTATACCATGACGGCAGATAGTCTTCAGTATAATTCACGATCGAAGATCATCTACTTCGTTACGCCTACAACGGTTGTCGATAAAGACAGCAGTATATTTGTATATGAGAACGGGTTCTATCAAACAACCTCCAAGCAATCTGATTTAAAGTTGGGATCAGCGGAAACACAAGACTATAAACTCGATGCGGAAGACTATAAGCTTGACGACATTCGGAAGAAATACCTTTTCCGAAGGAATGTAGTAATGACCTATAAAAAGGAAAACCTGATCATCTATGGACAATCAGCGGATTACTTTAAGAGTCAGGGAATCGCGAAAGTATATGACAATGCTTATATAGCGAAAGTAACAGAGAATAATGATACGCTTTTTATATCAGCCGATACGCTTGTTTCTATTGATAGTCCAGACCCAAGCAAAAAGCGGTTGCTCGCCTATAACAATGTAAAGATCTATAAAAAAGATATGCAAGGACTGGCAGACTCTCTGGAGTATCGTTCGATGGATTCAACTATATATTTCTATAAAGATCCTATACTTTGGTCGCAAGACAATCAAATGACTGCAGACTCGATTCGGATGTTGATCAAGAATAACACCATCGACCGCATATTTATGGTGGCTAATTCTTTCGTGGTATCACAAGATACACTCATCAACTTTAACCAGGTGAAAGGAAGAAAGATGACCACGTTCTTCAGAAACAAAAAGATAGATCACGTAGTGGTGGAAGGGAATGGAGAGAGTGTATACTTCGCCCTGGACGAAAAGACCAACAAAGCGATGGGGATGAATAAAATTATCTGTAGTAACATCACTATTCGCTTTAAAGAAGGAAAGGTTAACAACATGAGTTTCTATGTAAAACCGGAAGCCAGTTTTATTCCGCCACACGAGCTTAAGGTAGAAGACACAAAACTCAAAGGATTTGTATGGCGCGGAAAAGAAAAGCCTAAGCGCGAGGATGTTGTGAAGTCTCCGGTGATCAGCAACCCTGGCCCTTCATCCGATCGTAAACGTTTGTGATATAAATTATTGGTTCGCTGAACGAAAAACCTTTCGTTCTATTATGACAATCCATGAAAAAGTTTAACTTTTGTAGAATATGCTGTCTCTATGAGAAAACTTTTGTTGTTGGTAATTGTCACAACCCTGTGCCGGGTATCTTTCGGTCAGGGTTTTGAGATTATCGGCTTGCAGGAGACGCATCATGGACTAATCGGGGAGACTATCAAAGCTCCTGTCCGTTTTAAAAACACATCGGATAAAACCGTCACGCTCATCATCCGTAAAGTTGACGGCCAGATCGGAAGCACTCAGAAAAACTTTTTTTGTCTCGATAACAACTGTCTTGATCAAAAGACAGAAGACTATATATTGAAAGTTGATGCCGGACAAACCATCAGCAGTTTTCAGGTGGCGTTGGAAGCGGGTTTGGTTTCAGGGGAAAGTAACGTTCGGTATGTTGTCTACAGTAAATCGAATCCAACCCAGGCGATGGAGTTTACCGTGAATTTTACGGTGACTGAAAAACCTGAAAAGCAAAGCCTTTACTCTTCCAGATTTATTAATCTTCACGATGTATACCCGAACCCTGTAACAGATTATGCTTTTGTTGAATACAAGATCCTGAATGAGCAGGTGAAGGCGAAAATCATCATGCACAACCTTTTGGGAAATTCCGTTGGCGACTATCCGCTCCCATCTTCTGAAAGCCGCGTTCGTATCCGCGTGGAAGATCTCAATGCCGGTATTTATTTTTACACCCTCTATCTCGACAACGAAGGTGTTATGACCCGCAAACTCATCGTCAAAAAATAATCATAACGTGCTTAAACAGGCGCTTTTTGCCTGGGAGTTCACATTCTCATTTAAAAAGAACTTTTTATTCATTGCCCACATCCTATTTCCGTAAAAACAGCGTTTTTCAGTTCTAAACTCTTATATTATATTTGCGGGCTTATGCGGAATCAATCAGTTTCATTCTTTTTAATTTTAATCCTGCTTGCAGGTGCATCGTGCAGTAAATTCAGAAGGATTGAAAAAAGCCAGGATTGGCGTGTGAAGTACGAAGGAGCGCTGAATTATTACAATAAGAAGGATTATTACAAGGCTTCCGTATTGTTCGAGCAAATTTTACCGATTGTCCGCGGCTTGCCTGAAGGAGAGAAGGTTCAGTTTTACCTCGCGTATTGCCAGTTCTACGATAAGCTTTATCTATTGGCTTCCGAGCAATTCAAAACCTTTTATGAAACGTACGGAAGAAGCACACTGGCGGAAGAAGCGCGTTACATGTTTGCGTATTCGCAGTATGCATCGTCTCCTAAACCAAATCTCGATCAAACCAACAGCATCAATGCCATGGCTGCGATGCAGGAATTTTTGAACCGCTATCCAAACAGCAAGTTCAGAGAGCAAGCTATAGAAGTGATCTTTACCACGCAGGCAAAACTTGAAAAGAAAGGATTCGATAACGCTTATCAATACTATAAGATGCGTAGCTATAAAGCAGCCATTGTAGCGTTGAATAATTTTAAGAATAACTTTCCTGATTCGAAGTATATCGAAGAAGCTGCCTACCTGGTAGTATCAGCCGAATACAAGCTGGCGCAGCAAAGTATTTACTCGAAACAAATAGATCGCTATAAGGCGGTAGTAGAACACTATAAGGAATTTGTAGACCAATATCCGCAGAGCAAATTCTTGAAGGATGCAGAAAAAATGTATGCGGAAAGTATGGAGAAGTTAAACAAAGTAAAAAACACTAATACATAAGTATATGGCAGCTCAATCATCTATAATTACCCGCGATGTTGATAAGATCGCATCACAGACTGGAAATCTATATGAATCAGTGGTGGTAATCTCCAGGCGTGCACGCCAGATTGCAGTGAACCTGAAAGAAGAACTCAATAATAAATTAGCAGAGTTTGCTACTACGGTAGATAACCTGGAAGAAGTTTTTGAAAACCGCGAGCAGATCGAGATATCAAAGTTCTATGAGCGGATGCCAAAACCTACCAACACTGCAATTGAAGAGTTTCAGGATGGCGAACTGAACTACCGTATGCGCAACGAAGAAATCGCTTAGTAGCGTTATCTGTTATTCGTTAATCGTTATCATTTTCTTGTTACGATTAACGGATAACAAGTAACGAAATAGCCAGGTATGCTCCGAGATAAAAAGATTTTACTGGGTGTAACCGGAAGCATTGCCGCCTATAAATCGGCTGTGCTCACACGACTTCTTGTAAAAGCTGGCGCCACTGTAAAAGTGGTTATGACTTCTTCAGCAGCAGACTTTATTACTCCTCTTACGCTCTCTACACTTTCCAAAAATCCAGTCCTTACTGATTTTGTAAAAGATGAGACCGGTCAATGGAACAATCATGTTGACTTGGGTTTATGGGCTGATGTCATGATCATCGCTCCGGCCAGTGCCAACACCGTTGCAAAAATGGCGAATGGCTTATGCGATAATCTTTTGCTAGCCGTTTATCTCTCCGCACGCTGCCCGGTATATTTTGCTCCGGCAATGGATCTTGATATGCTTCAACATCCGGCAACGAAAGCAAATTTTCAAAAACTTAAAAGCTTCGGTAATATACTTATCGATGCAGGGTATGGTGAATTAGCCAGCGGCCTCACCGGCAATGGAAGAATGGCTGAGCCGGAAGAGATTGTTTCAGTACTTGAAAAGCATTTCGCTGCTGAAAAAGTGCTGCAAGGAAAAAAAGTACTCGTAACAGCGGGACCCACTTACGAAGCTATTGATCCGGTTCGTTTTATTGGTAATCACTCCAGTGGCAAAATGGGTTTTTCTCTTGCAGAAGAGTTAGCTGACCAGGGAGCCAGCGTAAGTTTAGTAACAGGTCCTACACAACAACATATAAATCATCCGCAGGTGAACGTTATACACGTAACATCCGCAGAGGAAATGTATACATCTTGCGCATCACTATTCCCGACAACTGATATTACAGTGCTGGCAGCAGCAGTAGCAGACTACCGTCCTGTGGAAGTTGCTGATCAGAAAATAAAAAAGAAGGATACAAATCTTACCATCGAGCTTACCAAGACTCAGGATATAGCAGCATCCCTCGGAAAGATGAAACACAATGGTCAGGTGATTGTCGGCTTTGCATTGGAAACAGAAAACGAACAGACCAATGCGCTCGCGAAGCTTGAGAAGAAGAATTTTGATCTGATAGTCTTAAATTCGTTGAACGATAAAGGAGCCGGGTTCGGACATGACACGAATAAAATCACGATCATGGACCGATCTCAAAACGTAAGGTCATTTGAATTGAAGAATAAAAAAGAAGTAGCACGCGATATCGTAAAAGCCATTATTGAAAAACTGCATGATTAAAAGAATCCTTTTGGTTGGTTTCGTTTTTATCTCCCTTGCATCAAGGGCGCAGGAACTCAATTGTACTGTGTCGATCAATGCCACGCAGATCCAAACTACAGAGCGCACAATTTTTCGCGATATGAAAACTGCGATCGAGCAGTTTATGAATTCACGCAAGTGGACAAACGATTCATACAAGAACTACGAGAAGATCAATTGCAACATGCTCATCACCATCACGCGGATGCCTGCGGTGGGTAGCTTTGCTGCATCCGTTCAGATTCAATCCGCGCGACCAGTATATAATACGAACTATTCAACATTGGTATTTAATTTTGCCGATCGTGACTGGGAATTCGAGTATGTCGAATCATTGCCGTTAGAGTATAACGATAACACCTATACCACGAACCTCACTTCAATGTTGGCCCTATATGCCTATATGATTATAGGTGTGGATTATGATTCGTTCACAGAGCTTGGTGGTACACCCTATTTTCAAAGGGCTTTACAGGTTGTGAACAATGCACAACAGTCTAATCGTCCGGGATGGCAATCCATGCAAAATAATCGCAGTCGTTATTGGATCGTAGAGAACTTCAATAATCCACAAATGACAGACTTGAGAAAAGCTTTCTATGCCTATCACCGTCAAGGTCTGGATACATTTGATAAAGACGCGGATAAAAGCCGTGAAGTTATTTTGAAAGGATTGAAAGACATTAAAAAAGTCCGCGACATTAATCCCACGGCAGTGATCATTGTCAGCTTCTTTGACGCGAAAGGAAAAGAGCTTGCCAATATTTTTTCATCCGGAAGTATACAGGTCAGGCGAGAGGCGTATGATATAATCAAAGCTATAGATCCATCCTCGAACCGGGCGAACTACGAAAAAATAATTCAAAATTAACGTTCGCTCTAAAACCGGTTAGCCTTTAGAAGTATATTCATTTTCATTCGCAGAGAAGTCAAGTCGAACTTAAAATTTCATTACTATCTTAGCCCCATGGGTACAAGGCAACTTCGTCTTAACGATTCTGTTCAGATACGAAAGCGAATTCAGGAATTTGTAGGTAAAACCATCAGCATTGTGTTAACCGACAATACTGCGATGTTTGGAGTGCTGGAAAAAGCAGATGAATCAAAAATTGTTTTAAAGAACATGAGGATGAAGAATGTTTCATACACATTTGATAAAATTGCTGAAGTTTATTTTGATACGAACGCCTGATGTTGAAGCATCTTACCATTAAGAACTACGCGTTGATCCGCCACCTGGAGCTGGAGCCCTCTGCTCATCTCAACGTGATCACCGGTGAAACCGGAGCCGGTAAATCTATTATGCTCGGAGCTATCGGATTGCTGATGGGCAACCGTGCCGAAACAAAAGTTTTGTGGGATGAAAATGAGAAATGTGTAACAGAAGGAATTTTCAATATTAAGGACTATAAACTAAAATCATTTTTTAAATCGGAAGATCTCGACTACGATGACAATACAGTGATTCGAAGAGAGATTAGTCCGGGAGGGAAGTCGCGTGCATTCATCAATGACACACCGGTTACACTCGAGGTGATGAAACGTGTCGGCAGTTTGCTGATGGACATTCACTCTCAACATGAAACGCTATTGCTGGGCAATCAAACATTCCAGCTAAAGTTGATTGATGCGTATGCCGAGAATCAATCACTGCTCGAACAATATGCAGAACACTGGAGTGAATATCTGAAAGCGAAAAAAAGCTACGAGACGCTGACGTCCGAAGCAGAAACGCTGCGACAGGAAGGAGACTATATTCGCTTTCAGCTGGATGAACTTACAAAGGCAAACTTCGAAGCTCACGAACAGGAAGCGCTCGAGTCAGAGTTGAAGATCATGGAGCACGCAGAAGAAATAAAAAGCCGTTTCCAAAGTGTGCTGGATTTATTGTCCCGATCCGAATATGCATCGCGAAGCAGTCTCAGTGAAGCGCGTGGTCATTTGCAAAGTATATCTTCCTATGCCGATAAATATACCAGCCTCTTTCAGCGCATCGAAAGCCTGGTAATTGAAATGGATGATTTGTTAAGTGAGATTGAGAATGAGGAGGAGGGAATAGAGTTTGATCCCGAACGATCTGAGTTTGTAAAAGAACGCTTGAGTGTGCTATATCGCTTACTGAAAAAACATCGTGCTGCAGACTTAACGGAATTGTTGGTGATCCGGGAAAACCTGCGTGAAAAAGATAGCATCACCTCCAATGTAGACGAAGCATTGGCTAAAGCGAAAGATATATATGACGCTGCCGATAAAAAGGTGCGCACACTTGCTGCAAAGATCAGCGATACCCGAAAGAAAACGCTGAAGCCGCTAAGCAGTCAGCTTGTAAAACTTTTGCAGGAAGTAGGTATACCCAATGCGACCTTGCAGGTTGATGTACAGAATACAGAACCATCGCATACCGGTATAGACAAAATAGATATACTCTTTAGTGCTAATAAAGGTATAGCACCACGTCCGCTTGCGCAGGTAGCATCCGGTGGTGAATTTTCGCGCCTGATGTTTTGCATCAAGTATGTAATGGCAGAAAAGACAGCGATGCCAACGTTGATTTTAGATGAGATCGATAGCGGTGTATCCGGTGAAGTAGCCATCAAGCTTGGTAACCTGATGAAAACCATGTCGAAGACCCATCAGCTGATTGCCATCAGCCATTTACCACAAGTAGCCGCTAAAGGCGATGCGCATTACTTCGTATACAAAGATAACTCAGCCGCAAAAACCATCAGTAGCATCCGCGAATTGAAAAAAGAAGAACGCGTAGAAGAAATTGCTAAAATGATTGGCGGAGAAAAACCATCCAAGATCGCGCTTCAAAATGCCCAGGAATTACTCACAACATAATATATAGTATATACTGCGAAAGCTTTCCAATAATATATTTCTCAAAGAGAAATATTAGCATTTAAAATCTGCGGGAATAAAATCGATTATATTACCAGGTATACTATTTAATCCGCTCCACATCCACCTTCACAGAAAGCTTTTGTTGCCCGGAGCTGAAAACGATACCCTTGATAGGCGCAACATCCTGGTAATCGCGACCAAAGGCAGTCGTGATGTGTTTATAGGTTGGCAACAAACAATTTGTAGGATCAAACTCCACCCATCCTATCGAAGGGAAATATACCGACACCCATGCATGCGAAGCATCCGCTCCCACCATGCGCTCTTTACCCGGAGGAGGCAATGTTTCTATATACCCGCTGACATACCGTGCAGGCAATCCCATGTTTCGCAAGCAAGCAATCATCAAGTGAGCAAAGTCCTGGCAGACGCCCTTGCGTAATTTCACTACTGTTTCTACCGGAGTGTTCACCGTAGTGAAACCAGGTTTGAATTCAACGGTAGTATATATCTTTTGCATGAGCGTATTGCATACGCTCCAGAGTGTAGCATCTTCTGTAAAACAATCGGAAGCATACTTACGGATTACATCGCTGACCGGAACATGATGAGAGGGAAGTGTATATTGTATAATTTCATAAGCATCATTCACACCAGATAATAAAGAATGCACATCCTTCCACAGTACAGTAGAACTAAAAGCAAGTTCTGCGTTGACACGATTCTCAATGTCAACAACGCTCGTTGAATTTATCTTTAATCGTTTATGCTCTTTGTAAATGGATATAAACGTAAGCGTATTGCCAAAAAAATCTGTACGCTGCGACATTTCATCAGGAGCAGGAACAATATTGATATCATTCATGATACACTGATGCTGCGGTATCGAAAGAGGCGTAAGGCAAAGCCTGTTAAAACAGGTGCTTACCGTCTCTTCATAGGTATACTCCGTATAATGCCGTATTCTATACTTCATTTTCCTGTATCATTTAGCTTTAAACGTTTTGCTTTTGGCCGTAAGCTCTATCAAACCTCAAAGGGTGATTCATCCACACCCTGTTTATAGTATACTGAGTGGCTGAAATAAGTAGCGCTCAATTTTAATGAGAGCGTACCAATCTGGGTGCTCAGTTGGTCGCATAAAGTATATAGTTCTTCACGCATCCCGGAGTTTTTATCCGCTTCAATCAGTTTGTCTACATTGATAAGTCTGACTTTACTATAGCATTCAAATGCAAGCGTAGCGATCTCGCTGCTGCGGCTAACGTTATCGCGTTTAGGCAGCTGATCTATATACTTCATAAGCTGCTCAAGTTGTGAAAGTATAGAGATCGGATTTTGTTTGTTGATGAATAACAAGTCCAAGGCAGGTGCCGTATCAAAATAAGTACGATAGGTCGATCTATAGTTTGACAGTCCCAGGTTGCTTACCAGCAACGCTTCTAATATCTGTGACTCTGAACTCTCGTCAAAACGAGGTGTAAGCAAGGTCTTGTATTGCAGCACTTCAAGCGAGATCTCTTCCAGCAATTGCCCGATACGGTTCATGCTCCATCCTTCATCGCGATACATACTCTGGCGATTCATCTCGAGGAAAGAAAGCAATCCGAGATTCAGCTGGTCCAGCAAAGGAAACACGTGACGGATATTTTCGGGCTCCAGTAAAGCGAGTCTTCGCTTAACATTTTCAATGTCATCAATGATGCGCCAGTTATCAACTGTCCACTTATCGCGTACTGCATACATGGCGCGAAGCAAACTGTTTACAGTAGATAATATACTTCCGTTGGTTGCCGGGTGGCAGATCACATCGTGAAGTTGTTCGAAGAGACTGTCTTCTGTGTTTTCCTTATCGAGTAAATCCTGCGTGCCGGTGATGTGTGCTACAGTTTTTAACAATGCCTTCATAGCATCCGAATCCTGATCGTTTGTCTGACTTAGGTTTCGGAGTACTATACGAATGAATCGTGATGTACGGATTACCCGTTGTGAGTATCGTCCAACCCAAAAAAGATTTTCGGCTGCGCGACTTGGAAGCACGGCCTTTCTTCGGAAGTCAGGATTTCGAAGAAGTGTAAGATCCGTGTTCTTTGCATGAACTTCAATCCATGTATCTTTAGATATACCACCTTCCTGATTTGAAACAATGAGGCTTCCTTTTTCAGGAGAGCAACGTGTTAATCCACCGGGCATCATCTCATAGCTTCCTTCAGATGCCACCAGGAAAGTACGCATCACGGTATAGCGTGGTTCAAGTTTCCCTTTTGTAAATACAGGAGATGTAGAAAGATTAACAGCTTCCTGGCCTGCATATAGAGAGGGTTGAAACTTTATCTTCCGAATCAGTTCTTCTTTTTTCCCTTTTGAAAGTTGATGTCCAATCCAGGTATCAGAACCCGTCATGCGATCAATCTTTTTTATTACCAGTGAATCAATGTTGTCGATAACATAATCCATTTCCTTTTTTTGTCCGCACCACCAAGTAGCGACCATCGGAAATATAGGATCTTCTTTCAGGAAGTATTGAAAGACATTGTGCATGAACGCCAACAGCCCTGTGTTCTCGAGTATACTGCTTCCCAACGGATTGGCTACTGCTACATTTCCTTTTCGTATTACTTCCAGTAGTCCTGGAATTCCCAATTGAGAATCTTCACGCAACTCGAGTGGATCACAAAAACTGTCATCAACTCTGCGTAAAATAATATCAACTTTCTCAAGACCCTCTACCGTTTTAATCCACACGAAACCATTGCGTACAATCAAGTCATCGCCTTGCGCTAATGTAAAGCCGAGGTATGATGCAAGTATAGCATGTTCGAAATAGGTTTCGTTATGCGGGCCTGGTGTGAGTACAACAATGCGCGGCTGTTCTTTTCCATGTGGAGCAATTTTTAAAAATGCCTGCATCATGGAGTTAAAGAATCCGCCAAGTTTATTTACGTTGTGATCTTTGAATAATTCAGGAATCACACGGTTCAGTGCACTCCGGTTTTCAAGTGCATAGCCCATACCCGAAGGAGCTTGCGTACGATCGCGCAACACCCATACTTTATCATTAGGGCCACGTGAAAGATCGGCCGCATAGAGTATGAGTTGGTTTTTACCAGGAAGCTTAATGTTATCGCATGCGCGGAGAAATCCGGAATGAGAGTATATCAGTTCCGGAGGAATTATACCTTCTTTCAATAATCGCTTCTCGCCATATAGGTCTTCGAGCAACATGTTCAGCACCGTTACCCGTTGCTTCATTCCCCTCTCTAATATTTTCCATTCGGCTCCTGCAATCAGTAACGGTAAAGTGTCAAGCAACCATGGGCGATTCAATCCATCCGGGTCACCGTATACATTATAGGTAACACCGTTTTCTTCCAGCAGCTTTAATAATTCCTGCTGGCGATTTTTTAATTCTTCTGATGTAAGGTGTTCAACGTTGGTAAGCAGACGTTTCCAATGTTCTTTCACATCACCATTCAAGGCGAAGCATTCGTCCTGGAAAATCTGGTTCGAAAAATAATCCTGTGAGAGCGAGCCCTTCAATGCGTTTAAGTTAGTACTATCCATTCAGGTTATGGCGGTCAATAATGTCGTAAGTCTAGTGTACGTGGGTATTCAGGGTTTCTTTTCACCGACAAGGGCTGACTAAAATTGCTGGGATTTTGAGTCTTTTCCAAATGTCGCTCAACGTGGTTCCCCGAAACCTTAGGTATAATCGTGCCAGGGGTATGTCCATGATTCCAGAAACGGCTTATTCTCCTTCCTTCAGCTTCAAATGAATTTACCGGAAATGCATCATAATTCCTTCCACCCGGATGAGCAACGTGATACACACAACCACCAATTGATTTTTTATTCCACGTATCATATACATCAAACACCAAGGGTACATCTGTGCCCAGTGTAGGATGCAGCGCCGATGGCGGACTCCATGCCCTGTAGCGTACGCCTCCTACATATTCACCTTTGGTAATGGTCTCACTCAATGGTATAGGTATACCATGGCAGGTGATCATATACCGGTCGTTGTTGAAGTTCTTTACTTTTATTTCAATACGCTCTACCGATGAATCAACGAAGCGCGCGGTTCCACCGTTGACTACTTCTTCTCCCAATACGTGCCACGGTTCTATACCAAAGCGGAGTTGTAGCTCCATGTCCTGAACTTTAATTTTTCCATACAATGGAAAACGGAATTCAAAGAAAGGCTCGAGCCAGGCAAGTTGAAATGGATAACCTGCTTCGTTCAAATCATTCACAACTTCTTGCAGATCTTGTTGTACATAATGCGGCAGCATATACTTATCATATAGCTCCGTGCCCCAGCGCGTAAGTTTACCGGTATAGGGCGTTTTCCAAAAGCGTGCAAGGAGGGAACGGATCAGCAGCAGTTGTACAATACACATTTGCTTGTTGGGTGGCATATCGAAACCTCGGAACTCTAATATACCCAGGCGCCCGGTTGAACTATCCGGTGAATATAGTTTGTCGATGCAGAACTCGGCACGATGCGTATTGCCGGTTATATCGATAAGTAAATTTCTGAACAAGCGATCCGTTAGCCAGAATGGTACTTCTTCGTTCTCGGGTATTTGGCTGAATGCAATCTCCAATTCATATAGCGTTTCCTGGCGACCTTCATCTACGCGCGGTGCCTGGCTGGTAGGCCCTATAAATTGCGTAGAGAATAAATAGGACAACCCTGGATGATGTTGCCAATAGGTGATCAGACTTCGAAGAAGATCAGGTCTTCTTAATAGCGGACTATCCGATGGCATAGCTCCGCCAATTGTAATGTGATTGCCCCCACCGGTTCCGGTATGTTTACCATCCAGCATAAACTTCTCTGTGCCAAGCCGGGTTAGTCGTGCTTGTTCGAATAATGTATCATACGTGTGAAGAATCTCTTTCCAGTTTTTCGCGGGATGTATATTTACTTCCAGTACACCGGGATCTGGCGCAAGAGAAAGTTTTGTTAGTCGATTATCATGTGGAATTCCATATCCTTCAATCACTACTTTTAAATTCAATAGTGCAGCAGATTCTTCAATCGCTGCAAGCATATCGAGATAGTGTTCTGCATACTGCAGAGGTGGCATGGAGATATATAGCTTCCCTTTGCGCAGTTCAATGGAAAGGGCAGTCTTTATAATATAGGTCTCGAAAGTCAGTGTTGGCTCCTGATCAACCGGTTTATCTTTCCTGGACTTAGTTTCTTCCTCTTCTATTGCTATAGATGCCGGGTTTGTAAATTCTTCCGGAAGCTCCTGTATAGTTATAGGTTGATCGAACTGTCCTTTTACTTTTTTATGAAAGTCTATAAACTCCGGCAGTTCCTCAAATGTACTTCGCTCTACGGGTCGTTGAACTTTCTTGGGATCTATATGCGGTAAAGTCTTCAACGGCAATCTATAGCCCATCGAAGAATTACCGGGAATCAGTATAAGCCGGTCGTTGCGGAAGGGCCATTGGCACGACAACCATCGGTTGCTTTTGAAATTCCATTCCAGTGGTATAACAAAACCAACCGCAGTGCCGAGTCCGTTGGCAAGAATTTCAGCAAGTTTTTTCCGCTCGAGCGAATCGTCAAGATTTGCTTTGTAAGGATCGAGGTTTGCGGGTACTTTACTTTCTTCCCACAAAAAGAAGAATGCATCTTCCACTGCGGGATGTATATGTTCTTCCGGTATATTAATAAATCTCGTAAGGGTATGCGCGAGTTTCTTCGCATCCTCTATAGTATAGGAAGAAGTAGTATCATCAAGATCTAACAACGCATCATTCTTCCATATAGGCCGTCCGTCCTTACGCCATATAGCAGAATATTGCCAGCGTGGTAAAGGCTCCCCCGGATACCATTTACCTTGTCCGGTATGAATCAAGCCACCAGGTCCAAAAGACGCTTTCAGTTTTCGGATGAGCTCTGCACCCAGTACACGTTTCTGCGGACCATCCGCTACTGTATTCCATTCTTTGGCTTCCATATCATCAATGGAAACAAAAGTAGGTTCACCGCCCATCGTCAGGCGCATATCTCCCGCCTCAAGCTCTTCGTCAATAGTGTTTCCCAATGATACTATAGATGCCCATTGATCTTCTGTGTAGGGCTTTGTTACACGCGGGTCTTCCTGTATGCGGAATACTTCATTTGAATAATGCAGTATAGATTCACAGACATCCGTCATGCCTGTAACAGGTGCTGCACCAACAGGATCCGGTGTACAACTCAGGGGTATATGTCCTTCGCCGGCAAATAGCCCTGACGTTGGATCGAGGCCGACCCAGCCAGCGCCCGGTATATATACTTCTGCCCACGCATGTAAATCAGTGAAATCTGCTTCTGGTCCGGAAGGTCCATCAATAGCTTTTTGATCTGCTTTCAGCTGTACGAGATACCCGGATACAAAACGCGAGGCGAGACCCAGATACCGGAAGAGTTGAACGAGCAACCATGCCGAATCGCGACACGATCCGCTTTTCAAAGAAAGCGTCTGTTCACAGGTTTGTACACCCGGTTCAAAGCGCACCGTATACTGTATATATTGCCATACTTTCTGGTTAAGCTCTACCAGGAAATCAATGGTGGTTATTTTCTTCGAAAGATTAATAGTTCGTAAAAAACTCTGGAGCAAGCCTCCGTTTTCTGAAAGCTCGAAGTAAGGTGATAGCTCTTTACGAAGCTGATGAGTATACTGAAATGGAAATTCTTCCGCATAGCTTTCAATAAAAAAATCGAAAGGGTTGATGATGACAATCTCCGCGATTACTTCTACATCGAAAGAAAAATGACTTGTCTGTTCCGGAAAGACTGCGCGTGCCTGATAATTACCGAATGGATCTTGTTGCCAGTTAATGAAATGATTTTCGGGTTTGATGTTCAGTGAATAGGACAGGATTGGCGTACGACAATGTGGTGCTGGCCGTAGACGAAAGATGTGAGGTGATAGATTTATAGCACGATCATAGTCATAGGAAGTCTTGTGACGGATAGCAACTTTGATGGACATTCGGTATGGTTTATAGGGTGACGGAATTGTGTTCCTTTAACAGAAATCAAAACCTCTAGCTAATAATACCTTTTTTTAAGGAGAGAATCATATGCCTTGGCAATAGACTTTGCTTACAACGGAAAATAATTTTAGTCCGATATCTTCAAACGATTGTTTTAGTCTGGCAGCAGGTAATAAAATTGAAGAAGTATGGATGTCGATCTTCCTTCGTGAGAAGATTATCATGATGTCGCTGTCTTTCTTCGTTTTTTTAATTGAGCTTCATAAAAAGCAACGCGGTCGTTCTTGTCCCATTTGCGGTAGACTTCAATAACTTTTTCCAGTTCCTCAATGGAGATTTGCGCTAACTCCTTTTTTAGAATTTCGGAGAGAATTTTATTTTCAGATTTTAAAACCCGTATCTCTCTTCTGCACTTTAAGCAACTAACGGGTTCAGAGTCGATCCAGAATTTTAGTACTTCAAACCAGAAGCGTTTCTCTTCTTTGGTAAATAGAAATTCTTCGCCACAACTTTTACAGATTAGATTTTTATCAAAGTAAGCAAGGTGCGGATTCATGGAGGGTGTTTGTAATCCAGTATTTGCCAGCACTGCTTTTTTTGTTGTCAGGCAAGTGTCGCAAGCCCATTCAAAATCAGAGTTTATGAAAGCGGAGTATATATCAATGTTTAGTTCTTTATAGTTATTGATTTCTTTCCTTGTAATTTTATCCATCACAGACAACGATATAGTCATCTCTGTTTTGTGCTTGTCAGTTAAACAAGACGAACATTTAGCATATTTTGTTTTGGATTTTGCCATGCTCTATAAAGTATATTGCGATCGATATATACTTACAACATCTGATTCTTATCCGTAAAATCTTTGAAAGATTTTCGGTATGTGTCGCTGATGGGAATCGTTACGGAGCCTATTTGTACTTCGCCCTTCTGGATTACATCTATAGCATCTACGGCAACTATATAGGAGTGGTGTATGCGAATGAACTTATCAGCAGGTAATTGTTCTTCCAGCGATTTTAGTCGTTGTAGTGTAACGATCTTTTGTTGTCGCGTGTGAATGGTTACGTAATCTTTTAATCCTTCTACAAAAAGAATATCATCCCAACGAACCTTCACCAGCTTTGTTCCATCTTTTACAAATACAAAAGGCTGTGCTGCATCTTGCAGTGGTCTTTCTACTGGAGAGACGGCTGGTGTAGTTGATGAATTCGTTAATCGCTGATTTGCTTTTTCTACGGCACGAAGAAATCTTTCGAACGTAATGGGCTTTAACAAGTAGTCGATCACATCGAGTTCATAACCTTCCAGTGCATACTCTGAATATGCCGTGGTTAAAATTACCAGTGGTTTTTTCTGAAGTGCTTTCAGTAAAGATATACCGGTGATCTCAGGCATCTGTATATCCAGGAAGAGTAAATCTACCGGTGACTTTCTCAAAATTTCTATAGCCGTCAACGGACTTGAAGTCGCCTCCAGTAAATTTAGATACGGCACTTTCTTCACATAGTCTGTAATTAGACTACGGGCCAGTGGTTCATCATCAACAATTAAACACGAGATGCTCACGATAAAGTAAGTTTCAGTTCTATTGAATAGCGCTCCGGATGGTCTTCCACTTTTAATACGTGCTGCTCCGGATAACTTAAAGCTAATCTACGCTGAACATTCTGTAATCCAATGCCCGATTTTTCGCCGGCCTCCGTTTTTGTATGGGTATATTTGCTGTTCTCTACTTTATAGGTACACGTATTCCCTTCCATTACTATACTCGCCTTCACCCATGCATGGGTACTGTTGTTGCTGATGCCGTGCTTGAAAGCGTTCTCAAGAAACGTAATAAAGATCAGCGGTGTAATGCGTGTATCATGAATGTTACCTTGTATAGTAAAGTCAATCGGAATCTGGTTGTTCAGGCGCAAGCGCTCCAGACTTATATAGTTCTGCATATACTCAATCTCTTTGCTGAGTAATACTTTCGGGTGATTGGTATCGTATATCATATACCGCATCATCTGCGAAAGCTTGGCGATTACTTCTGTAGTGTTGGGTGATTGTGAGTAAGCGAGATAGTATAGATTATTCAACGTATTGAATAAAAAGTGCGGGTTGATTTGTGCCTTCAGAAAATTTAACTCTGCCTGCAGCTTTTCATTCTCTACTTCTTTTTTCTTCGATTCAAATTCAAACCATTCTTTGGCAAACCGCAGCATCGCTACAAAGATCACAATGAATAAACTCGTAGCACCGGCCTGTATAATAAAAGTAGTGGTATAGAAGAAATGTACCTGGTGAGTATAGTCGTCAACGAGATAGCGTTGCAAATGCACGCGGAAAAACATGAGGATAGTAAAGGGTATAAAAAATTCAAGCATATACCGCCCTATTTTTTTCTTCTCCAGAAAGCGCGGCAGGAAAATAAAATAGTTGAGATACGCGACAATCATATTGAAGATAAGATTAGACGCAGCATGTGTAATGACTTCGGTGATGTCGATTTCTCTTTTACGGTATGACGTAATCTGGTACACGAAGAACGACAGATAAACGCACCAGAATGAAAGGTGTAAAAGGAAGACGCGGTTACGTTGAATAAATTTCTGCATGACAAAAAACAATACAAGTAAAATTAATTCTTAGTGCTTAAGTACACGGCTATTCTTACTGATTTTCTACCGTTAGCGGAATTTTATCGACCGAATCATAGGGTTGTGCGTACCTTTCGGCACGGTCGAATATGTGACCGGAATGTCGAATGTAAACGCCCGATTGTATAAAAAACGCCTGCAGCTGTCAACAATCAATTTTCTTTGCCGTTGACTCTAAAAAAATACCCGAAGACTGTGTGGCCATGAAATCAGAAAACTTATTACTCTTTTAATTATATATGAGAAAACTATTATCTCTTTTGGTTTTTGTTACGGGCAGCGCCTCCCTTTTTGCACAAGGGCAAGGTGGCGGGAATGCAGGGGCGAGTTCTCCTGCGGTGAAAGGAGCGGCGAACAGCAAGATAACCGGTGTAGTACTGGATGCTGAAACCCAAAAGCCAGTAGAATTTGCAACCGTAGCACTTACACCTGTTGATTCTGAAAAACCACTGGATGGCACAGTGTGTGATGACAAAGGAAAATTTACAATCACGAAAGTAGCAGAAGGAACTTATAACCTGGTAATCTCTTTCATCGGGTATGAAACACAGACTATAAAAAATGTTTCTGTCCCTGATAAAAAAGATGAAGTAAATGTAGGCGTGATCAAATTGAGTACAGGAGCGAAAGTCCTCAATGAAGTTGTAGTAGAAGGACAGAAGGCGTTGATTGAAGAGCGTGTTGATCGCACAGTATATAATGCTGAGAATGATCAGACCGCACGCGGTGGCGATGCTACCGATGTGTTGAAAAGAGTGCCGATGCTTTCCGTTGATCTTGATGGAAATGTATCCATGCGTGGTAGCGCAAATGTATTGGTGTTGATCAATAACAAGCCATCCACAATTATGGCGTCAAGTATAGCAGATGCCTTGAAACAAATTCCGGCTGATCAGATTAAATCTGTAGAAGTGATTACATCGCCCTCTGCTAAATATGATGCAGAAGGTTCTGCTGGTATCATCAACATCGTTACCAAGAAAAATACATTGGAAGGGCTAACGCTGAATATAGATGCAGGCTTGGGCTTACGTGGTTCTAACCTTGGCCTGAATGGTAACTATCGTAAAGGTAAAATGGGTTTCTCATTGGGTGGATGGGGCCGTGCAAACTATAATATAAGTGGAAAGTTCTCCAGCGATCAATATACCCGATCATCTCTTGAAGACACCGAGCCTACCTATAACATGCAACGTGCGGATACCCGTAACAGCGGTCTGTTCGGTAACTATAACCTCGGTTGGGATTACGATATAAATGAAAAGAACTATATGGCGGCTTCCGTTCGTTTCGGAGCACGTAATGGTAAGAACCACCAGGACGATCTATATACTTTGATCGATACGCTGATCAACGATCCAAACAATGCAACGCAAAGTACCCTGCGTAATACATTGTCAGAAGACCTTTCCAATAACGTAGATGTGAACCTGAGCTTTACGCATCTTTACGAAAAGCCTCAGCGCGAACTGAGCATCATGGGAAGCTATAGCAGAAATGATCGTCAGAATAATTTTGAGAACCTGATCCTTCAGCAAAACGGAGTAAGTGCATTAAGCGGTATCCGCAATGATAATGATAGCTATAATCAGGAGATGACGTTCCAGGTAGATTATCAGACACCGATTGGTACCAATCAAATGGTAGAGTTCGGAGCAAAAGATATCATGCGTAAAGTGTTCAGTGAGTTTACATACTTTACCGATGAAGATGGCGATGGCAATTATGAGCCTTCTACCAATTCGTCATTGTCCAATAACCTGAACTACGATCAGAATGTTGTCGGTGGATATCTATCCTATACCTATACTACCAAGACAAACTATAGCATCAAGGCAGGTACGCGTTATGAGTATACTACAATTGATGCCTATACACAAACGGAAGCGAATATCGAGATACCATCTTATGGTGCTTTGGTGCCAAGCTTGAATATCTCTAAAAAACTTTCCAATGGCAAAACAATTAAGGCTGCCTATAACAGAAGAATTCAACGTCCTTCCATTCGCTATCTGAATCCGAACACTCAGGCGCAGAACCCATACGATGTTACCATTGGTAATCCATCCCTTGATCCGGAATATACCAACAACTACGAGGTGTCGTATAGTACATTTATAAAAGGAACGTCCCTGAATTTCTCTGGCTTCTGGAGAAATACAAACAACGCTATACAAGATGTACGCACGGTTCAAACAGTGGAAGGTATTCAACGTGTAGAAACCACCTATCAAAATATAGGACAGGAGGATGCTGTGGGTGTAAATATATTTGCCAACGTAAGCATCGGTAAACTTTCATTGAACGGTGGTACCGATCTGTATTATTCTATGTTGAATAATAATAATCCAAACCGTCAGTATCGCGCCAGCAATGAAGGTTGGGTAGCAAGCTATAGAATGTTTGGTAACTATAACCTGAGCAAAGGTTGGGGCTTTCAGTTCTTCGGATTTTACCGCGGCCGTACCGTGCAGCTTCAGGGAACACAAGGTGGCTTCGGTATATATAGTCTTGGTTTGAAGAAAGACATCAACAAGAAGCGTGGAAGCGTTGGCTTTGGTGCAGAGAACTTCTTTACAACAGCCTTTAAAATCAAAGGAGAACTTAATTCTCCACTCGTGCAACGGAACACATTGGTTGAGCTTCATAACATGAGCTTCCGTGTAAACTTCAGCTACCGTATTGGTAAGATGAGTATGGACGCAAAACCGAAGCGCAGAAAATCCATCAGCAACGATGACTTGAAAGATGGCGGCGATGGTGGTGGAGGCGCTGACGCTGGTGGACAATCTGCTGGTGGAGGCGGAGGTATGCGTCAGGGTGCAGCAGCACAAAGCGCAGCAGCGACTAAACCTGCCATTACACCTCCTGCTGATCCTGCAGCCGTAGTGAATGCAGCCGGTACATGGAACTATACTATAGAATCGCCACAAGGTGGAGAAGGAACATTGACAATCACAAAAGAAGGTGAAGTATATAGTGGTACGATCAAGAACAATCGCTTCAACAGCGAGAACGCGCTTTCCAATGTTACCGTTAATGGAAATGAATTATCCTTCAACTATGAAGTAAACTTCGGTGGCAACCAAATGATGATCGCTGTAAAAGCCATTATCACAGGGGATGCTTTAGCGGGTAACATGACGGTTGGACAATTCGGTACTTTTCCGATCAACGCCAAGCGTGCACAGTAAGTATATATAGAAGTAAGGTATAGTAAGATAAGAGGTTAGTTAGGTAAGGAAGAAGGACGAAAGTTCTTCTTCCTTTTTTTGTTCTTTTTATACTTTGCAAGAACACTATATATAAAAAAATGACAGGTATATATACCTGTCATTTGCATTTTCTTTATGAAACTTCGTGTTTCTTAGATTCCTTGCGTACTCACATTACAATGCAGCAGCGGCATTCTCTGCCAGACTTCTGATCTTCTTTACCCGCTCCGGATCAACCGTACGAAGTTTAAATTCAGAACCTTCATCCGAACCCATGCCGGAGATTTGCTCATTGCGATATACCATAGCGCTTTCGCGGAAAGCAGTGGCTGAGAAGTGAATCTCTTTTGCGCCAGTCTTCGATACGATCTCCTCTACAGTATTTTCATTTACACCAGAGCCTGGCATAATTGCAATTCTACCATCGGCACGTTTGATCAACTCTTTAATCAAGTCAACACCTTGCACTGCATGTATATGCCGACCTGAAGTAAGAATGCGGTCGAAGCCCGCTTCAATGCAATCTTCCAGTGCCTGGAACGGATCTTTGGTCATATCAAAAGCACGGTGACATGTTACTTTCAATGGACGCGCTTTGTCAATGAGTTCCTTGCAACGTTTCTTATCAATCGTTCCATCAGCATTCACAATACCGAACACAACGCCATCAACACTTAATTTCTGACACGTTGATATATCACGCTTCATCGCATGAAATTCATAGCTGTCATAATGAAAGTCACCACCCCGTGGACGGATCATCACAAATATATCCAGACTCACATGCTGACGAACGGATTCAATCGTTCCGAAAGATGGTGTTGTTCCGCCTTCACCAGGATTGTCACAAAGTTCAATGCGGTCTGCTCCACCTTCCTGTGCCTTGCGTGCTGACTCAATATTATAAACTACAATTTCAACAGTCATATAGTATATGTTATAACGCCAAATATCTTATAAATTCCAGGTAAAAAATATAATATGTTTATACTTTCAAAGGATTATTATGGGTGTGTTTGCGTGCTTTTGAAATTATGCGTTAATATGTGAACGAGGCGCTATTATTATGGTTCAATCGAAGTGTAAAAGAAGATTATAAAAAGAAAACAAACCTGCATTTCCGTGCTGACATAAGGCTGTCACATGGAGTTTGTTATTTTGAATCAACAACAAACATTACCCCTATATGACACAAACAACAGTAAAGGAAAAATCGGCACTGGAAGGACTGGTGAGAAGTTTTGCATCCTATAACAGATGGGCCAATACAACGCTTGTAAATTGGTTGAAGCAGAAACCTGCCGAGCTGATGGATAAAGAAGTAGCATCCAGTTTTCCAAGCATCCGTTTGACGTTGATTCATATTTGGGACACAGAACGATTCTGGCTATCTGTATTGAAGCGTGAGCCCGCACCACCATCGTTTAGAATGGTTGGTTTTGATGGATCTCTGGAAGAAGTATATGCAGGAATTGTGAAACATTCGGAGCAGATAGAAACGTATATACATTCACTTTCTGATGAAGAGATTCAGGAGCGGGTAGCTTTTTATAGTCCATGGGCAGAAGGCAATGAACCGAGATTTGAATATCTCCTCCAGGTATTGAACCACAGTACATATCATCGTGGGCAAGTTGTTACCATCGGAAGAAATATAGGGTTGACCGATGCTCCGATGACCGATTATAATTTCTATTTGCTTTACGGCAGAAGTTAATGCAGTATTGAGTATTAAAAAATATATAGTATATGCCACTATCGTCCATCGCTCATCAACGACTTCATCATCAACGGATCTCTCAAACCGAATTTGAGAAGCCCGAAGAGGTGGTTTCGTGGATGTGCGCTATGCAAGCACAGGATTACCTGGGCTCATTATGGGCCATTGGATTGAGAATGAAAAATGCAGTGGAGGCTGATATTGAAAAGGCGCTAACCGATAGAACTGTTATCCGTACGTGGCCTATGCGAGGTACGCTGCATTTCGTTGCTCCTGCGGATGTGCGATGGATGTTGAAGACGTTTACACCACGTGTAATAACACGTTGTGCCGGCCTATATAAACAGGAGGGACTTGATAAAAAAACGTTTACTAAAAGTGCCAAACTATTAACAGCGGCGTTGGAGGGCGGCAAGCAACTCACTCGCAAAGAAGTATACGAAGTGCTGGAACATGGCAAGGTGGCTGCAGGCAACACGCGTGGCTTGCATATACTCGGACACCTGGCCATGCAGGGACTGATTTGTTTTGGCGCGCGCAAAGGCAAGCAGCCAACGTTTACCCTACTGGACGAATGGATTCCCGCCACCAAAATGCCTGTTGCCGAGGAAGCGATGGCCGCCTTTACCTTGCGTTACTTTGCAAGCCATGGACCTGCTACGGTACAAGACTTTGCCTGGTGGACAGGCTTGTCGACTACGGAGGCCAAGGCTGCTCATGATGCTGTAAAATCTGAACTAACAGAGGAGACCATTCAAGGCATTACCTACTGGACGGCCAGTAGCAACCCCGTTGTAAAGACAAAGTCGCCCGGGGTATATTTGCTTCCTGGGTTTGATGAATATCTGCTCGGGTATACAAACAGGACACCGGCTATAGATACTACCCGCTATAAACAAATTGCTGGAAATGGTAACGGTCTGCTGAGTTCTACCATTGTTATCAACAGTCAGATTGCAGGTACGTGGAAGCGCACTATTCAGAAAGATACTGCTATTGTAGAGGTTCAGGCGTTTGACACATTTAACAAAACGCAGAAAAATGCCGTAGCAGCCGCAGCAAAAAAGTATAGTAAGTTCCTGGATCTCGACTTGAAATTTATATAGTTAACATATCCTTGTTACTGCGTTGTTTGCTGTCCGCGTTCGCGGGATAATAGATTTTTGCTATTCACTAAGCCCTGAAATTAATTGCGGCATAAAATACACAACGGTATGGTTTTTTAACTTCTAGGTTACTAACAATTAACTATATGAAGTTTAAAATCAACACTTTGATAATGAGCTTGTCTTTGACGATGCTTTTTACAAGCTCATTTGCCCAGCAAGCCTCCCAATCGGGGCAAAAAATCATCGATCTCATGGTAGGTACATGGCAGATCAGCAAAGTTTATGAAGGGAAGAAGGAATTGAAGAGTGATGCGGACACCACGATACAAACTATGGAATTTACCCGCGAGGCAAAATTCATATCGCGTACGAATCAGCAGAAAATTGATTCAGGATTGTTTCGAATCAATGAAAACCATAAGATACTATATCTGGAAAGTTCAGAGAACAAGGATGCACCTCCAACAGAATGGTCTGTATCTTTGAAAGATAATACGCTGACGCTTGCAGGACGAGGATCGCCACAGGCAGCAAGCTTCAAGTATCTATATGTGCGTAAATCCGGAGCGAAAAGCCGTAAGTAAAAGTTACTGAAAATATACTATACCTGTACCAGTGAAATGACATCCTCTGGTACAGGTATTTTTTTTATTGAATGGTTTCTTTCACAGTACCACACCGTAGCATCATATCTCCAAAGTATGGATTTTTGATTTGCTTCTCATTGGACAGCCAATAAGCTCCCTGGTTGTTATTGGCCATAGGACAATATTCAAGGTATAAAGCTCCTGCAGATAAGCCTCCGGTAACCAGCGTTTTCATTTCATTACTCAACAGAGAAAACGTTTTGCGTTGCTCACTCAGATCAGAAGTGGCTGCTATTTTTGTTGCATGTTCAATGGTCTTCTTACTGTTTGGTACAGCCGTCAATGATTTCTGTAAAGCTGCAGCCGCTTCTTTTGCAGCATCTGCTTTTGAAGCCACCAGCGCATCTTTTAATTTCAGGTAATCACCATAGGCGGTGTTGAGCTTGGCATCTTTAAATGTAGGAGCAGTTTCCTGCGCAGCAGCACTGTGTTGTGCATGATCATGTTGTGCCTGAACACCGCAGCTTACCAGCGCGAGTATGCCGATTATTATTGTTGTTTTCATACTATATATAAATTAGTTCGTTATTGATCAGTTGATATACTATATTTTATTAAACAAGATGTTATTGCAGTTTCTCTTTGATAACACCACAGGTTAACATCTGGTCGCCAAAGTACGGGTTGCGGATCTTCTCCTGGTCGCTTAACCAATATGCACCTTCATCATTAAATGCCATCGGGCAAAATTCGTAGTAAGCCTTCGTGCCACCCAGTCCAAACGCTTTTGCACTTTTATATAAATTATCAGAAAGCATACTGAAAGCTCTGCGTTGAACTTCAATATCTTTTGTAGTCTGGATTTCACGTAACGATGATTCGAGACCACCAAGGTAAGTCATCCAATCATTATGAGCCGCGCCTGAAAGTAATTTCATGTCAGCCTGAGTAACTTTTTGCTGAACAACAGCAGCTTCTGTTCTTACCTTATCAGCATCGGATGCAACGAATGCTTCCTTCAACGAAAGGTAAGACGTAAATATATCTGACAACTGTAGTTGAAAAGTTTTATCGACTTCGAACTGAGGCTTGCTCACTTCCGTAGCAGCAGTTGAGTCTGCTGATGGTGTTTCTCCTTCATGCGCAGCATGATCATGACCTTCGTGTGCGGATTCTTTTTTGCCTGAACAATTGCTTAGAGCAAACCCAACGGCCGCTATAAACAATGTGTAAATGATGAACTTGTTTTTCATAAGATATATTTGGTTTTAAAGTATTACTATTTTATCGATTGAACACTATACTATTTATAGTCTATGCTTTTCACTTCTGAGTTTCGTGCCCTGAATGTCCCGCCATAGGATCTGTTCCATTCTTCAAGATCATCTCTGAGTATAGCAAGTATGCTCCGGAGACGGCTACCGTATCGCCCTCATGCAATCCTTCTGTAATCTCTACCTGGTCAAAATCTTCGAGTCCGGTTTTAACCATCTGTGGCTTGAAAGTATTATTACCATGTTGTACATATACATGCGCTCCTTTCCCTGTTCGAATCACGGCATCTACAGGTATAGCAAGTGATTGTCGCGAAGAGTGACTCAGCATTACTTGTGCTTGCATACCCGGAGTATATTTATGGTCTGCATTTTTTAATGCAGCACGTACAACCGTTACTTGCGTATTTCCCTTGTATTCCGGACTTAGAAATGTTACGGTGGCTTCCACAGGCTCTGCTTCAAAACCGCTTATGCGAAGACGGATCTTGTCGCCTGTTTTTACAAGTACTGTTTCATGCGGATATAGATCTGCTTCTACCCAAAGGTTATCGATATTTTCAATACGGTAAAGTATAGATCCTTCCGCTATATACTGGCCTTCTGAAACGTTGATCTCTGTAACAATACCGGAAGCAGGTGCAAGAAACGTAATGCGCGGTTGCAATGATTTCACATTCGTTAACCTTGCGATTTGTTCCAGAGTTAGTCCATAGAGCAATAATTTTCGTTCTGCTGCCTTGAGAAATGTTCCGTAACGTGTTTCCTGTTTGCCCAAGGCTTCGAATTGTTCTTTCGCCAACAAATATTCACGTTGTAGTGTGAGCAGATTTTCACTATATATTTCATAGAGTGGCTCGCCCTTCTTTACACTTCGTCCGGTTTCTTTCACAAACAATTTTTCAATTCTTCCGGCAGCGCGACTGCTGATAACGTTCGTGCGTTCTTCGTCCAGTGATAATCTTGCGTTTATGACTGCAGTCTCGCCAACAGCACGCATGGATACTTTTTGAGTTGTAATGTTAGCAAGCTTAAGCTGACTGTTGCTTAACATGATATGACTTTCCGTAGCGTTTGAATGAGTTACAGGCACAAGCTCCATACCGCATACAGGACACGTGCCCGGGGCATCTTTAATTACCTGCGGGTGCATAGGACAGGTATATTTCGCAGCCACAGTATCTTTTTGTACAGGATCATGTTCTGCATGTTCATTTCCGGTTTGTTCCTGCTTGCAGGCAAACAAAAGAAAGATGTATATATAGAATAAAACTCTCATGTCAGTTCTTAGGTTTAATGAAACTTTCACTGTCTACCAGGTATTGCGCATTGCTGGCGATCTCGTCAGAAGAAGCAATCCCCTGTACAGCAACAAGGTCTCCGCTATATATACCAGTTCTGATCTTTTTTGGTTTAAACGCTCCACGCTCTTTAATGAAAACAATCTTTTCAAGTCCAAGGTCGAGTACGGCTTGCTTTGGTAGCCAGAACGCTTCGACTTCCGGGATTAGAATTGTAGCGTTTATCAATTGACCGATTTGAAATTCCTTCGCGTTCTTCATGTATACTCTTACTTTGACGAAGGCTTCTTCCTGGTTAAAAAATGGCTGGACAAAATCGATCGTTGCTTTTTGTTTATTGCCATTACCAAGGTCTAGTTCGAGTGCATCTCCGGCTTTCACTATACCTGCATCCAGAAGAGAAAGATTTAGTTCAATGCGAAATGCAGAAGGATTTATTACTTTGAATAAAGTCTGGCCCGTGGCAACGTAACTTCCTTCCCGTATCAATGAAGATGATGTTGCATTGGTGGAAGATGTAGTATTGCCGGCAGAAGCACTTGTACTTTCCATACCACCGCTCATACCAGCGTCTGCTGATGTACTTGCAGATGATGAAACGTTCGATAATGTAGGAGCACCATTAGCTTCGTTTACAATATAGCCATCGTGAGCACTAAAAACAGTAAAGGTTTGCAGCGGCTCTTTGCGCTTGATAAGTTGATCTACTTGTTTGGCGGAGGCACCGAGTAAATATAGCTTACGTTCCGCGGACTCAATCAGCGCGGTATCGCGCTCTTGCTGGAGTATATACAGAAATTCGCGTTGCGCCATAAGCATATCCGGACTGTATATCTCTGCTATTTTCTGTCCTTTGTGTACGGGTTGATAAGCATATTTAATATATACCTTTTCAAGACGGCCGCTGATGCGAACGGGTATGCTATACGTGTAGCGCGTGTCGTAGGTAACAACGCCTTGTACCGGTAATGATACCGATACTTTTTTGTGTTCGCCTTTTATGGTCTTTACGGAAGCGAGTACAGATTCGTTAGGGGATTTTATTCCCTTTGCCAGATCTTCGGTCATCTTTACTTCTTCGCCTTTGCGCGCTTTGCGCACGAGGTCCATTCCGCATACGGGACATGTCCCAGGTTTATCCGATACCACCGTAGGGTGCATCGGGCAAGTATAGGTATCATGATGTGCTGCTTCTTTTGTAGAGCACGCAGATACAGCCAGCAGTAGAATGCTGAAGAGCAACCATGCTATAGTTGAAGTATAGGGTCTCATTTTATTTTTCAAGCTCTTTTTCATAGCGAACGATCATCGTATAATATTCTTCAACCTTTTCCAGGTATTCCATTTGAGCCATGTTCATAGCTTCCCATCCATCGATTACATTGGGAAGCTGCTCACGGTTCTCTTCGTATGCGAGCATGGTGGTTTCGTAATTTTTACGAAGCGCTGGTATAATTCTCTGCTCGTAATTACTCAACTGCTGTTTCATCCGGAGGAGTTGCTTCGTCATGCCGGCCAGCATGCCGCGCGCTTCCAGTAATATAGCCTGACGATTTTTTTGCATCGCTGCTATATCATACTGCATGCCCTTTACTTCGGCTTTATACATTTTAGACGACCACGGTGCAATGGGAATGGATACCATGGCCATGGCTGTAAACTGCGAAGGCATATCTCCGATGGGCTGCATGTGATCAAACCGGATCTTGAAATCAGGACGCGATTGATATTGCTGCATTTGTTGATTGAGACGCATGACTTCTATGGTCTGGTTGATCTGTTTTATATCACTGCGATTAGCGCTCAGTGCTGTTGTGTCGTACACTATATTTTCGGGTGTGAAGTTTACAACCGTTGCCGTATCTATAGCGATAGAATCCATAGCAGGCATGTTCATCAAAGTTTTTAGGAGGTAGCTTTTTTCCTCGATGGAAGCCTGCGTCATCAGTAACATATTTTGCACTTCACTGAGGCGCCCTTCCACCTTGTATATATTTCCGAGACTTCCCTGGTTATAGGGATATCTGATTTTGGCAAGCTTGAGCATCAAGGTGGTGATGCGCTCATTTTCATGGAGGATCTTTACTTTCTTCTCCTCTACAAGCCATTGATAGTATAGCGTTTTTGCTTCTGCGCGCAAGGCGTTGTATTGGTAAGCACGGGCTTGTTGCTCTACACTCGCTTTAGATTGCAGATAGTTTTTGTTGGCGTTAAGCTTGGATGGATTTGGAATTTCCTGTTCAATGGAAAACATAATAGACCCTTTATCACGTTCGTCCATAAGCGTTTGTCCGGGATAGGGAGTCATAAACGTTCCGGCACCGACCATGGGAGCCATCCAGCTTTTGGCGCCAGCGGTATAGGCGTTGAGTGCTTTCACTTTTTGATCGTACTCCTGCAGCATCGGGTTCTGCTTATCGATGCGGTATAGCACGGTATCCAGGCTGACAATCTGCGCGTGTGCCGGTATTGCTATAAATATACACAACACGAAAATGAACGCGACACTGCAGCAGGGATAGCAGCGGAAAGCCCGGAGCCCTGCTGCTAAACGTTGTAAAAAATTTACACGCCATGGGCGAGGACTTGCAGCGAATAGCCCGGCCCGAGGCACGAGGAAGCTGCCATTATCTATAGCTTCGGGCTTTATACTTTCACCCTGCATGTATATATTAAAATCAATGCTTGCCTTCATATACTTCAAGTTTTCCAAACTTTCGTAATTCATATTCTTTTGTCATCAGGAAGATGAGCGGTGTTACCAGTAGAATGTGTGTTGATGATGTGAGTACGCCTCCGATCATGGGGAGTACGATCGGTTGCATGACGTCACTGCCGACACCGGTAGACCAGAGTACGGGGATGAGGCCGAACAATGCTACGGATACCGTCATAATTTTTGGACGAAGCCGCTTGGCTGCGCCTGCTATAACAAATTCTTTTAACTCTTCGAAGGTGATCGTGTCGCGTGAGTTACCACGAAGTTTGATCAACTGTTGCATGGCATCGTTGAGGTATATAACCATGACCACCCCGGTTTCTACCGCTATACCAAACAACGCGATAAAACCAACCGCTACCGCCACCGATAGATTTACACCATAGAAGTATACCATATAGGCGCCTCCGATGAGTGCAAAGGGAATGGTGATCAAACTCAGAAAGGCTTCACGAATGGATTTAAACGCGAGATATAGGGATATAAAAATGATGAGGAATACTACCGGCAGAATTACAGTTAATGTTTGCTTGCTGCGAATGAGGTTTTCATATTGCCCGCTCCATTCGAAGTAGTAACCGTTGGGTAGTGTACCCATGCCGTTGTTCAGGGTTTTCATGGCTTCCTCAACAGTACTGCCCAGGTCGCGATCGCGTACGTTGAACAGTACAGCACCGCGGAGTAATGCATTTTCGGAGACGATCATGGGTGGTCCGTCTTCAAAGCGGATGTCGGCTATAGAGGACAGCGGCACGGTTCCGAGTGCTGGTGTTTTGACCGGGATGCGTTTTAGTTGTGAAAGGCTGTTGCGATAATCTTGCGCGAGTCTCACGCTGATGGTAAAACGTTGACGTCCTTCAATGGTTTGTCCGATGGGGGTTCCGCCAATGGCAGACTCAACAATCATATTTACATCATTTATACTCAGGCCATAGCGACCTATTGCTTCACGGTTAATGTTGATCGTTAAATATTTTCCTCCGGTGATCGGGTCAACATATAGATCCTTTACTCCGGGTACAGCCGCGAGTGTATTCTTTACCCGCTCAGATATTGCCTGTATGCTGTCCAGATTTTGTCCATATACTTTAACACCTACATCGGTACGTATACCGGTTGCCAGCATGTTGATGCGGTTGATGATGGGTTGTGTCCAGCCGTTGACTACACCGGGGATTTGCATTTTTGCATCCAGTTCGTTGATGATATCTTTTTTCGTGATGCCTGCGCGCCACGTTGATTTTGGTTTGAGCATGATGATGGTCTCGATCATGCTGATCGGTGAATTATCCGTGGCCGTACTTGCGCGCCCTGCTTTGCCCAGTACTTTGTCTACTTCGGGTACAGATCGGATGATCTTGTCTTGTACTTGCAAAATGCGCTTCGCTTCTTCATTGGAGACATCTGGAAGTGTTACGGGCATGAAGAGTATAGATTGTTCATCTAACGGAGGCATGAACTCGCTGCCCAGGCTGAACAGCAATGGTATACTGATGGCTAGTGCCAGTATATTTATACCGATGGTTGTTTTACGCCACCGGAGACAGGCACGAATAACAGGTGTATAGATTCGTTCGAGAAAATGATTGATGGGGTTATGCTTTTCATCTCTGAATTTTCCTTTCATGAAGAAAGAAATAATAACAGGAGCAAGCGTTACCACCAGTATAGCATCTACCAGTAAAATAAAGGTTTTGGTATAGGCCAGTGGATGAAACAATTTACCCTCCTGACCGGTGAGCATGAACACGGGCAGAAAGGATGTGATGATGATAATGGTAGAATAGAACACACCGCGCGAAACTTGTTTCGATGATCGCTCGATGATGGCAAGCCGTTCAGCTTCCTCAATTTTTATATAGGGCTTTCGCGAAAATAGCTTTTTGATCATGGTCTTTTACTTTTCAGTTTCCGGGTTGAGCTCGCTATAGCGGTGCGATAAATTTTTATAAGCATTCTCCGACATAATGATTCCATTGTCTACAATAACACCGATGGCCAATGCTATGCCGGTAAGCGACATGATGTTGGATGATATTCCGAATGCATTTAGTAAAATGAAGCTTGTTGCCAGTGTTATGGGAATCTGTATAATGATGCTGATGGCGCTTCGCCAGTGAAGAAGGAAAATAATAACGACCAGCGACACCACGATCATTTCTTCGATGAGTGTTGTTTTGATAGAAGATATAGATTCTTCAATGAGCGCGCTCCGGTCGTATACTATATTGAATTTCATTCCTTGCGGAAATCCCTTCGCTACTTCTTCCATTTTCTTTTTAACGTTACGGATAACTTCATCTGCATTTTCGCCATAGCGCATTACTACAATTCCCCCTGCTACTTCACCTTCTCCATTCAAATCAAAAATACCAAGGCGTGTTTCACCTGTCATTTGTACAGTGGCTATATCCCGGATTTTTACCGGTATAGTATTGATTGTTTTTACCGGTATATTTTCGATCTCTTCAATGGATTTGAGATAGCCGTTGGTTTTGATGATATACCCGATATCGCTTATCTCGAACTTGCGTCCACCGGCCTCGTTGTTGTTGGCGCGTATAGATTGAATTACTTCTTGTGTAGAGAGTCCGTAATACGTAAGGCGATTCGGATTGACAGTTACCTGGTATTGTTTCTGAAAGCCTCCGAAGGATGCGATCTCACTTACGCCTTGTACATTCTGCAAAGCAAATTTTACATACCAGTCTTGTATAGCCCGTTGTTCACCCAGATCCATACCGGGTGCATCCAGCGTATACCAGAGTATATGGCCGACACCGGTGCCGTCTGGACCAAGCGTTGGTGCTACACCTTCAGGAAGCAGGCGGGAAGCATAATTGAGTCGTTCGAGTACACGTTCGCGGGCCCAATATATATCTGTCGCATCCTGAAAGATGACGTACACGAAGCTCATGCCGAACATGGAAGTGCCGCGTACATATTTTACCTGTGGCAACCCCTGCAGGTTGGTAACAAGCGGATAGGTAACCTGGTCTTCAATGATCTGTGGGCTGCGTCCCATCCATTCGGTGAACACGATCACCTGGTTTTCAGAAAGATCAGGTATAGCATCGATCTTGTTTATGCGTACAGAGTAAATGCCCCACGCAAATAATCCTGCGGCTACCAGCAACACCAGGAACCTGTTCCGTAACGACAGGGAAATTATATTTTCAATCATGGCAATAAACCGTGAAGAATAAAATGAATGATTATAGAGAAGCTCGCCTATAGATATAGGGCGATTGCACGAGCCAGCGAATTGGCTCCTGGAGGAAATAAAATCAGATCAGGAAAATACGATGAGAGACAATGCGATCTTCGGATCGTAATGGTGGATCGTAATTATAGTATTTGGTTTGTGATAGTATAGAGGTTGGTATAATCTCGGAAATCAATACCTGTGGAAACTCTATATCTATAGCTTGTGCTGGCGCGATGGTGATATCAGATGCAGGTGCTTTAAATCCCTGGCCTTCGTGTACGATGGTTTCATCTTCACAGCAAGGTTTTGCTTTGTGACACGGAGGCATTTTCATTTCGCGTGCACAGCTCTTTGCTTTTGTAAAAAAAGCATAGTTCTGAACTTTGCCCTGGCATAAATGAATGCCTATAGTAAAGCTGCTCGCTGAAAATAAGGTCAGCAAGGCGAGCGTAATGGATACTATGGGCCTGAATGTCTTCATCTATACACTTCAAATGTACGGATTTTGACGAGATAAGGGTTTACATTTTAAGAAGATTGATTTGTATAATTTCTTTAAATCGGCCAAAATCATGGAATTTGAGCGTTTATAGCCCAATTTCTGAATCAAATTTGGTGCAGGAGACAAACTGTTTTGGCTTTCAGGATTTCCTGAAAGCCATGTATACTATAGAGACGGTATATGCAAAAGTACTGGTGTAAGGCCCGCAAGCTTACGAAATGAGTTCGTTCAGCAACCGGATTACATCCCGCTGGCTGGCGATAGAATACTGTGCTGCCGAATGACCAGGACCAACCTTAATGGTGATGGCACGATCGGCCAATATGCGGAACATGTCCTCATCCGTTTTGTCATCACCTATAGCAAGTACAAAATCCGGATTGGTTTCTTCTACGAGGTTGCGCGCAGCAACGCCTTTGTCTACTCCGGTTTGTCGTACTTCAATTACTTTGTTGCCATCCATTACCTGCAGTTGCCCGTTGCGCACCAGGTGGAAAAGTGTATCGAGTAATTCGCGCGAACGCATAAAACCAAAGTCGGGATCAACATTCCGATAATGCCACGCGAGCGTATGATTCTTTTCTTCTATAAAAGAACCAGGACATCGCTTGGCAAACATTTCCAACGTAGGACGTATCACCGATTTCCAACTCTGATCAATTTCTTTTTGGCTCCACGTATGGTCTGTTTTTCGAATCGCTGCACCATGCTCTGCTACCAATGTAGCCGGTATATCTTTGAACCAATCTTCCAGTACAACCGAATCGCGGCCACTGATGATGGTTAAATTTGTTTTAGGGTCATTGCCTAACTGTGCGAGAAGTTGTAAAAGATTTCGGTCGGGTACAGCTTCACGCGGATGTCGTGCGAAGGCAACGAGAGTTCCATCATAATCAAGCAAAAGATTTCGCGTTTGCGCTTCCTGAAAAGAATGAATGATTTCTTTGCGTATAGACGGAGTAACATATTTCTGTTCTTCAGTTTTCTGTTGCTGTTTGATTTCAGTTAACTGAAACAGAAAATCATTCACCCAACTGTGTACATCATAATCAATAAGACGCTTTTGCATCTGCGAGATTTTTCTTCGTTGCTCTTCAGGCTGCATGGTAAGCGCTTGTTGTATAGCTTCAGACATTTCTTCGGTGTCCAATGGATTGACGAGAAGTGCTTCACCCAACTCACTGGCAGCACCTGCAAGTTCACTAAGTATCAATACACCTTGCTGCTCGGAGCAACACGCTATATATTCTTTTGCCACCAGGTTCATACCATCGCGCAACGGAGTGATCAGTGCTGCATCAGCGACATGGTATAGGGCACAGAGCTCTTCGAAATCTAAATTGTTATACCGGTATATAACAGGTTGCCACGACAACGTGGAGTACTTGCCGTTAATACGCCCGACATTTTCTTCTATCAGGATCCTTCGTTCATTATACTTCGAAATAATTTGTCGTGACGGAACGATTACCATCACAAACACAACGTTCTCGATCCATTCCGGATGCTTCTCCAGCAATCGCTCAAAGCCTAATAGCCGGTGCGTTACACCTTTGGTATAGTCAAGCCGGTCTACCGAGAATATAATTTTTTTATCCGGGAAATTTTTGGTGATGGCTTCCATCTTTTGTACCACTTCCGGTTTACGTGACGCGGTACTGAATTTTTCGTAATCAATACCCAATGGAAACATATCTGCTTTAACCAAACGATCCTGCATGGTAATGGTGCGGTAATGATGATCGTATCCCAACACCATTCGTACAGTCTTTAAAAAATGCTGTACATATTCATGTGTATGAAATCCAATGAGGTCGGCCCCTAAAAGTCCGCGTATAATTTTTTCTTTCCACGGACTATGCAGCAGACGGAAAATTTCATAGGACGGAAAGGGTATATGCAGAAAGAAACCGATCGTTGCATCCGGCATCTTGTCACGAATGAGTTGCGGTAATAAAAACAATTGATAGTCGTGTATCCAGATGGTATCACCGGGTTTAATAACCTTCAATAGTTTTTCTGCAAAGATTTTATTCACTTCTTCATAGTTCTCGAAGAACTCCTGATCATATACTACATATGAAGGGAAGTAATGAAACAGTGGCCATAGCGTTGCGTTGCAAAAACCATTGTAGTATTTATTGTAAACTTTCTTATCTATAAATACCGGCTCTATTGTAAAGTCCGTTTGAACGTCAGATTGTTTTTTGAATTTCTTCCATCTTTTTTCGGGAAAGTCTGCGGAGCCAAACCATTTTTTTTGTTGAAATACATCGCGGTTGGACTCGGCATTAAAATAACTTATAAGTGCGGTGACCAGTCCTCCATCACTCTGCTTCATTGTCAACTGATCGTCCTGCTCCAACAATTGAAAAGGTAGACGGTTGGAGACCAGGATCAGGCTTTTGTCAGATTTTTCCATTCGTAAATAATATTTAACGATGATCTTCAATTTCGAAAATGCAATTGAAGATAGTGCTGTGTAATGGATATGAAAATCATGCCAGCCCCCCCAAAGAAAGGATCGCAACAGCGCAAATTCGGAGATGATAACATGAAATATAGCATGCACAACAAAAAAAATAAAAGCCCGTGATGTAAGTGTTGGCCAGGCGATTTATACCATGATTCTGCCTCTCGCACAGAACATACTACATTCGTCATGAATATGTTTGGTATTTTACAAAGAAGCGTTTAAACTTTGTGTTTTCTGCCGCGCACCGAATTGTATACCTGTTACAGGTTTCTTTTTATACACTCTGTCTGAAAAATAAAACGTAATGAAAATATCATATGTAATCTTGTTCAGTTTCCTGATGATATTGTTACTTTTTGCGGCAACTACATACATTAACTTTAAACAATCTGAAAAGATTAATGAGAACCATGAGTTGTTAGCACGATCATCGATCATTCTGAAACAAAGCAATCGCTTTCAACGAAATATACTGAACATGGTGAGTGGTTTGCGAGGCTATCTTCTCACCAATGAAGTATTCTTTATTCAATCGTACGATTCTGCGATGCTGGAGAACGATGAAATATTGGATGAACTTTCTGTGCTGATCAAAGATAGCGTTCAACAAAAAAATCTTCTGGAAGGTATTTCCGAATTGAATAAGTATTGGATCAATGAATTTGCGTTGCCATTAATAGAAGCGCGTAAAAATGCCACAGCTTCCGACAGCAGCATGAATGCGTTCAACAAACTTTACCGGGCGAAATTAGTAACTGGAATGGAGAAGGAAATTAACCGGAGTCTCCAAAAGAAATTCAAGGAGTTCAGCAATCACGAATATGCTGTGCGCGAACAACAAAAACTTGCGCTCTCATCTTTCATTCAGCGAACGAAGAATATATCTTTTTCATTGACGCTATTCTCCTTTATAGCCGGTATGGCCATCGCTATTTTTATTGCTACGCATATATCATCCGGCATTGTGAAAATGGTGCACATGGCCGACAGTATTTCGAAAGGGGAGTATACGGTTTCCATGGAGGCAGAGGGTAAAGACGAACTTGGCAAGCTGGGCCGATCGTTGAATAATATGGCCAGAATACTATCAGAAAATATTTCACTGCTGCAACGGAAAAATGACGAGCTCAATCAGTTTGCATATATAGTCTCACACGACTTGAAAGCTCCGCTGCGCGGAATTGACAATGTGGTAACCTGGATTCAGGAGGATCACCTGCACGAGCTCTCGCCGAAAGTAGTGGAGTATCTTGAATTGATTAAAGGAAGAATTATACGTGCAGAAAATCTTCTCAATGGTATATTATCCTATTCGCGTGTAGGGCGCGAGTTGCAACCCAATGAGGTTGTAGATGTAAATGAGTTGCTGGAGGAAGTACAAGGTTATCTGCCGGAAAAACCTGGTATTACACTTCACATCGAAAAAAATATGCCGAAGTTGTTCACCGAAAAACTTCCGTTGATGCAGGTGTTTATGAACCTGATCGTGAATGCTTACAAGTATCACACAAAAGCCAATGGAAGTGTACAGGTATATCACACAAAGAATGATCACTACTATGAGTTTTATGTAGAGGATGATGGTCCGGGTATATCAAAAGAATATCACAAGAAAATATTTATGATTTTTCAGACGCTGGAGAATCGCGATTCTTTCGAGAGTACTGGTGTAGGATTAGCGATCGTGAAAAAGATCCTGGATGACCGGAAGTTAACGATACGATTAAATTCAGAGCCTGGAACGGGTTCAACTTTTATTTTTACATGGCCTTTAAATGAAATAGTATGATGCGGGTAATAAATATACTCCTGGTGGAAGATGATAACCTCGATGTTATCGATGTAAAGCGTACACTCGATAAGATGGCGATCGTTTATAATATGAAGGTAGCAAAGAATGGTGAGGAAGCGATCCGTTTACTTCACGATAAGCGTGATTCATTTACCGTAAAACCTGATGTTATTATTCTGGACCTGAACATGCCGAAGATGAATGGTCTTGAACTTTTACAGATACTTCGCAGCAGCGAAGACTGGAAGGATATCAAGATATTTATACTTACTACATCGGAGGAGAATGAAGATAAACAGGCGGCTAAACAATATGGTATATCTGGATATATAGTAAAGCCGCTGAAGTTTAACAATACAGGTTCATTGGATGCCTTTAACCTGATGATCGACCTGATGAACATGCAGAATTAAAAGCATCCTGTGATGATGGTGTTATGTCATTTGATTCGGATATGCACTGCCTGTACCCGACTCACAATATTTTTTGAGGCTTCGTAAATACAATGCCCAGTTAAAACTCCACTCACTGAATTTACGAGAGCTGTCTTGCCAGTCGCTGTGTATAAATTCAACGATTGTTACCTGAGGATTGACTTCAAGTATAAAATTTACTTTGGTGTTTAGCCATTCAAATTCTCCTCCGGTGCAAGACCATTGTACCCACGACCCATTGTCGAGCTTGGTAACTTTTAAGTCAACGGTCTCTTGTCCGAATTCGAGTTTAAACATTTGATTTAAGAAAGGCTGCCCTTGAACTGTAGGTGTCAGCCAGGCAACTAAATCCTGATTAGCCGTAAGTGCTTCAAAGACTTTTTGTCCCGAAGGATCAATGATGCCAAGTAAGTGTCTGATTTCAGGCATGATACATAGAGGGTTTAATAAATAACGTTGATTGAAAAATATTAAAATTATAGCGGTCTTGCAAAGTCCACCAGGTTATAACGTTCAGTGCTTCTAGAAACTATTCGTTATTAAACATCTTTATGTCGGGTCCACAATTTGATGTATACACATCGATATCTACAATATGTCGACTCATTCAAGACATTTAACATTGATTAAAGATATTGATCGACTTTATGGGGAATATTTTATACAAAATGATACCTTTGTATCTCTTACCTGAGACACAGGTAGGTTAGGTTAAAAGCAGGTGATATCAGACGGATATAACCTGCTTTTTTTGTTTCAGCAAAATTCTCTTCCCTTTATAAAGTTACCAACACACAACAGAGCTTATTCAGGAGATAGTATATATTATGAAAATCTGGACGGCATTAACAGAATCGGAATGCAATGAAGTCTGGGAGAAGCTTCATCAGCACTTCAGTTTTCCAAGGATCCACACAGACAAGCCCCTTCATAAATTTTCAATTCGCCATATATGGGGTGATGAACACTATATACATGACCTCGAACAGAAAGCACTGGATATTTTAATTTCCATTACTGCGCCCGGTGAAAAAGTATTGGCACTCGACTGGGAGCACACCTGTTACCATGTTGACCTCCGGGACCACAAGGAAAATCCCAGGGCAGAGAATATATTTCATATTCCTTTTATACCGGATGGCGATTACTATATATACGTTACAGAGGATTTTGAAAACGTGTGGTTCGGACATCCCTGGGAGGAAACCATTACCGTGATAGGAGAGAAGTTAATGGCCGCTACGTTTGATAATTTGCCAGAGGCGTTTAAGGAAATAAGTTCTTCGGATAGCATATAGTATACATTGTTCCTGGCTATCGATACGAACTGTACGGCCAAACTATATATGCATTAGCCAATAGAATCATTCACAGGATTCTTCAGGATCGCAGGTTGTTTTGCCAAGTCAGAAAGAGAGTTTCCTGCAAGGATCTTCAGCGTCTCATCGCGTACCTGACCAAAGAGTCGGTTAATCGAGCACTCATGCTCGTTGGTACACATTCCGCATGACTCATAAAAATTCAACGACACGCACGGAAGCATGGCCACGGCACCATCAATGATCCGGATAATTTCGATGATCCAGATTTTATCCGCGCTGCGTTTTAAATAGTATCCGCCTCCCTTACCTTTTTTACTTCCGAGCACGCCTGCATTTTTGAGATCCAGGAGAATTACTTCCAGAAATTTCTTGGGGATTCGTTTGGTCTGAGCAATTTCACTGATGGTAACGGAGGCCTCTTTGTCCGTTTCAGCTAAATAAAGCAACGCGTGTAACGCGTACTGGCATTTTTTCGAAAGCATATAGGTTCACAGAATTTGCCGGGTCCTTTACCAGCCTTATGCAAGCTGTTGACAAGCAATGATTTTACAAAGGTATGGATTTACAACTATAACCCCAGATGGTGTTGTAAAACAAAAGGCTTCGGTGAAAGCCTTTTGTTTGAAGTAAAGAATTGTGTCAGGAGTCATGATGTTTAAGAGTATACGTCCAGACCGGGCACTGCACATGATTCACCACGTCTTCCGCGATGCTGCCGGAGATAAAATGTGCCAGGCCTTTGCGGCCGTGTGTAGCCATGGCAATCATATCAGCGTTGATCTCTTCCGAAAAACGCATGATGCCATTTTCTTCATTTGTATCATTTATAATATTGAGCGTATAATTGCTAAACCCGTAATGTCGGATATAGTCATTTAACGAAGCGGTTATCGTTTGCTCCTCCATGGAATTCGCGAGCGTATTTACATATAGCAGGTATAGATGGGCATCCAGAAATTTCTGCAGCTCTTTGATTTTATCTACAAAGTGTGACTGGTGTAAATCCGGAAGGGTAGGGAAAACTACTTTACGAATGGAAGAAAGACTTACCGGAGATTTTACAGAGAGCACAGGCACCGGAGAGAGACGAACAATCTTTTCGGCGTTCGAGCCTACGAAAAGTTCTTTCATACCACTCGCCCCATGGGTACCCATTACCACCAGGTCTATTTCATTGTCGGTGATAAATTGTTGAATGGTGTCGATGATCGGTCCGTGATCTGTATAAAAGTGCACAGGTATAGGATCGGTACGATGGCTGCGCATCATTTCATCGAAATTTTTCTGCGCATCTTTTTCGAGTTCTTCAATGACGGTGGCATTGAATGTATAGGGCTGTGCTACAAAAGATGTTTCGTAAGCCGCAACAAATTCGATAGCGTGTAAAACTAAGACCTCACCACGACTGATGGTAGCAATCTCTGCTGCCAACTCAAACGCCTGTACGGCTGTGGGAGAGAAATCACAGGGAACAAGAATCCTTTTCATGATTTTGAATTTTGCTGTTAAGATTTCAGTGCAATCAGAGTTGCCTCATCAGGGCAAATGTATGATCGATTGTATGTCTCAACGAAGATCATGCTACCGATCCGACTTGCGCGTTGCTATACACGTACCCATGGTACTGTGGACTAAGAACAAATTATAACAGATTGTTGTTCATCGCCATCACTGATTTATGACGTATCGTGTTTCAGAATAAAGGAATACAGCAGACTATACCATGAGGATGGAATGATATAAGCGTGAAAACTCGTCAGCAAAAAAAAACGGCTGATCCGAAGACCAGCCGCATAACCAATTATTAACCCAAAAATTACTTCTTCTTAGTCCCTTTCATTTTGTCATATCGGAGAAGACCCTCGATATAGTAGTAGTCAGCATATACCAGGGGTATATCTATTTCTGATTTCGCAGGCTTGTGGCCTACACTATGCATAAGAACGAAATGATTATTGCTGCCCGGCTTCGCCATATATACCGGTGTGCTGAGGCTCGCCAGCATTTGTTCCGCAGCTGTGAAATACTTTTTCCCATTCTTTACATACTGACTCAATTCCAGTAAACCGGAAGCAGCGATGGCTGCTGCTGAAGCATCACGTTCTTCATTCGGTATACCCGGAGCATTGAAATCCCAATAGGGAACTTTGTCTTTCGGCAGATTCGGATGTCCTAAATAGAAGTCCGCAATCTTTACTGCCTGATCCAGGTACTTCGGGTCTTTTGTTTCGCGATACATTACCGTATAGCCATAGAGTCCCCAGGCCTGGCCGCGTGCCCATGCAGATTCATCTGCATACCCTTGTGCGGTGGCACGCTTCGCTACATTTCCGGTAAGTGTATCGTAGTCCACAACGTGATAGCTACTGTTATCCGCACGAAAGTGATTCTTCATCGTGGTGTTCGCATGCGTCACAGCAATCTTGTAGAAACTTGAATCGCCTGAAACACGTGTTGCCCAAAAAAGAAATTCAAGGTTCATCATGTTGTCGATGATTACCGGGAACTGCCACTTGCCATGATCCCACGAACGTATACATCCCGTCTTTTCATTGAAGCGTGTTGAAAGTGATTTCGCTCCCTGCAACAAGATCTCCTTGTAGGCAGGATCGTTTGTGAGACGATACCCGTTTCCAAAAGAACAGTATAGCATGAACCCAAGATCGTGTGTACGTGTATTGAGCTTTTCTTTTTCAAGCCCCGCAGTCCACTGCCGTGCAGCAGTCTCCCATTTTTTATCCTGGGTATATTCATACATATACCAGAGACTTCCCGGGTAAAATCCACTGGTCCACTCAGTAGAAGTGGTGCCTCTGAAATTTCCATCCGGTTTGGCACCGCGCGGAAATGAAAGCGGGTCTTTATATACTTCCAGACTTTGGCTGAGTTGTACTTTTACTTTTTCAAGATTACTTTTCGCGTCCAGCTTTACTTTCGCTATAAAGCCAGACAGCAATACGATCCCTATACTACTATATATTATGATACTTTTTCTCATGCCGTTTTACTATTGAGGATAACCATCGTTTTGTGGTTTCAGAGTTTGATTCAAATCGATTTCCAGTTGAGGTACCGGAAATACCTTGTGATACTCCTGAACATTGGTGATGCCTTTGGCCTGAAGTGTTGGAACCAACCGGTCTGTGCGCACCAGGTCATACCAGCGATGTCCTTCGAAACATAACTCGAGGCGTCTTTCATTTAATACTGCTTCTCTGAATTCATCTTTCGTGAGACCTTCGAGATCAGGCAGCCCCGCTCTTTTACGAATCGAGTTGATGGCGGCATACGCTTCAGTTGAAGGTTCGCCTGTAACTTCATTGGAGGCTTCAGCAAAAATCAATAGAACTTCTGCAAAACGTATATGCGGAAAATTGTTGTCAGACTGGTTTGCTGTTACGGCATCGGCATCAATCCATTTGTTGCAGTAATATTTACCATCGGTACCTTTTACAAAAAATACAGGGAGTCGAAGATCTGCAGGATCAAAGGCTTTATATATATCCTCGGTTGGTTGGAAGGATCCGAAACCAC
>CABHOV010000034.1 GCA_902168185.1 uncultured Bacteroides sp.
ATCCATATAACAATGTAACGCGTACCTATATAGAAGCATTGGCTGCTATAGTAGGTGGAACGCAGTCGTTGCACACTAACTCTCTTGACGAAGCAATTGCTTTACCAACAGATTTCTCTGCACGCATTGCACGCAACACACAGCTCTTCATTGAAAAAGAAACCGATGTAACAAAAGTAGTAGACCCTGCAGGAGGATCATACTATATAGAAAGCCTGACAGCAGAACTTGCTGAAAAGGCCTGGGAGCTTATTGAAGAAGTTGAAGCGTTAGGTGGCATGACGAAAGCGATCGAGAGCGGTATACCGAAGATGCGGATCGAACAAGCCGCGGCTGCCAAGCAAGCGCGCATTGATTCAGGCCGAGATGTAATTGTTGGCGTAAATAAATTTCAGACCGATGAGAAAGCTATACTTGATATTCTGGAAGTAGATAATACAGCTGTGCGTAATGAACAGGTGGCTCGTCTGCAAACATTACGCGCAGAGCGTAATGCAGAAGACGTAGAAGCAGCGTTACAAGCGCTAACGCGCAGTGCCGAAAGTGGAACCGGAAATTTACTTGAACTTGCTGTGGACGCGGCTCGCAAGCGTGCAACGTTGGGAGAAATATCTTCAGCGTTAGAAAAAGTATTCGGAAGATATAAAGCTACTATCCGGTCTATCTCAGGAGTATATTCAGGAGAAATGAAAAGTCAGAAAGAATTTGAAGAAGCTCGTGCCCTCTCCGATCATTTTGCTGAACTGGACGGAAGACGGCCACGTATACTCGTGGCCAAGATGGGCCAGGATGGTCACGATCGTGGTGCGAAAGTAATTGCAACAAGCTTTGCCGATCTTGGCTTTGATGTTGATATAGGGCCTCTCTTTCAAACACCGGATGAAGTGGCCATGCAAGCCGCAGAAAATGATGTACATATAGTAGGTGCATCCAGTCTTGCCGGTGGACACAAGACACTTGTGCCTGAACTTATAGAGGCTCTGAAGAAAATTGGCAGACCTGATATTATGGTTGTTGCAGGAGGAGTGATTCCTCAACAGGACTATGACTATCTATATAAATCCGGGGTGTCATTTATTTTCGGTCCCGGCACTGTCATTACAGAAGCTGCAAAAGAAATTCTCAAAAAGCTTATTGAGAACTAATCTATATACCTACCTATAGATGCCTTCTTTGCGCAGCTTTGTATTTTTCTTTGTGAACTTTGTAATATAGCTATAAAAAAGGTCTCCCAGAGAATACTGGGAGACCCTTCATGAACCTTCATTATTTCTTATCCTTCGTATCTTTTTTATCATCCTTCGTAAAATCGATGGACGTTGAATTCACACAATACCGTTGTCCTGTCAAGGTAGGACCATCGTCAAATAAATGTCCGAGGTGAGAACCACAGCGTGCACATACAATTTCAGTCCTAACCATACCATGTGAGCGATCCACCACCTTCTTGATTTTTCCACCTTCAATTTCCTTATCAAAACTTGGCCAGCCACATTCCGAATCGAATTTCATATCGGATGTAAAAAGCTCGTTGCCACATGCCGCGCACACATACATACCGTTGTCTTTGTGTAGGTAGTATTTCCCGGTAAACGGACGATCCGTTCCTTTCTCACGAAGAACAGAATATTGCTCCGGTGTAAGCATAGCCTTCCATTCTTCTTCGGTGCGATTGATTACTTTGTTTGTATCCGCTGATATTTTGGCTTTCTCTTTTTTCTGCTTCTCCGAAGGCTGACTATTTCCGGTACAGGAATAAAGCTGAAAGGCAACCAGGATGATTAAAATGACTTTATGCATAGTTCCATTTTTCTGTATATATACGCTAAACAGGAATCAAACGGATTTGGTTTAATTCGTTTTGTCCGCTCAGCGACACTCTTCGCTCTATACCGGTACCTCTAGTGAGATTCATGTTCGCAGGCAAGTCCCTTGTTTTCAAACTCGATGGTTACATGATGAATGTTTATCTTCTTCAATTCATCTTTTACTTTTGATTTCACCATCTCTAACGCCTGCGGCTCCATGGGCCGTTTCAGTACAGCGTGGGTTGTAAGTATATTATATTGGCCATCCATTGTCCAGATGTGAAGATCGTGTGTACTATCAATCTCCGTGAAATTTTTAAAAGCGTCCTTTACTTTCTCTTCGGATACAGCATGCGGAACTCCCTGCAGTATAATTTGAAATGCACCGCGCATGTTCCGGTATACATTTACCAGAATGATAATTGCAATCAAAACAGAGAGTAATGGATCTATAATCGGAGCATCGAAATATTTCATAACAATACTACCGATCAATACCGCTGCCCAGCCCAGCACATCTTCAAGGAAATGAAGCGATATAACTTTTTCATTTATGGATTCGCCTCTTTTCAGACGCAGCATCGCGGCACCATTTACAAGAATACCAAATACAGCAAAGATCATCATGCCGGTGGTATCGGGGTGCTCAGGAGCAAACAACCTCCCGAAAGCTTCTTTCAGAATCAGTACCGAGCCAACAATGAGTATAATAGAGTTAATAAAAGCCCCTACAAGCGAAAATCGTTGATAGCCGTAGGTATATATAGCATCACGCTTTTGTTTTGACTTGCGCTCGAAATACCACGCTGTGCCTAGTGAAAGACTATCGCCCAGATCATGCAATGCATCGGAAAGAATAGCCACCGAGTTGGTGTAGAAACCTCCGATTAATTCAAGTATAGCAAAACCTGTATTCAGCCAAAATGCGACCCGTATATTTCCACCGTGATGGTGGTGATGACCGTGCCCATGATGGTGATTATGATCGTGATCATGATGATCGTGCATGTTTCTGATCTGTTTAAAAACGCTTCAATTTCTGCACAAAGGGCCTGCAACAGGAGTGCATAAACATTATTTTTTCAATGAAGCGATGCGTTTTTTTCTCCCATACTTATGTGAGCCTGAAAATCCAACTGATTTTAGTAGCTTAGATGTCCAATTGTATAAATGTCTGTAGTTATGAAGAAAACCGGGATCTTAGTGCTGGCGTTGATTTTAGCCATCACATTCAAGCCTGTATTCAGTCAAAATAAAAAATTCGATAAGTCTCTCCAGAAAATCGACTCCTACTTTGCCAGCGGAAGCCTTTCAAAAGCAAACAGTTCCCTGCAGAAGTTAAAAAAATCTGTTACCACGAAAATGGGCCAACAGAACGCCTATATGCCGGGACTATACTTGCGTGAAGCGCGTATCAGTCTGGCCCTGGGTGTATTAGCGGGATTCGATAACGCACTCACCAACGCACTGACTAGCAGTCAGGCGATGTACGGTGATAACAGCACCAGTTATGCAAACACATTGATTGACGTTGCCGAGATCTATAATGATTACGGTAACTATCGCATCAGTCGTGAGTATCTGGCGAAAGCCAAAGACCTGCTTTCCAAAACAAATCAGATGACCGATGCGCTGAATGGAAAAATTGCGCTGGCAGAAGCGGAAGCAATGATTGGACAGGGATTCTGTAACGATGCACTTACCATCCTGGAAAGTGTTGATAAACATTTTATTTCACGTGCCATTGAAAAAGAGTCCATCTCTGATGGCACATCCATTAAGACGCAACGTGTACCCATTGAAGAAATTCCACAACGCTATAATGACTATGCGCGACTCCTGAACCTGCGCCTGAAAGCCTATACTAAAAAAGGAAGGATCTCCATTATTGGCGGTGATACAGAAACGGCAGACAATGCTTACTCTGCAGTTCGCTCGTGGCTGAAAGGTAAATCAAGATTCCTTGGTGAGACGAGTCTGGCAGAAGTAGAAGCACGCTATATTTTCGCTAAGGCCTTGGAGGAAAATGGTACACGTCACGAAAACGATCTTGATTTCGACAATATACTCAGCGACCTGAAGAAGAAAGTCAACCCTACCAATTCAATTGCGCATGATATATACCTGGATTACCTCGAAGTACTTTTGAAAAGAGATAACCGCGCACGATATCTGAACACAAAACTGGAATACGAAAAAGTTCTTGATAAATCTTTCCCCAAGACCAGCATTCATCGCGAAAATGAACAGGCGGTTGAGTTCACCTCGAAGATGAGTCGCGACAAGACGAAGAACCTGGAAGCACAGGCCTTGGAAGTATTAAAGAAATTGCCGAAGAACTATATAACTTCTGCCCGTACAGTTGAATTCCTGTATAACGTATCGCTTCGTGAAAAACGTTATACCGCTGCCGAGAGTTATCTCAACCAGCTAACCGAAATCAAGAAAGAACTATATGGAGAAAATTCTCCAGAGTATCATCTGGCTAAAATATACCTGGCAGATTTTTACCTGGACTATACCAACAAAATTGATGAAGCCGGCAAAATATATAAGGAAAGCTACTTCGGTATAGTAGAGAAGCAGATCGGTGAGCAGCACAAGAATTTGCTCAACATCCTCAACCACATTGCAACCTGGTATGAGCTTACCGATCAGTATGACCTCGCCCTGAAAACATTGAACGATGCATCTGATAAAGCGATTCTGAAATATAGCAATGAAGATCCCGAGTACGGGAAAGAACTTGATCGCATTGCCGGTCTCGCGCTAAAAATCGGTAAATATGAAAAGGCTGAAGCCGATATTACCAAGGCTTTAAAAATCCTGGAAGAGTATCGTAAAGATGAAACACGCACGGAAGATTACGTTCATGCTATAGATACACAGGCGAAGCTCTATGGTATAAAAGGGATGTTTGATGAAGCCGAGGCAAACCTCGATCGCTCCAGCCGACTTATCTCGAAAGCCAAAGGTGAAGTAGCCAGTGAATTGTCTACAGGTGAGGAACTTACGGCTCTCTTCATTCAACTCGGTGGTTTCTTTGAGGCTGATAATCTTCTTAAAACACAAATTCCGGAATACGAAAAACTATACGGCAAAAATTCATTGCGCCTCATTGAGCCGCTGGTGAACAAGGGAAGAATTCTTCTGGCGAAAGGAGACTATACCGAAGCCGAACGAACAGCGCAACGTGCCAACCAGATCGCAGTAAAGACGTATGGTGAGATGTCTACCAAAACTGCTCCTACTCAAAAATTACTCAGCGATATATACTATACGCTCGGTGATTATGAGAAAGCACAGGATAATGTTGTGAAAGCCATCAACAGCCAGGAGAAACAGTTTGGCCGTAGCCACATTGAAGTAGCAAAATCAATTTCACAGCTTGCATTGATCAAATTCTACAAAGGCGATAATCGTAAAGAAGTAGAGAAACTGATGATCGAGTCGCGCGACATCATGGCGAGTAAACTTGGCAAGGAAAACCCACAATACGCCGAGATCCTTAAAAATGTAGCGGTGCTCTATATCTCCGAGAAAAAATTTGATATAGCCTTCAATTCCCTTACAGTAGCCGAAAATATCTGGCGAATGAAAACAGGAAAGAAGAACAACATCAACACAGCCAGCATCTATACCCTTACCGGTGATGTATACTATCAACAAAAGAACTATAAAAAGGCCGAAGAGTTCTACACCAAATCGAAAGATCTGTACGAGCAATTTTTCAGCTCTTCGCATCCGGAATACGTGAAAGTGCTTTCGAAGCTCAGCAAGGTATACTATATGCAGAAAGACTATAAACGTTCCAAGAAGCTTATCGAAGAAGCATTAACGGACTATGAACTATTCATCAAGGATTTCTTCCCCGCTTTGAGCGAACGCGAAAAAGCCAAGTACTGGAATACGATCAAAGGCGATTTTGAATTCTACAACACACTTGCTTTCAGCAATATTGAGGACTTCAGAGACTTGTCGGGCAAAGTATATAACTACCAGCTTCTCACCAAAGCATTGCTCTTGAGTTCGTCTATTAAAATCCGCGAACGGATTTTAAACAGCACGGATGAACAATTAAAATCACAGTATAGCACGTGGCTTCAAAAGAAAGAACAACTTACACTCGCATTATCGTTAAGCCCTGCGCAGTTACTGGAAAATCAGATTGATCCTTCTGCTTTACAGCAGGAAGTAGAGCGCCTTGAAAAAGATCTGAGTCAGAAGTCGGAACTATTCGGACAATCATTCGATAACAAGCGCATTTCATTCGAGGATGTGAAAAAAGTTTTGAAGCCGAACGATGTTGCTATCGAGATGGTACGTTATCGGTATTTCAATCATACGCTTACCGATTCTGTGATCTACGCAGCGCTGTATATCAAGAAAGATTTTTCAAGACCGAAAGTGATCATGCTGAAGGACGGAAAGAAAATGGAGACTCGTTTCTTCAAATTCTACCGCAACGCCATCACCGGAAAAATACCAGATACATATTCATACAATGTATTCTGGGAACCTATTGTTAAAGAAATCGGGCAAGTGGCCACTGTATATCTTTCAGCAGACGGTGTTTATAACCAAATCAACCTGGAATCTATACCTACACCGGATGGAAGGTATATCATAGACAACTCGAACATTGTGTTGGTAAGCAACACAAAAGATCTATACCTGCGCAATATAAAAACACGCGCTTCTACATCTGAGAATACAGCAACTATGTTTGGTAACCCAACATTCTATATGACGGCATCTTCCGATCAGAATATAGCTCCGCTGCCGGGTACAGAGAAGGAAGTAACGCAAGTACAATTCATGTTAAAGCAAAAAGGTTGGCTCACGGCAGAGTATGTAGAAAAACTTGCTTCGGAAGAGAAGATTAAAGAAATGAGCAGTCCGAAGATTTTTCACATCGCTACACATGGTTTTTACCGCCCTACGATTCAAGCTTCTGCCGAACAACAAATAGAAGGTAACGAAGCGATGATGGCGCAGAACCCATTGATGCGCACCGGACTTTTATTAAAGGGCGCTGGCGACCTGATGGACAAGACAAGCTATAACTTTAACATGGAGAACGGTATACTTACTGCCTATGAAGCGATGAGCTTAAACCTGGACAAGACTGACCTTGTGGTGTTAAGTGCTTGTGAGACGGGACTTGGTGATCTGGAAGCAGGCGAAGGTGTATATGGTTTACAACGTGCGTTCCTGGTAGCAGGCGCCAAAGTTTTAATCATGAGTATGTTTAAAGTTGACGATGAAGCTACGCAGCAGCTCATGCTGAAATTTTATCAGAAGTGGCTTAATACCGGAAATTTGCGACAGAGTTTTATTGACGCTAAAAAAGAACTTCGCACCGATTATCCGGAACCGATCTATTGGGGAGCGTTTATGATGATCGGCTTGGATTGACCAGTATATATAGCTGTATAGCGAATTCAATAACAAAAGAGCCCTGTGTATATCATGCACAGGGCTCTTTTTATTTTATACAACTCACAGATTACGATCTAATACATTGCTGAATATAGATATATAGTCTATGTGCTATCAGCAGAGAAATATAAATAGATTAATTACTTCCTGAACCGTAAGAACGTTCCCATCGGAAGATCTTTACCTTGCTTTGACTTCAGAAAGAATTCACCGTATTCAGCATCGGTGGTATCAAAGTGTGTTTTGGCTACATTTAGTCCTACAACAGGCGACAGGCCAACGGCATACATACTTAGTATAAAGAAGAAGTTTTTCTTTTCAAGTAGTTTACTGCTCATCTCAATCAGTTCATTCAACTGTTCCTGCAGTGTCCACTTCTCTCCTTCCGGTCCACGACCATAAGGCGGTGGATCCATAATGATACCGTTGTATGTATTGCCCCGCTTTACTTCGCGTCTCACAAACTTGAATGCATCTTCATATACCCACCGGATATCATTCAAGTTATTAAGCTGCATATTTTGATTGGCCCAGTTTATACCCGGGCGACTTGCATCGCAGTGAATCACCTCGGCTCCTGCTGTACGGGCTACCACGGAAGCAGCCCCCGTATAGGCAAATAAATTCAGCACACGAGGATTGGCTATATTCCAACCGGTTATCGTATCATAAATAAAATTCCAGTTATTTCCCTGCTCCGGAAAAATACCAACGTGTCCGAAATTAGTGAGCGCAAGCCGAAGTGTGAGGTTGAGGTCATTGTATTTATACTGCACATTCCAACTCTCAGGCATTCCTTGTGGCCGTGACCATCCACCTTTTACATCTTCTGAAAAACGGTAATTATCTTTTTGTTCACGTACGAATTTAGCATCAGCCAACTTTTTCCACTCCTGCTCGCCAAGTGATCTGCTCCAGATAGCCTGAGGCTCAGGGCGAATCAATGTATACTTACCAAAGCGCTCGAGTTTTTCAAAATCTCCTGAATCGATCAACTCGTAGTCTTTCCAGGAAGAAGGATGTAATAGTTTCATAAAGGGCATAAAACTAAGGCTTAATGCTTAAAGCTGAAAGCAGAAAGCTGCGCTTCATACGTAAAGCTTTGAGCAGAGAGGTTAAATGCTTTTTGCTTTAGCATTCCATTGCTAGTTTTGTTGCATGCACTTTCTGATTACCAGTACGCAAAACCCGAAGATCAAAAATCTGATTGCTCTTGAAAAACCACGTGAGCGGAGAAAGCAATGTCTCTTTATCATTGAAGGAAAAAAAGAAATCGGGCTGGCACTGGAGGCCGGGTATAAAATCGGGAACCTCTTTTTCTGTGAAGACATTATCAGTATGCAGGAAGTGAAGTCTTTCGCGCAAGCGGATCAGCTGCTTATACCGGTATCAAAAGAGGTATTTGAGAAAATTGCAGTGCGTGAAGGCACGGGTGGTCTTATCGCGGTAGCAGAACAAAAGACTCACCGGCTAGATCAACTCACACTTAAAAAAAATCCATTACTCTTGATTGTTGAAGCTGTGGAGAAACCCGGCAACCTTGGAGCTCTCTTACGAACTGCTGATGCTGCCGGTGTAGATGCTGTAATTATATGCGACCCGCAGACAGACTTTTATAATCCCAATGTGATTCGGTCCAGCGTAGGCTGCGTCTTTACATCTCAACTTGCATCGGCAACTTCTGATGAAACGATCGGTTGGCTTAAGAAGAATAATGTATCTATATACTGCACATACCTTCAGGCTTCCAAGCCCTATCACCTCACAGACTTTACAAAACCAAGCGCTATCGTGATGGGCACTGAAGCAACCGGTCTCTCCGATACCTGGGTACGAAACGCTGACGCCAATATCATCATCCCCATGCAGGGAAAAATCGACTCCATGAATGTATCTACCGCTGCTGCCGTGGTCATTTTTGAGGCTAAAAGACAACGTGGCTTCTCGTAAGTATTTTTGCATGTTTATACTGATAGCTACCCAAAATGCAGTAAATTCGTAGTTGAGTCGATACCCATTGATGGAGAATTTACCGCTTCCTCATAATTACATTCACGATGAAAAATTTCTAAATGCCCTGGCAGGTGCTTATCGCTTGCAGGAAGCTATCATCAATGCAACGGATCTGGCTATCATTTCTACAAATTCCGAAGGTGTCATTACAAGTTTCAATCAGGCCGCTGAAAAATTACTAGGATTTGCTTCCGAAGAAATGATCGGCAAACAAACTCCCGTGTTGTTTCATGATCCCGATGAGATTGTACTGAGAGCCAAGAAATTATCGGAAGAACTCAACGAAAATATAATGCCGGGCTTTGAAGTTTTTGCTACGAAGGCTCGCATGCGAAAAACAACCGACTACCAGGAGTGGACCTATATTAACAAAAACGGCAACCGCTTCCCGGTGTTGCTTTCTATATCTTGTTTACGCGATGATAAAGATGTGCTTATCGGATATGCGGGTATCGCTACCGATATAACGGAGCAAAAAAAGATAGAAGCGAAAATCCGTTCGTCTGAGATGCATTTACAAGCGCTTCTCAATTCAATTGACGATATCGTATTTGAAGTTAACCGTCATGGAATTTTCACAAACCTCTGGACCAAGCGTGATGATCTGCTGTTGATGGAGAGACGTGAAAATTATATAGGGCTCACATTGACAGAAGTCTTACCCGAATCATTGGCGCTTCTATACCAGGAGACAATCGCAATAGTTTTTAAAACAAAGACTTCACAATATATAGAGTATGCATTGCCATCATCAGAGCGATGGAGTGCTGCGAAGATTTCGTTTATAGATCATGAGCAGGTAATTATACTCGTACGCGACATTACGCATCAGAAACAAACCGAATTTTTACTTCGCGAGAGTGAAAAGAAATTCAGGTTGGTGGCGGAGAATATGCCGGGTGCAATTTACCTGTGCCGTAATGATGAAAACTATCCGATGGTTTACCTCAATGAAAAGGTAAAAGACATCACAGGCTTTGCGGCCGAGGACTTTATAGGCGAAAAAGTTAGTTTCATAAATCTATATCATCCAGACGATGTAAACTATATCTTCAAAACAATCAATGAATCGTTAGCAGATCAAAAAAACTTTGAGCTCGAATACAGAATTATTCATCGTTCTGGTGAAGTTCGGTGGATCAAAGAAGTTGGAGCCGGGATTTTTGAAGATCAAGAACTGGTAATGATCGAAGGTGTTATTACCGATATTACAATTCAAAAGAAAGCGGAGATAGAACTGCAAAAAGTAGCAGAGGAAAATTACAGGCTGTTTAACAACGCTGTAAACTTGAGTGCTATAGCAACGTTCGATGGATACTTCAAGAAAGTAAATCCGGCATGGACACACCTGCTGGGATGGTCGGAGGAAGAATTGAAGTCAACGCCTTTTTCTGAATTCATTCATCCCGATGATCTGGCCAGTACAGAACATGCGGTAAAGTATATAACGACCGGCAATAATCTTTCGACGTTCGAAAATCGCTATCGATGCAAAGATGGTTCATATCGTTGGTTGCTCTGGGGTTCGGGCAGTGATTCCAAGAATAAATTTATATACGCTTCCGCGATTGATATTACCGAGCGTAAAAAATCTGAAGAAGAGTTATTACTATCCAAGCAAAACCTGGAAACTATAGCGCTTCACTTGCAGGAACAAAATCGACAACTGGATGAATTCGCACACATCATCTCTCATAACCTGCGTTCACCGGTAGGGAATATAAAAGCGCTTATAAATTTCGTAAACGAAAAAAGTACGATTGACGACTATAGGATCATTTTCGATAAAATAAAAAATGTCGCCAGCAATCTCGGCGAAACCATGAATGAACTCATGGAGACACTGAAGGTGAAGAATGATCGGGAAATAGAAAAAACAGAAATTCGTTTTAAAGATATACTCGACAAAATTATACAGTCGCTGGAAGGTGAATTGATTCAATGCACAGCAGACATTACGTACGACTTCAACCATGCTCCAAGAATATTTTATCCGAAAACGTATCTTGAAAGTATACTTCAAAATTTATTATCAAACGCAGTGAAGTACCGTGCTACAAACCGGCACTTGCGCCTCCATATATCCTCTGCTATCGTCAATGAAAAAACAGAGTTACGCGTGAGCGACAATGGATTGGGCATTGACTTGGAAAGGTTCGGAGAAAAACTTTTTGGACTTCATAAAACATTTCATGATAATAAAGAAGCGCGCGGCGTTGGTCTGTTTTTAACAAAGACACAAGTTGAAGCGATGGGTGGTTCCATTACCGTTGAGAGTGAAGTTGATAAGGGAACTACGTTTACAATCACTTTCTGAAATAACCAGATCGTTTCCTTTTGCATGTTTATACGTTGATTTATTCAATCGATATTTACAGTATATTCGTTTTCTTACCACGTTACTATGAGTACCATTACACTCCAATCTCCGGCAGCGAACGATGCTTCTTCCGCATCAGTTGCCAAAAGCTCTGTCCCATTCTATCTATATGCTACGGTGCTTTCGTCCCTGAGCATTATTATCGGTTTAATCTGGGATATATCCTGGCACATGAGCATTGGCCGTGACGGCTTGTTCTCTGCTCCTCACCTCGCTATATATCTGGGAGGTGTTACAGCCGGTATATTTTCAGGATACCGCGTATTGAAAATCACATTTGCAGGCTCGCCCTTTGAACGTGGCAAGGCTATAAAGTTCTGGGGTATATTCTACGGATCGCTGGGCAACCTGTTTTGCATCTGGGGAGCTATAGCAATGCTTACCTCTGCTCCTTTTGATGACTGGTGGCACAATACCTATGGACTCGATGTAACGATCCTATCGCCTCCTCATACGGTGCTCTTACTCGGTATGATTACTATACAATTCGGAGCGATCATCAGCGTGCTCGCCTATCAGAATCTGAATACCGAACATGTCCAGCAAGATCATATTACGCATAAAGGCTTTACGGTACTCTTTGCATTATCAGGCGGTTTTGTACTGACCATGATCTTTACCATCGGCTCCGAATATCTTTCACGCCACGATATGCATGGCGTACTTTTCTACCAGGTAGCATCTATACTCTTCCCGTTGTTCCTGGTGGCGTTCTCAGTTGCAGCCAAATCGAAATGGGGCGCTACACAATCGACCATGGTATATACTATATTACTGATGGTGATGAACTGGATTCTTCCTTTGTTCCCTGCAACGCCACGGCTAGGGCCCGTTCTGAATCCGATCACTTCTTTTCAACCCTTTGAATTTCCACTTCTCATTTTAATACCGGCAATCGTAATCGATCTGATCACACACCGAATGCAACACCTAAACCGGTGGCTTCGCGTACTACTCTATGGCGTCAGCTTCCTTGTTATTTTCGCTGCTGTGCAATGGCCATTCGCCAATGTTCTGATGGCATCAGAAGGTCACTGGTTCTTTGGCACATCGAAATGGTATTTCGGCACTGACCCTACCTGGGTATACCGTTATGCTTTTGGTGACTGGATGGTCTCTACGGGACTCGACCTTGTAAAAGGCTTAGCCATTGCGTTACTCATTGCTATACTCTCTTCCCATATAGGTTTATCGTGGGGAAACTGGATGAAAAAAATTATGCGTTAACATCTATACCCGGTCATGAAAAAAATCCTCTTTGCTATACTATTAAGTTGTCTGCCCTCTCTTATCGATGCTCATATAGGCAGTCCGGGAGTAACCTTCGAAGGAAAAGCAGGTGCTTATCCGGTGATGGTACTCATCACTCCTCCGGATGTAATTCCGGGCACGGCTACTATTGATATATATACCCAGACTACCGGTATACAATTTATTGGTGGTAAACCGGTCTATTGGTTTGCCGGAGATGAAGGCACCCCGACAGCAGATGAAATTCTTCCGGTAGAAGGGGAGCCTGGCCACTTTCGTGGGATTGTCTGGCTTATGAGTGCCGGTACATCTGGCATTGAAATAGAAATCAATGGCAATACGGGAAATGGAAAAGTGATCGTACCCGTAATGGCAGTGTCAACAGCTCAAAAGGAAATGCCCGCTTCACTGGGATGGATCTTGCTGGGCCTATGTACACTATTGGTTATACTGATGATCACAATCATCGGTGCGAGCGTCAGCGATGGACTGGTAAAGCCTGCGGAAAGTATATCTCAAAAAGTTGTACGGAAGCGCTGGGTTGGTGTGGGTATAAGTACTGTTTTGTTGATCCTGATTCTATGGGGTGGAAAGAACTGGTGGGACAGCTGGTCTAACCGCTATAAACGATTTACCTATAAACCACTTCGGGCAACATCACTAATAAACTATACTCCGCAAAAAACTACGCTTGAATTCAAGATCGACACCACGAAGCTTCCTACGCTATACTATACGCGCAGATTATCGTATGTTATACCCGACCATGGTAAGTTGATGCACATGTTCCTGGTGCGTGCCGGAAGTATGGATGTATTCGCGCATCTCCATCCGCAACGAAAAGACTCTGCTACCTATATAACGGAACTGCCTCCGCTGCCACAAGGGAAATACCTGGTATTTGCAGACATCACGCGTCTTACAGGCTTCTCAGAAACTATACCGGATACAATCGAGATCGAATCGCCATCACCAATGATTTTGACTTCCCTTGATTCCTCCGTTTTGAACCGCGATGATACTTACTTCAGCACGAATCCGGTTACAAAAGAATCGGGCAATCCATCGCTAACCGATAATATAGTTGTATGTGGAAAGCCCGGTATAAAAACAACGTTACCCGATGGCTCCACTGCGATCTGGGAACACCAGCCCAACACTTCGTTTTCGGCAGGCAAACTATATGAGCTAACGTTTACCATTCAGGACGAACACGGGAAACCCGCTATACTGGAGCCGTATTTAGGAATGCAAGGCCACGCTGTTGTTATGAAAGATGATGGCAGCACCTATATTCATTTGCATCCGGTAGGAAATTATTCCATGGCGTCTCAACAAACTATAGTAACACGTTTTGAAAAAGAGACAGGACCGGTACAATGGGAAAAGATATCCAGACCGGAAGTATTTATGGATAGTATAGACCAGGTAATAGCAGCGCTTGATGGTATGAGCGAAGAGGAAAGAAACAAAGCGCTGATGGGAACAATGTATCATGCCGCGGAAGACACTACGCACATGGAACATACCACTGTAAAATTCCCATACGCGTTTCCATCGGCTGGCAATTATCGTATATGGATACAAATGAAACGCAACGGTAAAATTCTGAACAGTGCCTTTGACGCGATCGTAGAATAAAAAAATGCGCTACGATTTGTAATATATAGTTATTATCCCGCTATATATTACAAACCGTAGCGCATTGCTCAATGCTATTTCTTTATTCGTCTCGTAACGCTTTTACTGGGTTGGCAGACGCTGCACGAAGAACGTGATACCCAACCGTGATGAGCGTGATCGCAAAGGCTAATAAAGCGGATGCTATAAATGTGAGCCACTCACCTTCCAGCGCTATCCGATAAGCAAACTTCTGTAGCCAGCTATTGGTAAAGTACCACGCCATCGGAAAAGCGATGATCATACCGATGCCGACTAACAAGAAGAATTCCTTCGACACCAACACGACTAAACTATTTACACTGGCGCCTATAACTTTACGTACACCAATTTCTTTATAGCGTTGTTGAGTTGTAAAGGCAGCGAGTCCTAACAGCCCAAGACAGGCAATGGTAATTGTCAGTGCTGAGAACGCAGTAAAGATCTGGCTTCTCTTTTCATCTGATTTATACTGTGAGTTAAAGTCCTGATCCAGGAATTGATACTCAAACGGAAGACCAGGATTTACTTCGCGCCATATATTCTCAATGGAGGCCAATGATTCCTTCACATCGCCTTCTTTCGTTTTTACAAACAGGTAGCCATTACGTGTGCTTAATAAGATCATCAGGGGTTCAATCGCATCATACAATGAATTCTGGTTATAGTCTTTTACAACGCCTACAACTCTTTTCTCAATATCGGTATTATTGGGTCCGTTCCCTTTGAAAACAAACTTCTTACCGATTGGATCCTTCCATGCCATGCGTCTTACCATCGCTTCGTTTACCAGTACCGCATACGTTGTATCTGAAACTATATCTCTGGAGAAATCACGTCCCTGAACAATCGTCATGCCCAACGTTTTCACATAATCAAAATCAGCACCATATAGATCCACACCACGCTCGGAGAGCTTGCCCTCATTATCCTCTACCTGCAGTAATAATTTTCCTATACCTTGTCCGGGAGAAGAATTAGCCGTTCCCGCCCAGGCAACACCATTGGCTTGACGCATACGTTCAGCCAACACGGGGGCTTTCCTTTCCTGTTCTTCACTTGAAAGTGCAACACGTACTACACGTTCTTTACTAAAGCCAAGATCTTTATTCCGCATATACTGTAACTGATCAAACACGACCAGTGTACTAATCAACATAAAAATTGAAATCGAGAATTGCACCACTACCAATGATTTCCGGAAGAAAGCGTTACCTCCCTTTGCCGAGAGTTTTCCTTTCAGGACATTAACCGGATTAAAACCTGATAAATAAAACGCTGGGTAGCTTCCACCGATCACACCTACAAAAATTACAATGCCCAGTAAACTCAATATAACCGGAGCCTGCAACACATAGCCAAATGGAAGTTGCTTATTGGACAGTTCATTGAAAGCCGGGAGCAAAGCATAGATCAGAATAAGACTCGTCACAAGGGCAATCAATGCGATTACCACGGACTCTGTAATAAACTGTGCGATCAACTGTGTTCGTTGGGAGCCCATTACTTTACGAATGCCTACTTCTTTTGCACGATTTGTAGAACGAGCTGTTGCCAGATTCATGTAGTTGATCGATGCGATAACGAGCATGAGCACAGCGACTACACCGAAGATATAGATATAGGATATATCCCCGCCTTCTTCGGCTTCATCCTGAATTTTAGAGTATAAATGAATATCGGTGATACGCTGAAGTTCGTATTTGATGGTAATGCTATACTGCGCAAAGATTGGATCTACCTTTTCTTTAATAATCTTATTCAGACTGGCATACATCTTATCGAGGTTATATCCCTCAGGAAGTTGTATATAGGTATATACGCCAAAATTTCCCCAGCTGGGGTTTTGTTGCGGCCGTGTACTTTTGGAAATCAGCGCATCGAAAATAAAGTGAGAGTTCAGGGGAACATCTTCCAGTACGGCCGTCACTTTAAATGTTTCGCCTTGCTGATTCTGAAATGATTGTCCTACTGCATTATCAGTCGCGAAATATTTCTGAGCCATTTTCTTCGTCAGTACAATAGAGAAAGGTTCATCCAATGCTGTATTGGCATCCCCTGACAAAACCTTGTAACTGAACATATCAAAGGTTGTGGAGTCTGCCAGAAAAAAACGTTCTTCATAAAATTCCTTGTCACCATTTTTATAAAGATTTCGCCCCGTACCAAAAAAGCGAACAGCATTTTTTACTTCCGGATAATTATCGCGCAATTCATCTGCCAGCGGTATCTGCGCTACAGCCCATGTGAATGCGTTATCGGGTTCTTTGATATTGGATATAACCCTATAAATATTGGGAGCGTTGGTGTGGTAACGGTCATAGCTCAACTCATCCAGAATATACAGCAGCAAGAACATACTGCAGGTTATACCGATCGTGAGGCCGAGGATATTAATGGCGCTATACGATTTATCCTTTCGGATATTACGCAGGGCAATGGTGAACAGGTTTTTCAGCATAGGCTTGAGATGAATATATACTACTCCGATGATATGTAGTCCTAAAAAGTTCTAACGGAATATCGGGGCGAATGTTAGTATTGTATGAATGTTGGCTTGTTACCACGCCTGAAATTTCCAGGCATGTAAACTACCACTCGCTCCACTCGGAAGCAATCCCTTTACCCTCGCCATATTTCTCAGGATTTAATCCAGCGGCTATCGCGATCTGATCGAAGAGCGCGTAGAGATGTTTACTTTCATTGGTCTCAATTAAACTACCGTCATTCTCATCATTGAGAATATTCAGTAATTCGACCGCTTCTTCAAATAATCCTATCTTCTCTTCTTCCGGAGCTGTTTCTTCGAGGCTTATTAATTTCTCGATTAGGTTATCCAGAATAATCTTTGCACGATCACAATTTTCATCGGTATATTGATCGAGTCCGCTGTCATAGGCTTCATACCATTCATCGAACGGATAATTTATTTTGGTGCCTTCGAGTTTCTGTGAGTACGTCATTTTTTCAAATTGCAAAAAGGAAATAAAATCAAAATTTTCATTTTGATCAAATCTCATAAACGTTATACTTCCTGAGAAAGTATAATATCACCCGGAGCGTTGTATCGAACAGGAATGATGTATCCTATAAAAGCAAAAAAGCCACTATGGTTAAGCGGCTTTATAACAAATACACAGGGCTTTTTAAACTGATGTATACAAATTGGTGACATTATCTGGAGCATACCACCATTTGTAAATTTGCTCAATCAACAGGTTCCCACAATTCGATTTTATTTCCTTCGGGATCCATGATCCATCCAAACTTCCCATAGGGAAACTCTTGCATCTCACCTATAACTGTTACACCTTCTTCTTTCAAAACCTTTAAAAGCTCTGCCAGATTTTCAACACGATAGTTGAACATATAGGGCTTATCGCTTGGGGAAAAATATGTAGTGTCGTTTTTAAATGGACTCCAAATAGTTTGTGCAGGTTCCTTTGCTGTTGGCTTTTCAATGTCTGTCCACTTAAACACCTCTTGTATACCCAAGTGTGCGGCATACCATTCTTTCATCTTCTTCGGATCTTCCGACTTAAAAAAGATTCCTCCGATTCCTGTTACTCTTTTCATATGTATAGTTTAAAATGGTTAAGATGGATTAGCAGACAGAAACTTTTTATTACGCAGCAGTGCCGCGCTTATAAGAGTAATGAGGAGACCTACTGGTAAAATTTCAACAAGCGTGACACCAAACCGTACGATTGGATTCTTATACTGCTCGTTAAATTTTTCCATTTCCGTTCGCATCTGTATAATTTCTGCTTCGCTCGCACCTTCTTCTTTCATTTTTGCCAGGTAGTGTTGGGTATACTTATCCATGAAGTCGGATGCCGCTATATTGTAATAAACCTCCCACGAAAGTGCGTAAACCACAGACGCTATCAGCGCTATCAATATGCCCACTTTAAATGCCTGTCCAAAACTTATAGAGCCTTTTAAATGCTGATCCCGGTAGGACTTTATTCCAACAAACACCAACGACAGTGCCACCACCATTGAGGTATACCCAACGATTGTACCGTTCTCATAATTTAAAATTCCTTTCTCTAACAAAGGCTGTGTAATGACTAGCATGGCTGAAACAATCACTCCAGCAATGAGTCCGTTGATAATAACTATTCTTTTCATAAGCGTTTAATTTTCATCAAATCAATACCTAAGCAGCGAAAAACCCTTCACCCGAAAGTATGATTTGCATGTATACCCTTTGTTTCACCTAAAAGTACCAGCCTTTTTTAATTATCAGCGGCCTCTGACAGATGGATTTACGGAAGCAACCTTAATTGCTTCGCGCGTTCTATAGCTTGTGTCCGTCTTTTAGCTTCCAGTTTTATAAAAAGATTGGAGGTATGAGTCTTGATCGTATTGAGCGACACAAAAAGTTTATCTGCAATCTCCTGGTTCGAGTGGCCTTTTGCCATCAGTTCTAACACTTTGTACTCGCGCTTGCTGATTCCCTTTTGCTGCAGGATTTGTTCGTCCAATTGGAAAATAGTATCGGGAGGAGAAGGTTGTGGTGCTGATATTGTGATTACCTTTTTGCGTGTGAGTTTTAATCCCAGCCAGATGCCCACCGTTGTAAAGAGTACAGCGATTACCCCTAAATAAAACTCAAGTGACAGGTCGCGAACGATGTAACGGTACTCTAAAAACTTCAGCAGAAATACCAAGATTGCCAACGCCAACCCATACCAGATGATAATCCTTTTCACGTTTGCTAAAATACTGAATTGCATGGATTGGCAAATGTTGGATGCGAAGAAAATCGGATTGCTACTGGAAGGATACCATCATCACTCATGACTATATATTACCAACATTTCACAACCTGCAGGCTACCCTGCCCATCCATCCCGATCAAGGCTTCGATACTGAATCACTTCTGCTAAATGCTCAACCTTGATTTCTTCAGAGGCAGCCAGATCAGCTACTGTGCGTGATACTTTTAGAATCCTGTCGTATGCACGTGCCGAAAGCCCGAGACGTTCCATTGCAGTTTTCAATAATGCTTTACCGGCTTCGTTCACTGCGCATACTTCTTTTACCATGTTGGATGGCATCATGGCATTGCAATATATATATACTCTTGTTGCTTGAAACGGTTTGCTTGTATAGTTCTTGCCTGCACTACGCGTTCACGTATCTCATCGCTTGTTTCCGTTTTTCGGTTTGCCGTCATTTCATCAAAACTTACCGGCACTACTTCGACATGCAAATCGATACGATCTAACAACGGACCACTGATCTTACTTAAGTAACGATGCACAATGCCAGGGCCACACACGCATTCTTTTTCGGGGTGATTGAAGTAACCACACGGACAAGGGTTCATGCTCGCAACTAGCATAAAGTTGGCCGGGTAATCTATAGAAACTTTCGCGCGTGATATAGTCACTCTTCTTTCTTCCATCGGCTGGCGCATAACTTCGAGAACGGTGCGTTTGAAATTCGGGAAGTTCATCGAGAAATAAAACGCCATTGTTGGAGAGTGATATCTCTCCCGGCTGCGGATTTCCTCCTCCACCAACCAAGGCTACATCTGAAATTGTATGATGTGGACTTCGAAACGGACGCGCGGTTATCAGCGCAGCATCGCGGCCAAGTTTACCTGCAACTGAATGTATCTTCGTTGTTCCAAGTGCTTCATTCAATGTCAACGGAGGAAGTATAGTAGGCAGACGTTTTGCTAACATTGTTTTACCGGCACCGGGTGGTCCGATCATGATGACGTTGTGCCCACCGGCAGCAGCAATCTCAAGCGCACGCTTAATATTTTCTTGTCCCTGTACATCTTTAAAATCGGTATCGTAATGATTTATCTTTGATGCAAACACTTCACGTGTATCGACATATACCGGTTCGATGGAAATTTTACCTTCCAGAAAATCAACAGCTTCTTTTAATGTATTTACGGGAAGAATCTCCAGATCATTTACAATCGCAGCTTCACGTGCACTGTCAGCAGGAAGTATAAATCCTTTGAATTTTTCCTTGCACGCCTGAATGGCAATGGGTAATACACCTTTAATCGGACGAAGTTTTCCATCCAGCGCAAGCTCACCCATAATTATATACTCGCCGAGCTTTTCCGTTGTAATCTGCGCAGAAGCTTTAAGTATACATACAGCTATAGAGAGAGAGATCGTATGCAGAGCCTTCTTTCCGAATATCAGCCGGTGCAAGATTGACAACGGTTTTATTACGCGGCATAAAAAACGATGCGCTTTTCAGAGCAGACTCTATACGATGCTGACTTTCTTTTATAGCATTATCCGGAAGTGCGCTCATAAAGAAACGTACTCCTTGTCCAACGCTTACTTCAACCATAATGGTGCGTGCATCCACACCGTGTACTGCTCCGCCAAATGTTTTAACAACCATGGCGAAGAGAATTAAGTAAGATTAGTGCTGAGAAGGTGTCTGCGGAGTTTGCCGTGCTGCTTCCTGAAGATCGAAAAGTTTTGCTTTGAGCATGTTGAGCTCGTGTGTGAGGGCTTCTTTTTCTTTTTTTGAATCGCGATTGATAATCCATGACCAAGTAACGTCTGCTAATAAAAGAGTTAATCCAAACAACGTAATCCACTTAAACGAAGGGACCCAGCTTACCATGCTGAAAAGAAGGTTTGTGTTATTATCCAAGGCAACAGTGAAAATGAAGGCTCCTAAGTGAAAAGCTGCAAATACAATGTAAAAGATAATTCTGTTCTTACTCATGTGAGTCACCGTTAAGTCGTAACGTACTGTTATACTGTTGTCCTACTAAAGGTAAATGATTTTTCTGAAATTCGTTATACGCGCTGTATATCTTTCAACTTTCTGTAAAGACCATCGCGCTGAATAAGTTCATCATGACGCCCGCGTTCCAGTATCTGACCGTTTTGAATGACGATGATCTCGTCTGCATGTTGTATGGTACTGAGACGATGCGCAATAACTATAGACGTACGGTTCTGCATCAACTTATTCAAGGCATCTTGTACGAGACGTTCTGATTCAGAATCAAGTGCAGATGTGGCTTCATCTAAAATCAATATCGGTGGATTCTTTAATACTGCCCGCGCAATACTTAACCTCTGACGTTGCCCGCCCGATAACTTAGAGCCACGTTCACCAATCAAGGTTTGATAACCATTCTCGGTTTGCATGATGAAGTCATGTGCGTTGGCAATTTTCGCCGCATTGATAACATCCTCCTCTCGCATGTTCTCCATACCAAAGGCAATGTTATTAAAGATAGTATCATTAAAGAGTATAGATTCCTGTGTCACTACGCCCATTTGCTTTCGCAGCGATTCGAGTTCATAATCTTTCAACGAAATCCCATCCAGCAATACTTCTCCTTCAGTAGGATCATAAAATCTTGGAACAAGGTCAGCTAATGTAGATTTCCCTCCTCCCGAAGGTCCAACCAGTGCTATTGTTTTTCCTTTCTCAATGGTGAGATTAACATTTTTAAGAACTCGTTCGCTGTCATACGCGAAGCTTACATTTTTGAATTCGATCTTCGTAGAAAAACTCTCAATGTGAATGGCATTCGGTTTATTTTGAATAGCTGATGGTGTATCAACCGTTGTGAATATACGTTGCGCTGAAACAATACCTTTCTGGAGTGACGTTACACCATTGGAGAAGTTCTTCGCAGGCTGTATCATCGAAGCATAAAAAGTAAGAAAGAGAATAAATGAAGAAGGCGTAAGCTCACCACTCCCTGATAACACCCATTGCCCACCATAGTAAAGTATAAATGCTACTACCACTACACCCAAAAATTCTGAGAGTGGTGAAGCAAGTTCATTCTTCCGTGATATGGATAAGTTTACCTTACGGTGAAAAGAGGTTTCGTCTTTAATTTTATTCAACAGAAAGTTGCGTGCATTAAAGGCGTTGATAACGCGCATACCGCTGAATGTTTCATCCAGTATATTAACGATACGTCCCATCGTCTCCTGACTCTGTACGGCTCTTTTCTTTAACTGCTTAATAATAGTGGAGATAACACCGCCTGTCAGCGGTAAAACAACCAATGTAAAGAGTGTTAACTTAAAAGATATACTAAAGAGAACACCTATATAAATGATTAACGTAATGGGTTCTTTAACTGCCTTAAAAGCATTTACAACGGTGTTCTCCATTTCGCCAACATCGTTGGTGAATCTAGAGATAAGATCTCCCTTGCGTTGATCGTTGAAGAAACCAATATGAAGGAGTGATACTTTCTCGAAAATATGTACACGTATATTTCGAACAACATCTGCCTTTACACGAGACGCTACCATGCGCTCCATATACCTGAAAAGGTTTGAGAGGAAAACAAATCCCACAATAAAAAGACAGACGTACATCAATGTAGTTTGTGGACCTTGTTCCTTAATTACATCGGAGAAGTAATACATGATCGCTTGCCTGCCATAGTCAATGGACAACGAAAACTCCGGTAATTCTTTTACTGCAACGTTTACTTTCTGAATAAATAATATATCCAGCATTGGTTGAAGTAATCCGAGGTATACTGCACTGAAAACGGAAGCCAGTGTAGAGTATATCAGAAATTTAGCAAGCTGCGAACGTATACCGGGTGCATATCGAAGAATGCGAAAGAATATTTTCATTTTTTAATTATAAGTAAGTATTGAAGTGTGCTCATACAAGCCTGCATCTGATATCACTATCCATTGCACACTTCATGTTTTTAAAATTCGTAAAGCCGTTGCGGAATATTCCATCGCAAAGCTACGGAAGTTATTGATGTGTTATTGTTGTAAAATTTCAACACACTGTCACTCTTTCTTACAACGACATTAAAATCAATAAATACATTATGTTTGAAATGCCATGACGCTGAAAAACTTCCGTAGACGATATCATTTTTAAAACCTTGGCCGATTTTGTTACCAAAATCCTGTTCACGTTGCGTGTTAGGTTTTAACAGATCACTTCCCCAATCGTACTTCGGTGACTGCGCTGTTGATGATCCCCAATCATAATCGGTAGAGTCACGGCCGACACTCATAACAAAAAGCTTGGCTGTAATATTTAAACGCGGTACTGGCTGATACCGAATCATACCAATCGCTTCGTTGAAATTCGCGCCCAGCGGGTGGGCTATGGGTTGCTGGTAATGAGTATAGTTTGCATACTGTGTGTTATGCGAATACGTGAACGGCCGAGCGAGATTTATCTCTCCTTGCAAATCCAGGTTAGGCACGCCAAAAGCATCTATATACTTACCACCTGCCTGCACAGCAAATTTGTTTGCCCACCAGCCATTGCCATCTTGGATGTTATCCAGCACAAATTCATCCAATACAAACTGACCATAGAACGATAACTTCTTAACAGCATTCCATTTGAAATCCATACCCAGAATAACATTATCGCTACTTCCGTTTTGTTGTTCTATAGCGCGGAAGAAAATGATCGGATTCAGATACGCCCATTCAAATTTACCTGCTCCCGTTGTATCATCCGGACTAAAAATTACGGACTCGAAGAGGCCTATATTTAGCTTCTTCCCTATATTAAGACTGAGGTGATGGAACGTTACAAATTTATCAGGATAACCTTTATTCATCGAGCGACTACCTCCCAACGATGCATTTACATCGGCAGTCATCTCACTGATTGAATATGTATAGTTGAGCTTCCATACCTTTATATTAGCCTTGAAGAATGAAGCGGGCGCAGCATTATCGGAAAAGATAAGTGAACGCATACCGTTACCAATAAAGAAGCGATCATAACCCATCTGGAGACTTATACTCTTGGTAGCATCTACAGTTATATAGCCGCGCGCCTGAAGGAAGTCAACGCCTTTACCGGTTTTATATTCTTTCCAGAAACCTTCATGAGGTATCACAGGATTCAATGACATCTGCTCCCATACATACGAAGGAAGTATCATTTGATTATCCGTGAGGTAAGTATAAAATCCAATTTTTTGATCAATCATACCACGCACTTCAACACCACGTGTATTAATGAAGAGACGATCATCTCTTCGCGAATCTTTCCCTAACCCAAGGTATAGCACCGGGTTTACATGCAAATCAAAGTCGGGAGCATCCACATGAAAAAAATCTGATTTCTTCCGATAGAATCTTTTTAGAAAAGGACGTTTGCTATCACTGGTCTCGGCACGTGACCATTCCCAGCTGTCATTTCTCAGATAATCATAATTGAACTTATCGGCCCTTGACTGAAATCCCTCTAAAGCATTTACCGTATCCACAAAGTCAATAATCGCTGAACGTTTATACGGTTTTACAGACGTAAAAAACTGGGGAAGTATTCTACCGGCCTTTACTTCGTACCGATCAATCCAGTAATAATAATCTTCATTCAGCGGAGCATACGAACTCTGGGCCTGTGAGGAAATGGCGAGGACAGAAAATAAAAGCAGCAGTAAAATTATTCGCATAGGGCTATGATAATTGCGCAAGATAAATCTTCTGATTTGATAGCAACGGTTTGGGATTCATTAAAATGCTTGGGCTCTGTTTAAAATGCACTTTTTTGCTGAAATTTTAAAGGTCCGGGTTTCGCCCAAATCCGTATTCATGACGAAGAAAATGCATAAAATCGCATCCGTGAATCCATTCCGCGAGGCGATAAAACGAATTTTATTAGCACCGCTTGTAAATAAAAGAGCAGTGCTTATCTTTGCAGTCCTTTTAGAGGAATAACGCAAGAATTTATATGAAAAAAGGCATTCATCCAGAGTACAAAGACGTGGTTTTCTGGGATACATCCAGCGATCATAAGTTTCTTACCAGATCTACTCAGGCTCCTAAGGAGACCATTAAGTGGGAAGACGGTAAAGAATACCCCGTAATCAAAGTCGAAGTAAGCTCTGCTTCGCATCCTTTCTTCACTGGCAAAAAGCTGTTCATGGATACAGCCGGACGCGTGGAGAAATTCAAAAACAAGTATCAGAAGAAAGCATAATAACTTCTTCTTTTTAATGGAGAGAGAAAAAAAGCCCTTGGAGACAAGGGCTTTTTTTATTGTTCGATATTTTAAAAGCTAAGGGCGGTCATTCTACTGCTCTTTTTTCTTGTTCAGTTTTTAATTAAAGCCTACCGAATACATTTTATAAAAATATTCGAAAATGTGTCCGCACACAGCGAAACGCACATTTTTCATTCATTGCAGCATAGGTTTCGAATCCTATTTTTGAGAGATGAATGTTATTTTGTTTGATGATCCTGTTATTCGCACAGCACTTTTTCCTTTCACGTACACCAGACCTGTAGCAGATATCCGCGTAGGTATCTTAACGATCCGCGAGAAATGGGAACGGTGGCTAAACACCAAAGCCTCTTTCAAGACGGATGACTATTTGCAAAAGAAATTTCAAGTACACTCTACAAAAGATAATCTGCTGATCAACGGAGCAATTTGTCCCGATGAAAATTTAGCAGCAACGGTAAGGGCGTTACCTCCTCATTACTTCCTTACAAAAGATTCATTGTTGATTGCAGCATCACAACCGAAGGGCGAGATGAATGCTTCCAATACCATTGAATATACTCATCCGCTCACGATCATTGACAAGTCGTGGAAGATCTTCAAAGAGAATGCAGCGCAGTTAAAAATCGATTTTAAATTGATTACATCTGAAAGAAAATCTGCGGTCATTGACGATAAGCACACGATAATATATGGCGCTCCTGAAGATATATTTATCGAAGAAGGAGTATATATACGATCGGCTATACTGAATGCTGAATCAGGACCGATATACCTGGGCAAGAACAGTATCGTTCAGGAGGGTGCAATCATCCGCGGATCATTTGCCTTGTGTGAAGGTGCTCATATCAACATGGGCGCAAAAATTCGTGGCGATGTAACGGTGGGTCCATACTCGAAGGTGGGTGGAGAAGTAAGCACTTCCGTGATTTTCGGTTACAGTAATAAAGCGCACGATGGTTTTCTGGGCTGCTCTGTTCTTGGGGAATGGTGCAACCTCGGGGCTGATACAAACACATCGAATCTCAAAAACAACTACGACCACGTAAAGCTCTGGGATCATTCCACACAGAGCTTTCAGAATACGGGGCTTCAATTTTGTGGATTGATAATGGGCGATCATAGCAAATGCAGCATCAACACGATGTTTAACACGGGAACGGTGGTGGACGTTGCTTCCAATGTTTTTGGCCATGGCTTCCCTCCTAACTATATACCATCGTTTGCATGGGGTGGAGCTTCGGGTTTCGAAACGTATAAACTTCAAAAGGCGATAGAAACTGCAGAACGTGTAATGGGAAGAAGAAATGTTATCTTTTCAGATATGGATAAAGAGATTCTCTCGCATATCTTTGAGACCTCCGCGCAAAGCCGCGAGTGGGAAAAGAATTAACATGAAGTTTGCTGACATTCCAGGATTATCTGACGTAAAAAAATTACTCATTGATGCTGTAAAAGCGAATCATACAGCGCATGCTCAACTTTTTGTAGGTGCTGAAGGTGCATTGAACTTACCGCTGGCATTGGCGTATGCCACGTATCTGCATTGTGAAAATAAAGGAGACGATTCCTGCGGAACGTGTGCTGCCTGTTCTAAAAATGCAAAGTTCATTCACCCCGATACGCACTTTGTATTTCCGCTTAGCAATGTTAAAAATGATAAAGATGAGGATCGCTTTAAGGCTGAGATTCTAAAAAACTGGCGAGCATTTTTATTGGAGCAACCGTATGGAACGCTGGACGACTGGACGAACTATTACGGTGGTGAAGATAAGCTTGCACTCATATCACGGGAAGAAAGTCGCGAGATCATTAAAACGCTTTCGCTGAAACCATTTGAAAGTCCGCATAAAGTAATGATCATCTGGCAACCCGAGCTGATGCATTCCGCGGCAGCGAACGGTATACTAAAGATACTGGAAGAACCACCACCAAAGACATTTTTTATACTGGTAACAAATGCTGCTGACAGACTTTTGTCTACGATCATTTCGCGTACGCAGATCGTAACCGTTCCGTTATTACATGACCAAGAAGTACAAGCACAGCTTATCGACAAGAACAAAGTTGATGCGCGCAAAGCAGAAAAAATAGCACAGCTTTCGGAAGGAAATTTAAACCAGGCGATTAAACTTATCGACAGCGAAGAAGACGATAACACGCAACGTTTTATAGAGTGGATGCGTGCATGCTTTAAGAAAAGTTACGGCACACTCGTAACGATGGCCGATGAATATCATTCACTGGATAAGCTCAACCAGCGAAACCTTATCAGCTATAGTATAAATATGATGCGTGAATCGTTATTGAATTTTTCAGGAGCGAAGGACATGAATCGCACGCGTGGCGATGAATTGAAATTCGTACAGGATTTCAGTAAAGTATTAACGCTGGATAAAGTTGAAAAATCATTTAAGTTATTGAACGATGCCATCTATCACCTGGAACGCAATGGCAGCGCCAAGATGATTTTCCTTGACCTCTCGTTAAAATTATCGAAGACGCTTAACCCTTAAACAGTTCTGCAATGCCGTATATATACATGTATAGCGAACTGATTACGAACGTATACTTTCACACTAACATTAACACCAATGCCTCATTCCAAACTCATTCGCATCGGTACCCGCGGAAGCAAGCTGGCTCTTTGGCAAGCAGAATATATTGCCAGTCTGATAAAACCTTCCGGATATTCGACAGAGATTATACCGATTGATACACGTGGTGATAAAATCCTGGATGTATCGATTGCCAAGATTGGTAGCAAAGGTGTATTCACAGAAGAGATCGAAGCAAAATTGCTGGACGGTTCTATTGATATAGCTGTACACAGCGCAAAAGATCTTTCCTCAGATATTCCCGATGAATTGGAAATCATCGCGTTCACCGAGCGCGAGCTTGTTAATGATGTCGTTGTCAGTACCAACAAAAAGATCAACATTACCTCCGACACATTGAAGATTGGTACTTCATCTACCCGTAGGGTTGCGTTCCTGAAACATTTTTATCCCAACGTTGAAGCCGTCTCTATCCGCGGAAATCTTCAGACTCGTATCTCTAAAATGCAGGCCGGAGAATGTGATGCCTTGCTGCTTGCATATGCAGGTGTTCATCGCATGGGATACGATGATATGATCGTTGATAAAATAGCTACCAGTTATTTTGTACCGGCCGTTGGCCAGGGAACCATTGCTATAGAATGTCATAAGAAATTACCATTCGACAAGAAAGAAATTCTTTCACGTTGGGTGAATCACCCCGCTACAGAAGTTTGTCTTCACGCAGAGCGTGCATTCCTGAAAACGTTGCATGGTGGTTGCAGCATTCCTTCGTTTGGCTACGCTCATATAGAGGGTAATTCCATTTCATTGAAGGCCGGAATTATATCGCTGGATGGCCAGCGCGTGATCAAAGTAAAACGCACCTCCTCATTTGAAGAAGTAAAGGAGTTGGGAGAAATCGTTGCTAATGAAGTATTGAACATTGGCGGTGAACAGATTCTGAAAGAAATCAGACAACAACTATAAGTATATAGATATACCGAATGATTAGCTATGAATAAGTCGATCTCTATTATCGCATTGATCTGCATCGTTATTTCCAGTTGTGCACAGGAAAAAGATTATGTCGTTACAATAAAAACCAAGTACGGTGACATGGTAGCGATACTCTATGATGAGACACCCAAGCACAAGCAAAACTTCATCAAGCTTGCTCAACAGCATTATTTTGATAGTCTTCTTTTTCATCGTATCATCGAAGGGTTCATGATTCAAGGTGGTGATCCCGACTCCAAGAAAGCAGGCTCACAACAAATGCTGGGTCGCGGTGGCCCGGGATATACTATAGATTCCGAGATCAACCCGAAATATTTCCATGAGAAGGGATCGCTGTCCGCAGCACGCCTTGGCAATGAACAAAATCCGACAAAAGCTTCCAGCGGAAGTCAGTTTTATATAGTACAAGGATCAAAATCTTCAGAAGATGAAATCAAGATTGATCCGGAAAAATACAATCAGGCCATGCAGCAGTTCTTTCAGAATCCTGCGAACCAGCCTGCTTATGATTCAATCGCAAAATTCTACCAGAGCGGTGATATGAAAGGTGCTCAAGCCTTCATCATGAAATTAAAACGGCGGGTAGAAAAGCAAACCGGTATAAAAACGGAAAAAGAAGTATCGCCTGAAAAATTAAAGGCATACTCTACCGTGGGAGGAACACCTCAACTCGATGGTGAGTATACGGTTTTCGGAAAAGTAATTAAAGGGCTTGAGGTAATCGACACGATTGCTACGCGACAAAAAGATCAGTTCGATCGTCCTGTAGAAGATATACGCATGACGGTTACCGTTGAAGAAGTATCAAAAAAGAAAATAACTAAACTGTACGGATATCAATATCCACTGAAACCAAAGACCAAAAAATAGTTTCTCCGTCATAAACCCTTTCTATACTATATATGAAGATTCTTGTTACAGGCTCAAACGGACTGCTGGGCCAAAAACTTACTGAACTTTTAGAGAACGATCCATCGGTTACACTCATCGCCACGGCACGGGGTAAATCTGTTCTTCCCATTACAAAGGGCGAATACCACAGCCTGGATATTACGGATGCCAATGCTGTTGACCAGGTGTTCGCATCAACAAAGCCAGACGTAGTGATCAACACGGCCGCAATGACACAGGTCGATCAGTGTGAAACCGAGCGTGAGGCCTGCTGGACTGCCAATGTTACTTCCGTTGAGAATCTTGTGAACGCGTGCGCGAAGAACAATACGCATTTAGTACATGTATCAACTGACTTTATATTTGATGGGACACGTGGTCCGCTTGATGAGAATGAGAAGCCCAACCCGGTAAATTACTACGGAGAAAGTAAGCTGGCAGCGGAAGAAGTAATACTGAAAAGTAAAATTGGATGGTCTATACTTCGCACCGTTCTGGTATATGGTATTACCAATGACATGAGCCGATCAAATATAGTGCTGTGGGTAAAAAATAGTCTGGAGCAAGGTAAAAAGATCCAGGTTGTAAACGACCAATGGCGCACGCCAACATTGGCGGAAGACCTGGCAGCAGGTTGTTTCCTCGCAGCAAAGAAAAAGGCCCAAGGAGTATATAATATATCCGGCAAAGATTTTCTTACACCCTATGATATAGCCATTGCTACCGCGGATTATTTCAAGCTTGACAAATCGCTGATCAGCCTCACGGACTCAACAAAATTTACACAGCCCGCTAAACGTCCTCCGAGAACCGGGTTTATCATCGATAAGGCGAGAACTGATCTCGGCTACGAGCCACGTTCTTTTGCTGAAGGACTTGCTGTTTTAGAATCGCAGCTGTAAACAAATGAAAAAAGCCATGAACAACTCATGGCTTTTTTCATTTGAAGATCTTGTAGTTTACTGTGTTTGTTTCTTTTGATGCACAGCAAAGTAATATATAGGAATCCCGATCAGCGTGATGATTAATCCCGGCCATGTAAATGCTGGTTTATAATAAATCAGCAATGAACAGAACGTAACACCCATAACGATATATATCAATGGTAATATAGGGTATCCGAACGCTTTGTAAGGTCTTGGTAAATCCGGGCGTTTCTTTCTGAGGATAAATATACCAACGATGGTAAGCATATAGAACAATACAACTACAAACGACACCATATCCAGCAAGTCACCATACTTACCACTCAAGCACCAGAGGCTTGCCAGTATACATTGAACCCATAATGATTGCTGTGGTACAGCAAATTTATTCAGTTGGCCTGCCTGCTTAAAAAACAAACCATCTTTTGCCATGGTATAGTAAACACGCGCGCCTGCCAGAATCAACCCGTTGTTGCAACCAAACGTTGACACCATGATCATCAACGCAATGATAACTGTACCTATATTTCCGAAGATGGCATGAGACGCTGCAACGGCAACACGATCTTTTTCAGCGTATGCTATTTCATGTAGCGGAAGCACCGCGGTATACATGATGTTTGCAGTTACATAGATGATCGTTACAATCAACGTTCCTAAAAATAAACTCAACCCTATATTGCGCTGTGGATTCTTGATCTCTCCGGCAATGAACGTAACGTTGTTCCACGCATCACTGCTAAAGATAGAACCCACCATCGCGGCTGCTATAGCTCCAACTGCAGCAATGGTAGTATAGGTTTCTATACTGCCATCGGTATTTAACTTATGAAGATCCCACGCGTTCGTCCAGTTGGCAGTCCACACATCTCCCTTCATCATGATCAATCCAAAAGCGATAAGACCAAACAAGCTCAATAGTTTCGCTACTGTGAATGTGGTTTGAATTGCCTTTCCTCCTTCTACCCCCTTGGTATTTATATAGGTCAGCAGTATAATAATGACAATGGAAAGGAGCTGTGCCGGTGAAATGTGCGTGAACCCTAAATCGAGCAAAACTATATCTTCGCTTACTGCCGGAATTAGATAGGCGGTAAACTTCGAAAAGGCCACACCTACCGCTGCAATGGTCCCGGTTTGGATGACAGCAAAAAAACTCCAGCCATACAAGAAAGCAACGAGTGGGTTATACGCTTCTTTCAGATACACATATTGGCCACCGGCCTTTGGAAACATACCGCTAAGCTCACCATAACTTACGGCAGCAGTAATGGTCATGAAGCCTGTGATCAACCATACAGCGATTAACCATCCTGAACCACCAACATTACGCAGGATGTCTGCTCCTACAATAAAAATCCCTGAACCTATCATGGAGCCCGCTACAATCATCGTGGCATCCCATAAGCCCAGCACCGGCTTAAACTTTGTTTCACTCATGTGTATCTTCCTCTAAATATTTTGGGAAGATAAGTATTTCAAACAAAAACGAAATACCTTTGGCAGAATCCTATAGCGTGAATTCATGACACAACTAATTGCAACTGTTTTAGGCCGCCTTCGCATCGTAGCCTTTCTGGAAGGAATATCATTTCTGGTGTTATTGGGCATCGCCATGCCGCTGAAGTATATGGCCGGTAACCCCGAACCTGTACGCATTGTAGGCATGGCCCATGGTGTACTCTTTATTGCATATATAGTGTTGCTTGTGCAAACCAAGTTCACCTATAACTGGACTTACTGGAGATCGTTCCTTGCCTTTATCGCTTCGCTTGTTCCGTTCGGTACATTCTATGCTGACAAGAAGTTATTCAGAGAAGAGTAGTGTAAAGACCAGACAAGTCTAGTCTTTACGTTCACCCCATGTTTCGCAGAAGTTTGTGCGGGTATTGTTATATAAATCGCGAACGGTATAGTTCAGGCTCAAATCCATTCCGTGCATGGTACCTACGCCTTCAATCTCATAATCGTCCACAACCTGAAAGGGTATTGTTACCTTATCACCAGACATATAAGCATGTACCTGGATATCGGCTCCATAAAAGTTATCAAGATATAGCACGTTTCCATTCGTACCATATTTAGTAACGTGTAGAGTATAGTATGTATAGTCATTGAATGTTTCGCTGAACTCTTCCATGCTATAATAACCTACCACTTTGTCGCGCTCATCATAGCGAGGTTCTATAATATTAACCTGACATGATGCAAGGGCAACCAACAATGAAACCGCAACCAATAAACGTTTCATAACTTTAAGTTTTATACTGTTGATATTGCAAGTTTAAGGCCAACCTTAAGAACCGCGTCCTATTCACTCTAATCGAACAAATCACTGTATATAGCTACGGTGTGGTGTAATTTTCACACCTGTAAAATCACGAGCCATTACGCTTATATTTGTGACTAGCTATGAATCACCTGCGCATTATTTTTATGGGCACACCCGAGTTTGCGGTGCCCAGTCTTGAAATTCTAATTGAGAATAGGGCCACCGTTGTGGCGGTCGTTACCGCACCCGACAAACCTCAAGGCAGAGGACAAAAAATTGTATACTCGCCTGTGAAGGAATGCGCGATGAAGTACAACATCCCCGTATTACAACCAACAAATTTAAAGTCGCCAGAGTTTTTAGAAGAGCTGAAAAGTTATCAGGCAAATCTTCAAATCGTAGTTGCGTTCAGAATGTTACCCGAAGTAGTGTGGGCTATGCCTTCATTCGGAACTTTTAATTTGCACGCTTCGCTTCTTCCACAATACCGTGGAGCTGCTCCTATTAATTGGGCGATCATTAATGGTGAAAAAGAAACAGGCGTAACAACGTTTTTTCTGAAACATGAGATTGATACCGGAAGTATAATTTACCAGGAGAAGGAACCTATTCACGATGACGATACCGTTGGTACATTGTATGAACGGATGATGGCAAAAGGCGCAAGGCTCGTATTAAAAACGGTACAGAGTATAGAAGCGAATGATTTCCCATCTATACCTCAACCTTCCGGTATAGAAATTAAACATGCTCCCAAAATATTTAAGGAGACGTGTCAGATCGATTGGAGAAAGACAAGTGAAGAGATCCGGAATTTTGTAAGAGGATTAAGTCCATACCCAAGTGCTTGGGGAGTGATCAACCAAAAAACGTTTAAGATCTTTAAAGTATCGCTCCCGGATAAAAAGAATCACGAAAGTGCAGCCGGTACTGTTGACACGGACAATAAAAATTATCTTTACATACGAACTTCGGATGGTTGGATTGCCATTGATGAACTTCAACCGGAAGGAAAAAGAAGAATGAACATCCAGGATTTTTTCAGAGGGAATAAACTATAAATTGACTTTCATTCGGACTATGAAAATATCGCTCATTGCTGCACACGCTCAAAATAGAGTTATAGGAAAGAACAACGATTTGCCGTGGCATCTTCCGGATGATATGAAATATTTCATGACCACTACACAAGGTCATTACTGCATCATGGGCCGAAAGAACTATGATTCAATTCCTGCGAAATTCAAACCTCTGCCCAAGCGAACCAACATTGTAGTAACACGCCAACGAGATTTCCAGGCGCCTGGCTGCATTGTTGTAAATGCTATAGAAGATGGAATAGCGCTTGCGCGGAAGAATGAAGAGACAGAAGTGTTTATTATTGGAGGAGCAGAGATCTATAAAACTTCATTGTCTTCAGCAGACCGGCTATACCTTACGGAAATACAAGCTGTTATTGATGGCGATGTATACTTCCCTGAATTCAAAAAAGAAGAATGGAAAGAGGTCTCCCGTCAACATCATCCTGTTGATCAGCGCCATATATATGCTTTTGATTTCGTGATTTACGAAAGACGCTAACGAAGGATATACTTCCCGATATCAGGCTACTTCTTCGCCTGGCTTGGTTTTCCAACGCTCGTGCATCCACACCCACTGCTCGGGGTGCTCGCGGATCTGCTGCTCTATAAATCCTGTAAGGATCTGCGTGTTATAGACCATGTCGGCTTCATCATCGCCGGTAACGGTAATGGGTATTTCAGGAAGTATATACATGTGTTGCTTCCAGTCTTTACCAAGATATATATAGGTTGGCACTACTATAGCACCTGTCTTCATTGCCAGTACAGTCGCACCCACAGGTGTTGCTGCAGGTTTGCCAAAGAAATTCACAAAACGGCTTTTCACTTTTGTGTCCTGATCGATCAGCAAGGCTACAGAGCCGCCCGACTTAAGGATCTTGAGCATTCGGAAAGTTTCCCGGCCACGTTCAATAGGAATCGCGCCATGCTTGTTCCTATATTCCCACAACAGATTATTCAAACGTTCATCCTTCAACGGTGTCCCGATAATATTCGGGTTCAATCCGCGCAGCGCCATCGTTGTTACCTGAAGATCGAATGCCCCCAAATGACAGGTGAGAAAAATTATACCTTTTCCTTTCTGGCGGGCAGCTTCATAATTTTCAAATCCATATACTACCAAAAACTTTTGCAGATCTTCCCAGGTGTTTACAGAACCTGAGGCACGCAAAATATCGCCAGCGTTTTTGCCCAGGTATTCAAAAGTTTTACGCGACAGCCTTTTTATCTCTTCAGCACTCTTCTCTTTTTTGAAGGCCAGCGTTAAATGCCGGTGTGTGAGCTTGCGCGTATGGGAAGCAAAAACATACGCCACTTTACCGAGGAAGCCACAAAACTTCAACCAGGCAACGCGCGGCATGCGGTTGGAAATAAAAATCAGGAACTGAACAAACCGGTAAACGATCGTATACCGTATCTTTCTGCGTATTTTCTTGGCTCCATGCATGTGGCGCGAAGATAAGCGTTAATAAGTTTATTTGTAAACTCCACAAAAAAGCATCATTCCAGGATATGAAAACCTTATACATAGTACGGCATGCGAAATCGAGTTGGGCTAACCCATCGCAGGATGATTTTGAGCGCCCGTTAAACGATCGTGGTAAGAATGATGCGCCTCGCATGGGCAAACGACTCAAAGAAAAAGAAGTACACCCAGACTTGATTGTAAGCAGTTCTGCCAAGCGTGCTTATTCTACCGCCAAGCGAATTGCCAAGGTATTGAACTATCCCAAAGAAAAAATCAAGGCCTTAAAATCTTTGTACCATGCGGACGAAGAAAGTATGCTTGCTGTGATACAGGATATCAAAGACAAACATAATGTGGTGATGCTTTTTGGTCACAACCCGGGGCTTACCGAGTTTGTGAATTCATTTCAAAATATAGAGCTTGACATTGATAATATACCTACCTGTGGTGTCATCGCATTTCAGCTGAACATTGATTCCTGGAAGGATGCCTCCTGGGGAAAAGGCAAGATGTTGTTTTTCGATTATCCGAAAAATCAAAAAGACTAAGTATATATAGGGCTAGTGTATCAGGGCTTTGGGCAAATCCCAGATGCGTTTCTTCAAGAATCCGATCTCTCCGAAACGATAACCGATCAGCATCTTGAAAGTTGTATTGGAACTTAGGAGTTGTGTGTCTTCAAATCTTGCAGAGCGCCCCTGTGCTATAAAACTAAATCCACCGAAGACGCGGTCCCCGTTATACCCGAGTCCTATACGGGCTGCGGCATACGCGTTGAACTTTATATCATTTTTTTCTACGCCATCTTCACGAAGGGACTCCAGCCAGTTATGTGCCGGACCCACAGCGAGTGTACCGTTGAGAAAAAATCCTTTATAGATCAAGCTATAGGTATAGCCGGGTGCTATACCGAGTGTTGTTACTTTGAAAGATTTTATCTGGGATGCTGTTCCGAAACTGCTGCTATAGTCTTCGCCCAGAATGGCTGAATCACCCGCGGCCTTAAAACTGCTCAACGAACCAAAGATGAGGAATGAACCCGCACTTCGTAATTGTTGATCGATAAAGTTATAGGTTGACCGGAACGAAAACTTTTTGTTGTTGAATGTATAGTTTACACTCACGCCATTGTTATGAGTCTCTATATCCCTACGATGTGGGTAGGGTTGATTAGCCGCAATCTTTACAGAAGGATCATCCGCATAAAAGCCATCATAATTTTGAAAGTAAGCATCGATGCCCCACTTTCTTCCAATGATGTTGAGTTGAAGATCGCTGGCATCTGATTCACCATAAATGCGCCTGTTGGTTTCATCCTGAGGAAGCGCGAATGTTACTTCAATCGCCAGCTCAAATAAATACATGCCAAGGCCAAAGCTATAGGGCTTGTTGGAACGATACGTTACTGAAGTTTTTGAATCCTTCTCACGTTGTATCTCAAATCCAAGCCTGCGCTGCTTTAACACCGGCCACAGAAAAAAATGATTCGGGAATGTCTTTATATACTTCGACCGAACGGAATCATACCCTGGCTCATATGCAGCGGTGACTGAAATTTCATCCTGCGCAAGCGCAGGTATAGTCGATGCTATAGTAAAAAATAAAAGCGCGACCCAACCGTATTTCATCAGAGAATATATTCGCTCAGGTCCTTGTTCTTTATTAAGCCGGCCATTTTTTCGCGCACCATATCAGCCGTTATAATAATCCGTGCATTCGGTCCGATCTTGTCTGGTACATCGAATAAAAATTCGTTTAGCAATTTACTCATTACCGTATGCAACCTGCGGGCCCCTATATTTTCAACTTCTGCATTAATCGTAAAAGCTGTATTTGCGATTTCATCGATGGCATCGTCTGCAAAAGATATCTCTACATTTTCCGCTTCGAATAATGCCTGGTATTGTTTGGTGAGTGCATTCTTTGGTGCTTTCAATATCTGAATGAAATCATCCTTTGTAAGATTGCTCAACTCAACACGAATCGGGAAACGTCCTTGTAATTCAGGAATCAGATCAGAAGGCTTTGAAATATGAAATGCTCCCGCTGCAATGAAAAGCACGTGATCTGTTTTTATAACACCATGCTTTGTATTCACGGTGCTTCCTTCCACGATCGGAAGAAGATCACGTTGTACACCTTCGCGACTCACATCAGGACCACTTCCACCCTTGCGGGAACCAGAAGCAATCTTATCGATCTCATCAATGAAGATAATGCCAGCATTCTCTGCACGATGTATAGCCTCCTCTTTCACTTCATCCATATCGATGAGTTTAGCGGCTTCTTCATCCAATAATATTCTACGTGCTTCGGCTACTGTTACCTTGCGTTTCTTACTCTTCTTCGGCATCATTCCGTTCAGCATCTCCTGCAGATTCATCATGGATACTTCATCCATCATACCCGCTCCTACCATGCCTACATTTGAACCACCACCACCTTTGATGTTGATGTCGATCTTACGATCTTCCATTTCACCATTGCGTATTTTTTCACGAAAGTGATTGCGTGTACGTTCATTCAGTTCTACATCACTGGTTGGAACCTCCGATTGATTTTCGGTTTGTGAAAATCCTGCTGAACGCGGAGAGGTCTGCTGACGCAACGGTGGTATCAGCGCATCGAGTATAACATCTTCTACTGCTTGTGCAGCTTTCTCCTTTACTTCTTCTTTCTTACGAGCCTTCACCATGTTTACAGATTGCTCTACAAGGTCACGCACCATGCTTTCTACATCGCGCCCTACATATCCTACTTCTGTAAATTTGGAAGCTTCTACTTTTACAAACGGAGCATCAGCAAGTTTTGCAAGTCTTCTGGCAATCTCCGTTTTACCTACACCCGTTGCTCCAATCATAAGTATATTGTTGGGTACAATCTCGGCCTGTATCTCTGCACGCGTACTCATTCTTCTCCAACGGTTACGCAAGGCAATCGCTACATTTCGTTTCGCCTCTTTCTGCCCGATAATATATTTATCAAGTTCTTCTACGATCTGCCTGGGTGTTAAATATTTTTCGTCCATCATAATTTTATCCTCTCCTCAACATTCGATTTATATTCGATGATAGTGTTAATCCATAGCCTGCCTTACCGGCTACATATCCACTTCTGCTAAAAACAAATTCAAATGATTTAATGCGTGCCGAAAATCCTACGGATATTCCTGCTCCGCCTCCACCATTTTCAAGTTTCAATTCCTGGTGCGCAAGGTAATTATAGCCCACCAGTATATTTACATTCCGGTGAATCAATACCTCTGCACCAAAGTTAATGCGCCTCAGTACTTTATCCAATCCTCCGGGTTCGTCCTGCCCGCTGGCAGCATCATAATAGGTAACATTCTTTTTTGCCAGGTTATAGGCTGTAAGTGAAAAACGCAAAGGCATGTGCTCGGGCTTAAAGGTCGCTCCCAGCTGAACATCAAATGGAAGTTCCGAGTTACTGGTTTCAGAATATTCCGAAAAAACTATTCCCATATTTTTCACAACCAGTCCTATACGCAAATCTTGATTTGGATGAACAAATATTCCGCCAAGATCTATCATCGCGGCACTGGCACGATAACCGGCAATATTGGAAAAGACCATTTTAACATTTGCCCCGAATCTGAAATTTCTTACCTGATGACTTTTGCCAATGACCAGTGCTGTCTCTCCTGATTTATAGGTTCCAAGTTCTGCGCCTGAAGCATCATAGCCTTGCATGGTTCCATAACTCAAATGCTGAATACCAAATGCAAGCGTACCGATTTTATTAAACCTGTGCGCATAGGAAACGGTAGACTGCCCTACATCTGCTACATAAAACTGGTACGTTGCTGATGCAAAGCCTGCCAATGTATCGGATACCAGTGCAGGATTCGAGAAGAAGAAATTTATATCGCGGTCGCTGAGCGATGTATTTATACCGCCAAGCGCGGCAAGCCTGGCGTTGTTGGCGACATTTAGAAATTCAAAAGATTTTTGTCCACCCGTTTGAGCTAACGATGCTATGCATGAGAAAATGAATATTGCCGGGAGTAATTGCTTCAACACGAAAAGCGTTTAATCTGCAATATCGTAAAACATGCCGGCATTTGTAAACCCTTCGCTTTACTTGGTAAACTTCATCGGGTATTCGGCTGTGATCTCGCCTTCTGAAATTTTTCGCAGCTTGTCTTTCAGTAAAGTCTTTTGCCGCGGTGTAAGGTAATCGAGGTATAGGATGCCTTCGATGTGATCGTACTCGTGCTGGATCATTCGCGCTGTAATGCCATTGAATGTTTTACGCTGCGGCTGAAACTGGCGGTCTACATATTCAATCGTGATGCTCCACGGTCGTTCAACATCGCGTACTATTGCCGGTATACTCAGGCAACCTTCTTCATCTATCCAGGTATCTTCTGAATATTCAACTATACGGGCGTTGATAAATGTTTCATGTATACCGGTGTCTCCATCATAGAAGTCTTCACGATCTTCTTCATCCATGGATTCGTATGTGAGCTTGCTGTCGACCAGAAACACCCGCACCGGAACGTTAACCTGTGGAGCTGCGAGCCCGCAGCCATCGGCACCATATAGTGTCTCCCACATGTTTGTGATCAGCGCTTCAAGTTCAGGATCGTGTTGTTCGACCTCTATACATTTCTGCCGCAGCACATCATGACCGTATGAAACAATCGGAAGTATCACGTTACGCGTTCACAGCTTTTTGATCAGAGAAAACAAATTTCATAGGATCTTTCACCTTCTCTTTCATCAACGCGACTTTCAATACTTCATCTACTGTACTCACATAATGAAATGTCAAGCCTTTGATGTAGTGCTTTTCAATTTCATCAATGTCTCGTTTATTCTTAGCACTCAGTATAAGCTCCTTTATACCACTGCGCTTGGCAGCGAGTATTTTTTCCTTTATACCTCCCACCGGTAATACTTTACCACGCAACGTAATCTCACCGGTCATCGCCAGCTTCGCTTTTACTTTGCGTTGAGTATAGATGGATGCCAGTGAAGTAAACATCGTGATGCCTGCGGATGGTCCATCTTTCGGAACTGCACCTGCCGGTACATGTATATGCAGATCGTACTGTTGGAACAATCGGTGATCGATCTCCATAGACTCTGCATTTGATTTCAGGTATGATAGCGCAGCCATTGCTGACTCTTTCATAACATCTCCCAATTGTCCGGAGATGGTAAGTATACCTTTACCTCTGCTCAGGCTTGATTCAACAAACAGGATTTCTCCTCCTACCTGTGTCCACGCCAGCCCGGTTACTACACCTGCTATATCATTTCCCTGGTATAGTTCTTCATCGAAGATCTCTGCTCCCAGTACTTTGCGAACTGTTTCTTCCGTAATCACTTTATCAAACTCCTCCTCCATCGCCACAGACTTGGCTATATTTCGCACGAGCGTTCCGATTTTACGTTCAAGACTTCGAACACCGGATTCGCGTGTATACGAGTTCACCGTTTTGATCACAGCGTCTTTGGAGAATTTTACATCTGAGTTTTTCAGACCATGCTCCTTCAACTGTTTTGGGATAAGATGCTTGATCGCGATCTCCACCTTTTCCTCCAATGTATAGCCTGTTACTTCAATGATCTCCATACGATCACGCAGTGCTGGATGTATAGTATCAAGCGAGTTGGCGGTGGCAACGAAGAGCACCTTGGACAGATCGTAATCTACTTCCAGATAGTTATCACCAAATGTATTGTTCTGCTCAGGATCCAATACTTCCAGCAATGCAGAAGAAGGATCGCCACGGAAATCAGACTTCACTTTATCAATCTCATCGAGTATAAATACAGGATTAGATGATTGTGATTTTTTTATATTCTGCAAGATCTTACCCGGCATCGCGCCCACATACGTCTTACGGTGTCCGCGAATCTCAGCTTCATCGTGCACACCACCTAATGACATGCGAACATACTTGCGCTGCAATGCTTTTGCTATGGAACGACCAAGTGATGTTTTACCAACACCGGGAGGTCCGTACAGGCAAAGTATAGGACCTTTCATGTCCTTCTTCAATTTCAATACAGCAAGATATTCCAGGATACGCGTCTTCACTTTCTCAAGACCAAAGTGATCCTGGTCAAGTATTTTCTTAGCGCGCTTCAAATCGAAATCATCGGTAGTATAATCTTCCCATGGAAGATCAAGCATGAACTCTACATAGTTCATCGCTACCGGATATTCAGCTGCCATCGGGTTGATGCGCAGAAGTTTATCCAGCTCTTTATTAAAATGTTCTGCGGCTTGCTTCGACCACTTTTTAGTTTCAGCACGCTTGCGGAATTTCTCTACTTCTTTATCAGGACCATCATATCCTAATTCATCCTGCAATACTTTTATCTGCTGGCGTAAAAAGTAATCACGCTGCTGTTGATCTATATCTGTATGTACTTTCTTCTGGATCTCGTGTTTGATCTCCAGCATCTGTATATCTTTCAACATATACTGAAGCAACAATGTACCGCGCTCCGTAATGTTTTGAGTCTCGAGTATTTTCTGTTTATCACTCACCTCAGCGTTGAGGTTAGAAGAAAGAAAATGTACCAGGAACGACATACTGGAAATATTATCCAGTGCTACCTGTGCTTCTTGTGGTAATTCAGGATTGAGCTTTAATATTTTGGATGCAGCATCTTTTAAAGATTGCACAAGTGCTTTCGCTTCCTTACCATTTACATTCAACACAGGCTCCGGTTGTAGTTCAATCTTTGCTGTGAGGAACGGTTCTTCCTGTACGAAATCTTTTATAGTAAAGCGATTCTTTCCCTGTATAATAATGGTTGTGTTACCATCGGGAAGCACCAGCATCTTGATGATCTTGGCTACTGTACCAGTTCTATATAGTTCTTCAATGGTAGGCTCTTCAGCTTGTGAATTTTTCTGAGCTACTACACCTATAATTCTATTTCCCTGGTAAGCTTTCTTAACAAGCTTGATAGACTTTTGTCTGCCTACAGTTATAGGTATAACAACGCCTGGAAAAAGCACCGTGTTTTTGATAGGAAGAATAGAAAGTTCTTCCGGCAAATCTTCGGGCTTGAGGTCTGTGTCTTGTTCAGGATTTATCAGTTGAATAAGATCGTCTGAATCTTCCTGAACGAGTTGTATCGGTAATGCTTTGAACATGTTTCGTTTATAAAAATGCCAAACTGACACGCACTTCGTATCAGCGATGGTTGTATATCAGGTTCGCCTAAAGGACAATAGTAATGCCAAGAGAGTTGTAAAAGAAGTAAATTTGTATCAACTTTAACGGTTGGCGTGAATTTTTTACCAAACAAAGGTTCTGTGAAAACCTACTTTTTGATCTTTATTACAGCCTTTTGGCTGTTGCTTCACGTTCCGCTCCTGGCCCAAAAGCCCAAACAGAAATTCAAAAAGGGCGGAATCGTGGAATTGAATGATAGCCTGACAAGCTACAGTCAATCTGACATCTTTGACTTTCCAAACCTCAATAAGGTACTTTACTATAAAGATGCAGCGAAGTTGGGAAGAATAAAAGCACTTGCTGCTACTGGTGACTATGAACAACAGTATAGCGAGTTAAAGGCGTATGTAAAAAATTTCGGTGTTGATAATTTTTCACATGACATACAATTGCTCTGGGATTTTGCGAAGCTCTCCGAAAAACTTGGTCCTCCCGGTGAAGCTGTGCTGCTATATAAGCTGGTGTTGAAACATTACAAGCAGAGTATAGATGAGCAACAAGTAAAGCGTGAATTCGACACGCTTACAAAAAATCAAAAAGACCTATATGTTCCGTTGAAACAATACTATGAGCTCGTTGCTTTCCGAAAAGAAATCGATACGCTTCGTCCTCCGCAAGGTGTGTTGCTGAACATGGGCTATGGTGTAAATTCAGAGAAAGAAGATTACGGTCCAACCATTGGTAACGTTGATAATGTTTTACTGTTTACATCGAAACGGAATTCTAAAATTGATCCGCTTAACAAGACCTATAATGAAGATCTGTTTTATACTATAAAGCAGGAACAGGATACTGTTTGGGGATTTGCAGAAGATTTTAAAACCATCAACACACGTTACAACGAAGGTTCAGCCAGTCTGAGTAAAGATGGAAAGCATCTTTTCTTTGCACGTTGCAACTCTCCTGACTCGTATGGCAACTGCGATATCTTTGTATCGGATCTGCGCAGCGACAGTACGTGGGGAACACCTCGTAACTTAGGAGCCAACATCAACACGGCATCGTGGGACTCACAACCTTCACTTTCACATTCGGGTGACACACTATATTTTGCCTCCGATCGCATCGGTGGCTTTGGATATTCAGATATATACTTTTCAGTAAAAGACCCGAAGGGCAATTGGCGTAAGGCTCAAAATATAGGGCCGATCATTAACACGCGTGCCTTTGAAGTGAGTCCGTTTTATCACCATAAATTCAAGGTGCTATATTTCAGTTCAAACGGACAGCCGCTCAACTTTGGCGACTTCGATATCTATAAATCCTATAGTCAGGGCACTACGTGGGGCGAACCCAAGAACATCGGACCGTTGGTTAACAGCGTGGGAAGTGAATATTACTTTACGATCGATTCACAATCCAATCGTCTTTACTATGCACACTCCGCAGAAGACGACCTGAAGAATCTCGATCTATATTCCTTTCCGGTTCCCATGGAAGCTCAACCTGAAGCGATTGTAAACCTGAAAGGAAAGCTCATCAACTCCGAAACGAAAAAACCATTCAGAGGTATAGTATCCGTTATCGATCTTGATAAAGGTGTTGAGGTTGCTCCCAAGTTTTTAAGAGAAGATGGTTCATTCGATTTTAGATTGATCAACAAACGAAATTACCTGCTTATTATACAAGGTGATGACTTCTTCCGTATCGAACAGATCTTCTATATGGAGGGAGACCGCGAGATGAACCTGGAGACAGAGCCGATCGAAAGCAAGATGGCATTCAAGTCGCTGGAATTTGAAAACGGAAAAGCTGATATTCTTACCACCATGCATGATGACTTGAACAAGATTGCAAATTTCCTGATCGATCACCCACAGTTAGCGTTAAGTATATCTGGTCATACCGATTCACAAGGAAATGAAATGTCGAACCTGAAGCTTTCGCAGGCACGTGCTGATGCGATCAAGGCATATCTTATATATCAGTATAAAATAGATACCAAACGAATTGAAGCCCATGGCTTCGGAAGTTCAAAACCGATTGTAGAAGAGAAGACCGATGAAGATCGTGGATTGAACCGAAGAGTAGAGTTCGAGATCAGGATGATTGAGTAATGATCAACACCATCAGCATGCGAACTGATTTAACCCTTACTTCATCCTAAGATAAACAGTATAAATAGAAAAGGTCGCTTCATGAAGCGACCTTTCTATTGGTATCGATTAAGATGTATACCTATATCTTCTTAGAAGAGCTTGATAATGTCATTCGCAAAGATGAATACCATCAGTGCTAACAGGAATACCATCCCTACTTTTTGAGCTGCTTCCAGGAATTTATCAGAAGGTTTTCTGCGCGATATAATTTCGTATGAAAGGAACATTACGTGTCCTCCATCCAGTGCAGGAATCGGCAGTAAATTCATAAAGGCAAGTACTAATGAAAGTACACCGGTGAGTGACCAGAAGCGTTGCCAGTTCCACTCTGCACCGTATGCCTGCATAATCCCGATAGGGCCTGACAAAGATTCTTTGGGAGAAAGCACTCCTGTGATCACTTTACCAAAAGCTCTCACTTGTGTTTTCAGCGTTTGAAATGCGCGATCTGTTCCTAATGGTATAGATTCAATAAATCCATATTCAATGTTTACTTCAGCGCTCTTCAGGTAATTCTCAGGCTCCATAGGAATGAAACCAATCGCTCCTCTTCCCTTAAAGTTTTCTTTAAAGGAAAGTAATGTTCCGGCACGCATTACTTTGAACGTGATAGTATCGCGCTTAACGGCTTCATATTTGATATACTCATATACCTGGTCCATATAGGTAAAGTGTATACCATTTATCTCTGTAATAACATCTCCTTTTTGCAAGCCTACTTTGCCTGCTATAGAGTCTTTCGCTACTTCACCAATTACGGGAGGAATGCGATAACCTATAAAATTACGGGCACTGTCCTTCTTGTTGAATTTCTGAATGAAGTCCGCAGGTATGCTGACATCCACTAACTGACCATCACGCTCAACGGTATAATATGCGTTATCTGTAAGCAAAGTTTGTGGTCTCATGATATCATCGAAATACTTAAATTCCTTTCCGTTGATCTTCACGATTTTATCACCGGTTTTCAAACCAAGGCGCTTACCAATTGGCCGTGCTTCGATACCACCAAGTTTGTTGATCTCGCTGTTCAAGAGATATGTATCACCAAATGCGAACGTGATACCTATAAATATGATAATCCCGACAATGACGTTTACAAATATACCACCGAGCATTACGATGAGGCGCTGCCATGCTGGCTTAGAACGAAACTCCCAGGGTTGAGGAGGCATTTTCATCGCTTCGCTGTCAAGCGATTCATCGATCATACCAGAGATCTTCACATAGCCTCCCAATGGTATCGCACTAATTGCATATTCAGTATCACCTTTTCTAAAAGACCAAAGTTTCGGAGGGAAGCCAATTGAAAATTGTTCAACTCGCATTCCGAAATATTTTGCTGCTAACAAGTGCCCCATTTCGTGCACCGCCACCAAGAAAGACAAGCTCAACAGAAGCTGAGCTAACATAATCATCCAATCCATTCGTTATCCGTTAATTGTTATCAGTTACGTAATAGTTCACGTGTGCGTGTGTTATGATAAAACCTTGCGTTAAATAGACTTTATCATTTCTTGTGCTCTTGCCCGTGTCTCTTTGTCAGTGTTCACGTAATCTTCGTATGAAGGGTTTAGCACATAATCGATTTTCATGAGGCATCGTTCAACAATATCCGATATTTCAAGGAAGCCTACGGTGTCCTTCAAAAACCCGGCCACTGCCACTTCGTTCGCTGCATTCAGCACACATGGCATGTTTCCTCCTTTCCCCAACGCTTCAAATGCCAGTGCAAGATTACGAAAAGTTTCTGTATCAGGCTTTTCAAACGTCAAAGACGGATAGTTCATGAAATCAAAACGCGGAAAATCAGATTTTAATCTCTCCGGAAAACTCATTGCAAACTGGATGGGCAACTTCATATCGGGCAGTCCTAACTGAGCTTTCAATGAACCATCTTCAAATTGCACAAGAGAATGTATGATGGATTGCGGATGGACCACAACTTCAACTTGTTCTGTCTTCAATCCGAATAACCATTTCGCTTCGATCACTTCCAATCCTTTGTTCATGAGCGTTGCCGAATCGATGGTAACTTTTGCTCCCATTGTCCAATTGGGATGTTTCAATGCCTGGGCCTTGGTCACTTGAATCAATTCTTCTTTGCGTTTTCCCCGGAAGGGTCCGCCACTGGCGGTCAGAATTATCTTCTCGATTTTATTATGAAACTCACCTACTATACATTGAAATATGGCAGAGTGCTCAGAATCTACGGGGTATATATTTACGCCTTTCTCGCGTGCAAGCCTTGTGATGAGATCGCCCGCTACCACCAGCGTCTCCTTGTTTGCAAGCGCTATAGTCTTGCCGGCTTCAATTGCTTTTATAGTGGGACGAAGCCCTGAATAACCGACCAATGCCGTGAGCACAAGATCAATGGTATCCATTTGCACAACATCGGCTAATGCTTTTTCTCCGGCATATACTTTAACATCTTCATTTGCCAAAGCTTCTTTCACCTGCAGGTAGTGGTCGTCATTGGCGATAACAACAACGTTCGGTTTGAATTTACGGGCTTGTTCAATTAGCAACGCCGCATTATTCTGCGCCGTTAACACTTCTACTTCGAACGCATCGGGGTGTGCTGAAATAACTTCTAATGCCTGCGTACCGATAGAACCCGTGGAACCAAGTATAGCAATGTTCTTTTTGTTACCCAATGTAATTGGCGATTAGTGAATATGATTTGTTATGATCCGGATCATGCTGAATTCTTCGTCAAAATACCTCGAATGATGATACGTTGTTGATGAACAAACTCAAGTCGCAATACATCATTTTTTGCATCTGCACGTTTGTGTAAAAATAAGAAATTAGTTTGGTATACCCCCTCCTTCGTTATTGGGAATTAAACTCCTGCAACACATCCGCAATCTTGCGATCATTTGATAAACGAGGTACTTTGTTCTGTCCACCAAGTTTGCCTTGCGATTTCATATAGTCTATGAAAGCATTACGTTTCAAACTTTTAATAATAAGTGTTTGAAGAATGTTTCCAGAAATCAAGTCGTCATAATAAACATTGAGCTGACGCATTTGTTTATCAAGCTCCAATGAAAAAGCTTGCAGGTCATGCGGCACTTTCGCAAATTCAATGAGCCACTGATGGTGTGGCATTCCTTCCTTCGGGGCAACGTTTGGAGCCACCGTAAATTCAATCAGTTCAACCTCCGGAAATTTTTCCATTGTAAACTTCATAGCTTTCTCTACTTCTTCTCCGATCACGTGTTCTCCGAAGGCGGAAATGAAATGCTTGATTCTGCCGGAGACAATTATTTTATAGGGATCTTTCGAAATAAACTTTACAGTATCACCAATTGAATATCCCCACAGGCCTGCATTGCTGTTGATGATGAGTGCATAATTTTTTCCCAACTCTACTTCTTCTATACTAAGCCTGCGTGGATTATCATTGAAGTATTCATCGGCAGGAATAAACTCGTAGAAGATACCGCTGTTGAGCAGCAATAATAAACCTGGTTCAGTCTGTGAATTCTGATACGCTATAAATCCTTCTGATGCCGGGTATGTCTCAATCGAATCTACTTTTTTACCAATAGAATCAAACAACTTTGCGCGGTACGGCTCGAAGTTCACACCACCATATACAAACAACGAAAAATTGGGAAATATATCTTTCACTTTTTTGCCGGTGCGTGCCTGTAAACGATCAAAGTACATTTGTGCCCACGGAGGTATACCCGAGATCAGCGTCATGTTTGCTTTCAATGTCTCATCAACAATACGCTCAAGTTTCTCTTCCCAGTCTTCGATGCAGTTTGTTTTATAGCTTGGCTTTTGATTGGTGCGCAAGTATGCGGGCACCTGGTGATTTGCTATACCGGAAAGCCTGCCGACTTTTATACCGGCCTTCTCATCGAGTTCAGGACTCCCCGAAAGAAAGATGAGACCGCCATCTAAAAAAGATGCGTTACCAGTTTCATGCACATAGCTCAACACAGCATTACGCGAACTGTTGAAATGATAGGATACAGATTCCTTTGTGATGGGAATATATTTGGTGCCCGATGTAGTGCCGGAAGTTTTGGCGAGGTATAGCGGTTTGTCTTTCCACAAAACGTCTGCTTCACCTTTCACTACCCGATCGAAATACGGTTTCAATAATTCATAGTCGCGAACAGGAACACGCTTCTTAAAATCCTCATACGTGCGGATCGATGCAAAGTCATGATCCTTACCAAACGCTGTAGATTTACTTTGCGCTATCAGGTCGAGCAACGTCTGCAGTTGGTACTTCCCCGGTTGCAGAGACCATTGTCTGGTTTGAGAGTCAATATATGCGGCAAAAGGTTTTGCCAAAAAAGAGCGGATTCCCATAGTCCACAAAACTAATAAAATCAGTCAATCGTGAATCGGATAGCTTCTGACAAAGCGCACGTTTTCCGATTCTTTACATGCACAAAATGTCAGCGTAACCTGAAAATTTAACCTTGCGATAAAAGACTGAAGTATTAAAAACTAAACTTCTTTTATTCTTTTGAAGTTATTCAAGTCAATTTTCAACTTTTCAGGAGATCTTTTCGTCTATCTGGAATGATTAATGCTTTTCAAATTGCTTATGAAGAATACAATTAAGATAATCGTTCTTGCCTTTTTGGCGGGCTTTGGTGGCTCGTATACTTTTTATCGTTTGGTTGTGAAGCCTGAAATTGCTGACAGTCAAAATGAAACGCAGTTTACAACGGTGCGTTACGACTCCACAGTCCCTAACACTTCGCCCAACAGCGCTGTAACACAAGGCACCACGTCAACACTGGCTTCCGTTGATTTCAGTGACGCTGCTGCAAAGGCTACGCAAAGTGTTGTATATATCAACAGCATCTCACAAGGAGTGTCCTATTCGTATTGGGACTGGTTCTTTGGTGAAGGTGGTGGTGGCAGCGGCCGCACACAAGTGAGCAGTGGTTCCGGTGTGATCTTTACAACGGATGGTTATATCGTCACGAACAATCACGTGGTGGAAACCGCTGAACGCATCGAGGTAAATTACAACAAGCAGGTATATCCTGCCGAACTTGTCGGCACAGATCCTTCTACCGATCTGGCCGTTATAAAAATCAAAGCAACAAATCTTCCGGCTATAACTTTGGGAAGTTCCAAGAATGTGCAGGTTGGTGAATGGGTGATTGCCGTGGGAAATCCATATTCCCTTTCATCGACTGTTACAGCAGGGATTGTAAGTGCTAAAGGAAGACGCATCGGTATACTGGAAGATAAATTTCCAATTGAATCATTTATCCAAACGGATGCTGCAATCAACCCGGGTAACTCGGGTGGTGCGTTGGTAAATAAAGCCGGTGAACTAGTAGGTATAAATTCTGCAATACTTTCGAGAACAGGTTCCTATACCGGGTATGCATTTGCTATACCGACCGACATCGCCAAAAAAGTTTTCAATGACCTTGTGAAATATGGCTTGTCTCAAAAAGCTTTCTTTGGGGGAAGCGTTGTTGAGTATGATTACGAACACGCCAAGAAGTATGATCTGCCTACAGACGTTAAAAATTACAACGGTGTTCTTCTTGAACAACTGGATCGGGATGGCCCAGCGTTTCAGGCCGGACTTAAACTCGGTGATGTTATCACGAAAATCAATGATGTTTCTGTCAATACACAAAGTGAGTTTGAAGAAGAGCTAAGCTATCATAACCCAGGCGAAAAAATTACATTCACGTATTCACGTGATGGAAAAACAAACACGGTGTCGTTAACGCTGATCAACCAGAACGGCACTACCGAGATCATCAAACGTAAAATACTGACGGACTCGAATCTTGGTGCGCAAATGGAAGGAACGCGCTATGGTGTGAAAGTATTTAAGATTAAAGACAGCAGTGTACTGAAGCAGATCGGTTTACCCGAGAACTTTACGATTGTAGCGATTAACCGCCAGCGCGTAAAGGACCCTGAAGAGATCAGTGAATTCTTCGCGAAGTTTAAAGGCCGTGGGTATATCTATGGCGTGAACAGCTCCAAGCAACAAGTGGAGATTCCATTTGTGATCCGGTAAGGTTCATACTGCGTTTAAGCTTTACAAAGTATATATACTAAAAGTGCCTGGTAAATTACCAGGCACTTTTATTTTAAGATGTACATCTGGATACATATAGGCCTACTCCAAAGGTCTCTTCTTGATCATCCCACCTTTGATGTCATTTACACTATTCTCTACAACAAATGCATCCGGATCTATTTTAGCAATTTCCATTTTCAGTTTCTGAAGTTCAAGACGCGTTATCACCGAGAAGATCACGTCCTGATCTTTCGTACGATGTCCTGTTTTGCCATAACCGCTCTTGCCTTTCAGAATCGTTACACCTCTCCCCATCTTTTCAGTGATGGCATCCTTTATCTCCACGCTTTTTTCTGACACGATCATCACACTGGTATATTCTTCAATGCCGTGCACGACAAAGTCTACAGTCTTTGAAGCAATAAGATAGGTAAGTATAGCATATAGGGCGGTCTCCATATTTATCAACCATGCTGCTACAGAAAATATAGCGATGTTGAAAATGAGAATGATATCACCAACCGTTAGTGGTGTATTCCGGCTTACGTAAATGGCGAGCACTTCTGTTCCATCAATCACACTGCCACCCCGTATCGATAAGCCTATACCGCACCCAAGGAAGAAACCACCAAAAACCGCGATCAATAATTTATCATCTGTGATAGACCGGAATTCAAAAAAAGAAAGACAAAGTGCGAGCGCTGTAATCGCGATGAGTGTCTTCAACGCAAACAACTTCGATATCTGTTTATACCCGACAATTATAAAAGGTATATTAAGAATCACTACCAGATAAGCAAGGTCTATATCTGTTAGTACATTGGTGAGAAGAGAAATCCCCATCACGCCACCATCCAAAAAGTCATTGGGCAACAGAAATCCTTTTAGTCCGAAAGCAGCAGAGAGAACACCAAGCGAAATAAATACCGTATCCTTAATGCCACGAATAATGGTAATTTTCTTTACCCTGATTTTTTTTAATTCGATGAGTCGTTGCTGCGATGACATTCCATCAAGTTATAAAAAAGAAGCCGTCCCTAAAAGTAGGGACGGCTTCCGTAAAGTGATTTTATTTTACTGAAGTATTAATTTTTACTCACACCCGGTTCACGTTTCAGGAACTCATCATATAGCTCTGTCTGACGGCTTACCATCGGAATTTTCCATCCGTCAATAAATACCTGTTTGATCGTTGTCTTTGTCTCAAACGGATCGCCATCACTTATGAAGAGTGTAGCATCTTTACCAACTTCGATCGAACCAACGCGATCTGCTACTCCGAAGATTTCTGCTGGCGCAATGGTAACGGCCTTCAGAGCTTCCTCACGACCCAGACCATATGCAGCAGCAAACGCAGCGTGGTATGGAAGATTACGAACATTACCGCGAGCCTCTTGTGTACAGATCGCAACCTTTACACCAGCCTTACGCAGGAGCCCTGGATTAGCATATGCTTTATCGTACCGATCATAATCGCGTGAAGGTAAATCCTGAACCGGACCAACAATCACTGGTATATTTGCCTTCGCTATCTCACTGGCTACACGCCAGCCTTCCGGTGCACCTACCAGTATAGCTTTCTTTACTTTCTTATCTTTCACCCACTGCAATGCATTCAGTATATCTTTAGCAGCATTCGCTTGTATGAGCAATGCGCGCTCGCCACGGATCACCGGAAGCAACGCTTGCATCTCCGGATAATAGGTAACACCTTTTGACTTCGATGCTGAATCAATCTTGTGGTATTCTATTGCACGGTCCCACGCTTCATTCAGCTTGCCCAGTTTTTTATCGTAATCCTTTTTCAGGTCTTCATCTGATCTGCGATCAAAGAATCCTCTTCTGCCAACATCGGGAAATGATAGCACCACTCCTTCAAAACCTGCAAACATCTGATCGGGAGTATATCCGTGAAGATCGATTAACGCAGCAGTACCAGAGACGAGGCTTCCCTGCGGAGATGCCAGTACAGTTGTTACACCACTGATGCGTGTTACGGGAATCAACGCAGAGTTAGGATTTACTGCCGTGATCGCTCGTACCTGCGGAATGATGTCTCCCACTTCTTCGAAATCACGCGTACGCGGATCAGATGCTACTTCACTCAATCCAAGTTGTGTAAAGCTATCGATCATGCCCGGGTAAATCCACTGACCTTTGCAATCTATAACCTGCGCTCCGGCAGGAATCGCTACCGATGTACCAACAGCCGTAATTTTTCCATTGCTGATTACCACGGTACCATTTTGTATAACACCTTTCGTTACGGTTTCAATGCTGGCGTTCGTCAGCGCGAAAGTTCCATATATAGCTTTCGGAGATTGTGCATACAAAGATTCTGCAACTGCACAAGCAAGAATCACGAGTATACTTACTTTGAAATATAGTTTTCGTTTCATAGTTGCTGTGCTTAATTAATGTTGAATATAGTTTCAAAATCAGACTCCGCTCCTTCCATGCAATGCTCGTGTTCATGGTTGCGGTCTGTAAACGTTGTTAGCTCGATCTCTTGTTTGGGATCGATATAGAGACGAACGTCATCCGGATCTTTTTCGCGATCAAAACGAACGATACCATCTACGATTGTAACCACCGGTATAGTATAGCTGGACAATGGATGGCTTTTAAAGATCGCTATATCCGCTTCCTTTCCAACTTCGATTGAACCTACGCGGCTATCAATACCCAATTGTTTTGCCGGGTTAATGGTGATCAATGCAAGTGCTTCTTCATCGGTTAATGCTCCATACTTTTGAGTCTTGGCAGCCTCGTGGTATAAATGGCGCATTAACTCTCCATCATCTGAATTGATTGATGTGGTTACACCGTTCTTGGTAAGTATAGCGGCGTTGTATGCTGTGGAGTAATATACTTCAAATTTATAGGACCACCAGTCGGAGAACACCGAAGCCATGGCTCCGTGTGCTGCCAACTCAGGCGCTACCTTGAAACCTTCATTCACGTGTTGGAAAACAATCTTCTTAATTCCGAAATCCTTGCAAACTTTCAGCATCATATATATCTCATCTGCACGATAGCTGTGGCAATGAATAATGATGTTGCCTTTCAGAATCTCTCCCAACGTCTCGAGCCGGTAGCTATATTCAGGTGGTGTGCCCCGAAATCCTTTCTGTGACTTTGATTTGGTGTAGGCATCCCAGCTTGCTGTATATTCTTTCGCTTTCGAGAAGGCTTCACGCATTACAAACTCAACACCCATACGCGTACGCGGAACGATGTTGTTACCTCCGCCATGTACCCGTGTTGGGTTTTCGCCCAAAGCAAATTTGATAGTACGCGGTGCTCCTTCCATACGCAATGCTTCCGGATCTTTTACACCGTAGCGCAATTTCAGGGTTTCACATTGTCCACCGATAGCATTGGCAGAGCCATGCATAGCATGTATAGTAGTTACACCACCAGCCAGCGCACGGTATAGGGAAATTTCGGAGGGGTTGATTACATCACCTACAAATACTTCTGCCGTAACCGGACTGGTTGCTTCGTTAATGTCATCTATACCCTGATGTGAGTGCGCATCAATAATACCCGGCATTACAAATAATCCGGAGGCATCTACAACTTTATAGCCTGTTGGCGTTGCTATATTTTTACCAAGCTGCGTGATCTTGCCATCCTTTACCAGTACATCTGTATTTTGCAGTGTACCCTTTGTTATCGTGAGAACGGTTGCATTCTTGATCAGTATATTTCCGCGTTCTTGTGCCAGCGTAACATTTACAGCCAGCACCATGATTAATAGTATCTTCTTCATACTTGCTGTATATTAAAGTTTAGGCTGAGTTTTTTTCTTTCCCTCTACCGGAAGGCTTTCATTCTGACCAAACGTAGCGTTGCCTTTGAAGGTCGTTCCTTCCACTACAGCATCTACCGTAATTTTAATAGTGTTGTTGCTCTCGGTCATGGTAAACGTAAACTTCAGCTTGTTACCATCCAGCGTGATTTCATCAAAGTTAATAGCCTGCGGAAAACGACTGCCCGAAATCTTACCGGTATATTTATCGCCTTCTTTCTTAATCGTGATAACGGACTCACTTTTTCCTTGTGGTGTATCCGCGGTAATGTCCCACTCTCCATCTATAGAAACCTTGGCATCCGTCTTCGCTTCCGGAGTTTCAGATTTATAGAGTATACCTTCTACAAATACATACTTCACTTTCGATTTCTCATCGAAGTACGGTTTCCTGCTAATCACGAGGTTTGCAATTTTACCAGCATCGATAGAACCCAATCGATCGCTTAGTCCCAGGAGTTGAGCCGGTGTTGTTGTCAATGCTGCCAATGCCTGATCTTCTGTTAATCCAGCTTTTATAATTCTTCTGATATTCCCTTGTATATCCTTTGTCTTTGCAGACAAGGTTGAAAAACCAAATGGTATACCGGCCTGCTGAAATGTAAGCGCCTGCGCTATATACTTTGCTATAAATTCAGCTTTACGTTTATCGAGATTTTGTTTCTCTTCATCCGTCATGCTTTTAGGAGCATCTTTTTTATCATCCTTCTTCTCTTCTTTTTTCTCCTCTGGTAAATCCAGGCTCAGAAAAACTTTTGCTCCTGATGTTTTCAGTTTACCGGCAGCATCCCATCCCTCTTTTACTTCTGCCACTATCAATGAGAAACCAAGATCCTTTTGAAGATTCAGAACACGATGTATATCCCATACTTTTTCAGCTTTGAATAAAACGGGGACACGTTTATCAATTACCGGATAGAACGGCTCGAGTAAACGATTGGTGGCAGGGCGCTCAAGACCTGAACGATTTGCTGCATATACTGCACTATAATTTTTTTCGATTGATGCCTGTCTATAGAGCTCGCGCCACTTTGCAATTACAGCCATCGTAGTAGCCGGGTACATTCGCTCTGCAGGTGTCAACTCAGAATAGAAAGCTGATTGCGATATCAATACCATATCATCGGCAGATTTACCGGAGAGCTGAACAATCGCGCCACTTCCCGGAAGCATGCCGCCATAGGGAACTACGTGTGCTGTAGTAAAGCCTATAGCACGAAGTTCTTCAATCGACTTTTCAGATGTGTTCAGAAAATTACGAACATCAACTTGAGGAGTTATACCAGCGCGGTCGGGCGGAGGATTGCCAGGATCTTTAACGCGATCTCTATTCTCTTCATGCGGCTTGGTAACACCAACACGCGAGAGTCCATCGATAAATCCGGCATATACATACATGCTGTCGGACTTGATGACAATCGCTTCGGCAGGTATAGGTATATCTTTGCCAACGGCTTTGATCAATCCGTCTTTGATCACAACAACGCCCTTATCGACTTTTCTGCCGGGGCCTTGGATAATTGTAATATCAGTAAGTGCATAGGTTCGCGTAACGGGTCTAAGATCACGTTCCTCCTGTGCATGAAGCAGCCAGGGCGCGAATAGCAAACTTAACAGCAGATATACTCTGCCCGAAGAGTAGCGATTCTTCATTTAGTTCAGATTTTGGTACGTAGCAAGAAAAGACGTTTTCGTCTCAAGATCAAACCGCTCAAGGAAAAGTGGATTGTGCGCAGCAACAGCTTAAAGTCAGACGCTTAAAACCTGAAAATTTAGTATGAAGGAATTTTTATCTGAAGAGTACGAAGAAGGAACAATCGTTAACGTTAAAATAGAAGTTACTTTACCCTACACGTTTTGCTTTATAGCCTTCCTTCTGGAGGATCAGCACTACTTTGTCGCGTGCATCGCCCTGGATGAGAATTTCACCGTCCTTCGAAGAACCACCTACACCACATTTAGTCTTAATTACTTTGGTGAGTGATTCAAGATCTGCTGCACTTCCAACAAAACCAGTAACCAGTGTAACCTGCTTACCGGCCCGGCCGCTTTTGTCTAGCTGTACTTTGAGATTTTGCTGTTGAGCAGGAAGTGTCTGCGCTTCTTCATTTTGCTGATAGGCATATTCATATTCGGAGGACGTTGAATACACAATGCCATCGCGTTTTTTCCAATCGTTCTTTTTACTCATAGCTCACAAAATTAAATATAAATTTATGATCAACAGTATACCCGAGACTATACAGGCGTTAAAATGATATTCCACATCTTTGCGTCTCAAAATTCCGGTTAAGGCGACTACAAATAAAATTCCCGGAAAGAGTGCAATCCCTCCATATACATATCCGAGCGATCTGGAGTAATCACCGTTCACGATAGACATCACCGTTCTATATATCAACGTCTCTTTATACTCCAGCACATTTCCTACTTCTATGGAACCGCCATCAAGACCATACAACTTTATCTTCTTACCGGATTCCATAATCAATACCGTATGACTATAACCGCCTCGTCTTCCAGTTACATTATAACCCTTAACTATCTTTTCCTGCTTTATTTGATAGGGCAAAATATAGTCTAGTGCAAAAAGAATAGTAACTACCAACCCAGCCCAACAAAGCCACTTTACATATGGCAGATAATTTTGCATGAGTTCGCGCATGCGCTGCCGCTCACTTTTCTGATATACCGGTGGACGTTTTCTTCTATAGGCAGGATCGCGATGACGTGGCGGTGGAGGTGTAGACGGCTGCTCGTAACCTACCTCAACAAAAGGATTTTGTCTTCGTAAATCGTATTGTGTTTTTTTCTGCGGATCGCTCAATACATCATACGCTTCATTGATCTCCTTGAAGAGCACTTCTGCTTGCGGATCCGGATTTTTGTCAGGGTGATATCGCACTGCCAGCATACGATACGCCCGCTTGATATCTGCGGCGTGCGCAGAGTATTGTACACCCAATATCTGGTAATAATCTTTCATCGGTCCTTTACTCTAAAAACAAATTTCAATCCCGACCAAATGTCGTCTACGGCACAAACTTTAACATCTACGAGTCCTTCTTTCAAACCATACTCACGGATTATATTTTCATCCAGGTCAGTAACAACTTTCGAAGATTTTTTCGGCCATGATATCCAAAGCATCCCATCCTTCTTCAAATGTTTTTTACTTCGGGTGAATTCCTTTTCGAACACCTTTCGTTCTTTTACAAAAAGATGAATGAAGTCGAGTTCGCCTGTGAGCTTATCTTTAAACGTAACATTCTCTGGCAGCGGGTTCAGCGATTCTATATATGTATCAGATGGCTGGCTCACAAAAATACTACAGCCGGCTTTGATGCCGAGTTTCTTTATGAGTGGTGTTCCTGAATAGCCTGCCATATATACTTAAGGAAAATATAAGTATATCATTGATCAAAAAAAAGTACAAACAAAAAAGCCACCGGTGAGGTGGCTTTTGCAAGTGACTGATCGATATTAATTATTACCGAGTTTTTCCATTTCTTTATCAAACGTTTCTTTGAACTTCTCGTAGTCGTAGTCGATTTTAAGACGTTCATCTTTTGAAAGACGTTCGTTGTACGTTGCTACCAATTCATCAGCAGAAAGTTCTATAGCGATATACGTTTTATAGTTACCATCTTCAGTCTTCATCAGTTTTTCGCAGATGGTTTTAAGACCGGTTAATTTTTGATCTACGATCTCGCGGTTCAGTTGTTCGAAACGTTCTTCAACTTGTTCCTTGTTGTTCATCTCACGTGAGTTCGTATAGTTGTCCGTAACAGCCTTTACAGTAGTCTGAATGCTGGCAGCCAGTTCAGCACGTGCGTTGGCAAGCGCCTTCTTTTTAGAAGTAACCTGGTCCATGCTTTCGCCTATAGAGTTGGCGCGGAAAAATTTATTGGTTGTGAAGAAATCAGAACCGGAACAAGGAACAACAACTTCTTTCTCACCGGAGGGAGCTTTTTTGTCTTTACCACCTTTACAGCTAACCATAAATGCTCCACCTAGAGCGATTAGCATAAGGACAGAATAAGTAATTTTTTTCATATCAATTGAAATTTAGTGACAAGTTATAGTACGCAAATCAAATACCAAATTGTAAAGGAGCCTTAAATACGTAAGTGTTCTATTGAAGAACTGTATTCAGCAACTCGTTCATTCTTTCTTTTTCGAGGGTTTCCATGGATTTGTTATAGGCATCGATGCTCGATTTATCATAATCGAGGCCGTAGCCTTTGATCCGGTCGAGCGTTCCGGCATAGATCTCCTTCCCTTCTTTTACAGCAGTTACTTTAATGATACTGGTCAGGTATGTGATATAAATGCTTCCGGAAACCGATCCTTTCTCTGAATCTGCTTTTACATCAAACCAGAGATCGGCCAGACGCTTGTCTTCCGTGAATTCAAAGCCGTTGTTGGCAAGCAGGTTTCTGAGTTTATTGCTGATCTGGAAGTTCGATTTATTCTGTCCGAAACTCTTTTCATCCGCAGTCATGAAAACAACCGGACGCTGTACTTTTAAGGTCACCTGCGCGCGAGGCACATTGAGTGTAGCGGCAATAAGTTTATAGATAGGCGATCCGCTTGTTCCGCTCAAAGCATCTATATCTACCTTTATACCTACGGTCTGCTCGAGTTCTTTCGAACTAATTTTGTTCATCAGGATTTTGATCTGTCCCTTCTCATCTGTTTTATAGTTCGGGTATACATCGCCTGCACCTTTTTCAAAGGCTGCATATAGGGGAAGATTTATAGCGGGCTTATTCAAATCTTTATAGGAAGCTTTCGCGATAACGGTTTGTGTACTCTGATTGATCCTGCGATTCAATTCTATCGTGGAAGGATCAACGCGCAGGTTTATTTTATCCAACACACTCTGTATCGAAGCATATATTTCATTGACGAGCAAAACTTCTTTGCCATCGATCGTTACGCGGATGGCTTCACCTAAATATTTTTCAATGCTGCGAAACGCCTGGAAGTAGTAGCTAACGGATTGAAGCCGTTCTTTATCCTTCTCGGCTTGTCGTGCTTTTTGAAGATAATCGGTAGCGAGCAACGTAGCATTTCTTTTCTGTTCTTCTTTTATCTGGCGATAGCGCGCGATCGAAAGGCGATAGTATACCCAATAATTCGTGGCATCTTCCCAGGCATCAACCAGCTCAAATTCTTCAATCTCATCGGCCGTGGTAGTCTTGATGATCTGCTCGTATTGCTCTGTAAATTTTTTATCAGCCTCAAACTGGCTTAGCACGGAAGTACTGGAAACATTGACTTTGATATCCGAAACAAGATCGTCCAGTGCACTTTTTTTGGCAGCCTGGATATAATTGTTCGTCCCATCCTTTTTACTCTGACCGATACCCGTATAGTAGCCTTCCTGAGCGGAAGCGGTTCGAAGCCAGGCAGGCTTCAAGGACTCAGGGTCAGGTGGCTGAACCTTTGGGCTGCAGGCAGATACAAAGAGGAGTAGCGTAAAAAGTCGTTTCACAAAATAACCTTAAGCAGTTGAGCGTTTGAGCTATTGCCACATCCGTGCCAATTTCTCGTCCGGACAAATCTACACGGGAAAGGGCACCTAAATGTTGAGCGAACGCTATTTTTTTTAATTTTATATAAATCTTAAAGACGATATGAAAAAGGTGATCGGCGGAATTCTGTTGACTGCGAGCTTGATGGCTTGCCAGGACAATGAAAGCAGTACTGGTGATAAAGATTTTACCGGCAACGAAACTGTTTACGCGCTCGCTGCAGGGTCAGAGTATGATATAGACGGTACGGTAACATTAAAAGAAAAGACGGACGGAAGTACACTTGTGCTCGTTGCCCTTTCGGGGACGGAAGGTACTATCGAGCATCCGGTACATATTCACCTTGGAAATATCTCTGCCCCGGGCGCAGATGTATATGCATCACTTAACCCGGTTATTGGAAATGTTGGCACCAGCGAAACCGTTCTGACTAAAGTGGCTGATGAATCCGCTATCACCTATAAACAACTTACTGCGTTGGATGCGTGCATGAAGATACATCTGGCTGCATCAGGAGAAAGTAAAGATATAATTCTGGCAGGTGCTAATATAGGTGTAAATGCTTCCAAGGATGTTTCCGGAAGACTAAGTTTCGGAGTATGCAAAAGTGAATAGTTAATTCAAGGTATATTATTATAAAAGCCGCGCTGATTTTCAGCGCGGCTTTTTACTTTATGCTTTATAAGTATAGATCAGGCATTGATTACATCGTGTAACTGATCGTTTTTATTTCGAAGATCGATTCCTCCTTCCAGAAAAGATTTAAGACTGGCGAGATAGAATGTCCATCCCTGCATACAGCCCAGATGAAAATCTACTTTTCCTTTTTCAGTAAGCGGTATATTAGACTGCGTTAACTCGCAAATTGTTTCGCCCTTTTCAGTTTTGATACGAATGGTTACAATGCATCCACCGGAAAACGTAAACCGGAATAAATCTTTTCCATTTGCTTCGAGCACTTCCTTGCACTCAACGGATTCATCTCCATATCCAAACCAAAGCCATTTATAGGTATCGCCAGCTTCCACATTACTTCTCCGATCGCGCAAAGTCTTATCCGGTTTCGTAAACTCTGCCAACCGCAGAAACCAACTCTCCAAACCTTCCTGGGTAGTCCAGCTGTTGTAAATTGATTGAACATCCGCTTTGATGTTTACACGTTTTGTGAATTTACTCCAATCGTATTCCATAGATAATTCAAGTTTATAGTTAATGTATCCCGTTCGCTTCTAAAGATACTATATATCTTCATTTCATCCAGGCTGTATCAATCTCTTTGAACAGTTTCATAGACCCTGATGATATCCTGTGGCTAAACTTCCTCCAGCACATGAAGTGCCTTCGCTAATTTTTGTTGCAGTTCGAATGGCACGGGAACAAAATCAGAAAAGCGTTGTATAAAGCTTGCGCGCCCTTGAGAAAGCGAACGCAGGGTGGTGGAGTATTTATCGAGTTCAGCTAAAGGCACTTTTGCTTTGATCACCTGGTGATTTCCGCGATTATCCATTCCCATAATGAATGCTCTGCGTGTTTGCAGATCGCCCATCACTTCGCCCATTACTTCTTCGGGTATCATGATGTCCACATCATATATAGGTTCGAGCAGTTGGGGCTCTGCTTTCATAAATGCATCTTTAAAAGCCATCATGCCTGCGATCTTAAAAGATATATCATTTGAATCTACCGGATGCATTTTGCCATCGAAAACTATCACACATACATCTCGCACATACGAGCCGGTGATCGGTCCTTCTTCCATCTTCTCCATGACACCTTTCAGAATAGAAGGTATAAACCGCGTATCAATCACTCCCCCTACAATACAATTATAGAATACGAGTTTACCACCCCACTCAAGGTCTATCACCTCTTTGCCCCGTACGGTATATTCAGTAGGCTCTGGCATTCCTTCTATATAGGGCTCTATCTTCAAATGTACTTCACCAAACTGGCCTGCACCACCGGATTGTTTTTTATGACGGTAACTGGCCGTTGCACTTTTACGAATCGTCTCACGATAGGATATACGTGGACTTTCAAAATTAATATGCAGCTTATATACATTTTCTAAAAACCATTTACATACTGCCAGGTGTAATTCTCCTTGTGCATATATAATCAGCTGCCGAAGTTCCTTTGCATATTCAACTTGAATGGTAGGATCTTCCTGATGAATTTTCTGTAATACTTCACCGATTTTTTCATCGTCATTTTTACTTAGGGCAATGACAGCTGTACGAATGCGTGGCTCCGGAAATTCAATGGGCTCTATCGTTACATCAAAACCTTTTGCATGCAGTGTCTGATTGCTGAAAGTATCTTTCAATTTTAACGTTGCCCCTATATCTCCGGCTATAAATTTATCGACTGGTGTCCTGACCTTCCCATCCATAATGAAAAGCTGATGAATGCGTTCCGTAGCACCGGTCTGACTATTGATAAGTTCGGATGTCGTGGTCACTTCTCCGGATATAACTTTAAAGAAAGTGAGTTTGCCGAGATTAGGTTCTATATGTGATTTAAATACAAACAACGCGGTGGGCTTTGAAGGATCAAAAGGTATTTCTTTTCCTTCTGTTGTTACTTCTGGTTTTGCTTCACGTGGTGAAGGTGCTACATTGTCGATGAAGCCCATCATCCTTCCGCTGCCCATGTTGCGTTTAGCCGACATAACGAATACAGGAAAGACATCATGATGAATCATGCCGAGCTTCAGGCCTTCACGCATTTCATCTTCATCGAGTGTACCTTTCTCAAAATATTTCTCCATCAGCTTCTCATCGTTCTCTGCTGCTTTCTCCACCAATGCATTATGCAGCGCTATAGCTTTTTCTTTTTCCGAATCCGGTATAGGTAGCTTCTGTGGCTTTCCGCCTTCCGGAGGAAATTTATACATGACCATCCGCAGTAAATCAATGATAGCATTGAAACCTTCACCTTGATTTACGGGATATTGCATTTGTGTTACTGCATTTCCAAACCGATCGTGTAAGCTGGCTAGTGTTGTATCGAAATCTGCTTTGGGATGATCCGCCTGGTTGACAGCAAAGATGGTTGGTTTCTGAAAGCGATCTATATAGTTCCAGATCAGTTCCGTGCCTACCTCCACACCATGTTGCGCATTTACTACCAAAACACACGTATCGGCTACACGCACAGAAGATACAATCTCTCCTATAAAATCATCGAACCCAGGTGTATCGATAATATTGATCTTATAGTCATGCCACTCTGTATGAAGCGTTGTGGCGAATACAGAGTTACCTCGCTCTTGTTCAATTTCATGATAATCAGAAACTGTGTTTCTGCCTTCAATAGAACCCCTCCGGTGTACAATACCAGCTTCGTAGATCATGTCTTCGGCCAGCATGGTTTTGCCGGCCTTGGGCGCCCCCAACAGAACAATGTTCTTGAGGTGCTTCTCGTCATAAACTTTTATCATGGCTGTATAATTTTAGGTGGAAGATCGCGCAGGAATACTGATGCGTTTGTGTACGCGTTGTGAATGCAACTCCCATGAAGTTTTTCATAGGCGGGCGATTTAACTTGAGACAAAAGGAAGGAAAGTGAAATGAAGTTACTGCAAAAAGCGGAATGATGAAAGTGGTTGAACTTTTAATCGGGCATGAGTTACAGATTATCTGTAAACGCTGCTGATAACAGTTAACCGATCATCGGCAACAGATAACGATAAAGTTGTAACAGATACAGTATAACACTTACCTTGTAACGCTTAAATAACAAAACAACTTCATGAAAAAAGTACTCCTCACACTTGCATTGATAGCCCTCGTCATGCAAAGTCGCGCACAGTCATTTGAAGGAATCATCAAATGGACGATCACCATGGACATTACTGATCCGAAAACAAAAGCTCAAATGGAAGAGGCTCAGAAAAAACTGAGTGATCCGGCTAATCAGGCAAAGATCAAAGAGATGGAAGCCAAAATGGAAGACCCTCAATTCAAGGCCCTGATGGAATCTAATCCGCAGATGAAAACACAAATGGAGACTATGATGAAGATGATGAAGGGCGGTGACCTTTCTTCCCTTGTACCGAAAAGCTCTATGGCAAAAGTTAAAAATGAGAATACACTTTTCTCTATGGATGGCGGCTTCCTGTCCAATTATGAAGTACTATCCCTGAAAGATAAAAATGAATCTTATCAGCTTGACAGAAAGAGTAAAACCTACTCTGTATATCGCCATAGTGAAGAACAGACTAAAGCTGATGCTGAAAAGGATGTGAAAGTCACCAAGACTTCAGAGACCAGAAAGATCTTAGGATATACTTGTACAAAGTATATTGTTGACTATACGATTGAAGGCCAGAAAACTCAACAAATTTTGTGGGCTACTACCGATATACCAGGTTTGGACATGAAGAAACTGGCACATCAACAGGTTAGCAAATCGCAAAAAATATACTACGACAAAATCGATGGTATACCGCTGAGAATAGAAATGCATATGCAGCAAGGCAATATGATTATGGAAACTATCGAGATCAAGAAACAATCTTTATCTGCTTCAGATTTCGTTGTTCCTTCAGACTTCAAAGAAGTTGCTCTACCATATGGCGGAAAACAATAATGATTTTTAATCTTAGCATTCGTGGTTTAGAGCGCTGTGAGAAATATACTACAATAAAAAAGGCCAGCAGATTCTGCTGGCCTTTCACTTTTTAAATTCGAATTTTAATATCCCAATACCTTTAACATACTCTCACTGGTCTGCTGACCTGCGAAAAGTTTTGTTGTGATCTCACCATCTTCATTACGATCGATGAGCACATGTTGTGGTGCAGGCACCAGGCAATGTTGAATGCCTCCGTATCCTCCAAGAGATTCCTGGTAAGCACCGGTATGGAAGAAGCCTATATATAGGGGTTCTTCATCGTTGATCATTGGCAAGAACACTTCCCCGGTGTGGGCTTCAGAGTTATAGTAATCCATACTGTCACAGGTCAATCCGCCCATGTTTACTTTATGGTATGGATCATCCCATTTATTAATGGCCAGTAAAACGTATTTCTGATTTAAACCCCAGGCATCCGGGAGGTGTGTGATGAATGATCCATCGATCATATACCACAGCTCTTTATCGTTCTGCAGCTTTTGGTCAATTACATTATATAACACCGCGCCACTCTCTCCTACTGTATAGCTTCCAAACTCAGTAAAGATATTCGGAACCGGAACGTTATTCTTATCACAGATCCATTTGATATTTTCTACGATCTGTTCGATCATATACTTGTAATCGTAATGGAACGTGAGCGATGTCTTGATCGGAAATCCACCACCAATATCTATTGAATCAAGCGTTGGGCAGATCTTTTTGAGGTCGCAATATTTAAAAACAAAACGGCTTAGTTCACTCCAGTAATACGCAGTGTCTTTAATACCGGTGTTAATGAAAAAGTGCAACATCTTCAATGAAGCCTTGCTGCTCTTTTCAATGTTCTCACGATAGAAAGGAATGATGTCGCTATAGCGGATGCCTAACCTGGAAGTATAGAATTCAAATTTAGGTTCTTCATCTGCGGCCACACGTATTCCTACACGGTAAGGATTCTTAACGTTCTTCTCGTATTCTTCGAACTCTCCCATCTCATCGAGTATCGGGATACAATTGTGAAAACCATCGTTCAGAAGTTCCGAGATATACTTTGTATACAGCGGCATTTTAAAGCCGTTGCAAAGAATGTATGTATCTTTTGAGACTTTTCCTTTATCGTAAAGAGAACGCACGATGGGTATATCAAACGCTGAAGATGTCTCCACGTGTACGTCTTCATTTTTCAGCGCTTCTTCCAACACAAAAGAGAAATGCGATGACTTGGTACAATAGCAATATGTATACTTACCGTTGTACTTGAATTTTTCCAGTGCGTTGTTAAATATTGCCTGTACCGATCGGATGTTCTCGCTTATGCGTGGAAGATAGGTCAGCTTGAGGGGTGTACCATATTGCTTGATGATGTCCATAAGAGGCACATCATTGAATAACAATTCGTGGTCGCGGACCTTAAATTCTTTCTGAGGAAACTCAAAGGTTTGTTCAATCAGCTCGCGGTAGCTCTTCATTTATACCGTTATCGGGTTAATAGTTAAAATCGTCTTGATACATAAAAACGCATGGTCGTTAAACAAATGTGCTCAAGCCCCAATGTGATGATATTATTGTTATCACATACAAACTGGCATACACGATTGACAGGTAACGGTTAACGATTATCGTCTTCCAACAAAGGGTGCAATATTGGGATAATTTTGCCATCTTTGCAATAACTCAGACAGAACGTATGGTTAATCATTTTCCTTGTTCGTTTTTCGCGATCGCGCTTCCTAAGGCGCCCGGGTTGCCCGACTTCTAAAGGCACTCAGGAGGGTATTTTTTTATCATTTTCTGATTAACTAATAAATTCACAAAACCATAATACTATTGCCGTGAAAGAGCTAAAAATCATTGAAGTGAAGTCCGAAATCGGTGCCGGAACACGTGGTGCCAGCCTGGGGGTAGAAGCAATGAAGATTGCCAGCTTAGACCTTAACTCCGATTTTTTTAAACAATACGAGTCCATTGAAGTTGAAAATGTAAACGAATTATTATTCGATGGCGCCAAGCATTCCTATGCTAAATTTATTGATGGCGTGATGATCATGGAAGAGCGCGTTTGCCTCGAAGTATACGAAACCATTTTTGATGAATTTTTTCCACTCCTGATATCCGGAGATCATAGTACTTCTTACGGAACGATCTCGGGTATAAAAAAGGCGCATCCAAAGGCAAGACTTGGGGTAATCTGGATTGATGCCCATGCGGATATTCACACTCCTTTTACAACGCCTTCCGGCAACATGCATGGCATGGCGCTGGCAATGGCCTGTGGTCTTGACAACTTTGAATGCAAAGTAAACGACCCGCGTGGTGAGACACTGGAATATTGGGAGCAACTTAAAAATGTTGGCATGCCCGGCCCCAAGATCTACCCTGAAGATATAGTATATATAGCTGTGCGTGATCTTGAAAAGCCGGAGAACTATCTTCTCAATAAGTACAACGTGAACTTTATTGAAACAGAAGATGTAAAGAAACTCGGTCCTGCCGTAATTGCAAAAAAGGCATTAGAGATGCTTGATCATTGCGATATGATCTATGTTTCGTTTGATGTGGATAGTATCGATAGCCGTGTTTCTGCTGGAACCGGAACCCCAGTACCAAACGGCTTGACCGTTGAAGAAGCGAAAATTCTGAACTCAGAACTTGGTAAAGATCCAAAGGTATGTGCATGGGAAATCGCTGAAGTCAACCCTACTCTTGATACCGAAAACAGAATGGCGGAAAGTGCTTTTGAGATATTGGAAGCAACCGCTAAATCCATTGTTAACAGACCTGTGCTGGCTGAATAAATACACTATGCTGACCGAAGAGGTATAGTAATTACTTCTTCGGTTCCAGCAAAGCAATATACTCTTCGATTGTGGTCATGATATTGCTTCGAATGATTGGGTCCGTCAGGAATTTTGGAATCCCGATAGGCCTCGAAAGAATTCTGTATGTAACCTTGACTCTATTCTGACTGATCTGCTCAAGCTTCCAGCTTCCGGATAACTGCATGCGCGTAACACCTTTCCGTACAGGCGCCAAAACATCATCTACTTTAGATTGAAAGTTCAACATTAAAACCCCAGGGCCGGGAGCCGACAACGTATATACCAGCAAATGGTCCTGATCACTAACAGGCCAAGGTATATCATGATAGGAGTACTCAAACCAGAATGTTGTATCGGGCTGCTTATATACTTCGAATTCACTCACATGATTCTGCCATTGCATGATCCGCTTCTCATCCTGAATCAAACGAAGACCGGCATAGATCGTATTGTTGAAAAAGAATTCGCCTTTAACTTCCCGTGCTTTCACCGGAGGGTTGGCGTTGGGGAGATTAATCCACCTTTCGTAAATAGAAATCGTTCCGTCTTTCTTTACCAGTTCAAACTCCTCTTTTTCAGTCTGGGCATGAACATGAAAGCCAAACAAACTAAAAAATAACCAAACACAAATTCTCATAGATACATCATTACTACAATAAAGTGTGCCCAAAATACAATCACTCCACATTCTTTCATAACGATAAGTTTATGCAGACCTGCATAAAAAAATAAGCGAACTTCTATGATTTTCTTAATTTCGCCTCTGAATTCGAATAAACACAGTCATGAGCCAAAACAGACCGATTTCCTCTTTCATTGAAAAGCATTACCTGCACTTTAACGCTGCTGCATTAGTTGATGCTGCGAAAGGTTATAAGAAGCATCTTGCCGATGGAAAAAAAATGATGGTAACACTAGCCGGTGCGATGAGTACAGGTGAGCTGGGTATCAGTTTTTCTGAAATGATCCGCCAGGACAAAGTGCACATCATTTCATGTACTGGTGCCAACCTCGAAGAAGATATCATGAACCTGGTAGCGCACTCGCACTACAGAAGGATTCCGAACTATCGTGATCTTACTCCTGAACAGGAATGGGATCTGTTACAAAATCATTTGAACCGTGTAACCGACACATGTATTCCAGAGGAAGAAGCTTTCAGAAGACTGCAGAAACATCTTTACAAAGTATGGAAAGATGCTGAAGATAGCGGTGAACGTTTATTTCCCCATGAGTTCATGTTCCGTTTATTGAACAGCGGTGATCTGAAACAATATTATGAGATCGATCCTAAAAATTCATGGATGATCGCTGCCGCGGAAAAGAATTTACCGATGGTGGTGCCAGGATGGGAAGACTCCACGATGGGAAATATATTTGCTTCTTACTGCGTAACAGGAGAATTGAAAGCTTCCACTATGAAGTCGGGTATAGAGTATATGGTTTGGTTAGCCGACTGGTATACTAAACAATCCGGCAATGAAGGTATAGGCTTCTTTCAAATTGGTGGCGGTATAGCAGGTGACTTCCCTATTTGCGTTGTGCCGATGTTACACCAGGATCTCGAACGTGATAACGTTCCGTTCTGGAGTTACTTCTGCCAGATCAGCGACTCAACAACCAGCTATGGTTCATATTCAGGCGCTGTTCCAAATGAAAAAATTACCTGGGGAAAACTCAGCATTGATACACCGAAATATATCATCGAATCAGATGCTACCATTGTAGCTCCGCTGGTCTTCGCATATATATTGGAGTGGTAATAAATTAAGTCAATAGAAAGTATATATAGTAGCAAGACATAAGACTGAACGTCTGACGTCTTGCTACTTTTGTCTTACGTCTGTCCATTATGAATCTCGATCACTTACTTCGTTCCGAAATCCAGAAAGCAGTTACATCTGTTTTTAGCCAATCGGTAGATACTTTACAATTACAACCTACCAACGCAGAGTTTGAAGGTTCCCACACGCTGGTATGTTTTCCGCTGACTAAAATTTCACGCAAAGGTCCTGAAGAAACCGCCAAGGTCGTAGGCGAATACCTGGTTGCAAATTCAGGTATCGTTAGCAAGTATAATGTTGTGAAAGGATTTCTGAATCTGTCATTAAGCGATAGTATCTGGATTGAAGTACTGCATACTATAGTTTCCAATCCTGATTATGGTCAGTTGCCTGCGAACGGACAAGAGGTCATGATCGAGTACTCTTCGCCGAACACAAACAAGCCTCTTCACTTAGGACATTTACGAAATAACTTTCTGGGCTATAGCGTAAGTGAAATCTATAAAGCAAGTGGCTATACTGTACACAAAGTTCAGATCATTAACGATCGTGGTATACATATCTGCAAATCGATGGCAGCCTGGAAACTCTCTGGAAACGGAGAGACACCACAGAGCAGTGGTCTAAAAGGCGATCACTTAGTGGGTAAATACTATGTGATTTTTGATAAGACCTATAAAGCACAAATCAGCGATCTGATAGCAAGCGGATTAAGTGAAGAGGAAGCGGGCAAGCAAGCGCCTATCATGCAAATGGCGTCAGAGATGCTGCGCCAGTGGGAACAGAAAGATCCCGCCACCATAGAGCTCTGGAAGACGATGAACGGCTGGGTATATACCGGCTTTGATGCTACCTATAAGCGAATGGGCGTTGATTTTGAAAAACTATACTACGAATCGGATACATACCTGCTTGGCAAAGAAATAGTTTTGCAAGGTGTAGAGAAGGGCATATTCTTTAAGAAAGAAGACGGCTCCATCTGGGTTGATCTTACTTCCGATGGGCTGGATCAAAAGGTATTGCTGCGCTCGGATGGCACTTCAGTATATATGACGCAGGACATAGGCACCGCTATACTTCGCTTTAAAGACTTTCCGAAAATTTCCGGGCAAGTATATACTGTTGGAAATGAACAAGAGTATCACTTCAAAGTGTTATTCCTGATTTTGAATAAACTGGGCTATGACTGGGCCAAGCATTGCTTCCATTTATCCTATGGCATGGTTGACCTTCCTACCGGGAAAATGAAATCACGCGAAGGTACGGTGGTTGATGCCGATGAATTGATGGAAGATATGCACCAGGAAGCTGAGCGTCAAACGCGTGAACATGGAAAACTGGAAGGTGTAAGTGACCAAGACGCACACATGTTGTTCGAGATGATTGGACTTGGCGCACTGAAATTCTTCTTGCTGAAAGTTGATCCCAAGAAAAGAATGTTATTTGATCCCAGTGAATCTATACAATTGCAAGGGTTCACCGGACCATTCATTCAATATACACATGCCCGTATCAAAGCTATTCTGCGAAAAGCAGAGAGTTTAGATATACATGTTAACGCAAGCGATCTGAAGGCAGTAACATCGCTGGAACCCGCTGAGCGCGATGGTTTATACCTGATCAGTTCTTTTGAAAATAAAATCAAGGAAGCAGCAAAGGATTACTCTCCTGCTGTTATCGCAAACTATGCATTTGAATTGGCAAAAGCGTATAATCAATTCTATCAAAGTATACCGATCTTCAATGAAGAGAATCCTGCTAAACTGAAATTCAGAGTAGCATTCTCGTATGCGGTGGCAAACATTATTAAACGCTCTCTGAAGTTGTTGGGCATTGAGGTGCCGGAGCGGATGTAGATGAGAAATTAAGATTGGAGGATTAAGTATTCTACAATACTAAAAATCCTCCAGTCATTTATCGCATCAGTTTTCAAATTCAAATCTTCTGATTCAATCTTATCCCCGTTGTTAGAGGTAACTTAGCCAGGTATAGCTATGTGTGCTTTTATATCGATTATACCATTTACATACCGGGTATAATACTACTACAACGCTTATCCATACAAAATATACCCAGCCGAGGGAATAGCCAAAGCCGATCGGAATTCCTCCAAAGCTCGAGCCAAAATGGAAATCTACTTCCCACAACGATTTATCGGCGATGATCATATAGCAGATCAAAGATATAGTGTGGATCAAGTAGAAATGCAAAATGTAATAGAAGAGCGGAACGCGTCCAAATACGAGGGCAGGTTTTAAAATCTTGAGCTCCTTATTTTCCATCCATGATAAAATAATCAATATTGGACCGAGCGTCATCAAAGTATAGATAAGAGATACCGGGTACTTGGTAACGTTGATAAAACTCATCATTGTAAACAGCGCATTCTTTTGAACGCTCCAGGGTGCAGGGTCGCCATACACGTTGATATATCTCAACACAAAGAATAATACAAGCGAAGATATACCAGCTACCAGCAGACGTTGCCTTCTTGCCTGTGGATCGAAATCTTTGGTATACCATTTCCCGACAGCATATCCTACTAACATAATTCCCAGCCAGGGTATCAAAGGATAAAATGCAAACAACAGATGTTTTTCGTCTAACGCTAACGTACCGGTCTGATTGAGTATAGCCCACGCTGCGTATCCTGTATCGCCAGGCTCCAATTGAAATTTATCAAATATATTATGACCAAATACCAGGATAAGCCCAAGTATACCTACGATAATTTCCGGCAGGTAAATTAACATTGCCAGCACAATCATCGAAGCTCCGAGAACCCAGATCACTTGCATGATTATAAAATCATAATACAGGTTGAAAAGGATTCCGAAACGCATCACTGTAAATTCCAGGAAGATGAGCCATAGCCCACGCGTTAGCAGAAAGTTGAATAGCTCTGGTTTTGTTTTGCGTTGAAGACTAATGCGTGCTGCCACCCCTGATAGAAATACAAATGCAGGAGCACAAAAATGTGTGATCAAACGTGTAAAGAATAATATAGGATTTGTTTTATCTAAATCGGTAGGTTGAAAGACATTGGCATCAGCATGAAAAAAATCGCGTGTATGATCGAGCGCCATGATGATCATGATCATACCTCTCATCAGATCAATGGAAGATATCCGGGGCTTCTCCGTCAAAACACCGTTCACAGTAGTGGTGGTCATAAGTAATCGGTTTAAGAATGATTCTTATACGATAACTCAAGATACAAGTTCGCTTTATCTTATTTTCACTTGGAACAAATAAGTTTACAACTACATGAAGGGTATATCTATAAACAAAAAAAGCCACCTCGTAAAAGGTAGCTCTCCTGGCTGAACTGAACATCCATTTATCTTACGCCGCTTTCGTCAACTCGATGTTCATATGAAGCTTAACATCCTCTCCTACTACCATACCACCTGCTTCTGTTAATGCATTCCATGTCAAACCAAAATCTTTGCGGTTTACTTTACCATTCAATTCGAAACCCGCTTTTACATTTCCCCAAGGATCTTTAGCAACACCACCGAAGTCAACATCAAGTGATACTGCTTTGCTTACGCCACGGATTGTCAATTCACCATTCAGTTTATAATCGCTTCCGATTTTATCCAACACGCCACTGAAAGAAATGGTAGCATGCTGTGCTGCTGAAAAGAAGTCATCACTCTTCAAGTGTCCGTCACGATCAGCTTGATTCGTATCAATACTATCTACATCAATGCTAAGTGTTACCGCGGCATTGTTAAAGTCATCGCTTTCGCTAACCACTTCACCTGAAAATTTCTTGAACGATCCTGTTACTGTTGAGATCACCAAGTGCTTTACTTTAAATTGTACTTCGCTATGGGTTGTATCAATGGCCCATTTTGTCTGCGTTGCTGTTGCTGTCGCCATAATATTATTTGTTTCTGTTTTTGTAAATGATGTTACAAAGGTATACCCGGCAACCGCCACAAGAGGTTGAACTAGGTTAAGAAAGAATGGGAAGCGTATTGAACTAGGTTAAGATCGAACCGATATGCGTGATGTTATCCGCGATCCGATATTATTTGATTACGATTAGTTGCATCCTTTAACCTTTCTCCATGAGGCGTCTTCGTACTTTACTGAGAAACTCGGGCGTAATGCCGAGGTATGAAGCGATGTATTTTAGTGGAACATATTGCTCCAGTGAAGGATATTTTTCACGGAATGAAATATAGCGTTCATCGGCTGCTGCAGAGTGACCTTGAATGATGCGATGCAAGTGTGTAACCAATGCATTCTGATATAGTATACGGAAGTAGCGCTCCAGGCGCGGATACTTTTCGAGCAGTTCTTCCTGACTATGTTTTGATAACAACAACACTTCCGAATCTGCCAGTGCACGTGTGCTATAGATGGATGGAATACCTTTCGTTATACTATGCAGATCTCCCGTCCACCACCGCGCAGTTGCAAATTGTGCTACATGATCAACAGCATCCTTATCCGTGAAGTACGTCATCAGGCAACCCGATTGCACATATATATAATACCGCGTCACCTCGCCGCTACGTTCCACAAAATCGCCCTGACGCACGGTGAGAGGAAGGCAAATTGAACTGATGAATTGTTTTTCCTCCTCCGTCAGCTGAACGGTTTCGTTGATGTGTGCAATAAACGATGATGCTGTATTCATAGAAAGTAAAAATACATTCGATAACCGTAAATCAGGATCAAAATATAAAACATTCAGGCATTTTGTTTCGTGTAAGGATGAGTGCTTTTTAAAAGCTCAAAATTGATGAGACGTATTTCTAATAACTTCTGAAGGTCTGAGGGAATGAGAATTTCAAAGATTTGGCTACGTAAGCCGTTTCTAATAATCGCATCTATAGTTGTTTCATCAATCTTTGTCGCTGAGGTCTCTGCCCAGGAGAAAATCGATAGTCTAAAAGCATTATTAAAAAATGACCAACAGGATACCACACGTGTAAATCTACTGATCGATCTCGCCCGTGAATTGTATCGCTCCGGAAATTTTCACACATCGCTGCAAACAGCAAGAGAAGCCCGTGCACTCGGCAAACAACTAAACTTTCAAAAAGGTATTGGCAATGCCTGGCTAGTATCCGGCTACGCCTATATTCGGAAAAGTGAATACGACAGTGCTTTGTATGAATTCGCGCAGGCGAAGAAAATATTTGAAAGTACCTCTTACACGATAGGACTGGCGCGTACACATAATTTTATCGGCCAAGCGTACGAACTCAAATCTGACTATGATGAAGCACTTCGAAACTATACAACATCACTCGCGCTTTTTAAAACTACAAGTGAACAAGAAGGCCTCGCTTCCATCCTGAACAGCATCGGTATAAATTATTACTACCGCGGCAGTTATGAAATCGCATTGGACTATTATTTTCAATCGCTTAAGATCAGTGAAGCCATTCATAACAACAGGCTGATTGGATCAACCCTGAATAACATGGGTGTAGTATATCAGGGACTGGAGCAGCCTAAAGAGGCCCTGCATTATTATCAGCGATACCTTGAACACATGCAACGCTCCGGAAGCAAAGCTACCATTGCATTTGCCATGACAAACGTAGGCGGTATACTTACCGTGCTGAAACGTTACCATGAAGCTCGCCAATATCTGGAGAAGGCATTGAAGGTGCAGGAGGAAATCAACGAACGGAGAGGGCTTGTTTTGTCTTTATGTTTTCTGGGAGATATATACGTTGCAGAAAAAAAGACGGTGCAGGCAGAGAAAAATTACAAGCGTGCCCTACAGATCGCTACAGAAATTGAAGACCAGGAGATTGCGTTAAATGCTATTGGAAATTTAAGTCTGCTATATATAGGGGAACATAGATTTGCGGAAGCCGACCTTTACCTCGCCCGTTTGAAACAATCAGCGGAAACACTGGGCACTAAAATGTGGCTTGAAAAAAATTATCTGATCCAATCACGGCTTGATTCTGCACGCGGAAACTATAAAGACGCATACCTCTCCTATAAGCGCTATGCTTTTTTAAAAGACAGTCTCTTCGATCAGCGTAAAAGTCAACAGGTAGCGGTTGTACGTGGACTATATGAAGCTGAAAAAAAAGATAAAGAGATTCAGCTGTTGAATGATGCCAGAAAGATGCAAGCGCTGAAGCATACAAGTGACCAAAAACTTTTTCTCTTCGCCATCAGTATTTTTATACTTACCGTTGGCGGTATGCTCTATTGGCTTCGACACAAAATGAAAACAGAAAGTCTTTTACTGCAACAGAAAGAAGAGATTTCGAAAGCCAATGAAGAAATGCAGGCATTGCTTGAAAAGATTGAGCAACAGAACCAGGTACTTGCAGCCAAGAATGAGAGCCTGGAAGATCTGCATCTTGAAAAAGATGGAATGATCGGAATTGTTGCGCATGACCTTCGCAGTCCGTTAAATAAAGTAGTAGGCCTGGCCAGCATCATTGAATTAACGGGACCGCTGAATGCAGAACAGAAAGATATACTTTGCAGAATACGCAATGTCTGTGATGATGGCAATGCGTTGATCCGCGATCTCATGGAGATCAATAAAATCGAAGATTCCAGCCAGGAAATTCGCGTTGAGAAAGTCGATGTTAAATTTTTTATCGAAGAGGCCATCACCAACTATACTGTTCCCTTAAAACAAAAACAACTGGCATTAACGTGCACGTATCAACTTCAGCCAGGTGAGTATATTTCAATAGACCCGGTATATCTATCCAGAATATTCGACAACCTCCTGACGAATGCTATTAAATTCTCACCGCCCGGAAAGCATATTTCCATCGATGCAAATTCAACAAACGAGCTTTGTATAATCACCATTCAGGACCAGGGACCGGGCTTCCATCCAAACGACTTGCCGCACTTGTTCAAGAAGTTTAAAAAACTTTCCGCGCAGCCTACTGCCGGAGAAAGTTCTACCGGGTTAGGGCTTTCGATTGTAAAGGCTTTGGTGATGAAAGCCGGAGGCAACATCGAAGTAGAAAGTGAATGGGGAAAAGGCGCCCGCTTCAAAGTCAAATTTCCAATTGTCACCGCGGGCACAGTTGCTTAATTTTGTGCATGGATTTGCAGCGTTTCAAAAATCTTTCACAGCAGCGCGGAAATGATAACAAGAAGTTTCTTCAGGGCATGAAGAAAAAGGATCCGCGTAAAGTGGATGATGCATTTCATGATACGCATGAAGAAGTTTTTGAGGAGATCGATTGCCTCACCTGCGCTAACTGCTGCAAGACAACTAGTCCTATTTTTTATCAGAACGACATCGAGCGTGTAGCGAAATCACTGCGCATGAAACCCGGTGACTTCATTGAAAAGTATTTGCGCATTGATGAAGATCGTGACTATGTTTTAAAATCATCTCCTTGTCCTTTTCTGGACTCCGAGAATTACTGCATGGTATATGAAGACCGTCCGAAAGCATGTCGTGAATATCCGCACACCGATCGCAAGAAAATGGTACAGATCATGGAGCTTACCTATAAGAATACTCAGGTTTGCCCTGCCGTTTTAGAAATAGTTGAGCGTCTTAAAAAAGTTTTCTAGTCTTTTTTCGTTTTAGCATCTGATGTCTTTTAGATACTTTCGATGCGCAAATCAAACACCATCATGAAACGGATTTTTTTGTTCCTGTTAAGTTTATCAGTATTTACTATATCTCATGCCCAGCTACGTCTCCCCTCCCTGTTTGACGATCACATGGTATTGCAGCAACAATCGCCTGCACCCATTTGGGGATGGGCACATCCATCGCAAGATATTGTTATCAATGTAAGCTGGGATACCACCACCATTAAAACCAAAGCTGATAACACCACCTATTGGAGCACAACTATATTTACTCCGCCCGCAGGTGGCCCGTATACTATTACTATCAAAGCGGGAGGAGAAATAAGAACCTTGCAGGATGTTTTGATTGGAGAAGTATGGCTTTGCTCCGGTCAATCCAATATGGAGTGGAGTATGGAATCATCCGGCGATGGTAAAGAAATGATCAGCCAGGTTAACGATCCGAAGATCCGTCTCTTTAACGTGAATAAATCAGCGGCTTCTTTTCCGCAGGTGCATGGTGAAGGTAAATGGAAAGCGTGTGATCCCGAGGGAGTAAAATATTTCAGTGCTGTAGGATATTTCTTTGGCAAAAAACTTAATCAGAATCTAAATGTACCGATCGGTTTAATTAACGTAAGCTGGGGAGGAACGCCTGCCGAAACGTGGGTTCCCGAAGGACGTATACTGGCAGACCCTGCCTTGAAAGCATCTGCAGAAAAACAAATCGATGATCGTCCATGGTGTCCGTCACGACCTGGTGTAGTATATAATTCCATGATTAATCCGATCGTCCCATTTCGTGTTGCCGGTACGTTGTGGTACCAGGGTGAAAGCAACACAGGAGCACCTGAAACATACAAGCATCTTATGGAAACGATGGTGACCGAGTGGAGACGAGTATTCCTGACTGAATTCCCTTTTTACTTTGTTCAGATTGCTCCCTATAGCGGCTACGGTGGCGACAGTGGTGTATTGCTCCGTGAACAGCAAGTAGAGATGTTACAAATTCCCAAGAGCGGTATTGTTGTCATTTCAGATCTTGTAGACAATGTAAAAGATATACATCCCAAGTACAAAAAACCTGTAGGCGAACGATTGGCTAATCTTGCACTGGCGCAAACCTATGGCCAGAAAAATATAGTATATCAGAGCCCGGTATATAAATCTTTCAAAATCGAAAAAGGCAGAATCAGAATATCATTTGATTACGCAACGAATGGCCTGATGTCTAAAGGTGGTGAGCCTACTGAATTTCAGATTGCCGGTGCCGACCATAAATTCTATCCTGCCAAAGCTAAGATCGACGGTAATACTGTAGTTGTATCTGCGAAGGAAGTAAAGACCCCGGTAGCGGTTCGTTTTGCATGGAGCAATGCCGCGATGCCAAATTTGTTTAGCAAAGAGGGTCTTCCTGTGTCCAGTTTCCGTACGGATAAATAACTGCGAAGCTATACGCGCTTTGCGTATACTATATATACACTTTGAAACAAGAAATGCCAGTGAAGAATCTCCACTGGCATTTTATATTGATCTGAATTCTCAGTTCTATATTACGCTACCTGCGCTGCAAGTTTTTGAGCCAGTACAGATTTAGGTACGGCACCAACTTGTTTGTCAACGATCTGACCACCTTTAAATACGAGCAATGTTGGGATGCTTCGAACACCGAAACGTGCTGTAACAGCTGGATTTTCGTCAACATTAAGTTTGCCGATAACAGCTTTGCCATCGTAATCGCCTGCCAGTTCTTCTACTACCGGGCCGATCATTTTACAAGGACCACACCATTCTGCCCAGAAATCAACCAGTACAGGTTTATCAGAGTTGATGATCTGATCAAAGTTGGCATCAGTGAGTTCAATTGCTTTTCCCATTTCGTTTATAAAGTTTAAATTTTTAAGTTCTTTTTTAATATATGGTTAATAGCCAAACGCAAAGGTAATCTTATTAGTTCAAGGTTCAAGATTCTAAGTTGCCACTAAAAATTCACATTTCTATCAGGCTTAAAAATCATTACTCTTTTACTTAGAACACAACCTCCACGTCTAATTCACCAGCCTTCTTCATTTTTTTCACCATGTCGTTGATCGGGTTCACCCGGAATCTTCTTGACATTACATCCAGGTATATGTTTTCCTGTTCATCACGGATCTTAAAATACAAAGGCGTATTACCCGAAAACTCCTGGCATACATCTTCTATTTTACCGATCAGATCTTTCGTGATCTCCTTTGCATTTACTTTTAACTGAACACCTTTGCTGCGCTTGATGCCGATCTCGTTCAACAAGTCAATGTTTCTTATTTTGAACTCGACGTTTTGTTGTCCCCACGAATTCTTTACAACAGAGCCCTCTATAAATAAGAACCAGCCTGTGTTCATAAAGTTTTTAAACTTCAGGTAATCTTCACCGAAGAGCATAAACGCATGGTTGCCGTTGTAATCCTCCACTGTAAATTTACCGAAAGGCTTACCAGTCTTCGTAGTCCGGTGCTCAACACTTGATACTATACCACCAAGTTTTACTTCCCGGCCCAGCAGCGGTTCAAGCTCCGTGAGTTGATTACAGGATACAGTGCAGAATTTCTCTATCTCGAATCTAAAATTGTCCAACGGGTGGCCAGATATATAGATACCGACCACTTCTTTTTCAAGATTCAGTTTTTCAATTTCACTGAAAGGCTCAACAAAATCTACTTTCGGTTTCGGCATTACAGTACCCGAACTTCCACCGAATAAACTTGCCTGCGCACTTTGTTCTTCCTGTTGCGTTTTCGTTGCAAACTTCATTGCTTTTTCCAGCAAGTTGATCTCGCCATCTTTAGCAAATACATATTGTCTGCGGTGAATTCCCTGGAAGCAATCGAACGCTCCCGACAACGCGAGGCATTCAAATGTTTTCTTGTTGACCGAGCGTTGATTGACGCGCTTGGCAAATTCAAATATATCTTCAAACGGTCCGCGTGCTTCACGTTCGTGTATGATTGCTTCTACCGCAGATTCACCTGCACCTTTTATAGCACCAAGACCAAAACGAATTTCACCATCTTTATTTACCTCGAAGAATACACCCGATTCATTTACGTGTGGCCCGAGTACACGAATGCCTAAACTTCTGCATTCTTCAATGTGGAATGTAACACTCTCCAGGTTGTTCTGCGAGTGTGTTAATACTGCAGCCATATACTCTGCCGGATAATTTGCTTTCAGGTATGCTGTATGATAAGCAACCAGCGAGTAACAAGTTGAGTGAGATTTGTTGAATGCGTATTGTGCGAAAGCTTCCCAGTCGGTCCAGATCTTTTCGCATATCTCTTTACCATGACCGCGTTGAGCACACCCCTGGATGAATTTATCTTTCATCTTATCGAGTACTGCTTTCTGCTTTTTACCCATCGCCTTCCGCAGTACATCGGCATCACCTTTACTAAAGCCGGCAAGTTTCTGCGAGAGCAACATCACCTGCTCCTGGTATACGGTGATACCATATGTCTCCTTCAGGTATTCCTCCATTTCCGGTAAATCGTACTTGATCGGTTCACGACCATGTTTACGATTGACGAAGGCAGGTATATATTCCATCGGCCCCGGACGATACAGGGCGTTCATCGCAATGAGATCTTCAAATTTATCGGGCTTTAGCTGACGCAGATATTTCTGCATCCCCACACTTTCAAACTGGAACGTTCCCGCTGTTTCACCCCGCTGAAAAAGTTGATAGGTCTTTACATCATCCAGCGGAATGGTATCGACATCGATCACTATACCTTTACTCTTCTTTACATTTCTGATAGCCGAGTTGATCACCGATAATGTAGTCAGCCCCAGGAAGTCCATCTTCAAAAGACCTGCACTTTCCACCACGCTGTTATCAAACTGCGTTACCAACATATCGGAATCTTTCGCTACCGACATCGGCACGAACTTCGTCAGGTCATCGGGAGTAATAATTACACCACAAGCATGTGTACCTGTACTTCGAACCGAACCTTCCAATACTACAGCCTGCCGCAGTACATCTGCGCGCAAGTCTGTTCCCTTCTTTATATCGGCGAGTTCTTTTACTTCTTCAAACGCAGAGTCGAGTGATGTTCCCGGCTTTTCAGGAATCATCTTCGCCAGTAAATTTGAATCTGCCAATGGCAACTCCATCACACGCGCACAATCGCGTATTGAAGATTTAGCAGCCATCGTACCGTACGTGATGATCTGCGCCACCTGACTCTTACCATACTTATCGATCACATATTTTAATACGCGATCACGGCCTTCATCATCAAAGTCAATATCAATATCGGGAAGTGATACACGATCCGGATTCAGAAAACGCTCGAACAGTAGATCGTATTTGATCGGATCAACGTTGGTGATACCAATACAATATGCTACCGCAGATCCTGCTGCAGAACCACGACCAGGACCAACGGATACACCCATCTCACGCGCCTTCGAAGTGAAGTCTTGCACGATCAAGAAATAGCCAGGGTAACCTGTCTTCTGAATGGTCTCCAATTCGAAATCAAGACGCTCCTGTATCTCTGTAGTGATCTCGGTATATTTTTTCCGAGCACCTTCATAGGTGAGGTGCTTCAGGTATTCATCTTCAGTGTTGAACTCTTTGGGTATATCGAATTTCGGAAGCAGTACATTCCGATCGAGTTTATAGCTTTCAATCTTATCAAGGATCTCGCTGATGGTTTCAATCGCGTCAGGCAGATCTCTAAAGATCGACTTCATTTCATCCTGCGATTTGAAATAGTATTCTGTATTGGACAATCCATACCGGTGACCACGCCCGTAACCAATAGGCGTAGATTTGAATTCGCCTTCTTTTATACACAACAAAACATCGTGCGCGTTGGCTTCTTCTTTATCCAGGTAGTATGATTCATTTGCTGCGAAATACTTCACGCTATATTTCTCTGCAAAGCGTAACAATACTTCGTTCACGTGATCTTCTTCCGGTATACCGTGTCGGTTTAATTCTATATAAAAATCTTCACCGAACAGATTGTGCCACCATTTAAAAGCTTCCTCTGCCTGCTTCTCTCCTACGTTCAGTATAAGATGTGGTATTTCACTGGAAAGATTTCCGGTAACCGCTATAAGATCCTGTTTATACTCTTCGATCAGTGCTTTATCAATCCGCGGATATATACCATATAGCCCTTCTATAAAGCCCAATGAACTTAACTTGGACAGGTTATGATATCCATTTTTGTTTTTGGCAATCAGCAACTGGGTATAGCGCTTGTCAGGATTGTCCTTTGTAAACTTTAGCTTCTTGCGTTCTTCTGCAATATAAAATTCACAACCGAGAATCGGCTTTAATTCATGGCTCAATGCTTCACGCACAAACTTGAACGCTCCATACATGTTCCCCATGTCTGTAAGAGCAACCGCTGGCATGTTCAACGCCTTGGCTTTTGCCACCATGGATTTAATATCCGGTGTGGCCTGCAGTACCGAGTATTGGGAGTGAGCATGTAAATGAACGAAAGGCTTATCGATCAGAACTGCTTTGTCATCACCCAGTGTGTAAGTAGAATCTTTTCTCTTTTCCTTCTTTGCGAAGTTAGCCGCATCGAGGTTCGGCTCTTCATATACTATATCTTCAACCGATGTGCCATCGAAAGGTTTAACTACCTTTAGTTTGACCAACCCGAAGTAACATCGCGCAGTAGCTGCCACATCGTATGCTGCATCGTGCGCATCACCAAAACCTTTTCCGAAAAGTTTTTCATGAAGCTCAACCAGGCGCGGCATCTTCAGTCTTCCCCCTATACCTCCGGTCATCTGGCAGAACTCGGTAGAAGATATACCTGTATCTACTCTATCGAGGTTTGTAAATTGCTCTGGTGCGAGGCTCTTGCGAATAAATTCAGCGCCTATAATGTTGATATCAAATTCTATATTATGTCCTACCAACAAAGACGTTTTCGACAAGTCCTGAATGAACGTACTCAGTACGGCAAATAAATCCTGGCCTTCCTCCATCGCTCGTTTGGTGGAGATACCATGGATCTGCTCAGCCTTGTAGGGAATATTAAATCCATCAGGCTTTACTATATAATTATGATTTGAAATGAGTTTGCCTTTGCTATCGTGCAGTTGCCAGGCGATCTGAACCAGCCGGGGCCAGTTGTCGAGGTCAGTGATAGGCGCGGTCTTATTATGCGGAATACCTGTGGTCTCCGTATCGAATATCAAATACATCAGCGGATCTGAGTTAGTGGTCGTTCAATCACAAAATTACTTTTTATGAAGTACTTTTTCGCTCCTAAAAGTTTCTTCTGTGAAGAATATTCTACTTAAAAAATCCTGTATTGGGAAATCGGTTTCTTGAATTTAACCCTATCGGAAAAGCTTATTCCTCTAAATAAAGGCTTAACGACTTGTTTATCAGCAACCTAATTTTCGGGCCTGATTGTTGGCTATTTGGTGCGAATATTTATCGAATCCCTATGGATAGCTTATGGAAGCTTATAAGACGGTTTGTGCGCAAAGAATGGTTTCTGCTGTTGGCAGTAGTCGTTATCGCGTTAATAATTCTAATGTTCGAACTGCTTCTCTAGATCAGCAATCTCTCTAAAATTTCTATTTAGAATTTCTATAAAGTATAGTTAGTCTTGGTGAAATAGGCTTTGCAGAGTATTTTTCGCAAAAATTCTGAAAAGTCAATTATGAATTGGTTCACCAAGCTTCTGACCAGCACACTGGGCAGAAAACTATTCATGGCCTTAACAGGTCTGTTTCTTATTCTTTTTCTTGTCATTCACTTAATTGGAAATCTTCAATTATTAAAGGAAGATGAGGGACATGCTTTTAACGTCTATGCGAAGTTCATGACTTCGAACCCGTTGATCAAAACGGTTTCCTATGTAAACTATGCCTGTATTATCATTCACGTTATCTGGGCATTACTCCTTACGCGAAAGAACTACGCAGCGCGTGGTGTAGAAAGATATGCGGTTAGCAAAAACTCTTCACCCTGGACTTCCCGTAACATGGGTATACTGGGTACGTTGATCCTGATCTTCCTGGTGATACACTTGCAAGGCTTCTGGTATCAAATGCATTGGGGTGGTATACCAACCAAAAATTACGATGGCGAAGATGTGAAAGATCTGTTTGCCACCGTTGATTTCGCTTATACACAACCGTTGTGGGTTATTATCTATGTGGTTAGCATGGTGGCGCTGGCCTTTCACTTATGGCATGGCTTCGCGAGTGCATTTCAAACACTTGGTGTAAACCATCTGAAGTATAATCCTGTTATTAGCTTTGTCGGAAAAGCATTCGCGATCATTGTTCCCGCACTCTTCGCACTCATTCCGATCTGGATGTATCTTCATTAATCAAGTATCACGAATTAAATTAAGCGCAAACAGCGTATGAAATTAGATTCCAAAATTCCGGAAGGTCCTTTAGCTGAGAAGTGGACGAAACACAAGTTCAATCTGAAGCTTGTAAATCCTTCTAATAAAAGAAAGTATGATGTGATTGTAGTAGGTACCGGTCTTGCCGGAGCATCTGCTGCCGCATCGCTGGCCGAACTTGGCTATAACGTGAAAGCATTCTGTTTCCAGGATAGCCCTCGCAGAGCGCATAGTATAGCTGCACAAGGTGGTATAAATGCTGCCAAGAATTATCAGAATGATGGCGATAGTGTTTACCGTCTTTTTTACGATACTATAAAAGGTGGTGACTACCGTGCACGCGAAGGTAATGTTCACCGTCTTGCAGAAGTCAGTGTAAACATCATTGACCAATGCGTAGCACAAGGTGTACCGTTCGCGCGTGAATATGGCGGACTTCTTGCAAACCGTTCTTTCGGTGGTGCACAGGTATCGCGTACATTCTATGCACGCGGGCAAACCGGACAGCAACTTTTGCTGGGTGCTTACTCTGCTCTTAACCGCCAGATCTCGAACGGTAAAGTAAAGATGTATACCCGCACCGAGATGCTGGATGTAGTACTGGTTGATGGACAAGCAAAAGGTATTGTTGTACGCGATCTCGTTACCGGAAAAATTGAAGCGCATAGTGCACATGCTGTATTGTTGTGTACTGGTGGCTATGGTAACGTGTTTTATCTTTCAACAAATGCTAAAGGTTCCAACGTAACGGCTGCATGGAGAGCACACAAGAAAGGTGCTTTGTTCGGCAACCCTTGCTATACACAAATTCACCCTACATGTATTCCTGTATCCGGTGACCATCAGTCTAAACTTACGTTGATGTCTGAGTCATTGCGTAACGATGGAAGAGTGTGGGTGCCTAAAGTTGCCAAGCCTGGACTTAAGGCTAAAGATGCAGCGAGCATTCCGGAAGCTGACAGAGATTATTTCCTCGAACGTAAATATCCTTCTTTTGGTAACCTTGTACCACGCGATGTGGCATCACGTAATGCAAAGTATATGTGTGATGAAGGAAGAGGTGTAGGTCCTACAGGACTTGCCGTATTCCTTGACTTCGCAGATGCTATCAAGCGTGACGGAAGAAAAACAATTGAAGCGAAGTATGGTAACCTGTTCGATATGTACAAGCAGATCACAGGTGATAATCCATACGAAGTACCAATGATGATATACCCTGCGGTTCACTATACTATGGGTGGACTTTGGGTTGACTATAATTTGATGACCTCTGTTCCAGGTCTATATGCATTGGGCGAAGCAAACTTCTCGGATCATGGTGCGAACCGTCTTGGTGCGAGTGCCCTGATGCAGGGTCTTGCCGATGGATACTTCGTGATTCCATATACTATAGGTGATTACCTAGCGGGTACATCATCTGCAAAAATCAGTACAGATCGCCCTGAATTTAAAGAAGCTATAGATAAAGCTACCAGTACCATCAACAAACTGCTTAGTATAAAAGGCAAGAAAACAGTTGATCACCTGCATCGTGACCTTGGTCATATCATGTGGGAGTATTGTGGTATGTCGCGCAATGCAGAAGGCTTGAAAATAGCGAAAGGAAAAATCCAGGCTTTGAAAGCAGAGTTCTGGGAAAATGTAAATGTACTGGGAGGTTCAAATGAATTAAACCAGGAGTTAGAAAAAGCTCTTCGCGTAGCGGACTTTATCGAGCTTGGTGAATTGATGGTAGACGATGCTTTGAACCGTGGTGAATCATGTGGTGGTCACTTCCGTGAAGAATCACAAACTCCGGATGGAGAAGCACAACGCAAAGACGATGAGTTTGCTTATGTATCTGCATGGGAGTATAAAGGCGAAGGCCAACCTGAAGTACTGCATAAAGAAGAGTTGAAGTTCGAAAATGTTAAACTGACTCAACGGAGTTACAAGTAATATGAAGATTACGCTCAAAATCTGGAGACAAAAAAATAACGCCACAAAGGGCTCCTTTAAAACATATCAGTTAGATCATGTTTCTCCAGACATGTCGTTTCTGGAAATGCTTGATGTATTGAATGGCGATCTCATCAGCAAGGGAGAAGAATCAGTAGCATTCGATCATGATTGTCGCGAAGGTATATGTGGCGCTTGCAGCCTATATATCAACGGACGACCACATGGTCCTCAACAAACTACAACCTGTCAGCTACACATGCGTTCGTTCCAGGATGGCGATAGCATTGTGATTGAACCTTGGAGAGCGAAAGCTTTTCCAGTGATCCGCGACCTCGTAGTAGATCGTGCAGCGTTTGATCGCATACAACAATCCGGAGGTTACGTGTCGGTTAACACCGGTGGTGTACCCGATGGTAACGAAATACCAATTCCTAAAAAAGTAGCAGACGAAGCGATGGATGCCGCAGCTTGTATTGGTTGTGGTGCCTGTGTTGCAGCTTGTAAAAATGCTTCTGCCATGTTATTCGTGAGTGCTAAAGTTTCTCAGCTAGCCTTGTTACCACAAGGTAAACCTGAACGGAAAGAACGTGTAGAGAGAATGGTAGCGCAAATGGACTCCGAAGGTTTTGGAGCTTGTACCAATACAGGTGCTTGCGAAGCAGAATGCCCGAAAGGTATTAGTCTCACTAACATTGCGCGAATGAACCGTGAATACTTCGCAGCTTCTCTGAGCTCTTATGAAATTGTATCAAAAGGCGGAGGAGATTAAACCGCAATAATTGAATCGGATAAATAAAAAACCCTGACTTGAACGTCAGGGTTTTTTATTTCTTAAAAATTAAGTGTTTGCGCTTACACTAATTCAAAAATCGATTGTTTAGATTTTTAGTTTTTATAGATTTGCCAGTAACCAAAGGAAAACCGTGAGTAATGCTATCGTCATAATTCCTACCTATAAGGAACGGGAGAACATTCGTTCGATCATCGATACGGTTTTCAGTCTGCCAAAAGAATTTCATATCCTGATTGTTGACGATAATTCTCCGGACGGAACAGCTCAGATCGTTGAAGAGCTACAAGAAGCCTATAATACTCAGGCAAATAAAAAACTTCATCTCTTAAAACGCCCTGGTAAACTTGGTTTGGGTACTGCCTATATCACCGGGTTCAAGTTTGCTTTAGAGAATGGTTACGATTACATCCTCGAGATGGACGCGGACTTTTCACACGATCCGAAAGATCTGGTACACCTATATCTTTCATGTGCAGAATTTGGAAGTGACGTATCTATAGGCTCGCGTTATGCTACGGGTGTAAATGTAGTAAACTGGCCAATGGGTCGCGTGCTTCTCTCCTACTTTGCCAGCAGCTACGTTCGCCTCATCACCAGTATACCCGTGCATGATACAACTGCAGGCTTTGTATGCTATAGCCGAAAAGTATTGGAAACTATAGCGCTGGATCAGATCAAATTTGTAGGCTATGCTTTTCAGATTGAAATGAAATTTATAGCCTGGAAGTTTGGCTTTACCTTAAAAGAGGTGCCTATCATTTTTACAGATCGGACACGCGGCGAATCCAAAATGTCGCCTGGTATATTTAAAGAAGCTTTCTTTGGAGTTTTGCAGATGACCATCCAAAGCTGGTTTAAGAAATATATACCTGCCCAGTCATAAAAAATGGTTGATCCATTTCCGAATCAACCACTTTGTCAAAACTCTTTTGCTGAAGTTATTCTTCTAAACCGACAAAAGTGATTGGGCCTACGTGCGACTTCACCAACTCCAAATCCGGCTCAGTGATCTCGGCTTCATAGCCATCTTCTTTTAACATGTTGAGAATGTCTTCCGCAGCTTCACGTTGTTTGTAGATGTGATAATCTTCTCTTGCAAAAACAGGATAACGACCGAGTTTCTGTTCGCGATCAACAAAGTTAAAACCACATAAAAACAACTTGCTGTTTGCGTGTTGAATGCGATACAGTGGCATTTGCGGATACTTCTGCAACCACTCTACAACTTCTTCACGTGTACCTTGTACAATTTCCGTCAGCTTAAAAATTCGCATCACTTCACCTTGGTTGGGTTTATCCAACATACGCAGGTCGAAGTTGTGAACATAAGCAGACAGGCCAACACATCCGCACAATACCATGAGCGGATTTTGGGCATCGCCGTGCAACCGCACATCGAGGTTTTTAGCATTAAAAAATGCCTGAAGCCTGCGGTTTCGTTTCTGGATTGTTGAAGTCAGGTCAGGCCTGACAGGATTTTTGAATTTTAATTGCATGACATTAAAACATTTCTGTATAAGGTGGGCTCCTTACTTTAACAAAAGTAGAAAATTATTTGAAGTTTAAACGATTATTAACATTGATTAACATTAGTCAAAACGAATAGCCTTTATAGGGCTAACGCGCGTAATAACCATGGTTGGTACTAATAACACCACTGTAACGACTAAAAACGTGGTGAGGTTTAACAGCCCTACGATTTCCCAATGCCAGCTAATGGGCACAACGCTCATGTAATAATCGTGTGGATTCAATTTAATAAATTTGAACTGATATTGCAGATAACAAAGTCCAAGACCAATAGCATTACCGAGCATTAGTCCTTTCAGAATCAGGCTTATACCTTGGTATACGAAAATTGAACGGATCAGTTTATCACCTCCACCCAACGCTTTTAACATTCCGATCATCTGCGTTCGCTCCATCACCAGGATCAACACGATGGAAATCATATTCACGCAAACCACGGTAAGTATAATGCCAAGCAGAATGTTTACCTGTCTGCTTAAAAGATTCAACCACTCAAATACTTGTTGATAGCGATCGCTTACACGCTCAATGTTTAAATCAAAATCCATGGCCTGACCAATCGCCATACCGGCATCATCGATACGGTCAACGTCTTTCGTGAAAATTTCCAGACCTCCTGCCAGGCTATCAGACCAATCATTCAGTCGCTGAATCAAACGTATATCTCCTATAATTACTTTGCTATCAAAGTACTCCGAGAGATTCGTTTCATAGATACCGGTAACTTTCAACTTCCTGAACCGTGGAGGATTCTGAAAAAAATGCACGATGATGTTATCTCCAGTCTTGATGTTGAGTTTGTCAGAAATGATCTTGCTGATCACAACCTGATTCGCATAGCCCGAATCCTGAAACTGTATAAACTTACCTTCCAGTAAATTTTCTTCGAAAGACTTTACATCAAAGCTTTTACCAACACCTTTCATCACAACACCCAACACTTCAGTATCCGTTTTTACCAGACCGGCTTTGTGTGAGAACTCCTGCACATGACGCACATTCGGATATTTATCGGGATGCTTATATACATCAATGCCATACTTCATCGGCTGCTCGTCCGTTGAGTTATTCATTGTGAATCGTGTCACAACGAGGTGGCCACTGAAACTATAGATCTTGTTCTTTACAGTCTCCTGAAAACCTTTCATGATTAGGAATGAAACAATAGCAGCACCCAACCCAATACCAATACTGAAGATAGCAATCTTGTGGATGGTAGATGAGAAGCCTTGTTTTTGTTCGCGGCTTATTCTTTTGGATATGAAATACGAAAGGTTCAAGTTCTTCTTACTAACTTTTCAGCGCAATGATTCGATGCAAAATAGGATTTGAAAAGCCCATAATCAAATGCACTTTGTGAATCCCCGATTCGATCATGCAACAATTCGTATGAAAGTAAAAATAGTATTCCTCTTTTTGTTGATCGGCTTTGCATGCCGCAGTCCAAAGACCATCACTACTCCGCCAGCGCAAGAGCCTGTTACGCAACAGCCACCGCCGGAGATTAAGGCATCACCGAAACTTATTTTAGGTGCGGAACAACTTGATATACTACTTAGCAAACTTCAGCGCAGCCGTGTTGCGCTTGTAGTAAATCAAACGTCCATCGTGGGTAAAACACATCTGGCTGATACTTTAAAAAGTCTTGGTGTAAACCTGGTAAAGATCTTTGGTCCCGAGCACGGTTTTCGTGGAGCCGCTGCGGATGGCGAATATGTGAAGGATGCTGCTGACAGTAAAACCGGCTTACGTGTAGTTTCACTCTATGGAAAGAACTATAAACCTACACCGGAACAACTCAGTGATGTAGATATAGTCGTGTTCGACATCCAGGATGTAGGCACGAGGTTCTATACCTATATCAGCACCATGCATTATATGATGGAAGCCTGTGCGGAACAAAAGAAGAAAATGATCATCCTTGATCGCCCGAATCCAAATGCATATATAGATGGTCCTATCAATTTATACCCGCTCAAGTCATTGGTGGCAATGCATACTATCCCGATCACGCATGGACTAACCGTTGGTGAGTTGGCAAAAATGATTAATGGCGAAGGATGGCTTGCAAACCATATACAGTGCGAAATAGAAATTATACCCTTAAAAAACTGGAAACACACTGATGATTATTCATTGCCTGTAAGGCCGTCACCGAATCTTCCGAATGATCAGGCGATCAGACTATATCCTTCTATATGCTTGTTTGAAGGAACCGTGATCAGCGTTGGCCGCGGAACTCAGATACCCTTTCAGATATTGGGTAATCCTGAACTCAAGGGTATGCCTTTTCAATTTACACCAGTCAGTATACCAGGCATGTCCACAACACCGCCTCTTGAAAATAAACTTTGCTATGGACTTGACCTCCGGAATGCGCCGATTGTAAAAAGAATCGATCTGAGTTATGTGATCAAGCTATACAAAGCATATCCTGATAAGGAGAAATTCTTTGTGCCATACTTTGATACGTTGGCAGGCACAACCGTGCTAAAACAACAAATCAAAGACGGTCTCACAGAAGATCAGATTCGCGAGACGTGGAAACCTGGACTGGAGGAGTATAAAAAGAAAAGAGAGAAGTATCTTCTCTATCCCTAATCGCCACAACATAAACTATATATACTGATCTGGAATCCGTGCTATGACCAAGGCTGAAAAAGTAAAGGATATTCTTTCTATACTCGACCATCATTTCCCTGATCCTGAAGTTCCGCTTTATCACAAAGACGCCTATACGTTATTGATCTCGGTGCTGTTATCAGCACAGTGTACGGATGAGCGTGTAAACAAAACAACACCGACACTTTTCAAACGGGCCGATAATCCTTTTGATATGATCAAGATGTCGCAGGAGGAAATCCGGGATATCATAAGACCTTGTGGTCTTTCTCCTATGAAATCGAAAGGTATATATGGTCTGTCCAAAATCCTGATCGATAAATATAACGGTGAAGTACCCAATACTTTTGAAGCACTGGAAGAGTTGCCGGCTGTAGGACACAAAACAGCATCGGTGGTTATGACACAGTGGTTTGGATTACCCGCGTTTCCTGTGGATACACACATTCATCGCCTGGCCTATCGGTGGGCATTAACGAATGGAAAAAGCGTAGAGCAAACCGAGCATGATCTCAAGCGTTTGATTCCTGAAGAGAAATGGAACAAAGCACATTTACAATTTATATACTTTGGAAGAAAGTTCTGTCCTGCCCGCGGACATGTCTGGACGGACTGCCCTATATGTTCAAAGTATATGCGCAAAGAGCTTAGAGACTAATTAGCTATAAGCCTCCGCTATTTAGAAAAATACATTCTGTCATTTGATCGAATTACGACAAGAGATAATTACACCAGCCAGAGAGAAAACTCGATAGAACAAGCCGTACCGGAAAGAATGACTATGTATAGTCTATATTTAGCCCTAGTATACCACATTACCCGGTAGCCATAAATCATGTAAGTTCTCTCTTCCTTCTTCTCAAAGTAAAGGAAACTTAATTCATATCATTGCGCACGTATACGCATAGTATACCGCACAAGTTCACCTAACCGAATTGAACCAACCTTATGAAAAAATTTACTTTATCAATCCTGATGCTAGTGGCTATTACAGCAAGCTCCTACGCACAGGACAAACGTGTAGCATTAGTGACCTTCTTTGGTGACAAGAAAATTGGCGGCACCGGTATGTCTACACTAGGCGAATCATTAATGAAAGACCCTGCTTTTAATCTTCAGCCTCTCGTTGAAAAAGCATATGCACGTTTTGTAAACGAGTTTGCCAAAGATTTCCCCTTCAAACTTATAGATGCCAAAGAGATCAGCAGTAACACCGAGTATCAGAACTACAAGTCTACAATGCTCATGGACACCGCGAGTGGCTTTAATAAATCAATAGGCATTCAGTATGCTGTTGTACCCGGAATGATTTGGGCTTACGGTGACAAGCAAGGTTTGCTGAGCGAAGAGAAACAAGACCCTTGCAATCTTGCCAAGATTTTTCCTGATGCCGATGCGATTTTGTTTGTAACGATGGACTATGAGTTCGAGTCACGCGCCATGGGCATGATGGCTGGAGCCGTTGCATACCTGAACATGTTTCTCTATGACAAGAAGTGTGACAAAGTATTCAGGATTCGCGAAAGAGGTGTATCGAAAGGCAAAGTACCTGCTGCTCTTGGTGTTCCCATTATGAATGTTAAAAAGATACAGCCCCTCTGCGAAGATGCAACTGAAGCATTATTCGAAGAGCTTAAGGGCAAGCTTGGTAAGATCGTTAAGAAATCTGCAAAATTTTAAGAACTGAATATAGTTAATAAAGAAAACCGCACTGGGATAATTACCCGGTGCGGTTTTTCTTTTTAATCAAGAAAGAGATTTTTTATACATCGTAAAAAACAGGAACGGCAGAAATCCAAAGCTGAACACAGCCGCACCTGATAACAGCAAGATGTCTGCTCCCTGTAAGTGAAATAATTTAAATACAACGGACAAACCTGTAGCCAATGCACTGACTATACCTAAGACGATTCTTAGTTTATCGGACCATCCGGCCTGTATATTTACTTTGAAGTAACTTGTTACCACCAATGGCAGAAATATGAGTGCAAAGGTGAGGAAACCATATGTTACCAACTGGTCACCTCCGGGCATGTGTAAAATTTTAAACGTTAGCCCTATACTCATACTGCTGGTAGAAACGAGACCGATTCCATACATAACTTTTTTCATGGTGATTATTTTAGAGTTTAATAAAACGAGTGTCTCCTGTTCAAGTTCCGCGAGTCCTTCCGGAGCCAGTTGCTGAATGGCTTCCGTGAGCGCAGCATCAAGTGTAACTTTCTCTTCCATTTTCTTCTCTACTTCACAACACAAATGATCAAGCACATCATCCTGTAAAGAGGTAATCTCTATACCACTACGCCTGATGCGATTACGTATATACTCAACCTGTTCGTCTGACAGTTTCATGCTGTTTTAATTTGAGGAAACACAATCTTGTTGAGTGTGATCATGAAATCTTTCAGCTCTTCCAGGTAAGCAATCTTTTCCTTCTGCCCTTTTTTAGTCAGGTAATAATATTTGCGAATGCGCTTCCCTATATATTCCTCTTTAAAAGAGAGTAGTCCATCAGCAGTCATTTTCTGAAGGGCCGGATAGAGCGAGCCATCTTTCAAATGAATTTTTCCACCGGTCAGTTCTCTCACATGCAGTGAAATCTCATACCCGTACATCTTTTCATTTTCAGCTAGCAATTTCAAAATAATGGCCGTAAGCGTGCCTTTTAGCAGTTCTTTCGAATACATAGATTAAATATACATAGAATTATGATGTATAAAAACAAGATGCTAAAATTAAAATCAGTGTTTGTGATTACAGTAAGCGCATTATTGATCGGCAAACAAATACGAGACAGATGAATTTATAACTCAACAACTAAGCTAGGTATAGCTTAATAGAAGTATATAAAAAACAAATGCCGGACGTGGTTAACGTCCGGCATTGCCTTGCGCGGGGTTTGCTAAATTAAATACAGGCAAACAAAAAATTCGCGCTACTACACTTTAAAAAATTGGCACCCGGAACCGGCAAAAAATATTTACAACCAACAACCACTACGAATGGAGTAAATGACCTGTCATTACCGGAGTGCCATATCTTACATCAGATATATACTTTGGCAGTATACACCTTCCTTAATCTACATTATCATGTAAAAATTTATTATTACCGAGAATGTTATTATCATCATTCAGATTATACTTTGAAATGAATGGCTCTGATGAATGTGGAACATCCTGCATCTTTACACCTCTGCGCAAGTATGCCGGCAATGCCCATTTCTCATTGAACTCCTCTTTCGTCATCTCTGATTTACGAGCCTGCTTTATCTTCTCGTGACGCTCTCTTGCCTGCTGTTGAAGGCGTTGCTTCGTTGTACGCAACTCCATCATGCCATCATCGTTGATAACCTGATCGCCATACTGAACAGAGTTCACATCAAAGTCATCGTCTTTGAAAAGCGCATCGTCTTCATCTTCATTTATGCGTGAAGACGGCTGCTCGATTTTATTGAATGGACCACTGAACGTTACTTCGCGTTCCTGCGGTTTGTCTCCACCTTTATCTTGCGTAGGCTCAGGTCTTGTTTTCAATTCCAGATCTTTCTTCTCATTGATAGAAGTATCCGCGCCATTGAAAAGCCATCCTTGTGAACGATCGAGGTCATGTACTTTCTTTACATCATCCTGTTTCTTCACTGTAATTTTAGATTCGCTTTGAAATCCGGTAGCAATAACTGTTACACGAATTCTGTCACCCAGATCAGGATCAACACCGTGACCAAAGATCATCTCTGCTTCTTCACCGGCTTGCTCCTGTATATATTCTGTAATCTCTGACAATTCATCCATCTGCAATTCAGCTTCCACACCAGAGATGATGGAAAGAAGAATTTTCTTAGCACCCATAATGTTACGGCTGTCAAGCAACGGAGAGGATAGAGCACCTTCGGCTGCTTTCTTCGCGCGGCTGTCTCCGCGTGTTTCAACAGAGCCCATTACGGCAGCACCTGCATTGAGCATAACGGTCCGCACATCCTGGAAGTCTACGTTTACATAGCCTGCAAGTGTGATGATCTCTGCTATACCTTTGGCTGCAGTGGTTAATATATTATCGGCTTGCGCGAAGGCCTGATTGATGGAAAGATTTCCATAGATCTCGCGCAGCTTATCATTCAAAATTACAAGTACTGTATCGCAGTTCTGACGAAGAGCTTCTATACCCAACTCAGCTTGCGTGGTTTTCTTTTTCCCTTCGAATCCGAAAGGAGCCGTAACGATACCGACTGTAAGGATGTCCATATCCTTGGCGATCTTGGCAATCACGGGAGCAGCACCTGTACCCGTTCCACCGCCCATACCGGCCGTTACAAAAACCATTTTAGTACCGTTCAGCATCTCGCGTATCTGTTCTTTACTTTCGAGTGCCGCATTCTTACCAACTTCCGGATTCGCGCCACAACCTAAACCTTCTGTAAGGTTTGTGCCGATCTGAAGTTTACTAGGGACAGGGCTTCCATTCAGCGCCTGGTTATCCGTGTTACACACGATGAACTCAACATCTTTGATGCCTTGCTTATACATGTGATTTACAGCATTGCTTCCGCCACCGCCTACGCCTATCACTTTAATGATCGATCGGGTAAGGCTATGTTTCGGAACTTCAAATTTGTAGGATCCTGTTTCGAACATGATTATAAACTTTTAGTGGTTGTTTCTTTTTTTACGTTAGGATCAGCATTCAAAAATATATACTATATCTATATATTCAACGCTAAATTTCTGATCCTCTTCTAATATTCGTTCTTTCCGTCTAAGTCATCGATCAACAAACTCTTTGTCTTATTCAAAATGTCGTTGAAAAAACTTTTCGATGATACGGGCTTCTTCGGTTTCACAGCAGCTGCATTTTTTACTGCTATTACTTCGCGCGCTTCCTTATAACGATCTTCACGTTCGTCAAGGGATCTGAATCCAGCGAGTACCAACCCTACTGCCGTAGCATACATCGGGCTCTTCATCGCTTCAATTTTACTCTTGCCAAGATGCTCGTTCGGATAACCGATCCGGGTATCCATACCTGTCATATACTCTACCAATTGCTTGAGGTTTGCTAATTGCGCGCCTCCACCGGTGATCACGATTCCGCCAGCCAATCTATTCTCAAAACCTGAACTTATAATTTCTGCATGTGCCATTTCAATGATCTCTTCCATGCGGGCTTCGATAATGTTGGAAAGATTCTTCACAGAAATTTCTTTCGCTGCACGATTACGGATGCCAGGAATTGACACGATTTCATTTGGACTTGCCTCTTCTGCTATAGCTTTACCAAAACGGGTTTTCAGTTGCTCTGCCTGTTGAGGCAACACCATCAACCCCTGCTTGATATCATTCGTGATAATGTTACCACCGAATGGAATCACGGCTGTATGCCGAATGATGTTATCATAAAATATAGCGATGTCTGTTGTACCACCACCAATGTCGATGAGGCAAACTCCTGCTTCTTTTTCTTCATCGTTTAACACGGCAAGGCTAGACGCCAATGGCTCCAGGATAAGATCATCGATCTCAAGTCCTGTTCTGCGAACACATTTATTAATGTTATTGATCGCGTTGGTCTGCGCGGTGATAATATGAAAATCGGCTTCCAACCGAACGCCCGACATGCCTACTGGTTCTTTGATTCCTTCTTCGTAATCAACCATATAGTCTTGCGGCATCACGTGAATGATCTGGCTTCCCGGAGGAACTACCATGCGATACATATCCTGCGTGAGGCGCTCTACATCTGCTATCGTAATTTCATCTTCCTTAGACGTACGTGTTATACCACCATGTTGAATGAAGCTGCGGATGTGCTGCCCGGCTATACCAACGTTTACCACACCTATATCTATACCCGCCTGGTCACCTGCATCTTTAATTGCCTTCTCAATCGCATATACAGTCTTATCGATATTAAAAACAATGCCTTTCACCACGCCTTCAGACTCAGCTTTACCCATACCGAGAACCTCCAGCTTTCCGAACTCATTCTTACGACCGACAATAGCACAGATCTTTGTTGTGCCGATGTCAAGCCCTACTACTATTTTTTCGTTTCCCATGGTTGTAAACTTTTTTTATAGTGGTTGTTTGTATTCTTGTTTTATGTTCACATATAGTATTACCTATACATGATTTTCGTTTCCTATTCCGCTACAATCTGTCCTTCGTATTCCAGATTTACGCGCTTATATTTATTCCAGCCCATTCGCGGAAGAATCTCTTTATAGAAGATCTTCAACTTACTGAACTTCATCTCCAGGTTATCCGGCTTACCGAACTCAATGCGCTCATCGCCTACCTGTGAAAACATCGTGATCCTTGCTTTGCTATCAATGTCCAGTTGTGCAATCTGTGCACTCCAGAATTCATCGTCACGAATAGCTTTGATCAACTCCATCAGCTGCGCTCCCTCTTCCGTTTCGTCTACGGTCTTCTGCTTCAGCAGTTGTCGTATATAGCCTCCGCTGATTAAAACAACACGCGATGTAAACTTATCTGACACCGGCATCACTCTTCCATCTTCTGCTATATATCCATCGGGGCCATCGTTGCGTACGATGCGCGCGATGGGCCTGCGCAGTTCTACGCTCACCACCACATTTCCCTTCAGGTCACTATATAACTGAGCATCCCGTATAAACGGCTCCGCTTTCACCCGCTTCTCTATATCTTTCAGATTTACCGAAGTCATCTCGGCACCTTTCAGATTTTGCTGATTAAGCTGCATCAGATCCATCACATCAGCTTCGTCCAGGAAATGATTTTCATGAACGTTGTCTATCTTGACAGATATATCTTTAATGGAGACCTCACCTCTTCTGCGCTCTGTAAAAGCAATGATCGCCAGTATAACGAGTATAGCAGCACCAATCTTTATTTCACGCTTCAGGTTAAACTTAAACTTCATACTTCCTCAACACCAATTCTTTTATAGGCTCTATAAATGTATCTATATCACCCGCTCCTACTGTTACTATTATATCGAGGTCGCTTTGTTCAAGCTTCGCCATCAAATCACTTTTATTGCATCGCACTTTCACGGGACTTGTTACATCCTTGAAGAGCATATCCGAATCCACACCGGGAATCGGAAGTTCGCGAGCCGGGTATATATCCATCAGGAAGAGTTCGTCTGCGAGGCTTAAGCTTTTTGAAAAGCCCTCTGCAAAATCACGCGTCCGCGAAAATAAATGCGGCTGGAATATAACCGTGAGCTTGCGCCTTGGGTACATGGACTTCATGGACTTCAGGAACGCTTCAATCTCCGTGGGGTGATGCGCGTAGTCATCTACATATACTACCTTCTTACCCTTTACTACAAATTCAAATCTGCGCTTCACACCGGTGAAAGACTCCAACGCTTTTTTAATGGTAGCACTGTTCACACCACACAAGTGCGCAGCTACTGAAGCAGCAATAGCGTTTTCAATGTTATGAAAACCGGGGACACCAAGCCTGATCGACTCAACCTTGCCAAATCCATGGAGGTCGAACTCAAAAAATCCACTCTTAGCGGTAATGCTGCTGGCAAAAAATTGCCCCCGGCTCATGCTATATATATTTTTAGTGACGTGATCCACATCGTCTGCAAGTAATTCTGCTATAGACTCATGTATGATCAATGAACCACCTTTATTAATCTGCTTTATATAATCCTTGAATGAAGTGATCAAACTTTCGTGATCGCCATATATATCCAGGTGATCTGCATCTGCGGATGTAATCACAGCAATCTCCGGAAACAATCGCAGGAACGAACGATCAAATTCATCGGCCTCTACTACAACCAGCGTCTCTGCATTTACTTCGCCCTGCATCACGAGATTGGAGTTATAGTTGGTTGTTATACCTCCGAGGAAGCCCACCATATTTTTTCCAGCCGTCTTCAGTATATGCGCTACCATAGATGACGTAGTCGTCTTACCATGTGTACCGGCAACGCCAATCGTTTTATACCCTTTCGTGATCAGCCCCAATACTTCTGAGCGTTTCAGAATAGTATAGTCATTCGCTTTCAGATAAGCATGTTCCTGGTGATCTTTTGGTATAGCCGGAGTAAACACTACCAGTGTTTTATCTTTTTGCTGCACCACTTCCGATGGAATGAGATCTACTTTATCATCGTAGTGGATCTTCATACCTTCCTGCTCCAGGGCTACGGTAAGCTTGGTGGAAGTACGGTCGTATCCGGATACTTTCAATCCTTTCTTCATGAACCAACGCGCGAGCGCGCTCATGCCGATGCCTCCTATACCAAGAAAATAAACGTTATCGTATTGTTCTATCTTCACTTACTTCGCTTCGATTAATTTTTCAATTTCATTCACTATATCTTCGGTAGCATGTGGCTTCGCCAGCGTTGCTATATTTAACCGAAGCTTTTCTGCACGGCTTTCGTCAAACAAAAGTTTCAGCGCCTCTTCAACCAGTCGTGTATTGGCTTCCTTGTCAGGGATTAGTAACGCTGCATCTTTTGCCACCAACGCCATCGCATTTTTAGTTTGATGGTCTTCGGCTACATTTGGAGAGGGTACCAGTATACATGCTTTTTTCGCGATGCATAATTCTGAAACCGCCAGCGCTCCCGAGCGTGATATCACAACATCAGCAGCAGCATATGCCAAGTCCATCTCTTTGACAAAGTCCTGAACGCGAATCTTACGCAAATCAAACTCGCCAAGTTTTTCCTTATATATATCAAAGTATCCTTTACCGGTTTGCCATATCATCTGAATTCTGGCATCAGCAATCTTCTCTATTCCTGAAAAGATACTTTCGTTAATGGTTCTCGCACCGAGACTTCCCCCAATGATGAGCAACGTTTTAACATTACCATCGAACCCGAAGTGACTCAGTCCTTTCTCACGCTTCGTCTCTGCACTCAGTATATCCTTACGAACGGGGTTCCCAGTAAAAACAATTTTCGCTTTTGGGAAATATTTATCCATCCCCTCGTATGCTACACATACTTTACTCACTTTATCTGCAACTTGCTTGTTTGCAAGACCGGCAAATGAATTCTGCTCCTGTATAACAGAAGGTATATTAAAACGTGTCGCTGCAATCATGATCGGCCCGCTCGCATACCCGCCTGTGCCTACTACAGCATGTGGCTTAAATTTCTTTACTATACTTCTCGCACGCAGAAAACTGGTGATCAACTTGACCGGGAACAACAGGTTTGAAAACGTCAGCTTCCGCTGCAAGCCGCTGATCCATAGACCTACTATTTTATAGCCTGCCTCCGGAACACGTGTCATCTCCATTTTGCCTTGTGCACCCACAAACAGAATCTCTGCATCCGGATGACGTTCACGAAATGTATTCGCAATTGCCACCGCTGGAAAGATATGTCCTCCGGTTCCGCCTCCGCTAATAATCAGTCGATATGGTTGTGATGTCTTCAATTATATATCTATACCTCTATATATACTTATGCTGCTTTTGCTGTTGCTACGTTCTTTGCTTCTTTTGGTTCTTTCTCTTTTACTTCATCTGTTTGTTGCTGCCAGTTCTGGTCTAACTCACCACGGCTAACACTCAACACTATTCCAATGGACAATCCGGTAAACACCATGGATGTACCCCCCATGGAAATCAACGGTAACGGCTGACCGGTTATCGGTCCGAGTCCCACTACAACGCCCATGTTTACCATGGCCTGACAGACGAGATCGAAACATAGCCCCGCAGAAAGTAATCCTCCGAAAGCGCGTTCACTATTATAGGATGCCTTCATCCCTCGATGGAGCAATAGAAGATATAGGCCGAGTACTATAATTCCGCCCATCATTCCGTATTCTTCAATTACAATAGCGTACACAAAATCTGAATACGGATGTGGAAGTATATTTCGCTGATCACTGTTACCAGGTCCTTTGCCTACAATCCCTCCTGTTGCTACAGCAATGCGTGCATGCTTTGCCTGGAAAGGAAGTTCTGTCCCATTGATAAAGTTTGTGATCCTGCTCTTCGCTGTCTCACCACGACTACCAAACTTAACAGCGAGTGCTCCGAAGAGAAGTCCTACAAAGATCAGCATCGCCAGATACTTGGTGGGTACGCGACCAATGAACATAATGAGCATACAGGTGATCAACAACAACACCGCAGTAGACAAGTTGGTAAGCGCTATCAATCCACAGATCATTCCACTCCAGAAGAGTATAGGAATGAGTGATTCCTTAATATCATCTATATTCTGTTGACGCTTGGACAACATACTTGCCAGGTTTACGATCAATGCCAAGCTGGCAAAATCGGAAGGCTGAAATGAACCTACGATCGGAACCTGGATCCAGCGTGCTGCATCATTTAAAGTAACACCGTTTGTAAAAGTATATATCAACAATGGAATGCTGATCCATAGCGCAAACTTTGAAATCTTGGAGTAGTAGCGATAATCAATTTTATGAGCAAACCACATGGCAGCCAAACCGGCAAGTACAGTGAACGTATGCTTTATCAAAATATACTCCGGGCTCCGCGCATGTTTGTATGCAAGCGTACCAATAGAGCTATATACCACAAGCACACTAATCATTGACAACGCAAAGACTACTGCCCAGATAACTTTATCACCTTGCAGATTTTTGTCGGCCCACTCTTTTACTTTAACCATACTATGCCTCCACTTCTTTCTTTAAGTCTAGTACTGCTTTTCTAAACTGATCTCCACGGTCTTCGTAATTTTTAAAGAGATCGAAACTTGCACATGCCGGGGAGAGAAGAACTACATCTCCTGCCTGCGCCACCTCAAGTGCTATATGTACCAACTCGGTAACACTTTGCGTTTCTTTTATCGTTGGAACAACATCACCAAAAGCTTTCTTCAGTTTATCGTTCTCTTTACCGAGGCAGATAAGCGCGCGAGCCTTCTTACGAACGTCTTCTTTTATGATGTTATAGTCGTTTCCTTTATCTACACCACCTGCAATCCACACCAGCGGTTTGCTATAGCTTCCCAATGCATATACCACTGAATCTACATTGGTAGCCTTTGAATCATTTACAAACTCAACACCTTTAATAGTCGCTATAGATTCAAGGCGATGAGGTGCATTCTTGAAAGTTTTGAGTCCTTCGAGAATTGCATCCAGCTTTACACCGGCCAGGTATACTGCGGACACTGCCGCCATTGTGTTGATCAGGTTGTGTGGCCCGTTCAACGTGGTTTGTGATTGAGACAATGCAAAACTTTCTGCGAGGCTGAACTGCATTTTCTCGCCATCAAAGTATGCCTTTGTCTTGGCATCGTTTTTCAACGAAACCTTTATCTGGGAAGGCAAAATGGTTCGCTTCGCAATCTCTGCTTGTATAGTCGCATCGTCAGCATAGTATATAAAATGCTGCTTTGCATCCATGCTTTGAATCAACCGAAACTTAGAATCTATATACTTCTGCATCGTATACTCATAGCGATCGAGGTGATCGGGAGTAATATTCAACAGTATACCGATCTCAGGCTTGAATGTTTTCGTGCCATCCAATTGGAAGCTGCTTACTTCAAGTACATACCAGTCAAAGCTGGTTTCTGCAACTTGCCTGGCAAGACTAAACCCAACGTTACCGGCTAACGCAACGCTATAGCCTGCACTCTTCAGTAAATGATATACCAGCAGCGTTGTTGTTGTCTTCCCGTTTGTTCCGGTGATGGCGATGATTTTGCCATCGATATAGCGGGAAGCAAATTCGATCTCATCGATAACCGGGATGTTTGCAGCCTTGATCCTTTTAATGATCTCTGCTTTATCCGGTATACCGGGACTTTTTACAACAAGCTGCGCATTGAGTATAGCCGCTTCAGTATGTATACTTTCTTCAAATGAAATTCCGTTCGCTTGAAGATCTGTTTTATACTTCTCCTTGATCGGCCCCTGGTCCGAAACAAAAACGTCATAGCCCTTCTGCTTCGCGAGCAATGCTGCTCCCGTTCCACTTTCCCCTCCACCCAATATGACTATCCGCTCGCTCATCGATCTATCTCAATTTCAATGTTGCCAAGGTTACAATCGCTAATAATATACCTGCAATCCAGAAGCGTGTTACAATTTTCGCTTCGTGAATATTTTTCTTTTGGTAATGGTGATGCAAAGGAGACATTAAAAATATTCTTCTTCCTTCACCGTATTTCTTCTTCGTATACTTGAAATAGGACACCTGTAAAATCACAGAAAGATTTTCGATCAGGAAAATTCCGCAGAGTATAGGAATCAATAATTCTTTTCTCACGGCCAATGCCAGTACAGCGATAACGCCTCCCAATGTTAAACTTCCTGTATCACCCATGAACACTTGTGCCGGGTATGCATTATACCAAAGGAAGCCAAGACATGCGCCCACAAACGCTGTACAGAAAATTACAAGCTCTGCCAGGTTAGGTATATACATGATGTTCAAGTAACTACTAAAATCTATACGACCAGACAAGTATGCGAGGATCGCCAGCGTAAGTCCTATAATTCCGGATGTTCCCGCGGCAAGTCCATCTATACCATCGGTTATGTTCGCTCCGTTCGATACGGCCGTGATAATAATGATCACGACAAGCACATATATAATCCAGGTATATTTCTCCGGTACAAATGGTAATATCTTACCATAGTCCAGTTCGTTATTTTTCAGGAAAGGAACAGTCGTCTTTGTTGACTTTACATCTTTGAACTCAATCTTGGAATCAGGGTCTTGCTGATAATCCTGAACCTCAATGCTTGCCAAGGATGCCGGGCTCACTTCACGTACTACAACGTACTCATTGAAATATAGCGTAAGGCCTACAATCAATCCCAAACCTACTTGTCCTACAATCTTAAAACGTCCTGCAAGTCCTTCTTTATTCTTACGGAACACCTTGATATAGTCATCCAAAAATCCGATGATACCCAGCCAGCACGTTGCAATCACCAACAGCACTACATATACATTATCCAGCTTTGCCAACAGCAATGTTGGAATAAGAATGGCTGCGATGATGATCAATCCACCCATGGTAGGTGTGCCCTTTTTCTGTATCTGTCCTTCGAGACCAAGGTCACGTATATCTTCACCCACTTGCTTTTTACGCAAATAGTTGATCAGATTCTTTCCGAAGGTGATGGTGATCAGGAGAGAAAGGAATGCTGCCATTCCTGCACGGAATGATATATACTGGAATACACCGGTTCCGGGTATATCCATCGAATTCAAATAATCAAACAAATAGTACAGCATCTCTAATCAACTAATTTTATATGTACTGATGTATCATTCATACTATAGCGGTTATTAATTGCTAAAAAGTTTCAGCATTCGCTCCGCTACTTTTCTATCATCAAAGGGATGTTTAACACCTTTGATTTCCTGATAGTCTTCATGACCTTTTCCCGCGATCAACACGATGTCATGTTCCTTTGCCATCATGCATGCAGTCTTAATTGCTTCCTCGCGGTCGGCCATCACCAGTGTCTTACGCGTCTCTGAAGGTGTTACGCCAGTCTGCATCTCGCGAATGATCTCCATCGGATCTTCATCACGCGGATTATCTGAAGTCAACACTACTTTATCACTTAAGCGACACGCAATAGACGCCATCAAGGGCCGCTTGGTTTTATCACGATTGCCACCACAACCCACAACGGTTATCACTTGCTCATTGCCCGTACGAAATTGTGCGATGGTCTCCAATACATTTTTCAAAGCATCGGGTGTATGCGCATAGTCAACGATGGCTATAACTTTCGAGCCGGGCATTACAAGTTCAAATCTTCCCGGAGCACCTGGCAACGATGAAAGTTTAGTCAATACATCATCAGCATCTTCGCCTAGCAATACAGCAGCTCCATATACTCCCAATAAATTGTAAGCATTGAAATCACCGATCATCTTAAACCAAACGTTCTTTCCTCCGATTTCGATTTCAAGTCCTTCAATGGAATTTGTGATGATCTTTCCTTTGAAATCAACCATCTTCTTCAACCCAAAAGTATATTTAGTGCCTTTCGTATTTTGAAGCATCACCATACCGCGCTTGTCATCTGCATTCACCAATGCAAAAGCGTCACTGGGCAGATCATCAAAGAATTTCTTCTTTGCCTTTATATAGTTCTCAAATGTTTTATGATAGTCGAGATGATCGTGCGTAATGTTTGTGAAGATTGCTCCTATAAACTTTAACCCTGCTATACGTTCCTGATCTACGGCATGCGAACTTACTTCCATGAACACATGCGTACATCCTTGTTCAACCATCTTGTTTAACAGATCATTCAATTGAATAGGATCTGGTGTAGTATGTGTTGATGGAATTACGGTGCTGCCGATTCGGTTTTCCACTGTAGAAATTAATCCCACAGTATAGCCAAGCTTCGTAAAGAGCTGATATAGCAACGTTGCAGTTGTAGTCTTACCATTGGTACCGGTAACACCTGTCAACTTCAATTTACCGGATGGATTGCTATAAAAATTAGAAGCGATTTGTCCCAGCGCTTGTGCACTATCTTTCACGGTGACATACGTTACCGCTTCATCAATCATGCCGGGTAATTTTTCACACACAACGGAGGCGGCACCCGCCCGAACTGCTGTATCTATATAATCATGCCCGTCAGAAAGTGTACCTCTTACTGCCACAAATAGAGAACCTGGCTTTACTTTACGCGAGTCAAAGCATATACCCGCAACCTCCGCACTCATGTTGCCATAACTGGAAGTAAGGGAAACTTTATATAGTATATCTTTTAGTTCAGCCACGTCTGCTTTATTCTCTAAAAACTTATCAACATTTTTATTAACAATTCCACATTTATACTCTAATTCAATCGAATATAGATTCTCTCGCCACTGCGTGCGTATGCCCCAGCCGTTATAGACTGTTCCTGCACCCTTCCTTTACCTTCGTAAAAAACATTCAATCCGGATTTTTCCAACAGGTAAATAGCATCCCGAAAAGTCATGCCTTTAACATCCGGTACAACACCTTTTCCTTCTGTATTCTTTTTCCAATTCACACCATTACCCGCACGTGTAGAACGTACCCACTCGTGCTCAGTAAGCGAGTGATTGGATATACCCAACTCATTGCAAAGCATGGTTAACTCCTGCTGATTTCCTGCCCGTATTACCGGAAGTACATCTGTCTTCGTGAACTTTTTAAGGTCCATAGGATTATGCAGGTTAATATCACGTGCATATATATTGTCAGCAATTTCTTTAAACACGGGCGCTGCCACACTACTTCCATACTGATACCAGCCGCGCGGATTTTTGATTAACACGATCGCACTATATTTAGGAGCATGAGCCGGAAAGTATCCTACAAAAGATGTGATATACTTTTTGGTATACCGTCCTTTGTCTAATATCTGTGCGGTTCCTGTTTTACCTGCAATTCTATAGTGTGTGCCTTTTATATTCTTAGCCGTTCCGTTTTCTACTACACCTTCCAGCAAAAGTCTTAACTGTTCCAATGTCTCACCGGAACATATACTATTGTTGAGTACTTCTACTTCAAATTTCTTCTCCTCTTCATCTGCGTGCTTTATGGCGCGCACGATAACAGGCTTAATCATTTTACCATCATTTGCCACAGCGTTATAGAGTGCCAGCGTATGCAATGGAGTTATTTCAAAACCGTACCCGTATGCCATCCAGGGTAAACTGATACCGCTCCATCCTTTCTGTCCGGGGCGTTTTATTTTAGGAATCGGTTCACCAGCGATTTGTATACCCAATGGTTTGGACAGATGAAGGTGATCAACATAGTCTACAAATTTCTGCGGACGTAATCCGAAATGTTTATCAACCAACTTCGCCATCGCCACATTGGAAGAACGCTCGAATGCTTCCTTGATCGTTACCGTTCCAAGCCCTTCATCTTCATGATCGCGAACTGTCTTGTTATAAAATGTATATTCACCATTCCCTACATTTATACTATCACTCAATTCGATGTTGGTATCTTCCAGCAACGCCATCATCGTAACAAGCTTGAATGTTGAGCCGGGCTCAAACAATCCTGCTGCCGCATAATTGAATTTCTCGTAGAAACCACCGTGGCCATCGCTGCTCAGGTTAGATATAGCTTTGATCTCACCGGTCTTTACTTCCATTACGGCTACCAGCCCATCGCCTGCATCGTGTTGAACCATCGCTTTGTGTAAAGCAGTTTCAGCAACATCCTGTAAGTTGATATCGAGTGTTGTTTGCAGATCAAGACCATCTACTGCTTTTACATTGTTAGCATCGTAAACAGGTTTCCATATTCCACCAGAGATTTTCTGATAGTATGCATATCCATCCTGTCCTCCGAGATCTTTATTGAAGCTGAATTCCAGTCCTGCACCTTTATCATTCTCATTGATAAAACCAATGGTTCTGCGACTGAGGTTGGAGAAAGGATGATAACGCACATCTACCTTTTCAAATATAGCACCGCCACGAAGTCTTCCTTCACGAAAGATTGGCCATTGCATCATGGTCTTTTTATCCTGATAATCAATGCGCTTTCTATTGAGGATGATATATTGCTTGTGCGACTTGCGTGCATCAATCAGCATTTGCTTATAATCACGCTTCGATTTGTCTTTAAAAAATCTGGAGAGATTGTACGCAAGTGAATCAACACCTTTGTTGAATACTTCTTCCTTTGGAAGAGAAGCATCGAAGGCAATTTTATAGAATGGTAATGATGTAGCCAGAAGACTTCCGTTGTCGGAGTATATATTTCCGCGTGTGGCTTTTACGCGCTTATAGTCGAATGAAATACGCTCGCCCATCTTCGCCCACTTCTCCCCCTGTACAAACTGAATATGTCCTGTCTTCACTACCACTGCGATAGCAAACAGGACAACGAACAGAAATGCAATCCTCGCTCTTAATAATATGGACTTCTTAATATTCACCCTCTTCTACAACTATTTTATATGGTGGTTTAAAACTTTCTTTTAACCCAAACTCTTTTACTTTCTTTGCTACTTCTGATTGTTTGCTGGCAAACATCAGGTCTGATTTCAACGTGGTATAGTCAGCACGCAAGTCTTCAACTTCTGCTTGTATAGCACTGATATCGCGCACCGTCTTTTCAGAATAATGCGTGTTGCTGATATATAGTATACCGAGCATCAACGCAAAAAGTATCTTTGGCAGATACTGAACCGGGAATCCCTCTTCGAAATAACTTTCAAGTTTCAAACGCTTTTCAATCGCTGAAAACATACCGCTGCCAGTAGGAGTACTCGCACGTGTGGTTGCTTCCGGTTTGTCAGGTTTGATCTTGAATTTGTTTTCCATTCCGTATCCGTTATTCCCGTTGTCAGTTAATTGTTACCAGTTATAACTTTTCTGCTACTCTCAGCTTCGCGCTACGTGCGCGCTTGTTTTCGCCGATCTCCTTCTCAGACGCTTCAATCGGCTTGCGATTGATTGCCTGAAAAGGCTTGATCTCATTACCATAAAAGTCTTTGTCTACTTCACCAAAGACTTTTCCTTTGTTGATGTAGTTCTTTACCATTCTGTCTTCGAGTGAGTGATACGACATCACCACAAGACGGCCACCGGTTTCTATCACTTCGCCACATTGGTGCAAAAAATTTTCGAGTGCCTTCATCTCAGCATTCACTTCGATGCGTAACGCCTGAAACACCTGGGCGAAATATTTATTCTCCTTTCCGCGTGGAGCAATACTTTGCAGTGCTGCTTTTAAATCTTCCGTGCGGACAAAGGGTTGGCTGACGCGTTGTTGTGTGATCATTCTGGCAGCGGTCTTTGCATTCTTCAACTCACCGTACATACCGAAGAGTTTATGCAGCTGATCTTCCGGATATTCATTCAACACCCTGGCTGCTGTCAGCGATATAGTTTGATCCATTCGCATATCCAGCGGCCCATCAAAGCGTGTTGAAAAGCCACGCTCTGCAGAATCAATCTGGTGAGATGAAATTCCAAGATCAGCTAGTATACCATTGACCTTTACCACTCCATTCAACTTCAAATACTTTTTCATGTGCATGAAGTTGGCCTGACAAAATGTAAAAGAACTACTTGTTATTTTTTCAGCTTCGCGCTTCGCATCCTCATCCTGATCAAAAGCGATCAACCGACCATCTTTGATATACTTGAGAATCTCTGCGCTATGCCCGCCACCTCCGAAGGTTACGTCTATATATATACCATTCGGAGCTATTGCTAAATTTTCAATGCACTCTGCCAGCATCACGGGCCTGTGATAATCACTGGCTGCTGGCTGCTGGTTATTGGATTCAGGCATCTAAATTTATTTTATTAATAAGCCACTGATTATTCGCTGTTCTCGCAACACCTCTATCAATGTCTTTGAATAACTATATATATATACTTACAACTGTCAGCAGCCTGAGGCCGGTGACTTTAATTTTGATTGCACAACTTTAGGTTAAATGACAGCTTGCAGTAAACTACCGCGTCATCACGCACCTAAATATTTTTGCGCCAACTCCGACAACTCACTTGGATCTTGAATCAGGTGCTTCTCGTATAAAGTCGGGTTCCACACTTCTACTTTGTTTCCCATCCCTACCAGGATTACATCCTTGTCGATTTGGGCGTGTGCGAGATATTTCTTGGGAATCAGAATTCGGCCGTTATTATCCATTTCGACTTCTGTTGTTCCTGCGAAAAAACTGCGCTGCAGTGGTACCGCTTCTTTATTAAACTCATTCAATCCCGAAATTTTCGAGAAGACCTTGTTGAACTCCACCATCGGGTAGATTATGAGGCATGGATCGAGCGACTTACGGATCATGAGCACATTGCCTTCAGTTTCAGGCAATTGGGCTTTGATCCGCGCAGGCAGCACCAGGCGGCCCTTCGCATCAAGTTTACTCTCATATTCACTGGTGAAGAAAGTCATAGACTGTAGTGGTTGTCTTTTTCTCCTAAGCAAACATAGGTAATTTTCAACCACTTTCAACCACTTTCTCCCACTTTTTTCCATTTTAGTCGAAAAAAGCACATTTCTACCCTCCGAAAAGCCATTTTCTGCAGTCGATGAAAAATTATCGATCGATACAAATGTTGGAATTCAGTGTTTATTGAGGGATTTGAAAACGAGGTGGGAGATTGTGGGATGTTACTACGACACTATGAAGGATGCGTACTGAGGCCTAAAAAACAAAAAAGCCACGTGAAAGAATTTCACGTGGCCCACCTAATCTAACCCCTCTTTTTCCTCTACCTAAACTTAAACCTGTAAGCTCTTAGCGATTACTTTTCTCGTATTGCATTCTCGCGACACCTTTCGATATCGTCCACGAAGGATAACCGGTCATCGTAACATCTCCTGTTCTCTGTGGAGAACGTCTGGCGATTACCTGTTGAATTCCTTTCGATACATTCGATGCAAGATCCCCCGTAGTAATTTTGGCCGGAACGAATTTGATATCTTTATACTGCATCCGCTGAACATCTTTTGAGATTGTCCAGTAAGGATAACTGTCGCTTTTACTTTGATCTTGTGCATTGCCATGCAATGCTATAATCGCTAACAATACAATTACCAATCCTAATTTTTTCATAACCGTTTGCATTTTATTCTTATGCAATTGTACGGACGAAGAGACCCGATCGGTATTAGGATTAACTTACAAAGGAATTAGAATATTATTAGGAATTAGAATGATGTTAGAATGTATATTTATCGAAGTATATTTTTTGCGTCCGTGGATAAAAAACGATATGCTTACTTATGAAATTACTAATCGTTGAAGACGAAACAAAAGTCGCGGAAGTATTAAAGCGTGGACTAACGGAAGCTGGCTATGAAGCTGATGTAGCATTTGATGGACAGATCGGTTTGCGGCTCGCCAAAACCGGAAGCTATGACCTGGTGCTGCTGGATATAAATCTGCCTTTATTAAATGGACTGGAACTCTGCAAACAACTTCGCGAGACGGATGAGGTCACGCCTGTGCTGATGCTCACAGCACTGGGTATGAGCGATGATATAGTGGCAGGCCTTGATGCAGGCGCAGACGATTACCTGCCCAAACCATTCCGTTTCAATGAACTATATGCGAGGATCAAAGCGCTTACCAGGAGGAAAAAGATATATACCGCTGTAGCACACAATGGCCAATCTGTCCATGAAGATAAATTTGTTTTAGCCGATCTTGAAATTGATTTTGATGCACGTGAAGTAAAACGTTCCGGCAAGGCTATACAGCTTACTGCCAAAGAATATGCGTTGCTTGAATACCTCGCAAGAAACGCAGGCAAGGTTCGGTCGCGGTTAGAGATTGCCGAATCGGTGTGGGGGTTAAATTTTGAAACCGGCACCAATTTTATAGATGTATATATTAACTATGTGCGTAACAAAGTAGACAAACCTTTTAATCCTAAATTAATACATACCGTAACGGGATTTGGCTATATATTAAAACTTCCGGAAGCGTGAAAATACGGCAACGACTCGCCCTGCGCTTCATGTTTGTAAGTGCCCTGATTACAGGTACTATTCTCATCATCATTTATTTTTTTACGAGGAGCTTTGTACATGCCGATTTCATTGATCGACTTACACAGCAGTCTAGTCTCGAAGTATTGCATTATGCTTCACCACAGGTGCGCGATGTTATGCCATCCGGAACTTTCAATCTCGTAAATCCTTCAACCTCTATATTTTCTGAAAGCGGTACATTACTGCACCGGCAAGGCGACTTTCATATACCCGACACTTGGGTAACTTTTTTAAAGACAAATGATTTGTTCAATGCCGAACGCGGTGAGTATTCCACCGTGGGAAGAAAGCATGTTATCAATGGAAATCTATACCTCATCTTTGTATCCGATAAAGATCTTCCGGGTGAACGTGAATTAAATTTCCTGTTGCGAGCGATTATAGCCGGATGGATTATAAGCTTAGTTCTCTCCTACCTCACTGGACTATATTTCTCAGGCAATGCACTTCAACCCATGAAGCATGTTGTAAACGAAGTAAATCAAATCACACAAGATAATCTTGGCTATCGCCTGAAGATGGATAAAGATGCAGCTTCCGTTGACGAGATCGATGAACTGATCCTTACATTCAATGCACTGCTTACCCGAATCGAACGAGCCTTTATTACACAAAAACGTTTTGTACAAAACGCCTCGCATGAATTAAAAACTCCGCTTACCGCGATCATGGCAGAAGTTGAGCTTGCACTGGCACGCGATCGGTCGATGGAAGAGTATAGACGTACTTTACACGTAGTTCTACAGGAGACAGAGCGCCTGGCGAGTACAACGCAGGAGCTACTGCTGCTGGCAAGACTGGAAGAACGTGCGCACAAAACAGAATTGGATTCGGTGGATGTCATTGAAGTTCTGGATCGCACACTGGCTTCTTTCAGCTTACACCATCCGGAACGTGAAGTAGTAAAAGAAGGGAAGACTTCGGCAGTATATATCCAAGGGAATGCACAACTTTTACAAACCGCTTTCCTGAATATACTCGACAATGCCTATAAATATTCCAACGATAAAATAAAGATTACCCTCACCAGCAAACCAAAAGAAATCGCCATAACAATTCGAGATTTTGGTATAGGAATCCCCAGTGGTGAATTGAACCAGGTTCGCTCTCCTCTTTATCGCGGCTCGAATGCAAGCACCATTCCCGGTGCCGGCCTTGGCCTTTCCCTTGTAGATAGAATCATCTCCGTTAACAACGGACAATTTGAAATCTATAGCGAAGAAGGTAAAGGCACTGCCTGTGTTATTAAACTTCCGGTGATATAGTATACTTGATGAAATCATTTGATCCTTGCTATATCTTCCAGAACCACCTGATAATCTCTTGTCAAATTATTTTTCCTGAAATAATTTGACAGTGCAGCATATCTGTCTGCTACATCAAAACCCAAGTTCCAGTAGAGTTTTTTCATACAATCCGAACATAATCTTGTTCGGCCGGGAATCGGCCTCGTATAGACTGTTTGAACCATTCATGACACATACTGCGTGCGTGCAATGCTGACACGAAAACATATGTCCTATTTCATGTGATGAAGTCTTTATGAATCGCTCCAGACAAATATGAAAATTAGAAGAATCCAAGGGAGCATCGGAATACCGAAACATTGATGAAACACCAACTCTCTTTTTAAGACGTGCTTGTCCAAAAACAAAATTCCAGGAATCCGAAGGGTATAGATCTTTCGAGGTGATTGCCATTACAACAATTGCATCCGGAGGAATATTTTTCCCTGCAACCTCATCCAATATATAAGAAGTCAATAGTTGTTCATATCCTTCTGAACGTGTTCTTCTTGCTGTCTTCGGTATAACATCCTCACTCACAGCAGGAGATATAATAGTCTCCAAATTGAAAAAGATTTTAAGGTACTCCGCAGTAGACAATATGATACGTTCCTGCTCCGGTGAAAAACTTCCGATTGGCAAAAGATAAATATTCTTCCTCTTTCCGTAAGGAGATATAGGCTTTGACTTTATGTATTGTTCGAATGATTGACCAGACTCTTCATGTTCAAATAACCACTCTCCTGGCTGCGGTCTCTCCAGCGCTATATCATATGACTCAAGTTTATTAACGATACTGAAATCCCGCTCGGCAGATTTCGGCGACTCTTTTTTTTGAGAGCAAGCAATAAAAACCACCAGCAAAGAAAATAGCAATGCTTTATACCCATTGAACAAAACAATAGAATTCACTGATGAAGCTTTATGATATTAAAAGTAAAGCTATTTCCTGCAATTATAAAAATATAAGTATCTCACTACTGGTTGCACTTCTTAAGAATCACCTGATATATATATACTGTAATCTTTCAGGAGTAGTCTGCTCCTGAAAGATTAAAAAAATGAAGTTTACTATATATTTTACTCTGTCCGCAAGGTATCCGCAGGATTTGAAACTGCCGAGCGAATGGAGCGATAGCTTACCGTAAGCAATGAGATTATCAGGGTAGATGCAAGACCTAACGCAAACATCCACCAACGGATCGGTGTTCGGTATGCAAACCCGGATAGCCATTCATGCATGCAATACCACGCCAACGGTGCTGCTACAGCAAAAGCAATAACAATCAGTTTGATAAATTCTTTCGAGAATAACATTACGATGCTGCCGATAGATGCCCCTAGTACTTTGCGTATACCGACTTCTTTCAACTTCTGATTCGCCATAAACGAGATCAATCCATACAGTCCCAAACATCCAATGAAAATTGAAATGCCTGCAAAGATTTTAAACAAGGTAAACGTACGTTCATCCTGCCGGTAAAGTCCAGCCAATTTTTCATCGAGGAATTCATACTCAAAATAATACTCGGGAAATACTTCCGACCATTGCTTTTCAATAAATCCGATGGTCTCTTTAAAGTCAGATGCGTTCACTTTTATACCCAGATCATAATAGAAGTATGGAAAATTCACAAAGACAACCGGCTTTATTGTATTATGAAGTGAAGTGGCATGAAAATCTTCTACAACTCCCACCACTTCTGCATCAATTTTACTGACCCCAGTTGTTATATACTTCCCAAGGATTTCTTCCGGAGTATTAAATCCCAAACGCTTCATAGCAGATTCATTGATGATATATACATGCTTCTGTTCCTCCTTGGGCAATGTCATGTCTGCAAGCTTTTCATCTGTCTCATTAAACCATCTGCCTGCCTTCAATTTTATACCGTAGGTATCCAGGTAATGCCTGTCAACTGGTTTCACGCCGATGTCATACATTTCTGCTGGTCCTTTTTCAGAGAGAAAATAATTTGTACCGAAATTATTATCGGATGTCGGAGCGCCTAATGAGAACGAAAAATTTTCAATCGAACGATTACTTTCCAACCTGGTACGAAGTGATTCCATCAAATCCTTTTTGATATCCGGAACAGGAACGTTGATCACCGCTTCCTTATCAAATCCCAATGGCTTATTCTTAAAGTAGCGCATCTGCGCAGCGATTACCAATGTGCCTATAATGAGTACCTGTGCGATCATAAACTGAAACACAACCAACACTTTTCGAACGCCAGCACCGGAGCTTCCTTGTGCAGATATTTTATTTTTCAATACAACAGCAGGATTATAACCAGACAAAATCATTGCGGGATAAAACCCGGAAAGAAATGTTACTAATACAATCAATCCCAACAAGAAAAATAACAGCAATGGATTGGACAGCAGGTTAAGATCAAGTTGTCGTTCAAGAAAATCGTTTATCCAGGGCAATAACCATTCGGTGATACAGAGGGAAATCAACACGGCTATAATGGTTAGCAAGAATGTTTCACCCAGAAAATATACTGTAAGTTGTCCGCGTTTAGCACCCAGGGTTTTCCGTATTCCTATTTCTTTGGATTTGCGTATAGCCAGTGCGGTAGCCAGGTTAATAAAATTTATACACGCTATAAACAGTATAAACGCTCCGAGTATACTCATGATCAGCAGATCGCTATAGGAAGCATTTGATACAGTTCCCGGATTCTCCGTATAGTCTTCATCGAAATGTATATTACTGAGTGGCTGAAGCCCATACGTCTTTCGTTCAGAATCTTCCTTCGAATGATACTTGCCAACGAACGGACCAAAGCGTCTGTCCAGTTCACCTTCCGATATATTTTCCGGAAGTACCAGGTAAGCAAATCCAGCAGCCGTCATTTCCCAACCATCAATATTCATTCCTCCCAAAAAATCCTTGGAGAAAGATGGCATCGACACGATCATTGAAAAATTCATATGCGATGTTGCCGGAGGATCTTGTATGACACCAACAACCTCAACGTCCAACATGTTATTAATCTTCATGGTGAGATGTTCGCGTCCTTTCAGAATTTTATCGGCTAATGATTTAGTCAGGAATACTTTTCCGGGTTGACCAAGTTCCTGTCTCGGATTACCAGACAGTACTTTAAAATCGAACACGTCAAAGAAGAGCGAATCGGTGAAAACTATATTTTCAACTTTCACTTTCTCGTCACCGATCTTCAGCAACATTTCGTCTTGATAATGCAGCTGCGTGATTAAGGGTATATCTGGGAAATCATTTCGAAATGCTTTTACAAATGGATACGGTGTGGTTGCATTCATGCTTTCACCAGAAGAGTTTTTGGCATCTTGCACAACCCTATAGATGCGATTATAGCGTGAATGGAATCTATCAAAACTCAGATCATATGTAACCAAAAGAAAAATGATGATGCAGGCCGTGATGCCAATCGTAAGGCCGAGTATATTAATAAGCGTGTAGTTCTTATTTCGCAGAAAGTTTCTGAACGTAAGTACCAGGTAGTTTTTGATCATGAGTTTGCCAATTTATACAGAGCTGGTATCCAAAGAAAGTGCCAATCATCTATATACCTGATTTTCAATCAATAACATTAAAATTCATAGCCAACCCTACTTTTAACATGTATCACTTCCGATACACCCGTATGTTTGCATCTGATACAATTCATACTTTTACAAAAACACTAATTCCGTCCGTAATGATCTCTGCCAAGGTACTGATAATTGATGACGACCGCGATATACTCGAAACAGCTCGCATGTTTTTAAAACAGGAGTTCGCGCTGATACACATTGAAGATACACCCGAAAAAATTCCTGCGTTGCTCAAGGCCACTGAGTATGATGTTATACTCCTGGACATGAATTTTAAAAAAGGTGTTAATGATGGTGAAGAAGGTTTTTATTGGTTGAACCAGATTTTAAAGATTGATTCCAACGCGGTTGTTATATTAATCACGGCATATGGCGAAGTAGATATAGCCGTAAAGGCAATTAAAAATGGCGCTACTGATTTTGTACTGAAGCCGTGGAAAAATCAAAAACTGATGGCTACGATTTTGGCGGCACTGCAACTGCGTAAATCGAAAAAGGAAGTTGAGAAGCTAAAGGAAACACAAGAGAAACTGAGCGATGATCTGAACAATCGTTACACTGATTTCATTGGAGAATCGCCTGCTATAGCACGTGTACATGAATTGATAGATCGGGTCGCTACTGCAGACGCCGATGTATTGATATTGGGAGAAAACGGAACCGGAAAGGAACTTGTAGCGCGTGCTATACATCACAAGTCGTTGCGTAAAAATAATGTATTCATCAATGTTGACTTAGGGGCAATTAGCGAAACGTTATTTGAAAGCGAGCTCTTTGGACATGTGAAGGGCGCCTTTACGGATGCCAAACAAGATAAGGCCGGGCGCTTCGAGCTTGCTTCCGGAGGAACGTTGTTCCTGGATGAGATCGGTAATCTTTCGCTTCCCTTGCAATCAAAATTACTTACAGTATTACAACATCGCAGCGTACAACGGGTGGGCTCGGCGAAACCAATACCGGTAGACTTTCGCCTGGTCTGCGCTACCAACATGCCGCTGCACGAAATGGTGTTCGAGAAAAAATTCCGTCAGGATCTTCTTTATCGCATCAACACGGTAGAGATCCGCGTTCCTTCGCTGCGCGAGCGCATTGAAGATATACCCTTGCTTGCAGAACATTTCCTGTCGCGCTATAGCCAGAAGTATAAACGCCCGGGAATGAAACTTGATAAAGCCGTGATCACAAAATTAAAAAAGTATCATTGGCCAGGTAATATCCGCGAACTGCAACATGCTATAGAACGTGCTGTTATTTTAAATGAAGGGAAGATAATTGAATCCGCCGAGTTATTAATCAGCGGTATTATCCATACTTCAAGAAAAGAAAGTCAGCCACAAACGCTGGATGAGATGGAGAAACAATTCATCGTGCAATCTTTACAGGATAACCAGGGAAATGTAAGCAATACCGCGCGAGCACTTGGCCTGACACGAACAGCCTTATACCGCAGAATGAAACGCCATGGGATATAGTATACTATATACTGCAAGAATATGATTTTGAAACGCTTCAACCTTTTGGTAACAATCCGGATTATACTGTTGGTCGCCAACACGTTGCTATTCTCATGGGTTGTGCAACAGCGTGAAATGTTTTTCAACAAAATCACGCTGGCCATTATATTTATTTTACAGATTGCAGAGCTGATCCGGTTTGTCAATCACACAAACCGTGAACTGTCGCGCTTCTTTCTTGCCATCAAGCATGCTGACTTCACCATTACCTTTCAACAGGCTCATCTGGGAAAATCGTTTCGAGAACTCGAAGAAAATATGCAATCTATACTGCAAGCTTACAAGCAGGTAAAAATCGAGAAGGAAGCGCAATACCAGTTTTTGCAAATGCTGGTAAAACAATTGCCGATCGGTATAATTTCACTGACAGAGGAAGAGATCGTATTGATGAATGCCACTGCAGAACGACTGCTCGGCATTGAAGGATTCAAAAACTGGAGTCTGTTGAAATTAAGGAACCCCGTTCTTACAGATGAATTGGACTCGCTGGGAGATCATGGCAGGAAACTTATCGAAATCAGAATTGGTCACGACACCTCACATTTGGCGGTTGAGGTCAGCACCTCCTATATACTGGATAAGTCCTATAGATTCATCACCATCCAGGATATACAAACGGAAATAGAACAAAAAGAAGTTGAAGCCTGGCATAAACTCATTCGCATTCTCACGCATGAGATCATGAATTCCGTTACACCGGTATCATCACTCACGGAAACCATGCAGAGTATGCTTACTGACAGGAATGGACAGTTGAAAGGTATAGATGATATTACCACGGAAACCCTGGGCGACATCCGCTTCTCATTGGACACCATTCAGAAACGAAGCGAGGGACTACTGGATTTTGTTGAGAAATATAGGGCACTCACACGGGTACCTAAACCCAGCATGAGTCCTGTACATATAAAACCCTTTCTTAAAACAGTTGTAAACCTGATGGAACCTGAAGTGTTGCGACAAAACATTTCGCTTCAGTGGCAAGTCGATGATGAGAATTTACAAGTCAATCTTGACCGTAACCTGATTGAGCAGGTAATCATCAACCTGATCACGAACAGTATATATGCATTGCAAACTGTAACGGAAAAGAAAATCATTCTGCATGCGTATAGAAAGGATCACCAGGTTATCATGGAAGTTACAGATAATGGTATAGGTATACGTGATAAAGAAATGCAGGACATCTTCATTCCCTTCTTCTCTACTAAAAAAGAAGGCTCTGGCATTGGTCTCAGTCTTACGAAGCAGATTATGAGCTTGCACAAAGGCAGTATAAAAGTGACTTCTATCCCTCACGCAAAAACATCTTTCTTTTTGATCTTCAAAGATTAATAGCCTCCAACCTTTTGCTAACGTGTAGTGTCTAATCCATACAAACCCAATTAATCACTATATGAAACTTCACTATTTAATAATAGTTCTGTTCGCCCTATCTTTCAGTGCATGTTCGGATGACGATAAAGAATGTGACTGCGGAAACCCATCCGATTCATATCTACCACTCAGAATCGGAAATTACTGGGAATTTGAATCCCTGCCCGAGCCCAGTAAAATGTATATGCGTACAGAAGTAACCCGCACTACTGACCTTGATGGCAGCACTTATTATGAGCTGATTTCAACGTCACAGGTGGAGGATGAAAATGCTAACTATCGGGATACTACATACTATAGAGTCGATAGCAGAGGATATGTATATACCCGGAAAAAGAATGTAGCCACCGAAATTAATATCATGAGACTTTTCGGAAACAACGGAGATAAGTGGACATCCGAAACATCGTATGATGAAGACGCTGTAATTATACTTTCAGTCATTGATGATTTGGCTATCGGCGAAAAAAATCTTGATGATTGCAAGGCGTATTCTTTTGATATCGAGCAGTGGGCAGATGAAGAATATACCATTTATCTGGCGCCCGGAATTGGCTTTGTGAAAAATTTCAGCGGATGGGGCTTTGGCAGTCGATTGACCAAAGCTTCTGTTAACGGAAGAGAGTATACATTCTAAACAAGCACTAGCAACTATATATCTGTGACGGAATAAGTTTTCTGTCACAGATATATTTTTATCAACCTCTCAGTCTAGCAGTCATTTATTTCTTTTTATAACGGCATGCTGTCGGGTCGGACTTTACATAGTAATCTTTATAGTTAAGCGCTTTGGGATCCATGCATCCCTTCAGGGGAAGCAATTCTACTTTTCTGAAATCTATAGGCTGTCCTTCACTTTGCAAGGCTATATATCCTTCGCTTAGCAGTTTTCCCTCCTTCCACACGGCAGGATCATAATTGTTTACAACGCCAGCAGCAACCTGTGGCTTGGTATATTGCATTACCGTGTCGCCATTGATAATATGCTTCACCAATGAATCACCTAACACAATAAGTTCGGCGCGTACCCATTGGTCGCCATCATATGTTTTGGATGTAGAATTGATACAGTGCCGTTCATCAAGTTTACCGTCATATACCACGATTGTCCCCGGTGAACACATGTTGCCTGTTGTACGTGGCTTGCCGTCACCCAAGCCACCCAGAAATTGCATCTCTATAGATATAGGCCAATCCTGTTCCTTTGGCATCGTGCGCGGATCCTGCGAGTGAAACATTACGCCGCTATTACGCAATGTATAATCAGGGGCACCTTTTTGAAGATCACCAACGAAGCGATACTCTACGATGAGGTGATAATACGAATAGGGCTGCTTATAGTATAGATGTCCGAACTGATCATTGAAGTCACCATATTGATCGTAGCGTACTTGTATAGCACCATCTTTCACGCGGAACGTATTGCCAAAATTTACATTTACATCATGGTGATGAATCTTAACAATCCAATCGCGGGTATCGCGACCGTTAAAGAGTTTTACCCATTCCTTTTTGGACGATTGCTTTCCGGATGATGATTTAGATTGTGCCCCGACTTCCATAGTGATGAAGACGAGTAAAAACAGTGATAATGTATACTGGAGCTTGGTCATATTTAAAAATTATGCACAGGCAATATAAACATACTATTGCTGATAATTATAAACAGAAATGAGGCAGTGGTTCCACAAATACTGCAAAAAAAGGCTTGGTACAAGGCAAAAACGCATGGCACAGCAATTTATACATAGTTGGCAAGGGTAGAGTAGGTTAGGTTTACAGGCCCGGATGATGCTAGTCATACCGGGCCTGTTTTATTTTACAGCGGCTCAAAATTTTCCAACACTATACCGGCCGTAGTTCTATCTTTCGCGATACGCTACCATCATTTAATCTCAAAACAATTCCTTATTAATCAACAGCCCCTTTGGCTTTTTCACTTTCCATTGTTCAGATTCAGGGAGTATAGTCTGGAATGTTTTAGCGTTCACCACCGCATGACCTTCAGCCGTATTGTTAAAATAAATATATACATCTCTTACATTCTGAAATGCATTTATGGTTTTATAAATGTGATTCAGCGATGCATCATCATACGGTGAGTAGTATAATTTAGGGATACCATGGAATCGATAGTATATCACGGGAGAGGTATGGTATACATCTTCAGGCAGCCCCGGATAACTGATACCGCAGAAGCATACCTGGTGGTGTTTCAAAGCTTGCAATACATCGTTTCTCCACCAGCTTGCATGGCGAAATTCCAATACATTCGTAAAGGCACTGTTTAATGTAGTCAGGATTAATTCAAGATTCGCTTCACTGTATTGAAACGCAGGATGCAACTGAAATAATAAACTGCCAAGTTTATTATCCAGACCCTCTCCTACAGTTTCGTAAAAGCGTTGTGTTTCTTCAGCAGCGTTTTTGAATCTCTTATAGTGCGTAATGATGCGAGGGGCTTTCACTGCAAAGCGGAAATCAACAGGACTCCTGCTATACCACCCTTTCAAATCACTGATAACGGGAAAGCGATAGAAAGTAACATTCAACTCAACCGTGTTGAACGATTCGCAGTAATACTCAAACCACTTTCGCTGCGGTATATTCTTAGGATAAAAAATTCCCTTCCATTCTTTGTACGAAAACCCAGAGCAACCAATCCAGTACTTCATACCTCACCCCCTGAATTTAAAGAACATCCTAATCTATTCGTTAGGTTTGAACTTTAGAATTCTATAAGGTTCTGTAGGGTTTTCAATATTCAATTGTGATACACTTACATATAGGGAGCCATCGGCAGCGACCGCAAAAGAATCCGGCCACTTAAAATCTTTTCCTCTGGCTACGATGCGTGTTGTAGTTCCATCGTAAACACGAATTGCATTTTCCTCAATTGAAGTAAGGTATAGATTGCCTTCCTTATCGAAGATCATTCCATCGGATGGAGGAAATTTACCAAGATTCTCAACCTCTACATCCAACTTGCCTGCATAAAAATCAGGATATATTAATAATGAAGTCTCAACCCGGTATAAACTATTTCCGGTAAGGGGCCGCCAGTATAGATATAGTCCATCAGGACTTAACGCTAATCCATCGGCATGAACCACGGGATATTCACCATCAGCAGTACGATATTCTTCGCCATCAATTTTCAGAACAAGGTCTTCAGATTTAGTACAGCTATTGTTATCCAGTAATCGCCATGATTTTCCGGAGTCAAGGTCTACTACAATTATAGCACCTTCGTTAGAATCCGTTATATACCCGATCTCACGTTGCGCATCTATACGTATATCGTTAAGATAACTATTGGGCTTTATAACAGAATCACCAAACACAATAACATTGGCAATTCGATCAGTCTTCAAATCAATTTGTACAAGCTTCGCTCCCCCCTTTACTACCCCGCTATACCGATCGTCACGTTTAGGATTAGCAGCATCAAGTACCCACAGATAATCGTTCGCATCAACGAACACAGATTGCACACAAATGAAATGCTCTTCAGGATTCATACCGGGTGTCCATGTATTCCAATTTGCATCCGGATAAGGTAATGCCTTTGTTGGATTGGTAATGTCAACAACCGAGGTCGAATGGTCTAAAGACCAGTTGGGATAATTGGCGAATAATCTCACCTGTTCTGTTCGCAATTGCTGCGAAACCGCTACACCCGTCCATTGCCTGGGAGAGTTTGCAACTACTGTAACTTGCGATTCGCCAACCGTAGTTGTCTCATCGCCCGTACCTTTCACACTTACTTCGCTGCAGGCTGCTATAAGAAGCACCATCAGGCAGGATAAAACTCGTACTAACCATCGATCGGTATCCATAACTCATAGACATTATTTTATACTCTTGTTAAAAGAAAAAACAATGCCTGTAACTTTTTCCGATTTTTTTGCATTCCGAAAACGTTGACATAATTATTGCGACAACCTTTCCTCTACCTTATTAGTTAATACTTTTATAAGTTTACGCAACGTCTAATATACCATGACAAATAAGAGTAATTCCCAGAATACAGATTGTGATGTAGTATTGATTGGTGCCGGAATTATGAGCGCCACGCTTGGTGTTTTATTAAAAGAACTGGAGCCAAACCTCACCATAGAAATTTACGAACGATTGGATGTTGCTGCAGCCGAGAGTTCAGATGCATGGAATAATGCAGGGACAGGTCACTCCGCTTTCTGTGAATTAAATTACACACCGGAACGCGAAGATGGATCTATTGATATATCGAAAGCTATAAAGATTGCTGAGTCGTTTGAGATCTCGAAACAATTCTGGTCATACCTGATTCAGAAGAATCATATACAATTACCTGAGACATTCATTACTCCTATACCACACATGAGTTTTGTGTGGGGCGAGGATAATGTTAACTACTTAAGAAAGCGTTACGAAGCGCTGCTGACTAATCCTTTATTTAAGGGAATGCTTTACACCGAAGATCCAAAGCAACTTGAGCAATGGATTCCGTTGATCATGCAAGGACGCGATCATCAACAGAAAGTTGCTGCCACGCGAATGGATCAAGGCACGGATGTAAACTTCGGAGCACTTACCCGCAGTATGTTTAGCATGCTCCAAGAAATGGATGGCGTTACCATGCATTTCAATCATGAAGTAAAAGATCTTAAAAAAGAAGACACCGGTTCGTGGCGCATCAAAGTAAAGAATCGTTCTACCGGTGATAAAAGAAAGATCCGTGCAAAGTTTGTATTTATAGGTGCTGGCGGCGGATCACTCCGATTGCTGGAGAAATCAGATATACCGGAAGGACGTGGCTTCGGAGGTTTCCCGGTAAGTGGCCAGTGGCTGAAATGTACTAACCAGGAAGTTATAGAACAGCACCAGGCAAAAGTATATGGTAAAGCTTCTGTCGGTTCTCCTCCCATGTCAGTGCCGCATCTTGATACACGTGTAATCAATGGTCAGCGCGCATTACTCTTCGGGCCGTACGCAGGTTTCTCAACCAAGTTTTTGAAAGAAGGATCTTATTTCGATCTCATCAAAACTATACAACACGATAATATTATACCGATGCTTGCAGCAGGTATAGATAATATCCCGCTTACAAAATACCTTATCAACCAGGTACGTCAGACTCCCGAAGATCGCCTTGAAGCATTGAAGGAATTTTATCCCGAAGCGAAAATGGAAGATTGGGAATTGGAAGTTGCAGGACAACGCGTACAGGTGATCAAGAAAGATAAAGAACACGTTGGTGTTCTGGAATTTGGAACGGAAGTGGTAAGTGCTGCCGATGGCAGTATCGCTGCGTTATTGGGCGCATCTCCCGGAGCGTCTACTGCAGTATCTATCATGCTCACATTATTGCAACGCTGTTTTGGCGATAAGATTAATAGTCAGCAGTGGAAAGCAAAGATTACACAGATGATTCCCTCTTACGGACTTACGATGGCCGACAATCCTGAACTCCTCCAAGAAACAAGAGCTCTAACAAACGAAGTTTTAGGGTTGAACACTATTCACGCATAAAAATATATAGGTTGATTACACTTGCCATGCAGGTGTAATCAACTATATCTATACCTCTCATAGCCTTTCTGCACAGCGCTATTTTTTCTTCTTTCCCCAATTCTCTTGCATATCCCGGTAAGCATCCTTACTAACCGTTGATTTTTTCTTTGGCCGTGATACACCTTTTTTCTTGCGTGCATTGATATTATTCGCCAGCGAATTTTTTACGCCTAGCTTATTCTTCTTTGTTGTTGCCATAACCCGATTCTTTTTTTTAGCGGAGCAATATTATTGTTCCAGACTACTCTGTTTAATCTTCCTGCAGTATTGATGCAGCGATGCATCCGCATGGTTAAACACAGACGCTGATTGATATATATTCTGTAGACGTTGTTACCAACCTGAAAGTACAGTGCCCCAAAAGCAATGATGACAGGCACGATTATTTCGGTCCTTACGGGACATATATAAATCCCTCCAATCCATACCCTTATGACAATTCTTGCAAACAACATTGCGATCGATTACCTGAAAGCTGGCGATGGCGACATTACACTTCTATTCGTGCATGGCTCTTTTATAAACAAAGATTACTGGCGTGAACAACTTGAATACTTCAAAACGAATTATTCGGTAATCGCTATTGATCTAGCAGGACATGGTAAATCCGAAACCAACAGAGACCACTGGACGATAGAAGAATTCGGCAAAGATGTAGCCGGAGTTATCGATGCACTGAAGCTTGAAAATGTTATTCTGATCGGACATTCAATGGGCTCCGATATAATTTTGGAGACAGCCGCTATACGGAGGAACGCAGTGATTGGTATCGTGGTCATCGATGCCTTGAAAAATGCAGGCACTGAAATCCCCGAGCTGCTACAACAGGCCGATGCTATACTTGAAAACCTGAATACCAATTTCGCAGATACAGTGGAAGGATATGCGCGGCAGGGTTTATACTCTCCGGATACAGATCCTAAAATTGTACATACCGTTGTTCATGACTATAGAAGTGCATATCAACCGATGGCTGTCGGCACCATTGCCGATCTCTTCCGATATGCACCGCGCGAACGCGCGCTATTACAAAGCCTGGACCTAAAGGTATATCTTATAAATGTAGACTATATACCAACCAATGAAGAGTTGCTGAGTAAATATGCACGGGCTGGGTATGAGCTACACATTATCCACGGCACAAGCCATTTCCCTATGCTGGAAGAATCGCAGGTACTGAATGAAGCCCTGGAAAAAGCAATCGACAAAATCAGCCAGGAATTAATTCTGGAGCAAGCCTCCCGAAATCACTAGTACGAATTTTACGACATCATTCTTTTAAGTAACAATTGGCTTTTCGGATAACCATCCGGAGATTTAATTGTTTCCAAATAAGAATGTATGTTTGGGTGAAGAACTATGAAAGTACTTTTGGTTGAAGATGAGCCTGGTGTTGTCTCTTTCATCCGCAGAGGATTGATCGAAGCAAGTCATGAAGTTTCCGTTGCCATGGACGGTGTTACGGCTTGGCAAATGATACAGATGACTATTCCCGATATCATTATTCTGGATATTATGTTGCCTTCCATGAATGGTATAGAACTGTGCCGCAAAATCAGAAGTCAACAAATTCAAGCACCTATTATTATGCTCACAGCGCTGGGCACATCGGAAAATATAGTCACCGGACTGGACTCGGGTGCGGATGACTATATGATAAAGCCTTTTAAATTCTCTGAGCTACTGGCGAGGATCAGTGCCGTTACACGAAGAGTTTCCGGACATTCCACGCAAGGAGATATTATCACCATCGATGATTTACTAATCGATACACGTGGTAAAATTGTTAAGCGTGGCGAAGAGCGACTCAACCTCACTGCAAAAGAATATAACTTATTGGAATTTCTCGCACGCAATAAAGGCCGCGTCTTTTCACGTGCTGAAATACTGGAACGTGTATGGGATATAAATTTCGATATGAATACCAATGTTGTTGATGTATATATCAATTACCTGCGCAGAAAAGTAGACAAGCAGCGCGATAAAAAACTTATTCAGACCGTGGTGGGTATTGGCTATGTGTTACGCGATGAACATGCATAAAGTACAACATCCTCTTTTTAATCCACTCCTTGTAGTGCGCGATGTTGCATCATGACCATACGCACAAAAATAGCGTTGGTATTTACATTGATGACAGCAACGGTGCTGCTGCTCCTTAGTATATTTGTTTATCTGCTTTCGCTTCAGCATGCTCATGGCAATTTTTTTACGCGATTAAAAGTAAGAGCATCCCTTGCCGCAGAAACTCGTTTTGGAGTAGACGAAATACACAGCGTTGTAAAAGGAATTCGTGAACGTCACCTGCAAAGACTTCCGCAGGAGCATGAATATTTTTTTCCGAATGATTCATTGCTATCGCAGCATATACAGGATTCTATTCCGGAGATACCTCCTTCCTTTATCCAGGAAGTAAAGCAAAATGATTTTGCAGAATATAACCGCGGCTTTCTTCACTTTTCAGGTATAGTATATACTTCTCAGAAAGGCAAAAACGTTGTAATCGCATCCGCCTATGACGAGAACGCCGAAAATCATATCACCTTCCTGCGCAATCTTTTAATGGTTGGTTTTTTGTCGAGTTGTTTACTGGTGTTTGCCTTGGGAAGAATATTTTCCACACGAATCATGCACCCTATATCTGCCGTCATCTCCAAAGTACACGACATTACCACTACGAACCTGAGTGAGCGCGTGCAAGGTGGTGAAGGCAATGATGAGCTTTCGGAAATAGCGAATACATTTAATTCCATGCTCGACCGGCTTGAGACAACCTTCGAGCTTCAGCGTAACTTCATCAGCAATGCATCGCATGAGTTGCGTACACCGCTTACGTCCATTCTCGGCGAAGCAGAAATCATCCTGCAAACAAAACGCACCACAGAAGACTATATTAAGTCCATAATCACGATGCAGCAAGAGGCTCACAAACTTGAGGAAGTCACTTCAAGTCTGCTAAGGCTTTCGCAGATCAGTTATGAAGGGAAGAAACAGAAAATAGAGCCGTTGCAGATGGATGAACTGCTCATGAGTATAAAGATAGACTTCGATAAAAGAATGCCCGACAACCATGTTAAAGTTATGGTGCAGCAGTCTGAAGAAAATCCGAATGTGTATACACTCATGTGTTCCGATGTATGGATGGAACTCGCCTTAACGAACATCATTCAAAACAGTATAAAGTACTCCGACAATAAAGAAGTGCTCGTAACTTTGTCGTATACCGATACAGAGTTCTTTATAAATATATCCGACTATGGAATAGGCATTCCCGAGCAAGACCAGAAACATATCTTTGAGCCGTTCTTCCGTGCAAGCAATACCTTTAATTATACGGGATATGGAATCGGGTTACCGCTCGCGGCACGTATCATCCGATTGCACAGCGGCAAATTGAAAATATACTCCCGCACCAATGAAGGAACCAAGGTCTTCATTCAGTTTCCTCAGTACAAGAGATTAAAATCTGATTAAAGAAATTCTTATCACCTTTTAATTCCAGCTTAAAAGCCCGCTAATAGCCGTGCCGTTCTTTTACATCAGAGAACAAAACAAGCACGACTATGAAAAATATATTCATCCTTACCCAGTTTGAAGCTGACACCCTGCAGGCAATGAAAACTGCAGCCTATATGAGCGAAAATAAAGGCAACATTATTCTAGTGACCTGTTCGGAAATTTCCGACTCAATCACGGAGCTACTGTTCCTGTCGGCAAAGGATCACATCGACTTAAACAAGCGACAGGATATCTTGGACAAGTGGTCGGTATATAAAGCAGAAACGAATATAGCCACCACGGTGCGTGAGCACCATCAATTTGGAATATCACGACCTGTTATTCAAAAATTACTGGAAAGTTTCCAGGTGGATGTTGTCATTGCCCCACTCTCCATTCAGCAAAGCAAGCAGTATATACATAAGTTGTTTCTGAAGCTGTTACACAACAGCAACTGTCCTCTGTTGTTATTGCCGGAGAAAGATCAGACCAGTGAAATTATACAGCGTGCACTGTTTCTTGACGCGAATGGTAAATCTCTTGCGCCATCACTTCAACAGCTGCCGTTTCATGTCATTCATCAATCGATGATCAAAGAGTATGAAAATCAGTCACTGAATGTTCTCGTTGATCAATTGCGTGTCGACCTCATTGTGCAACCCAAACGGAGTAACGAAGTGGCGGAGAAAAACGCAGACGTTACAAGCCTGGGGCTGCCCGTGCTTACCATCTAAGCAGTGTATAACAATAGCTCCATTCAGTTACCGTCACTATATACTATATATTATGTTACTTAAGAAGCATATACCGTGGACCTATATTCTGGGGAAGATCAAATATGAGATTGCAGCCGTTGCGATCTATGCTATAGCGTTCGGATTATGGCACGAAGATCTTAACCTGCATCGCATTACAATTCCGCTTAGTATTCCCGCTATCATTGGTACAATCATCTCGTTGCTGCTTGCGTTTCGCTCCAACCAGGCGTATGACCGCTGGTGGGAAGCTCGTATCATCTGGGGATCGATTGTTAATGATTCCAGGACGTTGATTCGCCAAATGCAGTCGTTCATTAATGATCCTGAGTTTTCGGCAACAGTCAGCAAATTCACGGACAACTTTACCAAACGGCAAATCTTCTGGAATTATAGTTTGGGGCAAATGTTGCGGAATCAAAATCCGTTGACGCGCGCTGAAGAATATCTTTCTCAGGAAGATCTCGCGTTTGTAAAGAATCATGTACATATACCCAATGCATTGCTGTTGCTGCATGCACGTGACCTCAAGTATCTTTTGGAAGAAGGATTGCTAAATCCGTTTCAACAGGTTGAGCTGGATAAAACCCTTACACGCCTATGTGATGCGATGGGAAAATGTGAGCGTATAAAAAATACTGTTTTCCCAACAACCTATAGCCTATATATAAACTTTGCACTATACCTGTTCATTCTGCTGGTGCCGTTCGGGCTTACCGAACATCATGGCAGTATCCTGGTTTCACTGGTGATCCTGATCTCGGCTGCATTTTTATTCATCGAAAAAATGGCCATTCACTTACAGGATCCATTTGAAAATAAAGCTACTGATACACCCATGACATCGCTTGCCCGCACTATAGAGAGAGACCTTCGTGAAATGATTCGTGATTATGAATACGCACATGCAAACAGCAAACCCAAAGTGCTGGATGGTCATTTTTATGTTCTCTGAAAATCTGATGCTATTAAAACGTATAGAGGTTACTGGTATAATTCCAGTAACCTTCTGCGTTGATAGCTAACCGTCTCTTTCATCTTTGCCAGTTTACTTTTCACGAGGCTCAATCTTAATCGCGTTCGGTAAAGCTGTTCATTCCTTCGTTTCAGTTTTTCCTGAAGTATAGCAACCACTTGCAGCAGATGTTCTTTATCAAGTTCCGACAGATTCTCTATTTTCATTTCCGGAATTGGATTAAAATGAAATTGTTTTGTCCATGAAATTTATGCTCATGCTATAGCGGTTCAACAAGTCTGAACCCAATATACCCGCTAATCTGATCTGCTCATCGCGTTGAAGTATAGAGGCAAACTCCCGCATGTCTTTACTCCGAAAGCCATGGTACTTAATGGAGGTACTACCGATCTCGAGTATACACGTGTTTACGTGCCCTATATTGGATGTGCCGTTAAAACTCATCACTTCGGTCATGGCCTGTACATCATAGTTCACCACTGAAAAACCAAAATGCGCTGCCTCCGATTCATTGAGTATCGATACAGAGGCGCCTGTGTCAATAATAAAAAAAGCGTTTTTACCATTGAGCTTCGCTTTCACTACCGGTATCCTGCCCACCGTATAAAAATTAACCGATTGAACAGGGGACTCTGTTTTCATCAAAGGAACAGGCGCGCATGAACATACTATCAACACGAGTATACCAATAGGCATGCACGTATGGTATAGATTCTGTAGAGGTATAGCTTTGTAAATCATATACCAAAGGAGATCACTTTATAAATACGATGCTGGTTTATTAGATTACCAGCAAGCACAGACGATACTTGTCTTGAGGGATCATATCGATAGCTTTTGTCATACGGTACCTGCTATTAGTAAGGTACAGGCGTTGTTTGTCTAAAAAGCCCCATCCATTCCTGGAAAAATAACGTATTTCAACGTATGCCCTTCGATGATGAACCTTGGGAAAAGAGAAATCCGATTGAGGTTTCTGTGAGCCCGGCCTTGTTACTGCAAAGCCGTATTACTGCGCACGCCATCTTTTGGCTCGGCCTGATTGTATATGAAGGCCTCATTGCAGGCATGGTCGATGATCTGTATCTTCAACGTGTCACTACTTCCTTTATCGAGCTTCCGGTGAAGATGGCGGCAACGTACTTCACACTATATATACTGATCGATAAGCTTTTAGTGCATAAGAAATATAGCCTCTTCCTGTCTCTGCTTTTTCTTTCCATGATTTTTTTTGGGATCCTGGCGCGAATCGTGGCGTATTACACGATATACCCCATGTATTACCCCATGGCTACAAACGTTCCGCTGTTCTTTCTGCCTAAAATACTCATCACCATCTTTAGTATATATTCAGTGGTAGCGATTGTTGCTTCATTTCACCTGATCAAGCATTGGTATAATCACCAGCAGGCATCGCAACGTCTTCATCAAACTGCACAGCAATTGGAAAAAGAAAAACTGGAAGCAGAACTCAAGCTTTTGAAATCGCAGATCAACCCGCACTTTCTTTTCAACACGCTAAACAATTTATATGCATTAACCTTGCAACATTCACATAAAGCACCTGAAATGGTTTACAAGCTCTCGCAGCTTATGAGCTATATGCTATACGACAGCAACCAGATGGAGGTATCACTCAAAAAAGAAATACAATACATCCAGAACTATATAGACCTTGAGAAAGTGCGATATGATACGCGGCTTGACGTCTCTCTAAATGTATACGATGTACCCGATACCATTCACATTGCTCCCTTGCTGCTATTGCCATTCGTTGAAAACAGTTTCAAACATGGTGTAAGCAATCAACTTTCAGGTGGATGGATCCGTATAGATATACTGATACAAGAGAATACACTTGTATTGAAAGTCGAAAATAGTAAAAACATTTTTCCAGCGGAAGATAAACCTGTATCCGGAATAGGTTTGCAGAATGTACGCAAACGTCTTGATCTCATTTATTCAGATTGCCATTCACTCCAGTTGCTGGATGAGGATGAGACATACCTGGTGATCCTGAAGATAACTATTCCGGGAGTCTGTATGCGAAAGAGAAACTATATAACTGACCAATATATACCAGCATGATTAAGTGTTTGATCGTTGATGATGAGCCCCTCGCCCGGCAATTGCTGGAGTCGTATGTATCAAAAATAAATGGACTCAGCCTCGTCAAGAGTTGCGGGAACGCCATTGAAGCTTTTACCATATTGCAGCAAAAGCATATAGATCTGATGTTTCTGGATATACAAATGCCTCAGATCACCGGTATAGACTTACTCAGATCGCTTAAAGATCGGCCGCGTGTAGTGCTCACCACTGCCTATCGCGATTATGCTTTTGATGCGTATGACCTGGATGTAGTCGATTACCTGTTGAAGCCTGTTTCTTTCGAGCGGTTTTTGCGCGGTATCAGCAAAGTATATCAACTGAAACATCCACTGGACGAATGCACACAGGACGCTTCACCACTCGTTAAATCATTTGAAGATGCTTATATATACCTTCGTGAAGACCGTGAAATGATCAAAGTATATCTGAATGAAATCCTATATATTGAAAGTCTCCGCGATTACGTGCGCGTAAAAACAACACAGAAACAAATCATTACCTACCAAAAAATAAGTTACCTCGAACAAAAGTTACCGGAAGGAAGGTTTGTCCGCATCCATCGGTCTTTCATTATTCCTGTTGATAAAGTCTCATCGTTTACATCTACCACAGCCCGGGTCGGCACCATGGATATTCCCATCGGCCGAAACTTTAAAAACGAAGCCATGAAGATTTTAACTAAAAACAACGTGCTTCTTTAAAATTCCAACCTCATAATTGCGTTCATTAATACGATTGCATTGCTAATCGCTGAAAATCAGGCTCATATTACTTTTATAGTGACCGACAACATCGTATCTTATCTAAACAGACGTGCAGGATTTAAAATATTGACGATTTGTCTTTACTAATTATATTAGTTTTAATAGCATTGTATCGCTAATTTAGTTAGACACAAAAAGCCCTCAACCTTTATTTTTTAGACTATGCAAAACTCCGTTAATGTAACCTCCTCCACTGATTGGACTGAAGAAAACATCGTTGATTTGGTTCGTAAAATTCGAAATGACCTTATTAAGGATTTTCTGGATGAACGTTTCCTGAAAGACTATATATCGAATAAATATGCCGTGAAAGAATTGTCGGCTGTAAAGATTGAATTCATTAAACGCGAGCTGAAAGATTTTTTGATTGCACCGGTAAATAAACCGCATTACAAATCAATTGTGGATCAGATCAAAGAAACAAACTCAGCATCACTCTCAGAAGGAAAGGAAGAACTCTTTTATAGTGAGGTCGACCTGATCCTTAAAAAGTATATTTACTAAGACTGATCTTCTAAGTATAAATCCCCTAAGTATAAATTATAATTAAACCCAGTGAGAACCAGGTAATCATTTCGATTAGCCACTCGACTTTACTTATTTTCTTACTCGATTCCATACTCGTAAAAGTTTGATCTGCTAAGGATACTAACATTTATATGCCAGTTCCCGGGGATTAAAAACAGCCATTATTTACGATATCTTTAGAAAATATGAGGAGTGATTTGGACAACCTCACCAAATCACGCCTTGATTTGACGTAAAGCCTGCTCACTTGCTTTCAGGATTTTATCAATCTCAGCATTATTTATAGCGTTGGATATAAACATAGCTTCATATTGGGATGGCGCCAGGTAAATTCCCTGCGATAACATCGATTGGAAGTATATAGCAAACTTTTGAGTATCGGATGTCTTTGCCGTATCGAAATCAATAACGTGGGCATCGGTAAAGAACAGCGTAAACATGGAGCCTACCTGGTTGATTGTAAACTTCTGCCCCGCTTTTGCTATTTGATCCCGTAAACCTTCAACCAGCTTCGTTGTGGTTTGGTTGATTTGATGATATACCGCTGGATTTGATTTAAGGTATTTCAGCATGGCCAATCCTGCAGCCATCGCCAATGGATTTCCAGAAAGCGTACCCGCCTGGTATATAGGGCCCAATGGAGAAACATAATCCATAATCTCTTTCTTGCCACCATACGCGCCTACCGGTAATCCTCCACCGATAATTTTGCCCAGCGTAGTCATGTCGGCTTTCACGTTGTATAGTTCCTGCGCACCACCCAAGGCAAGTCGGAAACCCGTCATCACCTCATCAAAGATCAATACAATGTTATGTTTATCACATAACGCACGTAGTCCTTGCAAATATCCGGGTTGAGGTACAACGCATCCCATGTTACCCACTACTGGTTCAAGAATGATCGCCGCGATTTCATTCTTATTTTCATCGATGATCTTTTCAACAGCAGATATACTATTGAACGGAGCGATCAGTGTATCCTTGGCTGTACCTTTTGTAACGCCAGGGCTATCGGGAGTTCCGAATGTCATGGCTCCACTTCCGGCTGCAATTAAAAAAGAGTCTCCATGACCATGATAGCATCCTTCCATCTTTATGATCTTGTCACGGCCGGTATATCCGCGTGCCACACGAATAGCGGACATAGTCGCTTCAGTGCCGGAGTTTACCATTCTGACTTTTTCAACCGAAGGCACAATGGAACAAATCAACTCGGCCATTTCAACTTCACGTGCCGTTGGCGCACCAAACGAAGGTGAATTTACCAACGCTACTTTCACAGCCTCCTCTACTACAGGATGAGCATGACCTAAAATCATCGGTCCCCAGGAATTGATCAGGTCTATATATTCCTGATCATCTTCATCGTACAGGTAAGCGCCTTTCGCACGCTTCATAAAAAGAGGGTTCCCTCCTACTGCGCGAAATGCACGCACAGGAGAATTTACGCCTCCGGGAATATATTCTTTTGCTTTTTCAAAAAGTGATTTGCTCTTATCGTTAGACATAAGATCTGATGTTAGATATATCTAATATGTACTTTGGAATTACAGACGTAAATCCTATCGCTTGTCTACCAAAACCGCTCCGCCATTTTTAAAGCGAATGAATGGTATCAATTGATTATCGCGGCTGAATTGATAGTTAAATCCTTGTGTGAGGTAGCCGTTGATGGCTTTCTCTTTATTCATACCATCCTGAAAGTATGCACCGTTTTTCTTTAATTGATTTCCGGTAAAGAGCATGAACTCATATCCCATCTTTGAATATAGCGAAGGTGTACGTCCGTGAACCTTGATGAATTTACGAATAAAGGCAGCGAGATGAGGATTGTTCGGGAGCGATATATTCGGTGCGATAAAGGCAACCGGCAGTGCACTATATTTATCAAGTTCCAGTGCAGTTTGCTCAAGCCAGTCTTCGGAACCCAATACTGTTACTGTATCTCCGCGTGTATCTACTGCGCCCAATACTTTGGTATATATCAATGCATCATCCGAGGCTACAAATACACCTCCGAGGCTATCTTTACGAAGGGTGAATTGCTTGGCGTATTTATACTCATCGTACTCGGTAGCGGTAGCCAGTGTACTTACGATTTTAGGAAGAGTCTCTTTTGTGATTCGATGCGACCCCAATACTTTCAAACCTTTTTCACGCGCCTTGTCAACAAATGTAGCCGCGAGCAATGAATCTCTGCGCGAAGTGCCATAGAATACAATGCAGTTTTTCTTGCGTGCATGCGAAGCCATAAACTCACCCGACTTCTTGCCCATCGTTTCAATGGAGGGCTGGTATAGGAAAGCATACGGATTGGTTCCGATCACATCACTGTTATTAGAGAAAGGATTGAATACGTTGATCTTGTTCTCAAGTGAAAAATCCTGGATGGGTTTATTCTCTTCGGGAAAGAAAGGACCAACCAGTAAATCAGAACTCTTTAATTCGTCAGTCTTTAACAGTGTTTTGATTTTCTCTACACTTCGATCTGTATCATAAGCACGCAGGCTGATCTTGATATTCTGTTTTGCCAATGTATCGGCAGCGAGTTTCATGCCTTCATAAAAATCGAGCACGATCTGGTTGCGCTTACGGCCCGGAGTCGGGTCCAGTGTATTTACCATGAATGGCAACAGCACCGATACCGCATAGGTATCTTTATATATAGTCTTGGGAGTTTCAGGAAAATAATCGGAACGCTTCAGGTTATATTGAGTGATCATCGACTCCAGCATGGTGCGGCTATCTTTATTAGCCATGTCTTTTGCAAGTGCACCAACAAGCGCTTTACCTATAATTTCATCTTTGGGATATTCTTCACGCATCATCTTCAGCGTTTCAATATCGGTGATGGGCATGAGCGCTTTTGTTTTCAAGGCGTTGATCTCCTTCTCCATCTTTTTATCCTTGATGGAAGAAAGAATCTTGAGTCCCTGGAAGTAATCTTTACCGTCCAGGTATATCTTACCCAACCAGAAGTTTACGTCATCCATTTTATCCCAATTAGGATGCAAGGATTTCAATTGGTTGAACATGTCTTTCGCTACAGCCATATACCCTTGGTTGTGCGCGGCAAGAGCATAGTAGAAAGAAGCGTATTCAGAATACTGGTTGTTTGCCGCGTACGGAATCAACGGCTTGAAACCTTCCATCGCGAGGTTGTACTTCCCTTCACGGAAAAGTTGCTTCGCATTGAAGAATTGCTGATTATAATTAACCTGCGCAAATACAGTAACCGGGATTAAAAACGCCAGACAAACAATTAGCTTTTTATGAATCATGCTTTTTTTCTTCTTTTAGAGTATAGTACAGGAATAAACATCGATACAGGTATATATTTCAACTGAATGAGACACTAACCTGGATACAAAACTTATTCCCACTCAATGGTAGCCGGTGGCTTCGAGCTGATGTCGTATACTACACGGTTAACACCTTTAACTTTATTGATGATATCGCTGGATACATTCGCCAGGAACTCATACGGTAAATGTGCCCAGTCGGCAGTCATGCCATCGGTACTGGTTACAGCACGAAGACTCACCACGCGTTCATAGGTTCTTTCATCTCCCATTACTCCTACCGATTGTACCGGCAGCAACATGGCTCCGGCTTGCCATACTTTATCATATAGCCCATGTTCTCTTAATCCGCCTATAAAAATGCTATCGACTTCCTGTAGTATTCTCACTTTATCAGCAGTGATATCGCCGAGTATACGAATGCCAAGGCCCGGGCCCGGGAATGGATGACGGCCCAGAATTGTAGGATCTATACCTAGTGTTTTTCCAACAACACGTACTTCGTCTTTGAAGAGTGTATTCAACGGCTCCACTACTTTCAGTTTCATCTTTGCAGGCAGACCGCCTACATTATGATGCGACTTAATGGTAACAGAAGGACCTTTCACAGAAACCGATTCAATGATGTCGGGATATATAGTTCCTTGTCCGAGCCATTTCACGTCCTGAATGAGGTGAGACTCTTCATCGAATACATCTATAAATGTTTTACCAATCGCTTTGCGTTTGTCTTCCGGATCGGTAAGATCTTTTAACGCTGTATAGAATTTATCTTTTGCATCAACGCCTTTAATGTTAAGGCCCATGTGTTTGTACGAATCCAGTACTTGCGCAAATTCATCTTTCCGCAGTAATCCGTTATCAACAAAAATGCAATGAAGATTTTTGCCGATTGCTTTATGAACAAGTATAGCAGCCACGGTGGAGTCAACACCACCGGAAAGTGCCATCACGACTTTATCATTGCCTAATTTTTTCGTCAGATCAGCAACAGTCGCTTCTACAAATTGATCAGGAGTCCAATCCTGAGCACACTTACAGATATGTACTACAAAATTACGGAGCAGTTCCTTGCCTTGTATAGTATGTGTTACCTCCGGGTGAAACTGGATCCCGTAGATTTGTGTGCCTTTTACTTTATAGGCTGCTACTTTCACAGAAGGTGTAGCCGCTATAATTTCAAATGTATCGGGTACGGAAGCGATCGTGTCGGCATGCGACATCCATACCTGGCCATCGAGGGCGATCTCTTTCAATAATTCATTGTGATGATCTACCGTGGTGAGTTTTGCGCGACCGTATTCGCGGGCGTGAGATGGCAATACCTGCCCTCCGCTTTTATGCGCGATGAGCTGGGCGCCGTAACAAACTCCGAGTACCGGCAGGTTTCCGAACTGTTTAATATCAACATCCGGTGAACCCTGATCGCGAACGGAGCATGGGCTTCCCGAAAGGATAATGCCTTTAATGTCAGGCGTGATGGTTGGAATTTTGTTAAAAGGGTGGATTTCGCAGTAAACATTGAGCTCGCGAACTCTGCGGGCGATTAATTGTGTGTACTGAGAACCGAAATCTAAAATCAGTATCTGTTGCGACATGGTGCAAAGATAACCCGAGATTTTTTCGGTGGAAGAAGGAAATCGAATAAAGCGTGAAAAGCTGTCTACTTTACGTTATCCGGTTGTCAATTGTAGTAACAAGCTTCAGCCTGTCAGTTGTTTTTAGCAACCTATACACGCTGAAGCCGTTTGAAATTGTGAAATGATCAATACCGGTTCATCACAATCAGACCGATCTGGAAACCAATCGATGAGAAACGGTCGTAATTGTAACTCTCGCTTTTGTTGGTTGAGTAATCGTAATGGACAGCAGCCATCGCACCCAGCCCGCGGTTTTTTGTAAACTTTACCAGGATGCCAGCTTCCGGTCTTGCCAGAAAGCCCCACTTCCGTTCACTATTCGAATAGATATTATAGTACTGAACGTATTCATTATTATTCGCACCAACGCCAAGGCCGGCATATGGAAATACCCGTTCGCCTTCGCCTAGCGGAAAGTAATATTGAGCACTTACGGTTACACCATATTGGTAAATATAGTTGAAGTAGTCGGTAGTGATTGCTCCGCCTTTACCTTCAAAAGTTTCCGTTGGCTTATGCGTATTGAAGCTTGTCCAATTGGCATCAATGCCTAATGAAAGACGACTGCCTTCGGTGATGAACGCCCTATATCCTATACGTCCGCCCCTTGCACTGGTACCATCAACCCACTCGGTGTTGGTAAGCGGTTTGTTTACATCCAGCGCGAGATAGAAATAATTGTTCTGTGCCTGCAATGCCTGCACTGCAAAAAGCGAAATTATAATCAGCAGGTATTTCATGGCTGTGACAAGTTTAAGTAAGATGATTGCTTGAAGGCCTGGTTAACGGCATCAACAGATTGATCCAGTTGATTCACAGCATTAAACAAGTCGCCCATATAGGCATTCCAGATTACTTTATACTTCTTGTTCGCTGCTACGTTTTTCAGGTCCACGAATTCCACCACGAGTGAACCGGTGTTATAGGCATACGTCTGTACATAAGGATAGTAATAGTACCCGCCATAACCATAGTATCCGGAATATGAATAGTTTGGATATATAACCTGTTGAAAGAGATTCAGATCTTTTACGGCATATACATTTACTCCTATATCCGGGCTTTCATTAAAGCCTACCCGATTATACCCAAGGGCTTCCATATTGTCTTCCACGGTTTGCAATACTTTGCGTGGCAATTCATATTGAGGCGATGTACGGATCGAATCATTGGGATCAGTATTGGAAACAAAACCGATGGTATCGGTAGGCAATGAATAAGTAAGGTACGAACTGAAGTTGGCGGTGGTGTCATAATTTGTAGTGACAACCATCTGATCCAGCAAGTCATACTGCTCTGGTTCCGGATGACACGACCAGAGTGCCATCACGATCAATACACTTCCCAATAGATGTCTCATGAGCGTTTGGTTTTGAAAATAAAACACGACTGGAATGATATAAATTATCATTCCCTCAGGATTAGACACCGGAAGAATACAATTGGTTTAAACAGGGTCAGCTCAAAATTTGGCCGATGCCAAACAGCAGCACAAATACCAATGTAGAGAGCGCCATTTGTTTGAGATATGGATCAAGCTCGTGAGACGGTTTACGACTTACAGCCAAACCATTTTTGATAAAAAGCGGAGCACTTGCCAGGAAAAGAAATTGCCAGAATGATGTATAGGTAAGCACGCAATATAGCACAGCACAAAGCAAGCCTGTGATGAGCAGAAACCAGTGGTATATAATTGCCTTCTCTTTACCAATGCGAACCGGGATTGAGAATTTCCCTGCTTTGAAATCGGACTCTATATCACGGATGTTGTTAACATTTAGCACTGCAATAGAAAACAGGCCACAACTTAATGCAGGCAGCAACTGGTATACGGTGAGTTGTTTTGTAAACAGGTAATACGAACCCATCACCCCTACCAACCCGAAGAATATCAAAACCGAAAAATCTCCGAGGCCTATATATCCGTATGGTTTACGGCCTACCGTATAGGCAATGGCCGCTACGATGCTCAGTACGCCCAGACCGAAAAAGAAAAAGATGGCACTCCAGTTAACACCAAATGAAACCAGAAGAAGAGATATACCACTAACCAAGCAAAGTATAACAAATATGATAACGGCAGCACGCATTTGCTGCGCAGAGATAGCGCCACTTTGAACAGCACGCGAAGGCCCCTTGCGATCCACGCTGTCGGCACCATGAATGGAGTCGCCATAATCATTGGCAAGGTTGGAGAGCACTTGCAGGAAAATGGTTGTGGACACACAGAGAAGAAAAATATTCCATTGAAATGCACCGGCAGCAGAAGCGAGGAAACCTCCCATAGCAATACAGGAGAGTGCCAACGGCAATGTGCGTAACCGGAATGCTTGGAGCCAGACTTTCGTATTCATGCAGACACAAAAGTATACTTTCGGCTTTTCAGTGACATAATTAAGACAACTATTTTTTCCGGAAACGCCTATAATTATTGAATGATCTTGCTAACGATCTGATCATCCAGCGGTTTTACTTTCGATCCGAAAAATCCTACTACATTTCCGTTTTCATCGATCACGTATTTGCAGAAGTTCCAGGAAGGAGCATGACCAGATTTCGCTTCTAGCCACTGGTATAGCGGATGCTGATCGTTGCCCTTCACAGAGATTTTTTCAAACATCTGGAATGCTACACCATAGTTCTTTTGACAAAAAGAAGCGATCTCTTCGTTGTTGCCCGGCTCCTGCCACAAAAAATTATTTGCAGGAAAACCCAACACCACTACTTTATTACCATACTGCTCATGCAGTTTTTCAAGATCAGCATACTGCGGGGTATATCCACACTTGGAAGCCGTGTTTACAATCAGCAGTTTCTTGCCTCTATATTGATTGAAATCTATATCCTGCCCGTCAAGCGATTTCATTTTGAAATCATAGATCGAACCACTGGCTTGCTTCGGCTTGCCACCGGATATAAGTTTTGAAGAAAGAAACGCTACCAATCCCATCGTACCTGCGATTATAAGAGTTGCCTTAATTAATCTCATCCACTATAGCTTTATCCAACGGATTTACTTTCGATGAAAAAAACTTCACTGTACCATCAGCCTTTACCAGATACTTACAGAAATTCCACGAAGGTTCACTTCCAGTTTTTTCCTGCAGCCACTTGTATAATGCATGCTGATCACTGCCTTTCACAGAGATCTTTTCAAACATCTGGAATTTTACACCGTAATTCTTTTGGCAGAACGATGCTATATCTTTATTCGAACCGGGTTCCTGTGATCCAAAATTATTAGCAGGGAAACCAAGTATAGTTACTTTATCGCCATACTGCTCGTGAAGTTTTTCAAGGTCAGCGTACTGAGGAGTGTATCCGCATTGAGACGCCACATTCACGATCAACAGATTTTTACCTTTATACTTTGAGAAATCGATCGTTTCACCATCAATTGAATTCAATTTTAAATCATAGATAGAAGTGATGGATGAAATGGTCATAAGCAAGGATAGTATGAGAGCTTTCATAGTTGTTCTTTATTGAGAAACAAACTTATGGCTTTTTTGTTCAAAACGTCAATTATAAAGATACATATATACTTACCGAAGCTGACCAGCCGTATCAGTACTGAAACCTCTTTAGATAGCACAGCCGAAGATTTAGTATACGAACTTGATTTTTACCAGATAAAACCGGCAACACCCGTTCGTGTATCCAAATCTTCGGCTGCAGAAGTTTAAGGCGCGCTATTGATACGCTGTGTTCTGTCCAAGATTTAAATTCAGTTCACGCTCCGTCTGTGGTATCGGGAACAGATAACGCCCCTCATCCGGCACGGTCATCATCTCGGTAAGCGCCAACCCGGTGCGGGCATAGTCATACCAGGCTTCGCCCTCGAACATCAACTCGAGTCTCTTTTCACGTTGCACAGCCGTGATAAAACCTTGGAGATCAAATGTACCTTCATCCGGTGTCTCCAGCCCTGCACGATCTCGTATAGCTTTATAGTACTGATACGGTTCTCCTGCCGGAGAATTACTAATGCGTGCTTGTGCCTCTGCGTAGATGAGGTATATTTCAGATAGGCGAATCACCGGTACATTTTGTGTAGCCGGATTGTAGTTACGGTATTTACCTATATAATAACGGCCATTCTGAAAATTTAACGTGAAGTCTCTGCGGATATCTCCCTCTTCGAAGAATTTATATACTGTATCTTTCGCGAAGAACAACGCAGATCCCGTAGGATTACTTACGGTTGCCAACGGATTGGTTGCCTGTGCATCGAATTGCAATTCAAATATAGCTTCCTGACTATTCTCTGTCAGCCAGATAGAAGCATAATCGCTGGTGAGCGTATCGCCTTTATTGATCACCTCTTTTGCAAAGGTCGCAGCCTGCGGATAATCGCCCTGGTATAGATATACTTTGGAAAGCAATGCTTTTGCTGCATACTGTGTAGCCCTGCCCTTAGTCTGATCCAGTGAACTATACGATTCTGGCAAGTTTACGGCATCGTTCAGATCTGCTATAATCTGAGCATATACCTGGCTTGCAGCCGTACGCGACACTTGCAAATCGCTGAGCGATGTAGAAGAAGCTGTCGGAGTTGTAATGAGCGGAACGTCTCCCCAGCTTCTTACAAGATTAAAGTATATCAATGCACGAATAAATTTAGCTTCACGAACGAATTGCGACTTCTTTTCTTCAGATATAGCACCGGTCATTTGCGGAACACTGGCTATAACATTATTGGCAGCGTTGATAGAAGAATACGAAGCGGTCCAGATGTTGAGCACCCATGGATTATCGATGCGGATATCGTTCTGCTCGAAGTTTACAAACTCCGGGTAATTATATACATTTTGTACATGACCTGCGGCAAACTCAGGAATAATGATCATCGACTGACCATAGTACGTGGATGATTCCATTGATCTATAGATCGCACGAACGGCTGACTCGGCACTGGCTTCATCGGTGAAGTATTCTCCTGCTGCAATCTGATCGATCGGTGTTTTATCGAGGAAGTCATCGCAGGCAAAAACGGATGCTCCGGCTACCAGTATGACTATATAGTGAATGATTGTTTTCATGTTATATACGCTCTATGATTCTTAAAAAGTTAGATTTATACCCCCGGTAAAGATGCGTGGCTGCGGATAACTTCCATAGTCAAATCCATATACCAGTCCCGTGTTGGCTCCTCCGGGTGAGGAACTTACTTCAGGATCATATCCACGATAGTTGGTGAATACATGTGCATTCTGGACGGTAGCATATACGCGCAGGCTTTTCAATTTCAGCTTCTCCAATACCGATGTTGGTAAAGTATAGCCAAGAGTGATGTTACGAATGCGGAAGAATGAACCATCCTCTACAAAGCGATTCGACACAGTAGCATTGTCCAGATCTGCAGGCGTTGGTCGCGGTACATCTGTTACATCGCCTGGATTTCTCCAGCGCCTGTTCCAATCAGCAGAGCCGTTATTACTGTCACCGCTTCCCGAAAGAATCGTGAAGAGATTATAGTTGAATATATCATTACCATACGAGTATTGTCCCATGATGCTGAGATCAAAACCTTTGTATGAAAATGTATTCGTGATACCTCCGAAGAAATCAGGATTCGGGTCACCAATGATTCTTTTATCAGAAGCAAAATCAGGAGGCCCCACGGTTCCGTCTGCTTTCGCGAAATCGATCATACCGGTTTGTGGATTTACACCTACCATCTCCCATCCATAAAAAGATCCGATCGGTAAACCTTCGCGCGCAACGTTCAGATTACCCAGCCCACCATATATATCTCCTTCCGGAAGGGATACCACTTTGTTACGATTGAAAGTCATATTCAACGATGTAGTCCAGCGGAAATTCTCACCTACAAAATTTCGGGTTGTTAGTTCGAATTCAAATCCTTTATTCTGGATCTCCCCTATATTCTTGAATGCGCTCTGAAAACCTGATGAACGTGGAGTTTGTACACTAATTAAAAGATCGCTCGTATTCTTTATATAGTAGTCTGCAAGAATGGAAATCCGGTCATCGAAGAAACCAAGATCAAGTCCTACATCAAACTGCTCCGTGGTTTCCCAGCCCAAGTTCGGATCTCCCAGCGATGACGGATAGAAACCTGGTGTATTCAGATAATTACTGCCGGCAGAGTATAAAGTATAGCTGGCATAGTTCGGAATATTCTGATTACCCGTTACACCCCAGCTCGCACGCAGCTTTACATTGCTTACAGATTTAGCATCTTTAAGAAAAGACTCCTGCGAGATACGCCATGCAGCAGCAAACGATGGGAATGTACCATAGCGGTTGTTCGAGCCAAAGCGTGATGAACCATCCACACGTAAATTGGCAGTTAATAAATATCGGTTCTTGAAACCATAGTTAACACGTGCAAAGTATGATGCAATCGCCCACTCCTGTACCGTTGCATTGGCACCCGAGAGCGTTCCCCCTGCAGAGATGACTGGAATATCGTTGCTCGCAAAGTTACTTCTGCGTGCTTCCACGAAAGTATATTTAGACTCCTGGAAAGATATACCACCCAGTAAATTCAATGAATGCTCTCCAAAGGTCTTATCGTATGTCAACGTATTTTCATTAATCCAGAGCTGATCTCTGGTACTGCGTGTAGCACCTATACCTCCCTGGCTTACAAATGATTTTATTCCTTTAGGCGGCATAAAGAAGTTCTCATCGATATAGCTCATATCTATACCCCACGTAGTTTTGAAGATGAGTCCTTTTGTGATCTCGTAATCAGCAGAAATATTACCGAGAATACGGAACGTCTCCGCTCTGTTCAGGGGCAGCGTTAACATCGCCACAGGATTCTCGCGTGCGCTGTTCACCGGATCATATGCAAACGTTCCATCGGCATTATATACCGGAACATTCGGAGGCGTTACGATACCATTTTTAGTAGAACCTTCTTTGGAGTTCTCTTCCTGTACGCGGTTATTCAAGGCGCGCGTCACGTTTATATTGGTGGAAAGCCGAAGGCGCTCACTTTGTTTATAGTCAAGATTTACACGGCCACTGATGCGGCTGAAATCAGAATTTAAAAGTATACCTTCCTGATCGTAATATCCGATTGATGTATAGTACTGTGTTTTATCAGAACCTCCGGATGCTGCAAGTTCATAGTTTTGCATCGGAGCTGTGCGAAAGATCTCATCTTGCCAATCGGTGTTAACATCCGTACGCAGAATACTTTCCGGTACTGTCGTTCCTTTATACTTATAAAAATCCTGCATGTACGATATATACTCTGCGGTATTCATAAGATCATACTTTCTTTCCTTTGGCATTTCGGAAACACCTGCATAAGCATTCACGCTGATGTTGGTTTCATTGGGACGACCACGTTTTGTAGTGATCAGCACTACGCCATTCGCAGCGCGTGCACCATATATAGCTGAAGATGCTGCATCTTTCAGGATCTCAACAGATTCAATATCACTTGGATTTATAGAGGCCAGTATATTTATACCTTGCGTACCTCCACCGAAATTAAAATCACTTCCCCCAACAAAATTGGTATTGCTGTTTACCGGTATACCATCGACTACATATAGAGGATCGGAACTGGCATTGATAGATGTTGTACCGCGTACGCGAATATTCACACCTCCACCCGGACTACCGGAACGTTGCGTTACCTGCACGCCACCCGCCTTTCCTTGAATGGCCTGCGTTACACTTGGCAGCGGATCTTTATCAAGCATTTCAGATCCTATAGTAGAGACTGAACTGGTAAGTGTAGCACGGTCGATCGTTCCATACCCGATCACAACAACTTCCTTTAATACCTGCCCACCCTCTTCGCTCAACGTGACGTCCAGAGCGCGCTGGTTGTTTACTGGAATTTCTTTTGTCTTAAGACCTACAAATGAGAAGATCAGGACATCACTCGGCGAACTTACTCCTATAGTATATTTTCCTTGCGCATCTGTAACCGTTCCGATGGTGGTATTCTTTACCAGCACACTTACACCCGGCAACGCTGTGCTGTCATCCCCGATAACAATACCACTCACCTTAAACTTATCAACGCCTGTAGTATCGGATGCTACGGCTGTACTATCGGTGGCAACTGCAGTTGAATCCTGCGCAACGGAGGTGCTATCGGTTGGTGCAGTCTCCTGTGCCGCCGCGGTATCCTGTCGCAATAAAACATTGACGGATTCACGTCCGTTTACAGACGCTATGACCCCGACATATCCTTCGCGTGAAAAAACAAGTGTATCCGTGGATGATGCAAGCGCTAGTTGATAGCGACCCGTTGAATCGGTCACTGTACTTCTATCCGTATTTTGAATTAGAACTTTTACTCCCGGAAGTGGAAGTGTATCGTTTGCAGAGGCAACAAGACCTTTTACCTGAAGACTATCCGATGGAAGATTTTGAGCCTTTCCATGCACCATGATAATCAGACATAGGACACTAACGTAAAGAATTTTATTCATACTCCTACTTTGCTTTTATGATTTTACGCGTTGCATCATAAAGCATAGTACCACCTTGCAAAAAAATTAACCTGTCTGTATTGGTATATATTAAAAAATCCTTTAAAACAATTACTGTCAACTGTTTTTTCGTGTCCAAACTTTTTTAAAAATGGTTTTAAAAGTGCTAAATATAGTGAGGCATTCTTCTACACAAGTGTGGTCTATTTGCAACGTTTGGGCCAGACAACAATCTACAATGAAGCATATATAGGACACTCCTCACAAAGTGAGTAAGTGATTGATCAAAGAATAATTGTACCTTTATAGCCTACTCATTAACCTGTCAAACACCTTGGTCCCACTCGCCTTCCCTGTTAAAAGAATACTTGTCATCCTGATCGCCACACTGGCCTTGTCACTCCAGGGATGTACACCTGAGAATCAAAAACCTTTACATCACGTTCACCAATATTTTGAGAGCATTCGAAACAATGAAGCTTTGCTCACGGCTTTCTTTTCGGAAATGCCGAAAGGTGGCGACCTCCATAATCACTTCTCCGGCTCGGTATATGCCGAAACATATTGGAATTATCTGCTTCGGAAAAATCCATGGTTTGATACCGTGTCGCTTGTATTTGAATATGACAGCATCAAGCGGATCAATAAAAAAGGAGATTACAAACGTTTTATATCGTTGCCAGAGTTGATGCGCAAGAATAAACTTCCGGATATGAAGCAGCGTATACTTCAGGTCTGGTCTGTAAAAGATTACGTTGATTCAGAGATCCCTTCGCATAAACATTTTTTTGATTCGTTTGGAAAATTACCGTCGGGTGGATGGAATGAGACAGGCGTTGGTTTACAAGAATTGCAAAACCGGGCACTGCGCGAAAATGTACAATACCTGGAGCTTATGATCAAAGGTGTCCCATCGGATATAATGCCCGAGAATGCCGATCGCTATACCTCACTTCTTACATTAAAGGAATATACAGATACGGTGGCGCTTCGTCCGGTACTGGACTCCCTTACTCAAGCGTTCAGGAAAAAGCAGCTATCGAAAGATGTTGTAAACTTTAACAGTATACTTCTGTCTGTTCACAACAAGTTTGTACCCGACAACAACGCAGTCACTATACGCTATCAGACGTACGTGAACCGGAGGGCCGAGCCTGTAAAATTCTTTAGAGACCTGCTGCTCGCATTTGAGTCCGCACAAACCAGTCCGCTGGTGGGTGGCGTAAACATCTTATCACCGGAGCACGGCGATGTATCCATGCGTGACTACAAGCTACACATGTATATGTTCCGGTACTGCAGCCAACTTTTTCCGGAGATAAAATATTCCATGCATGCCGGTGAGCTTACGCTTGGGCTTGTTAAACCCGAAGACCTGACCTTTCACATCCATGATGCTATCTATATAGCGGGAGCTGATCGCATTGGCCATGGTGTAGATATGGCGTACGAAACTGATGCCCTGGCGTTACTCCAGTATATGCATGATAAAAAAATCGCTATAGAGATCAATCTCTTTAGCAATGAGTTTATTTTGAAAGTAAAAGACGACAAACATCCCATCACGCTCTATAAAAACGGGAATGTACCGATCGTTATTTCAACGGATGACGCGGGCATTTTACGAAGCAACCTGATCCACCAATATGTATTGCTGGCGAAACGGTATCCACAAATTTCGTATGCCGATATCCGGACTTTTATTCTGAATAGTATAGAGTATAGCTTTATTAAAGACCAGGCGTTAAAAAACTCTCTATATACTACTGTAAAAACAAAGTTAGAATCGTTCGAAGAAAAGATCATAAAAAATACCAGGCCTCATTCCACGAAAGTGTAATGCAACGATCATGAATAACAGCTCCAATATACAAGACCTGCTCAGCACTCTGCTTCTGCTTCCGGAGTATGCGTTGTGGCTTCTCTTCCTGATGGAGAATATTGTTATTACGGCCTCTGTTCTGGTAATTGGATCAGCCTTGCAAAGGGAGTATGCCAAAGTTCCTGAGAAACCCTATACCTATACTTCACGTGAGTGGCTGCTGTGTGCAGTTACTAATATATTGAATACAATGATAACCTATGCCGGTTTCTGGCTTTGGAAAAACGGATTCATTACAATTGAGATGAACGCGTCTCTATTTATAGTATCCGATTTCATCATTCTTTTCCTCGCTATGGATCTGCTGATGTATATATTTCACTACATAATTCACAAAACGTTTTTATACAAAGCGATGCACGGCTTGCATCACCAGGCGGTGGATCCAAAGCCGATCGATCTTTTTATACTGCACCCAATAGAAACGATCTGCTTCGGAAGCCTGTGGCTTATATTACTACTGGTATATCCTTTTAGTATCCATGCGATCATTCTATACCTCACGATAAATGTACTCTTCGGAATGCTTGGACATCTTGGACTTGAGCCGCTACCCGATAGATTCCGTAGCAATGCTTTCCTGAAACATCTGGGCACCTCCACGTTTCATCACCAACATCATCGGGATATACAGTATAACTTCGGATTTTATACTACACTGTGGGATCGACTTTTCGGGACGCTGCAGCGTCCCGATTAAATATATACTTATTATCCCTGATACGGGCCCTTCGTTTCACCCCATCCCCATGCGGGCATAGGTTCATCAGCCTTCACCGGGTTCTCTGCTATATTTGAATTTATAACAGCAATGCGACTGCCCCACTCCAGGTATCCGACAAAAGAAGATCGAAACTCAGGATCATCGGGCAACCCGACTTCATCGGCTGTTTCCAGTAACAACGCGATCCATCGCTTTCGCTGTACATCACTGAGATTTTTACTTACATGATGTCCTACCATTGTCGCGTGACTTCCGCTATCATCTTTACTATATAGCGCAGGGCCACCAAAAACTTCTGAAACAAAGTGGGCTACATGTGTTGCATGCTTTGGAGACATATTCTTAAAGACCTGCGATAACATTTCATCGTCCGCTATTTTCCGATAAAACGTTGTGAATAATTTCTCGAATGCTTCACGGCCACCGGCCCATTCAAAAAGTGTTGGAACAGGTTTGTTCAGCTTTTCTTCCATGTTGTCGTTGTGCTTTGGTAATGCTTCATTTCTTCGATGGCATTGTAAAATGGTCTTACCAAATTAAAAAAAGATTTGAACTCCTGGCTATTCCTGAATTTCTGAAGATGATCATCCATGGATGTCCAATGAATCCTTACAATATAGTGCTGTGGTTCTTCAACACCATGAATGACTTCGTAGCCGGAACAATATGGAGATGCTTTTAAAAACTCTCCAGCTTTTGCATAGGCAGTTTCAAAATCCGTTTTCTGGTCAGCAGAAATTTTATACCGGATAATTTCAATTGATTCATCTTTAGTCATGCCGTTACTGTTTTGTGAAAATGAGTTCCAACTGATCATTGTCAACGCGAGGATGCATAATATTTTCATAGCTTTGTTTTTAGCAAATGTGTCGCGTACGATTTCAGAAGTCAATACCTTACCAATAAGTAAGCCCATTTATGATACAACTTCATGAGAGAACATATACCTGTCCGGTAGACGTAACGTTGGGTCTGGTAGGCGGGAAATGGAAAATCCTTATTCTTTCACACCTTCATCAATTCCATCGTAAAGGGTTTAGCGACATCCGGAATAATTTACCGGGAGTCTCTGAAAAAATGTTGATGCAACAACTGAAAGAACTCCAGCGCGACAACCTGATCGACAAAGAGGTGCTTTCTCAAAAACCATATAGGGTAGAATATTTCCTTACAGACCACGGCAAAACATTATCGCCTATGTTTGATTTCATGAGTAACTGGGGAATCGATTATCTCAAAAAAAATAATATAGATTATCTGAAGGATCAGAGTCTGTATAAGTAGTTACCGAGATACCAAAGCCAGGTAGAATATCTATATCTTTGCGATACTGCCCACATATGTCAAACATTGGAAGCAGTATAGCAATCTACTCATGAAATATATAATTACAGGCTGGCTACTAATCTTCGCACCAGCTTTAGCCCCTGTGCAACTAAAGGCACAATCAAATACAATAGAGGATGAAGAGGAGGTGGAAAACAGTTTCCAGTTCAAACCAGGAATATACCTGAGTTTTCAGAATTTTATTGAAAACAACCCGATCCCTCCTGAGAATATACAAACCGACAGGAACCCCCAAAGTCGCGACTTCTATTTTCAATTATTTAAAGAAGGAAGTGTGACGGTCTCGCAGGATGATTCGACATTTAGTATAAAAACAACAGACCTTTGGGGATACGCAAACGACAAAGCCGTATATGCAAGCAGAAGCCTTTTCAAAACCTTTTTACAAGCACGTGAGATAGACGAACATCCCTTTGCTAAAATTACAATTATTGGAAAAATCTGCCTGATCTATTATATAAAAACGTTATCAAAAGATATTCGATTACAAGCAACCATAAACGCTAAACAAAGACCCGCAGAATTCATATTGAATACTGCAGATGGAAAAATTTACAAGGCAACTAATTCAAATTTGACAGACTTATTAAAAGACGATCCTGAGCTTTTAAAAGAGTATAATAAAACCCGGGAAGATCAAAGTATCAAGTTCTATATCTTTCTAAAAAAGTATAATGAAAGGAATCCATTGGTCTTAAAGGGATAACTAAAAATTCATCCCCAAGAGAAATGCATAGCTATATCTTCTTATTTCTTTTTACTCATCAAAACCCAATTTTCATTGGACTTCTTAATCAATGCGTCTTCATCTTTTAACCAAGGTTCGAGGGAGTTAAACTTATTCCCGCTAAGGGCATGCGAAGAATTATAGAATAAGTATAGTTTACCATTCGTAATCTTGAATGTTTCAGGATTAATGTTTACTTTTTTCTTTTGTGCACCAACCGCCAACGCACAATATCCGTCATACTGAGGCAAGTACTTGGTAGGTTGTTTTATAAAGGCTTCCTGATTTTCGGTCGTAGAAAAATAATAGATCACGGCGTTATGTGTGGTCTTTATCTGCGGATCACCAGGCGTTGCTTTTCCCGACACGAAGTATGCGACTACATCATAACCTCCAATGGCGACCTTATCTTTACCGATAGGGTTCACCTGACTATATGCAGAAGAAGCCGAAAACAGGAATAAAAAAGCAATTGCTACCTTAACGAAAATGAGTTTCATATAAAAGAATTAAGAGTACATTCGGTTGTAATGTAGTCGAAATATCGTCAATCGTGTGCCGTGCAGTTGTCATTTACCTGACATACAAATGGATAATCATCAAAAACAATCATGAAATTTGAATCGCATTTGTACCTACTTTTCCACGTTTTCGCCTTTTACCTGGTACTGCTCAGATCACATATAAATCGGTAGCGCTTCCTGTATCGGTATAACACCCGGAAGAAAGAGAAGCAGGCACAAAAGTTTTAGCAATACAATGTTTACAACAGAATATACAAGCTTTCACGTGTAAATTATAGCACATCAATCTCTGTTAATTCTTATAGTATGAGTAACACACCAAAAAAAATTGTAGTAGTTGGCGGAGGGTTTGCCGGCCTCAATTTCATTAAACGCCTGGCGAATGATATGCGGTTTCAGATCACGCTGGTTGATAACAATAATTATCATTTTTTTCCACCGTTGCTATACCAGGTCGGGATGGCTTTCATTGAACCCTCCAACATCAGCTATCCATTCCGTAGAATGTTTCAGCAAAAGAAAAATCTCCGCTTTCATTTGGGATGTCTTGTACGAATTAACTCCACCGAGAATACCATTGAGACAGAACGCGATATACTGCCATACGACTATCTTGTGTTGGCGTTAGGTACTGAAACGAATTACTTCGGTATGGAGAACGTGAAGAAAAATTCATGGACACTCAAAACGATCAACGATGCCACCAACCTGCGAAACCATTTACTTCTGAATATGGAGAAAGCGGTGAAGACTGTTGACCTGGCAGAACGCAAAAAACTTCTCAATGTAGTCATTGCCGGTGGCGGACCTACCGGTGTAGAGGTGGCTGGTATGCTGGCGGAAATGGCACACAAGATCGGCCCGAAAGAATACCCTGAAATAACAGGAGGAAGTTTTCCTATATACCTTATTGAAGCTGGTAAAGTATTGCTCGGACCGATGAGTACCAAAGCACAGGACGAAGCAACAGCCGTCTTGAAAAAATTAGGGATCATTGTGAAACTCAACACTGCTGTTAAAGATTATGTTGACGGAAAAGTGATGCTTAGCAATGGAGAGGTTCTGGAGACAAACGCATTGATATGGACCAGTGGTGTTATAGGCCGGGAAGTAAGAGGACTTCCTGCTGAAATATTTGGCAGAGGCCGGAGAATCATGGTTGATGAATATTGTAAAGTAAAGGGCACAGAAAATATATTTGCTGTCGGAGATATAGCACTTCATACGCTCGATAAAAAATTTCCGGGTGGTCATCCACAACTCGCACAGGTAGCGATACAACAGGGAAAACTGCTGGCAGAAAATTTCGTCAGGCTATACGAAAACAATTCACTGAAAGGCTTCCAATATAAAGATCGCGGTAGCATGGCCATCATCTCGAAATACAAAGCGGTAGCCGACCTGCCAAATGCATTTGTGAAAGGATTTTTTGCCTGGGTGGTTTGGTTATTTATACACCTGATCCCAATTGCCGGATTCAGAAATAAAGTGAAGCTTGCCTTTAGCTGGACGTGGTCGTTCATCACAGATGACCCAACGCTGCGACTCATTATCCGTCCCAGACCTGAAGAATTTACAGACCGCGAAAACAAAAAAGACAAGAATATTTACCAGGAGAACCTCGTAGAACGGTAGGCATATATGTAAATCAAACTATAACTATATCTGTGACACAGATTGTGGGTCTCAGTTTCACGCGTATTTTACTTGCTACAATAATATTACGCACTGTGCGTCATCTATAGTATAGGAAGATATCTGTCTTGCTTAGTTAATCACAATGGAATGGATCCTAAAAATATCAGGGTAATTATAACAGGTGTTACGGGTATGGTGGGCGAAGGAGTCCTTCACAACTGTTTACAGCATCCCGATGTAACACAAGTACTGGTGATTACCAGGAAGCCGTCCGGAGTGCTACATCCGAAATTAAAAGAAATTATTCACAACGATTTCTACGACCTCTCCCCGATCCGGCATGACCTGACAGGGTATAATGCCTGCTTCTTTTGCCTTGGCGTTTCTTCGGTGGGAATGAAAGAAGCAGATTATTTTAAATTGACGTATACACTTACCATGCATGTAGCCTCCACGCTGAGTGCATTAAATTCTGACATGACGTTCTGCTATATCTCCGGAGCGGGCACTGACAGCAGCGAGAAAGGGCGAAGTATGTGGGCCCGTGTAAAAGGGAAAACAGAAAACGACCTGATGAAACTTCCTTTCAGGAAAGTATATGCATTTCGTCCGGGTTTCATTAAGCCAATGAAAGGTCTGACAAGAACACACGCCTTCTATAAATATATAAACTGGATGTTCCCGATAGGTCGCTCCCTATATCCAGCCGGATTTTGTACACTGGAGGAGCTTGCCCAGGCGATGATCAACATTACAAAACTGGATTACACAAAAAAGGTAATTGAAGGCAAGGATATTATAAAACTGGCAGCCGTTGGATAGTGGCGCTATATATTTAGTTCGGTCCGAATTCCGCGAGAGGTCGCTAACCAAGTTATAAAAATCACGTTTAGATAGCATAAACGTAACCCATCATGCAAAACATAAAGATAGCCTCAGCACAATTCGAAAACAGGAGTGGAGACAAAGTATATAACCTGTCGGTGATTGACCGCCTTTCACACCAGGCGGCTTTACAAGGCGCACAAATGATTGCCTTTCATGAATGCTCTATTACCGGCTATACCTTTGCAAGACATCTCTCCAAAGAACAAATGCTTGACCTGGCCGAATATATACCCGAAGGAGAAAGTATAACTGCATTGACAGACCTCTCCCAAAAAAACAACATCACTATTCTTGCGGGCTTGTTCGAAAAAGACAGCAATGACAATTTATATAAAGCCTATGTATGTGTGAATCAAAATGGGTTGGTAGCAAAATTCAGAAAGCTGCATCCGTTTATCAATCCTCATTTAACACCAGGCGATCAATATTGTGTTTTCGAATTATATGGATGGAAGTTCGGCATCCTCATTTGCTACGATAACAATATCATTGAAAACGTAAGGGCAACGACCCTGCTAGGCGCCAATGTGATTTTTATGCCGCATGTAACAATGTGTACACCTTCTACCAGACCAGGTGCAGGTTTCGTTGACCCTGCGCTTTGGAAGAACCGAGAAGCCGATCCTACTTCTTTACGACTTGAGTTCGATAGCATGAAAGGAAGAGGCTGGCTCATGAAATGGTTGCCTGCGAGAGCATACGACAATGCGATCTATGCTATATTTTCTAATCCCATTGGCATGGATGACGACCAGTTGAAAAATGGTTGCTCGATGATCATCGATCCTTTCGGAGATATACTGGCAGAGTGTCGCACCCTCGGTGATGATTTTGTTATTGCAACGCTCACACCTGAAAAGCTCACGCAAGCTGGCGGCCAACGGTATATCAAAGCAAGGCGTCCGGATCTTTACAAAGACATTCTCGGACAAGATCATCACTCCGAGCAAAAAGTGGTTTGGCTCGATACGAAATAGAGAACGCTCTCTCACACGACTTGACAGTAAAACAGAGAATTATCGGGAGGATGTGTCTGAACATTTTTTCGGTATCAAGCTTTGCTTATTTTTGCAGCACTTGATATCCATGGCTCCGTATTTCAATGGATAGAATTTCAGATTCCGATTCTGAAGATGCAGGTTCGATTCCTGCCGGGGCCACTTGAACAGAATCAATAGAAATCAAAACCGCCTAATTCGTATGGAAAAGCGGTTTTTTGTATTTTAAGCCATTCCAAAATATGCACTTTTAATCGTTGTGTAAGCTTCCCATATTTTGGACGTCCACAAATTAGAAAATTTCATTTATAGTTGCAGCCCCTATGGATCTGTGAGAAACTCTTTGCAGTTTTCCATAAATCCACGGTCAGCATATCCACCGGACTTCGCCCGTTCAGCGCATCGTGCGGACGTTCATGGTTATAGGCATGCATCCATTCGATGGCTTTCCAGGCTGAATAAATTGAAGATTGATCTGATGTTCTTCACACCCGAATTTTCTCCCACTAAGAGTGCATCACTCATAAAGTCCATAGACCAGACCATCTACCAGTTCAGAATATCTTCATCCAGACAGCGTCACCAGCTCGTTGGCGGAAATCCGGAGCAAACTGCTAAAAATATAACTTCTTGATCATATCATCCTCAGAAGCGAAAGCTATCACTCGTTCACTGACGAGGTTTGATCTAAACCTTCGGCCATACAAATTCCAGATTATACTTATCCTCAACAAGATTTTGGAATTCGTTCACGCGCTCCAACAATGAAAATGCTATGTGTGGAGGTAGCCGGTAGTTAAGCTTGTACCTCACATCAGAGTATGCTTTTCGTAAAAAGTCAAACATTAGCTGTTCGTCATTCGTGTTGCATGGAAATATGCTTTTTACTTGGGGAAGATAGCAGCCTATTAGGTCAATCAGTTTGGAAAGATTGTGGGTAGTCGGGCGGTATTTCAAATGTGCTTTGATTGAAGCGATACACATTTGCTCCATTGACTGGTGAAGAAGAAAGACTGCTACATCGTGAAAGTGACTGCCCAGCGCATCGGAGGCCATCGCCAGAAAATTTCCTGAGAGATCAAATGAACGCTTACATTCCCGGGCGAGTTTGCTTTGATCGACATCTGCATCAACTGTTTTGATTTCATCCACCTTAATAGGGCTATTCACTGCTAGGTGCAAAACATGGCCTTCGCTGAACACCCGACAAAAGAAAGGATGAAGTTGCTGTATTGCAGTAAGAACAGGTCGTTCACTATGTGACAATACATTTACCGACAAACCATCTGGGAATTCATTCTTAACAAGATCGATGATCTCGTGATCTTTGTAGTGACTAGAGTTGGACTGTACTATCAGCAGGTCATAGTGATGATGTTCTGATGTTGTTGCCTGGAAGCAACTGGTATAATTCACTATCGAAAGAGTATGCCCGAAACACACTACAGCAACGGGAGATATTTCCCTTACGATTCCATCAATGATAGAACGGAATTCCGGTGTAGTGATGTCGGGCAGGCGCATACCTATTTTCTTTTTGTGGCCTTCGGTTTATTCAATGCGATAAGCTCGTTGTACATCTTTACAGCCTGCCTTTCGATGGCCCGAAATTCGGGTTGCATTTGCTTGCTGTGTTTGTCGAGTATTTTTGAATACTGGTTGTAGGTCTTATCGGTGCCATCATCAAGCTCAACATTTTTCAGGATGAGGTGATCGAGGTTGGGTTCAAAATCATAGGGGCCTAAACCGATATGCTCCAGGTCATCAAAGAACCTCCTGCACTTTAGCTGCTGTTCAATGAGGTAGATCGTTACCTGTTCATGACTGGCCAACCTCGTCAGGGATATAATACTTTTTGACATGGCTACAGGATTTGATTCTATGAAACCTTGGCTTCCTTCTTAACAGTGTTGAGTTTTTTCCTTTGCTCAAGTAGTTCGTAGTACGCTTTCAAAGCTTGCTTCATGATGGCGTCATTATCAGCATCAATCTTCTTGCTCCGTTCGATAATTTCATAATAGGCATCAAAGGTGAAATCCAATTCATCATCCATATCCAGGCTTCGCAGAATGAGCGTATCGAGGTGCGGCTGGAAGTAGCAGTCATCTAGGCCCATCTGCTGAAGGGTGTTGAAGAACTTGCGGCTTTTGAGTTCTTCTTTGATGAGAAATAATGTCAGTTGCAGATCATTCGGCAACTTTACAAGCCGATAAGGTGAGTTTATAAATTTCATACTATCAACCATTTACATTAAAAATGTACCCGTATAAATATGGGGGTAAAAATACCTAAATATTTCTATCTATTAATATTGGTATGTGAAAAAAGTTGATATCACAGAAAAGCAGCTTCAAGTGCTCCGATTGATTTCGGAGGGTCATAGTAGCGAAGAGATTGCTAAAAGTCTTGGAAATAGTAAGAAGACAATTGACGCAATTCGTATTGAAATGCTGAACAGATTTCAAGTAAGAAATGCAGCCCATTTGGTCGCTTATGGATTTAGAAAAAAGTGGCTTAAATGATTTACCGCTTAGTGCGGTTTCATATATTTAGAGCTCTCTCTACTTAAGAGAGAATTCGTATATATATACAGCTCATTTCGGATCACTGCCCCTCCCTTCTAAATGTTCATCAAGATAGGAGTATATATATACCTTTAGAAAGATAGGTTCACTTTTGCAACCTATACTTTCAAATGCGCTGTAAGTAAAATAGCCTAGTCTCGTGACTCCACTAAAGCTGAAAGGATAAGAATTTCGAAACCGCTTAATTCGAAAGGATGGGCGGTTTTTGTATTTTAAGCTAACTCCGGTCTCCAGAGTTATCAAAGTTATTTTCGGTTTCTTGTCTCTGTTAATGGTGAAGGACGAAGCCTTTGTCAATTCCGCTATGAATTGTAGAAATGTATTTTTCAGCTATCTGTTTATTCTCACTGCCAGGTCCGCATTTGCTTCCGATATACTTGCCCGATACTCTTTCGTTTTGTTCGTTTAGAGAGTTTTTTATTTTTGTCTCTATGAGAATGACCGTAATGCTGTAATGTCTTTTCAAGCTTAGTTCCTTAAGCAACGCGCTTTATTTAACAAAGCGTATTCTCTTGTTATTCATTTTATCAAAAAATCTTAAACCAAGCACACTGGGCAATAGGTTCGTTGTTGTCTGTAGGTGGTTTTAAACAAAAAAATCATGTCTGATATACTAAATAAAAAGGAAATAGAGCATTTTACTCATAACGGTTTTGTTTGCCTTGATAATTCATTTTCCAAGGAAATCGCAGATGCTGCCTTGGAAATTCTTTGGAATGACCTTCCATGTGACAGGTCAAACCCATCAACCTGGGTTGAGCCTGTAATTCGTTTGGGAATGTATACAAATGAACCTTTTGTCAATTCCGTAAACACTCCAAAGCTACTTTCTGCTTTTAATGAGTTGATTGGTAAAGACAAATGGATTCCTTGTCGCAGCGTAGGAACATTTCCTGTCAGATTTCCATCTGATCAACAACCTAACGATACCGGTAAACACGTAGACGCAAGTTTTCCAGGAAATGACCCGAACAATTTTTTTGAATGGCGTGTCAATGTCAAATCGAAAGGACGAGCATTATTGATGTTGGTCTTGTATTCTGATGTCAGTGAAAATGATGCCCCAACCGTCATTTATAAGGGCTCTCATATTGATGTTGCAAGGTTATTGTATAAAGAAGGAGACTCAGGCCTTTCTTTTATGGAACTTGCAGGCAAGTTGGACAAGTTGCCAAAAAGAAAAGAAGTGTTTGCAACTGGTAAAGCAGGAACAGTTTACCTATGTCATCCATTTCTGGTTCATTCAGCTCAACCACATAGGGGAAGTACGCCTAAGTTTATGGCACAACCACCTTTGTTGTTAAGAGGCGAGTTATCTATTTCAAATTCAGATGTCGGCTATTCTCCCGTTGAACAGGCTATTCGTTTGGGACTAGATCAGTCATAAATACTCATATGAAAGAGGTTGTTTTAGCAGCCTCTTTTTTAATCACTCCCCTTCTAGATGTTCGCCACTATAGGAGTATATATACCTTTAGAAAGCTAGCTCACTTTTGAATGCACACTAACATTTGGCTATTGGGCGTTGTGGCAGACCAAAATGATGAAATTAGATATCATACTACCATGAATTATAGCTTATGTTGTGCGCAGTTTGTTCATCTGATCATTATGTTTCCGAAGTTCTTTCCGTTAGTCATTTGCCGATCGGTATTTGGTCTATACCGTGTCCGTTCGTCATTGATTAAATCAAGAATCTCTTGTCTAGAATCAGCCGCTATCGTGTCAACGCCTGTTTCAATCCTTAGATAATCAATTCTCAAATCATATGGTTTGATTTTTGAACCAAACATCATTGTCGTAAAAGTTGAAAGCAGCACGAATGAACTATCTGTCGGCAGTTTTATAACTAAGCTGTCACCAAGTTGTCCAATTGGGTAATTGTGAATATTGTTCTTGCCAAGTTCTTCAATTTTGGGTTTCACTATTACTGTTGTATTGCCACCCGAAACGTTCGTCAATGTCAATACTTTAAGACCTTCACAGCCTGTTAGTAAAACCAAAATCAGTATTAAAATATAATCGCATTGTCGTCTTGAAGAATTGCGCATACACATTGTTATAGGTTCGTGCGAGATTCGGTCCACTTTTAAACTTACACATGTCCAAGTGGTAGCTGAATCACCAAGTATACTTTCACGGCACACCAAAATAATAAATTAAGATGTCAACCTTGCCGCCATGTCTTATATGCCTTTATTAGCGGCTGGTGGTTTTCAACACATCTATAATTGTCTCCGTCTCTTGTCAGTCAACTTTCCTAATTTGATTTTTTAACTACAAAAGTGAAATTGACTCCGAAACCAATAAGTCCTCTGTCAATTCGATAATGTTGTATTGATTAATACTTTCTGTTTTCATTTTTTGGTTATTCCTAGTCGCAAACTGTAATTCATCTGACTTTAAAACATAATCCTATACCTTCCGTCTTACAAAGTCAACAAAACTACATGTTCATCCTCGGCTTATATATTTTTTGATACATAAAGACTATAAAAAGCACCAAGAACCAAAAATAAAGTGAACCAAAAACGAAATACATCACTGTAAACATCAATGGCCTTACGAAAAATAACGCCCAATCAGAAAGACTTGAAATATACTTGTTAAACACCCAGTCGTCAATAACAATATAGATATGGAAACCAATAAAGTATATTATTGAAGCATACTTATAATACTTTAGCACAGTTTTCAGTGATGACTTCATTTGGATCTAATACACTTAACATTTACACCGAAGATGAATCCATGCAACTAGTGTTCACCATCAAGATGCATGAAATTTCACGTATCTCAAAATTGAATGTTTAACTTTTCGAACGGACTCTTAACATCCTGGTGCAGAACCTATGACCGAGCAATTTATAGTAGCTCGCAAAAAACGCAGAAAATTAACGTTCTATTTAACCAGGCGGGTACGGGTATATTTAATGGTATACCTTCGTTATGAAGGAATGAGTTTTGATCCCGCCTTTATTGAAACTCTTCATCATCTACATGAGTGACTGCGAGAATAGCTCCGAACGGATCCTTCAACATTGCATATATATAATTGCCATTGGCATCAAAAGCTTCCTTGACTATTTCTCCACCCAATTCTTTACATTTCTCAACACTGTCTTTTATGTCTCGCACATTGATGTAAACAATCCACTGTGGCGGAATACCTGTATTTACTCCTTTCGCCTCACAAACTCCACCGGCCCAATTACCACCGGAATCTTTCATAACATAATCAGCATAACCATGATTGTCTCCCATTTTTAATTCTTCGGGAGTCCATCCAATTACCTGAGCATAAAAATCCTTCAGCTGGCTTGCATTAGATACTGTCAGATCTGCTGACACGATCGAACCTATATAGTACTTTCTTTTTACTTGCTTGTCCATAGTTAGTATTCAACCTTGTAGTGTATAGCAATCTCACCCATAGTAAACCGCGTAGAAGCCAGACATTTCAATTTTATTGTTTTTTCTATACCCTTAAAAAGTGGAATGCCATTTCCCAAAACAACAGGATATAGAATGATCCAACATTCATCAATCAATTTCAGCTTCATTAATGCCTGGCAAACGGATGGACTGCCGAACAGCAATATATCTTTACCCTTCTTATTCTTAATCTGAGTAATGCCATCCCCAATATTCTTTGACAACACTATAGCGTTATCATTTTTCTTCTCACTTAATGTTTTTGACAGCACGATCTTTTCAGCGCTATTATACCAGTGCGAATACTTTACTACACTTGCAGAGACGCCTGGGCTCTGATGTGCTGTTGGCCAATAACTGTCCAGCATTTCATACGACACTCGGCCCGCTAACACTGCGTCTGCCTTATCCGTGAGGCTGCAAATAAAATCAAGGTTCTCCGGACTCTGAACCAACTCATCAAAGTCACCATTTTCTCCTGCTACAAATTGGTCGAGCGAAGTATGGACAACTGATATCAGTTTTCTCATGTTAACATTTAATATAGTTTGTTGATATATACCAAGAAACGCTTGCCTTGCAATTTAAAAATGCCAGGCAAGCGTATCCCATCAAATTGTTTTAAACTTCATTCAGATTATTTTAAGCTGAAAAAGAATTTTCTCAACTCACCAGCAAATAACTCTGGCACCTCCAGTGCAGCAAAGTGACCTCCGTCTTTTATCTTGGTATAGCTTACAACATTCACAAATCGCTCAGCCCATTCTTTTGGAAATTGTGCCTCTCTCGGAAAGACACTAACACCAGCAGGTACATTCGTCTTCTTTAAAGGTGCTGATCCACTCCATTGAGCCACAGCATCCTCTTTATACATTCTCATGGACGTTGCTATAGTTTGTGTAAACCAGTAGATCATAATATTTGTCAACATCTCGTCTCTTCCTCCAAAAGCACTCTCCAGAATTTCAGGGTTTGCACCAGCTGCACCAAAGCTCACTATCCATGCGGCCAAACCAACGGGAGATTCATTTAACCCATACGCCAGTGACTGTGGCTTTGTAGATTGCACCATTGCGTAGGCACCTTCGCTATACCACCATTGCTGCACAAATTGAGCGAACTGTTTTTCATCTTCACTCATTGTGCTGGGATCTTCCTGACCCATTGGATAACCTAAATCGGTAAAGTGAACTCCAGCTACAGCATCAGGATATTTTGATGCTAAAGCTTTGGTCACGCCCATACCGACATCACCACCGGCTGCGTAAAATTTTTGATAACCGAGATTTTCCGTCATCAACTTTTTCCATAGGTCAGCAACAGCTTCGGTTGTCACCGATTTTCTTTCTGAAAATCCGAAACCAGGAATAGAAGGTATAATCAAATCAAAACTCTGCTCACCTGTTGTAAGGAGCGGAATGATTTTATGAAAACGATAATAGCTATCGGGCCATCCATGAGTAAGTATGAGAGGCTTACTATTCTTGCTGCTCCCTTTTATATATTGGAAATGAATTTTGATACCGTCTACCTCGGCAATGTATTGCGGGTACTTGTTAAGTGCCACCTCTTGTTTTCTCCAGTCGTAGGTTGTTGTCCAATAATTGACCAGTTTCTTCATATATACTTCGCTTGTGCCATAAGACCATTCAGATCCTTGTGCTTCACCCGGCCAGCGAGTGTTTTTCAAACGAGCCGTCAGATCATTTAGATCAGACTGAGAGATACTGACTTTAAATTCTGTCACGTTTTTCATAGTGTTAGTCTTAGTGGATTGGGAATAGGAAAAGTCTATACTTGCAATAATCAAGAGCAAGATCATTGTAGTGAATTTCATTTGTCTTTTAGTTTTTTGAATGTCAGTAAATCGCCGACACTTTTTTGAGTGCCTTGAATTCAAAAAACAGCAATTACCTAAAAGAAGTATAGAATAATTCCGACATCCTCATTCCGCCAAGAGTGATCCACTTTCTTTGATAAGTTCATCTTTACTATACAACGACATTGGCGTTAGACCAGAGAGTTGTTTAAACTCTCTGTTAAAGTGTGACTGATCTGCATACCCTAATTCATAGGCCAGGCTGGAAAGTGATTGATAGTCGCCATGCTGAATTTTGTTTAGAGCCCTTTCAAAACGTACGACTCTTCTATAATAGGACGGTGTAAATCCAATGGAATGCAAAAATTTTCGTTCAAACTGACGTTCACTTATTCCATAGTCTTTGAGTTGACGACCATAGTTAGCGTTGGGTGACAGATGTAAAAAATTTATAACTCGGCAATCTATAGCCTTTATTACGTTAAGTCTTTTCAGCAAGTATTTATCCAGGAGTGAAATGCGCGCTCGTGTCTGCCGCGCATCTATGATTTTTTCAACGAGTTCCCGCGGAAAAAAATGCTGTAAATCTAATACTGCATCGATCGTCTCATGACCGTCAATTCCAAATAATGCCTTTATACTATGTGGGAAAAACGACACCGCTATATGCGAGTATGTTGACTCCATTTGAAAGAGTAAAGGTTTTGATGTAATGCCTTTCAAACTCGCGGAATAGATCGAATCGTACTGAGGGCAATGAAGCGCATTCTTCCCGTTCAAACATTGAATTACAATGCGAGGAAACCGGTCAGCCATCACCTGCAGATTTAACATTGCCCCACTGCAAGAGTGAATATCCAATGACCAATAATACCTAACGTAAGGTCTCAAGGCTGGGTGCGGATGGTATAGCTGTTGGGATGTCATGCTCTAATTACTATATAGCTAGCTTTGTTCTCTGCGGGATTAGGCTCTCTTATGGTGTCTCCGATATAGAAATTTTGATTGCGAAAATTTCATTCAATATGAGAAAAGTTACTAGCTGAGTCTAACGAAGCTTGCTTAAAATTGTTCTCGGTATGGGTGCCTATAGAACTTTGCATCATATAACTTCAATTCATTAATTTCCGCCATGGTAAAAGAACGTGAACAACTGAATGCCGAATGGGAAAAATTCAGGCATCTCTTTAAACGTGAAGAAATGCCTGCCAAAACAATTCTATTGGAAGAAGGCCAGACTTCGGAAAAAATATTTTATATAGAAAAAGGTTGTGTAAGGCTATCGTTCAACAAGGATGGAAAGGATATAACTTTTCAGTTTTTCTTTGAAGGAGAAGGTGTCTCGTCTGCCGAAAGTTTTCGGAACGATGAGCCAAGTTTATTTTCGATTGAGACACTTGAACCATGTATACTTCACACATTAAATAAAAGTGACTATTTTAATATTATAGAGAGCTCACCGCTCATCAAGCAGGAATTGGAACAACAGATCTTTCAACGATTGATGTACTACCAAAAGCTGTTTCTCTCCAGAATTAAAAACAGCCCCGAGGAAAGGTATAACGAGTTACTAAAGCTAAGTCCTCATATACTGCAACGCGTACCTCAACACTATATAGCATCCTTTTTAGGAATTACTTCTGTTTCGTTAAGCAGAATCAGAAACAGAAAATAGTATTTATTAACAATTGTTATCGCTTCACGGAGGCATCTCGAGCCAACTTTGTCTTAAACAAAACCCAAAAGCGATGAAACAATTTAAAATTCAAATTTCTGAGAACGAGATCAACGATCTGAACGAAAGACTTACAAAAACCCGTTGGCCCAATGAAATGATTAACGAAGGATGGAAGAAAGGTGCACCAACAGATTATTTAAAAAAGCTGACAGACTATTGGCTGACTAAATTTGATTGGAGAAAACAGGAAGCTCTGCTCAACAAGTATCCTCAGTTCATCACTGAAATTGATGGTCAGAACATTCACTTCCTTCATATAAAATCCGGCAATGCTAATGCTACGCCACTCATGTTGATTCACGGTTGGCCGGGTTCCTTCGCAGACTTCATCAACGTAATTGAACCACTTACTAATCCCGGCAAAGAGAATGCAGTCAGCTTTCATTTAGTTATACCTTCTATACCAGGCTTTGGTTTTTCAACTCCCGTGAGAGAGAAGGGATGGAATATGTTTCGCATTGCTGCAGCGTTCAGCACGTTGATGGAACAACTAGGCTATACTAAGTTCGCAGTTCATGGTGGTGATATGGGTGCAGGTATAACCAGTATCATGTCGGCCGTGGCAGCACATAAACTTATCGGAACACATGTGAACACCGACTTCTACTCGGTAGCAGGCCTGGGTATGTTTCCATCAGATACTTCATTCTTGTCAGAGGAGGAAAAACCAAGACTGGAGCGCATGAAAGAGTATAAGAAAAGCGGCACAGCGTATCTTGAAATACAATCAACAAGACCACAAACAGTAGCCTATGCGTTGTCTGACAGCCCGGTGGCACAACTGGGTTGGATGATTGAAAAGTATAAAGAGTGGACTGATGAAGAAAAAGAATTACCGGAAGATGCAATCCCTATAGATCAAATTCTCACAAATGTATCCCTATATTGGTTCAATAAAACTGGTGCCTCAAGTGCTGAGATACTATATGAAAACATGAGCATGGCTTTTAACTGGGGATCTGATGATGGTGGCTCGCAAGGTGCCAACCAATGGACACCTCCAAAAGTGCCGGCTGCCATGACTGTATTTGCCAAGAATGCAGATAAATCGCTCTTTAAAAAACTGATGTCTTTTACGGGTGAACCTGATCACTATATATTTCACGATAAAGGTGGTCATTTCCCTGCGATGGAAGTTCCCGATTTGTTCGTGAATGACCTCAGAGAAGTTTTTGTTCAACACACCGCTTAGTATGAAGGTAAAAGAATTGATAGAGTTACGATTGGCAAATCAAGGATTAACATCTGCGGAGTTTAACACTTGCGCAGATGTTGTCTCTCATTTCGGTGCCATGCAATCGCAGGATTACCCTATGGCAAAATGGGCTGTTGGCATGCGCATGCAAAATCCTTCCGATTCAGATATAGAGATGAGTATAAACGCAGGCGAAATTATCCGAACGCATATACTCAGACCGACATGGCATTTTGTTCATGCTAAAGATATCCGCTGGATGATGGAACTATCTGCACCCAACGTGAAGAAAGCAACGCAGTATGTCGACAAGCAGGTTGGCCTTACGGATAGCGTCTTTAAAAAAGCATGGAAGATAATAGAGACTGAATTGGACAACGATGACAACCTTACAAAAGAAGATTTAACGGATCGGCTTGCCAAAAAGAAAATCAAGATAGAAGGTTTACTTGCAACGCAGATATTAATACGAGCCGAATTGGAAATGCGTATATGCAACGGTGAAAGAAAGGAAAATAAAGTCACCTATACGCTCTTCGATAGAAGGGTCCCGCCTTCAGAGAATATATCCCGGAAGGAGGCACTTGTAAAACTCGCGTCAGTATACTTCAAGTCGCGGGGTCCTGCCACTGCAAAAGATTTTGCGTGGTGGAGTGGTTTGAACATGACGGATGCGACATTCGGAATATCAGGATTAGGCTCTGACCTCAAGAGCACTTCCGTGGACGGACTGAATTATCTATACTTCGAAGACACACAGCATCATACGAAGAAAGTAACAGTGCTACTTCCTTCGTATGACGAATATATGGTTGGCTATACCGAAGGCAGAGATATAGCCTTCCCCGCTGATACGGATAAATCGTTTTTAGGCAATGGTATATTCAAGCCATTAGTACTATTTAACAACGCTATAGCAGGCATCTGGAAAAAAGTAAAAAAGGAACCCTTTATCGAAATTCAATTTATAGACGGTAACAAAAAGTATAGCGGCTTAAACTCAAAAGTAGAATCACTAAAGTCATTCTTACAGAAGTAAGAATGTGTATTTATGAAGTAGCTATAATAGCCACCAGTTCATTCACCAGATCAGAAGCCTCCACGGTTGAATCGTTCGATGCTATAATAATGATCGTGTCGGATTCCCGGAAATGAAATGCTACTGCTGAAAAAACTTCGTTGCCTCCATCGTGCCAATATACCTTGCCTAATGGGCTATCATTATCAACAACCCATCCATAGCTATAGTAGCTTGACGCTGATCCCTCGCGCACATAGGGAGTCAGGTACTTTGTTAATGCATCATTATCAAACACCTTCTTTTCGTTTAGTGCTATTATCCAGGTATACATTTCCTCCACGGTAGTAAGTATACCTCCGTTGGCTCGCAGATGCCAGGCAGGACCATCTTCCAGCCACGGCTTTTCCGTTGGCTTGCCATCAAAGTCACCATTCATATAGCCTACCGCTACTCGATCCTGAAAAGAATTATCCTTAAGTAAATTATACCCCGTTGCTTTCATCCCCGCGGGATTGAACAAATTTGTTTTCAAAAACGATTCGTACGTTTGTCCACTTACATCTTCGATGATGATGCCCAACAAGCTATAGCCTGCATTTGAGTATTCATAACTTTTACCCGGCTCAAACTGCAATTCAGATTCAAACGCCAGCTCGATAAATTCATCTTTACTTACCAGATCATAGTCATCACCCAGTACATCCTCAAAACCTGCGGAGTGTGTTAGTAATTGATGTATCGTGATATCAGCTTTGTCTTCGGGAACATCCTCGAAAAAATCTGCGAGTGTTTGGTCTACCGATAACAGTCCTAATGTTTCTGCTTTCACAATGGCAGCACCTGTAAATTGTTTTGTAAGCGAGCCGAAATCAAATATAGTTTCTATTGTATTGACTATCTGTTTCTGTTTATCCGAAAATGCATACCCGTTACGAATCAACATATCTCCTTTGTGAGCGATCAGTACACTTCCTGAAAAACCCTGTTGTTCATAATGCTCCATTCTGTCTTCGAGTTTCTCGCGAAGGGAAGGCGACTCATTGTCCTTGCAGCTTATTATACCTATGGCAAAAACGAGTATCCATATTTTATTTATCCTTATCATAGTAGCATGTTTTTGTTATACTAATGTTTGATTGTGTACAGCGAAAAGCTATAGCCGGAAAACGTACCAAGGCCGTTCGTGATGTTTGTTGCTATCTGCACGGGTTCCGTAAGACTACCATCCTCTTCCAGTTCCCGCTGAAAATCAGATGTGCGTAAATATTCGTAGTACTCTTGCGGTATAGACTTCAAGACAAATTTTATATTCTGTTCTTTATTGAGATTGATCAGCGTAGGGATTATGAAAAATTTGAGTGTAACAGATTCTCCATTGAAACCTTCATCACTGAAGTATATATACTTTAATCCATCAATTTCACCCGGACCATTACCGATCTCAACATCGGTGTTGCCGCTGGTGTTTACTTTTAGTTCTTCAACCAATACTTCATTCAGATTTCCAGTCAGATCATCATCTGTACATCCGCTGCTACAGTTCTGCACCAGAACTTCGAGTGAATAGAAATTAGTTGCTTCGCGCGGATCAGCAAGAACGATCTCAGCAGGATATCCATACTGACCTGAGTTGATATACTCAATCTCACTTGACATTTGCGCACGCGCTATGCTCACAGGTTCCGGGATGTGACTGGCAGCTGAAAAAATTTGCTCACCACGTGTTGTCTCAAAACTATAGCTATTCTCCACCGATGGGACAACGTTGCTCACGTATACACCCTGCGCATTGGCAGTAACTTCCTCCACGAACTCACCGTTCTCCAGTAATCTTATTTTCAGATCCTTATTTCGCTGAATCGTTTCTGTTTGCAGTATCGGTATAGTATTGAATACATCGATCTTCAATGCACTTCCTGGTCTGAAAAAAGAGTATATCACCAAGCCTGACCCATTATCCGGAAGCCGAGGATCAACAGTAGTTTCACATGAAAGCAAAATGATCGCGAGTATAAATACCAGGTTACGCATACCTCTAGAATTTAAATTGATAGCTGATGTGTGGGATCAAGGGAAAAATGGAGAGCTGTCGGAATTTTTTATTGAGACGGTCCTCGTCATCCAGTTCTATATAGATTGGGTTGAGTCTACTATAGGTATTGTATACTCCGAATACCCATTTCCTTTCACCCCACCGTTTTGTTTTCTTAAAGCTGATACTCAGGTCGAGCCGGTGATAATCTTTCATTCGCGATGAGTTTCTCCCCGGATAATGCTTCACAAAATCTTCATAGCCCGGCTCATTCGAATTCCAGGTAGCTTTCGGGTACGTGGAGGTTGGCAGTGTTACCGCATTGCCCGTATTATAGACCCATACTGCACCAAAGTCTATTCGATCATTTATAGCCAGATTATATACTATGGAAACATTATGTCTTCTATCGTAGCGGTAAGGGAAAGGCTTTCCAAAATTTAGGTTATCAAATTCACGAATTGACTTTGACCAGGTATAGGCAATCCACCCGGTAGAGCGGCCGAACTTTTTCTGAATAAAAAGCTCGGCTCCATAACTTTTACCCGAACCGAATTCAACCTTGTTTTCCCATTCACTATCAATATCAAGAAAGCCCGCGCCATCTTTATATTCGATCAGGTTGTCCATCCATTTGTAGTAGCCTTCAACAGAAATTTCAAAATGCTTATATACTGATGACACTCCTAATGCTACCTGGTCAGACAATTGTGGTTTAACCCGTTCGGTCGAAGGCACCCACAAATCTGTTGGCAACCCGATGCCGGAGTTCACGAGCAGATGTATATATTGGGCCATCCTTGCGTAAGATGCTTTTACCGAAAGCGCGTGACCAAGCCGTTGATTGATAGTAAAGCGCGGCTGCCACGATGTATAGGTTTTCGATCCCGCGCGTGCTGCAGAGTAATGAACTCCTATATTTGCCCGCGTTGTACGCGAAAGCGCCACTTCATCTTCCACATATATATACATTTCACCAAGGTTGATTTCCGGAGAACCGAAGGTGGTATCCGCTTGGATATGCGACTGAAAATTTGAGACACCCGGACGCAACGTATGATAAATTACGTTCGCACCGAACTTGATGAGGTGATCGTTGTTCAGAAAATAATCGAAGTCCATTTTTAAACCTACATCGCTGATGTTGGAGTGGTATTGATTATTTCTGGAGATATCAGGAGTATCATCAGAATATTGGTAATGTACTTTCCTGTCTAGTTCGAATTGATATCGTGTATACGTAGCCGTAAGATTGCTAAAAAGCTGATCGGTATATTTATGATTCCACCGAAAAGCAGAGGTTACGTTTCCCCATTTGATTTCAGCATACTCATCTTCTTTCATATCTACTTCATCGAGACTATAATCATCATATAGTCTGTCTTTACCCGAATAGAAGCTCAGGTATATACGGTCGCGTGGTGATAGTATATGATTTACTTTTGCATTCAAATCCCAGAAGCTAGCACCCATAATTCTCTCGCTGTCGGCCAGCTTCGCGAAGGGTACGGTAAGCGCATCTATATACGTGCGTCTCGCAGACAACATGAAAGATGTTTTACCTTTGTTGATCGGACCGTTTACTGTGACGCGTGAAGCAACCAACCCGATGGCACCTTCGCCTTCAACCTCATGAAGATTACCTTCTTTCATTTGAATGTCTACGATAGACGATAGTCTGCCACCGTACCGCGCAGGGAAACCACCTTTGATCAACTCAACACTATTGATAGCATCAGCATTGAAGACAGAGAAAAATCCGAAGAGATGATTGGCGTTATATACCGGTACACCATCCAACAGAATCAGGTTTTGGTCAGGTCCACCGCCACGCACCTGGAAGCCTGCTGTACCTTCTGAAGCAGCCTGTACACCCGGCAGCAGTTGCAATGTTTTGAGTATATCTGTCTCACCCATGAACACCGGTATTTTTTTAATCTTGTCGGGTGAAAGTCTTATCGTACTGATCTCAGGTAGTTCGCGTATATCATTACCGGATATAAGCACTTCTTCCAGCACACTCTCTTCTTTCGGAAGCGCAATCAATAATTCACCTCCGGCCTCTTTTATACTGAGCTTCCTATAGGTATATCCTACAAAGCTTACAGCAATCGAATCACCGGATGTATCGAGACTAAAGAACCCAAATGTATTGGCAGCAACACCTTTACCACTGGCAAGATCAATCACATTCGCGCCCACCAGACTTTCTCCTGACTCAGCATCGCGAACAAAACCGTTTATCTTTTTTGTTGCATTATTGCGCTTTCTGAAAATCAGCAGATCGCCTTTGCGTACCACTTCAATTCCATAGGGAGCAAGCCATTGTTGCAAGTGCTTCGGATCATTCAGATTTACTTCTTCATTTACCGTAAGAGTAACATCGGCGAGTTTCTCCGGATACGCGAACTTGAATTGCGTATGCGTTTCGAGGTAAGTGACGAGATCGCTGAAGCGTTCTATATTTACATTATTACTCTGCGAATAAACGACTGACGTCACCAACAACACACAAACAAAAACCAAACCGCTAGCAACCTTTACCATAGATATATATTTTATGGGAGTCGTGTTTCCATTCAACGCCAAGTGTTTCTTTGATGATAACCAGTATATCATCGATTGTTTCGTATTCAATTTTTGCAGAGAGTGTGCACGATGCTACCGATGGAGAAACCTCTACTGTTTTATTGAAAAGCTTTGAGAGTATAGCAGCCACTTCCTGAAGCGATTTATCTTTCAAGACTAATGTACCCGAATACCAGGCGAAGTCGTTGGCATCCCATTCCACCACAGACAACCTACCGGTTGAAGAAATTATACCTTTCTCTCCCGCTTTTAAACTCAGAAACTGATCGCCCGCGTGCAGACGTACTATACCGGAGCATACGGTAATTTCAGCAAGCTTCTCTTTATAGTTTACATTGAACGATGTGCCCACCACCATCACTTCATACTCTCCTATGGCGATCACAAACGGTTTTGACTTATCCTTTTGTACGTTGAAGAATGCTTCGCCTTGCAACGATACATGCCTGCTTTCTTTACCAAAATCATCGGCCAGTTCCAGCGTGCTTTTATAGTTCAGTGTTACCGATGAGCCATCAACCAAACCTATATTTAGTTTTTCATGATCACTCGTTTTATAACCACTACCCATAGTGCTCCATACCACTATACTTATAATGATCAGCACCGATGCAGCTGCTGCCCAGTATAAATTATGCGCGATGCTTTTTTTACGCGTACCACCTTCCACCGTCAGAAGTATTTCTTTCCAGGATGTTTCTTTCTCTTCCTCGGAAATGAAATTTTTCAGAGGTATTTCCATTTCATGTATTTTTCTTTCGAAGTCTATATCTTCCTTATCTGCAGCCATAACTGTTATGAATTTTTATTCACCGATTCTAAAAACAATACTTTATGAGGAGCGAGTTTTTCCTTGAGCTTTTGCAAGCCTGTACTGATATGCTTCTCTACAGTCTTCACCGATACGTTCAGCGTTTCCGCTATCTCTTCGTATGTAAGTCCATCCTGTTTGCTGAGCACAAACACTTCGCGACACTTATCGGGTAAACCAAGAATAGCAGACTCCAACAGATACTTCGGAAAATGCGAATCGTGTATAGGATCACTTTCGTGAACAGGTGAATCCGGCACCACACTCACAAATTTTTTATTGTCGCGTAACCAGGTAATCGATTTGTTCTTTATTGCATGAAACGCAAACGCTTCAAATGAATTGATATGACCGAGCTTCTGATCCTTCCATAGATCGGCAAAGAAATTCTGAACAATGTCTTTCGACTGCTCCTTGTCTTTGGTAATGGTATATGCATATTTTACCAGCGGGATAAAATGGCATTCGAACAATCTTCTGAAATCGGCTATACTTTCCATAAGGTCAAACACAAGACTCGTAAACTTGGCGACCCCCTACCTTTTTTGAAAAAGATTTTTCAAATCACACACAATACCTTCCAAGGGTAAACCAGGCCTTCTAAGATATTAAAACAGAAACAGGATCAAAGAGGAAACTTACTGCCTATTTATCCGAATTATATATCTTCATATCTATGACAGCTGACGATAACATTGAAGACCAACTTGATAATCTTGAAGATCTCATTCGTTTCCTGGAAAAGGAGAAAGACCGTTTAAAGAAATGTGTTGAGACAGCCGCTGAGCAGTGGGAGTTTTCGGAGGCGAAGGCCTTTGCAAAGGCACATGGTCATATTCTTGGCAGATTACACACACTTAAGAATTTAAGAGATCCCGGGTTCGATGAGCGTGCACACTACTATCGAAAGTTGGTTTTTCTCGAGGAACAATTAAAGAAATATACCAATGCGCCACAACTCGTCGGACATCTTACAGAAGAGATAAAAAAAACAAATGAGGCCCTTGATAAACTTGAGGGCTCAAAATATACTCTTCTTGATACACAGCATATAGATGATGCAATTTTTCTACTCCTGGATGGCTCGATTGAAAGTTTCAAATTGCACCTTAATAAAAGTGAATCTCTAATTTTGGATTTCACGTGCAAAAACAATCTACTTCAAATCGGATTATCCTATAAAAAAGGTTCGCTTTTTCCTTCTATGAAGAAGAGGCTTCGCAGAATTGGATTTTCAAAAGCTGATGAATTAAGAAGATTTGTCCGAAGTGTTGATGTCAGTAATTTAAAGGATGCCCAAAAGATTAAACAACTTCTCGCGGTAGTGGTATATGATGTATTTGGTCGGAGCTGGTTCGACAACCCTGCGGAGTTAGAAATTAATCACAAGCCAGATACTCCCCATACAGATTTAAATAATATCAACCACAGGAGTCGCTAACACTACCCACTTTTTTTCACTTTTTAACTTAAGTGAAAATCTGTTATTCCATTTCTGTGAAACTTTGCTCAAAAAAATAAAAATGGGACTATCAAATTTAGGCATATTTCATACCGTGATCGGTATTATTGCCATTGGTGCAGCGTTGGTGTCGTATGTAAAGTATGGAAAAATCAATCTTGCCGGTAAGAGCGGACTCACGTATCTCTTCGGAACCATTGTAGCTTCCCTTACCGCTTTGGGATTAAGCAGAACGGGAGGTTTTAATCCGGGGCATGTGTTTTCATTGTTGATCTTTGTATTGGTACTGACGGGCTATTTTCTTCACGCTAAAAGAAAAGGAAACACGAGAGCACGATACTTTGAGATCTTCTGGTTGTCGTTCAGCTTTTTTCTCTCCCTGGTGCCTACGGTAAATGAAACGTTTACGCGCGTGCCAGTAGGGAGTCCGTTGGCGAAGGGACCAACCGATCCAATAATTGCAGTTACTTTGCTTTCTTTGTTTATATTGTTCGTGGCCGGAGTGGTTTATCAAATTGTACAACAAAGAAAAATAAACAGGGCCACGCAAACAGTATAAAGGCAAAAAGCCGGTTTGATATATATTATAAACCTATAGCAGACACAGCATGGACACAAAAGATAAAGCTTTAGTCCAACATCTGAAACAATTCGCATCCCTCACCGACGATGACATTGGCAAGAGCCTTCCATTCTGGCGAGCGCGAAAAATAAAGAAAGGCGATTTCTTTAATATGCAGAGCATGGTTTGCAGCGATCTCGGCCTCGTGGTAAAAGGTATATTTCGTATCTACTACCGCGATGACGAGAAGCAGGAAGAAAAGAATCTTTTCTTCTTTTCAGAAAATCAGTTCGTGGTGTCGTTCAGAAGCTTTATCACACGCAATCCATGCTGGTATTTTATTGAAGCTCTGGAGGATTCTGAAATTATATCGATATCGTATGACAATCTGAATGCGTTATATGAAGCGCATCCAGGCTGGAGTAAATTCGGACGATTGCTCGCAGAACAATTTTTCTCCTATGCTCAAACGCGCACGGAACAATTTGTTTTCTTCTCGCATGAGGAACGGTATATCAAACTACTCGAAGAACATCCTAACATTATCGCAAGAATTGCTGCGTATCATATTTCATCCTATCTAGGCATTACCAATCCATCACTCAGCCGAATAAGAAAACGTATCGGGAAGTGAAAAGAATATAGTTTGATTACCCTCGATGAATTCGTTCGAATTTAGCAATTGGTGTCTCTGCAAAGTATATATACCTTGTAAAGACACCAATATATTTCACAAGAAATAAATCTTCTTTTATTTCCTCATCGCCATTTACTCACTTCTCAAAGATTTTACGGGATTCATCACCGCAGATTTAATTGCCTGGTAACTAATGGTGAGCACCGCGACAGATAATGCAATAAATCCTGCCAGAACAAAAACCCATGGGCTGATCTCCATCCGGTAAGCAAAACCTTCGAGCCATCGATGCATCGCGTACCACGACAGCGGTGTGGCAATGAAGATAGAAATGATCACGAGTAGAATGAAATCCTTCGAGAGAAGACCAACTATATTTCGGACGTCGGCACCCAATACTTTTCGAATTCCTATTTCCTTGGTGCGTTGCTCAGCAGTATAGGTTGCCAAACCTAATAATCCCAGACATGCGATAAAAATCGCCAGGCCTGAGAATGTCGTAAACAATCTTTTGAACATCACATCAGATTGATATTGTTTATTGAAGTCATCGTCAAGGAAGCTATATAAGAATGGACGATGGGGTGCAATTTCTTTCCACACCTCACCTACTTTCTTGATCGTCTCCTGGATGTTATCTGTCTTAACTTTCAATGACATATATCGACATGCATAGGGCACCAAAGGCATCGTTAAGGGTTCAATGTTTCTATGCAGGGATGCAAAATTGAAATCTTTAACAACACCTATAACAATTCCAGATCGCCCCCATTGCGCAAACTTTTTACCTACTGCTTCCGCTGGATTGCTATAGCCATACTGTCTTGCCGCAGCCTCATTGATAATTATAGCCTGACTGGAATCCGTTGGATGTTCACGTGAATAACTTCTTCCGGCTATCAATTTTAAATTGAAGTGGCTGACAAAATCCATCCCGACCTGGAAGATTGGCTGTCCCATCATTTCCATGTCTCCCTTAGGGGTTTCCAATTCAGTGCCTGCATGTGGGTAATAACTGCCGGGTACACTTCTGGAAAAACCTACCGACAATACGGAAGGATTATTTTCAAGTATATCTTTCAATACTTCTGATTTTTTATTCACATCGTCATCATAATTATAGTCCAGCACCAGCATCTGTTCCTTGTCAAATCCAAGATCTTTGTCCAGCACGTGATTCATCTGAAAATACACGATGATCGTTCCGGCAATCAATGCAATAGAAAGTGTGAATTGAAAAACAACAAGCGCCCTGCGCAGATTTATACCTCCGGCACTCGACCGTACCATGCCTTTCATAATCATGATCGGATTAAAACCAGACAGCACTAATGCTGGATAAGAACCGGCTGCAAGTCCAACAAAGAGCATCATAGCCACGAACAATGATATAGTTTGCCACGTGATGAAACGCTCAATGTTAAATTCTTTTCCCGTGAGTGCACCCATGTTCGGTAATGCGATCATAACAAGAATGACTGCTATCAATCCGGAGAGCAACACAATCATAACGGATTCGCCTAAAAATTGAGAGACGAGACTGCTGCGATATGCGCCAACTGATTTTCTGATACCGACTTCTTTACCACGCTCCATCGATCTGGCAGTAGACAGATTCATAAAATTGATCATAGCAATGACCAGTATAAATAAGCCAATGATAGAGAAGACATAAATATTAGGCAGGCTACCGGTTTCTCCAGGCTGTCGTTCAGCCTTTGTTCGCAGGTATACATCTTTCAAAGGTTCTATCTCAATAAAATATCGTGAGTCCGGCCACGCTTTATGTCTTGAGAGAAAATCAGGAATTTTTTTCTTGAACGCCGCTTCATCAAATTGTTCACCGACAAGAAAGTAAGTATAGAAATCAACGTATCCCCACTCTCCGAAGATTTCCGGAATAGAATTCCTGAAAGTACTGAGTGAAAGCAGTGCATTGAAACGAAAGTGAGAATTCAATGGTATATCCGCGACAATGCCAGTTACTGTATAGTCTCCACGATTAGATCTTCCTGGTGACTCGCTACCTTTTAAAACTTTTCCAATCGGATCTTCGTCACCAAAATATTTTTTAGCAGTGCTTTCTGTTAGCACAATGTTATACGGTGCTGCGAGTGCTGTCTTCGGATTTCCCTTTAGCAGTTTCCAACTGAATACATCGAAGGCTGTTGAATCCATAAAGAATACACCATCCTCCTGGTATACTTTTTCTCCATACGTAAGCAATATATCTGACCTGCCTGAAAATTGAACCACCTTTTCGATTTCCGGAAAATCACTTTTCAGTGCCGGACCGATGGGCGCATTGCCCCATACCCAGAATGGAGCGGAACCACTACTTTGCTCAGGTTTACCAGGTACGGACTCGCCATGAATGACGCGGAAGATGCGTTCTCCTTTTGTATGATAGTTGTCGTACGACAACTCATCCTGAACAAACATAAAGATCAAAATGCAGCAGGCAATGCCAAGTCCAAGTCCAAAAATATTGATGAAAGAATATGCTTTCTTTTTGACGAGGTTCCTCCAGGCGATTTTAAAATAATTCTTGTACATGGCGAATTGGTTGAAGGTGGGAATGGTCTTAAAATGTTTTATTAATGTAGGCCTTAGTAACTTCAGCATGTCCCAGGTATATATGCGCCTGGCTTTAGCAAGTGATAACTGCTCGACATTGGTAAGGAAAATTTCTTCCATGTCGCCTTCGATCTCCTCGAGGTATTCTTCTTTTACAAAGAACCTCAACAGCCTGAGTGGCCAGTCTGGTGGGCGGGCGTCCATCTGATGGCTCATATCACTTTCAATTGAGGAGTAAGTTTTGGAATTGCTTCCCAAAGTCCTGCTCTTATGTCTTTCATTTCTGCTAACACTTTGTGAGCGTAGGAAGTAGTGGTATATATGCGTTTTCGCTTACCACCACGTTTCAATGTAGTCTCTCCAAATTCAGAGGTAAGAAATCCTTTTTCTTCCATTCGCTTCAGAGCCGACTGAATCGATCCGACACTTAGTTTTTCTTTGATTCGCGATTCCAACTCACGCTTGATTTCCACACCATAGGCATCTGCTTGCAACGCTGCCACTGTTAGCAAAACAAGCTCTTCGAACTCACCTAGTTTTGTCTTCTTCATTTGATATTAGTCTGAATTGCAGTAAATATAAAAATATATTCGTCTGAATTGCAGTTTATATCGATTTTAATAAAATTTTGGCGTTTTTTAGTGAACAGAATATGCACCGTTGCTTTTTAAACTAAAAGCATTCTCATTCAAGTAACCGAACCGACTTCTTGCGTAAAGCTTTTCAGCGTTCGCTGTTAAGAGGATGCATGTGCCTGGCTATTAATCTCCAGGAGCCGTATTGCTTTTGCCATTGATGAGTATACCCTATCGTGTGTAACGAAGCCAGGTTTGATCCATTAATTGGTGTTAGAACCTCTTGTCCTGTTGAGTAGACAGAGCCGTCACTTGCCATCCATATCATCTTAATTTCTCGAGAAACGTGTGCAATAGACCTATAAAATTCAGGTTGAATGATGGCAGCTGTCCAAATTCGCTGTAATGCAATTGTATCCATTTTGTAAAATGCCTTGCACTCGACACTTTCGATTAGAGCAATTTCCTTTTGAAATTCCAAATGCTCAGGATTAGCTGCAAAGGAAATATTTATAGTTTGCCCGAACAATGTATTCGTAATGGCAAGGAAAGCAAATACAGCGATAATTTTCCTCATAGAAATTTATATAGTAACTCCAACTACATATAGTTATTATGCATTCTTAAATTTATTTATCATTCTACAATTAACATCCGGCTGTTGTCTCACGAACAAAAATTCAATTGAAAATAAGAATCACAACTTGTGATCACTTCAGTAACTTCTCGTGAGGGATAATCTTCCCAATACCATATCAAAAAAAAAATGCAGGTGATCCCTGCATTTTTACACTGTTGTTATTTTTTGCTCAGCGTGATATTCTTATTGAGAATCCTCGCTTGATTCTTGTGTGCTTTCTTCAGCACCTGCATTATCGGAGCTATCTTTTGATCCTGCTGATGGCTTCACTTTCTTAACAGACTTGTCGACAATTTTTTCAAGTGCACCAATCGCTTCCTGAACAGGCTTTAATTTAACCATCAACTCTGCCTCTTCTTCTTTTAACTTTCGTAGTGCATCAATAACTGGGTTCTCTTTCGCAATGCTTTCCTTAGCCATAAAATTCGTTTTTGTTTTATTGTAAATGTTCCCTGTTCCAAAAGCATGAAAGGCTTTGCTTACTTCCTGGAAACCGGGCCGCTAAAATACAATCAAAATTGTTACGAGATTTCTATAATCTCCATGTGCACTATTCAAAAAGTTAGAGTAATACTTAATTTACAGCCGATATTTATTTGGCGATAAAAGCCTTAGCCTTTCGGTCCCCCATCTAAAAAATATTTTTTTCTTCTATCCCTGCAACCTTCCCGAAAAGCCCGAGTATTTGTTACTAGATCGTAGAACATATGGTCATCTAATTGCATATTTGTTCTACAATTTAGTATCAAATGATAGAAACAAGACTTGGCGAATTTGAAGAAGTGATTCTGCTGTTGGTTGGAATCCTGGGGGATGACGCTTACGCTTTTAAAATGGCGGATGAGTTCGAATCACAGACGGGCCGACCGGTATCCATCGGAGCAGTGCATTCTACGCTCGATCGGCTGGAAGGAAAAGGCTTTCTGACATCAAAGATGGGCAACGCTACCGCTGAACGCGGAGGCAGACGAAAGCGAATCTTTACCATAACTGCGCTCGGCAAACGGGTGCTCAAAGAATCCATGGACTTTAAAGTATCGCTTTGGAAACAATACCCGGCTTTTGCCGGAAAATTTAATTACGGCTTTTAGCTGACAATAAATTGAAACAACCTGAACTCATACCGCCTCGCCTTGCAAACCGGCTGCTGCAGTGCTTTCTGCGCGATGATTTGTGCGAAGAAGTGACCGGTGATCTGGAAGAAAAATTCTATGCAACGGCAAAGAATATATCTCCTTTCAGAGCCCGGCTTAATTACTGGTACCAGGTGCTGCACTATATACGTCCCTTTGCTATACGCAAACCATCCAGAACAAACTCAAACCATTACGATATGTTCAGAAATTATTTCAAAGTAAGCTTCCGAAACCTCATGTCTAACAAGGGGTATTCTATTATAAATATAGGTGGCCTCGCAGTAGGTATGGTAGTGGCTATGCTCATCGGGCTATGGATCTATGACGAACTTTCTTACGATCGATACCATGAAAACTACGACCAGGTTGTACAGATTATGCAGCATCAGACTTTCAATGGTGTAAAGGGAACACAGACTGCTATACCAATACCACTGGAAACAGCGATTCGCGAGGAGTATGGAAGCGATTTTAAATATATAGCGATAGGAAGATGGACCGATGAGCATGTACTTAGCCGTGGTGATGTAAAGATCTCGAAGGAGGGCAACTTTTTCCAGGGTGACTTTCCTGAAATATTATCGCTGAAAATGCTGCAAGGAACACGCAGTGCATTTAAAGATCCGAGTGCTGTACTCCTATCAAAATCGACAGCAGTAGCACTCTTCGGAAACGATGATGCGCTGAATCAAAATATTATACTCGACAGCGACCAGGATGTCAAAGTCGTTGGTATATATGAAGATCTTCCCGCCAATACAACGCACACCGATCTGAAGTTTATCGCCAACTGGGAACTTGTCAAAGCCCATAGTCCATGGATCACTCATGCTGCCACACAGTGGGGCAATAATTCTTTTCAGCTCTTTGCACAGCTAGCGCCCGGAGCAGACTTACAAGTAGTCTCAGAAAAGATCAAGAAAACAAAGTATAATCATGCAGAAGATGAGCGACCGTTTAGTCCGGAGATTTTTCTGCAGCCCATGCGTAACTGGCATCTTCACTCCGAATGGAAAGAAGGTAAATTAAGTGGTGGTCGTATTCAGTTGGTATGGCTCTTTGGTATCATCGGTATATTTGTATTGCTATTAGCGTGTATAAACTTCATGAATCTGAGCACAGCGCGCTCGGAGAAACGTGCCAAGGAAGTAGGCATACGCATGACCATTGGGTCGATGCGACAACAATTGATCAGCCAGTTTCTAAGTGAATCATTTCTGGTGGTATTCTTATCCTTTATAGTAGCTGCTATAGTCGTAGCAGTAGCCCTACCGTGGTTTAATACCCTGGCCGATAAAAAGATTGCTATAGATTGGCTAAACCCTATGTTCTGGATGGTGAGTTTCGCCTTTATAGTTGTCACAAGTCTACTGGCAGGCTCATATCCAGCACTATATTTATCATCATTCCAACCGGTAAAAGTACTGAAAGGGACTTTCAAGACAGGAAGACTTGCCTCTATACCACGCAAGGTATTGGTAGTGATTCAATTTACGGTGTCCATCACGCTCATCATCGGGACAATTATAGTATATAAGCAGATTCAGTTCACGAAGAACAGACCCGTGGGATACAATCGTGAAGGATTGGTGATGATCCAGATGAAGACCCCGGAGTTTGCCGGAAAGTTCGATGTACTGCGAAACGAATTGAAAAATACAGGAGCGATAGAAGAAATGTCGCAATCCTCGAGTCCCATGACGGCAATCTGGTCTAACAATGGAGGCTTCGACTGGAAGGGTAAAGATCCGGATTTTCAAACCGATTTTGGAACTATATATATAACGCATGAGTATGGCAAAACCATCGGGTGGAAAATAAAAGAGGGAAGGGATATGTCGCGGGAGTTCTCAACCGATTCATCTGCCATCATCCTCAATGAAGCTGCAGTAAAATTTATGAATGTAAAAAATCCTGTAGGCATGGAGATCTCCTGGGATGATCAAAAGTTTACAGTTATAGGTGTTGTTGAAGACATGATTGTACAATCACCTTACAATCCTGTAAAGCAATCCGTATATATGTTGCAGTACAACAATGTTGAATGGATAAACCTGCGCCTGAACCCGGAAAAAAGTGCAGCGGAGTGTATGACGTTGATCGAACCGGTTTTCAAACGAAATATACCTTCAGCGCCTTTTGACTATAAATTTGTCGATAAAGCCTATGGCTCTAAATTCGCTGCAGAAGAGCGCATTGGTAAACTGACAACTGTATTTTCAGTACTCGCTATCATCATTAGCTGCCTGGGAATATTCGGTCTCGCCTCTTTTGTTGCCGAGCAGCGCACGAAGGAAATTGGCGTACGAAAAGTATTGGGCGCATCGGTGCTGAGTTTATGGAGAATGCTATCGAAAGATTTTATTGTGCTCGTAATTATCTCCTGCCTGCTCGCCATTCCCATTGCTTGCTATTTCCTACTTCAATGGCTGGACAGCTATAAATATCATACAGAAATCTCGTGGTGGATACCAGCAGTGGCCGGTATAGGAGCGCTTGCCATTACACTGGCAACCGTAAGTTACCAGGCTATACGCGCAGCATTGATGAGTCCTTCAAAAAGCTTGAAGTCCGAGTAAAAATTTAAGTATTATAAAGCACCACTGTTTAAAACAGTGGTGCTTTTTTTTATAACAACAGCCGTTGAAATGCGCGCTCCATTCTTTTCTTGCATATATCATTGATTATAGATTGCTGACTATTAAATTACTAGTCAAAATGGATGTAAGAATTTGACCTGCGAAAAACATGAGCCTGAATAATAGTAATGAAACGAAGAGTAAAAATTTAGCATCGTCCATCTTCTTCAGGTTTATTTTTCTCTACCTGATACTATACATCCTCCCGTTTCCATTTAGTTTAATTCCCTTCTCAGAACATATAACAACTCCTCTGCATAACGCTTTCGTTGGGCTTCTGGATGTTACCGGACCGTTACTTTTGAATGAATATTACAACCCACTACACGGCCCTACAGGAAGCGGAGACACTTCATTAAAATATACGGAGGCTTTCATCCTCATTATTTTTGCCGGCATAGGGTCAATCATTTGGACACTCATCCTGAAAAAAGATGAGTACTATACTAAGCTGTCAGCTATACTCGAAATATTGGTTCGATACTACCTTGCTGCGACATTGTTCGGCTATGGATTCAGTAAAGTAATTCCGCTACAGTTCTCATTACCAAATGCACAACGGCTGAATACAACATACGGTGAATCATCCCTGATGGGACTTGCCTGGACATTCATGGGTTCTTCTCCCGGATATACAATCCTTTCCGGATGTATAGAAGTAGTTGCCGGTATATTTCTCTTATTTCACCGTACAAGATTATTGGGAGCTATTGTTTCGGTAGTTGTATTTATAAATGTTTTTGCGTTAAATATATTCTACAATATACCTGTAAAGCTATTTTCTCTCCACCTGTTACTGATGTCTGTCTTGATACTCGCGATGAACGCGAAAAGACTTCTGGGTTTCTTCTTCCTCAATAGCGATATCGCTGCAGAGGAACCTCAAATCCATTTTAAAAACACACGCAGATCTACAATTATTTACTATACCCTGAACGTGCTTTTGGTGGGCATCTTAATCCTTCCACCGCTCGTGGGCTCAATTGGACAACAACAAAACAGACAAGCACAAAGTTTATCACAATCCGGAACGATCATGGGCGAATATACGATTTCACATTTTTTACTCAATGGAGATACGGCATCATCTACAGATACAAATACAAGACGCTGGAAGTCATTAAAAATTAGTGGAAATATACTTAACGTTACCCATATGGATGGATTTATAATGCCCTGGTATTGTTCTGTTTTGAATAACTCGCATAAGATCAGGCTTTCCTCAAAAGACCTGACCACTACAGGTGAGTTCGACTTCAAGACGGAAGGTAAGGCATTGCACTTATCAGGGTATATGAATCAGGACACGTTAAATATAGTGGCAGACAGAACTTCCGACAACCCATACTTATTGTTAGAGGACAGATTTCAGTGGATAAGTGAAGAACCTTTCTATCGTTAAATCGTTGGTCATTATTCCAGAAATGCAATCAAACAAAATTTACACGAAAACGGTTATCATTAACGCACCTGTCTCGAAGGTATGGCATACGTTAACGGATCCATCGTGCATGAAAAGATGGATGCATGACGATGCTATACATATACTAACCGATTGGAAGTCCGATGATTATCGAAGGAATTTTACACGGACTACATTTCAAGAATAATGGAACGGTTCTAAAGTTTAACACCGGGAGCAGCCTCCAATATAGTCACCTAAGCTCACTATCGGAACTTCCTGACGAAACGCAAAACTATTCAGTAATTGAGTTTGATTTGACGCCAACCAACTACCAAACCACCCTGACATTAACGCTGAGTAATTTTCCAACAGAAACCATATACAAACACCTGGAGCTATATTGGAAGGCTACCTTGCAGGTATTTAAAGACCTGGTAGAGACGCACTAGAATTTGGGAGAAATTCCTAAATCGATCTTACCAAGCCCTGTCGTCAATCCACAAGCGCATTTGGTATACACGGGCTTGTAACCTGTCAATATCATTGACCTAAATTACAGACAATACGTACTTTGATTTAGAACCTTTAATGTATCCATGGAAAATAAAAAAAGGCAATCCATAAACCGAAGAGACTTTCTCAAAACAAGCACGCTTGCCGGCGGTGGACTCATCCTTTCTTTTTCCATGGTTTGGGGGGCAGGAAAAATATCATCACGCCCAAATCAAGCTGCCTCGTTGCATGCATTTCTCCGCATCGGAGAAGACGATAGTATATATATAATTCTATCAAAAGTAGAAATGGGGCAAGGTGTATGGACAACATTACCCATGCTGATCGCTGAAGAACTGGATTGCGATTGGCGTAAAATTAAAGTACAACACCGTTCTTCCGGAAAGGGGAATGACTTTGCTGAATCTATATATGTACAGTCTACGGGTGGATCCGATTCAACACGTTCGGAATTTGATCGTTATCGACTGGTGGGTGCAACCGCTCGTGCCATGCTTGTACAAGCAGCTTCCCATAAGTTTGGTGTACTTCCGGAAACCTGCAGAACAGAAAAGGGCTATGTTATCGTGGGCAACAGGCGCGCCAGCTATGGAGAATTGGCAACTGCAGCTTCAACACTTGCTATACCTTCTGTTAAACTTCGCGAACCTAAAGAATGGAAGTATATAGGCAAATCACAAAAGCGGCTGGATAATCCAGAAAAAATTAACGGGCAAGCTATATATGGAATCGACATTCAGTTTCCCGGGTTGCTCACAGCGGTAGTCGCTCATGCACCCGTATTTGGCGGAAAGGCCATATCGTTTGACGCTACCCGGGCAAAAGCCATAAAAGGCGTTCGCGATGTCGTGCAGGTTCCTACCGGTATAGCTGTTCTAGCCGATAATTTTTGGCTTGCCAAGATTGGACGCGAGGCTTTGCAAATCGAATGGAACATTGATGAAAATAAAGGAGTGGACAGCAGTTCGCAGATAGAAGAATATAGGGAGCTATCCAAAACACAGGGTATACCTGTACAAAAAAAAGGAGATATAGCAGATGCTGCGTCAACATCCCGCATAATCGAGGCTGAATATATATTTCCATACCTGGCACATGCACCGATGGAGCCGTTAAATTGTACCGTAAAAATTCAGGGCGACTCGTGTGAGGTATGGACAGGCACTCAATCACCACTCCCTCATCAAGCGCAAGTAGCTCGATTCCTGGGACTGAATCCGGAGCAGGTAATTTTCAATACACCTTTTCTCGGAGGAAGTTTTGGCAGACGTGGTTCGTTTGATGCTGACTGGATAATGGAAGCTGTGCACATCGCCAAAGCAAGTGGTCGCTTTATTAAATTGGTGTGGTCACGAGAGGATGATATACAAGGTGGATATTACCGTCCTGTATATTTGCATCGGGTATATATAGGAATCGGAAGCAATCATATTCCGTTGGCCTGGCAGCACCGTATTATCGGACAATCACTTTTCAAGAACACACCTCTGGAGAAAGACATCGCTCCCAACGGAATCGATTATAGTTCGGTAGATGGCGTGAATGGTTCACCATACTTTGATAGTATACCAAATCTTTCCATTGAATTACACACCACTACCTGTAACGTGCCCGTTTTACCATTGCGCTCTGTTGGAAATACGCATACTGGTTTCGTGATGGAGACGTTAATCGATGAACTCGCTGTAAAAGCAGGAAAAGACCCTGTTGAATACAGACGTATACTATTAAAAAATCATCCGCGACACCTGGCAGCCCTTAACCTCGCCGCTGAAAAATCAGGATGGAACAATCCGTTGCCTGCAGGTGTATATCGCGGTATAGCTGTGCATGCGGCCATGGGCAGCTATGTATCGCAAGTTGTTGAGCTAGCCATAAAGGATGGAAAAATACATCTCCAGCGCATCGTATGTGCCATTGACTGCGGCCTGGCAGTGAACCCGGATGGCGTACGCGCGCAAATGGAGAGCGGTATAGTATATGGACTCACGGCTGCGCTCTATGGAGAAATAACACTGGAGAACGGACGCGTGAAGCAACGCAATTTTAATGATTATCGTATGCTTCGTATCCAGGAAACACCACCGATAGAAGTATATATTGTACCCAGTACAGAACGTATGGGCGGAGCTGGCGAACCGGGCGTGCCTCCTGTTGCTCCTGCACTGGCCAACGCATTGTATGCAGCTACCGGTAAACGCATTCGCAGATTACCGATCAGAACAGAGGATTGGAGTGAATAAACTTGTACGTATACACCACTACTAAATGCAGCGATTGCATTTACTTTTTCCAAAGCCGGTCGTTTACTACCCGATCAATAACTTCATCGTGATAGCTGCGGCTAATCGGTATACGAAATGACTGCATGACGATTTCATTATTTTCAATGGCCTCAATTTTAGGAATGGACACTATGTACGATTTGTGTACGCGGATAAATTGCTGACCATCCAGCTTCTCCTCAATACTTTTCAGATACAACAACGTCATGTATTTACCTTTGGAGGTATAGATGGTGATGTAATTTTGCATCGCCTGTATATAGAGAATATCGTTAAAATAAATCCGTTCGTATTTATAGTCACACTTGATAAAGAAATAATCTGCGGTTAAAACGGTTTTATCCGAAGTGTCGGATACAGCGGGTCTGGAGAGAAGCTGATGATAATCTTTAGCTTTGGTAACAGCTTTAAAAAACCGACTGAACGTAATTGGTTTAACCAGATAGTCTAACACATCGAGTTGAAATCCTTCCAGCGCATAACTCGGATAAGCTGTGGTAATAATAACCATCGGTGGGTTTTGAACCATCTTTAGAAACTCTATACCATTGATGATGGGCATTTGTATATCCAGGAATATTAAATCTATAGCTTGCTCATCCAGCAACCGCGTCAGATCAACGGGATTGCTGCCTGTCCCCGCAAGCGTCAAAAAATCAACTTCCTGTATATAGTTCGTAATGCACTCGCGGGCCAGCGGTTCGTCATCAATCGCTACACATTTTAACATCATGTTATATACTTTAAAAACCGAAATTAATTCTTCTACCGGACTGGCATTGGTACTGGTTCCGAAGTCTTTTGTTTGTGGAGATCCAGCCGAAGCGTTACCTCAAAGTGCTCACTGTCCTTTTCTATTCGCAAGTCATGTCCTTCCGGATAAATCAAATCGAGTCTTCGCTTCACATTTTTAAGTCCTATACCGCTATACGCCATAAGCTCCGAAGAATTATTGATCACTGAAATGCTATTCGTGATAGTAAAGTATAGCTGCTGTTTATCAAAACGAAGATTCATCCGGATCCAGTTCGTCTGGTCTTTCCGTTGTGATACATGCTTAAAGGCATTCTCGATAAACGGCATCAATACAAAAGGCGCTATACTTAGATCACCAGAATACGGCTGCTCAAATTGAATCGTTAACTTGAAGTTACCATCATCCTGTCGCAGCTTCTCCAACTCAATAAAATTCTCCAGGTAAGTCAACTCTTGCTCCAACGGAATTTGCTGTTCGTTACATTCATATAGCTGGTAACGCAGTAAGTCAGAAAATTTCGCGAGCGACTCAGAAGCCATCATCGGGTTCTTATGAATTAAAACAAAAATTGAATTTATAGTATTGAAAAGAAAATGAGGATTGAACTGAGACTTCAGGAACTTTAATTCAGTCTCTAACTTTTCCTTCTCCAATGATTGTTCTCTTCTCCGGGCCTTGATCCAGTTCTTCGTTAACTTCACACTCATCCCCAACGTCATGCTGGCAACTGTAGACGGGAACGTGTTCATCTGAAAAAAGAAAGCGTAATTTTCAGGATTAACGTTATATAGTTCTTTCAACGTATACCCAGACAACCAGGCGCTCACATAATATCCCGGAACAATAAGTATAGCCGTGCAAAGCATAGTCAGTACCAGTAAACCTATATACTGAACATAACGTCCTTTCTCAAGAAATCGAGGTATAAGAAAATACAAATTGAAGTATACACCTATTGCCTGAAAGACTACATAAAAGAAAAATTTTATAGAGTACGGAGAGAATAAAATATTATTGGCTGTTTGCGAGAAGCTGCCGATGGTGAGCGTCCACCACATGACATGGTAGGTAAACCAAAAGGGTAAGTGATAAAGCTTATACTTCCAAAACCAGTTATACCTTGATTGCTTGATAACCGGGAAAACGCTTACGTCATTGAGCTTTCGGAAATCGCCCATCAGAGACTTCACCATGCCTTAAGGTATGAAAAAATCCAGTGCGAGTTACCATCCGGAATATGACCGGTAACAAAAAATTGATCAACACATTGCTAAGATTGCTGAATGCACAACGGCTCTTGCCGGAATGTCGCTTCAGATATAGTTTGAATGTGAGGCCATCCTGTTGAAACGAAGAATCAGGAATTCAGAAAAATAAGATATATTGATTAATAAACTGACACGAAATGAGTAAGCATTCCAAGATCACGAAATTAACCAGCATCAACAATGCTGATCACGGTATATGGAGAAGAAGAGAATTTATTTCTACGGTCACGAAGGCGATCAGTGCCTCAGCGCTCCTCACGACACCTGTAGCAGGATTCGCTAACCCTATAAATCAACCTGCGCCTCCACTCACGGTGCAACAGGTAATTGACTTGGTCTTAAAAGAAATACCGCGCTTGCCCATTTCAGGAACGGTGGACAGATTAAAATCCGGAACTCCAGACCAACTGGTAACGGGTATAGTAACCACCAGTTTTGCAACGATACCCGTCATTGAAAAAGCAATTGCGCTGAACGCTAACTTCATCATTGCACATGAGCCTACGTTCTACAATCACCGTGACGATACCGACTGGCTGGAGGAAGACGAAGTATATCTGTATAAATATAGCCTGCTAAAGAAACACAACATCGCGGTTTGGCGCTTTCATGATTTTTGGCATTCTCATCGTCCGGATGGAGTGCAAATGGGCGTGCTTACAACCTTGGGTTGGGAAAAATATGCAGACCCGGAAGAACTTCACGTGATCAATCTTCCACCTACATCACTCCAACAAATCGTAACGCATGTAAAATCAAAACTCGGGATACAAACAGTGCGCGTAATGGGCGACCCTGCACAGGAATGCAAGCGCATTTTACTATTACCCGGAGCACCGGGTGGACGAAGGCAAATCGATGCACTGCGACAAGTTAAACCGGATGTATTGATTGGTGGAGAGCTGAGTGAATGGGAAACCAGTGAGTATATGCGTGACTTGCAATCTATAGGTATAAAGCGATCCCTTATTGTTCTGGGGCATGCCGTAAGCGAGGAGCCCGGTATGCAGTGGCTGGTGCCTTGGCTGCAACCAAAAGTTCCGGGCCTCACCATTACACATGTGCCGGCCCGGAACCCTTTCACGTTTATGTAAAAGTATATCTATACTATAGCCATCTGAAGATTCAAATGGCTATATACTTTTTACGCTTCTTCCTGTTGAAGTTCGAGTTGATTGATCGCAATCAGATTGACGTCAAACTTTTGCACGATCATGCGCATGATTGGATCATTCTTGATCTTCTTTATAATGCGATCTGTCTGATCTTCATTGTAACCCATTACCATCTGGTCTACCAGGTGAAGATGCTTCACTGCATAGAAGAACCCGGCTATAACATACGGTCCAAAGGGTGTTTGTGGTATATCGAATGAACTTCCGGTAATATTAAAAACTGTATTAGGCAAATAATCTCCGGTATGCTGAATGTTTTTATGACGCATATAGTAGTTCGCTGCCAACAACCGTGACGACATACGTGGATCACTCATACAAAGCAACCCTGCGAACGGTTTTTGTTTTGCTGACTGATTGATCAGCATCTCCTTCGCGCTCCTGTCATTTTGAGTATGCTTGCGTATTTCGGTTTGCACGGTATCCCAGTATGGAACAGACGGATCACCGTCATCCACACGGATCAGTGAATGTATAGCATAGTCCATGATACCACAAGTGATCTGTATACGAAGCATTTTCAATTCAGGATCGACCGCTATTGCTTTCTCCAACACCGTACGCTGATGACGCGGATGTGTGCGAAGTAAATCTATACTCTTGATCCAGTCGCCTGCGAGATAGCCATCGTACGCATAATATTCCTGTAGCAGGTATTTAATCTTTGTGTCGTTGTCAACTACGACAGCACGACCTTTGATAGTGATCACCGGTTTTTCTTCCACGATCATCTGCTCAATCTCGATGCCCACACCGGAAGCACCCAGCATACCGCAGTTCAACGGAGAGCCTTCCACTATCTTAAGATCATGAACATGACTGATATAGTGATCATTGGAATCTTCTGTAAGGTGACCATGCGTCTGTATATGTATATAGTAGCTGATCGGCAACAACGGGTCTGACGTCCGCTGCGCCTGCTCGATCGTCCGTTTGATATCCATTACTATATCGGGCGTTACAAAGGAGCCTGCTGCGCGGATAACGTGCAGCTCCACCTCGATGCTCATGTCGCGGAATTCCGCTGTAACCTTATCAATCGCATCCAATTGCACCTGGCTGAGGTCACGTGCGTCTGCACAACCAATAAGAATATGTACTTGCTTTTCTGTCATGAAATATAAATGAATTAATTATTGCTTATAAATTATCAATCATCAAAATGTATTACCGTATAACGCTTTCAGATCATTTATGTTTGATCTCAATCAGATCGGTCATGACCCTGAAAGCTTCTGCTAAATAAATATCTTTTCTGAGATTTTTAATCCAGGTGGCGTTAAACTTATTGCTATAGTCATCAACCGCCATCCGCTGCTGATCTGAAGAACTGTTGATAACCTCATAATTTCCGGCCTGCTGGTCCAGCAATTTTTCCAATGCTGCATAGCGTGCTTCATGATCTTTATTTTCCTTACTAAAGGTCTCCCACGACAACAGTAAAGGTTGATTCCTCTTTTTCAATTCCTCTGTAAGCCATTGAAGACTTTTTACAACGTGTTGAAACGATTCTGTATTCCGGATGCGTGTCTCACTGTTTCGTTTTATAGTGCGCAACGGCAATGCAGGCAAAGGCTTATAGCTTGCTTTGCGGGGAAGAGAATCGTTGGGTAATGCGAAGGGTAAATCGGATTCACGGATCATCAACCCATCAAGCATATCCGGAAGCAAAACATCGGGATGTATACCTTTACCCTGCACCGCTTTTCCGGTAACACGGTATATCTTATCGGTAGTGATGCTGGCGTATCCTTGTCCCTGGAGTGTTTGCAATGACGGTGCTGCCTGTGCAGAGTCCAATGGAAAGAAATTCTGTGCAGTCGCCTTTCCAAACGTGCGGCTACCAACAATCACAGCACGATTATAGTCTTGTAAAACAGCTGCAAGAAATTCTGAAGCTGATGCACTCTGGCCGTTCACCATCAATATCAGTGGCCCATCGTAAATCGTTCCGCGAGTCATATCCTTTAGTATAATCGCATTCGGATCTTTACCCTTCAAAAATCCTAGTGGGCCTTCATCAATAAAAATTCCAGCCATCGCGGCAGCCTCCTGCAAGGAACCTCCTCCGTTATAGCGTACATCTATAATAAGCCCGTCTATGTTTTCCTTTTTTAGTTTGATAATTTCCTTCGCTACATCTTCCGCGCAGTGTGTGCCCTCACTGTCATCTCCCCATTGTGTATAAAAATCAGGAAGCGATATATAGCCTATAGTATACTTGTCTTTGAGTAAATAGCTTCTGGCATAATTCTCTTCGAGCGAGATCTTTTCTTTTCGAAGCGTAACGGAAGTAGTGAGGCCGCTGGGTTTGCGCACCGTAAATTCCATTGACTGGTGATTGTTATCGGCCAGTATTTCATTTGCTTCTTCCAATGATATACCCGTTACATCAATAGACTCCTGTCCTTCCCATTTAAGATTGACCAGTACATCTGAAGTCTGTAGTTCACCCGACTTCCACGCAGAGCCGCCCGGAGCCAATGCCGTTATAAACACATCGCCACGTTCATTCTCATCGAGGGTTACACCAAAATAATATCCCTCTGTACTGAGCGATGATAAAAAATTCTCCATGCCCGTAATCGGCATATAGGTTGTATGTGGATCGAATACTGAAGCTATACATTGAAAGTATGCAGCAGTTATATAGGACTCAAAACCGGAGGGGTGATTCAGTACTCTTTTAATGGAACGGAGTTCGTACGATTTTACCCGAAGGCGTACTTCGGGCTCATAGCGAGCGAAGAGATCTGCATCACTCCCGGTATAGCCTTTTTGCCGATCGGTGAGCCTGTCCAGGATCTGATACTTCAGCCAGCGCTTCCATCGCGCAATGCGTTCAGGTTCATCGTGTGCCCAGTGCGTTGTGTCATACTCAAGGTATTCTTTCGTGGTACTAACCAATGGTGCATTCGTTTGTTGTGCTACAATTTCCTCCGTATGCAACAAACATTTCTTATATAGAGGTATAATTTCATTTAGGAAATTCCAGTTGTCACCATTGAGTTCATCATCTAAAAGTGTTTTATACTTTAGCAGCGATTTTAAGTCTGCCTCACTGAAAATTAGTTTATCCGGATCAATGGTTTCAAGAAAGACCTTGAACACATCAGCAGAAAATTTATCATTGATGGCACGTGGTTGCAAGTGTTGCTCTTGCAATATGCGAGTGAGTAACCGTGCTTCTTTTCCAGGGTCAGGCGATCGCTGGGCATATATATCTGTCAGCGAACAAAGCGTAAAAAACAGGAATGAAAACCAGCGCATGATTTCAGAAAGATCAAGAAATAATGGCTCCTATCAAATACCATATTTAGCGTCTAAAAAAATACTCTGCCCAATTATTAGTTCAAATGAAGATTTTTAAGTTATTTCAGCGGGATTGTAACCTGGGTTGATGAAGACATGCTTGATTTTTTAATAAAAACCAATACTCCGGAGGGCAGAGCGGAAGCATCGCGGGTCATTGCCTTTCGTTACTACCTGCTCGCTGTCATTTTGTTCTTCGTATTTAGTATATGCTTTGAACTAATTTTCGACTTCAGAAGTATATCCCTTCCTTACCTGATTGTTCTAGCAGTAGCCCCTGCGTTGCTTTTTGCATTATCGATCAAAAAGGTGAGCCACAAACTCCTCGTGGTGATCAACGTTTTATTTTTACTGCTTGTCAATCAGGCACAGATCCTTTCCGATCCTACATTCTTTCATACCTGGGTTTTCTGGATCGGTCTCATTCCATTATTGCTCACCATGTTTACACGGTCGTTCGAAACGATATCGCTTACATTTATCGTGGTAGCGTTTATCGTGGCGAATGGAATCTACGTAAACACACATATAGGTTCCTATGACGTAACGATCTCTCCTGCTCAGTTTACAGCGGGCGGTGTACTCTTCACACTCATCACGGCAACGGTAGCCATACTGTTCAGCTATACGCAGCATGCGATTAACAAACGACTGGTAAATCAGAACCTCACGCTTCAGTTGATGACGGTCGAAATCGAGGAACAAAACAAAATGCTGAAAGATCAGAATGAAGAGATCACCTCGATCAACAACCGCCTTGAAGAAGCTAATTTTCTGTTGGAGGAACGTGTAGCAGAACGAACACTGGAACTTGAAAATCATAATCAGAGACTTGCCGAGTATGCTTTCATCAACTCTCATTTACTACGCGGTCCCCTGTGTAGTATATTAGGGTTGATCAACCTGTTGAATAAAACTTCGTTGTCAGAAAATGAAAGAGAAATTCTCCGGCATCTGAAAGAATCGAGTCACAACCTCGATGACGTTGTCAGCAAGATCAGCAAAGCACTTTCCGATGGCCCGGAGCTTGACCGTGAATTGATCCGGAAGCTGAAAGACTAACTATATTTTGATGGACCGCCACCACAAAGAAATTCTCAAAGCTATTCAGATAAACGCTGGCCAGGGAACCGAGCATACGTTTCTGGATAGTTACCTTGGCAACGCACATCCCCGCTATGCCATCAGCGCTCCGGTGTTACGAACCATAGCTAAAGAATGGATGCGTAGCCATCGCGACTTACCTGTGGATGCATTCGCTAAACTTCTTACAAGTTTGATCGAAGGTAAATCTTCTACCGAGAAATGGATGGCCGGTATGTTACTCGATTACTCCACACAAGACCAACGAACCTTTGATCCTAAACTATTCGACCAGTGGCTTGATCATTTAATTGGCTGGGCAGAAGTTGATGCCGTTTGTACAGGAGCCTATACGTCTACAGAAATCTCTCGTAACTGGAAGAAATGGGGATCGCTACTTTCCAAATTCTCAAAGAGTAAAAACATTCAGAAGCGCAGGGCATCACTCGTGTTACTTTGCTCCCCTCTGAGCAAGCACGCCGATGAAAGATTAGCCGCTATGGCAATCGAGAATATAGATCGGTTAAAAGCTGAAAAAGAAATACTGATCACCAAAGCTATATCGTGGCTTTTGAGAAGCATGGTGAAGCATCATCGAAAATTAGTAGAGGACTATATATCCGAGTATAACGATACACTTCCACGGATCGCCGTACGCGAAACACAGGTAAAGCTGAGTACGGGGAGGAAAACAAAGCCAAAAGATTAAGTCAGCCATGAACCACGACTGACTTAATCTAAAGTCTATTTCGTAAACTCGATAACATCTGCCGTCAAAATCACTTTATTGATTACTACAGCAGGAATAAAACCGGGATATATACTGGTTTTATAGTCTACAGAAATATTGGCAAGCACTTGTGTAGGAGTAAGATTAGCTTTTGCGATCAGATCTTTTTTCGCTTCTGCTACTAAAGCCTCTTTCTTCAATCCACCGAAGCCAAGCACCAACTTGGTTTGCGCACTGCCGGTTGCAGTACTCACTACACGAAAGTTAGCTTGATTCAACGAAACATTACTGGTAAGTGTACCGACATGAGCAGCACAACTGGAGAGCAACACCATGGCGGCTACTACCATCAACTGATTAATTTTCATATACTTTGTTTTATGGTTTGTTAAGATTCTGTTTTAACATTCATTGTATTCAACAAGACCATCTGCAAAGTGTTTTGATTTCTTTCATTTATTTTTTCCTACAACCTATATTTCCTGACTGAATCATCAAGCTGATACAGATACTATAGACTACTGGCGTATAACCTTAATAGCCTATACATTGTTTAAAACAAAAAACCCTTGTAACAGGGTTTCTAAAAGTTGATGATTGAGAAAGTGTAAACAGAGGCACTATTTATCAGACCTTGCCTCAAGCCCCCAGTTTGTAAAACCAGTTTTATCAGCGTAGTGCTGTTGTAACAGGAGAACAACATTTTCGATAATGCTTTTCACATCGCGTTCTTCTCTTCCTAATGTATTATGCTTGCCTAAAAGAAAATCACGTTCAGCAAATGCTTCGCGCATCAAGCGCTCATATTTAAGACCTTGGTCATGTCGTGATTTAGCGGAACTGATCCGGTAGTTGAGATCTGCAATGAGCTGTGGTTTCACCGGGCTCTGTGGTCCCTCCTGCGAATGTTGTTGTATTATTTTTTCAGCGAGGTAGATCAATGCTTCAGCTTGTTCGGGAATAGTAAAAGATCCATATGTTTGCGCTGTGGAGTATTGTTCGTTACCATCCATAAACAATCTTATTAGTAGTTGTCATTTACATCAACCTCTGCAGATTCGATGTTTACTTTTAAAGTATGGGTATCTGTAAATATATCAAGCAGCCTTCTTCGGTAATCAATCGTTCTGCCGGGTCTTACCGATTCGTTGATCACAAGCTTTGTAGTTTTTACATTTCCACCCGGCTGTGAATACGTAACGCTAAGCACTATATTTTTAAAGGCTGCCAGCGATGCCGAGTTCGTAATCTTCCCTTCTATAACAGATTGATTGATCTGATTTTTTCGCCAGCTATAGTTTGTTGTGAGATGAAGCGCACCGTTGCGTTTTTCATTTTCGTATTGAGGATTATTCAATTTACGCCACGCTGCAAATTGCATGTTGTGGCTTCTTGATTTTGTAACTGTTTTTTGTTGATGACGAAAGGTTGCCTGTTCACGTGGCGCCAACACGATAGATTCATCCGCTTTAGCATCGCGTGCCACGAAGTGTACTTTGCCTTCTGCAACGGTAAGGGTAGTGGTGCTGTCTTCCGCTTTTATGTTAAAGGAAGTACCCAACACTACGGTGGACGTAGCGTTGGTGGTCACTTCAAAAGGATGTGCAGTATCCGGACGTACCTGGAAATACCCTTCACCTTCAAGTGCTATACTTCGCTTCCCTGTAAAATTTCCCGAGTATAGAATGCGGCTGTTTGTATTCAGCCACACGCGGCTGCTATCCGGTAAATATAGTGTCATCACTTCATTGCCAGATGCAATCACATTTTCATCGCTTCGCTTAACGGATATATAGGAGTAAACGGCTATCGCGATGAATGCTATACTGGCAGCAATCTTCCATGCCGTTGATCCTGTAAAAAGAGATACAACTTTATTCTTCTCCTCATGACGCTCCGCACCAATGCGCGACTGTAGTTTTAGAAGCTCTTCTTCTGTTGCCGGATCACTTAATTGAAGTTTCAATCCGGAATTCTCCCAGACCTTGCGCGCTTCCTCCAAAAGGAATCGGTTACTATCCGAGCTTTGGAGCCAGGATTCGAAAGCTTTTTTATCCGCTTCCGAAAGATCACCTGACAAGTACGCAGATATTCTTTCCCAATGTTGGTTGTCGATAGTCATAGAGAGGGTCTATTTTTTATATTATACCTTCACCTCTTTGCACGTGCTGTTGGTTTTAGGCGTATGCTTAACATACGTGGCACATGTATAGGATGAGCAGGCAGATAATGTAACACATACAAAAAGGATCAAGCCAATGACAGTTCTCATACGTACAGGGATTAAAGTGTTATAAATTTCATTCTTATACCCCTATAGCACATAACCCCGGGTCTTACCCCCAAAAGATTTTAAAAAATTTAACGCATCAACAAAACAAAGCATAGAGCCCCATGCCGATGGCTGCCAGCAGCGCCAGGAATTCCGGTGAAAGAAACGGTTTCAGTTCATTTCTGAGCTTTTCCAATGCAATGCCCATTTGGTTTTCCACAGTCTTGATCGACAGTCCGAGTGTATCAGCAATTTCCTGATACTTAAGTCCTTCATGACGACTTAGTATATAGATCGCCTTGCATTTTGGTGGAAGCTTATCGATGGCTTGGCGGGCACGAATCTCAAGCTCCTTATATTCTACACGTTCGGTTCCCGGAAAAGTCTGTAGTGTACTAAGTCCACTATAATCCTCTAAGGGTGATACGCGTTTATGCGAACGTACATAGTTATAGGCGGTATGGGCGGTTGCTTTAAATAAGTAATGCTTGATCTGATCGCCAAAGGTGAGTTTTTCCCGATTGCCCCATAATTTTATAAAAACTTCCTGCACAATATCTTTGGCAGCGTCCTTGTCGACTACAATATTATAGGCAAGATCGCACAAGCTTTTATGGTGCTGCCGAAATAAGTGTCCAAAATCATCCTGAGGAAGTTTCTCCATGGAAGTGAATAATCTTTAAAGCTCAACAAAGTAAACATAGGAAAATTCCGCGTAGCTAGACCGCAACGTACTGTCCAATGAAAATATTTTTCAATTCCATTTGGGGGTGAACCCGGGGAATGTGTGCTTTACAAGAAATCATCACAGCGCAGAGATGAAACAAGTGTTGAAGCGCGCTTTGTTGGTTTTAAAACATTAAAACATTTTTATCAAGTACTGAACCATGAAAGAACAAATCCGCAGAATGTCCTGGATCTTTATGCTGTTGCTCGTTTTATCAAGCGCATGCAAAACTGTTATAGTTAACAACAATAAGAAAGTTCCGCCTGGCCAAATGAAGAAAGCCACCGGAAGCAAGTCAGCAAAGCCATACGCGCCCGGACAACAGAAAAAAGGAAAGCACTAGAATTAGAGATCCATACCAAATGGTGTAGTGCCATCGGTTGGTATATATTGGAAGAAGTACATCCAAAGGTATTTTCACTTTTGGATGTACTTCTTTTTTTATTCATGCCGTAACGAATCTACCGGGTTGGTAAGTGCAGCCCTCATGATCTGTACGCTCACTGCCAGAAACGCGAGAAAGGTTACAACGCAAATCGGCAAAATAAACAGCCACCAGCTTATCGCTGCCTTGTAAGCAAAATTCTCGAGCCAGAGATTGAGTATATAATACGAAAGTGGCAGTCCTATAACGCTGGCTATCATCAACAGCTTGATATAGTCTTTCGAGAAAAGCATAATAATATTCTCTACGGATGCACCCAGAACTTTACGCACACCAATCTCTTTGATGCGTACCGTAATCGTATAGGAGACTAATCCGAACAGGCCAAGACAAGATATAGCAATGGAGAAGAATGCGAATACAGTGAAAATCTTGCTGAACTGTGCATCTGCCTTATATTGATTGTTCACATGCGAATCCAGGAATGAATACGCAAATGGGTTTTCAGGATATACAGTCTTCCATTGTTGTTCCAAATCCTGAATGATTTGATCCAAAGCCAATGCATTAGCCGGCGAAAGGCGTACCGAGATATATAGTGCTCCTGAAGTAGAGTTGCGCAGAAGCATCGGTTCAAAATTTGTCTTCAATGATTTGTGATGATAGTTCTCAATCACACCTACTACTTCGCGAATTCTTCCCTGGTAGTTTACTTTCTTGCCTACAATATCTTCCGGATTGTTATATCCGAAATGTTCGGCAGCCTTCCGGTTGATCAGCATCAAACTATCCTTCCGGGAAACAGCCGTTGCAAAAGGTATATTTCTCCCCGCGATCAGCTTCATATCAAATACCTTTATAAAGTCTTCATCTATTCTGAAAGACAAAAACGAAAGCCTCTGCTCCTGTTTATCCTGTAACCGAATGGAACCATGCGAATCTAAATCATTGGAGAGCTTACCGGGAAGCGCAGAAGAAATCGTTACATTTTCAACTCCCGGATATTTGAGTGCCTGTTGTTTAAAAAACTGATAGCGGTTAAAAAATATAGAGTCGTTTGTAACGGTACTCGGTGCATTGATGATTAACGTTTTGTCGATATTGAATCCCAGGTCTTTGGTTCGTAAAAAATGCATTTGATTCATGATGATCACAGTGCCGGTAATCAGTCCCACCGACATGACAAACTGAAATACCACCAGACTTTGTCGCAACCCGGATTTACCACGCGCTATACTTCCCGAAGAGGATTTAAGGATATGCAATGGCCGGAACGATGAAAGTATAATCGCTGGATATAGCCCGGACATGACACTTCCGATTATATAGAGAACTGCCAGTATCTTTACAAACTCTATATCTCTGATGATGGAAAACTCAAGCGGTTTTTCAAGTAACGCGCTTACGAATGGAAGGCTGATCTGCACGATGCCAATGGCCAGGATAAAAGCGATCAGGTTAATATAGAACGACTCAAACAGAAATTGAACCATTACTTCGTTGCGACTCGCACCACTCACCTTACGCATGCTCACCTCCTTGCCGCGTCCCTCCCCTCGTGCCGTAGACAGATTTATATAGTTAACCCATGCAATAACTAAAATGATAATCGCGATTGCCGTTAAAAACTTTACAGCCTGTGCGCTTCCGTTAGGTTCCAGTTCAAATGAATGATTGGAATATAGATGTATACTTTCAAGTGGCTGTATCAACATTTTTTTATTGGTCTCCTTCCCCATGTATTTTGTTACAAAGCCAGGCATCTTCGCTTGCAAAGCTTCCGGATTTGTATTGGGTCTGAGGCATATATAGGTATAGAAGTCATTCCAACCCCAGTTTTTCTCAAAGTCATTATGACGCGCATACTCGGCCAACGAAATAAGAATGTTCCCTTGAAAGTGGGAGTTGCCCGGAATGTTTTCCATAATACCGGTAACCTTCATAACACTGCCATTGTTGACACGGATCAATTCATTTAGCGGGCTGCGTTTCCACTGATCCATTTTTCCAAAATAGCGTTCTGCGCTTGTGCGTGAGAGTATAATAGAAGCTGGCTCTGCTAAAGCTGTTTTCGGATCACCTTCCAGAAGTTTAAAATCGAAGACGCTAAAAAAGGAGGAGTCTGCATAATATACTTTCTGTTCTTCGAATGCCTTTTCGTTATACTGCAATACAACACGACCATATTCCGGAGATATACAAGTAGCACTTATCACTTCCGGAAAATCATTTTTCAACGCTTGTCCTGCGGGAGCATAATTGGCGGCATCTGTACTGGGTGCTTGTCCCGGATCATTAAACTCAATGATGACCCTATATATATCTTTACTTTTGGAATGGAAGCGATCATAGCTTTTTTCATACTTGACATACTCCAGGATGATGATACACATTGCTAACCCTGCCGACAAACCCAGGATATTAATGATGGAATAGGTTTTGTTACGAATCAGGCTTCGATAAATGACTTTGAAGTAATTACGAATCATACAGCTCGAATTTTCCTTGCAACATACAAATTACCAACCAAGGATAATGTTGCGTCTACAGCCTCCATTCCATGATTTTCAACAACATTGGTGAGAACAGATGTTCATCAGCGAATAAGGATGTCCGATAAAGAACGATTATGCCACAACCAAGATTCGCAAGATTTTTCTGTGATTGATGTTAAAACACCTTCCGCGAAAGCATAGTTATATCCATAGTCCGTGATTACACATCTCAGCTTCCCTCTCACCGAAAAGTATATATAGGCGTTAAAACAAACGCTGAAGGCTACTCTTGCATCCGGATTTTCGTCAATTATAAAATCAACACACACTACATCTTTTCAACGCCTTCAAATCACTGAAAATCAATTACAAGATTAACATTGAAGTAGTGTGGACGTACAACGGAAAAGTTATGTAGAGTTGAAGGCGTATCACATACAGCGTTTTTAAAAACTCACTCGCTTACATTTAATAACGTTTGCATTGAAATAAAATTTCACAACACAAGCGTTTAACCAATAATTTTCCTAAACCCAAATATATACTGTATGAAACGATAAACTATACTGCAATGGAATTGAGTGTTACTACAGTAAATGTATATACTTCATTCCGCTCCTTGTTCATGTTGGCACGCTGATCTTATTCATATATAGTAATCGAAGACTATAGCGATTACTGTCACCCATAAATCATTTATCTGATATGAAAAATGTATACACAAGAATCGTCTGCGTTATCGCAGTTGTTTTATTGAGTTCAGTGGCGGCTCTGTCGCAATTCAAAGTAGTGGGATACTTTCCGTCATGGGCGGGTAACGTAAGTGACATTCAGTTCAGCAAACTCACCCACATAAACTATGCGTTTGTACTTCCTACTGCAACGGGTGGGCTGCAGGCCGTTGAAAATCCTTCAAAGCTTCAAAGTCTGGTTTCAAGCAGCCATGCAAATGGAGTAAAAATTCTCATTGCCGTAGGCGGCTGGAACGATGGCAATGATAGCGGCTTTGAAAGCCTTGCAGCCAATGCAACGTATCGTACAAATTTTGTAAACAACCTGATCAACTTTGTTAATCAGTATAGTCTGGATGGCGTAGATATAGATTGGGAATATCCGGATGGCGGTGCTTCTTCCAATAATTACTCTTCGCTCATGCAGCAGTTAAGCACAGCCCTTCATAACAATGGTAAATTACTTACGGCTGCAGTAGTAGCAACGGGTGGTTCCAGCATTCAAAGCAATGTATTTGGCTATGTAGATTTTCTGAATCTGATGGCGTACGATGGTGGCGGCTCCAATCACTCCACGTACGACTATGCTTTGCAATCCTTAAACTATTGGAAAGGACGAGGTCTTCCTTCAGCCAAAGCTATACTGGGTGTACCATTCTATGGAAGATCGTCAAGCGAGTATGTTGCATACAACACGTTATTAAACCGGGGTGCCAGCGCCAACGCTGATTCGTTTCAGGGCATAGGTTACAACGGTATTCCTACCATAAAAAGTAAAACCAACCTCGCATTCGATCAGGGAGGTGGCATCATGATCTGGGAACTTTCGCAGGATGTTACCAACAGCAATTCTTTGTTGACGGCCATTGATCAGGTTGTTGATCAACGTAACGGTGGTAATCCTCCTGGCAACACTGCTCCCATCGGCCAGACTATAACCTTGCGTGGCTTTAACAATTTATTTGTGAGCAGCGAAAATGGCACAGCACCCATGTGGTGTAATCGTACTACAGCACAAGCATGGGAACAATTTACAGTAGTGGATGCCGGTGGCGGCAAAGTTGCATTGCGCAGCATGAGTAAGTATATATCCTCCGAAAATGGAGCGGCCCCTATAACCTGCAACCGGACTACGGTTGGTGATTGGGAAAAATTCGATTGGGTATTGACCGCTGATGGCAAGGTCGGCTTTCGTGGTAACAACGGACTTTTCATTTCTTCTGAAAATGGCGCGAATGCGATGACCTGTACGCGCACCAGCCTGGGCGGATGGGAAGCATTCAGTTTTGTATCGGTAAGTGGAGCACGCATCGCAGCCCCGGAAACTAAAGATATACCGGAAGAGCTTGCTCCAGGGAAAGATGGCATTGTACTATATCCCAATCCATCCACAGCAGTGATCAACATTGAAGTCGCTAAGCCATCGCAGGTGGTGATCCGTGATTTCAACAGCGGACGCATTGTATATACCGGATCTATAGCCACTACTATACAGGTGGACAATTTACCACCCGGACTATATACCGCAACGATCACTGACCACGAACAATCGCGCGTAAAAAAGATCGTGATCAAACCTTAATCAACAATCAACCAAACGTCATTTTAAATTCCATCAATATGAAAATTTCAACGTTAGTCTTCGTTGCTGCAGGTATACTCATGTGTACACATGGCAGCGCGCAAACCTGGCAGCTAGAATGGTCTGATGAATTTACCAACAGTATAAGTCCTGCCTGGGGATTCGACATTGGCAATGGTACCAATGGCTGGGGAAACAACGAGCTTGAATACTACCGGAGAGAAAATGCCACGATTGAAAACGGGCAACTGGTAATTACTGCAAAACAGGAAAGCTTTGGAGGCTATAATTATACTTCATCGAAATTGACTACCGGCTCTACCGGCTATAACTGGAAATATGGTCGCATTGAAGCACGCATTCAGTTGCCGGCCTTTCAAGGTTCATGGCCTGCCTTCTGGATGCTGGGGACAAATATAGGGACGGTGGGATGGCCCGCTTGTGGTGAGATCGACATCATGGAACAAGTGAACACCAACAACACAACACATGGCACTATACATTGGGACAACAGCGGCTATACATCGTATGGTGGTTCGGTAAATACTGCTGTTACAGGCTACCATGTATATGCTATAGAGTGGGACGCCAGCGCCATCAAATGGTTTGTAGATGGTGTGCAATTTCATGAAGCGAATATTCTGAACGGTATAAATGGTACGGCAGAATTTCATAATAATTTTTTCCTGATACTGAACCTGGCAGTAGGTGGAAACTGGCCGGGCTTTACCGTGAACAACAGTGCATTGCCTGCGAAAATGTATGTAGACTATGTACGGGTATATAAGCGCTCAACAACATCCACAACAGCACCGATTGGTAGTACGATATGGCTTCGGGGAAATAACAATAGTTATGTGAGTTCTGAAAATGGAACGGTTCCGATGATGTGCAACCGGACGTCCGTGCAAGGCTGGGAACAATTTACAGTGGTGGATGCCGGTGGTGGAAAGATTGCATTGCGCAGCATGAACAAATATGTTTCTTCCGAAAACGGAACAGCATCGATCACGTGCAACCGAACTACTATTGGCGATTGGGAAAAATTTGATTGGGTACCTACAGCCGATGGAAAGGTTGGCTTACGTGGAAACAATGGCCGGTATATATCTTCGGAGAACGGTGTTAACCCGATGACCTGCACGCGTACCACTATATCCGGATGGGAAGCATTTAGTTTTGGTACCGGTGCCGGTGCACGAATGGAAGCCGCTTCAAGTGAAGAAATACAAGAGGCTATTGAAAACGAGAATGCACTCACCGTATTCCCGAATCCTTCAACGGGTACATTTACAATAAAAGTATCACAGCCATCTTCGGTAAGCATTACGAGCACATCCGGAATACAGATCCTTCGGTCGGAGGTGCAGGATATACTCCCGGTAGCAAAGATACCCTCTGGCATTTATATCATCAGAATGAGTAATGCCAAACGGGTTATTACCAGAAAAGTAGTAGTAGAATAAGCTGCAGAATTATACTATACCAGGAGGCATGTTCGTGTCTCCTGGTATATATCCACGTTAAGTTTCATCAAGACGGCTAAAGGCACGAAGTCAAAGCAGTTAACGCATCGTAATATCTCTCAACGCTCCCAGGCGCATCCGGAAAATATAGCATCGGCTCGATTAACTCCAGCTCCATCAAGGTAAATTTGCCGTTGATCATAACGCCATCTACACGTGCATGTAGGCAACCCGTTGCAAACCGGTCAACAAAAGACTTCGCTTTTTCTATTTCGTCTGCCGATGGATTTTGCAGATGTATTGTTCCACCAAAACCAAGCTGCACTCTAAACTCGCCCGCCTGTGGTTTCTTTAGTACACAATGACTGAAATTACCTCCGAAGAAAAGATATGAAAGTTCACCTTCGTGAATCTGTTCAACAAACGGCTGTACAATAAATGATTCCTCACGTGTCAGCACATTGATACTATTGGTCTGCTCGACTATATTATACTCTGTTACGATGAAGGTATGTTTTGAGCCTGCACTGACGCACGGCTTCACAATCAACTGCTTTGTTTTGAAAGTGGCGAACATACCACTCAGGTCGTGTTGCTTTCCTGACTCAAGGAATATAGAAGGGATCACATCGAATCTCTCATCTTCCATTTGTTGGAGATAATGTTTGTCGCTGTTCCAGCGAATAATTTCGTATGGATTCAGAATCTGGATACCAAGATCATGTATACCGGAAAGCCATTGCATGAAACGTTCGTAGTGATAATGATAATCCCAGGGCGATTTTATGATCACCAGATTAAAATCCTTCCAATTGATTTTATCATCGGCCCAGTATACGCGCTGAACATCCCAGCGCTTTGCCTGCAGAAAGTCAAGCAGCATTTTATCTTCCTGTAACCCGTAACCAATCTGTTTCTCTGCACGCTCGCAGATGCATGCTACTTTAAATTGACTCATCCTGTTTCTATAATTCTACTTTCCTCAAAGTAATTTTAAAATAGGATTTCAAAACAGAATCACTTTTTAAAAGTTTGATGGTATCAATTTTCTATATCATTGAAAGTATTCCCGGCAGACTATAATTTCAAAATCTGCTCGGCATGTTGCTTCGTATCAACCTTATCGATGATGCTGGTGATCACACCTTTTTCATCAATCAAAAATGTAGTACGCGCAGTACCAAAGTATTTTTGTCCATCGCGTTCCTTCTCCACCCACACACCATACTTCTGGTTAATCGATTTATCGGTGTCTGCCACGAGTGGAAACGGCAGACTATATTTTGTTTGGAATTCTTTATGCGAATTTACATCGTCTGTGCTTACCCCTATCGTTGTGTAACCCGACTTCAGTAACGAATCATGATTATCGCGCAGGTTACAAGCTTCTTGCGTGCAGCCAGGCGTCTGATCTTTCGGATAGAAATATAGAATTACTTTCTTGCCTTTATAATCGTGCAAGGATATGGTTTTACCATCCTGGTCTTTGGCTGTAAAATCGGGAGCCTTGTCACCAATTTTAAGAGCAGATTGCGCTTGCGTATTCATAATAAAAAGAAGACTTAAAAGTGACAGAAGAAGAAAACGTGTTTTCATATTAGAGGGATTAATTGAGAGCCTACGAAGTTAATCAAAATAAAGATAATTTCCGTCACAGCATTCATGAAGGATTTGTGAATTTATCAACAGCTATAGCCTTGAAGCGCTACATCAGATTCAGAGTTTTAAGCAAAATATATTAACGTGTTAGAACAACGTAATCCTGAAGTATAGCTTGCAAAAATCTCCGTTCATCTGGGTATATATTTTCAACAGCCAGTATTTGCTTGATCCTTTCCGCCAGCAGGTGTATAGCTTCCTCGTGCGCATCGTTATCAAATTTGCGATGACGATCAAGTGTTTTCTTGATTACCAGTACATCTTCCTCCTGTAATTGTTTGGCTTGTGGATATTCAGGCTTGTAAGAATCTTTAGAGTGAATTGCCAGCAGATCATTAAGTCTGAGATCCATCTTTGCCGCGAGTTTAACAACGGCAGTATTGGCAACGATGTCGCCAATGCGTTGTGCTTTAGGTGACGACACCACGAGTATAGAAGCAATACCACCAAGTGAAAAGTAAATATCAATCATCCGGAAAACCCAACGCGCAGCATAATCTGAAAATGTAGCCTGGCCACCCGCGGTTTTAATTACCTGTATCCGCATGGCCATCTTCCCTAAACTCTGTCCTTTATTCCATACCTCAAACGCGAGCGAATAGAAGAGAAAAACACACGACACAAAAAACATATATACACCGGCAGCTGTATCGGTGAGTCCTAAAATGCCCATGCCAATGGTTGACAAAATGGTAACAGCAACGGCAATACAAATCAAGTCGAGAAAAAAAGCGAGGCCTCTGTCTTTTAAATCTGCCAACTCGTATTCCAACACTACATTCTGTGTAGTTTTAATTTCTATGTTCTTCATTTTGTGATCTTAAAACAATATTTTCACCCATTCATGAAAGAAACTCGTTTCATCGCTCAAAATAAGGAAAAGTGGCTCGAATCCGAAACGCTTCTCACCAGTCCTGTTAAAGATCCTGAAAAACTTAGCAATCTCTTTACACAAGTTGTTGACGACCTTTCTTTTTCACGAACGTATTATAAAAATCGATCCGTACGGGTCTACCTCAATAAAATTGCACGCGAGTACTTTTCCATCATTTACAATCTGCGTAAGGAGAAGAAAAATCACTTTAAATTATTCTGGCTTGATGAGCTCCCGCAAATTATACTCTATTGCAAAAAACAGCTTCTCATCTCTTTTATAGTCTTTGTACTGGCTGCGTGCATCGGTGTATTTTCTTCATATAAAGATCCCCAATTCGCGACTACTATTCTCGGTGAAAGTTATGTATCCATGACCAAAGAGAATATCGAGAAAGGTGACCCGATGGCAGTATATAAAAAAGGACACCAGGTAGATATGTTTCTTGGCATTACGCTAAACAATCTGATGGTTGCCTTTCGAACCTATGTGTTCGGTATATTTCTGGCTATAGGCTCATTAGCAATTCTACTCTATAACGGCATCATGGTAGGATGCTTCCAGTTCTTTTTCATCGAGCGTGGCCTGCTTGCGGAGTCAGCGCTCACTATATGGTTGCATGGCACCTTGGAAATCTCATCCATTATACTGGCGGGCGGTGCAGGGTTAACACTGGGCAGTGGATTAGTTTTTCCGGGTACATACTCACGACTGCAATCCTTTCAGATCTCCGCCATGCGTTCACTCAAACTCATGTTGGGTATATCTCCTATTTTTATATTGGCGGCCATCATCGAAAGTTTTCTCACACGCTATACGGAAGTGCCCGATGCCGTACGACTCATTCTTATATTACTATCAGCACTTCTTATCATTGGCTATTTTGTAATATACCCATGGCGTAAATCAAAAAGAGGCTTTGAAAATCCATTAATAGAGGTTCGCCTTCCTCCTTCCCTGCGCGAAGCTATATATTACGATCGCATTAAAAATAACGCTGAAATCTTAAAGGACGCTTTTCTCTTTTATACGCGGAATGCCAACAAGCTTTTGCCCTGGATTCTTGTAGTTACGCTGGCCATGACCACGGCCGATTTCGTCCTGGAAGGCCAAATCACTTTCGGCCTATATATAGATCAATGGTGGCAGAACATAGTAGCAGACATGTTCTATGCTCTAAAAACTCCGTCATCTGTTTTTATTTTGATTAATACCCTGGGCACTTCACTCATTCTCTATAGAATTTTAATGATTGCTGATGCTGAATCAAAAAAGACAAAACCAAAATTGGTGTGGACGACTCTGATCAAGACGATCTTGATTACGAGCTTGGTTTACACGGCTATTTATCTGGGCGAGTGGGGAGTCTTTTTTCTTTTTCTGAGTTATGGCATGTTCCTGCTATATATCTTCACTCAACTTACAGAACGGAGCAACCTGCTCGATGCCTTTGCGCAAACGTGGACTTTAATCCGGACAAATTTTGGTCAGGTAATGGGTCTGCAATTGATCCTGATGCTTATGTCATTTTCCTTTCTACTCGTTCTTTCTGCGCCACTGATTTATATGTATACAACCATTCTCCAATGGAACTTTGCTGAAACCGATGTCTGGTCAAGAGGTATCGTGCATTTCATTGAGTTGTTCATCAAAACATTTGCATTCAATCTGATTATACCTATCCTGGCTGCTAGCGCAGTGTACCTATACTTCTCGTTAAAAGAAACGGATAGCGCTGAGTCACTCAAAAAAGCAATCGCTATGGTAGGAAGCAAGTTCTCAAAAAACAGCAGGCGATGAAGTATATAATTCCGCTATTGGTCATACTGTTGTTTTCTCTTTCAGCGCTGCATGCCCAGGATACTGTAACCTATTTTGATCAGCAAACCGATGCCGAGTATGCGCAAGAGGAAGCTGGCGAGGAAAATTATGATGAAGAAGAAACACCGGAGCATACTTTCGTAGCTCCCAACGAACTGACGCAAACAAAAAACTATAGTAAAGAAAAACTGGATGTAAAGAAGTTCGATCAGAAGAAATGGAAAGAAGTAGTTGGTTCCACCGACTACGATGAGAAACCAAAAAAGAAGAAAAAAGAAAAAGCAGAAGAAGAGTCTGAAGACTCTCCCGAACAAGATTCAAGTGACTCCTCCATTACACCATGGGGCGGTGAAATGCTGAAGATCGTTGCCTATGCCGCCATCATTGCATTCGTGATTTTTATAATATACTTCGTCACTAAAAATGCTTCTATCGGAAAGTCTAACAGAAAAATAATACAAGAAGAAGATACGGTAACCACGGTTGAAAATATTCAGGACCTCGATGTTCAGTCATTGCTACAGAAGACTATAGCGGAAGGTAATTTACGATTGGCGGTAAGGCTATATTTCCTGGGGCTTCTTAAGAAATTAAACGAAGCCGGAATTATCCGCTGGAAAAAAGATAAGACCAACCGGGAGTATCTCACTGAACTGTATATCAAGCAATACTATTTTGAAGAAGTAAAAAGACTTACCCTTGCCTACGAACAAGTCTGGTACGGAGAACACAGGTTGTCCTCCGAATTATATCAAAAACTCTTTGCCGAATTTGAAACGCTGGATCAAAAATTAAATTCACCGAAAGCATCGTGAAGAAAAATCAGACCACTACCATTTTGCTTTTTTCGGTGCTCGGTGTAAGCCTGCTCCTCTATTTCTTTTTCAGCGGCAGCGAAGAAAAAAAATACCAATGGTATGAGAGCTATAAAGCAAACAGCAATCAACCGTACGGCACCAGCTTCATCAAACAACTGTTGCAGAGCTATAGGCCTGGTAAAAACTTTGTATACAACGATAAGAAACCGTTGCACGAAGTACTTGACAGCCTTGGCAACAAACAGACCGACTATGTATTCATAGGACAAAGCCTTCACCTGAACAAAGAAGATGCTGAAGCACTTCTCAAATTCATAGAAAATGGGAATGACGCTTTTATAGCGTCCATTGAGATTCCTGAAAATATAGCCGGTATATACTTCAACGAATGCGATCGCGACATCACGCTAGATCAGCGCGAAGCAGGCTCCGTTACGTTGAACTTCTATAATGAAAATATCCATACGGAATATGGCTATAATTACTCTTATCGCTTTGGCGGCAAAGATCACAACTACTACTGGAATGCATTCAGTGAATTTCTCTTCTGCGATTCGGCTAAATCGATAGTGCCGCTTGGCTACCAGGATCCAGATCACGTTAACTTCCTGAAATTTCAACACGGCAAGGGTACTATATATTTACACAGCAACCCGTTGGTATTCACAAACTATTTTATATCCAAACCCATAAAAGCAGACTACGCATCCAGTGTATTCGCACACTTGCATGGAAAATATATACTGTGGGATGAGTACAGCAAAGTGGAGTTTACCGGAAACAACAATCCGGAGATTAGCCCGCTATACTATATACTGGAACAACCAGCTTTAAAATATGCATGGTGGATGATGCTGGCGTGCGTGATACTCTATGTATTCTTTGGTGCCAAGCGAACACAACGTGTGATTCCGGTACTGGAGGCAAAAACAAATACCTCGCTTGAATTCGTAAAACTGATCTCTGCACTTCATTATCAAAATGAAAACCACCTGGATATAGCGCGTAAAAAAATGAAATACTTCCAGTATTTTATCCGTGCTAAATATAGCATTCACACACAGATGCCTGTGGCAGAACAGATTAAACGGCTCGCAGAAAAATCAAAAGTTGATGCCCAGGATATACAGATCATCTTTGATCAATACAACGTTATCGAACGCAATTCGCAGTATAACACAGCGGTAGATAAACTGGTAAACTTGTATAACGCAATCGAAAAATTTTATAAACACTGTAAATAATTTACAGATACACTATGGAAGAAAACATTGAATTTGAAAGCACGTTGCAACCTGAGATCGACCAGCTCAACGAACGGGTTATGCGCATCAAGCAGGAGATTGGCAAAGCTGTTGTCGGACAGGAAACCACCATCGATTTGTTGCTGGCTGGTATATTTACCGGTGGCCATATTTTATTGGAAGGTGTACCGGGCATAGCTAAAACACTCACCGCTAAACTTGTCGCAAAGTCTTTGTCGGTAAGCTTCTCGCGCATTCAGTTCACACCCGACCTGATGCCTACGGATGTGACCGGTACTTCTGTTTTCAACATGAAGACTTCCGAATTTAATTTCAACAAAGGTCCGGTGTTCGCGAACCTGGTATTGATCGATGAGATCAACCGTGCTCCGGCTAAAACACAGTCTTCACTTTTCGAAGTGATGGAAGAAAAACAAATTACCATTGATGGTACTACGTACCCGATGGATTTTCCTTTCCTGGTGATAGCAACACAAAACCCGATTGAGCAGGAAGGAACGTACCGGTTGCCTGAAGCACAACTTGATCGTTTCTTATTCCGCATCAAATTAAAATATCCTACGCTGGAGCAGGAAGTAGATATACTCAAAAAATTCAAAGATGACTTTAGTCAGAAGGTATTGGATACGATTCAATCGGTTATATCAAAACAGGAATTAAAGCATTGCCAGGAATTGATTGAAAAGATTCACATCAAAGATGAAATTATACTATATATAGCGAGGCTTATTGACAATACTCGGAACAATGGCGACCTGATGCTGGGCGCATCACCGCGTGCGTCTTTATCGATCATGCGTGCTGCGAAAGCTATAGCCGCCATGAACGGCCGCGACTTCGTTACTCCGGACGATGTGAAATTTGTGGCATACCCGGTATTGAATCACCGTATTATTCTGACTGCTGAACGCGAGATGGAAGGTATTGAAGCTGAAGATATCATTAAAGAAATAACCGAACGAGTAGAAGTACCACGCTAATGAGTTTTATCAGAAACCTGTTTCTTACCAATCGCTTCTTTTACATAGCTGCCACCCTCACCGGTGCCATGATGCTCGCCTATGCATTTCCTTTTTTGTTTGCTGTTGTAAAAACAGGTTGTATACTCTTTGCCGTTCTGTGCATCATCGACACCATACTCTTGTATAACAAAAGCGTGGTGGTATCGGTTGAGCGGGATATACCATCGGTATTATCGCTAGGCGATAATAATACCATAACGCTGTCGCTGCTGAATAAGTCACGCATCAAACTTATCATCGAACTTATTGATGAACTGCCCGAGCAATTTCAGATCAGGAACTTCATGCTGCAGCACACGTTGTTTCCGGATCAGCCTTATCAAAAAACATATTCATTAAGACCCGTTACCCGGGGAGAGTATATCTTTGGAAAAGTACACCTATACTTAACTACAAACCTGGGGTTGGTAAAGAGGCGGATCAGCTCCGCACAGGAAGCAAGCGTACCGGTATATCCATCGATCATCCAGATGAAGAAGTACGAATTGAAAACGTTCGCCCGAACGGCTACCGAATATGGTGTAAAGAAAGTAAGACGCATCGGACATAGCTATGAATTCGAGCACATCCGACAGTATATACGCGGTGATGATTACCGAAGTATCAACTGGAAGGCTACGGGCCGCAGAGCGCACCTGATGATCAACCAGTATGAAGATGAAAAATCGCAGCAGGTATACTGCATCATCGACAAGAGTCGTGTTATGCACATGCCCTTTCACGGGTTAAGCTTGTTTGACTATGCCGTGAATGCGTCTCTGGTTATTTCGAATATTGTATTAGGAAAACAGGACAAGGCTGGACTGATCACCTTCGCAGAGACTCCAAAAGCCCTTGTAAAAGCAGAACGAAGTAAAACACAACTCAGAAAAATTCTTGACACGCTATATAAAGAAAAGGAAGGCGCTGTAGAAGCGAACTACGAAAGTATGTACATGACGGTTCGGAATTTTGTAAATGGAAGGAGCTTATTATTCTTATATACAAACTTTGAAAGCACATATGCTTTACAACGCGTATTACCACAATTACGGAAGCTGAACGACCAGCATTTACTGGTGGTGATATTTTTTGAGAACACTGAAATTACTACGCGCACATCCGAAGGTGTGGAAACGCTGGAAGACATCTATACGCAGGTAACGGCAGAACAATATATACTTACAAAGGCACAGCTTGTGCAGCAGCTGAAGCAACACGGCATCATGAGTATATTAACAAAACCGGAAAATCTCACAGTAACAACCATCAACAAATACCTGGAATTGAAATCGAGAGGAATGATCTGATCAAAACAGTGCACGAAGCCTATAGATCAGATCATTCTAAATATAGTTTACACGTAGTAAACGTATGTATCAGCAAGTTTATCGTGGATCCCCTGCTTCCTATCGTCCCAGCCGACCATCATAAAACCGATACATAAAAGAATAGTTGAAACAATTTTACCAAAGTATCTTCCCAGTGCGTTGGCAAAAGATATTTTCTCTCCCTGAAAGTTTCCAACACGTATACCAACGGCCATCTTCCCGAATGTAGCTTGTTTCTCAGAGCTTTCCATCAGACTAAAGTAAAGTATCGTCAGCCCCAATGACAAAGCTTCAGTGAACAAATTACCTTCCATACTACCGGAGCCTATTCCGTTTACAATTAAATTTACAATCGTAATGATAATGAGATCAATCATGTAGGCAGCCACACGTATCCAAAAACCAGCAAAATTTAAGTGTCGTTCTGCATCAGCAGGTGCATCGAGTATTTGATCTATCGGCTCCATAAGTTCTTTTGATTAGGTGCTACAAGGTAAAAATAATTCAACACTATATAACAACAACAATCTATATTCGGGCTCAGATTAACACCTGTTAAATTTAGCTTCATGACCTTCAAACCATTGATGTTTGCCGGCACGGCATCGAACGTTGGTAAAAGTATACTTACCACTGCTTTCTGTCGCATCTTTAAACAAGATGGATTAAATCCTGCTCCGTTCAAGGCGCAAAATATGTCATTGAACAGCTATGCTACTCCGGAGGGGCTTGAAATAGGAAGAGCACAGGCAACACAAGCTGAAGCAGCTGGTATACCTTGCCATACCGATATGAATCCGGTATTGCTCAAGCCCACTGGAAATTTATCATCCCAAGTGATTTTGCATGGTAAGCCTATCGGGAATCAATCCGCTTATGACTATTTTAAAAAAGAAGGCAAGGATGCACTCTTCGAAGAAGTAAAGAAATCTTTTTCACGACTTGCTTCACAGTATAACCCTGTCGTGATGGAAGGTGCAGGAAGTATAACGGAATTAAATCTGAAAGATAAAGATATAGTCAACATGCGGATGGCGCTCCATGCAAACGCAGCCGTTATACTGGTCGCTGATATAGACCGGGGTGGAATCTTTGCCAGCCTGTATGGCTCGGTAAAGTTACTCCCTGAACATGAACGTAAACTGATCAAAGGAATTATCGTTAATAAATTCAGAGGTGACACACGACTTTTTGATGGTGGTATAAAAATATTGGAAGAGATCACTGAAGTACCCGTCCTTGGAGTCGTACCCTATTTCGATACCATTGATATTGATGATGAAGACTCTGTGGGTCTCGAGGTAAAAAACAGCAGGCCTGCCGTTGGCAAACTTAACGTTTGTGTGATCCGCCTTCCCCGGATTTCCAACTTTACCGATTTCAACGTCATTGAAAATCTGAAAGGAGTAAATTTATTTTACTCGATGGAACCCGATTTCGTGAAGCAAGCCGACATCATTATTATTCCCGGAAGTAAAAATACAATTCAAGATCTGCAGGCTATATATGACCATGGACTTGATGAAGTGATCCATACCGCTCACCGGGATCAGAAAACAATCATCGGTATATGTGGCGGGTATCAAATGTTGGGTGAGGAAATACACGACCCGTTGCAAATCGAATCTGAGCAAAAGTATAGTAAGGGATTGGGACTTCTGCCTGTTAAAACAACATTGGCACAAACCAAGCAAACCTTTCAAAAGCAGTTTTATTATAGGGAAAACATGACGGATCCTTGCAAGGGTTATGAAATCCACATGGGTGTTACGCACACTATACAGGAAGAAAGCCCGGTAAGTGTAATGGAAGATGGAACTATGGACGGCTATTACTTAAATGATCAATGCTGGGGAAGTTATATTCATGGTATATTTGATAATCCATCGGTGCTTCGTTCGTTGTTCAAAAATTACGACATTGAAATCCCACCTATACCACCACAGGCCTATAAAGAAAAGCAATATGATCTATTGGCAGACTGGGTTCGAAAAGCCGTGGATGTAAACCGAATCTATACTATTATACAAGCACAATGATTTACGGACACGGAGACGATCTATATAAGTTTCAGGACAAGATCACTGCCAACTTCAGTTCGAACGTCTGGTATAAAGGGCCGGATGCTCAGGTGATGGATGCTATACAACAGTCAATTCCATTCGTAAAAAACTACCCGGAACCCAACGGTGACAGTCTCTGTAAAAAACTGGCATCTATATATTCGCTGAATGCGAACAATTTCATTATCACGAATGGTGCAGCCGAAGCTTTCTATATGATCGCACAAGCGTTTCGCCAAACCACTGCTACCATTTTTACACCTACCTTCTCGGAATACGAAGATGCAGCGAAGATCAACGACATTCAATGTTCCTTCATTCCTTTCGATGATTTAAAAAACAATCCGAAGATCCATACTGGGATTGCATTTATATGCAATCCCAATAATCCAACCGGACAGCAATTGGAAACCGGCTTCCTGCAAAATTTAATGAAGGCAAATACGGATACTCTTTTTATCGTAGATGAAGCATACTCTGACTTCACGGCCAGCCGACAAAATCTTCTTCCCTTTATTTATAGCACCCCGAATCTTTTGATTGTACATTCCTTTACTAAAACGTTTGGCATTCCAGGATTACGCATTGGTTTTATAGCCGGACAACCTGAGCAGGTTGAAGCTATATCACGTTTCAAAATTCCCTGGGCGGTGAATGCCCTCGCATTACATACAATGGAATTTATAGCAGATAACTATAAACAGCTAAAGCCATCTATAGCGTCCATGCTAACAGAATGCATGTGGTTTCGCGAAGAGATCAACAAAATCGGAGGCTTTGAAGCGATGCAATCTTCAACCACCTATTTTCTAACAAAGATGGCGAACGGAAGTGCATCGGCGCTAAAGGAGTATCTTATAAACTATAACGGGTGCCTGATTCGTGATGCTTCTAACTTTCGGGGACTCAATCACCAATACTTCCGACTTGCTACGCTCGACAGAGAGAAAAATATACTTCTATTAAACGGCCTTCGCGCATGGAAAGCATATACCGGTTCGTAGCTCCTTTAATCATTGGCTATATACTTGATTTGTTATTGGGTGATCCGGAAAAAATGCCTCACCCTGTGCGACTATTTGGAAATCTGATCAGCGCAGGCGAAAAAAGATTAAACACAGGAAATTATCGTTTCTTAAAAGGGCTTTTTTTATCCATTGCACTGATCGGCTCGACTTACCTGACGTTTTATCTAGCGGAAAAATTCGTCTTCTCCTACAATGACTATATATACATCGCATGCACATCATTGTTTGTATACTTTGGTGTCGCGAATCGCTGCCTCATAGATGAAGGACGAAATGTATTTAGAAAATTAAAGATCGATCTGCCAACAGCCAGAACACAGCTCTCGCGTATTGTAGGGCGTGAAACAAAAAATCTGAGCGATCAGCAAATCAAGATTGCTGTTTTCGAAACCATGTCTGAAAATCTGTCGGATGGTGTTATCGCACCACTCTTCTATTATGCCATTGGTGGCGTACCCGCGATGATGGCCTATAAAATGATCAATACGCTTGACTCGATGATCGCATATCGCAGTCCACGATATGAGCAGTTCGGAAAATTTGCCGCACGCCTGGATGATGTGGCGAATTATATACCGGCCCGATTAACAGCGCTATTTATAAGCCTTGTGAACCTAAGCAAGCGTGCTATATACTATACGTATATATATGGTCGTTTACATAAAAGCCCGAATGCCGGCTACCCTGAAGCAGCACTCGCTGGCGCATTGGATTGTCGCTTTGGCGGCAACAATTATTATCACGGAATATTAGTAGAGAAACCTTATATCGGAACAAACCCCAGGAATATTGAAGACCGGGAGATCAATATGGTAATCTATATAAATCATGCCGTTACATTCCTGAGCATTGCAATAATAGTGTTATTGAATTTCGTGTTGATGTCGACCTAAACCATCCTGGCATCTATACCTGGAAGATCTCCTCCATGAAATTCATCTTATCGCCCCAATAAAAATGCATATACGATGCAATAACGTTTTTGCAGCGATATACCTTCATCTTCACAGGTTCATCTTTCGCATTGCGTATATCACCGATGTCGTCTATAGGGGATTCTGTTTTAAGTACTGAATAGTGAAATTCATGTCCACAATATAATTTGTTATTAAGGGCAAATTTCCGATACCCCAATGTTAATACCCGTTCGGCCATTGAGGTTTGTAAATCAAGAACCCCACTCATATCATAAGCTCGGCCGGAGGAATCAATAATCGCGTTACCGAGATACATTAGTCCACCGCACTCCGCCAACACCTTCCCGCCATTATTGCAGTAAGCTGCCAGTGATTGCTTCATAGGTATATTTGCTGATAACGGATCCAGAAATAGTTCAGGATAACCACCAGCCAGGTATAGTATATCGGCTTCCGGTATAGATGAATCTTCCAGGGGACTAAAAAACAACACATCATACTTCCGTTTCAATACTTCAATATTCTCATGATACGTAAATGTAAATGCTGCGTCATGCGCGATGGCGATTTTGAGTCGCGACCTCTTTGTATATACATGTGCACTCTGTCTAGACGAACCTGTATCCGTTACGAGACACGTCTCAGCTATAGCGTCCAGTGAAACGGTCTTGCTTATGTGTGCTGCAATTTTCTCAACGATAGCATCACCATTACTTTCAAGTGTGAGACCAAGATGTCGTGAGGGGATTTTTATTTCTTCATTGTCGGGTACAAATCCAAAACACGGAACACCAACATCCGCTGCAGAATCTTTCAAAAAATTATAGTGTGAGGTGGTGTTAACGTGATTAAAAATAACCCCTACTACTTTAATCCGCGGATCAAAATTTTTAAATCCGTATAGTACAGGAGCAACGGAATATGCACTGGCTTTTGCCGGAAGTACCAATATGACTGGAGCACCCAAGAGTATAGCAATTTCCGCACTACTTCCTTTCATTCTGTCTGATCCATCAAACAATCCCATCACACCCTCTATGATGGATACATCTGCTGTATTGCTATAGCGTTGATATAAGTCTCTTACATGATCAGGGCTCATCATGAATGTGTCCAGGTTGATTGCAGGACGTTGAGCCGCTTGCGCCAGGAATTTAGTATCGATATAATCCGGACCACATTTAAAAACCTGCACGGTCATCCCCCTCTCCCTAAACAATTTTATAAGGCCTAGCGTTACCGTTGTCTTACCGGAATTACTGGAAGGCGCAGAAACTAAAAATTGACACTTCATGTAAAGCAAAGATAGAACGAACGATGGTATACACTCTAAAAGAAATCGATAAAGTTTACTATTTAAATGTTTATATATAGTACCGGCATGCTACCTTGCGCTATATTTTATAGTGAAGGCATCAGGCAATTTAAAGTATGTAATTACCGGTGGACCGGGAAGCGGCAAAACGAGCATCATTGATGCGTTGTCAAAAATGGGCTATAAAACTTTTGACGAAGTGTCACGAAAATTGATCAGACAACAATCGCTTCTGGAAGATGGTGCATTTCCCTGGAAGAACACAAAAAAATTTGCCGACCTCGCGTTGCTTGATATGGAAAAACAATTCCTGCAAGCTCAGCATGAAAGCAGTCTGACTTTTTTTGATCGCGGTATACCAGACATTTCAGGCTACTTGCATTTTACCGGCATACCGGTTAGCGCAACAATCTCTGATGCATCCAACCTATACCGCTATGCCTCCCATGTTTTCATTTGTCCACCCTGGCCGGAGATCTATACAAATGATCCGGAACGCCCTCAAACATCTCAGGACGCAATTGATCTATACCACTATATTCATACTGCCTACAAATCGCTTGGCTATATTCTTACCGAAGTTCCGATAGGTACACTTGCTGAACGTGTCGAATTCATTCTAAATACAACGAAAGCACACCATCCTGCCTTAGTCCACTGAATCACGAATTTATCTTATGAAACCGTATATAAAATTCATCACCTCGAACAACGTAAAAGTATTTTATATCCTTACAATCCTATTAACAGGTATCCGTTGTAGTAAACCACAAGACGAGACTGTAAAATCTCTTCCTGAAATCAATATTCGCTACGCAGAAAGATTTACTATAAAGACCAATAACAACGAAATAGTAGCAACGGTAAAGTTAGAAGCAGGCCAAGAGCAACAGTATATTTTTCATAAGAAAGATAGTGTACAGGAGAAATCCAACGCAACCGCGTCCAATACTATAGAAGTACCTCTTGAAAAGGTAGTCTGCCTCGCATCCCCTCACATTTGCCTTATTAATAGTCTGCAAGAAACCGACAAGATCATTGGACTTGAAGATTACAAGAGTGTATATAATCCTGCTATACTTGATAAAGTAAGATCCGGAAAAATTTACGAGGTTGGTAATTATGATCAACTCAACCTGGAGTTACTGGTAAATATCCACCCTGATGCAATCTTTGAATCCGTTAGTAGTATGTCGGGCAGAAATGCCGGGCAACTGGAGAATCTTGCATTAAGAACCATCGCTATACCAGCACATTTTGAAACACATCCTTTGGGTCGTCTGGAGTGGATCAAGTTTTTTGCATTGTTCTTTGATAAGCAACAATATGCCGATTCAATCTTTACCGCTATAGAATCGTCTTACCTGCACACGTCACAGTTGACGCAATCGGCCACGCATAAGCCTACCGTTGTAGCCGGGTATTTCAGCAAGGGAGTGTGGGTAGCGCCAGGCGGAAAAAGCTACTTTGCACAACTTCTGAAAGATGCCGGAGCGGACTATATCTGGAAAGACGATTCTACCTCCGGTAACATCAAACTCAACTATGAACAGTTGCTCAGCAAAGGACTCGGGGCTGACTACTTCATAAACATTCAAATGATTTTCAAAGAACGCGAGCAGGTACTAAACGAAATGCCTGAGATCAGGTCTTTCAAAAGTATCAGCAATAATAATTTCTATATGAATAACGCTATGGTAAATGCTTTCGGTAAAAACAATTACTGGGAGCAAGGATTTGTAGAACCACAGGTTATCTTAAAAGATCTTGGAAGAATTTTTCATCCGGAACTTTTTCCGGATTATATACCGGTATACTTTAAATAAGATTATCCACCATTTGCTGCGACAATCTAGTTGATGAATTCATCTGCATTTAGTTAAAGGCTCCTGACTATACTTGTTCCTCTTTTCGTTTACGCTTATACAAGAATAATTGCCATCGTTCTTCTTCAATTCCTTTGGAGGCCATTTCTGCCCGGGAAAGTGTAAAGAACAAATCCGAGAGGCGGTTAATATAAGATGCTATATATTCTTCTACGCAAGCGGGGTCTTCTTTGCTTAGTGTTACCAGTCTTCGCTCCGCACGTCTGATTTGAGTTCGCACAACATGACACAACGCAGAGATTTCATTCCCACCCGGCAATAAAAAATAATCGGATGGCTCGGTCATTGCGCCTTCAAGCTGATCAATCCATGCTTCACAAAACGAAGCGCCATCAACAGGCTTGGGATTTGTATTTACTTTACTTGAATCAGATGGACGGGCAAGATGTGACATCATGTCCATCAGGTCTTTCTGAATCTTGTGCAGATTCGGCTGCCAATCATGCGATGGCTCGAGTTTAGAGCGCAGCAATCCTAGTGTAGAGTTAGCCTCATCTATAGCGCCGTTGCATTCGATACGTGCACTATCTTTACTCTCTCGTTTTCCACCGAATACTCCGGTTTGTCCGTGATCGCCTTTTCGTGTGTAGATTTTCATTGTGGTATTAATCGTTATGGGATAATCGTAAACTCTTATTGATAGTCAAGTATACTTTCAGGTGAAAATGAATTCCAGGGAGTCATATATAGTAATGCCCCCAATGGTGATCGAGAAAATGCCTACCAATAAATTAATAACCTTCAGAACAGATGCGCTTTCCGATGCAAACCTATTCAACGAGAACGTGAAGAAATATCCATAGGCTGACATGGAGAAAATGATTCCTATACTTTGCAAGATGATGATCCATACTGCTGTAGAAGAATCCTTTGCTGCGAGGGTTAGTGCAACGGTGCAGGCGCCTCCGGTACCTGCAAGGCCGTGAATCATTCCCACCCAGAACGATCGGCTGAACCTGGGAGATATAGGGTTGGGAGCTATCGGTACGTGCCTGAAGTTTCTGTGTATTGCTACTATTCCGAGCCAAATCATTAAGGGGCCAATTAACCATTCAACTTTACTGGCAACTTCAAGGGATATAGTAGATTTCAACAAAAGGACAAGTATTGCAAAGAGTATCAGACTAAGCGAATGTCCAAGTGCCCAGTGCGATGATCGCCAGATGAGCTTCCACCGCTGGAGTGTACTTTTATTCTGTTCGCTCGCCAGAACCGAAACAGCGGCCATGTGATCAGGCTCAAAAGAATGCTGTACGCCTAATAACAACGAATCAATAAGCAGGTAATTAATCATCTATACTATATTTATTATCACATCTCATTACTCTTCCATTAACCTTATTCTATTATTAAGTTTATCACTATGCTCCAGCGTTAATTACTCTTCCATGGTAATGTATATATCACGGAGCTTTCGAATAGTATCATTAGATGGAGTTTGCCACATACCCCGTTGTATAGCTTCGAGCAAGCGCTCACTCATGTCGCGCAATGCCAGGGGATTTGCCTTCTCAATGAAAGCGTGGGTATCTTCATTGAACAGATACGCTTGTGCGATCTCTTCATACATAAAATCCTCTACGAGGTCGGTAGTAGCATCGTACGCAAACATATAGTCGAGCGTAGCAGCCATTTCAAAAGCTCCTTTATAGCCATGACGCTTCACACCTTCAATCCATTTAGGATTTACAACGCGCGATCTGAACACTTTCAGCAGCTCTTGCTTCAGTGATTTTATCTTGGGGTTATCCGGACGGGCGTGATCGCCAAAATATATAGCCGGTTGTTCACCACGCTCTTGCTGCACAGCGTTGGCTAGTCCACCCTGAAACTGGTAGTAATCATCAGAGTCCAGAATATCGTGTTCACGATTGTCCTGGTTCTGCACAACGGCCTGTATATGCGCCAATTGATTTCTGAATGTATGCGTAGCCGAAACTCCGCGTGCCTGCTTATCATATGCATAACTGCTCCAGGCTATATATGCTTCCGCCAGATCTTCTTTGCTTTCCCACGCCTGCTCATCGATCAGTGCCTGCAACCCGGCACCATAAGCACCGGGCTTCGATCCGAATACACGAAACAATGCCATCTGCTGCGCCTGTTCAGAAGTATATCCCTGCGCCAACCATTGTTCCTGATCTTTTCTGATTCGCTTTCGGATAAAATTCTCTTCATCTGTTTCGTCCAATGAAGCTATCTTTTCCACCACGGCATTGTATAATGAAATTATATCCGGAAATGCATCTCTGAAAAAACCGGAGATACGAAGCATAACGTCAATGCGAGGCCTGCCCAGTTGAAAAAGAGGAATCACCTGAAAATCAGTAACACGCCTGTTTACGTTTTGCCAGACAGGTTTCACGCCCATCAACGCCATGGCTTGCGCTATATCATCGCCTCCCGTTCGCATAGTCGAAGTTCCCCATACCGATAATGCTATACTTTCCGGATACTCACCATGCTCCTGCATATACCGTTGCACCAATGCCGCTGCACTTTTCGCTCCCACCTGGTATGCCGCTTCCGTTGGAATCGTACGCACATCAATGGAATAAAAGTTTTTCCCGGTAGGAAGAATATCCAGGCGACCGCGTGTTGGAGCTCCTGATCCGCCAGCAGGTATATATTTACCGGATAGTCCGTTTAGCAAATGATCAATTTCATGCGTAGTCGCCTGTAGCTTTTTAAGTGTATCACTTAAAATATAGTTAATCACAGTAAATGTCTGCGGATATTGCGACACGATGGTATCATCATCTTGTATAGTATGACTATTGTATAACTCAAGGCTGATTGACAACAATTCCTTGGCCTTTACTTCCAGCACCTCTACTACATCGCCATACGTGCGGTATACGATGTTAAAGATCGATTGGTTAAACGGAGTGGCGTAATCAACTTGCAGTGGATCGATCCCTATACCTATATCTCTGGCGAGAGCTTGGGTAATTCCGATACGATTAGCAGAAGGAAGACGGTGTAGCGCGATGATCAAATCCAGTAGTTGATTACCTTCCGGGACTCTTCCAAAAATATGAAGGCCATCACGGATTTGTGCCTCCTTGATTTCACATAAGTATCCATCAAGCTTTACCAGCAACTCGTCCAGGTTATCGGAATCAATTTCGAGATCCTTCTTCAACTGGTGTTCGTTCACAAGTTTTTCAATATTACTCCGAAGTATAGCAGCGCGCTTTACATCGGCATGAAACGCTTCGTAATATTCATCAATTAAATTCTCAAGCTGCATGAGCACACCATAGGTTTCAGCGCGCGTCATGGGTGGAATAAGATGATCGATAATCACTGCCTGCGTACGCCTCTTAGCCTGCGAACCTTCACCCGGATCATTTATAATGAATGGATAGAATTGAGGTATAGCTCCGAATATAGCAGCCGGGAAACAACTCGTGTCGCTAAGCCCCAGGCTTTTCCCGGGAAGCCATTCCAGGTTTCCGTGTTTCCCGATGTGTATAATTGCATCGGATTTGAATATATATTGTGTCCACCAGTAAAAAGCAAAATAATAATACGGTGGCGGCAGATCGGGTGAATGATATGCTTTGTGAACATCGATATGATATCCCCGGGAAGGCTGTATACTAACAAATACATTTCCAGAATATATACCCGGTATAGCAAAGCCATCGCCATTGAAATATGGATCTTCTTTTACATCGCCCCACTGGCTCGTGATCTTTATCCGTAATTCTTCCGATAGCAGGTTATAAAACTGGTTAAAAGAATCAAGCGAAAGCGAAACCTGGTAAGGCCTGGTATAGCGCGAACCGAGTTCATTGGTAATCCGCGAACCAATCACCTGCATAAGCTCTTCTGCATCCTGAGGACATGTATCACCTATATTGTACCCTTCGTTATACAGCGCCTTTATAATTTCAACGGTACTTTGTGGAGTATCCAACCCCACACCATTAGCAAGCCGACTATCTTTATTGGGATAGTTCGGAAGAATGAGTGCAATTTTCTTTTCCGTGTTTTTCTTTTGCTGAAGTGTAATCCAATTGCTCGCAAACCGCGCGACAAACTTGCAGCCCGGTATATAAGCATCATAATATACCGTACTTGAATCCGTTAAGACATCCTTATCGTTTGCTTTTTTAAAAGATATAGGCTTGGTAATGATTCTCCCATCCAACTCAGGTAACGCTACATTCATTGCGATATCGGTTGGTGAGAGACCAAAGCTTCCCTCCTTCCATGCCTGATAAGTTGATGCTGCATGAATCGCCTGGATCACCGGTACATTTATCCTTGCATAGATAAAGTCTGAGGAATCCACTTCCTGAAATTGCTTGATCGAAAAGCCTGTCGTCTTGACAATCACACCCAACTTGCTTTTTTTCAATGCATCCAACACGGAAAACAATTCATTCACCTGATATATTTCACGCAAGCTGGTAACAAAAACTATAACAGACGCTATATTTCGTTCTTTCAACTCATATACAAGGTGATGAACTGGCGCGAGGTTATTGGAAAGATAATGGGCACGGTACGCGATGATGACAGCCTCAGCGTTCTTTGCAGTTACGTGCTCTGTATTAATTATACCATCAGCAGGATGGTATAGAAAAATCTCCGGGGCAGACAATGGTTCGTCCACTGCAAGATTTAAACTAAAGAACTTGTTAAACAGTAGTTTCAATACAGAACTACTGTTTTTCACATCCATTACCAGAAAGTATTTCCAGAGCTGATGAAAGAACGTTGTATCAATGGAAGAACATTGTATAAGTTCATAATCCATAGAGTCATGTCCCGGAAGAAAAATAACAGGAACCTTGTGATCTCTATTTATAGCTATAACCTGTTCAACAAGATATCCGAAGTAACTTTTTCCACCGAGGATCCGCACCACAATCAGCTTTGCATTTGCCAATACTTCATCGCTATAGGTATCAACCGTAAGCTCCTGCCTGAAATTCGCGAGGTTGGATAATCGTATAGACGGAATTGAGGAATCCTGTATATATATCTTTTTATAGGCTTCAGAAAATGTCGCGAGTTCAGTATCGCTGGCAGATAAAAATATAATATCACCCGGACTTTGACCCACATATACCACCCCGTCCTGATTCGGACTCCATCCTCCGGGAATAGCAGAAATGAGGTGCATTGTTTCGGGGTTAAAACTATACGTTTACAAATTCTACAGAGCGGTTACGAATTGATTTAGAAGTCGCTCGACTGATGCATTCACAGCATCCTCTAACAACTCATGTCCAATCACAACGAGCTTCGTAGCGCGCACTTCATCAGGCCGCCAATGTCTGTCAAAGTGTTTTTCAAAACGGTCGCCCACTCCTTGAATGATCATACGCATAGATTTACCGTGAACGTTGATGAATCCTTTAATACGGTATATTTCGAACTCCCGGATCAATTGCAAAAGTGCTGTCTCCAATTGCTCAGGTGTATGTGGCTGCTGTATCGTTACTACCAGCGAAGTAAAACCATCATCATGTTCATGATCTATACCGAGGGCATGTTCTGCTTCGTGATGCGAGTAGCGTGAATCCAGATCATCTTCGGAAGCCGCATGAACACCCAATAGTATATTTGTATCTACTATACCTTTCGCAGCAGGAATGATCTTTATAGTATCGTTACGTAAATTCTTTCTGATGATTTCCCGAATATCCTCATATGTACTCTCTGCTACCAGGTCACGCTTGGAGATGATCACCAGGTCGGCACAGTTAAGTTGATCTTCGAAGAGCTCTTCGATTGGCGTCTCATGATCGAGTGAATCATCGGCCTCACGTTGCGCCTGCACTTTTTCACGATCACATATTTCACCGGTTGCTTGCCCAACAGCATCCACTACCGTGATCACGGCATCTACCGTTACATGTGCTTTCAGATCAGGCCAGTTAACTGCACGGATCAAAGGCTTGGGCAACGCAAGTCCGGATGTCTCAATAACAATATGATCCAACTGATCTTTACGTTCCATCAGGCGAAGCATCACGGGTAAAAATTCTTCTTGCACGGTACAACACAGGCAACCGTTGGTAAGCTCGAGTATATCTTCCGCCGCACATCCACAATCCGATGATTTCAATAACTCTCCATCAACACCAACTTCGCCAAATTCATTTACAATTACGGCAATCCGTTTTCCTTCCGGATTTTTCAATATGTGATGTAGCAGTGTAGTCTTTCCGGACCCAAGGAATCCGGTAATGATCGTGATTGGAAGTTTTTTATTCATAAAGCGTATCGTTAAGATGTATAGTTTATGCGAATTAAAAATGCAGTATATACTTCAACATATAGTTTCTGCCCATCATGTTGTAGCCGCGTTTCTCATAATAGTTTTCATCGGTTAGGTTTCCGATCATCAGGGCCATCTCACTATTTTTCTTTTTAACGCTTACGGACCAATCCAGCACCATAAAGGCCGGGTACTGAATGTCGGCATAGTTACCTGCACCGTATGCGTTGTCTGCGCTCAAATAATACGACCAATCGGTGTCGTATCTTCTCCCAACATATCTTCCGGAGAATCGTGTTGATAACCATTTCAAATTATCATAACTCACTCCGTAATTGAGTGTAAAATCTGCTACATTATGCATGGCTAACGTTAGCGGGGCGGGCTGAAGGTATATTTCACGAATCTCCTCTGCTTTCAATATATATACACCACTGGCAAATAACTTTAAAGAGTGGCTTTTTCCCATTGCTATACCAAAGTCATACGACAGATCGAATTCGATACCCGTGAGCGTTGTGCCTTTTGCATTCGCATAAGAATTCCTGTTGCGGATCGCTGCACCTGACTCTGCCACTTGCGCGGGATACTGCGTGATACTCGATATTACATTGTTCTCAAAATTGGTATGGAAATATGTAACATCAGCCGTGATACCGGATTTATTATTTATATACCGGATACCAGCATCTACTGTGGCGCTTTGTTGATTTTTCAGATCTGCATTGCCAATCCATACATCCACCGTATCAACACCATCCTTTTTATTCCGGTCTACTTTCGTTTCGCTATACCCGGCTATTTCAAAAATACCTACAGTAGTAAAACCCGTTCCAAAGGTTGTATGTAAAGAAACATTCTGAAGTATAGTATAGTTGACACCCGCACTTGGATTTACAACGTTGCTCGTTTTAGATCTTGCAGGGAAAAGATTTGTACCAATCACATCATACTGTATATTCTCGTACCGTACACCGGCTGTTAGGTTCAGGCTATTATCTACAAAATTCAATTCACCTTGCGCATAAGCACCGGTATTGACTTGATCAAAATTCGGACTACGTGCAGATATATTCCTTGCTATACCCAAATCGTTATAGGAAAGATTCTCTTGTTCAATGCGTGTATAATCTACTCCTATTGTTATAAAGTGATCTTTAATCTGCTGACGCGCCATCCATTGCCCACCGATCCATGTCAACTGATTATGAGCGCTGACATATTCCGATCGAACTGTAGTACTGTCATTGACGGATACATTGTAGTTGGTAACTTGCTCTCTTGCAGTAAAGAACTTCGCGGTCATCTCCGTTGTACTCGTAACCTTCCCTTTCGCAATAACATCGCTGCTATACCGGTCTATATCTTTCATTCCTGGACTTAGGCTTCCATCCTCTATATCTCCCGGTGTATTTACATTCTTCGCATAGAAACGATCGCCTTTTACGTCTATCCGCCAGTTACCGTTTATAGTATATCCCACTCGCGCTGATGCAGTGTAGTTGCTATAGCTTGTATTCGGTCGTGTATTGCCATCACCACGAGTATCCTCTACTGCTATATTTTGTTTACCGGTTTCCGTCCACAGGATACGATCCGCATGTTTCCAGTCAAAAGCATCCCTTAAAAGATTATTCTTCCCGAGCTTAAAATCTTTTGATTGACTATAGCTGTTGAAGCTGGCATCAAAATCAAGCCTATTGAAGATATTGCCTCCGAATGAAAATCCGCCTTGGGTAATTCCGAAACTTCCTATACCTGCGAAGGCTCTTCCTTTCACTTCGCCATTTGTTTTCTTTGTGATGATATTAACTACACCTCCCATCGCTTGCGAACCATAGAGTGCGGATGCTGGGCCTTTCAACACTTCTATGCGCTCGACATTATTCATATCGATCGTAGCGAGATTGGTTGTTCCGGCCGGACGACCGTCAATCAATAAAAGTGTACGTTGATTGATTCCTGAAAACTGGGGACGAAATCCTCTGATCCCTATACCGGATGATAAACCCGGATATTGAATCACATCTACACCTGCAGTTTTCTTCAGCAAGTCGGTAAGATCTGTAGCAATCGTTTTGTCTATATCATCTCTTCCGATCACTTTGATTTTCTGTGGAACATTCTCGATAAATCGGTCCGACCGCGTAGCGGTAATGACTACTTCACTGAGTTGCTCATGACCGGCTAACATTGCTATATCTATAGTGCCACCTGCAGGAACGCTAACTTCCTGTGTTTTATAGCCTTGATATGAAAACACCAGGACAGCGCCTTGCCCTGGTATATTCATCGTATAGTACCCTATATCATTCGATGTAGTCCCAGCCGCAGAACCTTTCTGTACTATATTTACCCCTGCCAAGGGATTGCCCGACTCATCCTTCACAATGCCATTTACAATTAAATTATCCTGTGCTAAAATCAAACCTGGCATTCCTACCGTTATAAAAAGTGACCAGTAGATAGCGCGATAAAAAAATGTCATATATAATAAGTAATCTGATTAATAATTCTGTTTATACTTTAAACGCTGTTACCCGCTTATGTTAATGTAGTTGTCAACCACATGGCTCCAGAAGTTGCCTTCGCCATTCCATTCAACGTTCAAAAAGATTCCATTCCTGGAATTCGCTATATACAGACCACGTGTACTCCCACTACTTCGCTGATACATCTTAACCCTGCTTACTTTCAAAAGAAAAAACTCAGACTCTCTGGCCGCAGCCATAATCACTTCGACCTTCTCAGAAGCACTATTACCAGTAACCGTAGCTTTTCCGTCCATATACTGAATGCTGAATTCTTCAGAGCGTAACAATTGGTCATAATGATATATAGCAAGCTGCGAACGGTATACCTGGAAAATCTCTTTCAACAACGGATAGACGTTGTGTTCCCAAGGGTAAATAGCAGCACCGTAAATCTCACCTATACTTTCATCTTGATGAACAGAAAACTCATGGCGCGTCTTCGGTTCAATATCCCGTGCCGGAAACATCTTTGTCCATCCTTTACTGAATAGAAGATTATAATCAAGATCGCCTTTTTGCTTGAGCTTGATATTAACAAACTCGTCCATCGTCTCTGTCGTCATTCGTTTATACCATGAACCTTGCGGATCCACAAACAACACGGGAGCATTTTCACATTGTCCGAGACAAAGTGTTTTTACCGTATGCGTAATCTCGTGCAAGCCTGCCATTTTTATAGCGCAACGCAGTTCACGCACACTTTCTTCGGCACCATTCTTTTTACACGTGCTGCCGTTGCATATAAAAACTGTATTGGTAACTTTTGTCAGGTCTTTTCCCATGTATAGTATATACGTTAGCAAATTATAGTCACACTTTTTCAAAAGTACTCTCCTGATGAAGGAATCTATCTCTTAAATATTCAATTATACTTTCGATGGTATTGAACCGAATAGCAGTACCCTCGGATTCAAACACCCAGCAATGTTCATGATGATGCTCTTGAATATATAGTACAGTCTCAGACGATTCCGTTATATGAAACCCCTCGCGTTCCAACGCTCTGCGTGTCCAAAAATATAGTGTACCGTCACCTTTGAGTTGTATTCTCTTGTGATCCTCGGGGGTATTTACTTTGAACGTTCCCGTCTCGCGACAAAAATCAAAGCCACTTCTATGAAATGCTTTTTCAAATGTCCCGTTGAGAATCAGGTCTTCAGGTGTTCCTGTTATCAAAGATTGGTTCGGCATCATGAGCCATATTTTATCGGCGGTCTGTAAGGCCAGATCAAGCTCATGTGTAGAAAGTAAAATTGCCTTTTTAGTTTGACGCGCCATTCTTCGTAACAGGCGTATTATTTCCACACGATTAGGCAGGTCCAGGTGTGCCGTTGGCTCATCCAGTATAATCAGTGGCGTATCTTGTATCAGCGCACGTGTGATCATTACTTTTTGTCGTTCACCATCACTTAACTGATGAATCTGTTTATCTAGGTATTTTTCTATACCGGTTGCGCGAATGGCTTCCTTAATAATTACTTTATCGTGATTGCGAAGCGTTCCAAACCAATCAGCATAAGGATATCGCCCCAGCGTCAATACAGTATATACATTCAGGTTACCGGCTTGCACATTCTCCGCTAATACAAGGCTAAGTTTTTGCGCCAGCGTTGTCTTCTGGATGATATTGACATCAACACCTCCTATATATACTTTTCCCTGCAGCGGATTTTGTATACCTGCCAATGTTCGAATGAGCGTACTCTTGCCAGCACCATTAGGCCCCAAGAGACAAACAAATTGCCCAGGCTGTAAGGTGAGTTCCAACGCACTACCTATGGGCGTGACCTTCCCTTTAGCCTTATAGCCTATTGAAAGATTCTGCGCACGAAGTATATCAGGCGCATTCTTTACAGATGCCTGGCGCATCACCGAAGTATAGGATATCGTATTGTCCGTATACATCTTAGCTGAAGGAGGATCGTATATTCTTCTGTTTCAGAATTACCCACATCACGACAGGCGAGCCAATGATTGCCGTGACAGCATTAATCGGCAATATTGAATGATGCCCCGGTAACTGTGCCACAATATCACACACCAACATGATCGTGGCCCCCAAGAGACAACAGGAAGGAACCAGCACGCGATGATCGGAAGTATTTAAAACTGCTCGGCAGAGATGCGGCACTGCTATACCTATAAATCCGATCGGGCCACAAAAACCGGTGATCGCTCCGGCCAGAAGGCTTGTTGAAATGATGATGAGTATCTTCACCACCTTTAAGTTCAATCCCATGCTGGCAGCATAGCTTTCACCCAGCAATAGAAGATTCAAAAACTTGGAAGATATAAAGGCAAGTGCTATACCTATGAGAATTGCAATGGATAGTATATTTAGCTGTGAGCTTGACACACCTCCCAGGCTTCCGAAAGTCCACATGAGGTAATCCTGAATTTGTTCGGGCTCACTGAAATACTGCCATATACTTACAACAGCGATAATGAGGTTCGATAGCATTAGTCCGACAATCAGAAGTATAACATTATCCCGGATGCGTAATGATAATCCGATGATCATTAACAGTACAATAGCGGAACCTATGGCTGCAGCGAGTATAATTAACCAGCTCCCTCCTATACCAAGCTGACGAATGGCAACGTTGCTGGTTACATGTCCTGTGCCCAACATTAATATAGCGACACCGAAACTCGCACCCGATGTAACACCTAGTACAGAAGGACCTGCCAACGGGTTTCTAAAAAGCGTTTGCATTTGTAATCCGCTTACGGATAGCGCTGACCCTGCAAGTATAGCAGTGAGTGCTTTTGGTATCCGTATGTTCTGCACAATCGTAAGCCACGCTATATTTCCAGAACCCTGACCGGTTAATATCTTTATAACTTCCGTAACGGGTATAGTTACCGAGCCGAGGACCAGGTCAAGCACCAGGAAAAACAACACCGAAAAAATCATTGCAACTATCCACGAAAACTTTGGAGTTAAAGCAGGAAGCTCAAGCTCATCGAAGGGTATAGATTTAGTGATCTCTGCCATACTACTGAGCCTTTTCGTAAAAGAAGAGTTGATAATCTGACAGTACTACAGGATGAATAACTTTAATCCGTGCCTCGAGTATATAGTCTGACGAAGTGATTCCTGGCTCTAAATATTCATATACTCCGGATGCGCTTTGGGGGCTCGTTAAAACGAGAAGGACTTTATACGGATGAAGGTATATTAGATTGAATCCGATTGTAAAATCAACGGTGCGGCTGGACCAAAATGTATTATACTGAATTGCTGTTAACGCATTTTCATTGCGCTGTGGCATGTATGCATAGAGCCATGCAAGAATAATGATGCCTGTAAACAGGCATACTAAAGGTACAGTAGTGCTGTGATGATATAGTCTTTCCATGCTACTATTGCCTTTCACCCGAAAGCATTAAGTTGTTAGCTATGGCAGGTCTTCTGACTCTCCCGGCTCAGGCGCCTTCCCATCTTTACTCTGATCTCCAGAATTTCGACAGTGGCATTGTTGCCTGAACACAGCCGTTGAATAAATCAACAGCAGGATTACAGCAGCGGGTACTGTTCCGGATTTTCACCGGATTCCCTTTTAATGCAAGTATCTAGTATCAATACTTGCAACCGTAACTGCGACAAATGTATAATAATTTCTGAGAAAAAAATGGACAGACAATATTTATCACAAAACAACGAAGTGAAGGCGCTACAAAACTATGTGCAGATTGTGATTATACTATATAAGGAGTTACGGATTGATTTCCGCGTACTTAACATGAAGTTTATCGGCTAGTTCCCGTGCTTTTCTTAACTGTACGAAACCACGCTCTGTGTTCACAACCTTTGTATAGTGCAACGATTTCAGGTACCGTTTATAAAAATCAACAGCCTCCACGAAAGGGTCTTGCGAGGAGCTCATAGCGCAATTGAGCTTTCCGTCTGTAAAAATATATAATTGACGTTGTATACTCTTCGCCGCTATATTTTGACGAACATGGTAATAGACTTTCTTAAAACCGGCCGTAAGGTTAGTTTGGCCACCCGCAGGAAAATGTTCCAACGCATGTATAAACTCTTCCCCGTCTGTCGTGCCGGGTTGAAAGATTTCCGCTTCGCCCTTGCAAAGCGCTATCCCTATAAATGAAATTTGCTTTCCCCTATTACTCTTTAATGTATAGCTTATTAAACCTTTCGTATAACGGATCTGATCATCCTTCGCCATCGAGCCACTTGAATCCACCAGGAAGTATACCTCAAGCTTTGTCTTGGAGTTATCAGGAGTATAAACAATTTTGAAATTGCCTCGCGCTGTGTAATGCTTCACCGTGTCAAATATATTTATCCTTCTCGCTGCTATATTCGTGGCAGGTTGCTGAATCTTAAAAGCTCTTGCTTCGATGGCCTTTCCTTTTGCTACAGTATCAATGGCATTCTTTTTAAAGAATTTCAAAGCTTTGTCTGCAGGCAAAGCGCCGAGTTGCTTTTCTGCAGAGCGATCATTGCCACCTTTATCAGAACCATTGCTGTAACCGTCTTTGCCACCGCCAGTATTGTTCTCGTTAGAATTTTTAGATGAGGGCGATTGGTTCTTCGAGCGATGTTTTAGAACGAATGGCGCGACTATATCTATATGCTGTATTGAGAGTATAGTTTCTCCAGACAATGCTGCATAGGCTCTTCCAGCTTTCACCAGCAAAATGTCTGCTCGCAAACCTTCTACTTGATGTTGTATGCACAACGAGGAAACATACTCAAATATGGATTCAGGTATATCTATAGTATGCAGCATTTTACTTGCCTCCTGTAACCGCAGCCGAATTTCCTGCTGCTCATCGCTCCATTCTTCCAGCACTTTTTCGGGAACAAGATCAAATTCTATTCTTCGTTGCGTGATTGTTTTTCGGATCGCCAGATCACGGGGTGTACTCACTTCGACACACAAGCCAAAGCGATCAAGCAACTGCGGTCTTAACTCTCCTTCCTCCGGATTCATAGTTCCGATCAGGCAGAATTTACTATCCTGCCATACTGAAAGCCCTTCTCGCTCCAAATGATATCCACCGGTTGCAGCAGCATCGAGTAATATATCTGTGAGATAGTCGTTGAGAAGATTTACTTCATCAATATATAGGATGCCCTGGTGTGCCTGTGCTAGCAGCCCTTTCTGCAATACTTGCTTTTTATCATTGATCAGCTTTTCAAGATCAACGGCTCCCAACACGCGATCTTCCGATGCACCAATCGGCAAATTCACAAAACTGAAATCAGGCTCTATAGTCTTCATCAACTGGCTCAGCGAACGCACCGTTGTCGTTTTACCAGTCCCTTTATCGCCCAGCACGAGTAGTCCGCCTATACTTTTATCTACCATTAACAATTCGATGGCTAACTTAAATTCCGATTGAGCCGCAATGGCAGCATAGGGAAACTTTATACTATTATTCATACTTTAATACTTGTTAATCAGTGCTGATCAAAAACAAAAGTGAATTAAATTAGCAAGAAAAGAAAGCAACGGGTTGAACGTGATGCTTGTAACTCAAAATATAGGTATATAAACTTTATACTATGGTACTGGCATTGGACACGCATTATCGTAATGAAAAAGCTAAGACTATCTGCATCGAATTCAACGATTGGTTGGATGAAATTCCAATGAAAATCTTTTGTGAAGAGTTGGATGTTGAAGCAGAGTATCAGCCCGGTGCTTTTTATAAAAGAGAGTTACCGTGTATCATCAGTATCCTGCAAAAGACAGACCTTGAAAAAACGGAAGCGATTATAATTGATGGATATGTTATTCTGGACGATGCAGGGAAACCCGGACTCGGTGGACATCTGTATGAATTCCTGAAGCGAAAGATTCCTGTGATCGGTGTTGCTAAAACAAACTTCGCCAACAATACACTCCATAAACGCGAAGTATATCGCGGAGAAAGCGTCAGACCTTTGTATGTAACAACACAGGGAATGGATCTTGACGTTGCTTGCGGCTATATCAAAAACATGCATGGTGGTTTCCGGATTCCTACGTTGCTAAAAAAACTCGACACATTAACAAAAGAATAGCTCTTGTTACCTACTCAGTCCGTTGTGCCGACAGGCTCACTCTTCTAAATTAATAACCGGCGAACCAATTTCCTGTTCTTGAAGTATAGTTACGTTTATACTTTTCGCTGCGGTTATCAGTTGTCAGCTTGCACCAAAACATCTCGTCATCAACAACGTATTCTTAAAGAGTACGTTATGATACATCATCCACTATGGTTAGTTTTGATAACGCTCATAAACAAATTCCTGAATGATAATTCCGAATCAGAAGTCGCTGTTTAGTATTCCGCCTGAAATAACATTTCTCAATTGCGCTACCATGTCGCCTCTGCTAAAAAGTGCGCATGATGTAGGCATTTATGCGCTGGAAAAACGGAGTCGTCCATGGGAAATTAAAGTCGATGACTGGTTCAATCCTGCCGAAGAATTACGAAGCTTATTCGCCAAGATAATCCAGGCAGATACAGAAAATATAGCACTGATTCCATCGGCCAGTTATGGAATAGCGATTGCTGCACAAAATATACCCTTGCGTGCTGACCAGAAAATTATATTACTGGATCAACAGTATCCATCTAATGTATATGCCTGGCGACAGCTTTCATATAGTACACAAGCGGAAATTATTACTGTTAAAAAGAAAGCCGACCAACACTGGACCGATGCTATCCTTGAACAAATCAATGAGACTACCGGGCTTGTAGCAATACCAAATTGTCATTGGACCGATGGAAGTCTTATTGACCTTGAAGTAATCAGCAAAAAAGTAAAAGCCGTCAATGCAAAACTGGTTATTGATGCAAGTCAATCGGTTGGTGCGTATCCATTAAACATTCAAACTATACAGCCTGACTTTTTAGTTACGGTAGGGTATAAATGGCTGATGGGACCTTATGGACTAGGATATTTATACGCGGCACCGGAGTATTGCCTTACGGGAAAACCAATTGAATACTCGTGGCTAAATAAGAAGAACAGCGAAGATTTTACGCGTCTGGTTGATTACCAGGACGACTATAAAACAGGAGCGCGAAGATTTGATGCGGGTGAGTTCCCGAACTTTATACATATATCTATGGCCATTGCAGCGCTGTCTCAAATTTTGTCGTGGGGTGTTGAGAATATACATGAAACGATTTCTGCATTGACATCCCGAATTGAAAGTCTCGCGTTGCAAAACGGACTCACCGCACCATCCGGAAGTATACGTGCGGGACACATGATCGGAGTTGGATTCTCTTATGCTGAAATACCTACGTTGAGTAAAAGCCTTGCGGATGCCCAGGTATATGTGAGTTTCAGAGGAGAAAAAATGAGAATAGCTCCTCACCTCTATAATGACGCTGCAGCTATAGATCGACTCTTCGAGATCATCAATAGCCGTTCATAATCACACCGCTGCTATAAAAGCACAGTGACGAATGTTTGCAGAAGATTAAATTGTATTTCATGGAAAAGCATTCTGCTCACAATTTATATTTATTTTCGAACCACATTTATGAATTATAGTATTCCTCAACTTAGAACTGTTAATGTAACGCGTTACGTTACACCGCTGCGTGAAGGGGGCTCTATGCCTGCCATTGCTGAAGCGGACGACCAGTTTTTATACGTGTTGAAATTTCGTGGTGCCGGTCAAGGAAAAAAGGCGCTCATTGCCGAGCTTATCGGAGGAGAAATTGCACGTGCCCTTGGTCTTAACATTCCTGAAATCGTATTTGCAAATCTGGATATAGCCTTTGGTCGTATTGAAGGCGATGAAGAGATTCAGGATCTTCTTAAAGCGAGTGTAGGACTTAATCTTGCATTACACTATCTCTCGGGTTCTGTTGCTTTTGATCCGCTTGTAACAAAGGTTGACTCCAAACTTGCTTCACAAATTGTATGGCTGGATAGTTTGTTATTGAATGTAGATCGTACTGCCCGCAATACAAATATGCTGTGGTGGCATAAAGCGCTATGGCTTATCGATCATGGTGCTGCACTATATTTCCATCACTCGTGGAGTGATTGGGATCAACCTAAAAAACCATTCGTCAATATCAAAGACCATGTACTACTATCATCGGCTTCGGAGCTTGAAAGCGTTGATGCCGAGTTTCGTCCTATACTTAGCCATGAACGCATCCGTTCGATTGTCGATTTGATTCCGGAAGAGTGGCTTGCAGGTGAATCTGCTTTTGAATCAACCGATCAACATCGTCAAGCCTATGTCCAATTTTTAGTGACACGAGTTGCTCATTCAGATTTTTTTGTAAAAGAAGCACAACATGCAAGAGAGTCACTTATTTGAATACGCTGTCATTCGAGTTGTACCGAGAGTAGAACGTGAAGAGTTTATCAACGTTGGCGTCATTCTGTTTTGTTCGAAGCAAAAATTTCTGAAAGCAACGTTGGAGTTGAATGAAGAACGGTTGAAGGCTCTTTGCCATACTATAGATATAGCAGAGCTTCAAGAGTATATAAATTCCTTTATCAGAATATGTGAAGGTGGCGCACAAGGAGGACCGATCGGCAAACTATCCATGGCGGAACGTTTTCGCTGGCTCACCGCCACCCGGAGCACTGTTATACAAACCTCCAAAGTACACCCGGGCTTGTGTGGCGATGCTACTGAAACGCTCGGACGGCTATACAAGGAATTGATTCTTTAAGAGAATGCCTATATAAATAAGCACGCATAATCGCAAGTCGAATAAGCGTTCAAACTTATACATAGAAATATTCTTAAACTGATCTAAAAATCGCCTTTGCAAGACATCACACGAGTGAAATCTAATAATTTGGTTGATTTCGTAACCAACCGAAACATTTTTTGATACATTTGTTACGATTAAAACTATGTATGCAGAAGAGGCTTGATCCCTCCTGATTCTTCTGTTACTCCCACTGCTATTTTGTTTCAACATTTTAAATTGTTTTAAACACATATGGTGTGGGTCAATCGTATTGCCTTGGTGTTACTCTGTATTTGCTTTGCCAAGGATTGTATTTCACAATCAGATATTCGTGCGGAATCCGGAGTACTGGATGCACGTCACTGGAATTTTCAAAAACGATTACCACTTACGGGCTATTGGACATTTCACGAAGGCGAATTGCTTTTGCCTGAGCAGATTGATTCCGTTCGGGGAACGAGTCATTTTTTCCCAGCCATCTGGAAAGATGATTCGGAAAACAAACAGCGCACCGAGTATGGTACGTATTCTCTCAAGATACTTCTCCCCGATTCTATATTAAATATGGGTCTGGAAATTCCACAGATGTATAATAGCTATACATGTTGGGTGAATGGAATAAAAGTGGCTTCCGCTGGAGCTGTTGGTAAAACCGAAGATGAAGCAAAGCCAAAATGGTTTCATCAAACCGTAACGTTCTCAACGCACGCAAAGGATACGCTGGTAGTGGTTCTTCATATTTCAAATTTTCATCACCATAAAGGTGGAAGTAAAGATCCTATTCAGTTAGGTTCTGCTGAAGGTATATCTAAACACCTTTCACGGGCAGTGGCTACCAACGTGATTGAAGCAATTATACTATTCCTTGCGGGAAGCGCATTTCTTATAGTATATATTTTCAGGAAGAAGAAAGTTATACTCTTCTTTTCCCTGCTTAGTCTCACCTGGGCAGTGCGCTGTGTTTTCTCAAATCTTTATCCCGTGGTTGTATTTTACCCGGACATCAATTGGCAATTCCTGGTAAAGACTGAGTACTTAACGTTATACCTGGCCGTGATCTGGGCGATGCTTTTTCTGCATCATCTATTGGACAAATTAAGTAATCCACTCATTACCTATACCATTGTTGCTTTAAATAGCTTGTTCGTTATTTATACACTTTTTGCACCAGTCATTATATTTTCACAATGGTTATCGCTCTACCTGGCGGTGGCGGGAATTGTTATTGTATATGGAGGCTACCTGATCATCCGGGCCCTGCTCGCGGAATATATAGGTTCATGGCTTTTAACAGGAAGTATACTAACGGGGGTAATTATATTTGGGTATGATATGCTCGCATACAACACAACGTTTGGATACAATTATATCTTTCTGAGTACTGGGTATCTGGTAATCTTTTTACTGACAGCAATTGCGCTCCTGTTCCACCTGGGCATTTTAAAAAGTCAGCTTAAGAGAACGGATGTACTCACATACGACGATTTCTTTAAGAAACCTTAGATAACTTTACTCCTCATATAAAATATAGCACCAATTTGATGCTATATAAAAAAGCCCGACTCAGCATTAGAGTAATTTCTCTTATTCCAAGTCGGGCTCTGAAGCTAAATCTATATACTTATCATTCAAGCGTTGACACTATACAATGTAGATGCTATATAACCGCTAAATGATACAGACGTGTCCGTAATCCAAAACAGATTAATAATCGGTATCCAATCCCAGGCGGTCTTTCAACTCCCTGAGAATTGGATTCTTCTCAATCAGATAGTCAAATTTTTCACGGTTGGTATAGATTACTTTCCGCACATCTTCCACTTCTTTCAACTCTCCGTAAATCTGAATCGAGTTATTCTTCAATTTTTCTCTGACGAATGTTGAGAGTTCGATCCGAAGACCATTCAGCATCATTTCCTGTACGCTGTTGTGAAGATGTACCGTCACCACATTGTCCTTCAGATCGTATGGTTGTGTAAGGAGATGATATTCTGCCTGGAATTTTTTACGGAGTTCTGCGAACTCATTCCAAACTGCTTGAAGTTGCTCCGGTGTAAAGGGTTCATCGGGATCTACCTTTGCCTGGTTAGCATCTGTTTGCTCTTTCTTCGGCTCTACCTTTAAAAGATCGGTGAGCTTTACTGTTGTTTTGGGAGCGGTTTTAAACCTGGACTTTTCTGAAAAATCCGGTTTCATTGAAAATGTTGCCGGGCCGGAAGTTTCTTCTGCCGCAGGTATACCCTCCGGAGCTGATGCCGCGGACGTTGCAGGTGCAACAGAGGTTGGTGTTGGTGATTTTACTTCTTCTGCAACAGGCTCTGCGACTGTTTCAGTCTCTACACTAATTTTTTTTTTAACCCTGCCGCATCGGCAAGTCCATTGGTAAGACTGAGTTGGTCAGATTTCAATACGCTTCCTACATGCGCCATCTTCATCAGCGCAAGCTCAACTGAAAGGCGTTGATTCTTGCTTCCCTTATAATGTATATCACACTGATTGGCGATGTTAAGCCATGTGAGCAATAGCGAAGGAGGGCACGTTTGTGCCTGTTGTATATATTTCTTTTTAACACTATCCGGAACTTCCATCAACTGTACGGTGCGCGCATCTTGTGATACGAGCAGGTTCCGGAGGTGCTCACTAAGTCCTACAATAAAATTATGTCCGTCAAAACCTTTGCGCAAAATTTCATCCAGCACCAACAAAGGCTGCGTATGATTTTGAGACAGCAACGCGTCAATCACCTGGAAGTAATAATCATAGTCCAGGATATGAAGATTGCTTAACACGTTTTTGAACATCACTCCTTTGCCCGAGGAGTATGTCACCATCAGATCGAAAATTGAAAGTGCATCACGAAGTGCACCATCTGCTTTCTGACTGATGAGGTGAAGGGCTTCATCTTCTGCCGGTATACCTTCGTGCTGCGCAATTTTTTTTAAATGATTGGCAATGTCACTGATCTGGATCCGGTTGAAATCAAAAATCTGGCAACGTGAAAGAATCGTTGGAATAACTTTATGTTTTTCCGTTGTAGCCAGAATAAAAATAGCGTATGAAGGTGGCTCTTCCAGTGTCTTCAAGAAAGCATTGAAGGCAGCGTTCGAAAGCATGTGCACCTCATCTATAATATAGACTTTGAATTTTCCGAACTGCGGTGGATAACGAACCTGATCGATCAGATTTCGGATATCTTCAACCGAGTTGTTAGACGCGGCATCAAGCTCGAAAATATTGAGTGAATTATTTTCAGTTCTTTCTTCAAAACCATTGATCAGGCGGGCAACGATACGCGCGCAGGTTGTTTTTCCCACACCACGCGGTCCGCAGAACAAAAGAGCCTGAGCAAGTTTATTGTTATCGATAGCATTTTTGAGCGTAGTGGTAATGTGCTCTTGCCCAACCACTTCGTCAAACCCAGTAGGGCGATATTTACGTGCCGATACAACAAAGTTTTCCATGCGAGGGCGCAAGATAAAATTGAAATGACAATTAGCAATGAACAATTGCAATTGTAACGCTCAATTAAATGAATTTAGAGTCAGAACTTTTTTCGTTTTATATTTGTCAATTCTTTGCCAACTAAAATTGGACATTGTTCTTTGAAAACATGTGCATTGGTCATCCATGTTCTTGTTTTAAAAAATCGGGGCCGACCGGTTTTGACAGGATGTTTGAGGTCGTAAAGAAGCATGCAGGCTCATAGGATGAGAGCCTTGAAAGATAGTCCTGAATCATACTTGGCGAGTCTAACTACGCCATGGCTGCTTAATTTAGCGATCCGCTAAGTTACGCCTCGTCCCGATAAGATCGGGAAAGCCATCATCGCTCAGCACTGTCGTTTTGCAGGTGCTGGTTAGCGGTGTCGTAATGCAGAACTGCTCCGCGCGATGTTGCTAAGCGCGGCTAAGACACAGTAACTAAGGTGTAGTTTGGCTGTTGCCTGCCTTGCTACTCCCGACAATTAAAGTCAACTAAGCATGTAGAAGGTATGAGTTCTTCTTCTCTGGACCAGAGTTCGATTCTCTGCGGCTCCACTGGTACACAAATCAAAGGAATACAAAAGCCCGAATCCGTAATGAATTCGGGCTTTTTTGTTTTAGATCACCCTCAAATCATACCCATCCGTAGGTGGCAAATTCGGTGCACTTTTAAAGTACACCGACACGTTTGCCGAATTTGGCCTTTATTAATTGATAATCAAGCAGTTCACCTTATGAACATCTTGACTATCTCTGGACAAAAACGGATTTTGAAACTTAAACGGATGGTATATGGCAAACATTAAAGTTCTATTCTACTTAAGAAAGTCGAAGACCAATCGCTTCGGATCAGATCCGATCTATATGCGAGTAACAGTGAGCGGGGACCGTTTTGAAACAGCTACTTCCTATTCCGTAGAGCCAGCTAAATGGTCTCAAAAAAGCTGTCGAGTTATTGGCAATAATAAAGAGGCAAAAGAGCTAAATAACTTACTGGATGCGTTACGTGCCAAAGTGTATGATATACAAAAGACGCTGATCCTAACGAATCAAGAAATAACAAAAGATGTGTTTGGCAAACTATGGTTCGGTGTCAAAGAGCCATCAAAAATGCTATTGGTTATATTTAAGGAACACAACGAACAGATCGAAGCACTAATCAACATACAGTATTCGTTAGCCACCTATAAAAAGTATCTAACAACGTTTGATCATACTGCTAATTTTATTCGTGAACTATATAGCAAAACAGATATAGCTGTCGAAGATATCAAGTATAAGTTCATAACAGATTTTGAATTTTGGCTTAAGACAAAAAAGAAGTGCAACCAAAACAGCACCGTAAAGTATCTTACAAACTTCAAAAAGATCATTCATATATGTACTAAAAATGGATGGCTTCTCCGTGATCCATTTGCTGCTCATAAAATGATAAAAGAGGACACTCAACGTCCCTACCTGACAAGTGCTGAGCTTAATATACTCCATGCAAAAGATTTTTCAAGTGAAAGACTACGTCAGGTACGAGATATATTTCTATTCAGCTGCTATACCGGCCTGGCATATATTGACACACAAAAGTTGACTTATAACGAAATTGTTACAGGCATAGACGGTGAAAAGTGGATTATCACTACGCGACAAAAAACGGAGGCAGCATCGCGCATACCATTACTACCAACTGCCATAGCTATTTTAGAGAAGTATAAAGACCATCCCGCATGTATAGTCAAAAATAGAGCCCTACCTATATTAAGTAATCAGAAGATGAATGAGTATCTGCATGAAATTGCAACAATCTGCGGTATAAATAAAAAAATGACCTATCATACAGCGAGACATACGTTTGCCACTACGGTGACACTCACGAACGGTGTACCAATTGAAACTGTTAGTAAAATGCTCGGTCACCGAAATCTGAAGACGACACAACACTATGCAAAAATTGTAGATATCAAAATCAGTGAAGACATGAAAGCACTTAAATATCGAATGCAGCAGGATATTTCTAAATGATTTATATAGGATACGCCATTACAACACTATGGAAAAACGGAAAGACGAAGTATATATATCAAAATTCACCTAGGCAATCTTCTAAAGCTACTATAGCCTCTTGAAAGATATCCAGCTTAATCTGACGGCACGACACAATACATTTTCTTAATGAATGTGATAAGATAGGCATTGCTTCACGTAGCTGTTCGGGGTTATTTTCAATGGCAGATAGCGCTCGGATACAATCCTTTTGACACAAGCTAATTGCTTTGATATGTTTTTCTAGCTTGGAGTCATCAACACTACGGAGTAGTTCTGCGCACGGCTTCAATATGCCTATGCAATTGAACAACGCCTTTTTTAAAGTGGCGTTAGATATAGGTTTAGTCAGGTGGCTCATGTACAGTTCAACGGATCATTACGCCTCACAAAGTTCTTAATAAAGAGGAATATTACAATCAGTATCAAATAGAAAAGAAAAGTCATTGCTGACTACATAGTTTTAACTTCAGAGCAAACTAGTAGAATGGGCGATAGTGCTCCTTGAGCAGATAATGTGATTTCATAATTGTAGGCATCCGGATAAGAGAAGCTTACACGAATATCTCGAAGAAGACAAAAAAGAAGACACTATACTATCTCATCGAGCCCTATATCAGAGATGCAAAGTTAGAAAGCATATTCATAAAAGGCAGTTCGCTTTTGAACCCTTTCGGTATACTATACATATACAAAAAAAACAATCATTAGCGCTTGATTTATTGAATATCGGCAAGCTACTCTACGTTACCGAGTACTGCAGTTAGGGCTTAATGAAGTCGAAGATGATCTTAAATATCAGCATCTGTTCGATGCACTATTGTTTTGTTACATTAAATAGAGAAGCCAACTATTCTGGCTCGACCTTGAACTCAGAACCATTGATGGTAACGAACATCCACGTCCGATTATGGACGTACTTTCTGATCTCAATTGCCAATAGATGATAAAAACATAATATACAATGTTGGCAGAGTATTTGTCACCTATAAAGGGTAATATTATGAAACACTTCTCTCGGTGGATCCAAAAAAGTCAATTACAATTTTAAAGGAGATCAGAGATTACATTATTCCTCTTGGGGAGGAAGAGTTGTATCAACTGGAGCAGAATATCTTAAGAGAAGGCTGCCGGGAACCGCTTATTGTTTGGATAAAAAATGATCAACAGGTTTTGGTGGACGGTCATAATCGCTTTAAAATCTGCCAAAAAAATAATATTCCATTTAAGATTAAGAAAAAAGACTTTAAGGACCTTGATGAAGTGAAGGTTTGGATGGTAGAGAACCAGATGGGCCGTAGGAATCTGAGCGCAGATCAAATGAGCTACTATCGCGGTCTAAAATACCTTTCTCTGAGAAAGAAAAAGGGCGGCTATGAAAATGTGAAATCGAAGGGTCAAAATGACACATCAACCTCGGAGTTTCTTGCCAATCATTTTAACGTCAGTGAGAGTACAGTAAAACGGGATGCTAAGTTTGCTGAAGGCCTTAATATTATTGGCCGAACGAATCCTAAGCTGAAAATGAAGGTTCTGACCGGCGAAGCCAAGGTAAAAAAATCAGACGTTCAGATTCTTGCCGGGGCAAAAAACACCGAAAAAATAAGCATTAAGAATGAGGCAGATCTCTTTAACAAAGCAAAAGTTATTCGAGAGGAGATTCTAAACGAAGTTGAGAGCAATGTTAAAAAGATCCATGGCGACAAGATTGCCCGAGCGCAGGAGATCATGAACACGCATGAGCCCATGTTCGTGAATCGTGAGGAGAGATTAAGGAAAACTAAAGGAATGATCATTAGTTCAATAAACAGGGCCATAAATAAGCGGGATGTAAATGCAATTAAGGAATTGAAGAAGCTTATAGAAAGGTTGGCAGATGAAATTATGGGTTAACGGATTGTGCCAACTGCTATCACAATCCGACGATTGCTTTTTCATCCGATGATCTCGTTCTCAAATGTGATATGCGACTGTGGTGAATGGACGAATGATTGGAAGGTTGCTTAAAAAAATGCCTAAAAAAGAACAACTTACTGCATTAAAAACTATACTTGCCGGTGATCTGTTCCGGCGGTTCCCGATGGAATAAGGTTATGACAAGCTAAAAGTTGCTTTACCACCGTATTTTTAATTTATATGCATCAACCTTCTGTTACTTGCATTTGCAATACAAGAAAGAGACCTCATTTTTTAGAAAGGGCAATTAAAAATTTTAATGCCCAGACTTATGAAAACAAGGAACTATTAATTACTTATGAAGACGATGATGATTTAACACATCAAATTGTCAGTGGTCTGAATTCTCCAAACATAAAAACACTTCGGATACCATCTGCGCCAGAATTCACGCTAGGAACGCTAAGAAACTTAGCCGTTGAGAGCTGTTCTAGTGAAGTCATTTGTGTTTGGGACGATGATGACTGGTACCACGTAGATAGGATCAAGGTACAGGTCGCAAGCCTACTTAGCAGCCATAAACCGGTTTGTGTGATGGCTTATTTGCTATTGTTCAACTGTTATGAAAATCAGGCTTACTTAAGTCAATTGAGAACCTGGGAAAACAGCGTGGTTTGCTTAAGATCAGCGTTTAATGATGAGGTAAAATATGGAGATTTAGAGAGAAGCGAGGACTTGGTCTTAGTAGAACAATTTATAAAACTGAACATGATCTACCCGATCTTAGTACCTCATCTTTATACCTACGTTCTTCATGGCAAAAATACGTGGGATCATGATCATCGTAATTTACTATGTTCAGAAGGTCGAAAACTGTCAAAAGAATCCAGCTTATTGTTACAGGATATACTCAATGGCAAATACTCTTTTGAAGAAGGATCTGAACTACTTCAAAGCCCGCAAATGGTTTCCCAGTTCAGGTATATTCCTTGACACGAATAATGATGCAACCGTGCCTTAATCTAGTTTATTGTACGAGCTTGCGTACTTATTAATCTTCACATAAGGATACTGAGGCTCCATATCGATCTGCTTGAGTTTTAAATAATCTTGCATATTCTTTATTCTGTAGCATAAGATTCTTGTGAGATCCCTGTTCAATTATCTTCCCCTGATCAAACAAGAAAATGTTGTCTTGGTATTGGAGCGTATTAAACCGGTGAGTTATTAAGATTACCGTTTTATCAGTCATCTTAGTTTTAATGGTGTCAAATATTTTTTCTTCGGAGGCGACATCGACCGAAGCAGTAGGCTCATCCAAAATCGTAATTGGAGCATTACGGTAAAAAATCCTAGCCACTGAAAGGCGTTGGTGCTGGCCTTTTGATAATTCTATTCCATCCAGGTAGCCTTTCCAAACCAATCTGTCATAATCTTTGATGAACTCATCTGATCCCGAGGATTGTGCAGCAACCTTTAACCGCTCATTTGAGTCATTGTTCACGCTTGAAACATCACCAATTTTTATTGCCTCACGGAATGTGACATTGTAGACTGGAAAATCTTGTAACAAGATACCCAGGGAATTTTGCCATGCTGCCAAATTGATATCGCGTAAATCTCTGCCATTTACTAAAATGCTCCCTTCCGTTGGATCATAAACGCGGCTAAGGAGCTTTATTAGTGTCGTTTTTCCGGAACCGTTTGCACCGACAATAGCCACCTTTTGTCCTGGCAATATTGAGAATGAAATATTTTCCAGAACGTATGGATTGGCTATCGTTTCGTCTGGGTATTTAAACGAAACATTTTTAAATTCAATTAAAGGTGGTTGAGCAAATTTAGGGGCTATGTCATTTGCGTTTGATTTGATCTTAGGCTGAATACTAAAGAGTTCAAACCAGCGCGCTGCGTATCTTGAGGCATCTTCAACTCCTGAAATCGATTCAACCAATCCATTGATGGTCTGATAAAATTTCGTGTAGGTTGTAAAAGCTAAAATCAGGCCGCCTATCGGTATCTGACCATGAATTGTTTCCCATGCAATAAGTGCAATCGCTGCGAATAAAAAAATCAAATACCATAGACTTAGCAGACTATAGGAGATCGTCTTTTTCCTTTCAGCAGTTGTAATACTGTTATCAACCGTTTTTATCCTACTAGAGATCTGATCCTTTAACCAATCCTTAAGATTTAATAGAACTGTGTCAACAGCTTTGTTAAACTCTTCAAAGTGTGCTACACGGTTGGTGATAAATCTGTAATCTTCAATAGCCGCCTTCCGTATACGAAATACTTCGATGCTATATTTCTTATACACCTGATAGATAGGCGCTGCTGCCAGTAGTGAAAAAAGAACAAGCCAAGGACTCAATGACCACAGGACTCCCAATGATATAAAAATCCCAAAGATGTTTCCTACCGTTATAAAGATAAAGTCCTGAACATTTGAAATGCTGTCTGTCCCCCACTCTTTCGCACTTCGCAGCAAATTCTGATAAGAGCTGCTCTCAATTGTTCCTATATCAAGCAGGGACTGCTTTTCAATTTTATAAACTGTAAGCTGATAATTGTTGTCTCTGCGAAATTTTCCACGGTAAAACAATCCTGCATTTGTTAATACAGTCGGCACCAAAAATGAAAAAACTAAAACGATCGATGCAAAAAATAATTCATCGGTAGCTGAACCATCTTGTTTCAGCTTAACAATTGCATTAACAATCGATGCGAAGCTGATAAACTGCACATAGACCATCGCATTTTGTATTATGCTAAATGCGACTAAGATTAAGAAGACATTTCTATTGGTCTTCCATGTAAAATCCAGACATTTTCTGATTGTACCTATGGTGCTTTTACTTTCCATATTTCCTCTTATTTCTCTGACTTGTTAATATCGAATGATAACTATCATTCGAATGATTAATGTCTGAACGTTTTCAAACCCAATACCTTGACTTCCTTACTAGTCGGCTCACACATCGAACACTTCATACACCGAGGCCACACCAAATCCATCCATATTTACCTCTGCAGAGGATTTAAGGTTATCTTCAGATGTTATTTCTCCTCGCAGCAATGAATATCTAAAACTAGCCTGGAGCTTAGGTATCCGGATGAACGATTCACCTTTACCATTTTTGTATGTTGCACCTTCATCCACCGTGGTTAATTCCAGAAGCATTTTACCTTCCACTTGCAATTCAATTTTATTCTTGCTCATTGTCCACTCACCATACAGAAAATCAACTCTTTCGTTAAGCGGTCGCTCGTGATCCGCGCTAAGGTTGGAAACTTTTATACACTCAAATCGATTGCTTTTTTTTAACAAGTATGCCTTAGTTCCTCGCTCTGACGTTGACTCAAGTCCAAACTCGATTTCATTTATATAGACGCCATTGTTCATACGATCGCCAATATTGTGTTTTATAGCATCTAAATATTGAACATCTTTAATTTTTACGCGTCTTCGACCATACTTTTCAAGTCGGTTGTAAAGGTCATTGTCCTCGTGACCATAGTCCACAATTCGCTCATCATACCCACGAACAGTTTCAAAATCAGTTTTCCAAGTGCAAACCCGACCGGCGACATTACCATCTCCGTCTTTTCCTCCAATGAGAAATATATTTGAATCGTAATGAAACTGATTATTGATGTAGTGAGCGAATTTTTTTCCGGTAAAATTATCAGCATCAACATTGCACACGATATCTCCGGAAGCGAATCGGGTTACGATATTTTTTGCATGGGACCGCTTAAAAAACTCAAATTGGCTATTCTTTATGTAGATCAATTTTCGACTCTTTATTTGATCCATCATATTTTCCCTTATCCAATTGTCAATATCATCGCTACTATTGTAGTTGAGTAAAACAAATTCCAAATTATCATAACCCAAATTGTCGTTAATGTTTTTAGGAAGGGTTTCCTGAATATGATGGAGTCTATTCATTGAGGTAGTACAAAAGGAAATTTTAAGTTGGCTGGGCATTTTTAAAACATTCATTTTACTCATCCGTATAATTACTTCCTTTGACTAAACGATCCTACTAGCCTTAATTGGCGTTAAAAAACAGGCAAGTCGTGACAGATCAGCAGCCCGTCCAGTCAACTTCTTGATTTCCTCTGGATGGTATACATACTTTGAGAACTCGGAAGTCAGTTCTCCATCAGGCGAAATCCATCCCAAACGAAGCATATCGTTAAAATCTTCTGGCGCAATGTGCGTCTCGCTATGATGACCTACGGCTTCTTTGTTCCATAGGCTCTTTTGAAAATATCCTCGAAGGAACCATCTGTCCATTCCATCAAATGTGGGTGTATAACCGGTTCTCGTATGGCATGTCAAGCGATTGTTAATCAACAATGCGTTTCCTGCAGATATTATCGTTCCTACTGTATTTTCCTCAATAAAATCTTCAAGCTTCCTTAACCATTCAACGTCATCATCCGATGCGCAATCCGTACCATTGAAATTGATATTTAGTCCAATACCTGAGTCATTAAATTCAATCGGCGGTAAAAGCGAATAGGTATTTGTTCCCAATGGAATTCCCTGCTTTTCCATTTGAACATATAGATCGGGTGCTTTAAACCTAAATAGAGATCTATTTTTTCGCAGGATGTGATTTTCATCCAAGCCCTTCAAGGCGGCAGATGAGAAGACTAACGTCTTAGCATCGGATGCTTCTCTAACTCCCAAAAGGATAAGGTAGTCGGGGCGTTTACGGTGCCATGCACTTTCGCAATGAAAAGGAAAATTGTTATCAAAACCTCCGGCACCTTTTTGTGACTGCAATTTTTTAATTGGAACAATATTGTCAATGAGGGGTGCTGCCCCAAGTCCTTCTTGGCGAAAATTAAAAACTTCCGCTCCTGTCAAATCACCGAGTGCCAACAGAAGGACTTCGGCAATAAACGTTGTTTTATAATTCGGCTCCAATGCGCCGCCCTTTATAGGTGTAGCCGGAAGGTCTTTGTCTACTGGCAGACCTCGTATCAGAATAGAGCCTATACCTGTTTCCAACTCAGCTTTAATATGCTTTTTAACATCATCAGGAAAATAGTTCGCCAGTTGCTTCGCTGCGTTGATAAATTGTTCCTGTTCCTCTCGTATGTAGGGGTTAAATGCAATACGAACTGCTAGGTCGTATATGAGTTGACTCTGCTCAGCAGTCAGGTCTACAATTGCGTGTTGGGGATATTCACAGATTTTATCTCTGGAATAGTTCATTTCTTTTGTGGTCCGATAATCAATCCATGTCATAGCTATATCAGTGTGTATGTTATATCGATTCATTCTTATTCAACAGTTCTCTGGTATACTCAGAGGACCTACTTGCAACGTCTTTGATTATGTAATGCGTTTGCCAGAAATGTTTTATTCGTTAGTGTAAAGAATAAGACAATGCGTTCTGCGTATTGAAAACAGTTGTTGCATTACAACCTGACCGTTTCCAATCCACCGATTTCAACGTCAGGTCTATGATTCAATTCAATAAATCTGGCTAAGTTCTCAATTGTATTAAGTTCAAAGAAAGTACTGATTGATATTTCAGCATTCAAATTTTTCCTTATCCGCGAGATTAACTGAATCGACAACAACGAGTCTCCACCGAGTTCAAAAAAATCATCCTTTATGTTTATTGAATCGAGGCCAAGAAGTTGCTTCCAGATTTCACAAAGCTGTACTTCCAACTCTGTCAATGGTCGCATATTTTCAGTGCTGGTTACTTTAGTCAATTTCGATAGCAACATCTTTCTGTCAACCTTACCTTCGCGTGTTAGTGGAATCTGATCAACTATAACTATCTCATGCAACATCATGTAGTTCGGTATCAAGTCACCAAGTGCATTCTGCAACGCGACTACACGCTCCTTTTCATTAGCTAAACTGTCCATAGACTCACCTGCCAATTTTCCAGAATGAGTCAATACAACAAAACCGATCAATACGGCAGCAGTAGTTGATTGGCGTGTCGAGGAAACAACCTTTGCATCTTGTACACCTTGAATTTTTCGCAGTGTGTGTTCAATTTCAGCCAACTCAATTCGATATCCTCGTATTTTAACTTGTTCATCGGCTCTACCAATAAATACTATATTCCCATCTGGTAACCACTTTCCAAAGTCTCCTGTCTTATAAAGTTTCCCTTCAGTAAACGTATTGACTATAAATTTTTCTTCGGTTAGCTTTTGATTATTCAAATATCCTCTGGCAACTTGAGACCCTGATATATATATTTCGCCAGTTACACCGATTGGCACCGGGTCACCCTTAACGTCCAGAATATAAATTTTCACATTGTCGATTGGTTTGCCAACCGGTACGACGGATTCTTCAGCAACATTGTTTTGATTGCCGGCGAACACGGAATAGGTGCAACACCCAACAGTCGCCTCCGTTGGTCCATATTCATTTATTATCTCGATACCGGCAAACTGTGTCAACAATGGGCCGATCTGATCATAGTGAAGTTGCTCCCCTCCGATGATAATTCTCTTAGTCAGCTGGAATTCAGGGGACACAGATCCTTGTTCCAATAGTGGTATTTGACCTGGTGTTATCTTAATAAAATCATAAGGAGCGTTTTGTCGAAACGCGGGGTCCGTAAAAATATCGTGGGTTGAAACCGGAGCCAGGACGACTTTTTTTCCAGAGATAAGCGGGACAAAAAGTGAAGTTATCGAGGCGTCAAATGTGTAAGTCAAATGTGCATAGCTGCCACCCGTCTCAGAGTTCTTATTCAAGTAATAGCGTTCACCGTAAAGGACATAGTTCAATAAGTTTAGATGTTCAATCATTACGCCTTTCGGACTGCCTGTCGAACCGGATGTATATATCACGTAGGCCAAGCTGGTCGATTGTGAATGATTGAGATGTCCAGGGTTTTGACTTTCTACAACATCGGATTTATCATCGATATTTATACACTTCATCTCGGTGCCTATTTTATTCTTAAAGGAACCTGCATGAAGAACTATTTTAGCGTGAGCATCTGACAACATGAAATTAATTCGCTCGCTCGGATAAAGAGGATCAATCGGAAGGTAAGCCGCACCAGCTTTTAAAATGGCCAGAATGGCCACCACCATGTTAACGGATCGAGGTAGTAGCACAGGAACTACGTCATCAGGGCGAACGCCCTGCTCCATCAGATAATACCCTAGTTGATTTGAACGAATACCCAAATCACGATAACTCAAAATTTCACTACCAAAAACAACAGCAATGTTTTCCGGAGTTTTGGCTACTTGAAAATCAAAAAGATCAATTATCGTCTGCTTCTGAACGCGGGGTACAGCGGTCTGATTAAATTCGTCAACGATCTTATGATACACTTTCCTATCTAAAATCTTGATATCCCCCAACCTAAGTTTATCACCACTTATAAATTGAGACAACACCGTTTGAAAATCCAGTTTCATTTGCCTGGCGAAAAAAGGTTTCAACAGAATGGTATTGTAAAAGAAATGTACGTTTATAGTCTCAAAAGCACCAATGGTGATATACAAGGGATAGTTGGACTGCTCCTGAACCAAGAGGTTATCAACTTTAAGTTGCCATTTATTTTCAGACACTATCTTCCGTACCGGGAAGTTTTGAAAGGCTAAAATGCTATCAAAAAGATCTCCTTGAATTCCAATCCATCTTTGAATATCGACAAGTGAGGCATACTGATGCTTCCGTGAATTTAACTGTGCCTGTTGCATTTTGGAAAGCCATTCCGTTACTTCCGTCTCATCGGAAAGCAACGAACGCAGAGGAAGAGTATTTATATACATACCAATGCGCTTTTCAACATTAGATAGTGATTCAGGTCTACCCGAGGTCACAACACCGAATACAATGTCAGAGCTGTTCGTGTATTTATGTAACATAAACGACCACACACCCTGCATTAATGTATTGACCGTTATATGGTGCCGCTTTGCAAATGATCGAATTTGTTGTGTAACATCGGCATCAATGGAAAGCGTTTCTTCACTGTAATTCCCAATTCCTTTATTTCGGTTGCTGGAGTTTTCCATAAATGGTAAGAGGGAGCCTTGTTCTATCCCATCGAGGTGGCGCCTCCAGTACGATTCTTCTGCTAATTTGTCACGCTGATCCAGGAATTCAATGTAATCAGCATAGCGATCTTCCGGAACCTTTTCAAGGGGCTTACCGGTCGCTAGAGAATCATAGATTGATAGAAATTCCTCCATCATTAATGGCAACGACCATCCATCGTGTAATAGATGATGCGACGTCCACAACATGCGATAGTTAGACTCAGTCAGACGTAACAGTGTCACTCTCATTAAAGGCGCATATGTGAAATCAAAGCCTTGTTTGAGATCTGCGTCTTCAACGCTAATCACTTTTAGTAGTTGCTCCTCGGGGGCCAGATGCTGCAAATCAATTATATCCAATGGCATGACAACTTCCCGATGAACACACTGAACCGGAATATTGAATGTTGTTGGATGGAAACTACTACGGAGGATTGTGTGTCTTTTGATAAATTCCTTCCAAGTCTTTACAAATTCTTCTTCTCTTACGCTGAAGAGATCGCACTTGAGTTGATTCCGGTATGTGGCAGTTTGCTCATCATACAAGCTATGAAACAACATTCCTGCTTGCAGCGGACTTAATTTATGACAACTGTCTATCGACTTTCTTCTGGTCTCGCCGTTATCCAGGATCTCATCCAAAAATGAATTCAGTTCATGGCTTTCAATTCCATCGATGCTTATTTCAGCATCAAGGCTTACGAAGACACCCTGGTCGGAAGTTAAGGTATTGTTGGACGAAGTTCCAACACCCTGCAACTGCTGACGCTTTTGCATGGCCTCATAAATAGCGGATATAGTTTGATACGTAAACAGATCATCAACCAGAAGATCATATCCTAACTTCCTTGCCCGGCTGACTACCTGAATAGTAACTATAGAGTCCCCGCCAAGCTCAAAGAAGTTGTCAGCAATTCCTACCTTTTCAATGCTAAGGACTTCTTGCCATATCAAAGCAATCATCTCCTCTGTTTGGTTTCTGGGGGCCGTGTATGGCGGATTACCGTCTGTTAATGTAAGATTCTTAGATAAGGATTTTTTCTCAATTTTACCATTTGAGTTAATCGGCATTTTATCAATACGAACAACCGAATTTGGAATCATGAATTCTGGCAAATGACTCTTGAGGAATCCAAGGACAGCCTGTTCATCAAAAGTGGCATCGGTTGTTATGTAGGCAATTAATCGCTTTATTTTATTGTGGTCTTCCGACGAAATGACCGCACATTCACGAATTCCGGGTGCATTTATCAGTATATGTTCGATCTCCCCGAGTTCCACCCTATATCCTCGAATCTTAACCTGATTATCAGCTCGGCCCACAAATTCAATGTTTCCATCGAATACCCACCGAGCAAGATCGCCTGTACGATAAAGTTTTACTGTGGGATCAAAGGGATTAACTATGAAATTCTCCTCAGTAAGCCTTGCGTTGTTCAAATAGCCCCTGGCCAGTTGAGGGCCTCCAATAAATATTTCGCCAGTGACACCAACGGGTTGTGGCTTTAAGTCTTGGCTAAGGATAAAAATTTGGTTATTGGGAATCGGCACTCCCACCGGTAATGACCTGTCTGGTTTTAGCGTTGCCTTTTGATCCGCTTTATACATTGCTACTGATACCGCGGCTTCAGTAGGTCCATATTTATTATAAAAATCACATTTATTGATCCATCTCTCGGCAAGATCCGGGAAACAAAGTTCACCAGCAGAAACAACGCGCTTCACTGATGGAAATACGACATCTGAAATTGCACGAAGATAAGAAGGTGTCGCATGAAGATGTGTAACTTGATTATTGCTCACCAGCTCCTCCAATAGATGTTTATCCAACTTGACATGATCTGGAACCAACAATAGTCTTGCACCACTCTTGAAAGCCAAAAAGATTTGTTCTACGGAAGCGTCAAAACAGAAATTTGCCAGTTGGAGAATACCTTCATCTTGTTTAACATCAAACAACTTCCAAATCATGGATATATAGCCTGCGACACTCTTATGTTCAAGCATCACACCTTTCGGTGTTCCCGTCGTACCAGAGGTATACATTACATAGGCAAGACCGTTTTCACTGACTTCCGGATTTGTCAAGTTTGTTGACTCAACGGCAATTACATTCCAAATTTTACTAATGTTTAAAACGTTAATGGTACTCTCAACGTGTGAACAAAATGTATCATCTGTAACAAGTATATTCGCTCGGATGTCTTCCAAAATAAAGGAAACACGTTGTTGAGGATATTTCGGATCAATGGGAACATACGCAGCTCCGGCTTTTAGAATTCCAAGAATTCCGACGATCATTTCTATTGATCGCGAAACGGAAATGGGAACTAAATCATCCTTCTTTACTCCGTGTTTTCGCAAGAAGTTTGCAACCTGATTTGACTTCAAATCCAGATCATGATATGAAATTTTCTCTGCTCCAAAAACCACAGCGGTTTGTTGAGGTGATGCTGCGGCCTGTTCAATGAAAATATCAACCAATGTCTTTGCTGGCTCCTGGAATGCCTCTGTTTGGTAAAATTGATAGAGCAACTTTGACTCATCACCGGAAGGATAGAGATTAACTTCACGCAATAGCTGATCTCCGCTGTTCAAAAACTGCGACAAGACATTTTGAAAATGTTCTTTAATTTGTTGAACATACGAAGTCTCAAGAATTTCTCCTTTGTAGATAAATTGAATGGTTATCTCCAGATCAAGTGAAAATCTAATAAGTAGTGGATAGTTAGAGGTCTGTTCAATGCTAGAAACATTCTCTACTTTCAAAGACCAGTCTTTCGAATTAACTAATTTGGAAACCGGGTAATTCTGAAATACCATGATCGTATCAAACAAGTCAGTATTCAACGAAGACCAGCGTTGGATATCTGCAAGAGATGAATACTGATATTTCCTGGATTTAACATGACTCAATTGTATATTCCGAAGCCACTCCCCTATACGCTCGTCTCCCGTTGAGACAGACCTTAATGGAAGTGTATTAATATACATTCCGACTTTCCGTTCGACATTGGGCAGGTCTTCTGGTCTACCGGAGACAACCACGCCGAAGTTGACATCTGATTCTCCTGTATATTTATGCAGCATCCAGAGCCAAACACCCTGCATGAGTGTATTTGTTGTGATTCTGGTTTTCTTTGCAAATACATCTATAGCTTTGGCTACACTTTCATTTAAAACAAGAACCTCTTCGTTGAACTTCTCTACAGATTTAGTCCTTTTAGTTGATTGCAAAACAAAAGGAAGAAGCGTTGCTCTTTCAACGTTGTGCAAATAGTTCTCCCAATACAATTTTTCCCCTTCTAGATCTCTCGATTCAATGTACCGTATATACTCCTCGTAACGATCCTCAACAACAACGGGCAGGTCTATCGACTGGATCAACATTTCATATGTTTTCAGAAATTCTTCCATAAGTATTGGAAGTGACCAGCCATCATGAATGATGTGATGATACGTCCAGAGCATTCGGCTTATCCTATCTGAAATTCGTATTATCATGACACGCATCAATGGAGCGCAAGAAAAGTCGAAACGTTTTTTATACTCCTGCATTTCAAGAGAACGAATTGAGGTGGCACAATCTGGCTCATCAACATTTCTTAAATCGACAAATTCTATAGGGACTTCTATATGACGGTGAACCCGCTGCGTTGGCATGTTTAACTCGTCATATGAAAAGCTGCTGCGCAGAATAGTGTGATTCTTTACCAAACTATTCCAGCTTCCAACAAATGCTGATTCGTTTAGGTCTACCAAATCGCACTTAAATTGATTACAATATGCACCCGATTCAGCCTCGTAAATATCATGGAACAGCATTCCTAGCTGTAAAGGGCTTAGCTTGTAGGTTGCCTCAATATCTGACGTCGGGCTCTCACCACCCTGCAGGTATTGTATAATCGCTTTTTTATTTGAACGGATATATTGAAAGACTTCTTCATTTTGAGCAGCGTCTTGACTGCCTGAATTACTTCTTTTTTGCTTAAGAATAAGCTGATCATTATTGACAGCCAAGAATAGATTACTGGCTTTCAATTTCTCAAGAAATTCGGGAATCCTCATAGGGTAGATGACACAGAATTAAAAAATCATTATGTTTTCAGAATTATCAGAATCGCGATCTTCTTTATCCAACACAACAGATAAATCCTGCGCCTTTTCTGATGTGTGCATGTTGCTTTCTGGAGATTCTACCCGATCGCGTTTCTCTTCAACAACATTCGAGAGCTGAGCAATGGTTTGATGAATAAAGACATCTTCAACCTGCAGTTGATAACCGAGCTTTCGCAGCCTACTTACAATTTGTATTGTATTGATAGAGTTTCCTCCCAGCTCAAAAAAATTATCGTTTATTCCGACTTGTTCAACACCTAATAACTCCTGCCATAAAATTGACATATTCAACTGCACTTCATTGGTAGGGGGTACATATTGAGTAGTGGACAAAGGTCCGCTTGCCTTATTCTCCATCAGGTGCTTTCGATCCACTTTCCCATTCCTTGTCAACGGAATTACCGGAACATCAATAATGGCAGAAGGAATCATGTATCCCGGAAGCTTACTTCGGAGAAACGTATTAATGAAGCCCAAGTCAAAACTGTCAGATACTACGTAGGCCGTTAGGACTTTATTCTTCAAAACATCTTCACCAGCCATCACTACGCATTGTTTCACAATGGAGCACATACCTATCGTAGTCTCAACTTCACCAATTTCAACGCGATTCCCTCGTATTTTGACTTGGTCATCTGCTCGTCCTAAGAATTCAATATTTCCATCCAACGTCCACCGTGCAAGGTCACCTGTTCTATATAGTCTCGCTCCTTTGTCGGCGCTAAATGGATTAGGGATAAAACGCTCGTTGGTTAGCTCGACTCTTTTCCAATAACCTCTGGCGAGTTGTACCCCTCCGATGCAGAGCTCTCCAACCATGCCTATGCCGCACAACTGCTGATCTCCTGACAGAATGTGAAGCTCCGTGTTGCTTATCGGTTTCCCAATAGGCGGTAGGATTCCGTCCATGTAATCATCCTGAAGGACCTCATACCAACTTACCACATGCGTTTCAGACGGGCCATAATAATTTAGCAGACGACAACGTGTCTCAGAAGTAAAGGCCTGTATTTGTTCATTTAGTTTTAGCTGTTCTCCCGCTGTAAAAATGGCTCGTATCGTCTCCGGGAAAACACCTTCGTCCACTGCGCACCGACACAAATTGTTAAGGACTACATAGGGAATAAATAGATAATTTACTTGGTAATCAATGATGGTTTGAAGTAATGAGAAAATGTCTTTTCGTTTTTGAGAATCAACTAAAACCACTGACCCACCAAAGCAAATTGCAGAAAATATTTCCTGAAAGGACGCATCAAATCCTAGACTGGCAAATTGGAGTACTTTTCCTTTATTTCCCTTTACTATGTCCTGTTCGTGCCACAATAACAGGTTAAACAATGCGCGATCTTCTAACGCGACACCTTTCGGTACACCGGTTGAGCCGGATGTATAAATCACATACAGAAGACTCGATGGATCATCAACCCGCTGAGCGAGAGTTTCGGATTCCAATTGAATTTCACTCCAATCTCTTTCGATATCAATTATTTTTACGGCTTGATTGTCAACATCAATAAGTCCGATTCCCTTTGTATCGGCCAAAATAATTGATGCGTTTGCATCCTCAATCATAAATCGGATTCTGTCTTTGGGGTAGTCTGAATCTAACGGCACATAAGCTCCTCCTGCCTTCAAAATTCCCAGGATACCGACTACCATGGCAAAAGAACGGTCAATACAAACGGGAACAAGCACGTCTTGCTTAACCCCTCTAGCCGTCAGGTAATTTGCGAGCTTATTCGATTTTGAGTTTAACTCTCGATACGTTAAGTGCATGCCATTTTTTTCAACCGCTATATCATCCGGTGTTTTACTGGCTTGTTCTTCAAATAAACTGATAACGGTGCGGTCATTGCCGTAGGACATTGCTGTTTGATTAAATTCAGTAATGACCTTAATTTTTTCCTGCGGTTCAACTAAGCCAAGCTCGGAAACAGGCGTTAAAACGTTTTCTACGATTGAGTTGAGAAGGTTTTGGTAATGAAGGAGAAAATATTCAATTGTTTCTTGTTTAAAAAGATCTGTGCAGTACGCAGCATTCAAGTGTATTCCATCCGCGAGTTCTGTTACACTAAAATCGATATCAAATCGTGACGTGTCGGTTACAATATCAAGACCGGTAATTTTCGCATTGCCTAATTCGATTTTTTGAGCTTTGGGCGTATTTTGCATTACAAACAAAATTTGAAATATTGGACTTCGGCTCATGTCCCTAGGCACTTTCAACGCTTCAACCACCTTTTCAAATGGCACTTCCTGATTTTGGTACGCCTCGAGTGTTGTCGTTTTAACTTTGCTTAGAAATTCCTTAAAAGTATCTACTGGAGAAATTTCAGATCGCAACGCTAGCGTATTTACAAAAAATCCGATTAGCGGTTCCAACTCCTGTTGCTGCCGTCCTGCGATCGCCGTACCTACACAAATATCTTTTTGACCGGAATATCGATAAAGCAATGTTTTAAATGCAGCTAACAGAAGCATGAACATCGTGCATTCCTCCTGAATACTTAGTTCCCGGATTTTATTGGTAAGATCAACGCTTAACGTAACCGAGACCTCGTGGCCCTTCCTGCTCTGGTAAGCTTTTCTTGCAAAATCCGTAGGAAAATTAAGAGGTCCCAAATCCTCCAATTTGTTTGTCCAGTATTGTAATTTGTTTTTATACAAATCACTTTGCGCAATTGTCCGTTGCCAAAGTGCATAGTCAGCAAACTGCAGAGAAATGAATGGCAGCTTCGAAGGTCGCCTCTCATAATAAGATCGATAAAGTTCGATCAGCTCATTTACCAATAGCGAAACCGACCACCCGTCGAAAGCAATGTGATGTAAAACCACAAGCAATTGGTGTTCGACATTGGAGACACCAATGACGTGTACCCGAAGCTTCATGTCGGCAGCCAAATCAAAAGGAACCTTTATTATACTCGATATATAGGTTGATACATCAATAGCATCTTGTGCTCTTTTTTCATTGGAGATATACTCAATGCTCCATTCGGTCACCGGTTTTACTTTCTGAAAGCCAACCCCATTCTTTTCAACAATTACCGTCCGAAGTATTTCGTGCCGCCTGATGATTTCCCTAAATGCTGATTCTAAAAAGCGCACATCCACATCGCCTTCCAATTGAAACAACCAAGGCATATGATATTGTGTGCTTCCCTGGAGTTTATCGATGAACCAAAGACGTTCCTGGGAGAACGACAGGGGAATATCACCAGACCGATTTTGTACTGTAAGCAATGGCATTGCTTCATTATCGGCGCTTCGCTCTACACCAGACGATAATTCAGCAATAGTCGGATACATAAAGAAATCATTCAAGCTAACTTCGCGTTTCAATTTCTTTCTAATCAATGACACCGCGCGGGTTGCCAGCAGCGAGTGGCCTCCCATTTCAAAAAAATTATCATGGATGCCGACCTGATCAACTTCAAGAACGTCCTTCCATACTTCCGCCATTGCTTTTTCAATATCCGTAGTAGGTTCAACGTGTTTGGCCGAAGTTTCCTCTATTTGAAAAACTGGTAAAGCTTTTTTATCAATCTTTCCGGTTGAGGTTAAAGGCAAGGAATCTATCCTCATGAAGACAGATGGAACCATATACTCTGGCAATCGTGCTTCCAGAAAGGATTGAACTGAATTCCTCTGATAGGTGTCGTCCGTCACTACATAGGCGATCAGTCTAACGCTTTGAGTTTTATCAAGTATACCCACGACTGCGCATTGCAGAACAGAAGGCGCAAGCCGCAGCGTGTTCTCCACTTCCCCTGGTTCAACTCTGTATCCTCTAATCTTTAATTGATCATCAACTCTACCTATATATTCAATGTTACCATTCGACAGCCACCGTCCCAGGTCTCCTGTTTTATACATCTTTCCATTAACCTGATGATTAAATCTTTCTAGCAAAAAATTGGCATCATTTAGTTCAGGGCGATTTAGATATCCGCGGGCAACCTGCACTCCTGCTATAAATAGCTCCCCAGGTATGCCAATCGGTGCTATATTTCCAAAATCGTCTACTATATAGATTCGCGTATTATCAATGGGTTTTCCGATTGGTACAGAGACATAACCTTCAGTTACATTGCCAGACCACTTATAGATCGCAGCAGTAACGGTGGTTTCTGTCGGTCCATACTTGTTATAGAAATCACAAATTCCTATCCATTTTTCAACTAAACTTATTCCACATATTTCACCACCCGATATGACCCTTCTTAGCGCTCCATACCTTGAAGCTTTCAACACATTGAGAAAGGAAGGTGTGGCTTGCAAATGAGTAATTCCTTTTTCAATCAGATAATTCTCAAACAGGGTGAGATCTTTTCGGATATAATTAGGAATCAAAACACAACACGCTTCATTGACTAACGGCAAAAAAATCTGTTCGACCGATGGATCAAAACAATAGTTATAAAATTGAAGGATACGTTCACTTTCTCCGATGCCAAAGATTCTCGACTGATGCATTACGAAATTATACATAGCGCCATGCTCAATCATCACTCCCTTTGGTACACCTGTGGAGCCCGATGTATAAATGACGTACATCAAGTGATTCTGGCTACTGATGGACTTCGGCCTTGTTGTTGGGAATGAACTTATTTTATCCGATTCTTTATCAATTTCTATGACTCTTAAATCCCGTAAGGTTGAGGGCAGCAAGGCCGTCAGCTGTGAAGTCGTCACCACAATTTTTGCACGCACATCATTTACAATAAATTGAATACGCTCCATGGGGTACTGCGGATCAATTGGAACATAAGCTGCTCCCGCTTTCAAAACACCAAGTATAGCGACAATCATGTCGAACGAACGCTCGAAGCAAATTGGAATCATATCTTCCATTTTGACGTCGTTCTCGATCAGGTAGTTTGCCAACTGGTTACTCTGGTTATTCAATTCCTGATATGTTAAACCACTATTTTGAATTTCAAGAGCATATTTCTCCGGTACCCGATTAGCGCATTCTTCAAACAGGTCAATTAATGTTTGATCTGACCTATGACTCATCACTGTCGAATTGAATCGTTTCAATACTGTCTCCATCTCAGAATCTGACAACATATTCAACTCTCCTACTGCGCTTGCAGGTGATGCAACGATCGATTTCAGAAGATTTTCAAAGTGAGAAAACATCCGATCAATCGTCTCAGGCTTAAATAAATCGACGCAATACACTATATCAATGTGTATTTCACCTTGAACCTCTGTGAGACTAAAATTCAGGTCAAATCGTGACGTAAGCGTTTGATTATCCTCAGGAATTAAGGTAAGATTTTCAAATTCCAACTTTTCAACTTGAGGTGTATTCTGCATAAGAAATTGCACCTGGTACAAGGGAGTCCTGCTTACATCACGATGAACATCTAATGCTTCAACTACTTTTTCGAATGGCACCTCTTGATTCTGATAAGCCTCTACAGTTGTTTGCTTGACGCTTTTCAGGAGGCTTACAAAATTTCCTTTGCCATCAATATTTGTACGCAGTGCAACTGTATTTATAAAAAAGCCAATCAGATCTTCGATTTCCTTTTGTTGTCGGCCTGCCATTGCCGTGCCCACACAAATATCCGTTTGTCTGGTATACCTGTATAGTAAAACCTTGAATGCCGCAAGCATCGTCATAAACAATGTTGTCCCTTCAATACGGCTTAACTCTGCGAGTTGATCAATCAATTCCTTTCCTAACGTGCGAGATATTTTCTGGCCCCGTGTACTTTGTTTAGGCCCGCGTTGATAGTCGGTGAGTAAATCTAACGGAGCTACATTGCTTAGTTTTTTCTTCCAATACTGGAGCTTCTCGGCTATAACTTCGTTTTGCAAATTTGACTGTTGCCATACGGCATAATCAGAATATTGAAGCGATGTCGGAGATAGTTTAGGTCGTTGATTATTATTGAAAAAACCATAAAGGGCTACAAGTTCCTTCACAAAGACTGACACCGACCAGCCGTCGAACGCGATATGATGCAATATTGCCAATAGTACATGTTCGGTCGGAGATACTTTTATCAGATGTATCCGTAACATCATATCGGACGTCAAGTCAAAGGGCTTCAGAATTTCTTGTGCTACATAGGACGAAAGGTCTTTGCCTTCTTCTAGCAAATCTATTTCTGTGACGCGTTTCATATCCCATTTTTCTTCAGTCACAATCGTCTGGAATCCAACCCCGTCCTTTTCAAGAAAAACGGTTCGCAATATTTCGTGCCTTTTTACGATTTCCCTAAATGTCGCTTCAAGCGCAGTCTGATTGAGATCCCCTAAAATTCGAAAGACCCAGTGCATGTGATACTGTACACTTCCTTGGAGTTTATCAATAAACCAAAGTCGTTCCTGTGCAAATGACAAGGGGATGTCTTCCAATACTGATCGTCGCTGTATTGCCGGAAGCGGCGGCTTTACGCCATCCTTTTTAAGATGCTCTGACAATGATGCTATCGTCGGATACAGGAAAAAATCATTTAGACTGAGCTCCGTCTTTAGACTTCTTCTTATCATGGAAACCACACGTGTGGCAAGGAGAGAGTGTCCTCCGATTTCGAAGAAATTATCGTGAATACTAATTCTGTTTAGATCTAAAAGTTCTTGCCAGATCGATGCTATTTTTTCTTCCATCTCCGTGCGCGGAGACACATGATTGATCCCTTCTGCATTATTTACATCCTGACGCTCCATTAAGAAATTCCGATCCGTTTTACCATTGGCCGTTAACGGGAGTTGTGGCACTACGGTCAGTAATGAAGGTGTCATATACTCTGGTAGCTCATTCTTGAGGAACTCCCGAACTTCCCGCTGAAGTTCCAACCCAACTTCTGTAATCAGCGGGTTATTGGACAGCGCATCGTCACTACCCGCAGGATGATCATATCCTTGGTGGGTACAATTGCCAATTGGATGACGGGATAAAACCAGATTGAATTTTAACGGATCTTCATGAATCTGAAATTTCGTATGGTAGCCTTTATTCAATGCCTCATCAACTATCTCCTTTACCAAATCCATTTCAGGGATGTCAGTCAAGTTGTGTTTTAGCAAATCGCCTGTTGTCATTACCTCATCATCGACTAACCCTGACTGCAGATTAAACTCCCTCCTTAATCGAAAATTCAGAACACCTTTTAACCCGATCAAACCAGTACTCGTTTCTACCTCCCGGAAAAGCTCTTCACGCATTCCTGTATTTCTTGAGTCTCGCCAGGAAATAGGCTCAGCAGTAACATCCCCTATATGAATCACAACGGTATAACGATATAGTGTCAATTCATTCTCATGACTACCTTGCTTCCATTGTATATCAACATGAGAAATCTCAGGATAGTGAGCGCGTAAACCATAAAAATACTCTGGAGAAAAACATAACTCCTCTTCCCACATTATCTCCTGATTCAACCCCCATTCAAATTCGCGTTTACTTAACCCGCTCTGAACTTTCTCAAGATATAGACGCCCCTTAAATAATTTCAACAACCGATGATCTCGAACATCTCCTATTATAATCCGTCCCTTGCCTTTTAATATACCTATACTTTTCTCAACCAGTTTTGTAAGGTAGTCTGCACCTGGAAAATATTGAACTACTGAGTTTATGATAATCGTATCAATGGATTCATCAGAAGCCAGCGACAACTCATGAGCTGGACAGACAAACAAGGTGGTCGGGCTATAGGGACGAACTCGTTTTGATATGCGATTTTGAATCTGTCTTATTGAAGAATTCGATAGATCCGTTCCGATATATTTACTCACTTTCTCCGACAGTGCGTAATATATCAATCCCGTACCACATCCAATCTCAAGAACCTCCTGCGTTTGGTCTAGATCTATCACTCTTACAATATCCGACAACCACTCCCGCATTTGGTCTTCAGGTATTGCCTTACCCGTGAAGCTATCATTCCATCCAATGATGTTAAACTCTTCTTCCACATCTGCTGAGGTTTCTGTCTTTCCATATTCAGACTCATATAATGTCCGCCAGCTCTCAAGCTGCTTAAGATACATCAGAGCCGATTTCTCCTTCACAACTTCTGCATCGGCAACAAAGTAGCCAACAAGACTGTTGAGACCTAAGCTATCCTTTTTTACTACCACGCAGCTGGCAGAAATTTGTCGCATGCTATTCAACACCGATTCCACTTCACCCAATTCAATGCGATAGCCTCTGACCTTAACCTGGTCATCTATACGACCCAGGTACTCTATATTGCCGTCAGACCGCCAACGTGCAAGATCCCCCGTCTTATACATGCGTGAACCTGGAATTGGGCTAAAGGGATCTTCAACAAAACGCTCTGCCGTCAATTCCGGCTGATTCAAATAGCCCCGTGCAACACCTGCTCCTCCAACATACAACTCCCCGGTAACACCTATAGGCAACAACGTCAAGTATTCATCCAGAATATACATGGCAACGTTAGCTATTGGTCTTCCTATGGGAATACTCTTCAGTCCAGAGTTACTTAGATCCGATAACCTTAAGGTGTAAACGCTACATCCTACAGTTGCCTCTGTAGGCCCATACTCATTCACAATTTCTATATCTAAACTTCTTTGACTTAGAATTTTTAGATGACCAGAGTTAAGTGCTTCACCTCCTATGATCAATTTCTTTACAGTTCCCTGTTGTATCTCCTCGTTCACCAAAGGCAATTGTGACGGAGTTAATTTTAAGAAGTGGTAAGGAGCATTTTTTGCAAATGATGGAGACTTCAATATTTCAATTTGATTACTATCCCCCAGAACAACCGGATTACCTGTTATTAAGGGAACAAACATCGATGTTAAGCAAGCATCAAAGGTGAATGGAAGTTGAAGGAAACTAGCCGCCAGCGTAGATCCATCTTGAACATAGAAATCTTTAACGGCCAACAAATAGTTAACGATGTTACTGTGTTCCACCATTACTCCCTTTGGCTTACCCGTAGATCCCGAAGTATAAATAACGTAAGCCAGGTTCCTAGCGGAAACTTCAATTTTAGAATTCAGCTTGGATTCCTGCTCAATTTTATACCATTCACTATCCAGGGGAAGAACTCTTACTTTTCCGCATGTAATCAAGAATTCAGTAAACCTTTCGTTTGTAAGAACGAGACTTGCCTTGGTATCATTAAGAATGTGTGAAATATAGTTCCTTGGGTATTGCGGATCGATCGGCACATACGCTCCTCCTGCTTTCAAAACACCCAAAATTGCTATCATCATTTCCGGTGATCGCTCCATGCATATAGGGACCAATGTTTCGTCCCTTACGCCAATCAAGCTCAAATAATGAGCAAATTGGTTAGACTTTGTTTCTAACTCGGTGAATGAAAGAGAACGTTCCTGAGAAATGATAGCCAGGTTTTGAGGATTTGTTTTCGCCGCCTCTTCAAATAACTGATGAAGGGTATTGGCAACAAACGAACTGGTTGAACTAACAGCTTTTTTTAACATTAAATCAAAAATTACTTGGAATTAAAATCATAGAGTAATTGAGTCGACTCCGAGTCACTCATCATTTTTAAAGACCGTATGGGAACATTCACGTTTTGCGAAACTGCCGTCAATAAATTCTCATAGTGGGCAAACATCCGTTTAATTGTATTCGACTCGAACAGATCTGCACAGTACTCAACACGGAATTCGATTCCATTATCCTTCACCCTGAGATCGAACGTGATATCAAACTTCGAGGTAACATTCTCACTTAATTCTGAAACCAATCTTACTCCTTCAAAATCAATTGCTGGTATATCTGGCAAGTTTTGTAAAACAAACATTGCCTGAACCAAGGAACGGCCAACGAAATCACGTTTGTCGGCGACTACTTCAGTCACCTTCTCAAAGGGGGCATCTTGATTATCATAGGCTTCTACCGTGGCTTGCTTAACATGTTGAAGAAAATCACGAAACATCATGTTCGCCCCTATAGAAGTTCTTATCACAAGTGCATTCACAAAAAATCCAATTAACGGTTCTATTTCCGTTTTGGTACGATTTGCTATTGCAACGCCTACAGAAATATCTTCTTGCCGTGCATATCTAAAGAGCAAAATTTTAAAAACCGAAAGCATGGTAACAAACAATGTAACATCTTGCTTTCTTGATACGGCTTCCAAATCATCACGTAATGATTTTTTAATGAGGAAATATATAGTATTCCCTCGTATGCTCTGAACTTTAGGTTTCGGGAAATCCGTCGGGATCGCGAGAGTCTTCATACCCTTGAGTTTATTCTTCCAATAGAGCAATTGATCTTCAATTATTTTGCTCTTAAGATAGCGCTGTTGCCAAATGGCATAGTCTGCGTATTGTATCTGCAAATCGTTGAGTCCATGAGGTTTGTTATGTAAGAGTGCGCGATAAAGGCTTACAACTTCGTTAACAATTATTGACATCGACCATCCGTCAAAGGCGATGTGATGAAAAACTATGATTAGCTTGTATACCTGTTTTTTCAATTCAACAAGTTCCGCTCTCATCATATAGTCGGACGCCAGATCGAAGGAAAGATTTGTTTGAGTTGCTACATACTGCCTCCATTCTTCTTCATCACACAACGTTTCATCTTTGCGTACGGACAGTCTCCATCGATCTTCAGAAATAATTTTTTGGTAGGGCTTCCCTTCACTCTCGTCAAATACTGTTCTGAGAACCTCGTGGCGTTGGAGTATAGTGATAAACGTTAGTTCAAGAATCCTTACGTCCAAGTTGCCTTCCAATGTGAATACCCACGGCATGTTATAATGCGAGCTGCCCTGGAGTTTGTCTATGAACCATAGTCTCTCTTGAGCAAATGATAGTGGTATATTTTCTGGTCTTTGCTCTCTGATAATTGGTTCCAGCGTAGCCTTTTTTGCTGACTTCTCTAGATGACTGGCAAGCGTTGCAATGGTGCAATTGATAAATAAATCACGCACATTGATTTCGAGAAGTAATTTGCTTCTTATCATGGAAACCACGCGTGTGGCAAGGAGAGAATGTCCCCCGATCTCGAAGAAATTATCGTGAATACTAATTCTGTTTAGATCTAAAAGTTCTTGCCAGATCGATGCTATTTTTTCTTCCATCTCCGTGCGTGGAGACACATGATTGATCCCCTCTGCATTATTTACATCCTGACGCTCCATTAAGAAATTCCGATCCGTTTTACCGTTGGCCGTTAACGGGAGTTGTGGCACTACGGTCAGTAATGAAGGTGTCATATACTCTGGTAGCTCATTCTTGAGGAACTCCCGAACTTCCCGCTGAAGTTCCAACCCAACTTCTGTAATCAGCGGGTTATTGGACAGCGCATCGTCACTACCCGCAGGATGATCATATCCTTGGTGGGTACAATTGCCAATTGGATGACGGGATAAAACCAGATTGAATTTTAACGGATCTTCATGAATCTGAAATTTCGTATGGTAGCCTTTATTCAATGCCTCATCAACTATCTCCTTTACCAAATCCATTTCAGGGATGTCAGTCAAGTTGTGTTTTAGCAAATCGCCTGTTGTCATTACCTCATCATCGACTAACCCTGACTGCAGATTAAACTCCCTCCTTAATCGAAAATTCAGAACACCTTTTAACCCGATCAAACCAGTACTCGTTTCTACCTCCCGGAAAAGCTCTTCACGCATTCCTGTATTTCTTGAGTCTCGCCAGGAAATAGGCTCAGCAGTAACATCCCCTATATGAATCACAACGGTATAACGATATAGTGTCAATTCATTCTCATGACTACCTTGCTTCCATTGTATATCAACATGAGAAATCTCAGGATAGTGAGCGCGTAAACCATAAAAATACTCTGGAGAAAAACATAACTCCTCTTCCCACATTATCTCCTGATTCAACCCCCATTCAAATTCGCGTTTACTTAACCCGCTCTGAACTTTCTCAAGATATAGACGCCCCTTAAATAATTTCAACAACCGATGATCTCGAACATCTCCTATTATAATCCGTCCCTTGCCTTTTAATATACCTATACTTTTCTCAACCAGTTTTGTAAGGTAGTCTGCACCTGGAAAATATTGAACTACTGAGTTTATGATAATCGTATCAATGGATTCATCAGAAGCCAGCGACAACTCATGAGCTGGACAGACAAACAAGGTGGTCGGGCTATAGGGACGAACTCGTTTTGATATGCGATTTTGAATCTGTCTTATTGAAGAATTCGATAGATCCGTTCCGATATATTTACTCACTTTCTCCGACAGTGCGTAATATATCAATCCCGTACCACATCCAATCTCAAGAACCTCCTGCGTTTGGTCTAGATCTATCACTCTTACAATATCCGACAACCACTCCCGCATTTGGTCTTCAGGTATTGCCTTACCCGTGAAGCTATCATTCCATCCAATGATGTTAAACTCTTCTTCCACATCTGCTGAGGTTTCTGTCTTTCCATATTCAGACTCATATAATGTCCGCCAGCTCTCAAGCTGCTTAAGATACATCAGAGCCGATTTCTCCTTCACAACTTCTGCATCGGCAACAAAGTAGCCAACAAGACTGTTGAGACCTAAGCTATCCTTTTTTACTACCACGCAGCTGGCAGAAATTTGTCGCATGCTATTCAACACCGATTCCACTTCACCCAATTCAATGCGATAGCCTCTGACCTTAACCTGGTCATCTATACGACCCAGGTACTCTATATTGCCGTCAGACCGCCAACGTGCAAGATCCCCCGTCTTATACATGCGTGAACCTGGAATTGGGCTAAAGGGATCTTCAACAAAACGCTCTGCCGTCAATTCCGGCTGATTCAAATAGCCCCGTGCAACACCTGCTCCTCCAACATACAACTCCCCGGTAACACCTATAGGCAATAATTTTCTGTTAAAATCCAAAATGTATGCGGTGCGATTTTCGAGAGCACGGCCGATTGGTATCTGCCTGTCAAAATCTCCTTGGCCGATCTTATAGGTTAGCGAAAACGTAGTATTTTCTGTAGGCCCATATCCATTAACGATATCCAGTCTAGGAAACTTCTCCTTCAATCTTCGTACGTGATCTTCAGATAGTTTTTCACCTCCGACAAAAATGCGATTCAGTGTCTCGAAAACATAAATCGATTTATCCACAAGCTGATTAAAAAATCCCGCTGTAAACCAAATCTTGTTTACTCCCCGCAACTTGATTATTTCATTTAACCGTTCGTCGGATAAAAGTGTCGTGAGGGCGGCTAAAATAAGTTCTCCTCCATTCAATAACATTCCCCAATACTCGAACGTAGACGCATCAAATGATGGAGACCCGGTAGACAATAAAACATCCTTCTCCCCTAACGAGCCGTACGAGGTGCCCTTCACAAGGCTAACTACGTTATCATTGGATACCAGTATACCCTTGGGCTTACCTGTTGACCCGGATGTGTACATTACGTACGCTAAATCTCTACCGCTGGAAATAGTAGGCAAGTTTTCTGTGGGGCCCGAAGTTATCTCATTGAATAGTTCATTTACATTCAGGAATTCTGTTCCTTCATTCGAGCACAAATGCAAGTACTTCGTATCATCACATAAAATCACTTTGGAGCTTGAGTCCTTCAGCATAAAACTTACTCGATCAGCCGGATAGGTTGGGTCAATCGGCAGATATGCAGCTCCGGCTTTTAACACGCCAATTATACATATCATTAGTTCCAAAGATCTTTCAACACAAATGGGGACAATCGTATCAACACCGATATCCTTATTTCGCAAGTACCATCCAAGTTGATTTGCCCGTCTATTTAATCCATCATACGTCAACACGCTTTGCTCAAAAACAACCGCAGTTTTATCCGGTGTCCTGGCTACGTGATTCTCAAACAATTCAATTATTGTATTAGAACTTGTATAGACGGGAAGCGCGTTGTAATTGGAAATTATTTGAGACCGGTCTTTAGCGGACAAAAGGTCGATGTCATCAACCGAATGTTCCGGATTTGAAATCACAAATGATAAAAGTTTATGATAGTGATCAATAAATCTTTCCATTGTGATCGAATCGAACAACTCCGTTGAATATCGCAGTTTCAATGAAAGGTCACTTTCTGTGTCTCTTAGATCAAAAACAAAATCAAATAATGACGTTCCATCATCAAACGGCTCGGCGATAAGTATTGCATCATTCAACCTCAATTCAGGAAGGTCAGGCGTATTCTGAAATGCAAACATTATATGAAACAGAGGATTGATATCCGCATTTCTTTTCCCAACTATTGACTCTACTACTTTTTCAAATGGAATATCCTGGTGTTCATATGCAGTCAGCAGATTGTCCTTTGTCTTTTGCAGCAAGTCTCTAAACGTCTGTCCTTTTTCAACTTCGCTTTTTATAACTAAGGTATTTACAAAAAAACCGATTAGGCGTTCAAGGTCCTGTTGCCGTCTTCCTGCAATTGCAGTTCCAATGGATATGTCGCGTTGTCCAGTATATTTATAAAGCAAGGCATTAAACGCAGACAACAGGGTCATGAAAAAACTAACATTTTCTTTATGGGAAAATGTATCGATTTTTTTTCTTAGGTCATTACCGTAACGGTGAAGGAGAGTCTTGCCTACTTTGCTTTGTGTCAAACCACGTGGAAAATCCGAAACCAATTTGGTCGGCACTGCGCCCGCCAGTTTATCCTTCCAATATTTCAGTTGACGCATGTATAGTGGTCCCTTCAAATAATTACGCTGCCATTGAGCGTAGTCTGCATATTGGATTGATAGGCTTTTCAGGTTAGGCTGCTGGTCCCTGGTGAAGCTGTTGTATGACTCCATAACCTCACCAATCAAAATGGACAACGACCATCCATCTGATGCAATATGATGCATTACTCCCACGAGTACAGATTCTTCGTGCGAAAATTGCAACAACTCCGCACGTAGCATAAAATCCTGTGATAAATTAAAAGGCTTCTTAATTTCATTTGCTAAATAGGCATTTAGCGCTTCCTGGCTGAGGTTGAAATTCTGTGATATCTTAAGTTTCCATGATTCTGAATCATTTACTTTCTGATACCCTACACCATTAACATTATCAATTGTAGTCCGCAATATTTCATGTCGGCGAATGACTGTCTTAAACGAACGTTCAAGCGCACCTGCATTCACAGGACCTCGGATTATAAATTTCCACGGAATATGGTATTGAACACTACCGTGAAGTTGATGTATGAACCAGAGCCTTTCCTGAGCAAATGATAAGGGTGGATACTCTACTTCCAATCGCTTGGTCACTGCTGGGAGTGCTTCCTTAACCCCGCTTTTCTCCAAGTACGATGACAATATCCTAACCGTCTGATGGATAAACAGACTTCTTATTTCAACTTCTATGTTTAATTTCTGCCGAATGGCAGATGTCACTTTAGTAGCCAGCAGTGAGTGGCCCCCGAGTTCAAAAAAATTATCATTAACTCCGATTGGATGTACTCCCAAAATGTTTTCCCAAATGAGAACCAACACTCTTTCCAACTCGGTTTCAGGCTGGACATAAACTTCCGTTTCAAAACGGGTATGATCAATACTAGGCAACTTCATCGTATCGACCTTACCGTTACTGGTCAATGGTAACGCATCAAGTTCAATCAAGTTGTTGGGGACCATGTACCCTGGCAGCTTATCAATTAAATATTGCCATGTTATTTCCCGCGAATAGGAAGAATCAGGGACTACATAAGCAACAATGCGTTTATTTGCCAGTATGTCCGCGTGTACTCGAATAATAGCCTGCTTTATCCCTGGAGATTTCTTAACAACATTTTCGATTTCATCTAATTCAATTCTATATCCCCTAATTTTAATCTGGTTATCTCTTCGCCCTATAAATTCAATATCTCCTTCATCATTCCAGCGCGCAATATCCCCGGTCCGATACCAAATGCCAGTTTCATTTTCAATGAAAACAAAACTATTATTCGTCAACTCAGGATTATTGAAGTAACCTAGAGAAACACCATCTCCTCCAATGTATAATTCTCCAAGGATTCCAACACCCGTTATTTGTCTGTCATCGTCAAGTATCAGGGCCCGGGTATTCGTCAACGGTTTTCCAATTGGAATGGTACCGTTGGTCGTAAGCGCGTTGATTGGAAAGGATGTAGCATATACCGTGGTTTCCGTTGGTCCATATACATGAACTAAAACAGATGGACCCAGTACATGGAATGCTTTGGTTACATGAGATTCAGAAACCAATTCACCTCCAAAAAGCAGCTTCCTCAGCCCAACTAGCCACTCGCACCTCACATCCACAAGTGTGTTGAAAAGCGCAGTCGTTACAAAACAAACACTAACATTGTTTGACTTTATAAACTTCAGCAAATTGTCTGCGTCTTGAGCGGTAAGCTCTTCTATGAGGTAAAGTCGCGCTCCAACCAAAAGCGTATTAAATATTTCATACGTTGATCCATCAAAGGCATAATTAGACCATTGGATGACAGAATCATTTTCGTTTATGGCAATTTCGCCTTTCTCATAGACAAGCTTAATTATGTTCTTCTGACTTACCTTTATTCCTTTGGGAGACCCCGTTGAACCCGACGTGTACATTATATACGCTCCGTGGCCGGAATTGTAAGGAAGGTTCCGGTGCTGGTATTGGGTTAATATTAGCTCGTTCAGTTCGCACCCAATGCGATCACTGATGTTAAGCGATGTATACAATCCCTGTTCTGTATATAAAATGTGACGAATCTGGGCATCATCTAAAATGTCATTTAGTCTTTCAATTGGGTATGATAAATTAAGTGGAACGTAAAGGCATTGTGCTTTGAGAATTCCTAAAATACCGACAATCATCCAAGGCCCGCGATCAGCTAGCAGGCCAATGTTCTCGCCGGGTTTCACTCCGTTTTCTATCAGATAATATGCAACATGGTTTGCTCTTTCACTCAATTGTTGGTAGGTGATTTTTTCTGTGCCAAAAACCAACGCTATCTTTGCGGGTGATTTTGCCACTTGCTCTTCGAACAACTGCACAATTGACTTAGTGTCGGGGTATGATGCGGATGTATTGTTGAAATCGTTCAAAATCCGACCGTATTCCAAGCTATCAATCATCGGAATTTTAGATAGTATTTGATCTACATCGCGAACAATCTCACGCATTAAGGTTTCATAGTTAGAAACCAAGCGTTGTATAGTTTCCGCTTTATAGATATCACTGGCGTACGTTACAGTCAATTCAATCCCTTCGTCAGCATTATCCCTTACGCTGAATTCCATATCAAATCTGGTCCGCTCAGAAAAAAAATCCTCCAGATACAAGGTTGCCTCTCCGAGTTTCGAGCTCCTTATTCCCGAAGCGCCTTCAAATACAAACATTATCTGAAATAGACCATTGCTTGCTAGATTTCTTTCAGAATTTAATCCTCCTATTATTTTTTCGAAGGGAACATCTTGATATTCATATGCCTCAAGCGTTGAGATTTTCACCCGCTGCAAGAACTCCCGAAAGGATTCACCGGAGTCTATATAATTTCTTAGAACGATAGTATTTACAAAAAATCCAATTAATCCCTCCAACTGACTCTTCTGTCTTCCCGCCACCGCTGTTCCTACGGAAACATCATTCTGCGATGTATACCGGCAAAGCAAAATCTTAAAACCAGCCAGTAGCGTCATGAACAAAGTTGTTCCTTGTTGCTTGGAAAGCGTCCTTACATCACTGCTTAGCGAAGTACTCATTACATGCCTGATGGTACTGCCTAGAACACTTTGCAATGCGGAAGGAGGAAAATCACTTGGTATGGTTGTGTAAGGTAAATCCTCAAGCTTCTTGGTCCAAAAATCAAGCGCGCGATCCAAAAATTCACCCGAAAAATTATTCTTCTGCCAAATTGCGTAGTCTGTATAGTGCTGAGGCATAGGCGGCAATAGCTCGCTCTTCTCCCCAACAATACCCTCATACAATTTTGTGAGCTCTTGAATCATTATACGAGCCGACCACCCATCAAATGAAATATGATGTATAACAATCAGCATCAAAGCACTGCTGGCAGTTTGCTGTATAAAATAGACTTTCAGCATGAAATCCTCTTCCAAATCAAAAGACTGATTTACTTTTGAACTTAGATAGGTATTGACATCTGTTTGGGAGTCTCTCAGTTCTACACCCGTTATCGAACACATTTTCCAATCTTTTGCCATCAGAAGCTCCTGATACGGCACACCATTATCCTCTTTGATAACGGTTCGCAAAATATTCTGTCTTTCGATCAATAAACGGAAGGATTCTTCTAGTGCTGTTGGATTTACTCGACCTTCCAATTTGAATATCCAAGGCATATTATACTGCGCGCTACCCTGCAATTTATGAATGAACCAAAGGCGTTCTTGTGCAAATGACAAAGGCGCCCGGTGTGGTTTATCCGATTGTTGAGTTGCTACCAGTTGCCCTTCAAAATTTAAACTATTGCTGCCGGCGTCATTCAAGTAATCCTTAATGAGTTCCTTGTTATCATTAATCTTTTGAATTATTGAAGAATCAATTTGTTTATTCTTTGCAACCCTCAGAATTAATTTATTGTCTTTGACAGAAACGACCACATCGTTTCTGCGAGCTTCATTAATTATATTTTGAATTTCTCCTTTGTTCATTATTCTGAAGGGATTGAAACTATCTGTCTGTTGTTTCTTTAGATGATTTACATCGTGTTTAAAAGATCATTTCCTTTTCAAACAACAATTCTTTTTCCCCAAACAGCCTCTCAGCGACGATTCCTCTTTTTGTACATAGGTCAACAAATTTGTCTGACTCTACGATTGGGCTTGACTCAGCGGTGTATTTGGTGCTGGTAATAAATTCAATCCACGGTTCCTGGCCCATTGCATAAACGTAGATTTCCTTGGGATTAAAAATATCAACAATGGTCATCCCTCGTTCACAATCTGAGCCTGATAATCGCCTGGTGTTATCTTGATCTCGCGGAAGTTTTTTGGTCAACAACGGCCCGTACAACCATGTCAGCGGGGCACCAACGCATTCCATCCCTAGGAAAATCACATCGACATCTCCAATTTCTCTGCGAACATGATGATAAAGGTGAGGTTCAACAATTCTTGAATCTGCCATAAACATCAGTTTGAACTGTCCTACCTTTACCAGATAACATAATTTCGATAAGATGTTAAGGTCACTATGTTCTCCCGTAAAAGGTATACCTGTCACAGACACCTCTCCATGATTGATTGTCTCGAGCTCATCAATATCAATTACATTATTAAAGCCGATACTATTAAACATCAATTTAAGATCAGGGTCTTCCAAGCGTCCGCCCTTTGATCTGGGGACAACAATATTTTTGATCTTGTGACGAAGCGGAAGCAGTGTTTCAAACAAAATATGATCCTGATGATTGTGCGTAATGATAACATAGTCGATAACATCCGGGAGGTCTGCATCAGAAAAGTGCTCGATGTCGGAATGATACCCATAGTAACTGATCAATGGATCAGCCAGAATGCAGACGTCTTTTGTTTCAACTAGAATACATGCGTGACCAAAATAACGCATCCTGATTTTATCGCCAGTATACCGATTATAAGTCGGGTGGGGAGTCGTCGTGAAAAATGTTTCGAAGATTGGCTCCTGCTGTGCAGTTATCCCAAGTTTCTCTTTTATATATTGAAGTGAATTAGGAGTACGTTTCATTTTAGCCAACTCATCAATCGCATCATTATCAAACGGAATATCGAGATGCAAGACGTTTGTCTCCTTCAATCGGGGAGTACTAAGACAGAAAGGCCTATGATCATTATTCGTTATCCACAGCGCCAAACTTTGGGATTTTTTTTCATGAAACCGACTCTTGTAGAGGAGTGGTTCGAAAAATCTAAAACCAGGATTGCTTTGTCGATCATAATAAAGCTCTACGTATCCCTTTAAGATATCCGGGATTTTTGAATACAATGTCTCGAGCCCAAATCCTTTTGCTTCTGTTGCTAGAAGGTGATCGAGCTCCTTAACCGCTTTAGCAAATTCAATCATCGTTGCTCGTTTTTCAATAGTCTCAGCCATTAAAGCTCTGACATCCTCAATCCGACTTTCCGGAATATCTATGAACGGTCCTCCTAAAAGCTTCGGGTTTCGAACTGCCTCGGCATGAATGTCGGGCGCTTGGATGTATGAGTCCATAATGGTAAGATGCCTCCCTAAGATGTTCATCGCTGCTGTCGCCGGCGATATTAGGTGACTCCATGCATACCATTTATCTACAAGGGGTTCAAACACAACGTTTGGTTTAAGGTAAACTTGATTTTCCATCACTAATTAATTTTAGAATTTCTGATTGTCTTTGCTATATGATTTACCACTGAAGTTGCACACGCATTTATAAAAAAGTGTCCTCCATTCATTTTTTGAAAATTGACTGCGAACGCTGTCTCATTTTGCCACAATGCTACTTCCTCATCTTTTAAAGGTTCTTCTGTGCCGGTGACTACTGAGATTGGAATTTCAAGTGGCGGTCTCTTTGTATACCGAAAAGTCTCAACGGCCTTAAAATCAGACCTGATTATTGGCAATAGAAAATCAAGTAAATCGGAGTCTTCAAAAATTTCATCGGGGCAGCCTTGCAGGTCACGGAGTTTATCTATGAGCTCGTTTTTGGGGAGATGATGCCAATTTCTTTCTTGTCTACTCAATGACGAAGGCCCGGTTGCTCCTGTAGCAAAAAAATGCAGTGGAGCCGGTTTACCGTTCTCAAGCAACTGGTGGATTAACTCAAATCCCACAGAGGCCCCCATACTATGGCCGTAAATCGCGTAGTTCCCTTTCTCAGCAATTGATAACGTTTTCTCATACATGTCTTGTGTGATCGAATTAATGCTTTCCATTAATGGCTCTCTGATACGAGTGCCATGACCTGCATATTCCAAGGCGATAAAATTCAAACCCTGTGGCGATTTCCTTTGGTACTCGCGATATGAAAATTTGTTACCTCCTGCGAAAGGCAAGCATATCACATTGATTTCATACATATTTGACAATTCCCGTTTTATCCCCTAAGGCACACCGTTATTATATCAGGGAGTTTTTATCTATATCTTACAATGACCCTATAACATTCTTAAATAAAAGATATTTTTTTGACAAATCGAAGATCCAATTTGACCTTTCGAATTAAATCCTGAAGAACTTCTGAGGCAACCGTGTTTTGAAGTCTTATATTTCTACAAATTTGGCGAGTAACAATGCGTCTAACTGCATCCTTATGCTTTTCATCAAAAAAATAGCAAGCTTTCTTAAACATGACTCACCCAATAGCTTCGTTCTAATCTCATGGGGCGGCATGGGTGATGGAATTTTGTGCACTCCCGCACTGGCTACGCTTAAAAAGCAGTATCCCAAACACAAGGTTATTCTTTATTGCACTAAAAAACATCATGTACCGGTATTTCAAAATAATCCTAACATAGATTCTCTTCGTTTCTTGAGTGCAAAAACTCTTTGGCGATATCCATACCATCTATTTGCCTATGTATTCAAGCCAACGCTTGTAAACTATATCAGTCTCGCATTTCAACACGTAGGGCTTTATGAACATATCTATAAAAGAAGTGTTAAGGAAATTGTCGGTGATATTTTCGGGTTAACGGTCAAAGATCTCCGCAGTTCTATATACTTAACTGAAGCTGAGGATAAGCGAGGAAGAGAGCTACTAGCCCCCTTTCAAAATGTTGTCATTATGCATATTAATTCGTCCATAGCCCCGAATCATCACTGGATTTTAGAGCGTTGGACGCAACTTGTAAAGGAATTACCGGAGTATACATTTATCCAGCTTGGACTGCCTGCAGAGGAGCAAGTGCCGGGCGCCATTGATTGGCGGGGTAAGACTACCCTGCGGGAAGCTTTCTCTATAATTAAGCACGCCACCTCATTTGTGGGGGTTGATGCTGGATTGTCTCATGTTACAAATGCCTTCGACATCCCCGGCGTCGTTCTATTTGGTGATTCAAATCCCATACAATGGGGTCATGATAATAATATCAATCTATACAAGAAGACAGCTTGCTCTCCTTGTTATTTCTATCTTTGGAAAGAACGTTGTCCCTATGATCACGCCTGTATGGAGGCAATAACTGTAGATGATGTAAAAAGTGCCTTGCGTTGTCAGGTTGCCAGAAATTTAAGAGCATAACTAAATCCCTAGCTTCTATGAACGATTACAAAAATAAAGAAGAGACAATCACAGCAATACCTGATAAAACCGATCTTGAAAAACTGCATGCTGAGAAGTATGTCGTGTTGAAAAACACCGTAAGTCCAGACATCCTGGCTCTAGTCGGTAACTATTGTGATTTTCGCATAAAGATGAAGTATTTTGACAACGATGGCATCTCAAAAAATGTTAAATATGGCGATCTGGTTACCGAATCGTTATTATTAACGCTCCAACCTCTAGTTGAAAGGCTTGTAAACAAAAAACTCTCACCTACCTATTCGTATCTCCGGGTGTACAAAAAAAATGATAGCTTAAAATGCCATACAGATCGAGACGCCTGTGAGTATAGCCTGACATTACCCATAACGTTCCAGTCCGACTATTTGTGGCCTATTTTTATCAAAGATAAAAATGACGTAAAAATTGACGTCGAACTTGATAAGGGCGATATCCTGTTATACAAAGGATGCGAAGTCCCCCATGGAAGAGATCCATTTACCGGTGAGCTCTGGATTCAAGTTTTTCTTCATTATGTCGATCCGTTAGGGGAAAAGGCAGGTTACATTTTTGACAAACGTAGGAACCTCGGCATTGATCCCCCCAAAGCCTCCTTCTTCCAGATAGCAAAGAAAATTATTTCTCGAAAACTTAAGCGATGAGACACATCACTCGTGGATAACCCTTGCCTAGACAAAAAAATGCACACACAGTTTTTGGAAAAAACTGTGTGTGCATTTAGCCAAGCACTTACTACTCGCTTCGCAAGCTCTTAATTGGATTCTCACGTATTGCTTTAACAATTTGGGAACTTATTGTAAGCAGCCCAATTATCACGATTACGAAAAAAGCTATGAAAATAATCCCTAAGGAAATTTCGATTCTATATGCAAAATTATTTAGCCAGCTATTCATGGCAATCCAAGCCACGGGAGCTGCAACAACGGATGCCATGATTATGAGGTAAAAGAAGTCCTCACTCAGTAATATAGCAATTTTAAGTACTGACGACCCCAACAGTTTCCTCACTCCTATTTCCTTTCTTCTTTGATTGATGGTGTAGGTGTATAACGCCAACAGACCAAGGCATGAAATCAATACAGCAAGCATGCAAAGTAAATTGAATATACTATTAAAACGATGTTCACCTTCATACAGATCATTTTGATCTTGATCTAGAAAGAAAAAGCTAAAGGCTGAACCCTGTGCCAGTGATGGCCACTCGTGTTCAAGGCGCTCGATAGTTTCTTGAGCCTTTTCGACCGGCACGTCTAACGTCATGAATGTCCACATGTCTCCCGTTCGAAGAACAAGGGGCTTAATCCGCTCCTTTAATGATTGATAGTGGAAATCCCTAACAATGCCAACAATTCTACCTGTGGATCGGCCTTGATCAAATCTCCTACCGATCGCTTCCTGAATATCTGAATAACCTAAGAGCTTAGCAGCTGACTCATTGATTAACACTGATTCAATCGTATCTGAGGCCAATGAATCATACGTGAATTTCTCAGAAAATCCATGTCCTTCCAGTACTTGTATTTGGTAGTGATTTAAGAAGTTAGAGTCAATAAAGTATGTATCCAATTCCAAATTCTGCATCGTGCCTTGAGCGTCTTCAAGCGAGGTTGAAAGAACATGATCTGCCCGTCCAGGGACGCACGATGAAACACTTACTTGTTCAATACCCAACTCGTTTAATCTATGCTTGATTTTTTCCAGTCCTTGTTTAACGTTATCATCAAAATGGAAGTCAATAACCAATTTCCGATTCACGTCAAATCCCAGTTCCTTATTCTGAATAAAACTCAGTTGTTTGCTAACCGTGATTGTAGAAATGATTAGGAAAATCGATATTGAGAACTGCAGGACAGTCAACGCCTTGCGTATGACCACTCCCTTTGAACTTGTTACAAATTTTCCTTTTAGTACGGTTATCGGATCGAAATTAGAAAGAAACATGGCTGGATAGATGCCTGACAGCAGACCAATAAAAATGGTCACTAAGAACACAATTCCTACGTGATTTAAATGACGCCATATGCTAGGGTCAATGCTTTTTCCTGAAAGGGTTACAAGTGAGGGTAGGCACAAGGTGCAAATCACCATGGAGATGAAAAATGCAATTAAACATAAAAAGACAGAATCGATCAAAAATTGCACTCTCAAATGACTTTTCGTAGCACCCATCACTTTCCTTACTCCAATTTCTTTAGCTCTCCGCAGCGAAAATGCCGTTGACAGATTAACAAAATTAAAACAGGCTATAAATAGCACGAAAGCGGCAACGACTGCAAAAAAATATAATTGAGTTACATTGCCTGTAGAAATACTGCCTGCTCGATGCGCCCTTGGATCCCCATGCAGGTAAACATCCGTTAACGGTTCAAGTCCCAAAATATATTCAGTATCTTCTACATTAACACGGGACTTTATGAAGTCCGGAAATTTTGATACAAGCAACTTGTAGTCATAATTTTCGGGAAGTACGAGATAACTCTGAAATATCAGCCTCTTCCAATTGTCCTTCATCTTAGGATTCCATGCGTCCAAGAGGGTTGACATAGATACCAGCATATCAACTTTAAAATGAGAATTTGCTGGCATGTTTTCCATAATTCCCGTGACAGTGACTTCAATTTTCCCGTCTAAAATCAACGTCTTATTCAGCGCCTCTTCATTTCCAAAATATTTTCGTGCGGCTCGCTCCGAAAGCACCACGGAAAACGGATTTTTCAATGCCCGCTCTTGATCTCCATGGATAATTTTAAAATCAAACACCTTAAATAAAGTTGAATCAGCATAAGCAATATCTTCCTCGTAGAATTCACTGTCAACTTTTTTTGTCTGCACCAAGTAATAGTCCAGACAAATACGAGTCCCTTGCTCAACTTCCGGAAAAGTCTCCACGATAGCTGGTATCATCGGAGGTGATGAACTCTTGAGGTCCACAGCAATTGGTGTTTTAACATCTGTAACCAGACGATATATTCTGTTTGCTTTCAGATGATAGGTGTCAAAGCTTGACTCAAAATCAATATAGACAATAGCAAAAAAACAAACTGTTAAGCCTGTAACTAGGCCCACCAAATTAATTGCCGTAAGCGATTTGTGTTTAGTCAAATACTTAACTGCTGTCCTGAAATAGTTTCTTAGCATAATGTGTTGTTATTAGGAGTGGCTATCTGTTTTTCTAAAATTAAAACCATATTCGTTAAAATTCGTCTTCCACCCTAAAATTCCGTCAGATTGATTTGCGATTCGCTAACAGCACGTGTCATGCTTTATTTCATTGCTAGTACTCGGACTCATACTAGAACAGACGGTGCTGATGCAGTACTACGTTTTCTACACTTGACGCCAGCACTGAACAGTAATTCTCATTGATATTCAAAGGCGACAAAAACCACCTCGTTTTTTCAATTGTAACCCAATTATTTTGAACATGAATATCCTTAAGTGGAATTTCAAAGGTCCGTGAATCCGCTTTAATAACACTTTCTTTTATTGTCCAATAGTGATAAAACTCAGCAAGGGGATTGCTCGCTCTAGCAATTTCCTGCCACTGATGTTCATTCATTGTTTCTGAATATTCTTGAAAATCAATAGAATCTATTCTCTCAATGTCAACTCCAACCCGGGTGGTTTCAGAAATAGCGCATAACACGTAGTCACCAGAATGCGAAATATTAAAATCGAGAAAATTTAATCCTTTGATATAGGGGCGCTTGTGCTTGTTGTAGCTGAGGTCGTTGATATAGGCTCTCGGGATATGCAACAGATCAAGCCCCTCAAGCAGTAGTAGTTTGCCAAAGAGGTTAGCGACCCGATCTTCTTTTCTCTTGTATTTTAGATTCGCTATACGCAAGGGCACTGGCAGCATTTCCAAATAGTACTGATGGAAACGCTCATTTAAATATTTCCCAATGTCTGCATACAAGACGTGTACTTGGCTCACCTTTTCTCCGAGCACCATAAGCTCTATTAAAATTTACTGTGGAGGATATCTGAGATACCCTTATATACCTGCTCAGCATTAGGTGCCTTTACCATTGTGCGGTGATCACCTGGAACTTCAATGATACTAAAGTCTTCACAATGGCTGCCCCAGCCAATACAATCATCCATACTAAGACGTCCCCCAATTGCTCTGGCGATAATAATTTTGGACTTAACCCGGCCGGTAACAGTGTGAGATATTTTCAAGTTGCAGAGTTGAACTGCAAACATCCTCAATTTAAATTCAAACTCATCTGCGTTATAAATCCCCAGGTTCACGGCGAAATTCCTTAACATAGCTAACATATCTCGCAGGTTCGGCATTTCAAAAATCAGCTGTAGTTCTGCGACTTTCTTGGCATCTATAAAAAAATCTTTACCACTCAAAAACAAATCTTTAGCGGCATTTAACATAAAAAGGCTCCTATCATGATCCGCGCCTGGACTTTCTAGGTGGACGCCCATGTCCAAACCAACTCCCCAATCAATACCCTCGTTCATGGACTCTAGTTGTTTAACCATTTCAAACATCACGTGCACGCCAAATGAATGCGAAATGAATCGGTAGGGTGGCGAAAATGACTCCTGTAGCCATCGAATATTTTCAGAAGCTATTTCCCTAATATTAGTAAAGGGTATCTCGTCTTCCCCGATACCATTCATTTGAATGCCGAACACCGGCGCCTTATTGTTAAAACATACCGCCAGATCCGAGTAGCCATCAACCAATCCTTCGGATCCTGGTACCAAGAATATAGGCAATCCATTCTCATACGAATTCAGTAGTACGATATGTTGGCTATGTTTTTCTTGATTCCGAATTTTTGATTGGGTTCGTTGATAAACCAGCTCTGATATACTTCTAATTGTAGGATTTAGAAACAGATCGCGAATATTCAAGGTTGCATGTGTTCTTTTTCTTATCAATGAAACCGCACGAATTAAAAGCAAGGAATGGCTCATTGCAACCACATCCGAAGTGACATCATTTATCGTTCGTCCAAGTATTTCTCCCCAGATCGAGACCAATATTTCTTCAATCTTATTACTGGGTGAAGTATCTCCAGCAGCTCGGGGCGAGGATTCAACATCGGGAAGATTACTTCGATCAATTTTTCCATTTACCGTGATTGGCAATTCCTGCAATTCAATGAAATGAGCTGGTATCATATAGTGAGGCAGCTTACTGCGCAGGAAATATATTATCTGCGTTCTGTCAATAGATTCCATTGCCACTAGGTAAGCGACAATTTCATTGTCGCCACCTTCATTTTTCTTCACCGCTACAATTGCTTGTTTGACTGTCGGTGCCTGGCCAAGTACATTCTCAATTTCACCAAGTTCTACACGATACCCACGAATCTTAAGTTGATTATCATCTCTTCCAAGAAATTCCACATTGCCGTCGTTCAGCCACCTGGCCTTGTCACCAGTTTTAAAAATTCTTCCTCCTGACGTTTCAAATGGATCTATCGAAAATCTTCTAATTTCTTCTGAAGAAGGATTAAGATATCCCCTTGTCACTCCAGCTCCAGCAATGTATAAATCACCCTTAACGCCGATAGGGACAATATTTTTGAAATCATCCAAAATATAAAACTTCGTATTATCGATTGGCTTACCAATTGGAACGGTAGAGCTGAACAGATTCCCTTCAAAATAGGACGAGTCAATAGTAGCCTCAGTTATACCATAGCTATTGATGACCCGACAATTTTTAAATGTTTCCTGAAGCGACTTAAAATCCTTGGCGTGAATTGTATCCGAACCTACAATCAATAACTTTAACGAAGGCAAGGAAAGATTGTCATATTCGATGTAACTTGCAAGCATCATCGCCATGGCCGGCGTTGATTCTATAACACTGACCTGGTGACGAGAAATTTCGTCCAAGAGATACGGGATGTCGAGACGTCTATCCTCTGGAACCAGGACTAGTGTTCCTCCGTTTAGCAACGCCCTACACAGGTCACCGGTAAAAACATCAAACCCAGAGCTTGCGACCGATAGCACAACCAACCCTTGCTTGTCGAGTCCGTAGTGTGACTGCCAAGCTAGAGCTACATTTACCAGGCTTCTATGTTCAACCATTACCCCTTTGGGTATTCCTGTTGATCCCGAGGTATAAATTACATACGCCAAGTTCTCCCAATCTAATGTCCGCTGAAGTTTAGTAGTCAAACATTGTCCTATCTCCTCTTCATTGTCAATCTCAACTATTTTATGAATGCATTTTTGAAGTTCCGACTTTTCACTATACCCACTCACTGTTAATCCAATTTTCGGTTTAGTCGCATTCAAGATAAATTGAATCCGCTTAACAGGAGTAGTGAGATCAATAGGAATATATGCCGCCCCTGCTTTCATCACTGCGACAATTGCAATCACCAAGTTCACCGATCGATCTACCACTATAGGAACCAAATCTTCCGGCCCAACGCCTTTGGTCTTCAAATACTGTGCTAGCTGATTTGCTCTATGTTCAAGTTCCAGATATGTGATGGACACTTCATCACAGAAAACTGCCATGTGATCAGGCGTCCTACCAGCTTGATCTTCCAACAGGTCAACGACGTTTTTTTTCATTGACAAGGGAACCGACGTATTGTTGAATGTGGATAAAATTAAATTCCGTTCGTCTTCATCAATTAACTGCAACGCATAAATTGGGGTATCGGGATTTTTGACAATCTCTGAAAACAAATTCTGAAGATGCCTTGCCAGTCCAGTTATAGTTCCTACTTGAAACAGATCCTTGAAAAAGGAAATGTTAAAATGAATTTCCTCTGAATATTCAACGATATTAATACTCATTTCAAATTGAGTTTCAGCCCCAGGTATATCAATCGGCTCAAACCTCACTGACTGGATTTCTACTTTGCCAGGAGGGGGTGTGTTTTGGTAAGAAATCATCACTTGAAAAACCGAGCTACGCATCATGTCACGCGGAAGGGCAAGGATATCAACGACTTTTTCAAAAGGTGCGTCCTGGTGTTCAAAGTCCTCCAAAATTGACTTCTTTACTTGCTGAAGAAAATCGCGAAATCTCAATTGTGGTGACACCGTGTTTCTTATCGCAATCGTGTTTACGAAAAATCCGATGAGACCTTCTAATGCAATATCATTCCGACCCGCTACAGGTGTTCCAATACAAACATCCGATTGTCCGGTATACCGATAAAGAAGCACATTGAGCACAGCAACAAAACTCATAAACATCGTGACTCCCTCAGTTTTTACAAGCTCCTTGATCCTCCTTGTTAGGGACTTGTCAAATTTCGACTCTATTTTACTTGCATTTGACGTGGTATTTAACCGATCAAAATCGGTTACTAAAGCCAATGGTTGAACTCCTGAAAGTTTTGTTTTCCAATACCTCAAATGAGCATCAAGAAAATCACCTGATAAATAGGTCCTCTGCCAAATGGCGAAATCTGAATATTGAAAATGGAGTGGGTTAAGCTTAAGAATTTTCTGTTCAACTTTGTTTTTGTAGAACATCAGCAGTTCATCAACTAAGATTGAAGTAGACCAGCCATCGAAGGCAATGTGATGGATAACGATAGCGATTAAATGTACGTTCTCAGATTCTTTCACTACAGCGACTCTAATCATTGGCTCGGCAGCAAGGTCAAACGGAGCTGAAACAAATTCCTCCACATAACTTTCTAAAGATCTACCGTTGAAAAGGATATCTTGGAGGACTGCAAGAGATATTTTCCAATCGGTAATCTTTCGTATTTCCTGAAAGCCAACTCCGTCTTGGTTTTGTGTAACAGTTCTTAAAATTTCGTGTCTTTCAATGACCTGACGAAAAGAGTAGTCAATGGCCTCAACGTTGAGCGGTCCATGTGCTCGTAATATCCACGACAGGTGGTACTGTTTGGTTCCTTGTAATTGATCGATAAACCAAAGTCTTTCTTGTGAGAATGACAATGGGATACGCTCCGGTCGCTCGAGTACGGGCATTGGTTCCTTTACTAAAGCAGCTTTCTGCCTTTTGATATAATCAATGATTTGCGGCTTGAATTCCCTTAGTTTTGAGAGTAGAAGTTCTGGTCTTTCATTTTTTGGAAAGCTTACTAAGAGCTCATCATTTTCAGCTGAAACGATAACACCAAATTGACGAGCTTCTTCTAAAATACCCAGCACATTAACGATGTCAAACCCTGCCATAGTCCATCTCAATTAAAACACATAAAAACGGTAACACATTAATCTAACTCTATCACATCAAAATTATCCTGCTCAAAAGCGGCAAGATGGTTTGCTAATTCTCTTATGGTGGGATAGTTGAATACATCTCCAAGTGTGATCCTCAATAAACATTCCTCATAAATTCTGACAACAAGCATATTTGCAGTAATCGAATGCCCGCCTAAGAGAAAAAAATTATCCGTAGTTGATATTTTGTCTCGCTTAAGAATATCCATCCAAATCTTATGTAGCATTGTTTCATGCGATGACTCCGGGACAAAAAATATCTTTGAGTCATCATCAGTCCAAGCTTGGAGTTTAGATTCCAGCAATTTCACGTCTGGTTTCCCCCGATCCGTTAATGGTATTTCGTCTATCAAAATTAGCTTTTGGGGCACCATATAGTCGGGCAAACGTTCGACTAGGAATTTATTCAGTTCTTGCTCATGCTTGGGATTACTCAAAACTACAAACGCAACCAATGCTGTATCACCATTCTGTGTGACACTTACAACAGTGGCTGATTTTACATTTTGATACTTCAGCATGACCTGTTCGATTTCAAATGGCTCAATTCGATTTCCACGTACCTTTACTTGCTTGTCTTTTCGCCCGGTAAAGTAAAAGGTTCCGTTTGAAAGTTCCCCCAAATCCCCTGTTCTGTACAACACGTCCTTGCTATGGATTGAGTCCGTTAAAACGCTTGGGACAAGGAGATTGTCGCCTGCTAAATTGACAGCAACCGATACACCACCTATATGAATCTCCCCCTCCACTCCCTGCGGTTGAATACGCCCGAATTTATCTAGTATATATATATATACATTTGAAATCGGAGTACCTATTGGAATAACATGTCCTGTCGGTTTTTCTACTTTATAGTATGACACACACACTGTGGTTTCCGTAGGGCCATAAGTATTATAAACACTTATGCCTCTGTCCAGAAAAGAATTTATCTGATCTGGATGCAATACTTCACCACCGCTGATCATAATTCGAAGTGAGTCTCCAACCGGTAAACCATTCAAATAACTTAAAACAAGAGGCGTGGCGCTTAATAAGGTAATACCCTCTGACACTATAATCTCTCGAAGCAGATTTATATTCTTCCGATCATCCAGAATGTATAGCCGACCACCACTAGCAAGTATCGGAAAAATTTCTTCGACCGATGTATCAAAACTAACTGAAGACTGTTGCAGTACATAATCATGTCGCGTTAATTCAAAATACTCCTGAAAATGATCGACGTAGTTGCACATTGCGCGGTGCGTAATGGAGATACTTTTGGGCATTCCTGTCGATCCTGATGTATGCATTATGTAACAGACCGAATCAGCATCAACTTGGATGGAGTAATTGTCAGGGGGAATAGACTCCTTATCTAGAAGTATGTCATCAATGAATTCACATCTAATACGAGATAACCGGCTTCTCTGATCAATGGTATGCGATGTCAATAGAATATCGCACCCTACCTTGGAAAGCATTGCATAAATCCGTTCAGGTGGTTCTTCTAGACTAATTGGAACATATGGAACATTACTCATTATACACCCCAGCATTCCGATGACCATAAACTCGGACCTAGGAACACGAAGGGCAACCATTTTTTTTCCCGATCCACATATTTCATGTAGCTTTCTACAGATTTTTAAGGACGCCGAATGAATCTCTCCATACGTGAACTGTCCTGCATTGGTCACTAGGGCAACCGCATCAGGATTGGACTTTACAGCGCTGCTCCATTTATCTGCCACGTTTGAATACTTCCAATCCCTATTTGCTCCCCTTGAATAACCTAGAATTAAGTTCAATTCTGTTTTATCTATTAGAGGCAGATCGCTCAACAGCCTACTTCCCAATGTATCTATACTATTCATTAACGAGAGCAAACCATTTTGCATCGACGTTATCATTTCTGGTGTGATAAAATCAGAATCGAAAACAAATCTTATGTCGAGTCCATTACTATTATAGTCCCTAATATAGATTGACAATGGATCAGTTTCTGCGTGGTTTGTCAAAGCAATTGTCTCAACAGTGGCCGGACCAAGGGTCGACTCAAAATCGAAGTTCTCGTACGAAACCTTAACAAAATACAAGCGTGTATTTCCAGCATGCAGTTTAAGTAAATCCACAAGGCTCCCATACTGAAACAACTGGTGTCTCAAACCGACAAACATTTTCCTTTTTACTTCCAAGAGTGTATCGTCAAAAGTATGCTGCCCTTGAAAATTGAATTTCATGCAAATCAAGTTCATAAACACTCCTGCCGTATTCTTGAAAGATTTCTTCACCCGGTTGAGAACCGGGTAAGCAATACAAATATCTTCTTGCTGTTGCGTGCGACTCAAATAGACTCCCAGCAACGTTATAAAAAGTTGAAAAAAAGAAACTTTATTTACGCTCGCGAAATCTTGCAAATGCCTCTGCAAGGGTAAAGGAATTTTCAAGCTCATCTCCTTTAAACCGCAACGTAATTCCTGATTGACCTCTTGGCGAATCTTGAACAAATTTGCTGGCAATGTATTAAACTCGCCAGCCCAGAACTTCTTGTCCTCCAGAAATCTTCCCGATGTCAGATATATAGAGTCTTCGAATGCATATTCGCTATAGCTATAAATAACATTATCGAAGTGCGCTCCTGTGTTAAGGGCGTTATATGTGTTTCTTACCTGATTCAACAACAACGTAAAAGATGCTCCGTCCGAAATAATATGATGAATCTTAGTATACCAAATATGGCACTTAGGCCCGATCTCAAATAGTTTGACATTGAATAACTTATTTTCAGTCAAATTGAAAGATACCTTAAAGTCTTCATTCATCCAGCGCACGGCTGCTTCCTTCGCATTGGCTTGCGACGCAAAACTTATAACATCTAGTTCGAACTGCAAAAAGTCTACATCTGAAATACATGTTAAAGTGGTATCAGTATTTACAAATTTTGTATAGTATACCTCTTGGGACTTCAACACAAATTCAATTGCACGACATAACACCGGCACGTTTAGATCACCCGTTATAGAGACATAGCCACCAATATTATATTTAGCGGAAGTTTTATGGATGAGTTGGTCAATCCATATTAACCGTTGGGTTAAACTTGGTATAAATGTCTTCATCGAAAGACGGCCTAAATGGGCATTTATAAAAGTAAGTTATACAAAAACAGACATGGGAATTAGAAGAAGAATTATCGAAGGATCAAATTGACCCTTCGCCTTAAAAGTTTCTGCCACCCATTTTTTTTCTCTTGAAATTACACTTTATTGCTCATCAATAGCAAAACAATTTAGCAATGGGAATTCAATCCCTAGAAGAAATCCGTAATCGTATAGTCTCAATTGAAGATAGGCTTAAACTTATCGATGACGGGATAAATAAAGAAATGAGTCGACCATTTCTTGAAAGACGAGAGCATTTATGCCTGTTCCTTGACGTTGAAAAGAAAATATACCTTGCAAAATTGGACGAATTGAAGTGGATCATCGATGCCTGAGGAAATCATACTGTTATCGTGGGGGGCGATTGGTGACGCCGTTGTATGTACCCCAGCACTTCGCGCGTTAAAAGAAAAGAATAAAAACAAGAAAATTATCCTATACGCGCCGAAAAAAACTCATCTGGATGTTTTTAGAAACAACCCAAATATTGATTCACTTCGTTACTTCACGCCATTTAACGTGTGGCGATATCCAATCCATTTCATCCAATACCTGTTTAAAAAAAAGCAGTTCAACTATTTCCATTTAGCATTTCAAACCACAAGAATCCGAGAACACATTTATAGCCGAAATGTTAAACAAATTGTTGGCGATGTATTAAGCCTAATAATAGAAAATGATCGCACACAAATATTTTTGACTACCCAAGAACTTGCGTCAGCAACAAAGAGACTGGCTCCATATAAAAACGTGATTATAGCACACATTCATTCAAGGGCGAGCCAAAATCATATGTGGGACATCCGGAACTGGAACGCTTTAGTTAATGAGCTATCGCAATACACCTTTATACAAATCGGATTTCATGACGAATCGAAAATCGAAGGTGCAATTGATTGGCGGGGCCAAACAACGCTGAGGGAGGCATTTGCTCTCATTAAGTTATCAAAATCATTTGTTGGTGTTGATTCTTCGTTCTCACATGTTACCAATGCGTTTGACATTCCAGGAGTTGTGCTTTTTGGATCCTCGAGTCCAGTATTTTGGGGGCACAGCAATAATATCAATATCTACAAAAAACAGCGTTGTTCACCATGCTATTATTATCTATGGAACGATCCATGTCCCTACAGTAAAGAATGCATGCAGGCTATTTCTGTACTGGACGTAAAAGACGCGTTAACAAAACAAATGAATAAGTCAGCTCTTCAACACCAATCAACAAATACATGAAACATTTGCCCAACGTCACTCTGGTGGGGATTGACTGTGTCAATATCAATCGGCTTATAAATATCGCAACACTGTGTCAAAAAAAGTTAACCTTTGGTGAAGTGAAACTTTTCAGCTCACTATCAGGGAATCACCGATCGATTGTGTCTATTGACAAAATACAAACAGAAGAAGAATATTCTCGATTTGTCATTAAAGATTTAGCCAAGCATATAACTACCGAATTCCTATTGCTGGTTCAACACGACGGCTATATCCTTAACCCGGACGCGTGGGATGACACGTTCCTTCAATACGACTATATTGGAGCACCTTGGGCAAAGCAAGAAAGAAATGTCGGCAATGGCGGATTTAGTCTACGGAGCACACGTTTGATGAAATTAGCTTCAGAAGATATTAGCCTAGCCAGATACTATCCCGAGGACGGAATCATATGCCGGGAGTATAGACGTCATTTGGAATGTAAAGGAATGCGTTTTGCCCCTGACACGATTGCAAGCAAATTCAGCTTTGAAGCCAATCACAAATACGGACTTGCATGGAATGGTCAATTTGGATTCCATTCTTATTGCACAAATTTATCTAACTGGAAGCCCCTCAAATACACCAACCCCGTAACTGATTACAAGTTTCTTTTCAACTTTTTCATCCAAACAAGAAACCGATATAAAATCAGCATAGACCAATCTGTTACAAAGAAAATATGTGGAGAATATACCAGCAACAATAAGGGTGTGAACGACAGAATAGTAATACGCTCCTCCGGTAGCAAGCTTCGATATTTTTCATCTTCCCTCACTAATATAGTGTTCTATCCAATTGATGAACGAACCTATTTTTCAGATAAAATCAACGCTATTATAAAGATGAATAAGAATGATGAAAATCGCTCAATATTACTGACCTTCCTGGATCTGACAACGTCAACAACCACTCGGTATGAACGTTTTGTTAGCGAAGCGGAATTTCAAGAGTTAATATCTCTATATACAAAATCATACTTAACCAAGAAGAACTCATTTGGTGGTTTTGAGAACCTTTAAAGATTATCTTTCGAAATATGCTCAACAAGTTTTGTGGAGCTAAATCCTTCCTGGTATTCAGACGTGAGTACTTTTCCCCCGTATCCATTGACAAACGTGGCACCCACGATTTGGTCCGCCTGGTAATCACCACCTTTCACCAAAACATCTGGTTTCAATGACTGTATTAAGAGCTCCGGTGTAAGGGCGTCAAAAACAACTACAGCGTCCACGCAATTGAACTCGGCCATGATAATCGCTCGCTCGCCTTCTTGCTTGACTGGTCGCCCTTTACCTTTCAATGCTCTTATCGAATCATCGCTATTCAAACCGACGATTAATTTATCACAATGAGATTTCGCAAACTTCAACAATGAAATATGGCCGTAGTGTAACAGATCGAAACAACCATTTGTAAATCCAATACTGTAATTACACCGTCTCCAATACTCAACCATTTCTAGTAAGGATTCTTGATCATAAACTTTGCAAACGACTTGCATCTCCTGAATTAGTTCATGAGGCCATACTACTGCGGTCCCGCTTTTACCCACCACAATTCCTCCGGCAATGTTTCCAAGACGCACCGCATCCTCAATTGTCGAACCTGCTCCATAAGCTGCCGCAAGAGTTGCCATAACAGAATCTCCCGCACCAGAAACGTCAAATACTTCCTTTTTCAGCGAGTCAATGGAAAGACTTTGCCTTCCATTGAATAGGATCATACCCTCCTTACCCCTTGTGAGAAGACAGTATTTTACATGAACTTGGTTATGTAATTTCTGCAGAAATTCGAATTCATTATTCGCGATGTCTGCTCCGGCAAAGTATTCCTTCAGCTCGTCGAGATTCGGTTTTATCAATGTCGCTCCGTTATACTTTGAGTATTCCTTTCCCTTGGGATCGATAAAAACTGGTACGTTATGAATATTGCAAAGTGCAATTATCTTTTGAGCAAGTCCATATGTGATTGTTCCCTTGTTGTAATCAGAGATAACAACGACGTCAACGTGCTGTATTCGGTAAGCCAAGCCCTGTAGAATACTTTCCTCCAGCCCTTCCGAAATCACAATCTTCTGCTCAACATCTGTTCTTAGGATCTGATGGTTGTTGGAAACATAACGCGATTTAACAATAGCAGGCTCAACTGTTCGCTCGAGGGTGAACTCAAGGCGAGGTATTTCTTTAAGCAATGCTTCAATTCTATCTCCGTACGCATCAAAACCAGTAACGCCGGCGAACTGAACATTGCATCCCAAAGAACTGAGATTTCGAACAACGTTTCCCGCTCCACCTAATGTCTCCTTCCGTTGTTCGATTTTCATAATCGGAACCGGCGCCTCCGGCGAGATTCTTTCAACGGTCCCAAACACAAACACATCGAGCATGATATCACCAACTACAAAAATAGAGGTATCCTTGAAATCCTTAATCAACGGAATTAATGTTTTCATCGCAGGCATCGCAAAGTATATGACCAATTAAAATATGACATTCCTGAATTCTCGCAGTTTCATTCGCTTTTACAACCACTGGCAAATCCACTAAGTCGATAAGGCGGCCTCCATCATTTCCAAGAAAAGCCACTGTGAACAGTTTTCTTTTCTTCGCTTCAATGACTGCATTTATAAGATTCTGGCTGTTTCCTGATGTAGAGATCAATATCAGTATATCGTTCTCACTCGATAATGCAGTTACCTGGCGCTGAAATACACTTTCATATCCATAGTCGTTAGCAATCGAAGTCAGAATCGACGTATCAGTGGTTAACGCCAATGCAGCAAGAGGTTTTCTATCCATTTTAAACCTGCCCACAAATTCAGCCGCGAGGTGCTGACAGTCTGCTGCAGAACCTCCATTGCCAGCAAACAATACTTTTCCGCCGCTTTTTAAGCATTGAAGGGTAATTTTACAAAGTGTCTCTATTTGTTCAACATTGTTCTCCAGCAACGACTGCGCAGCCCGAAGATGTCTCTCAATGTTTCCGATTATCTTCTCTTTCATGCATAGCCACAAAGTAGTACTGAAATAAATTACCCCTGTTGAGGGAAACGATTTACTTCCTCAGATTCTAAACATAGACTATAATTATCGAAAGTCCAAACTGACATTTCGAGGCATCATTTCCGGATGCATGAGTCGTTAAACATGGTTTTTTTCTTCGAGTGAAAGTCGAAATGATAAATTTGAATATCTTTCAAGAAACTTACCGTAAATATTTCTTTTCCATGCAGCGTGGTGTCTATTTTCTTGCTAACGATAATGTGCTTGATCTTTCTATTGCCTTTCTTAACAGTTTCAGAAAATACAATCCAGATCTCCCACTTTGTTTTATTCCTTATAATGATAACTGCCAGGTAATTTTATCGATGAAGGAGGCCTACAACTTTAACGAGTTTGATAAACCCGAGGTACTCCAAACATGTGACGAAATTAGCATGAGTTTTCACCCTAGCGTAACAGGGACCTATAGGAAGCTCGCCATGTGGGAAGGTACTTTTGATGAGTTCATCTATATAGATGTAGACAGTGTCGTCTTAAACAATATTGAATTCGCGTTTAACTACTTAGATAAGTACGATTGCTATACCTCCCATTCAGACATGCCTGGAATTCGGCAGTTCGTTTGGAATGAAAGTATATATAACGCTAATGCCCTCAGCCCTGTCCAGATTCAATATTCAGCAAATACCGGATTCGTAGTCTCAAGAAAGGGCGTACTTCCCATGCATTGGATTCAAAGAAAATTATCAGATGCGATAACACTTAAGGAACATATGCAACTTAATTGCCAGGAACAGCCATTCTTGAATTATTTAATCGTTACGTCTGGTAAACGATATACAAGCTTGTTTACAATATACCAACAAACCCAAGACAAACGCATCATGTTCGAGTATTGGGCTGGGACAAAGGGGGCTTCTTTCAAAAAGGGAAAATTTCGCAACGGTCAGCCATACTTTCTCGTGCATTGGGCTGGGTGCTGGCAGCCGCGGGATTTCGATTTTGAATACCATAAAATTCTACGATTTCTCCGACTCACCAGTAACACAGTAAATCCTAAACTTCATTTCTTCATGCCATATAAAAGACTTTGGCGCTTTTATCGGTTCATGAAACAAAGGCCGAATTCTATACCCGCGCAAGGCGCTTCTTATTAGAAAGATGGTATGAAGTCAATCGTAATAATCATAGACTATTTCGGTAAATGGCCGCCCTGGTTCTCTATATTTCTGGAGACTTGCCGATCAAATCCAACCATAAATTGGATTATTCATACCGATTGTCCGTCCGATCAATATCAAGTAGAAAACGTTACGTTTTATACCATGAAATGGGAAGACTATATCGGCTTTGTAAGAAGAAAACTCAACATTGATTTTAAGCCATCAAGTCCTTACAAGGTAAATGATCTTAAACCAGCTTTTGGTTATTTATACAATGACAAGATTAAGGATTTCGATTTTTACGGCTATGGTGATATTGATGTCATCTATGGAAATCTTCGGAAGTTCTTCTCTGATGATGTATTGCAGCACAATGTAATCAGTTCACACTCCTGGTGCATTTCCGGCCACTTTGCGTTATTCAAAAATGAGGAGGTTCTTCGAAACGCATTTCGGAGGGTGAGGAATTGGAAACTATTTCTTGAAAATGCAGAGCCACAGCGTTTTGATGAGGATATCTTTTCCGCCGTTTTCCGATATCCAGCATGGCTACCCTATTGGTTACGGGTGTCCTATGATTGGCTCTGGTCCAAAAGTAAACCGCTTAGGACAAAGCAATATTTCCGGGAACAATTTAGTACCCCACTAACACCGAGTAAATGGCGGGACGGATCATTTCACCATCCCGATGCATGGTTCTGGAAGAATGGTTCTCTTACAAACAGTAAAGACGGAGCGGTTGAGTTTCTCTATCTTCATTTCATGAATTACACCAGCGCACGCTATATGAACCCCATATACGGAGACAAACCAATATGGCAGAGTATTAGCCCGCTCGTGCATTTCGACACTGTAAATTCTTTGAACGGAATACGAATAGATAAGTATGGGTTTCATCTGCTAAATAGTAACTGAAAGCCCTCGGACTCAGATTATAGAACCCGTGTGAATAATGTCATCAAGACAAAGAACAAATCCATTTTCAGTGTCAGATTATCTCCTGGTTTTCATCTTAACATTAACGGAGTCGATTTAACATGTGACATCGTTCCCTATGCTCAGACGATAAATTACTATGATTATTTGTGGATTAAAATTACCGCATCATGCGGCCGTTTTCAATAATTGACAATGGCAGGCTAGCGTTTTCGTACGAAATGGAAAAGCTGTCTAACAATCCATGCGGTACGAACTTCACCCTTACACTAAAAGAGTGTATTGAACTAACATATAAGCAAAAGAGACCAAGACGAATGTGACAAAATACAGCGGATAACTACGGATGAACTTCGATCATACATTGCGACATGGCATTGGTCTTGACAGAATAAATTATATTGTTAGCAGTTCTCAAAGTCAAACTAACTGATGCTTACACTGCGGAAACTAATGTAATCGTTAACTACGCCACACCCGTTTGTTGCCGAAGGTTCGAATGATCCGCAGAGCTTACTTCATTGGGTCCAGTCAACCTCATTTAGGCCTGGTCGCTATTTAAGATATGTTGTGTTGCCTGCGGAAAATCAACAGCGATTGAATATGGTTTGGAAGAATTCTGTTGAGATCTTTTATTTCTTAAGAGAATTGTTTTGCAACCACAAGCATTCCCTGCCTCTACATCTGAGAATGAATCACCAATAAACCAAGAACGACTGACATCTATACTTAGGTCAATGGCAGCTTTGAGCAGAAGACCAGGCTTTGGTTTTCGGCAGTTGCATTCAACGGAATACTCTTCGATAATACCCTTACTATAATGTGGGCAATAATAGAAGCCATCCAATTTTATATCTTGTTTATTAAAAAGTCCTTCGAGATGCTGTCGAACCTTCTCCAATTCCTGCACTGTGAAATAACCTTTAGCCAGACCTGATTGATTTGTGATGATAATGAAGCGGTAACCGTGGCTTTGCAATTTCCGGAGGCCTGATACCACACCTGGAACAAGTTTGATTGCGTTGCAGTTTACGTTGTAGGGAATATTCTCAATCAATGTCCCGTCTTTATCAAGAAAAATTGCTTTGTTCATAGGAGCTCTTAAAAATAGCATCACGAACTAGAATTTAAAAATGCTGAACGAAGGAGTTGAAGAAGCTGGAAGAACATCAGCTCTTAAGCGAACCGTCCATGACTTAAGTCCCATGATGGCGGATTATATAACCTTGGTCGATGCAGAATCGCTCAGTGTAGTCATACACGCTGGTCCGAACAAATGCTAAATATACTCTTCAGTACTAGGTTTACCAAGCAAACAAACGACAAGTATTGGAATGTTAAATGAAACTATCATATGATGCTCTCAGGTGTTTTTCGCTATACCTATATACCTCTCCACCACAACTTTCTTGATGTTCATTTTTTTTGGCATGTCTTCGTTGAAAAGATTCTCACTTAGCCTAAGTTTCATCGCCATCCCAACCCGTTCGGGCAAATCAGCGAGGCCCTTGTCAATGACCTTTTGAAAAAGGCTTGGCCCTCTCTCAAAGCCCTCTATACTGTCGTATATCTCCTCATATAACTTATAGTGTTCTTCGTATTTTCTTTTTACCGTTGAATGTTGGAAATAGCGGATGACTTATACTTTACCATTCTGAACAGGTAGGGCTCAAGTGCTGTAACATTGGAAAGATTTTCTAGTCATTCTTGTACATATTATTCATATCAAATACACCCCAATCTAGAACACAAGATTTCCGTAATACGTATCGAGAGAGTTCAATTTTTTCCTTAGCAACTCCGAACAACTTGTAAATTTTTGATCGCTGCCTTTTCAATCTTGCATAAAATCAATCGCGAGGCTAACAGAACGTGATCAATTTGGATACTAAACATTTTATTAGAAAAGTCCTTCTAGTCGTCTTCTACTAGTACTATTGGTATAGTCATATGTTTTTAATTCGTAAGTAAAAACAGACAAGGTATGTGGGAAAAAAAATCAAATGATAGCGAACAAGGTTCGGCTATATATCGCAACCAACTCATTACGGTTGGAGACCTCGAGTCTTTCAGACTAACTCTTATTGAGGACATAAAATCAATCCTTCAGGAATCGTCAACACAACCCTCCAAACAATGGCTCAAGTCAACAGAGGTGCGCAAGATGCTAGGTATATCTCCCGGTACGTTACAAAATCTTCGCGTGAATGGAACCTTATCATATACCAAGATTGGCGGAATTGTATTCTACCGCTATGATGATATAGCACGGCTATTGAACAGTCAAACGTCTAAATGATACTGAGATGGATAAGCATGGCTCACTTACGCATTTCATCAAACGCATTGTATCCGATAGCCGTCTGAAACCTGTTCACATTTCCTTGTCCATTGCGTTATGCCACAGCTGGATGTTAAGCCAGTTCCAACACTCGTATCGAATTTCCCGAAGGATACTAATGAAAGCCTCACGGATTCGCTCAAAGGCAACCTATCACAAGACATTGAAAGAACTTCAAATGTATGGGTATATCAAATATTTGCCGTCATACCATCCTTTGAAAGCCAGTGAGATAATAATGACAGACGACTCAAATGAGAAAAGTGATGGCAGCCACGGCGCAAAGCTGCGTTCGAGTTGTCGTCAATAGCACCTGGCGGAAACAGGAATATACTTAATCCATATATATACTATGAAAAAGAAGATCCATTTTGTCACACAGGCTAAAGGCGGCTCCGGAAAGTCTGTTCTTACGTTCATGCTGGCCGAAAAGTATAAAGATGCAGTCCTGCTCGATCTTGATGACGCCACGACAACAACCATGAAACAGCTTGCCTACCGTGAGCCTGTTCGAGTTTCCTTTCTTGATCCAACGACCAAACGCATCGATCGAGGGGCATTCAATGGTCTGTTTGAAAGTGTCATGGAAGGTGACCGAGAATTGTACATCGCAGACCTGGGAGCCAGCGTGGCTGAGCAACTACCAAAATATTTTTCAATGAATGGAGTCCAAGCAATCATGGAGATACTTGACGAAATTGATATTGAATTGCAGCTTATCTGTGTAGTGGGTGGTGGCAACATTTTTAAAGCTACTATGGAATACCTGGCTGAACTAGTTGATTCGGTAACAGCCCGCTTGAAAGTCATCGTAGCCGTGAATGGATTCTATTCACT
>CABHOV010000035.1 GCA_902168185.1 uncultured Bacteroides sp.
GTAAAAGAATTTTTGATAAAGCCAAGGAGATGGGTTATCAGCAAAATCTTTTTGCGAGCAATCTCAGACGAAGCAGAAGTAATACGATTGGTGTTATTGTACCGAGACTGAACAGTTATTTTATGTCAGCTGTGATTGCGGGTATGGAAAAGGTGGCGAACGCTGCGGGGTATAATTTGATCATCAGTCAATCAACAGAGTCAAAAGAAAAAGAGCTTGCCAACATCAAGACTCTATATAATAGCCGCATTGACGGTTTACTTGTTTCACTTGCGTACGATTCAGAAAATATAGATCACTTCGATCTATTCCTGAATAAAGGTATACCGCTTATTTTCTTTGATCGTGTTTTCGATCATCCACAATGTACCAGCATTGTAATCGACAACTATAAAGCAGGATATGAAATTACCAATCATCTCATCCGCCAGGGAAGCAAACGCATCGCGCATATTACTGCAAGCATCAAGCGAAATGTATATGCTGACCGGTTGAGAGGCTATCGCGATGCATTGGCAGATCACGGTATACTATATGACGAGAAACTCATTTTCTTTTGCAACCTGAGCGAGCTGGCTGGCGCTCAAGTAACGCAACGTATACTAGAGATGGACGAACTGCCGGATGGTATATTTGCTGCCAACGATACAACTGCCGTAAGCTGCATTCGTACATTGAAGCAGGCTGGTATAAAAATACCGGAACAAATTACCGTTGCCGGATTCAACAACGATCCTTTATCGAAGGTGATCGAGCCGAATCTTACCACAATGAATTACCCCGGACAGGAAATGGGCGAACTTGCCGCAGCTACGCTGATCCGGAAACTGGATACAAAAGAAGGCACAAGTCTTAATACGATTGTGCTTCATCATAATCTGATCGTACGCGAGTCGTCTCAACGAAAAGGAGCCGATTCGTAATACATTAAAGACCCTCTATATATGATTTTTACCCGATACTTCCTTCGCGTGTTCCTGATAGCACTGTTTTGCACCAGCGCTGCCGTTGTATATAGCGAAGATGGCTATCGACTTTGGATGCGATACGATAAGATCACAACAGTAGCGGTTGCAAAAAAATATCAATCGCTTGCTACTTCAGTGCTACTGGAAAAAGAGTCTGCGACGCTATTGATCGCTCAGAAGGAACTTCAACTGGCTTTACAGGGATTTCTGCAAACAACAATTCCGGTTAGTAAAACTATTCAACCGGGCGCTATAGTTCTGGGAACTCCTTCCTCTTCGTCCATCATTTCATCGCTAGGTATATCTGAAAAACTAAAAGCTTTGGGCAAGGAAGCCTTTGTAATTTTTAGTGTTGTTATAAAGAATAAGCCTTGTACCGTGATCGCTGCCAACCATGATATAGGTGTATTATACGGAACATTTCATTTTATACGGCTGCTCCAAACACAACAGTCTATTGAAAAACTATCCGTTGTAAGTGTACCGGCTATTGGTCATCGCCTCCTGAATCATTGGGATAATCTCGACCGAACGGTTGAGCGCGGTTATGCTGGTTTTTCTTTGTGGGATTGGCATAAGCTCCCGGTCTACATTGATCCACGGTATATAGCTTATGCGCGTGCCAATGCATCCATTGGTATAAATGGTACTGTACTGACAAATGTGAATGCAAATGCACAGGTTTTAACGGAGCCCTATCTGAAAAAAGTTGCAGCCCTTGCAAATGTATTCCGTCCGTACGGCATTAAAGTATACCTGACAGCACGGTTTAGCGCACCAGTAGAAATCGGTGGACTCACCACCGCTGATCCATTGGACAGTGCTGTACAGGCATGGTGGAAAAAGAAGGTTGATGAAATATATACCTATATACCGGACTTCGGTGGCTTCCTGGTAAAGGCCAACTCAGAAGGACAGCCTGGTCCACAGAATTATAATCGCAATCATGCGGATGGTGCGAATGTTCTGGCCAAGGCACTTGCGCCTCACAACGGTATCGTTATGTGGCGCGCTTTTGTATATAGCAATGAAGTTCCGGAAGACCGTGCAAAGCAAGCTTACAATGAATTCAAACCATTGGACGGCACCTTTGAAAAAAATGTATTGGTGCAAGTAAAGAATGGCCCTATTGATTTTCAACCGCGCGAACCTTTTCATCCGCTCTTTGGCGCTATGCCGAAAACTCCGCTCATGATGGAGTTTCAACTTACACAAGAGTATCTCGGCTTTGCAACGCACCTGGTATATCTTGCTCCGCTGTTTAAAGAATGCCTCGATGCTGATACCTATGCGAAAGGCAAAGGCTCGACAGTCTCACATGTAATTGACGGTTCCCTTGAAAATCATACGCTCACGGGTATAGCCGGAGTTGCTAACATTGGCAATGATCGTAACTGGACGGGCCATCCTTTTGCACAGGCAAACTGGTATGCCTTGGGAAGATTAGCGTGGAACCCATCGCTGTCATCTGAAACCATTGCTGAAGAATGGATCCGCGCTACGTTTTCCAATAACGAAAATGTAGTCAGCACACTGAAAAATGTTATGCTCGCTTCACGCGAAGTAACGGTACGCTATATGACACCCCTGGGGTTACATCACATTATGGGATGGAATCATCACTACGGCCCCGGACCATGGATCAAAGACAAGCCACGCGCAGATTGGACATCGGTATATTACCACCAGGCAGACAGCCTTGGTATAGGATTCAACCGTACGGCTACTGGCAGCAAAGCGCTACTACAATATACACCGGAAGTGCAAAAGATATATAGCACACCGGGTAATTGCCCAGAAGAATATCTATTATGGTTCAATCATGTCGGGTGGGATCATCGCATGAAATCAGGAAGAACGTTGTGGGATGAACTCTGCCATCATTACTATGCCGGTGCGGATTCGGTGGCGTGGATGCAACAACAATGGGATTCTATACATAAGCATATCGATGCAGAACGATATCAGCAGGTTAAAGCACTGCTTGCCATTCAATACCAGGAAGCGATCTGGTGGCGAAATGCATGCGTACTATACTTTCAGACTTTCTCTAAGCGAGATATACCTACCGGGTTAACCAAACCTGATCAATCACTAGATTATTATCAAAGCCTTGAATTTCCATTTGCACCGGGTATAAAACCGAAGTGGTAAAGGTGGTTATTTATACATTCCAATAACATTCATGAAGACAACTACAGCTAAAATTGCTATCGTAACCGGCGGGGGCTCCGGCCTTGGCCTGGCGATTGCCCATAAATTTGTTCAACAGAACATTCGCACCATCATTACCGGACGCAATGAAGATAAATTAAATCAAGCAGCGAAAGAGCTCGGAGACCTATGTATACCGCTCGCGTTTGACATGAACGATCTTTCACTGATTCCGCAGAAAGTAAAATATATACAAGAGACGTATGGCGCTATTGATGTACTGGTGAACAATGCCGGAATCAATCTAAAAAAAGATTTGGTAGACGTTACGGATGCAGAATTCCAAAATATACTTCAAACCAACGTATTGGGTGTATTTGCAATAAGTCGTGAAGTAGCAAAAATCATGTTAGCACAATCTCACGGCTCTATTATTAACATCAGTTCGATGGCATCGCAGTACGGTATACCAAAAGTGATTGCCTATACAGCTTCCAAAAGTGCTATAGAAGGAATGACACGCGCCATGGCTGTTGAACTTTCACCGGCAGGTATTCGCGTCAATTGCATAGCACCTGGTTTTATCGCTACCAAGATGTCGGCTACTGCACTCAACAACGATCCGGAAAGAAAAGACCGTGTATTAAAGCGAACGCCTATGGGCAAACTCGGTATACCTGAAGATATAGCGAACACTGCATACTTCCTCGTCTCCGATGCATCTGCTTTTATTACTGGTACGGTGATACCAGTGGATGGAGGAAACTCAATCGGGTTTTGAAATCTGTAGCTTTTAAAGTATAAGCTTTGAGCTGTGAATTTACGGGCAGCTTCTTCTTGTCTGCTGATTAGTAATCTATATACCTATATGTATTGCTCTTGAACCTCGCTCCTATGTCCAAAAGTCTACTAATTAAGTACAGAGAATTTGTAATCCGTAACTCACAGCTCGTAGCTCAAAGTATGCAGCGCGTTACTGATAAACGCGCACATAATCCACCACCATGCGCTGTGGCCAGATGCTTGGATCTATACCTTCTTTTCCACCCCAGTTTCCACCAACTGCTATATTCATGATGAGGTAAAAGGGTTGATCGAATGGCCAGCCTTTGTAGTCATCCTTCGGATCGCGTGGTACGGAATGATATACTTTATTGTCAATGAGAAAATCCATTTTATTCTCGCTCCAGTCAACGGCATATACATGAAACGCATCCTGTGCATCGGGTATAGTAATCTTACCTTCTTTCTGTGTTTGCTTAATGTGATTATAGGCTTCCGTATGAATTGTACCGTGGATAACGCCAGGGTCATATCCCACATGTTCCATGATGTCGACTTCTCCACTTGCCGGCCATCCACCATATTTCCAATCGGTAGAGAGCATCCATATAGCGGGCCAGGTTCCTTTGCCTTTTGGCAACTTCGCTTTTACCTCAATGCGGGCATACTTCCAATCACCTTTTTTCTTTGAAATAATGCGTGAAGATGTATAGGGTTTATTTCCCAAAGAATCACGATGCGCTTCAAGGATAAGTTGCCCGTTTTCTACGCGTACGTTCCTGGAATCTTTCGTATAGTATTGTTGCTCATTATTTCCCCAGCCATCTTTGTCACCTATATCATAGGACCATTTAGTTGTATCCGGGGCACCGGTATATTCGAACTCATCACTCCAGACAAGTTTCCGTCTGCTTTTACTTGCTGACACTAATAGCAGCAAGCAAACTGATAAGGTTAAAATCAAACGCATAGTATTATGGTTAAAATGAGTCCCTCCTTATACCTATATAGGTAATCAGATAAAGACATATAGTTTTTATTTGATCCGGCTATTGAAACATCCGGATATAGTCTACGACCATGTGTTGAGGAAAAGATGTAGACGCATCCGGATTTCCGGGCCATTTTCCTCCTACAGCTACATTAAAGATAAAAAAGAATTTCTCGTGAAATTCACTTAATCCTGCTGGTGTGGTATCGATAACATTGAATTGTACATCATCTACATACCAGGTAATTTTTGAAGCAGTCCAGACAATTGAGAATACATGAAATTGATCGTTAAAAATTCCACTGCTCAATTTATAGTCGTCACCATAATCAGCATGGTTGCCACCTTCATCCCAATGAACTGTACCATATACTGTATTATCTTTACCTGTACCACCTACCAATTCCATAATATCAATCTCACCGCACTTCGGCCAGCTTACAGTATTTATATTCTCGCCTAACATCCACAATGCAGGCCATATACCTTGACCTTTTGGCAAGGCTGCACGAATATCCACTCTGCCATACTTGAATGTTTTCTTTCCGTTTGTGATGATGCGTGACGATGTATAGTTACTGCCTTGAAACGATTCCTTCCTGGCCGTGATGATCAGATGACCATCTTTTACGGTAGTATTTTCGGGGCGATAATATTGCAATTCATTATTTCCCCAACCGTTCGTGCCGTTTCCGATTTCGTGTGTCCAGTCCGTTGTATTGAGTGTTGTTCCGTCAAACTCATCTCGCCATACCAGGGTCATACCATTGTAGGTCTCCGGTGTGCTATATCCTGTAGTGGGAATGATAACCTCACCACTATTCGACCCAACGACAACAGTCACCTGCTTCGTCTGTGAAACAAAATCTGAGTTTGTAACGTGTGCCTGAACCAACACCGTGTACGTTCCGGAGGATGTATAGGTATGCGTTGCTTTACCATCGGTCACTTTCAAAGGTGTTTCCGAAGTACTTTCACCGAAATATATAGTATAAAAGTTAACATTGGTGGCCGATGCAGCAACCGATACAAGCCCTGATCCATTGTCACTTACGGTAACACTCACCTGAAGATTGGATGGCAATGTTAACTGCTGATCTTCGTTATCTCCTCCACATCCCATACATACCACCATGGCGATGAGTATATATGTGAATGATGCTTTCAGTCTTTTTATCATTTGATCTACTTTTCAATGTTTAAAAATATCCTGGAGAACAAATTCATTCTCCAGGATAGTATACCAGTTTACTGTGGCAATAATGAGAAATCGTCTATGAAGAAGATACCACCTGTAAAGATCGCTTCTCCGCCAATCTGTACTACTACTCTATCGAAATCTTCCCGTGTAGCAAATGCGCTGAAGTCAAATGTCAGTTCAAGCCACTTATCGGTTTGCAGGTTCTTCTGAATCACCTCCGCCTGCGTTGTATATGCGTTCCCACCGAGATCCGAGTTCTGTAATTTCACAGACACTTGTTTCTGCAGTGTATTATACGCCTGCCACGATTCGCCTCCTGTTGTGGTATAATCGTTATAGCTTGGAATAAACACTTTCAATTTAAATATGTGACGCGCACGGATATCCATTTTATAGTCTAGTTGCACTTGCACGTTCGCATATTCACCAGCCTGTCCGTTGGCTTTCGTGTACTTACCAACTTTTGCCGATTCGTTAATCGGTACCGGTGCAGGATTATCGTAGGCTACGATCGATCCGTTGCCATCATTCACAAAGTTAAAGTTGCCAGTGCCATCAAAGTTCTGATATATATCTTCGATTTTATACTCAGGAGGATCAACCGGTTCGGTATACCCCTCCGGTATCAGGCGAAGATACCATGCAAAAGCGGCATTCGCAGCATCCGTATAGCGAAGGAAAAGTTGATTCTCTTCAATGACCAGGATTTCATATGTTGTTGTTCCTGTATAATAACCGATGAATCCTCCGGTAGAGATATTCAGGAATTGTTTTCCATTCGTTTCAGAAACTGACCATGTCAAATCCGTTGGTGCATTGAACGGCGCGGTGAAGTCACCTTTATTCGCATATGAACCTGGAAAATTACTAGCCTGTTGCGTATTGATGAATACATCACCATTGGTAGTTTGCGTATAGGAGAAAGCTGCAAGCTTGAAGGTATATTTATCATCATACAAACCTGCACCTTCCTTTTCATTAGCACCGGCCTTATACCAATCAGGGGCACTTGACTCAACGGGACCTAATCCAAGGTGTGCCGCTTTGAGTGCATCCACTACCCATGTTTTTCCACCCGGTGCACTATTACCACCTGTTAACATATTATATACTGGTATATCCAATAGTGTTGGGTCTGTTTCCGCAATGTCTACAGTTTGGGAATAAGATATACTTCCACCGGCCGTATATACTGTAAGTGTAACATCATACGTCCCTTTCACTGGGAAAGTACCTTTTACATTATCACCTTGAGCCGTTGTACCATTGCCAAAATCCCACTTCTTTAAAAAAGCAGAAGATGTAGCTGTGAAATTCAAGATGTTGTCATTTTCAGTGCTTGGTGAAAATGTGAAGGCTGCATCCGCTTCAGTCGGTACCTGCCCGAGCTCGGCATCGTCTTCCTTACAGGCAAACAGGAATACTTGTATACTCAGTATCCACAGAATGTTATATATTAATTTCTTCATAACTATATTTTCAAAGGTCTAGTATTAATAACCATCATTTTGAATCCATCCTGCTCCGGCCAAGTCAATCTCGTCTTGTGGAAGCGGGAACAATTCATTCTTATCCGTCTGAAATCCTTGAATCTCAGTCGCTGCTCTGCCTGTGCGTACAAGGTCAAAGAAGTGAAGGCCTTCGCCTGCAAACTCAACTCTGCGCTCATGATATATAGCTTGCGTCAATGCTGCGCCTGAAAGATTTACCGGATCCATATCAACACGGTCTCTTACTTCGTTCAGATATTGTCTGGCCAACGCATCGTTGGGAGATGCTTTACGGTTGTGTGCTTCTGCCGCCATCAGCAATACATCTGCATAGCGAATCACTTTGTGATTCACAGGGCTGGTAAGATCATCATCACCGGCACCTAGCTCATCGGCACGCTTGATATATTTATTGTTATAGAAGCCAGTATGACCACCGCCACCAATAACATATTTTACAGAAGCAGGATCTTCCTGACTATTTTTAAAAGCTTCTATATCCAGGATGGAAGCTTCGAGTCGTGGATCACCCGTTTCAAATTCATTTACCAAATCCTGTGTCGGTAAATTATAGCTGTTACCATCACGGTATATAGGGCCTTCGTATCCACGGATACCATGAAAACCTACGGCAGCAAAACCTTCGAGGCAAACAAAGCATCCGTACCCTCCCCCTTCTATACCTACATATTCAATATCAAATACTGTTTCGCTATTGCCTTCGTTCACGACTCTGAAAAGTGTGCTGAAATCACCGAACAATTCATAAGGACCTTCGTTGATCACGCGATCTAATACTTCTGCTGATTCTGTGAATTTATTCTGGTATAGATATACTTTGCCAAGCAGTGACAGTGCTGCACCTTTCGTGATTCTTCCTTTTACAGTAGTTGTCCACGCAAGTGTTTCAGCCGCAGCAGTCAGATCTTTTTCAATCTGTGCATATACTTCTGCTGCAGGAGTACGTTGCTGTGAAGCAATTTCACTGGATGAAAGTCTCTTGTCGATGATCAACGGTACATCACCAAAGAATTTTACAAGTTCAAAGTAATAATACGCGCGCAAAAATGCAGCTTCTGCCAGAATTCGGTCTTTACCCTCAAACTCCAGTTTGTCTTTATGCTCGTAGATATAGTTTACGCGTGTGATACCGGTATACATCCAACGAAAAATGCTTCGTAACTCGTTGCTTACACCACCGTGTGTCATCGCATCGATCTGGTGAAGTCCTTCGCTATCCGTAACACTTTCACCACCTGCTATAGAATTATCCGAAGCAATCTCACCGATCCAGATGTCGAGATAGGACGTCTGCATCAGGTCGTATGCACCGGTAAGGGCGCGTTCATAATCGCTGGCACTTTTAAAGAAGTTATCCGCATCGATTGAATACTCAGGATCAATGTCTACATAGTTATCGCAGCTTAACGACATCGAGGTAATAGCTGCAATTAATATTGATGTTTTAAAGAAATTCTTCATGGTTTAGAAATTAAGATTTAAACCTGCCATAAACGTTTTTGCCTGTGGATAGAAACCATAGTCTATACCCGAAACGACTGGACTGGACGTTGAGAAATCCGGATCGTATCCTCTATACTTTGTAAAGGTTGCCAGGTTGTTTACGGCTACATATACGCGCAGCTTACGTGCACCAATTTTATCGGTTAATGTACGGGGTAAAGTATAGCCTAATTGTATATTCTTGATTCTTGCGAATGATCCGTCTTCAACAAAGTAATCGGAGATTACACCGTTGTTGTTGGCAGCGGTTGTCAACCGTGGATTTTCATTGGTTGAACCCGGGCCTGTCCAACGCTCCATTTTATAGGACAGTAAATTTGCCAAAGGCTGTTGACGCTCGTAGTTACGAAGTATATCATTGCCAATAGATGCATATAGTGTAGCTGAGAAATCTATTCCCTTGAAGCTCATGCCCACATTTATTCCCATGATCACATCCGGAATCGGAGAACCAATTATAGTCTTATCGCTATCATTGCTGAAGTTGATTGTTCCACTATTGTCATTATCAACAAAGCGAAGATCACCGGCCTGTGCACCCGCTTGTGTTATACCACGTTCTGTAACTTCCTGAGTTGACTGGTATACACCATCTGTTTTATAGCCGAAGAAATATCCCATCGGGTATCCTACCTGCATACGTGTAGCCGTTCCACCGCCCACACCGAAAGCACCGAATTCATAGAAGTCAACACCTGCAGGCAACGCCGTTACCTTGTTGCGTATAGTAGTAAGGTTGTAACCGATGTTAAAGCGGAAGTCTTCTCCTATAACATCGTTGTAGTTGATTAAGAACTCGAAGCCTGAGTTCTGCACATCACCACCATTAACCCATGGAGGACTGCTTCCTGCACCATACGCTCCTGATATAGCAGATATATCTGGCTGGAACAGCAGGTCGTTTGTTTTCTTTATATAGTAGTCCGTGGTGATCTCTACTTTACCATTCAGTAAATTCAGATCTATACCAAAGTTAGTTTGCTTTGTAGTTTCCCATTTCAGATCCTGGTTACCCAATGTACCAATGGCTACACCATTCACGAGTTGGTTATTGAATGGATATACACCTTCGCCTCCAAGCAATGCTCTATAGCGGAACAATCCAATCTTGTCGTTACCGGAAACACCGTAGCTCGCTCTTACTTTCATAAATTCGATGAGGCCGGTATTGAAGAATGATTCTTCTGATACCACCCACGCTGCAGATACTGCTGGGAAATAACCAAAGCGATTATTCTTACCGAAGTTTGAAGAACCGTCTCTGCGGATAAGCGCTGACAAAAGGTATTTACTTCCATATCCGTATTCAGCACGCGCGAAATATGATTGCAGTCTGCTTTCATTCTGCCACGAAGACGTACTGTTCAGTAAATTGGTACCATCTGTTGCTGATATATCTGCGAAATCATTTGAGTTATAGGGTACATTATATCCTGTACCGGTAAGGCTCTTGTTTACATCCGCGAATACAGATGCACCGAGTGTAGCTTTCACTTTGTGGAACTCCTGGAACGTTCTGTTATAATTCAGGAAAGCTTCCAGGTTATAGTTAAAATACGAAGTGCGTGTTTCTGCAACGTTATTATATATAGGTATACTTACACCTGTGGCAATTTCAGTAGTGCGTGGATCGAGGGCTGCATTCAAAGCTGTATTTTGTGCTTTGCCTGATCCGTAATATACCAACGGACTAAACGTCTTGTCGTCTACAATCGCATAGTTATACCCGGCACGACCTGATAGTTCAAAATTATTATTGATCTTATAGGTAAGCTCTTCTTTTCCTACGATCTTGTTTACGTTCGATTGATTAAAGGTGTTGGAGATCTGTGCCAACGGGTTGATCACTTCAGCAACGTCTTCGAGGAATGCATAACCACCAGAACTGTTATACGGTGTTGCTACCGGAGATGCATTTATAGTATTGAACAGAACGGAAGATATACCATTCTCAGCAAGCGTCTTTCTCCTCTCATTTGTATAGAGCATAACGCTTTGCAACGTTACCTTGGGAGCAAGTTCTGTAGTAAAATTCAACCGCGCATTATAGCGTCTATAGCCTGCCTTCGCACCGCCCACGATACCTTCCTGATTCAGAAATGAACCACCGATGGAGTATGTACTTTTTTCGGAGCCACCGTTCAGGTTCAAATTATAGTTCTGGATCGGAGCATTTTGAAATACTTCGTCTTGCCAGTCTGTGCCGTTGCCAAGGTTAACATTTGAAAACGGAGGTGCTTGTCCACCGGCAGAGAAAGCCTCATTCTTTAATATAGCAAACTCACGAGCCGTCAGCAGGTTGAGTTTTTTTGTTGTTTGTTGAACACCGTAGTATCCGCTAAATTCAAGGCTTGGCTTTGTATTTTTTCTTCCTTGCTTGGTTGTTACAATGATCACACCGTTCGCTGCGCGTACGCCATATATACCTGCTGAAGCATCTTTCAATACGTTGATTGATTCAACATCCGAAGGATTCAATGCATTTAATCCATCAGAAGAATACGGAACACCATCCACCAGTATCAGTGGATTGTTATCGCCATTCGTTGAGAGACCGCGGATGCGGATGTTCAACGCACCTCCCGGAGAACCGGAAGCCGAAGAAATCTGAACACCGGCTGCCTGACCTTGCAACGCCTGATCTATGCGCACGGGGTTCAACGCAGTGAGTTGCTCACCGTTCACAACGGATACGGATCCCGTGAGCTCTTTCACGGTAGTTGTTCCATATCCAATCACAACAACTTCTTCCAAGGTTTGGGTGTCCGGCACAAGCTTGATATCGACCGTAGTCCTTCCGCCTAAGGCAACTTCCTGAGGAGTATATCCAATAAAGCTGAGTACCAAAATGGCATCAGGAGCTACACTATTTAAAGAGTATTCACCATTTGCATCCGTCACTGTTCCCTGCGATGTTCCTTTAATAAGGACATTCACGCCTGGGAGTGCCTGATCATTTTCATCTGTCACGCGCCCTTTTAAGAGGCTTTGGCCGTATCCGACCAACGACAGCGTCATTAAGAGCGCCAGTAGTTTTGTTTTCATGGGTTAAAAATAATTTGGTTAAGTGCTGCACTTGTTTGCGGATGGTTTCAAACCGAAAACGTTTGAGTGCTGCGACAAACTTTGCAAGGATCGGTGCGGAATTCAATATTCTGACCCCAACAATACTACATCAGGTGGGTCTTTAAGGCTACATCAAAACTACATCAACAAACCAGAAACATTAATTTCAGTGGATTTCAAACGATTTGGGAATTAGATTTGACACAACATCAATGCTCCTTAACCTCATCATGAACAGGAACTCACCTTTCCAGATGCGCTGGCACACTTCAATTTTCCTTGCCGGGATTATGTTTCTTCCGGCCCTGCAGGTGTTTGCACAGTCATCACTTTCAGGACTTCCCTTTACGCGAAATTTCCAGCCGACCGAATACAAAGCCGGCATTCAGAACTGGTACATCGCGCAAAACCGGCAAGGGTTGGTTTACATCGCCAACAATTTTGGGCTGCTGGAATTTGACGGAGACCAATGGCAAGTGTATGGTGTTAAAAACGGGACGAAGGTTCGAAGCGTGGCCATTGATAGCCGCGGACGGATTTATGCCGGTGGGCAGGGTGACTTCGGTTATTTCTTCCCGAACGACCGCGGTCAGCTCACATACATATCGCTGGCCGATAGTCTTGAAAAGAAATTCAGGAATTTTGATGAGACCTGGAGCGTCTACGTTGACAATGACAAAGTGTATTTCTGTACGTTCACTAATATATATGTGTACGACCAGCATACGTTCACTATTATCCAGCCTTCAGACGCCATCGACCATTCGTTTTTGGTTAATCGTCAACTCTATATTAATCAACCTTCGGTTGGGCTGGGAGTTTTGGAAGGCAAGGATATACGCTTTATAAAGGGCGGTGATTTTTATAAGGGGAAGAGTATTGCTGCCGTATTGCCGCTTCATGACAATCATTTGCTAATCGCCACCTTTCAGGAGGGTATCTATAAATATAGTGAAGGTATATCTCAACCTTGGCGAGAAGACTTGCAGGCTTTCCTCAAGGGATCGATTGTGAATTGCGTGATCCGGTTACGAAACGGGAACTTCGCTGTAGGTACGCAGAACAACGGATTATTAATACTGGATCCGGATGGCGCTATACTCACACAGTTCACCAGCGGCCGAGGTATAGAGACAACCACCGTACTCAGCCTATACGAAGATGACCTCAACAATTTATGGGTAGGACAAAACAACGGGCTTGCGTATGTTGAATTAGGTTCTCCCTTCACATTCATCAACAAACAGATCGGCCTTCCAGGATCAGGGTATACGGCTTACCTGCACAACGCCAAGCTATATCTCGGTACGAATACCGGAGTATATATGCGTGAGAAGAATGGAAAGTCAGATTTTAAACTGATCGACAACACACGGGGCCAGGTATATCACATCGGTGAGTATGCAAATAATCTACTGATCGGTCATCACAATGGTGCACTTCGTGTGCAAGACCCCGGTGCAGTGCGTCTCTCTTACGAACCGGGCTCCTGGATCTTCCATCCTTTGAAGGATCATCCTGCCACATTGATTGAAGGTGTATACGCGGGACTGCAAGTATATGATATGGTAAACGGCCAATGGAAGTTCAGAAAAAAATTGCGCGGCTTCGAAGAGTCCTCACGGGTTATGGCGCAAGATCCATCTGGCGATCTGTGGGTTACGCATGGCTATAAAGGCGCCTATAAGATTAAATTGAGCGCAACTCTCGACAGCATTACCAGTGTTAAATTTTATGGCGAGGATAAAGGGTTCCCTTCAAATTTACTGATCAACGTTTTTAAAGTGCGCAATGAATTACTCTTTACCAGTTCCAGTGGTGTTTACAAATATGATCCGAAAGCTGATCGATTTATACCGGATGATTTCTTTTCGACACGCCTCGGTAAAACGGACCAGGTTTGGTTTATACGGGAAGACGCTATGGGAAATATATATTTCATCAGCAAAAATCACATTGGTGTGTTCCGGAAGAATTCATTGGGGGAATATATATTGGAAGAAAATGTTTTTAATAAGATCAGAAAGTATCTCAATGATGACTTGGTCAGTATAGCTATTCTTCAGAATAACGAAGTGCTCTTCGGAGCCAAGGATGGTTTCATTCACTATGATCCCACCATGAAAGCAGATCGCACCCTGATCTTCCAGACGCTGATTCGGAAAGTGGGCACCACGTACAACGGCGACTCTACCCTGTTTTTTGGAAATTATAGCGTGCATGATTCCATCACCGGAGAACAACAGCTGGAATATCAACCGGAGTTACCTTACAAAAGCAATTCTATACATTTTACATTTGCGGCTACGTCTTATGAAGGAAACGCAGATCTCACGTATCAATACTACCTGGAGAACTACGAAAAAGACTGGTCGGAATGGAATACGAAAACATTGAAAGAATATACCAACCTAAAAGAAGGTAACTATATATTTCATGTACACGCCCGCAATGTAAATGGCGAGATCAGTCGTGAAGCAACGTATACATTTACTATACTTCCACCCTGGTATCGTTCCGTCTGGGCATATTCGGTGTATGGCATTTCCATTATAGCGCTTCTGTTTACAGGCTTCAATTTACTGGACCGCAAATATCAGCGGGAGCAAAAATTGCTGGAGCAAAAGCAGCAGGAAGAACTAAATCAAAAAGATACCGCGTTGGAAAAGCTTTCGCAGCAGTCGCATGAAGAAATAACGCGGCTTCAAAATGAAAAGCTGGAATCGGAACTTCAGCACATGAATAACGAACTGGCTACATCCACGATGCATTTGCTGAACAAGAATGAATTTATAACCGGAATCAAAAACCAGCTTGCGCATATACTCAAGAAAAACGGAAATGAGGAAGTAAAAAAAGAACTGACACAAATCACTCGCAACATTGAGCAGAACATTTCGGCAGATGCTGACTGGGAGCATTTCCAATTTCACTTCGATCGCGTTCATGGTGATTTTACGAATCGCTTTAAAGCAGCGTTCCCTACCTTAAGTCCACAGGAAATAAAACTAAGCGCTTACTTACGCATGAATTTATCTTCGAAGGAAATAGCACAGTTGCTTAACATCTCCGTTCGTGGTGTGGAAATCAGCCGGTATAGATTACGAAAAAAGATACAGCTCGATCGAAATAAAAACCTTCAGGATTTTATTCTAAACTTTTAACGTCTGCTAAAAATCAAAGTGTCAGGTTCTATGCCTGACACTTTTTTTCGTTACTTCATAGCTGACGTTTTTATTCCACCACAATTTTCTTCGTTACAATCCGTGTGTTGGTTTTCATTCGCACGATATATATTCCGGATGAAAGTTTATTTACAGGCAGTACATCCTTCACCTCCGACTTCAGAATGGTCTTTCCGGATGTTGTGATAATGCTTACTGTGCCGGGCTTCGAAACGCGTATGGTAAATATACCTGACGATGGATTCGGATATATATCAAGTCCATCCGTTTCAGCGACCGGTGCCGATGTATCTGTTTCCGGAGCAGCTGAACGTGCACCCGAACCGGTACCATAACTAAAGGCCTCCCATCCTGATATCGTGGTTCGCGAACACGTCATGGCAGCCGCGCCATTTTCAGAAGATATATACCTTCCATTATTTCCACGAAAGGAAATTTTACCATCAGGATTTACCACCCAGTCAAATTTCTCCCAATCACCTATAGTGGTACGGCTACACGTAATGGCAGCAACGCCATTCTCAGATGAAACATATTTACTCATGCTGCGTAACGCAATCTTACCTGCACCTGCATCCACCACTGTAAATTGCTCCCAGGTTCCGGGCGATGGACGATTGCAGTTCATAGCGGTTGTTCCGTTCTCTCCACTCACATAGAGGTTGTTGATACCGCGAAGCCAGATGGTTTGCCCTATAGGTACAGATGTACTATTGCCCGTTACCCGAAACCAGTTGAGGTTAAATCCTCCAGCAGTAATCGCTATACCTACCTCTTGCGAACCAGCCGGCAGTTGAACAGTATGCGATATAGTCTGCCAGGTTTGCCAGCCGCCTGTGGCTGGTACGCTGATTGTTCCGTACACGGCGGTGCCACCAAACTGTTCCAGACGCATAGCACCACCACCACTCTGGCTCGCCACACGATACTCAACGGTATAGGTACCCGCTGTCGGCACATTAATCCGATAACCCAGCCAATCACCTGCATCGGTATACCCTATATTTTGACCACCGCCTGTATCTGTAGTGGTCTCGGTTTGTATACCACTCATTGAGCAATATCCTTCTGCCTGAATGGTTGCGGGCACAGAAGTATAATTACCCAAGCATGAAGAAGAACTTCCGCGCCTCGGATCAACAGCCGCTAATGGCCCTGAATTCACTACTGTGTTTGCAAACTTTATATTGTTCAATACACCACTCATTGCGGATACACCATCGGTAAGATAAGGAGGCCCTACAATTCTTCGCAGTGCTGCATTCGCAGAAGAACTTGTTCGCTTGTATGTCCAATGAGCCCAACCTATACCATTTGCATTCAACTTGTCTACATTTTGCCGGAGCCACTCATCCGAGTTCTCTCCGGTCTCACCAACCCATACGGGTACATTATGTCGCGTTCGGAATTCAGTCAGATTAATAAGTCGGTTTATCTGGTTGGGATTTCCATCACGGATATAGTCATCGCCTTCGGCAATCCAGTAGCGATGCGCATTGTATACCAGGTTGGCATTGTTCGTGAACGTATAGGGCTCCAGGTAATCATAATTATTTCCCCAGCCATTTCCTTCCACCATAATTAAATGTGTATCACCTAAAGCACGTATAGCATTAATAAGACGATTCGTAAGTGCATGTATACTTTGATTTTGAGGAATGTTATTCGGCTCGTTGATCAAATCCCAAAAAGCAACTGTGTTGTTATTTATATACCGGGCCACGATCTTTTCCCACAGCCGAACGGTCATGTCCTGAAAAATCGTTCTGTTCCAGAGATCATTACCGACAAGAGCATCCGATATATTTGAATCTGTTCCCTGTGCTCCCGGAGCAGCGTGCAAGTCTACAATGACATACATACCGCGTGCAGCACACCAGTTCAGACAGTTCTCAAGCGTTCTGAATCCTTCCAGGTTAGGATCAACAAAGAGCTGATTGTTATTATACCACGTGGTCAATGAATTTATATAGCTGGTATAGTTTCCGGAATTTCGAATCACGTTGTTTCGTGCTGTTCGCTGTGCAGCGGTTAAAAATAAATCGTAGTGCATAGGGATACGCACACAATTGAATCCTTGATCAGCGATCCAGTTAATATCAGCTTGGGTAATAAAGTTATCACGCCAACTCTGATAGAAAGCTTCTACCTGTGCTTCGGTTTGCCCCTGATCGTAAAGTCTTTTCTTAAATGATCCTTGCGTTCCTCCGCTATTCGGATTTAACATATAGCCTTCTTGCAAAAGCCATCCTCCTAATCCAACTCCTTTTAAAATTACTTCCTGGTTGGAAGCATTTACAATGCGTGTTCCATCCGCCCGAAGACGGCTTTGAGCCTTCGCCTGTGCGAGGCCCAGCAGCAATAATAGAAACAATGTTCTCCTCAGTAAAACTTGTAGCATCATGGTTATTTGGGTTTAATGAAAAAGCGTGTAAACGTCATTTTAATATCATTTCAAACGTTTACATGAAAATACCAACAACCCCCCAACCAACTTTACAAAAGCGATACACTTCAGCCTCTACAATCCTTTTCCGGCATACGTCCTCACTACGTCAGCATAGATTTTTCAATTGAGGATCAAGACTTTGAATGATAAAGGATTCATTCTAAAGTATATATAGAGATATACTCCTGGAAATAAAGAAGCCGTTTCGATGAAACGGCTTCTTTATAACGAACATAAAATAGGACACTATACTGAAAGGCGTTTCGTCACTAAAACGTTTTGCCTTCGCTTAATGTAAATTTACTTTTTAATGCACCAACACTTACTTCGTAGTCACCTTTCTCTACAGTCCATCGCAGATCTTTTGCGACAAACGCTATATCACGAGCCGCAATTGTAAAGGATACCTTTTTTGATTCACCAGGCTTCAATGAGATCTTTTCAAAGCCACGAAGTCGTTTTACATCCGGTGTTACCGAGGCGTAGAGATCGGAAATAAAAAGTTGCACCACTTCTTTACCTTCACGTGCTCCGGCATTCTTTACCGTTAATGAAATAGTAACTTTTTCAGTGGGCGATAATGTTGTCTTGCTAAGTTGAAGATCACTGTATTGAAATGTAGTATAGCTTAAGCCGAAGCCGAAAGGATATTGAACCGCGAAGTCGGATTCGTAATCATATACACCTTGCATTTTATTTTGCTCTTCCGATGGCTTGTGGTCATAGGTAACTAATGTATTCGCATACATTGGATAAGTATAGGGAAGTTTACCACTTGGGTTCACATTACCATATAGTACATCCGCTATAGCATCACCACCGAAGTTTCCGGGCAGGTATGACTGGATAACGCCTTGCAATTCCTTTTCAATAGAACTGATCAACCGCGGGCGGCCTTCGTTCAAAACCAGTATAACGGGCTTACCTGTTTTGATTAAAGACTTCGCTAAGGCTAATTGATTTTCAGAAAGTGTGAGATCATGAAGATCACCCGGCTTCTCTGTATATGAATTTTCACCAGCACAAAGAATAATATAGTCAACTTTAGCAGCAGCTTTCACAGCAGCCTCGATATCTACATCTTTCTCTTCCCAATATTTACCATCATCTTTATAGGCTACACCTTGTACAAAGGTGATGTTGTCTTTACCGCCTTTTTGTTGAAGCGCTTCGAGAATGGTGTTATACTTTCCGGCAAACTCATTTACCCTTTCACCCTGCCAAGAATAAGACCAGCCACCATTCAGTGTGCGCATTGAATTTGCATTCGGTCCGGTTACCAATATTTTAGCATTTTTCTGTAACGGTAAAACGCTATTGTTATTCTTGAGAAGTGTTATTGCTTCGGACGCTGCTTGATAGGCGGACTGTTCAAAAGCTTTGCTTCCAAACTCCGGATAATCTTTATAGTTTGTCACCGGTGTTTCGAACAATCCAAGTTCGAACTTCAAGGTTAATATCCTGCGCACAGCATCATCGATACGCCTCATTGGCACTTCACCTTCTTTTACCAATGCAATCAGGTAATCACAGAATTTAAAATTATAGGGGATCATCGACATATCTATACCGGCATTGATTGCAAGCTTCACGGCTTCCTTCGGAGAAGATGCTACTTTATCACGTTCATATAGGTTATCTATATCTTTCCAATCTGTAACGGCTACACCTTTGAAACCGAGTTCTTCCTTTAAAAGTTTAGTCAAAATAGTATAGTCAGCATGTACAGGTATACCGTTGATCAAACCGGAGTTGATCATTACTGACCGCGCTCCTGCATCGATCGCAGCTTTAAAGGCAGGTATATGTCTTTCGCGAAGTTCAAGCTCGGGTATAAATGCAGGCGTTCTGTCTTTGCCAGACTGTGTAACCTGGTATCCCAGAAAGTGTTTTATAGTAGACGCTACACGGTATGGATTCTTTACATCATTACCTTCGCCTTCATATCCATCCACCATCTGCTTGCCGAGTTCGGAAGTAAGATATACATCTTCACCGAAGGTTTCCCACAAACGCGGGAAACGTGCATCACGCCCTAAGTCAAGTACAGGCGAAAAATTCCAGGGTATAGAAGATGCTCTTGTTTCATAGGCACAAATTTCTGCTCCGCGTTTTACCAGCGCGCGATTCCAGGTTGCGGCTTGTGCAATCTGCTGTGGAAAGAATGTAGCGCCCGCTGTATAGGTTGTTCCGTGAATAGCATCTATACCGTAAATCACCGGAATCTTTAAACGCGTTTCTTTCATTGCTACTTCCTGCAGCTGGCTGATGATCTCATGCCACTTTTCTACAGTACGAGCACGGTTGTTCGCGGTGTTAAGAACCGAACCAAGTTTATAGTCAATGAGTGCTTTTCTTACCAGCGCCATATCCAGTTGCAGCGGCTCATCACTTACGTATTCACTCGGGCCTTTCGTGATGACATCCAGTGTGACCTGCGCCATTTGTCCAACCTTTTCTTCCAGCGTCATTTTCGCTAACAGTGCTTCCACCTTTTCATCTATAGGAACAGGTCTGACAGGTGCTTGTGCCTGGAATAAAAAGATCAACACTACAGAAAGGCAACAGGTGCCCAGAATTTTTTTCATATACTATACAGGTTAAGTTTCATCGGCTTGTCAGGATTATGATCGTTCTTAATTGAAACAAGCTGCCAATGATACACTGGCAGCTTGTAATTGCAAAGGGAACCGAAGTTATTTTGTTCCTCAAAAATCTATCTTGCTCCTCGGAACTAATCTTACTTTGTTCCTCGGAATTCTATGTTATCAATAGATATACCAGTAGTACCTAAATTAGAACCACCTGTTCGTATGAAAAGATACACCGTTCCACTTTCAGGGAATGATACTACACCTCCACCGGTTCCGGCACACGACAGCGATGATAATTTACCACTGAACGCAGTCTTACCACATCCTGCCCAGGTGTTTAGTCCCAGACGTGTACCGCCATCGTTGTAATCCTTTCCGTCTACGGGGGCAGCAGTACCTACATAGACTTCAAACCACACATCGGTAGCACCACTTCCGGAAACGTTCATATCTACTTTATACTTTTTACCACCTTCTACTTCAAGCGTCTGATATATACCAGCATGGCCACCGCTTCCACCGCTGGCGATCATTTTACCATCCATGATACCAAAGGTAACTGCGGGATTATAGGTCACGAAGGTCCATTTACTTTCATCGCCTGCATCCATCTTGCCACCTACAACCAGGTTTCCTGCCGCAGGATCGGATGTGTCCACCGTAAGTGACTGCGTGGAAACCGCTGAAATTCCTCCTCTTCCAAAAGCTTTCAATGATATACTATATATACCTGCATCCGGATAAAAAACAGTATCTATAGCCTTTCCCAATGTCTTTGGAAAACCAATGCCATCACCTTTGTCCCACTGCACACCGATCAATTCAGTTTGATCTGCCTTGAATACATAGGTATTGTTTCTACCTTCTACCGGTGTTATCGTAAAAGAAGCCGAAACACCCGGGTCGCTTAAGCCATTGCCATCTTCAAATTCGTCAGGCTGGCATGCTGTCAATACTGCTATCGTTACTATACCGAACCATAGCGAGTATACCTTCATTGTATTATTCGTGAATTTCATACTTGTCTTTTTTTGGTTTTATTTGGTGCCACCGTACTCTTTGCTTTGCTCCAGTTTCGTATTGTTCAATTCGTTTAATGGAATTGGCAATATCTCATGTTTACCTGCAACAAATCCGCGGTCACCCAAAGCAGCAGGAGCATCACCCCAACGCACCAGGTCAAACCAGCGATGTCCTTCACCTGCAAGCTCAAGGCGTCTCTCTGTTTTTATATTCTCAAGTGTTGCAGGAACAGCAGCGAGTCCTACACGCGCACGTACCGCGTTCAAAAGTTGCCCGGCTCTATCGAGATCACCACCACCACGTACCAGTGCTTCCGCTTCCAGCAAGTATGTATCTGCCAATCGGATCTCATACATATTCTGTGGATAGTTCAATTCTGGCGCACCCGCTGCACCTACTGGTGTATTTGATTTTCTTCCTGCAAATTTTTCGAGGAAGTAACCTGTATTCTGCGCGCCAGGAGTATAGTCAGCTATACCATATTGCTTAAGGCTATCCAGGTTTGCTATAGTATATTTATAACGGGGATCATAATGAATAGCATCAAACAAACTTTGTGTTACCGGGAAATAACTCCAGCCTGAAATATAGTCTGGTGCGTTGGCAGTTTTAGTAGTATATCCTCTTGGTCCTGCCATGATGTTCAGGATATTACCTTCTGTACAGGCAATACAACCCCAACCACCAGCCGATGTACTGGTATAGCCTACTTCGAAAATTGATTCACTATTAAACTTAACATCGCTTGTTGATTTCCAGAGATCGCCAAAATTAGCAACGAGGTTATAGCCGTACGTTGGGTTTACCTGTCCGGGAGTAGCGCCGTTAACTTCGCGAAGTCGTGCTGCAGCTTCCGCCCACTTCTGCTCGTATACATATACTTTACCAAGCAGTGCATGCGCTATACCTTTTGTAATGCGGCCTCCTTCTGTTGCTCCTGGAACGGTGTTTGGAAGATTCGGTTCGTCAATAGCAGCTTTCAGATCGAGTTCAATTTGTGCATATACTTCTTCCGGTGCAGCCTGTACTACACTATACATTTCATCAGGCGTAATCGTCTTGGTAGAGAGTGGTATATTTTTAAACAGACGAACCAGGTCGAAGTAAAAATGAGCGCGTAACACCAGTGCTTCAGCAGTATATCTCTTCTTCAGGTTTTCGTCCATCGGTACATCCGACAGTTTCTGAAGCAGTGTATTTGCTCTGAAGATTCCCGAGAACCCTTTTTTCCAAAGATCCTCCTGCGGACCAACCGCTGGGGTAAGCGTATAGTCAGACCATGAAGTAAACGTTTTATCACCGGTTCCTTCACCTCCACCCAAGTGATCATCGGATGCTGCTGATGTAGCACCAACTTTCGTAGTCAGGTTACCGCCTTGCCAGCCCACTACATCATATACCGCTATCAGACCATTGAATGCTTGCTGCTGGTTCTGATAATAGTTTGCTTCGAGGTCAAGACCTTTAGGCTTTACTTCCAAAAAATCATCACAAGATGTCAGCGGCTGCAGCGCTACTGCGATAACAGCCATATACTTTATATATCTTTTCATACTTTTCTTCATCGTTTAAAATCCAACCGTTAAACCCACCATAAAGGAACGTGCTTGTGGATATATACCACGATCTATACTCATGGTGCCACCACCAATTTCAGGGTCGTAGCCGTTATACTTGGTAAACGTTGCAAGGTTCTCGCTCATCACATATATTCTTGTTTTCTCAAGACCTGCCTTGGCAACCAGCGCTTTCGGTAATGTATAGCCGATCTGCAGTGTTTTGATGCGGAAATAATTTCCATTCTTCAAATAGAAATCTGAAGGATTGTTCAGGTTATTGTTCGGATCATTAGTTATGAGGCGAGGATATGTATTCGATGTTCCAGGACCTGTCCATCTGCCCAGAGCTTCCGTCTGCCAGTTCGAACTTGGAATACCAAAACGTCTTAGTCCCTGGAAGATCTTGTTGCCTGCAACACCTTGCGCAAACAATACAACATCGAATCCTTTATAGGCAGCACTCAATGTAAATCCGAAAGTATATTTAGGCATCGGGTTGCCTAGGAACTTACGGTCATTTTCATTGATCACGCCATCACCATTTATATCTTCCCATCTGAAATCACCCGGACGAGCGTTGGGCTGAATCTTTCCTTTCGGGCCAACATACGCTTCTATTTCTTCCTGTGTCTGGAATATACCTTGTGTCTGGAATCCATAGAATGAATTATAGGTATGACCTACTTCAGTACGTGTTATACTATAGGCACTTCCCTGGAAACCGGCATTACCATCCGTGAGGAACTCTATACCATTGCCGAGAAACGTAACTTTATTTTTGAGATATGAGAAGTTACCATTGAATCCAAGGTTCACTTCACCAACTTGTTTACGCCATCCTAATTCCAGTTCTATACCGCTGTTCTCCATATCTGCAACATTGGCCGCAGGGTTAGATATAGCGCCCACATAAAAAGGTATGCGCGGATTTTGAAGTATATCTTTCGTAGCCTTTTTATACCAGTCGAATGTAAGTGTGAAATCTTCCAGGATCGTTGCTTCAAAACCGATGTTGGTAGAAGTCGTTTCTTCCCAGCGCAGATCCGGGTTAGCCGGTGCATTCGGACTAAAACCGTTCAGGTAACTTCCTGATGTCCCTATAGTATAGTTCCTTCCACTGCCAATCGTTGAAAGGAATGAGAAGTTACCGATGTTATCATTCCCTACAACGCCATAACTACCACGTATCTTCAAGAAATTAACTACGTTATTTTCGATCCAGAAATTCTCCAGTGATGGTACCCATCCCAGCGAGAACGATGGAAATATACCGAAGCGGTAATTTTGTCCAAAGCGTGACGATCCATCTCTGCGAACCAATGCGCTTACCAGGTATTTTTCTTTATAGTCATAGTTCACGCGCGCGAACAACGAGCTCACTGTATGGTCTTGTCCTTCGGAAGCATCGGAAGTACGTTGTGTTGCCGGTACTTTATAGTTAAAGGAAGCGTCATCAAAATTATTAGCAGGTATACCATTAAAAGTAACGCGCGTCATTTTCGTATTATCATCCAGGTATGCGCCTTGTCCTATAAGAGCCGTCACGTTATGATCACCAATGGACCTGGTATAGGAAATTGTATTCTCCAGGTTCCAGTCGAGGCGTGTATTATTTTCTCTGCTGAATGAATTCTGCGAAACAATGTTTGAAGAGTTGAGGAAAAATTCCGGTGTAAACGATTCATTACCATAGAAGGCAAGCTTTGCACCTACGGTAGATCTAAACTTCAATCCTGTTATAGGTTCTGCTTCCAAAAAGAAGTTACCAATGATGTTGTGTGCCCAGCCATAGTTTCCTAATTGTTTTGAAATATAGGCGAGTGGATTTGTCATTTCCTGACCAACGGTAGTGGAGATACCATATGGATTTCCATTCTCATCTCTACGTACAGGATTATTCGCATATAGCGGTAAACTTGCTACTGCGGGATCTGTAATAACCGCAGGAGTGATAGGATCAAGATTAATTGCTGAACTCAATGGTCCGCCAAATTCACTGTTGGTATTCCCAAGCCCTATAGATTTATTATAGGCATAGCCCAGGTTTTGTCCGATCGTTAACCATTTTTTAGCTTTATGCGTAGAGTTCAGGCGGATATTGAAACGCTTATACTTCGATATATCTGTAGCTACTATACCTTCCTGGCTCAAGTATCCGAAGGAAGTATAGAAGGTAGACTTCTCATTTCCTCCGCTGATGCTGAACTCATGGTTCTGACGTTTCGCACTTTTGTTAAAAATCAATGATTGCCAATCTGTGCCTTCACCATATGATTCAGGATTTGCATACGGCAGCGGGTCGCCATTGGCAGCCGCGGCTTCGTTACGAAGCGTTGCGTATTGTGATGCATTCAGCAGGTCAAGTTTTCGGGCCGGTTCAGATATACCATAGTATCCGTTGTAATTCATCTTCAGTGTACCGGCTTTTCCTTTTTTGGTTGTAACCAGTATAACACCGGCAGCAGCACGTGCACCATATATAGCTTGTGATGCGGCATCTTTCAACACTTCAATGGACTCTATATCGGATTGATTGAGATATCCTATACCTCCATTATCGATGATCACACCATCTACAACCCAAAGCGGCTGATTGTTTCCACCACCATCGCGGTTGAAAGAAGTTATACCCCGTAAGCGTACCGTTGCACCTTCACCCGGTTGCCCGGAATTGGCAGCGATGGTTAGTCCGGAAGTGCGGCCCTGCAAAGCTTGCTCTATACGGTTGATCGGCATAGACTCCAGGTCTGAAGCTTTCACACTCGAGATCGATCCGGACACTACACTTTTCTTTTGTGTTCCGTATCCAACCACCACTACTTCATCCAGTGTAGATACATCAGAAGCCAACAGTATATCAATGGAGCTTCGTCCTGCTACCGGCACTTCTGTTTTAGCATATCCAACAAATGAAAAGATCAGTATAGCATCGGAAGAAGAAACCTCCAATGAGTATTTTCCGTCACCATCCGATATGGTTCCGGTACTGGTTCCTTTCAACACCACGTTCACACCAGGCAGCAGTTCACCTGTTTTTTCATCCTTTACTGTTCCGCTTACCACTTGCTGCGCGTGCGCATAACTGCAAGTGATGACGAAGCACAGCATGAGGAAGTATTTAATCTGCTTCCCACTCTGTAGAAATTCTCTCATAGGTTTGACATTAAGGTTAATTGGGTTAAAAGTGTCACGGATACGTTTGCTATTTCAGTGAAACAGAAATCGTTTCCGGATTAAACCAAAAGTATATGTACAACCACGCGTGAATGAAAAAATCGACTACAGTTCGATTACTGCACGGGAAAATGTGAGCACGTCAGCACTACGTCACGGCTGGAAAAGGAATTGATTTTCAATTTGTTAGTTGATCGGCTGGCGAAAAGAAATAATGGTGCCGAAGGCTCAAAGCCGATGACATTTTTTGCTAATCAGAGTATATAGTATAGCGGGAATCGTAAATCTGTCTTTGGGGAGAGTTTGCACAACGGAACCCATACCCGCTCATTCAGACGGTTTCGTCCGGAACATCGGCTGGAGATCGCTCGCTGGATGAATATAGTTTTTCGAGGAAGGCCGCCATATCCTGTTCATGACTCATGCCTAGTCTCTTTCGCAGGCGGTACCGTGCCGTTTCAACACCGCGCACGGAAATATTCAGGATCGAAGCAATTTCTTTGTTGGTCAGATTCATCCGTACAAACGCGCAAAGCTGAAGCTCTTTTTGTGTCAAATCCGAGAATGTAGATTTCAGTTGCGCAAAGAATTCGTGATGTACACGCTCAAAGTTTGCTTCGAACACCTGGATGTGTTCTTCATTCTGAAGGTTAGCGTTTATCTTCTTGATGAGGTCACGCACAATTTGTTTGGATGCATCACTACGAACAGATTCTTTCAAGCCTTTCAACTCATCGAGCATTTCAGAAAGCAACTCGCGTTTTTTTACCAGAAGCATGGTATAATTAGCAAGCTCTTTACTTTTGTGAATAACATCTTCTTCGAGCTGCTCTTTATCTTTAATGATCTGTTCTTTTTCCTGCTTCAGTTTAATCTGCTGTATTTCAAGTTCAAGCACTTTCCGTTTCTTCTCTTCTTCATCACGCGTTTTTTGTTTCTCAAGGTTGATCTTGCGCTTTACCATCGTGGCAATGGTCACAACTATAAACGCTGCCGCCAGACTATATACTATATAAGCCCATATGGTTTGATACCAGGCCGGAAGGATTTCAAAATAATATACCGCTTCATGCGAACTCTCTCCCAGTAAGCTTCGCGCCTTAACATGAAATGCATAGCGGCCGGAACGCAGGTATGTAAATTCCTTATAGGGAGTTTCCTGCCAGTCAGACCATTTTTCATCTACCGCTTCCAGCCTATAGCTATACTGTATATTCATCCTGTCCTGGAAATCAGGAGCTGCAAAATCAAAACGAATGCTGCCTGTGTTGTTTGAAAGCTGAAGCCGTGCTTCGCGTGAAGCATCCAACGTACCCAACACTTCGTTGTCCTTTTGTTGTGCCGTCACTTTCATGATCAGCATGTTAGCCGATGTTCTTTTGGAAGGGTTATAGGTGAGATCAAAAGCATATAGCCCCGTGATGGTGCCCATGAAAACATTTTCTGCGCTTAACGGCACAATACATTCCATGCTCTGATTAAATGAACCTTTCAGGTTGAGGAAGAGTCCTTTTTCCAAAACAGGTTTAGGTGAATCCGTTAAAAAATACCCGGCTTCATCATCATGGATAAACCAGGTTTTATCATCGCGCTGAAGTAATTTCCGCACATTGCGCTCGGTGCCAAACAATTCTGTTAGTAAACGATGTGGCTCAAAACGATTCGCATCTTCATTAAAAGTAAATATACCCTTGTTGGTCGTGAAGACTGTTTCATCCTTCCAGCGGAATACATTTATATTAAATGGTGACGGCAACCCATTCTGATCTTTGAAATGCTCAAGACTCACCACGCGGCTGAGGCTTTCATCGACCTTAATTCTGAATACCCCTTTGTACCCATGGCAAACCCAAAATATACCGGGCTCATTGCTTTGTAAAATATCGCGGCTTGATTCCTGAAAGCCCTCTATCTTATGACGCAGTATAAACCCTTTTGCATTATCATCGTAATGAAGTAAATATAGTCCCTCATAGGTACACGCCAGAAAATCGTCCGGGCGACCTTTGACTTCAATGATCTTCCATATACCGGTGATCCCTGGTATTTTTTGAACACCATTTTTAGAAATGGTAAATATACCCCTGTCGTGACTGCATAGAATTGTTTCTTTAAAAAACTGCAACGACCACGCCTGCCCTTCCAGTCCATCAATCTTGTTAAAGCTTGCACGCGAAAAGTTGTTTTCATTGGCATCATCACGCGACACAAAAACTCCTTGATTTGTGGCGAGATACATGGTCTTCTTTACAGGCAGTACATCAAAGATGGCAGCATTATCAAACAGCATCGTAACGGGTGAAGACACGTCTATACAATCTATACCGTTGTTCAGCAACACCCATATATTTCCTTCGCGGCTTTCGAATAGATTCAATACTGTGTTGTCTTGTAAATTCTGAAACGCTTCACTGGTCGTTACGTGTTCACCGGATGCATCTAACAAAATTACTTTTGTACTGAGCGTGCCCATGTAATATGTACCCTTGGTAGATTTAATCGCGCAGATCACGAGGTTGCTCGAATTCTCCGGGATAAGACGTTTGCTGAACGTTACTTTTCGTGTAAGCGGATCTATAGTATATGCACTTCCTTTTTTTGTGATGAGCACCAATGATTCTTTTTTAAAACCCGGAAGAAGTGCAACAATTTCTTCAGAATTTATTTCACGCTGGTGAATGAGGTCTGTAAATTCAAGTGAACTCAGATCGAGTAGTTTAATCCTTTCATTATCCTGTACGTAGAGCTGGTCGTTGATAACATTGCAATATTTAAAAGCATTCGCGGATGGTAATGTTATCGCTTTATTATTGGCGATCGCGATCAGCATGCGCGTACTGCGAAACACCATATACCCTTGCACTTCATGGATCTGCCAGATATTTTCCAGATTACGATCTTCCGCGCGGAGAAGGTCCAGCAAAGATTGATAATAGTATTTACCATACTCATCCCGTTTGATCGTGCCCAACTCGTTAAAGCCTCCGGCATATACTTCACCTTTTTTATTCATCCGTAAACTTCTTACAGATGAATTGTTGGGCAATGCAACACGCTGCCATCGCTCCCCATCGAAAATGATCACACCATCGTTATTCCCAAAGTATAAAACACCTTGTAGATCCTGGCACATGGCCCAGAACTGTGGGTCAGAATTGAATTCCTTTTTGGTATAATGAATGATCCGTGGCATGCCGCGCACGCCCGCCAACGGAGTGGGTACTGTCGATTGGCTCCACAATGCCTGGTGGCTACCTGCTATAATGAGGGCGAGACAAAAAATTCTGATGTATAAAATTCTAAGCGTGGGCATTTTCTGAAGAGACAATATGCGTATATAAATAAGGTCTATCAAGCTCCGGACACACGCGAACATGCTCATCAACTTACTTTTCGCGCCTTCCCTTCTGTTAAAAGTAAATGGCTGATTTTCAGCAGCTCTGCCATTCATGAAGTATTGAAGACGTAGGCCGCAAAGAGCCCTGATGTATTTTAGATGTATCCGCATTGAAAATTTAACTCATCATAACTAATATACTTGAATTCCGAAAACGATTGTTATACAAACTAAACAACAACGCTCTGATATGAAGGTATTTTTACATGGGAAAATCCAAATTGTTCTCTTTTTTTTCGCCTGCGCGATTTTTTTAACGGAAAGCACCTTCGCTCAATATCTCCACGCAAGTGGTAAACAAATTGTAGATAAGGACGGTAATGAAGTGATTTTGAGAGGCATGGGTTTAGGTGGTTGGATGCTGCAGGAAGGATACATGCTGGAAACCAACAGTTTTGCAAATCCACAGCACCAGATTCGCGCGAAGATCCAGGAACTGGTTGGCGAGGCAAATACCAATCAGTTTTATGATGCGTGGCTGGCCAATCATTGCACCGAGCGTGATATTGATTCGCTCGCCTCCTGGGGATTTAACTCCGTGCGATTGCCAATGCATTACAACTTGTTCACGTTACCGATCGAGAGTGAACCTATAGCGGGGCAGAATACCTGGATCGAAAAAGGATTTACCATGACGGATAATCTTTTGAAATGGTGTACGAAAAATAAAATATACCTCATCCTCGATCTTCACGCAGCGCCCGGTGGCCAGGGTCACGATGCCGCTATATCTGACTATGACGCAACAAAACCATCGCTTTGGGAAAGTGATGCGAACAAACAAAAGACGATCGCGTTGTGGAAAAAATTAGCAGAGCGCTATGCGAACGAACCATGGATTGGTGGATATGACTTGATCAATGAACCCAACTGGAATTTCACACCCGGAGCAAATCAAAACGGATGTGATGAGACAACCAATGTTCCGCTTCGTCAGCTATATATAGCGATTACGGCTGCGATCCGCGAAGTGGACAAGAACCATATTATTTTCATTGAAGGAAATTGCTGGGCTAATAACTACAACGGTATATTACCCAAGTGGGACTCCAACATGGCTGCGAGTTTTCATAAGTACTGGAATAATAACGACCAGGGCTCGGTTCAGTTTGCTGTTAATATCCGCGAGCAAAATAACCTACCGGTATGGCTAGGCGAATCGGGTGAAAATTCGAATACGTGGTTTACCAATGCTATAGCTTTGATGGAAGCAAATAAGATAGGATGGGCATGGTGGCCGCTTAAAAAAGTAAACTCCATTGTAAATCCCATGACAGTTGTTAAGAATAACGACTACAACACCTTACTGAATTATTGGAAGAATGGTGGCACAAAGCCTACTGTTGATTTTGCGAAAAATGCATTGATGCAACTGACCGAGAATCTGAAAATCGGTAACACTATATATCGTAAAGATGTGATCGATGCGATGTTTCGTCAGGTTACAAGCAAAACAACTATACCCTTTGCAAACAACAAGGTGCCCGGTATAATTTATGCGTCAGATTTTGACTTGGGTAGAAATGGATTCGCTTACGCGGATACTGACACTGCTAATTACCAGGTGACCACGGGAAGCTATAGTGCCTGGAACAGCGGTTTCAGTTACCGGAATGATGGTGTGGATATTCAACCAACTTCTGATACGGATGCGGCATCCAATGGGTATAATATAGGATGGACAAAGGATGGCGAGTGGCTCCAATATACTGTACACGTGGATTCAAGTGCCGCGTACAATGTTATACTTCGCTATGCTACTTTAGATAATACTGGAAAGATCAGGTTATCCGTAGATGGTATAGATATAGTTGATCCTGTAACGCTTGCCTCCAGCGGGGGATTTCAAACCTGGGGAAGTCAAACCCTTAGTAACATTGTGCTGTATAAAGGTACCCATAAACTCAAATTCCGTTTTGAAAAAGGTGGTGCCAATGTGGGCTATATGAAATTCTCACTCAGTAAAAAGGTAAATGAGATTCCATTCAAAGCGCTCTTCTCCGAAACAGCACCCAGCGGAAAAACAGTATATATTACTGTAAATAAAAAAGTGGAAGCTGCAACGCTTGCAAGTGCCAACGGCTTCACCGCCAAGGTCAACGGAGTAGATGCCCCGATTAGTAATGTTCAACTTGATGCTGCAAATCCAAGTCGTATATTCGTTACACTTGGACAAGATGTATTCGATAACAATACGATCACGGTAAGTTACCAGGCAGACGTTGTGAAGGCCACGGACGGAACTATACTGGAAGACTTCAGCGATCTTTCAGTTAAAAACAATCTTCCCTTTCATTTTTCTATACCGACAAAAATTGAAGCCGAGGCTTTCGTGGTAAACAAAGGGATGGAACTTGAAAACACTACCGATACAGGTGGTGGTCAAAACGTTGGTCATACCAGTGTTGGTGATTACCTTGAGTATCGCATCCGTGTACCATTGGATGGTATATATCCTTTGGAAGCGAGAGTGGCATGCATGAGTCAGGCCGGCAGACTAGAGTTCCAGCAATTTTCCGCAACGGGTGCCCTATTGAACAGCGTAGCTATAGATATACCTGTAACGGGCGGATGGCAGACCTGGAAAACTGTAACCGGTAAACTAAAATTGACTCAGGGTTCGGGAACATTGCGTGTTCGTATCGTGCAGCCTGAGTTTAATATAAACTGGTTCAGGTTTCTTGGTGCCGATATCATCAGCGGTACCGAAAAAAGAAAGCAAGGCTCATTGAAGATATACCCTAACCCAGCGGATAAACGTTTGAATGTTGAGCTTCCTGACCTGGCCTATAGTGCAGGCAACAGTTTATCCGTAAGAACAGTAGGTGGTATGCTGGTAAAGTGTTGTGAGTTGCTTACGAAGGATAAAATTCAGCACATTGCTCTGGACGATTTACCTGCCGGACTATATATCATCGAACTTGCTTTGAAAAACGAAATCTATAGCAACAAGTTTATTGTGAAGTAGTATATATCACAAACAAAAATGGTTCATGCCTTTCTGCGGCATGAACCATTTTTTTGTTAATTCTCACTGTCCTGCAGCTCGTACTCAATCATGTTAATCGGGATTCCACATTCCTCCTGGAAATCCTCTCCCTCCATTAATATTTCATCATCATCCGGGTTGGGATAATACCAGTTTATTGTCACTTCGTTGCCACTGTGGTGGATATCCTTGAGTACACGCAGTGTTTCAAGAATAGCGCGTGACGAACTTGTATTAAAATAACTCAACTTCAGGTCCAACACAATTGATTTACCTCCCTGCTTAATGTAATCTGTAAACCACATGCCTATTTTTTTATAAAACTCATACGGTTCCTCCAAATACGACTCGCCTGAAATACTGCATACACCGGTTGCAGCTTTAAGATTAACGGATGGTGAGAAATATATATCTCTTGATCCTGCTATTGTTAAATCTTCCATAATAATTGGTGTCTTTGCCTCGAATAAAAATTTCTATTTTATGTTGTTAAACGGTTTATACAATGGATAGCCCGAGTAACATATATATGTCCTGTTATTTAAAAATACTCACCGATATAGTGAAGAATGAATGCTCGTCATCAATCCGCTTCGCTTCAATGTCCAACGGTGCATCAGACTTTAATGCTACCTGAATCAATCCTATATTTCCTCCTTTATGATCGGCCGGTAACTCTGAACTACGGTACTTCCGTTTCATAGCACGAAGACTCTCATGATCCAAGCCGTTAATCTCCTCACACTTCTTCACGATCTGCTCAAGAACTTCGTTCTTTACCATGTTGCCAGACATCAATATATAGGACGTGGCTGTTTCATAAACCACGAGTGTACCAACACCCCAGCGATCGACTGACTCCAGTCTGTTTTTCTCGAATGAATACAATGAAACATTCTGGGCGAGTTCCATGAATACAGCAAACAATCGCTTGCCGGCTTTAGGAGAATCAAATGCCTTCCGTCTGATTTTGTTACCGATCTCTGAAAGAATGATATCATCAAATGGCCCTTTATAGTAAACAATTATGTCCTGATCATTCATAGTGCTGTACAAATCAATGAGACTTTTATTCTTCCGTTCTTCCATATGTTACGAGTAATGTGAATCATTAAAGCTTTATACCGATCAACGTAATGTCATCGCGTTGCTCGGCACCTTTCTGGTGTATAGCCAACGCTTCCTCAAAGGACTGCCTTTGTTCCTGCAAGCTTTGCTGATAAACTTCCACGATGAGCGCCCGCAGACGCTTCTTGTTAAACCTGACACGGTCAGGACTATTCTGATCTGTAAATCCGTCAGTTGTCAGATATAGTATATCTCCTTTTTGAAGATCGACTTCATGCTTGGAGAAATCACGCGATGATCCCGAATTTGCACCTCCGATAGATTTACGATCACCTTCAATTTCCAGTAACTGACCACTCGAAATAATATATAGTGTTTGCTTGGCTCCTGAAAATTTCAATCGTACCGATCCGTTGTCGTTATGTTCCAGTGTACATATACCAAGATCCATCCCATCATGGTTCTGACTTTCCTCCTGACTCAATTTAAGGCGAACACCTTCATGTAGCTGGTTGAGGATCTGCGCAGGGTCCGTAAAGTTCTTTTCATTTACCAACTCACTTAGCGTATTGCTCCCGACAATCGACATCAGGGCACCGGGCACTCCATGACCTGTACAGTCCACCACCGAAAGAATTTTAACATTACCTTTCTCTGCTGCCCAGTAAAAATCACCAGACACTATATCTTTCGGCAGATAGGTAATAAAATGTTCAGGGAAAATTTTCTTCATGAACGCGTCAGAAGGAAGTATAGAATGCTGAATGCGCTGTGCATACCGAATGCTATGCGTTATCTTTTGATGTTGCACTTCAAGCTGATCTTTCTGCTCACTCAACACTTCCTGGGTTGCACGAAGCTCTTCCATGTTTTGAACCAGTGCTTCATTCTTCTCTTGTATCTCGTGCTGCTGCCGTTGCAGTAACCGGTTTGCTTTACGTTTCTGTATCCAACTGATCGCGATGATGCCAAGCACCAAAGCAAACAAACCGAAAATCCAGTAACTGTTTTTTAACTGCTCATCTTTTAGTTTCTTGTCTGCTTCGAGAAGCTGAATAGTTTTCTTTTGCTTTTCATCTTCCAATGCTTTTCGCTTCAGCTTCTGGTCTTGAATCTCCTTTTCCTTTTCAAGCATGCCCAACTCGCGATTCCGTTTCTCGGCTTCGAGTTGTTGTTGAGCCAGCTCAAGTGCTTGCTCAGCATGTTCCTTTTCCAGTTCCTGATTTTTATACTCGATCGCTTTCAATTCCTGATCACGCTTTAGTATAGCAAGCTCTTTCTCCTTAAGCTTTATCTCGTTCTCCTGTAGTTTTAATTTACTCTCCTTGCGCTCAGACTCTACAACTTCACGTTCCTGCTCTGCCAGCAATGTTTTAATTTCTTCTTCATTCTTTTCAATCTCCAATTGCCGTTCCAGCATCTGTTGTTTCCGCGCTTTCGCTTCTTTCGACAGTTTATCCTTTAATGCTTTATGCTTTTCAAGATATGCCTGGGCCTTGGCAGCGTTGTTGTCTTTATCGTGGATGAGATGCAGAATCTGATAACTTGTTACTAGCACTTCTTCAGCGTTGTTTGCCTCCCCTAATTTTATCGCGTCATTCACTGCTTTCAATGCGCGCGAAGTATTGCCACTCACATAGTAACTTGATGCTATATAATTGTCTGTGTTGGCAATTTCGATTTCGTTCTTTTGCCGTTCGCGAATCTTCAGTGCAACAGCATAGTGTTCCTTTGCGCGAGTATATAATTTCAGGTTCGTATAGGCTACACCTATATTAATATGTAGAATTGCTTTATCACCTTCACTTAGATTTTTAGGTTGGCGATTGACAAGTTCGATGACCTTGCTGAAGTAATCCATCGATGACTTCATGTCACCGGTACGTTTATAGATAAACCCTATATTATTGTAGGTTGTTGATAAGCCGCCTACATCGTTACTCTTTTCATAGATAGATGCAAGCTCCGTGTTATACTTTTGCGCCAGCCTGTACTGCTTGGTCTGTTCGCAAAGTGAAGAAAGCTCTTTATAGGTCGCTATAGTCTTATCTCTGTTCGCCTGTTGGTTATAGACAGACAAAAGCCGGGTTTTATATTGAATCGTTTGCTGATAATCTTCAACCTGTTCATAGGAGTATGCAATGTTTTCAAGAAGAATCGCATTCAACTTCAGATCATAATTACCTGCCTCTACTTTTTTCAAAGCCAAGTCGAAATATTTTATGGCCTGTACATGAGCATTTTGCTGCTGATACAAGGTTCCAATGGAAGTATATATATTAATTACCGAACGATCCTGCTTCAGGATATCAAATGCTTTGAGCGATGACAGATAGCATTTCAGAGCTTCGGTATATTCTTTCTTCTCAGTGTGGGCATCGCCCAGAAGTTGATAACTACGGGCTTCACCTGCCAGGTATGAATTCTTTTTGGATGCGGCAAGGCCTTCTTTGGCGATGGAAATCGACTTATCGGTTTCGTGCTCCTTTAACAATGCTGTGGCCTGCGAGATCAGCGTATTCACTTTCACAGAATCCTGTGACTGATGCTCCTGCGCATACGTTATCGTGCTCGTTGCAATGCATGACACCAGCAAATAAAAAGCAACCCATCGTTTCGTTCCTTGAATCATGGTATCAAAATCTATCATTTAAAAATTCAGGTTAACGCCTACGAGGTACATGGCCGGCACATCGTCCGAAAATATATACTCTTTACTCTGGTCGTCCAGGAAATTCCGTGCATTGATATATACTGTACTCTCTTGCCAGAATTTGTAAGATACTTTCAGGTTTGGTATAACTTTAGAAGGCAGAACAACTTCGCCTCGTGTTGTTTTCATAGCGTACGAATCGTACAGGTATACACTTGCACCAACGGTGAGCTTCTCAAGTAACGTCCGGAAAGTTCCGGTAATACCACCAAAGTACTTTGGTGTATAGTTATTATGATTTACCGTTGTATCACTCTTAAAGTTGGTATGCTGCAGCGTAGCAAAAGCGCGGAGTTTAAATTTACTCGAGAAGTTAGCCGTTACACTGGGCGTAATTCCATTCCGTTTTAATGCTGTTGTTGCGTTCACCCGCTCATATGTATTTGAACCGGTTGAGTCAGTTGAAGAAAGTCCCTGTGTAAGATTCGTTGTGCGGGTCATGAAGTAATCTATACTCACCAGTATCTTGTCAGTGGCCTGAACGCGGGTACCCACCTCTATATTTCGGACGGATGAACCTGTAAGTGCAGGATTGATTACCCTTTGTGTGGAAACTCCCTGCACCGTGGTACTGATGCTCTCGTCAAATATATCCCTGGCAAAGTTACCGGTACCTCCTTTGGCATATGCCGCGCGAAGCAAGACCCGCTCAATTGGATAGTAAGCCACTGCACCCTGATAACTCAACAGTGATTGATCGTTATAGCTGAAAAAATCTTTGCGAACACCACCATCTACTACAAGCTTGTCTTCCAGGAAAGATGCACCACCCTTCACAAAGAAACCATAGTTTGAAAGTTTTCTATTACCATGAATAATATCTGGATATACTGCATCGGTTGAATGATACCCTTCATCGTTAAATCCTGTTTCTTGATAACTGGCTCCCGGCATAATCCGGAAGTTTTTGATATTGATGGTATAGTATATCCTGCTATTCAATTTATGAATATCGAACTGGTAGCCCGGATATCCGGTAGCCAGGTTTTGATCACCAAATGTATAGGAAGCCTGCACATTCAGTTTATGAATTCTTGCATTAAAATTCGCAAAGTTTGTTACAGAGGTTCTGCGGCTTAATGCAAATTCCTCAAAGCCTCCATATATAGTCTGCGCTTCCGAATTTTGGTTTGCCAATGCCGCGGTCACTTCTACATTTTCATTTGGAACAAAACGAAGAAAGGCATTGACCGCGTAATCTTGTCGTGCAAGACTTCCATAGAGATTGGTTTTATCTGCGGTCGACCGATAGAAAAGTAGCGAATCACTCTGAACATACCTTTGTACATCAAAAACATAAAGTTCATCTTGAAAGCGTCTCGTGCTATTGTAATTGCCCGAGAGTCTTACAAAGAATTTGTCTCGTATGCCAAGGCCCACAGATGCATTACTAAAGGTTGTCTTGGCGGCATTCGGAGCAAAACTTCGTTGCGCAGAACCTTGTACGCTAATCTTATTGCTCTCCGGAGTCCTGGTGATGATGTTGATTACACCACTCGCAGCATCGCGTCCGAAAAATACATTTGCCGGGCTTCGTATAATTTCAATTCTTTCAACATCGTTCAGACTTACCGGCAAAGTCTCCCATAACACGCCTGCGTCAAAGTTATTATTAACCGGCATGTTATCGATCATTACCAATACCATTTTGCTTCTTGCATCGCTTAGGTTACCGGCTGTTGGTAATGCTTCTGTACCTTGTATATATACTTCATACAAACCATTAACAGTTTGCTGCACGAATAATCCGGGGGCTAAACGAAGCGCTTCTGGTATAGTTAACGCTCCTGCATTTTCAATTTCCTCGCGTGTAAGAACGGTAGCGGTATACGGAGTTCTATTAACATCCTCCTGCTTACCGGAAGCGCCCTGAATGTTGACGGTAGCATCGCCTTCAAACTTTAAATTAAGTATATCCTGGTCAACGGTGAATTTGTATGGATCCCCCGATGTAGTATTGTCTTCAGTGGTCTGCGCCAACAGTGACCCCGAGAATAACATAAAACACAATGCGAAATATTTATACTGCATGGCTTTTTTACTGTTAAAAATCACAGCCTGTAAATTCATAGGTCAAGCTATAAAACCCTTTGCGGGCTAGGGCAACATCGCAATCGTTGAGGTCATAGATAAATACCTCTTCTTCGTCATAGTCCGCCTGAAAATTTCCTTTCGCATAGATTGGATTGTTGATACGAGAATAAGGAGACAAATCAAATCCCGAGAAAAAATCCCAGATAAAGGGACGCAATGCTTCTTGTATAAGCATCTTTGGGTTGAAGTGTTCATCGTATCTGAATTCCCCTTTTTGTGTACCGTTTTTGTCAAGAATTTTCAGCACATTACCAGCTTCGTCAACTTCATAATCCTGATACACATTGAGAGAAGTTCTTGACTCGTTCTTATAATTTCGGAAGCCAACAATTTGCTGAAGCTCATTATATATATAGTCTTTTACAGCAATTTGTACGTCATCATAATCATATACATAAACAGATGCAAGATTGCCGTTGCTGTTGTAAGTCAGAGCATGCTTCTCATACATCTCCTCATTTATAAAAAGCGACACCGTGTCAGCAAGCCCGTTATCTGCATACCCAACGTTGTAGTCATACTGATCACCATAGTACATTATGTCTATAGTTGATAACCGTCCTGCATTTTCATATAAAAATGTAATAATGAAATCGGACGAGTATGTAATTTTTGAAAGCTTGCATTGCTCTGAGACGCAAGGCTTCACCGCTATAATGTTTGAGTAGCCCGATGTTTTCTCAAGGCGTTTTGACTTAACTCTATAGTAGTACGATTTCGTATAGTCAAGTCCTTTGACTTCAAGGGAAAGGCCTACAACCTCTAAAGCATTGTATCCTGGTAGTATAGTGTTAAAATTGGGATCGGTTGCAACTTCTATCAGATAACTGGCAGCTTCCTCAATGGCGGTCCAGTTTGCAGTAAAATTAAAAACTTGTGTAGCGGTTGGCGGATTCGCCACCGGTGAATTGAGTGCCGCTGTTGTCACGGCAATAACATTTGAGTTGTCAGAGAACGTATGCTCCTTCTGACCTCTTACCCGATAGTGGTATGTCACTTCAGCAGCAAGGCCTGTAACCTCCAGAGCGTTGCCTTCTATTTCTCTGGATTGATATCCCGTAACATAACTTGAAAATAACGGATCAATGGATACATCTACTATATATACAGAGCTTCCTAACACAGGTTTCCAATTCGCAACAAAGCTAGTCGATTGAATGTCCGATGCTTCAAGCGCTACTGGTATAGGCTTGATAAAGTCAGTCTCGGGTACGCTGCAGCCTATAGCAAAAAAAATAATGATTGCTATATATGAGCCTTTCCAGTGTTTAAAATAAAAGTAAATATTCTTCATGTGTATTTACGGGAGCATCTATACTTGCATTCGCCTCCTCACCTTTCTGATCTATACTACTAATTGCAGTATATCTCAGTAGCAATTGAAGCAGAATTATCGAGGTCACAAAAGTACATTCAATTTGAGTAACGGATTTTTAAAAGATTACAGAGAGACACCTCCGTAAGATTACGGAGCATGGCTTCGGTAGCTGTTGTGCTGCTATAGGATTGTCATTAACATTGTATATATGAGCCCTGAAGAATACCCCTACCGCAATAAAATTCTTAAAAATATACATGGTGAACGATGGCGTGATATACCGGGTTTTGAAGGATTATATAAAGCTTCTAACCTTGGACGCGTAAAGTCTATCGACAGAACTATACCCCATCCAAGGTTGAAGGAACAATTTGTTGCAGGGAGAATACTGAGTCAGTCTATCGCGAAGAACAAAAATATAAAAACCGGTGAGCCTATGGTCGATCTCCGCGTTTCACTCTCACGCGAGGGTCGTCAATACTATTTTAACACCCGGAGGATAATTTATAGCACGTTTGTAAAAAATATTGACTACGAAAAAGACGGGTTGTATGTGATCAATAAAGATGGGGATGGCTATAACAATGCTGTGAAGAATCTAAAGCTCGTCACGAAAAGTGAAAAGAGTCAACGGGTATTTAAACGTGAGCGCGCTGATTCGTACTTAAAAATTGCTGACCGCTCTGACTGGAAAAATTATGGCGGCTATAGCAGACGTAAACCAGTAAAACAATATTCAGCAAAAGGTAAATTGTTGGCTCGATACGAGAGTATCCGCGAAGCAGCACAAATAACAGGATGTGGCGAGAAGGAAATCATACTGGTAGCGCGCGGTATACATCATCACACAAAAGGATTCAAGTGGAAGTACGCTTGACTATACCTTTCATGATACTCTATAGTGAATTAGCTTTGATCACGGTCTCACGGATCACGTCATCAAGTTTGTGAGCAGTTTCTTCCAGCATGGAAACGATCTTCCGGTTGTCTTCAGTAAGCGAAGATTTCTCAAGTATATTAATTAAGCCAAGAATGGTAGCAACAGGTTGCCGGGTTTGATGTGATTGAATCCACGAAATTTCCTGCAACACTTCTGTTTGCATTTCTATTTGCAGTTCGTAATGTTTTCGGTCGGTTATATCCACACTTCGAAGCGCCACACCAATAAGAACACCACGGTCGTATACAGGTGTATATTCTGAACGAAGCCAGGATGAAGTCATGTTGGGATAGAATATCTCACGCTCTTCTACAACGGTACGGCTGCTGGCTATGGCTTTCGTAAAATTCTCTTCAAAGCTACGCAAGTCCATCTCATCAACATCCGATTTATACTCCAGGATGCTATCGCCCAACATCATCTCTCTGCCGTACAACTCTCTGCTTCCCTCTTGTGCTCGCTTATTAAAAAAAATAATCCGATACTCCGGGTCAACCAATAAAATATAGGATTGCGTGCTATCAAATATAGCTTGCAGAATATGTCTCGAAGTTTCAAGTTGGGCATGTATAGCCTTTATCTCCTTTACTTGCTCTGCTACTTCTTTTTCCAGTTCTCTTCTTTTCGTCTTCACAAATTCCAGGAGATCGTTTTTAAATATAAGCCCTTCAAATCGCCCACCATTATATACAGGAAGCACTTCGGATTGCTCTGACTGCATGATCTGCAACGCCTCGTCTACTGTGCCGGGCAACGACAGTACTGGTTTTGTAGTGATGCAATCTATCACGAGGTTATGCGGGTGTTGTATTATATCCAGCGGAGTTAGAATACCGATGTGATTTTGGTCTTCGTCTTGAACGACAAGGGCTGTTTGCTGAATCAAATTATCTTTGATAGCGCGTATACCCTCATGCGCTTGTATTGTTTGGAAATCACGTCTGATAAAAAAAGATATATTCATCAGAGTTCACGTTCAATGTTGCTATACAAAACGGATATTCTGAAGTCTACCTGGAAGGGTGGCAATTTTATTGCCTCAAATGAAAGATTGACAGAGTATTGAAGACCTTTGCCCGTATTCATTACCTTAAAGCGTATAGACCAAGCGTCAAATATACACCTATAAAAAGGAATCTAATAGCACGTTTCTCATTTGAGGCGGCTCATGATTGCCCGGTAGTAGGCTATTCTATTGAGATATAGTATAGACGTGTAAGCTGATTAACGTTTACCGTGGCCGTGTGATACGAGAATCTATTTGCAACATCTTGCAAGTCAGTATAGTTAATTTTTGATGTGTCCGAAATATTTTTGCAACTCAATATATGAAATGATGAATATGTTGCCACACTCATTGGATGTAGAGTATGCAGTTTTTTTCTGAAAGTATATTGAAATATTTATTGCCGATTTCTTCGGCATCGTTAGCGGTATACAACACTGAAGTGATAGAGTTTTGAGAATCACTACTCCCATTCACTAACGCTAGAATGTTTATTTACGCGAACTGCTTTTTTGCACTAAACTTTTTACGGGACTTTGTAATTGCATCATAGTTTTTTAATGCCCATTGTGTCAGTCCATTGATGTGTGGTAAAAGACTTTTACCAAGCTCGGTTAATTCATATTCTACCCGGGGCGGAATCTGAGGATAATGTTTTCGATGAACCATTCCGTCTGCCTCCAATGTACGTAACGTGACGGTGAGCATTTTTTGAGATATATCTCCTATCGTTTGTGCCAGTTCATTAAAACGCATAGGTCCTTTGTGTTCACCCAACAAAAGTATTACCAACATAGACCACTTGTCATTGAAGCGGTCTAATACGTTTCGTATCGGACAAGCTTTGGAAAATTCATAATCCTCTAACTTTTTTTTCATACGCAACGTATTGATTTCCAACTATAGTTACTTAAAGGTAAGTCAGTATTACTGCAGTGCCTTATTGCACATCCATTAAGTATCCATTTACCTTTGAGTATCCAAAAGTAACTAAATACCCTTACGATTGCAACTACCCCACAATGCAGGGGATTAACGATATATAAAACCTACGCAATGATTTTAGTAACAGGAGCCACGGGCCATCTCGGAAAAGCAACCGCCCAATATTTACTACAGAAAACAGCATCGTCAAACATTGCTGTACTGGTACGGGATGTTGCAAAAGCTGCTGACGTTGCAGCACAAGGTGTTGATGTACGCGAAGGTGACTACAATGATGTCGCTTCACTCGTAAAGGCGTTTACTGGTATAGATAAACTTTTTTTCGTATCGGGTAATGATGTCCAACATCGTTTAGGACAGCAAGCCAATGTAGTGGCTGCTGCCAAAACAGCGGGTGTAAAACATATAGTATATACCAGCTTTCAACGGAAAAATGAAACAGAGACTTCACCCATCTTTTTCATTGCCAAGTCGCATCTTAACACCGAAGCGCTTTTGAAAGATTCAGGAATCACCTATACTATTTTAAAGCATGGCCTTTATATGGACATTCTTCCGATGTTTATAGGCGACAAAGTATTGGAGACCGGAACTATATTTCAACCGGCAGGAACCGGAAGAGCAGCGTTTACGTTACGCGCTGATATGGCTGAAGCAGCTGCAAACATACTTATCACTTCGGGACATGACAATAAGAGCTACGATATCTCGGGTGGCACTCCGTATTCGTATCAGGAAGTTGCTGATGGTATCAGTGAAATAACTGGAAAGAAAATTGCATACGTATCGCCTACGCAGGAAGTATTTCACCAGGAACTTAGCAAAGCGGGTGTTCCCTCAGAATATATTGGTATGTTTGGGGCATTCAATGAAGCAATCAAGCAAGGAGAGTTTGATATGGAGGATACAACCCTCGAAAAATTGTTGGGAAGAAAGTCAACTCCTTTGAAAGACTATTTGAAGACTGTATATTCCAATTAACCAGCACACATTATACATTAACAATAAATAAAACAGTTTCACTAAAATTTAATTATCAAAAATGAAAAAATTTACTTTATCCGTTATCGCTTTAGCATTTGCAGTTTCAGCTTTTGCTCAATCATGGTCATTAGACAAAGCTCACTCTAAACTTGGCTTTGGTGTAACCCACTTGTTGATCTCTACAGTTGATGGTTCTTTCAAATCATTTGATGCGAAAATCACTTCTTCTAAAGAAGATTTCTCTGATGCGGTTATCGAATTAACAGCAGACGTTAACTCTATTAACACAGACAACGACCAACGTGATGGACATTTGAAAGGCGCTGATTTCTTTGATGCAGAGAAATTCCCTACACTTACTTTCAAAAGCACATCTTTCAAGAAAAAAGGAAAGAACACCTATACATTAGTTGGTAACCTGACATTACACGGTGTTACTAAACCAGTTACATTGGAAGCTGTATTTAACGGTACTGCCGTTCATCCTTACACAAAGAAAACTATCGGTGCTTTCAAAGTTACTGGTATAATTAAGCGTTCTGATTTCGGTATCGGAGCTGGTACACCTTCAGGTGTTGTTAGCGATGAAGTTACTCTTACTGCTAACACTGAATTTGCTAAAGACTAATTTCAGATAGTTTTTAAAACTCTAAAGGATAGCGTTGCTGAATGTTTTACAGGAAGCAGCGCTATTCTGTTTTTAAAGGTATATCTTTTGATTAATCTCATCTTTATACAAGCTTGATTTCGTTGTATACTATACTTTCCTTCTTTTTTGTTGCTCAATAGTGTAGCTCAGTATAGATGCGCAGGCGAGCGCCACAATAATCCACGGTGCATATGCTGCTATCTTCTCAACAAGCATTGTTAACGGATTTGTTTTTTGCAGGATTCGTTCTGTCATCCACGCAAGTGCAGCTATAGCGGCCACAACCGCTCCTGTAACTCTAAAAGACGTATATAGGGATGTACGACTTAACAGGATGAGCCACGGAACAGTGAGCATGATCACAAACAGCTGCATCAATTCTATACCGATATTAAAGCCTAATATACTCAGCGTCATGTATGCAGGTGCGAGGTTCAGATTAGCCAGTGTACCTGCGAACGCCATACCGTGTATTAAACCAAATCCTGCAGCAACATATACTTCACGTCCCGGAAATATAGGGCGAAAGGCATGCACCGCGGATACCAGAATAGAAAACGCTATCAGAATTTCTATTGGTTGATTCGGAAACTGAAGCCACCCGATAACACCGGCAAGCAGTGTGATTGAATGACCTACTGTAAAGGCAGTGACTACCCGAAGCAAATGAACAATGCTATACCGGATGCCCCCGAAGTTTCCCCAACGTTTTTTCGTAGCCAACAGCGGTGCTGGTAGCAACAACGTAAGAAGAAATAAAAGATGATCGGTGCCCGCTGCAATATGATCCATACCCAGACGCACCATGCTGCTGAATCCATTCCGCCAACTGCCCTCCTCAAGGTTGATCTTTAATGGATAGATCTGGTTACTGCCGGTGTCAACGCGAATCACGCCTGCTTCAACCGGGTGTTCTGCGATAATGCCAGTCTCCCAATCGTTACGGATCGATACCAACGCGGCATGCGTTACAACCTGGTGCATGATCACATCATAGTTCAATGTAAAATTTCTGCTGTTGGCCCCTGCGGGGGGCTGCATCCATAAGCGTATCGTTATCTCCTGGAATGGACCGCTATAGGTTTGTTCGGCTGGCGCGACATTCATATATACTATAGATACACTCCACAAGCGGCCATCTGCTGCTTGGGGATGTATATGGGCTTTTAAATACGCTTGCAGTTGAGTGCCAAGTCTTGCCACCAACGTCTCCGGACTTTTAGTTACATCATTTCCAAAGGCAAGCTCCAGTTCTCCTAATGGCAACTGCAATTCTGCGGCTACACCATCAGGCCGTATATCAAGTAATACAATGGTGTTGGGCGTCTGATGCGCCTGCACAGATAGTGAAGCAAAAGTAAAGATGAATACAAATGCGAGTATGAAAATAAACAGCCGCCCTGCTGTTGCAGAGCGGTTGTTTAAAATGAATTTGTTGTTCATGGATTGATCAGAATTATAGCCCTATATAATCACGCTTGTGATCACGGAACACAGCGTGATAGTGAATTTCCGAAGGATATACCACACCTGTCTGACATATAAATTCAATCCATACACTAGGCCCATCGATTCGAACATAGTCTGTATTGGCTGTGAGGAATGTGCTGGCATTACCGGATGTACCGCTTGAATTACTCGCATACGTCACATAGGTATCCGCTAGTTCAGATGTATATATAGCCAGGAAACTTTCAGCTGATGTAGCATCGAGATCGTTAACCCAGGGAGCCATGGCTGCCAACACTTTTAATTGTGCTGCGCTGCTCAATGTACTTACCTTAATACCTTGCTTGGTAGCAGGCATTGTATTGGAAGTACTTCCAGGCACCATCAACACATCAGAGAATGTAGAGGAATTCTTTGCGCTTGCTAGTTCAGCCGTTGTAAAGGATGCCAGCATCTCGGCCATGACCGAGCGTTCCGAAGCAAGAGGCGCATACGTTGTTCCATTGGTTGTCCAAGTCTTAGGTTCTATACCTTGATGAGAAGGCGTGATGCTTACTACAGTGCCCGCAGTATAGGTTATATTTTGTGCATAGTGATGGCCGCCGAACTGCAGCATCCATGTACCAGTAGTACTGGGTGCACCTAAAAATGCAATGATATAGTTTCCGGATGAATAGCTGCTGGTGTTACCACTCTTTGTTCCCAGTACATCATCGGCTGCATTCACTTGTGAAAATTCGCTATACCCTTCATCAGTAGAAGTACCCGATGCAGCGGCTATAACGGCTTTGGCTGCTGCCAGCTGCGTTGCTGTAAGCGAGCTGAAGGCTAATCCATTCCGGCAACTTAATCCGCACGGAAGATTAGACCATCGGATTGCATTTGCTTTTGTATAGGCAATTTGAAGAGAAGTAATCTGTGTTGAAGTAAGTGTAGCTTTAAAAGCTTCAGCCAAACATACAACCTTCTCTGCTGTTGTTGTAGCAGAACTGCAGTCGGCAGTGGTGGTAGCGGTAACGGTGAAATCATCCGTTGATGTCGCTGTTGTGCTGCTTGTATTAACGGACACAGCAATCTTGCCCGTAGTAGCACCAGTTGGAACAGTAACAGTAAGCTGTGTCGCAGTAGCTGCAGTAACAGTGGCTGCGGTGCCATTGAATGTAACTGTGTTACTAGCTAATGTAGTACTGAAATTCGTACCCGTAATCGTTACGGTTATACCCTCGGCTCCACTTGTTGGTGTAAAGCTTGTTATCGTAGGTGCACTGGTGGACGTTGTCGTTATAGTAAAATCACTGGATGATGTTACTGTAACACTATTCACTGTAACTGCAATTTTACCGGTAGTAGCACTGGTTGGAACTGTAACCGTAAGCTGTGTTTCAGTAGCAGCCGTAACGGTAGCAGTTATACCATTAAAAGTTGCCGTGTTGGCAGAAGTTGATGTACTGAAATTAGTACCAGTAATAATAACCGTAGTGCCAACTACACCACTGGCAGGGGTAAAGCTTGTAATGGCTGGCGATGTTGTTGCATCGTCATCATCATTACAGGCCGAAACTGTAAACAGACACACAGCTATAACAGCTGTGCCAATTACCATGGCGGTTAATGTCCGCATGGATACTTTCATTTTTTCCATCATCATTAGTTTAACATACTTTAAGGTTGATTTACAGCAGCGGTTACTACTGCAACTTTGTATACACCCTAAACGTGCGCAGTAAGTGGAATCTTTAGCACACATGATTGTTTTGCGATGAATGGATGGTATTCTGCGAAGAATCAAATTATTTCGGTTCACTGACAGAACGTTGCTGTCCAATTGTATTGTAAGTGACCAGGAAAACTATTTGCGACAAAGGCGTCTTATTCCGCGATGAGCAAGTATACTTTATATACTGTATTTATATATGCGGATACTTCACAAAATATAGTACAACGTGACTCGGTATCGCACCCGCCTATTACAATTTATATTTACTCGACCAGACATTCTGAATATTAATATTCAAGCATGAGAATGCTTGAAAAAACAAAAGCCATTCGATGAGTATCGAATGGCTTTCAATAGATTTATTATTATATACTATTTTACGACTTCCATATCCTTGATGGCTTCAAATGTAGGTTTAATAACCCACTCTCCTTGTGTATTAATAATGCCCCACTTGTCACCTTGCTTTGCAGCTGCGTAGCCATTCTTAAAATCACGTGATCCATCAAATTTAGCTTCGATTACCCACTCACCTTTCACGTTGTAGAAACCGAACTTGCCATTCTTTTTACCTTGCGCTAAACCGTTGGAGAAGTCACCAAACAAATCGGTGTCTACATGTGTAACATTACCAGTTTTGGAAACATATCCCCATACATCTCCTGTCTTAACGCGTGCCACACCACTTTTAGCATCGAATTCTTTTCCAACGTCAAATTGTGGTTTGATTACCCATTCACCTTTCGTGTTAATATAGCCTAACTTTTTATCTGCAGTTTTAGCCCACGCTAATCCATCTTTAAAATAACCAACACTCTCAAACTGCGCAGGTATAGCAACTTTTCCGTTCTCGGCTATAAATCCGAATTTTTTATCGGCAGCCCTATAGGGAGCAAGGCCTTCTGAAAAAGGTTTAACATCTAGTACAGAGCCTTCTACCGGAAACTCCTCGCCTTTTGTATTCAATACGATGTATGAGGTTCCACTCTTTACAACGGCATGACCTCCGTTAAATACGGTAGGGTCGTCATACTTCGCCAGAATTGCCAGCTTGCCACTGGTATTCATATATCCCCACTTTTCGCCATTCTTTACTGGCACCATTCCATTTTCAAAACCTTTTACATCTATACCGAAACCATCAATCAATTTAAAGCCGCTAATTTCTGTTTGTAATTTTTCACCTTTTACATTGATAAAATAATATTGTCGGTTTTTCGTGTCGTAAATAGGTGCATATCCATCGCTGGAAAATTCATAACATTTTTCAAACTGAGGCTGAATGATGATGTCTCCTTTCAGATTGACATAACCCCATTTTTTACTGGCGTCCTTAATCTGTGTAACATATTGTTGAGACCATGCGCTCGATGCTATAAGAGCAGCGAATGCAAAACTAAGAAGGGTTTTCTTTTTCATTATTTTGTATTTAGTAGAGTCGTGTTACAAGTTAGTTTTTTCCAGTTAAATTTCATCCACCCGAAGGCATTCGTACAGGAAATGAATATACGTAACGCCATACGATAAGTTCTGTTATCCGGTTTCAAAATTTAATCAAAAGAATTACAACGTATTGATTTCCACAACGAATAAGATGAACAATTCTTACTTTGATTAACTATGTTTGTTAAATAATTCAGACTCTCTCTATGCGCATCGCCTATTCTTTCATTCTCATTATAGCGTTGTTCCTGTCACAGTCCACATACGCTCAAAAGGTTGACGAAATTGTGAACAAGTATATAGCATTCACCGGTGGAAAAAAACAATGGGAAAAAGTGAAGACGATTACAGCTACTGGAGAATATGACTATGGCGGAATGAAATTCCCATTCAACTCGTACGCTAAATCACCAGACCGGTATAAATTCAGTGTCGCTGCGAATGGCAAATATTATGCGCAGGCGTTTGATGGAACAAGAGGTTGGAAGATTGACGTTTTCAATGGTGAGACTAACGCTACAATTCTCACGGGAAAGGATGCGCGTGCTATGGCAAACGAAGCTGATGTTGAAACGGAAAGTGTGCTGATCGACTATCGTAAAAAAGGACATCGTGCAATTTTAGAGGGAGCCGATACCGTGCAGGGGAGAAATTGCTTCCGGGTAAAGTTCATTCACAAAGACGGCGATACAGCGCTATATTATTTTGATCGCATCACTTCAGAATTATTCATGAAGACGAGTGAGTCGAAAAATGCAGAAATGAAGGGCACGTTACTCCATACGATCTATAGCGACTATCGGGATGTAAACGGACTAAAATTTCCTTTCAAGATAATCAGTAAAGCAAATGACCAGGCGATCCTTACCGTTACCTTTGAGCGGATTGAATTGAATAAAGCGATCGATGATGCAGAGTTTCAGCCGTGACATATTCTTGCATTGAAGTCATTTATATATCAACGACTGCTTCCAAATTTTAATTTCAACGCTCGTATACTATATGCTGCACCGCCTCCTGCAAGCAAGACAAGTCCAGGTTCCATAGGAATATAAAAACGATTGTCCCAATCCACGGAAGAGATTGCTATCAGACAGCAGTTGAGCACAATCATAACGGCAGTAAAAATCTTTGTGGAATCAGTGGCTCTCCTAAAGCCAACGACTTTGTTTCGCCATCCAAAATAATATAGTATATAGATCAACATTACCCATATCAATGCATAAAGATTGTGTGCTGTGGAATAATAGGGTCGCACCGCAGAAACCAGGTACCATACTTTCAGTCCTGCGGATTTTAAAAAATAAACAGGATTATCCAACGCGAAAAACAACATCCGTAACACGGCCGGCTTATCTGAAGAAATTACCAGGCTATCGGTCTCTAAGCGCATGCTTTCGGAATATAGCGCGCCTCCCTGTATGTCATCCATATAGGTTACAATGTTTCCTTTTCGATACTGCTCTGAAAAATCCCAGCGCGTAAACATGAAGTCCGCGGAGATATAGGCAATCACGAACATACAGGGTACAATTACGAATCTCCAAACAAATCTATAGCGTATAGCATGCCAGTGATAGTGTACTAAAAACGCTATGGTGGAGACTATAATTAAAATACCCGTGGGTCGCGTAAAGAAAGCAATCACTGACAAGATTATAACCCAGAAATAATCAGCTATGGAATCTTTGAAAGATGCTAATCGAAGAATCAGAAAACAAATTATACTACACGCCAGCGATTCGGTCATAGCTGTTGTGTTCCAATGGATATTGTCCCACCAGATCAAAAAGACTATACCCGACATCAAGCCTGCCTTTGGATCATTGAAAATCTTTGCGCTGGCGCGGTATAAAGCTATGGTGGCGAACAGAGAAATAACGCATTGAAAAACCAGGTAGGGCACGAGTTGCCCCGGAAAAATCCACCGAAAGAAAGCTATTAAATGGATAGGCACCGAATAGAAGATAAAATGTGAATCTTCCAATGCGCCATCTTGTATTAAAGCGTCAGCGCATTGTATATAAACCTTTGCATCATACAGGCTTCGTATTCCATAATGAAAAAATAAAAAGGCATGTACTATGCCCCAAACAGCAACCAATATCGTGACGTGATATTTATCTGTACTATATTTACCTGGTTGCTGCACGCTGCTTATATATATATCTTATCGGTGATGATTATGCCGTTATGTGGCTTTTGCAGAAAGATACAATGCGCTATCGTAACTTAGCAATACGTAACTACTGGTTCCCGAATAATGATGAAGGCTCTTACCCAGTAAGAGCCTTCATCATTTATCCTCCGAGGATGTCTCAGGATTTACTCCTTTGCATCGTTGATCTCGATCCAATAACCATCAGGGTCCTGTAGCCAAAGTTGTTTAACGCCATCTACGCGTGTAGTGATTGCCTGCTTCGCTCCGTCCCGATCTTCCCACGGTATATTATTTTTCTTCAGCACGGATACAAAAGCTTCAACCGATGCGACACTGAAGCACGTATGCTGATTTTTATAATACTCTTTCTTTTCGGTTGCCCCTTGAATAATATGCATCGCCACACCTGGTGCAATTCTAAGCCACGCATGTTTTCCATCATGAAACGGTTCAGGGATTGTATCCACGCCTATGATATTTTGATAGAAGGCCGCACTTGCTTTTGCGTCTTTCACATAGATCGCTGTGTGATTGAGTGTCGCTTTTGCTTTCGTATTTTTTGCTTGCGTGTATCCGTCAGTGGCAATGCATAATGTTAAAATAAGGGATACCAGCAAATAGAGTTTCTTCATGACAGCGTTGTTTATTCTTTCAAAGATATATGTACAAAATCACAACGGTAAGCCTGGATATCAAATACTTCTACCACAAAGGCGTATAAATATTTGATGGAAGGAGAAAAAGCGGCCCACGGGCAACGTAAAATCCAATCATTACCCTTACAAGAGGGGTGAAAAAATATTTACAATGACGTTTGAACGTGTAACAGGCTTAATATTTGTTTACCTGATATGTTGTCATATACCTTTAGTTTACACACAAAAATTCCTGAAAATTTAGTTAATTACCTAAAGTTCATTACTCTAAAAAGCTGAACTGGTAAGCGAGGGAGAGAAACATGTTACGAAAGAATTTTATATACATTGTTGTATTCGTCATCGGGATTCTACTCCTTGTAAATTCGCTCTTCACCAAGTATAACAATGATATTATTACGCGTAATAAAGCGCTGCAGGAAGAGACTGAAAAAGCAAAGATATATTATGATCAAATAGGAAAGATACTGATCCATGCGCTCGACATCGGGTTGAGAGGATATGCTATCATTCCTGAGGAGCGGTTCGCGGCACCCTTGCATAATGCAATTCATTGGCAAGATAGTATCCTTCATCATGTAGAGGTACCGCTTAAAAAGTTAGGACATGATATGCATGAGTTCTATATATTCAAGGATTCACTTGACTCCTATGCCCGCTATTGCCTCGAATTAAAACAACTTATCCAAGCCGGAAACCGAAGAGAATTTCTGAACCGTTTTACATCGGATAAGGGAGGACATTTATACTGGCAATACTTAGAATGCGAAATACACATGATCGCATTTATGGATAGCATCGATGAAGAAGCCGAGAACCAATACCAGGCTGCGCTCACGCGTAACTATATATTACAGATTGTATTTTTTCTGATTTGTTTTCCTACACTACTCTATACTGCCTATTATACTCAGAAAACATTTAAGTTGTCGGAGCTGCTGCGTGAATCGGAAGCTGAGAAAAATAAAATTCTAAAAGAACAAAACGTTGGTCTTGAACGTCTGGTGCAGGAGCGAACGGCAGAAATTGCCTCACAAAACGAAGAGCTCGCTTCACAGCGTGATATACTTACGTTACAGAATAAACAACTTCACGAAGCACAGGTTACCATTGCGTTGCAGAACAATGAGATCCAATCTAAAAATGAACAACTTGAAATCGATGTAGCGAGTCGAACGCAGGAGTTACAAAATGCCAACCGCGAACTGATCCAGCAAAATAATCAGCTTGAGCAATTTGCATTTATAGCAGCCCATAATTTACGCGCACCCTTAGCGCGTATTCTTGGCTTGTCAAATGTTATTCAGATCAGCACCAGGCAAGCAGACAAAGATCATGCTATTGAAAAACTGGTAAAGTCTACATACGATATGGATCATGTTATAAAAGACTTAGCAGTGATCCTGGAAATCAAAAAGCATACGAGTAATCTCGTTGAGATCGATTTACATTTTGTGCTGACACGAGTATTGAAGGTACTTGAAAAAGAGATTGAAGATACGCAAGCAAAAATCGTCAGCGATTTCACAGAAATAGACAGACTATATTCTGTTTTACCATACGTTGAAAGTATACTGTATAATCTGATCAGCAATGCTATCAAGTACCGTGATCCGAATCGTACGCCTGTTATTACGCTCATCACAACAATACAAGATGAATATATACGGTTAAGCGTTACAGACAATGGTCTCGGCATTGATCTTTCCTTGCATGGGCAAAATATGTTTAATCTCTATAAACGTTTTCACCTCCACATGGAAGGCAAGGGTCTCGGGCTATACCTGGTACGTTCGCAGCTTACAGCATTGGGTGGAAAAATAGAAGTACAAAGTCAGCCTGATGTCGGGACAACGTTTCATGTATATATTAAACGACAATTTGCTGAGGTATATATCGACTCATAATAGATAGAGGATACCAGCGTAAAAAATACCAATCCTGATAAAAAATATACCTAAAACTTCGTTAAAATATTTAAAACATTACGTCCGTGCAGACCGATATACCAGCTTGATTTAGGGTCATTTTACGAATAGCAAAGGAAAATTTACCCGAATCGTTCATTTATGGAATCAACCTTACGCTTTACTTTTTGGTGCGACCTCATTGAAGGTACGAACAGCTTTTCTCTGATGAAATAAATACCTATTTTAATGTATTAAACTATATACCTAACCTAAATATCCTACCTATGATTGGCTTAGTTTTTATCTATTTCATTGGAAAAGCATTTTATGATCTTGCTGAATTACATCACAAAAGCAAATGGGGTTTTGCCATTTTGGGTGTCGTGTCATACTACTTTGGTGTAGTTATCGGTGGCGTTATACTGGGAGTACTTTCTGAATTACAGGTTATAGCCATCGATGATATTCCAGAGATAGTTGTGGGGTTGATGGCACTCCCGATGGGAATATTATTATGCTGGGGTTTCTACAAACTTCTTCAAAAACAATGGAGCAAAGCAGCAGTACCAGAAACCACGGATGTATTGGATAGTGACCTTATAAAATAGTTTGCGCACAACAATCTCTCTCATAAATAAAGCTTAAGCAGAAATCGCTTCTCCGGTAGAAGCGATTTCTGTCTGTAGCCCTCTCAACGATTTCCAAGCGGTATACTGAACGAGAATATACTTCCGCTGCCTACTGTACTCTCTATTGTTAGCTTGCCACCATTTTTCTCTATGAACTCACGACAGAGCATAAGCCCAAGTCCTGAGCCCTTCTCTCCTGCTGTACCGTATTTTGTGAAATATACTTTATCAAATATTTTCGCGATGTCTTCTTCTGTAAGGCCTGTTCCTTTATCAGCAACAGATACATATACAAATGCCTGATCTGCCTCTGCGCTGACGAATACCTCTCTGTTGGAAAGCGTAAATTTAATGGCATTGCTCAAAAGATTCCGCAACACCAGTCGGAGCATTTCTATATCAGCATACACGGTATATTTCACATTGTCCATTACAGCAAGTCGTATATCTTTTTTCTTTGCCTGCAGGCTAAACAGGTTGATATTCTCCTCTACAATTTCATCGAGCTCAAAGGCCGATGGTTTCACCTGAATTCCCTCCATCTGCTCTCTCGACCACTGTAACAGGTTGTCTGTGAGTGACGCTACATAGCCAATGCGTTCTTTTAGATCAGGCATCAGTACCCTTTGAAATTCATCTGTTGATATATATCCGGAGTCCATCATCGTAAAGATCTCACGAAGCTGATTCACCGGGCCCCGAAGATCATGTGAGATAATAGAAAAGAGCTTGTCTTTTGTAATGTTCGACTGCAACAGTGTCTGAGCCTGGCTTTCTATCTCTATATTTTTCCTGTGTATATCTTCATTTATATCCAGTATCTCTTCGTTCTGAGCCCTGATCTCTTCATTCATTGCAAGCAGTTCTCTCGTCTTCTCGTTTACTTCTTTTTCAAGCAATTTTTTTTGATGATTTACCCGCCTCATATTGAGAAGTGTTAACAGGTATACGGTAAAGCCAAATACTATAACATAAAGTATATATGCCCATATCGTTCTATATATGGGGGAATCAATGTGAAAGGGGAAGGTGATAATCCGGCTTTCTGTTGCATACACAGTTTTTGCCTGTAGTGTAAAAATATAATCTCCTTCCGGCAGATTGGTAAAGCGGGCTTCATGCAAATTGGTCCAGTCAGACCACTCTGTATTAAAACCATCCAGCTTATATCTAAATTTAACATGCTCTTCGTTCTCGAAGTAAGGCAGGTTGAAATAAAAATGTATACTATTATTTTGGTAGGCCAGATTAATGTCTGTGGTTTTTTGACCGTAACTATAAATAAGAGAATCTTGTGCCAGTACTTTTTTCAGATAGGGTTGAAGTGATTTACTATGTTCCACTTTTGTGAACGAATCGTACACAAAGATTTTGTTATGATCAGAGATCCAAACGCCATGTTGAGTAGAAAGCATCGCTGGTTCAGTATCTGACCAGGTAACTTTCCGGAAAGGTGTAGTTAGCAACGAATATGTACCGTCTTGTGCTCTTGAAAGCTTTCCTACAATTTCCTCTTCGTTGTGCTTATGATCTTTAGCTCTAAAATACAAATCACCTTCCGTGTTCGTGGTTAGCTCGTAGATCAGTTTTCCCTTCGTGACTTTGGCAAATCGCTGATCAGGTTCGAACGTATCGCGTACTGGCTGGTAGCTATATATTCCATTTTCAGTTGCCGCAACTATGCTTTGATCCCTCAGTTTATAGATCCGGTTATTAAGATTGGATGGAAGGCCTTGAGCTATCGTATAAAACTTCTTACTCGTAACAGAATCCATTGCTTCGTTAAGGGTAAGCTTCCATATTCCTTTCCCATAATGTGCGATCCAAATATTTCCGTTTTCATCCCGCTCTATAAAGCGCACTTCCTCTTCAAATCCTTCTATCTTGTGCTTGTGCCAGCCCGTAATATTCTTTTGCACAAGCCATATACCAGATGAATAGGTCCCCATTATAAAATGATCTTTTCGTTCGTTCACAATGCAAAGTGTTTGCGCTCCCCCATGCTCTATTATCTGCACGGATTTCTTTCCGGTTACTTCATATATACCTGATTCACCAACAGCATACAGTTTCTCGTTATAATCGTATAGATTGCTAACACCCTTAGAATTGAATGGCACGCGCAGAAATGCATCGTTATCTCTGTAGAATAGTCCACGGTCTGTACCAACATACCGATGCTCACCATATGCACCCAATGAAACCACAATACCGCTCACACCATTCACTTTATTGAAGTAAGAAATTGGAGAGCTCATAGCGATCATTCCTATAGATTCATCTGTGGAAAACCACAAATTATGTTGCGCGTCTTCGAATAGCAGGCGAACCCATAAATTACCATTTAGCATTTCATTGGTTACTTTGAAAAGAATTTCACCGCGCATACCGACAATCACAATTTCCTTATCTGTAAGAATTGCAATCCGTCCTCCCGAAAGCACCGTAATCTTTTTTAACTCCTGATGCTCGATATATTTGTTAATGCCCTCTGAAAACGGCCGCACAATGCTTGTAGTGGAGAGCTTTTTGTCCATTCTCCACAACTTGAATTTGGAATCCACAAGAACGTATTCATCATCATCATAACTGCTTATCCATCGAATGTCATGAAACGGAAAGTTGAATTCCATTTTTTCAAATGCTCCATTCCTATAGCTACATATGCCTCTGGCGTTCATAACACAGACAAATTCGGGAAGCATTATAAATCCCGAGTTCGCCTCATTGAACACCTTCATTTTCGACTTCTCATATACATAGCTATGTCCGTAATCGTTAAAGAAAACAGTAGCGTCCCTCACCCTTACATCCCGTACTTCACCAAGATCTGCACGTTCCTTTTCCGATAGCAAATACGCTAATGAGTGGTATTGATACTGCCCGGTTCTATCCTTTTGCATATACCCGAAATCCTTCATCAACCCAACATATATTCTTCCCTGGGCATCGCCTGCCACTGACAATACATAGGCGTTATCCGGCAGTGTGATCAGACTCCACTCTTCTCCGTCATATATAAGAAGCCCATCGGTATTGGCTATATATAGTATTCCCTGTGGGTCTTGCCACATCGACCAGTTCTGAGAAGACCCCTTATAGGAATCAACCGGATACTGCTGTATAAAAAGCTGCTGCGCCAGCCCATGAGAACAGGTGAACGCAATAAAAAGAGTAAATAATATCGATAACCGTATACGCATATCATCTTCCTTAATCAATACTATAATTTAAATAAGATGTAGATCTTTTCCGGAATTATATATTCCTTTATTTTGATAATTTATAAAATGAAGATGATCAATTTCTGAGAGGAGAACTGTGAAAATCAGTCTGGCAAGAATATCGATATACTTACATCAACAATGCACTAATTAAAACAACAGATTAAATTTCCTTCACTATTCATCGAGTTAATTCTTTCATCACCGTGAGCAAGACTAACCCTGAAGGATTATAACATGCTGCCAGCACATACTTCATTCAAAGGTAACAGATTAATAGTGTCACTTTTACAACTCTTGTCTATTAAATTAATACACCACAATAAGTGGTATGACTTCACAAATATTATATGATTGAAATAGGTACTACTAGCCTGTGTGGTATTTATTCGAGAATATAGTATAAACCATCGCTGCTGTAAATCCAGCGTCCATACCTGTGATGAGGCTAGACTATAGCGCATTTTAATGGCGCGCTATGTTGATATTGGAGATTATGATATACTGAATCCAGTGAGTTGATCTTGCTTCAGAGGTTTTTCTATATAGTTGATAACCTCTGTATATTGACCTGCCTTTTCACGATCGCTTGTATTAATAGAAGATGAGATCACGACAACTTTTACCTGCTTCGATAATGAGGTTGATTTAATTGAATCCAAAAATTCCCATCCGTTCATAACGGGCATATTTATATCCAGAAGGATGAGATACCGGCTGGCTTCCTGAACGTGTGCATGAAGATATTCTAAAGCAGTTTTTCCATTTGAAAAAACCATTGGATCAGAACAGAGACCACTGTTCATTATAATTCTCTTATGAAGTAAGACTATAACACCGTCATCATCAACAATCAATACTCTTAAACTCATCGTAAAGTCAATTTTCCAATCGTTCAGTCTTCTTGACAATTTCATGTATGATCGTGTCAAGTTCGTCTGCCGATATAATGATATTATTCAATAACTCGGGCAGCTCTATTTCTTCGTCAGGTAAATGCTTGAGTAAATCGATCAACCCTTTTATGCGTGCTAAAGGAGCTCTTACTACATGTGATTGTATCCATGCAATTTCCTTTAGCCTTTTATTCTTCTCTTCGATATCCTGTATATATAGTATACGCTTGCTGATGTCGGTAGCAAGAACCAGCCGGGCTTTGACACCATCCAATTCTATCAGATTGCTTTGTATATCGACGAAGATACGCTCTCCGTTCTTTTTTACATGCGTAAAAACTCCTTGACTGAAAACACCCGTTTTCTTTGTTTCCGTCACAATCTCTTCGACCTTTTGTACGTCTTCGGGTGGGCGTATATCTTTAATGGACATCGCCATAAATTCTTCACGACTATATCCGTAGTGCTTAATGGCTGCGTAATTCACGTTCAAAAAGCGAAACGTCTCTACATCGAATAGCCACATGGGGAACGGACTCATATCAAACAAGGTCCTATACTTTTCTTCACTTTCGCGAATGATTATTTGCGACAACTTTCGTTCGGTGATGTCTCTGTAATGCGCAATGATCGCTCCGACTGCTGGCTCCTGAAGAAGGTTTTGAAAATTCAACTCGATCCAGCGATAAGTCCCCCCCGGCAATAACGAGCGATACTCCAGTGTAATGATATTATCAGGATGTATAATAACGTTTTCAAAAGCTTTCTTTACCTCGACCTGATCTTCTGGATGAATGATTGCGAATGCAGATATACCAGTTAATGTATCTGCTTTATATCCGAGTATTTTTTGTCCTGATTCGCTTACTTCCAGAATGACACCTTCCTGATTGAGAATCGTTAATCCATCGGTACTATTTTCAAGAAGCGCTTTAAATCGTTTCTCACTATTTTTTACTAAGGTCTCTGCTTGTTTTTTTTCTGTCGCATCGCGCGCAACACAGTATGCTACCATTTCATTTGCATCCCATTTGGCTGTCCAGAATAACCAAACAATGCGACCATCTTTTGCTAAATAACGGTTCTCATAATATCGAACCTCTATACCTCCGAAGACACTCTCTGAAAGTTCTAGTGTTTTCTTAAAATCTTCAGGATGTATAAATTCCCATGCCTTCCGTCCGATGAGTTCATCCGGTCTATATCCCAGAATAGTTAAAGAGGCTGCGCTTACATTTAAAAATGTTCCTTCATTGTTTACTGCGCAAATTAAATCCAGCGATTGATCCATAATCCGCTGAAGCTGTTCACGGCTTTGTCTCAGATTCTCTTCTGCTAATTTTTTCTCTCTTCGTTCGTTGGTTTCTTTTAAGGCGCGAATGATTTTAGGAGCGATCTGGTATATCTTTTCTTTTAAAACATAATCTGTTACTCCACTCTTGATGAGCTCCACAGCATTTTCATCTCCAATCGTTCCGGATACAATCATAAATGGTGTATCCGGTGCAATTTCTTGCTTGAGTTGAAACGCAGAAAGGCCGTTAAAGGAAGGAAGCGAATAGTCTGAAAGAATTAATTCGGGATTGAAATGGATCAGTTCGTTTTCAAAATCTTGTCGTGTCTGTACTGTTTTTGAAGTGAAATCAAATCCACTTCTTCTTAGTTCGTACAAAAGGAGTTCTGTATCCTCAGTACAATCCTCGAGCATCAGAATGCGAATTTTCTTTGACTTTGCGAACAGTGCTTTTTCGGCACTATGCGAAGTCCTGGACGAAGGAATTTGATCGCTTCTATTCATACTACGCCTTCTACCTCACTTCCTTAATTTTGACAAACACTTCCATTAAAATTTATGAGCAAAGGTCAAAAACAAAGAAGAATCATCCTTCAGGACTTTCCTGATTTAAGCTCAGTAGTTTCCTTAGGACGTCATAATTTTTCCGATAACGTTAAAATCTGGGCTACATCGCATAGACTAAACGTTGTAAAATAAAATCCCGGATCGTGAGGAGTCCGGGATTTTAAAGTCACAACAAAGTACTGCTATTTGATATCTGTTATTTGCTTATATACTCCTCTGTCAGAAACTATATTTAGTCTTTTCATCATTTCAGCTATATCGAATCCTTGTTCTTTATACTCTGCCTGCACAGCGTCTTTTGCTTTTTGAAGCGCCTCCACGTTTTCCCACAGGGCTACCGTTACGCAAATCAAATTTCCATCCTTATCCGTGTATTCGTAGGCTGCATCATGTACAAAACCTGGTAATTTTTTTATGAAGTTTCTGTTTATGCGCATCCTTTCGTAGAATTCATTTTTTGCAGCAGATGGGACAATAAACTTGTCTATAAAATTAACCTGATCTTTGTTATTTTGTCCGTTAGATAAAGTAGCCAGGTTGGCGGGCAACACTTCTAACTGTTGTAAAAAACCCAGTCGATCAGTCTGCACCAACGACCGTATAATTTTTCCATTCTTTAATTCATAAATTACCATTCCATCACTTGAGACCGCCTTACCCGTTGCCTCTATATATTGAAATTTCGCGGTGTGTGTTCCACTAAATTTTTGCCGTACCATAACCTTATCTCCATCGGCAATCAGTTCCTCTATATTCCACTTTGCATCCGGAAAAGAATTAATCAATGCAACCAAAGATTCTTTAAATCCGATAGCTCCTCTCATTCCATTTATACCTATATAGTCGTCTGCTATAAATTCAGAGAGCAACTCCATGTTTCGTTTGTTCATTGATTGCTCATACAGTTTTCGTATAACCTCTTTGTTTTTTTCTGTTGTAGACATTTTAACCTCCTCCTTTTTACTGATTTTTTTACCTTCATTGTTCGACTGGCCATACACCAGTATTCCTGAAATCAGGAGCATTGCCAACAGCAGACCTCTCCTGATATACTCTGATTTTGTTTCGTTCATTGATTCCATCTCGTTGATTTTTAAGCAAAGTTATCCCTTGGCTTAAGCAGAGAATTGTAAAAATTCATTGATCTGAGAATCCTATAGATCGAAGTAAAAACCAGTGTAGCGATAATGCCTGACCGAATAAGTATGAATAGAGGTGGAACGGAATAGTCAGCAAACAGGTATATAATTCTCAAAAACGTCAACAATGCCCAGTTAAATTTGGAGAAAAATACTGAGTCACACAGGTATAATGATATCCATTAATGTATACCTATAAATGCTACTTATATCCGCTAATATCTAAGGGCATCATTTGGAAGGGAAGTGAGGCTGCATATTAGATATACTATACGATCTAAAATGACAATGATTGAACCCTGAGTAAGAAGCTTTCATCTGATTTATTTAAGCACAAAAAAAGACCAATGAAGTTCATTGATCTTTTCTGCAGTAGCCCCGACAGGAATCGAACCTGCATCAAAAGTTTAGGAAACTCCTATTCTATCCATTGAACTACGGGGCCATTAGATTAACCTAACGGGGCGCAAATATAAAAAATATTCGTTCTCCTAAGTTGTCTCCGTAGGCCAAGGCGAAAATTCGTACCCGTCCTTCATGAAATTAGGATATATCTGTAGGTGTCTCTCTTTTATTCTTTCGAAGAGAAGCTGCTTTAGAGCGTTGATATTTTCATTCGCTGTCGCGGAAACAAAAATCACGTCCACAAAACCTTTCTGCCTATAAAAACCACGCATTTCTTCGAGGTTAACATCGGGATGTTTCTCACGGAATAAATCTATTTTATTCAATACTAAAACTGTCGGTATGGATGCTGCACCTATCTCCTCCAATGTTTTCATCACCACTTCAATTTGATTGTCATGAAACGGATGCGCGAGATCTACAACGTGTAAAAGCAAATCTGCTTCACGCACTTCATCCAGTGTTGACTTAAAAGATTCAATTAAATGATGAGGTAGTTTCCGAATAAATCCTACAGTATCCGAAAGCAAGAATGGTATAGTTCCGAAAACAACTTTGCGTACGGTTGAGTCTACAGTGGCGAAGAGTTTATTTTCTGCGAGCACTCCAGAGCCTGAAAGCAAGTTCATCAATGTAGACTTGCCTACGTTGGTATAGCCCACCAATGCTACACGCACTACATTTGTGCGCGCCTTACGTTGTGTGGCACGCTGCTTTTCTATCTTCTCTAGTTTTTCTTTTAGCAGCGTTATTTGAAAGCGAATGTTCCTGCGGTCAGTTTCTATTTCTTTTTCACCGGCACCACCACGGGTACCCGTCCCTCCTCGCTGACGTTCCAAGTGAGTCCACAAGCGTGTTAACCGTGGTAGCAAATATTGATTGCGTGCAAGCTCCACCTGCGTGCGTGCCTGAGCTGTTTGAGCTCTCCAAAGAAATATATCAAGGATCAATAAACTCCGATCGTAAATACGAATTTTGAAATCTTCTTCTTGTAACTCTTTTGTATTGAGTTCACGTTCGAGATTTTTTAACTGTGATGGACTTAAATCTTCATCAAATATTACATTCCCTATTTTACCGGAATGTACATAGGCTTTTAACTCCCCTATTTTGCCTTTCCCAAGAAAAGTACGAGGGTCTGGATGCGGCAAATTCTGAACGAATCTGTTAACCGTCTTGATTCCCATGGTTTCAGCCAAAAAGGCCAATTCATCGAGATGCTCATCGGTTTCCTCCTGAGCGCGGGTACTACTTAAGGCTACTAAAACTGCTTTATCTGAATTCTCTTTCATAAGGTTGTTAACGGTATTAACAAAGGGCGAACATACGTGATAAAAATTTATACAGGATACCGGTCATGGTTACTTTTTTCTATCTTTGATGAATCCAAACCAGAGATTTTACAAAGCCGTCTAAAAATTCGACCATTTGTCGATAAGTAGGAATGTGAATGTTCTCATAACCAGAGCCAAATAATGAGAATTGCTATCGTCCTCAATACGTCCTGGAATATCTACAATTTCAGGATGAATTTCGTTCGTGCCCTGCTTGAACAGGGTTACGAAGTGCATACGATTGCGCCTGAAGATGAATACACTCACCTTCTTGAGCAAAGCGGATGTGTTCATCATAAAGTAAAAATGGATAGTCGCGGGGCAAATCCCGTCAAAGACTCCGCACTCATTGTAGAACTTTACTCCATTTACAAGAGAGTAAAACCCGACATCATTCTCCATTACACTATTAAGCCTAATGTATATGGAACACTGGCTGCATCTATGCTTGGCATTCCGGTAGTGAACAATGTCTGTGGGCTAGGTACCGTTTTCCTTAAGAAAAATTTAGTATCCGCGATAGCGATCTTCCTATATAAAATTAGTTTTCGCTTCGCGAAAAAGGTATACTTCCAAAATCCTGACGACCTTAATTTATTCGTCAACCAGAAGCTTGTTCCGGCAGAGGCTGTTGATCTGTTACCAGGATCTGGAATTGATTTAAAGAAGTTTCAACCTGCCGCCTTTAAACGCAACGATAAATTTACCTTCTTATTAATATCGCGACTGATAACTGATAAGGGAGTAATGGAATACATTGAAGCCGTTAGAAAACTTCAATCATCAGGTGTAAACGCTCACTTCCAGGTATTAGGCGCGATGGACCCCGAGCATAAACGAGGTATAAAAACGGAGGTCATCCAAAATTGGATTGATACTAAAACGATCGAGTACCTCGGTACTACGGATAACGTTCAAAAATTTATTCATCAGGCTGACTGTATCGTATTGCCCTCCTATCGCGAAGGTACACCGCGTACGCTGTTAGAAGCTGCAAGTTCATCCAAACCTATTATAGCTACGGATGTGCCGGGCTGTAATCATGTTGTGAAAAACAATTTTAATGGACTTCTTTGCAAATTGAAAGACGCTGATGATCTGGCTGAAAAGATGAAGATGATGGCAGGTTTTGAAAACACCACGCTGAAACTTTTCGGAGAAAACGGTAGAGCTAAAATGGAAGCGGAGTATAACGAATCCGTTGTCATTGATAAATACCTTCAGACCATCTGCGAGTTAAGAAAGGTTTCTTAAAACTTACAGATCACAATTTCATGGAAGTAAAACAAACCGGCATCGAAGGGCTGGTAGAAATTATCCCTGCTGTTTATCATGACAACCGCGGTTGGTTTTATGAATTCTATCGCGAAGACAACTTTGCCAAAGCAGGCATTCCTTACAAATTTTTACAGGAAAACAGGTCTTTCTCCAAAAAAGGCGTAGTTCGAGGCCTGCACATGCAGCTGGCACCACACGCCCAGGCCAAGCTCGTTACGGCTTTATCTGGTAAAGTCCTTGATGTAGTGGTTGATCTCCGCAAGGGCTCCAAGACCTTCGGTAAGGTATATTACTGCCTGTTGGAATCTGAGAAATGCAATATGCTCATGGTGCCCGAAGGCTTTGCACATGGGTTTGCCGCACTTGAGGACTCCGTATTCTTCTACAAGTGTTCCAATATATATAATCGTGAATCCGAAAATGGTATCCGTTGGAACGATCCTGAACTGAAAATCGACTGGCAAGTAAAAGAGCCAAACGTATCTGACAAAGATCAAGTGTTGCCAACACTGGAAGAATTACTGAGAAATTCAGTAATTTCACGGTAATTACTTGAATAACTTTTTTAGAAGTTGAGACTCTTACACTTTTTCTATTCTGTACTTATACTTTCCGTTGCGAGCCTCCTGACGTCTTCATGTGCTTCGTATCGCCAAAACATAATGTTTCAGGCTAACAATACGCAAGCTGTGCAAGCTCAGGTTCAAAAAACAGAGAAGAACTATGTCATTCAAAAAAATGACAGATTAGAATTAGAAGTATATACCAATCAAGGTGAACGCCTAATCGATCCCAACAATTTTATTTCAAAAGAAGGTGCCGAGGGCGCTGTTCAAAAGCAAGTAGTAAACACCTATCTGGTTGACCAGGAAGGGCTGGTTAAGTTACCAATGGTAGGAACAATAAACCTGGAAGGCCTAACGATCAGGCAGGCAGAAGATATCCTTCAAAAAGAGTATTTAAAGTTTTATAAAGAGACTTTCGTTGTCTTGAAGTTTACAAATAAACGAGTTGTGGTATTGGGCGCACCGGGTGGACAAGTTATTCCGCTGTTGCATGATAACATGAGGCTTACAGAAGTTCTGGCACTTGCTAAAGGAATTAACAACGACGCCAAAGCATTCAATATTCGAGTAATGCGAGGAGAAACTTTATTTATAGCAGACCTTACCACTTTTGAAGGATATAAGAAAAATGATATACTGATTGAGCCTGGAGATATAGTATATGTTGAGCCAATCCGAAGACCTTTACTTGAAAGTCTACGCGATTATGGCCCAGTGATAAGCATTATCACCAGCATGACAACTCTTCTTGTGGTCCTTACACAACTATAATTTCATCTGTGGAGTTAGCGAAAAACAATATTCATCATCAACCTCTACCGAGTGAAGGTATTGACTTTAACAAGCTTAAAGTCATTGTGCGGAACAACCTGGTATGGATTGCTTTGATATTTCTCGTTATCAACCTCACAGCATATCTTATCATTCGCTATACCCAGGATCGCTACGAATCTTTTTCAGAGATTAAACTCGATGTGAAGGATGAAGCTTCTGAACTTGGAATTAGTATACTCGCAGGGAAAGATCAACAAAATACAGATTTGATTTCGGGCGAAATCGAAATGATTCGCTCCAGACTTTTTCTGGATCAGGTTCTTGATTCGTTGGATATAGACGTGACCTATTACAGTAAAGGCGAAGTATTGAACCATGAGTTGTTTGGAAACTCTCCCATACTGGTTAGTTATAAAATAGAAAATCCTTCCTTTTTTAATCAGCCTTTTTTTTTAGAAAAAGAGTCACCCGAAACATTTTCACTGGTATGGGGAGAAGGCACTCAAAAAATCAGTGGGCGTTATGGCGTGCCTGTTCGCGTATCTGGAATAGAACTCACGTTAAGAAAAAATGAGAACTTTCTAGATGAAAATGATATAGACCTATTCTTTATCATAAACAGCCCGGATGCATTGTTAGGATACCTTATTTCAGGTCTTTCAGTTGAACCCCTTAATTACTCTGCTCAAACCATTCGTATAGCATTTCAGGATAACAATCCATCAAAAGCACACGCTATTGTTGATGCAATCAACAAAACATATTTGCACTATAGCTACGAACAGAAGAAGCTCACTACCAAGCAAAAGATCGACTGGCTCAATAACGAACTACAACAGATCGAATTAAAGATGGAAGGCTTTGAAGATTACTTCGAGCGTTTCACACTTAAAAACAAAACCAACGATTTACAAGAAGATCTCCGTAAGACCATCGAGAGTATAAACAAGATTGATTCACAACGTTACGAGCTTTCGCGCAAGCTTGATGAAATCAATAAATTGATGGATGGTTTACAAACTGGAAATTTCTCTGTCAATCCCTCTATCCGCCAGGCACTGCCAGAGTATATGTTCAAAGACATAGATGAAGTGCAATCACTTTTACTTCAACAAGAAAGATTGAAATTATCGTATAATGAAAATACGTTGGCATATCGCGAGAAGCAACAAGAGATAGAAAACCGAACTGATAAAACAAGCCAGCAATTGGCAGAGCTGAAAAAAGAATGGATGCGAAGGCTTCAGGAAATGAATCAGCAAAAATCCAGTATGGAATCTGCATTCGTTAACATGCCTGATCTCAATACACAGTACTCCAAGAACCAACGCTTTTACAAACTATATGAAGAGTTCTATCTATCGCTGATGCAAACTAAATCCGGTTTTGAAATAGCACAGGCCGGTACAACTCCTGACTTTAAAATCTTATCGCCTGCAACACTTCCATTCACTCCTATTTCACCTAACCGACTTATTGTTTTAGGTATAGGTTTCGTTACCAGCATGGTATCTATATTCTTTTTCATCGGTATTTTATACTTGATGCATAACAAGATCACCAACATTCATGAGCTTGAACGATTAACCGGAGTTCCCGTACTTGGCGTTGTGCCTTCATCGCGTTACTCTGCCAACGAAGGCCTTCATGTTATCAGTCATCCAAAATCGATGGTGAGCGAAGCGATTCGTACCATCCGAACTAATCTCGATTTCTTTAGAATCAACGGCTCACAACGCGTTATAGCTATATCATCTACCATATCCGGTGAGGGTAAATCATTCCTCGCATTAAATCTTGGTGGAGCAATGGCACTCTCCAGAAAAAGAGTGTTGCTCATTGATCTTGATATGCGTAAAGCAAAAACGTATTTACCAGTACACATTCCTGATCCTTCCAAAGGGATGAGTACCGTACTTATTAGAAGAGATCGCTGGGAAGATTGTGTGCTTCAGACCAATCTGGATTTCCTCCACTATATTCCTTCTGGTCCTATACCTCCAAATCCTTCCGAGCTTTTGCTCAATGGCGAGTTCACAAATTTACTTGAGGAACTAAAGAAGCAATATGACATCATCATTCTCGATACACCACCTGTTGGATTAGTGACGGATGGTATACAGGCTATGATGCGTGCCGATATTTCGATCTATATTTTTAGAGCAAATTATTCGAAGCGCGAATCCATTTCGAATCTCCAACGTATCGTTTCTATAAATAAGATTGTAAATGTTACTACCTTGCTCAACGCGTTACCTTCTACTAAAAAGTCGAGCAGTTATGGCTATGGATATTATGAAGACGAAGGACAAAGTAATGTTGACAGGATCAAATCTTTGTTTAAAATAAAAGCGTGATAAGCTGGTTTCGAAAAAAAAAGCAATCCATTGTAAACACTATTACAACGGATATACACTCTCATCTCCTGCCGGGACTGGATGATGGTGTACAGACTTTTGAGCAAGCCGAAAGTATCATTCTGCAATTCATAAACCTCGGATATAAAAAGGTAATTACATCGCCTCACGTTATGAGCGATACATACCGTAACACGACCGTCGGAATACAGGAAAAGTTACAAGAGCTCAAGCGTTATCTGAACGAAAAAAATATAGCCATCGAAATAGAGACGGCAGCAGAATATTACCTGGACGAGCATACTTTTAGCATGGTTAAAACAAAAGAGCCTATGCTCACTTTCGGGAAAAATTATTTACTCTTTGAGACAAATTTCCTGAATGAACCTTTCAATTTAAAAGAGTTTATTTTTCTTTCTACCACCAATGGATACAAGCCTGTTCTTGCACACCCTGAACGGTATATTTACCTGCAAAACGATCTGAAAAAACTGGAGGACCTGCTTCAACGTGGTGTGCTTTTCCAATTGAACATAAGCTCTATTACAGGCTATTATTCAAGAGAAGCACAAGCTACTGCACATAAGCTTATTGATAAAGGCTGGGTACATTTCCTTGGAAGCGATTGCCATTCCATGCAGCATGCTAAATTAATCAGTACGGCTCAATCGATGAAGTACTTTCAAAAAGCTCTATCTTTACCGCTGTTAAATAACAGCCTATAGTAGTAACACTTTGTTTTCTGAAAAACTCAGAACAAACGTTCTCTATGCGTGGTTGAGAAAATGATTCACAATAATATATAGTTTAAAATGATTGCGATCACCGGTGCTAACGGACTTCTTGGAAGTTTTATCATCCGTAAACTTATTGAAAGTAAAGAACCGTTCGTTGCACTCAAACGCAAGAACAGCGATACCTCGCTGCTTGCGGATGTAGCACAGTATATAACATGGCGTGATGCTGATGTGGCCGATGAAGTTGCACTAGCAGAAGCCTTTGAAGATGTGACTCATGTAATCCATGCCGCTGCTATAGTTTCATTCAATCCACGAAAAACGGATGAGTTGATGGACATCAACGTGATGGGTACACGTAACGTTGTAAATGCATGTTTGGTAAAAAATATTAAGCGATTAGTTCACATCAGTTCAGTAGCGGCACTTGGTCGGCAAAAAGGACAACATCATATTGACGAAAAGAATAAATGGGTAAGTAGTTCGATCAACAGTACATATGCTGAATCAAAATACTTTGCCGAGCTTGAAGTGTTTCGCGGTCAGGAAGAAGGACTGAGTACAGTCATTATTAATCCGTCTGTTATACTGGCACCAGCAAACTGGAACAATAGCAGTGCAAAACTTTTTAAGTATATATGGGATGAGAAACCTTTTTATACTGATGGCTTCCTCAATTATGTAGATGTACGCGATGTTGCTGCTATAGCATGTCGCTTGCTATATAGTCCGGTAGAAGGAGAACGCTATATTGCCAACGCAGGAAATATATCTTTCGGAAATTTCTTCAGCAGACTTGCAAGTGCATTTCAAAAAAAAGCACCGCGGATTAAACTAAACGCAACGACTCTCAAAATTATTGCGTGGATAGAAAATTTTAGAACCTGGTTTACAGGCACAGAACCTTTAATTACACGTGAGACTGCCAGAATTGCCGGAACGGAATTCTTATATGATAATAAGAAAATCCGTCAGTTATTTTCATTCGAATTTCAACCGATTGATGCCAGTATTGAATGGTGTTGCCAATATTACAGGGAAAAAATGGCCGGTAAAAAATAGAATGAAAGGTCGTAGCTTTGCGTTAAAATTTACCTATTTTAGGAAAACCTTTTGATACATGGCGAGAGAATACCGCAAACGAGAAGAAGAAGGAAACGAGCTGATTAGAAGATTTGAAGACCATCTCCGAAAAAAGAAAGCCGAATTTTTTGACTTAGATGCCTATGAACAGATCATTGATTTTTATATGTTCCGTGGCAAACATAATAAAGCATTACAAGCTGTTAATCAGGCCATCAGTCAATATCCTTTTTCAACCGAACTAATAACGGTCAAGGCACAAATTCTTTCAAACCTGGAAGAGTATGAAGAGGCTCTTGATTTACTTGATCAGGCAAATGCACTTCAACCGAATGATCCTGAAATATTTTTAACAAAAGGATCTATACTATCCCTACAGGGAAATCATAAAGACGCAATCGAAAATTTCGAGCAGGCACTCATCTTTGCTGATGATAAAGACGAAGTATACTATAACATTGGTCTTGCGTACCAAAGCATGGAGAATTATACACATGCTATTGATGCATACAAGCAAGCTATTGAAATCAATATAAATCATGACGGTGCTTTGTATGAACTTGCTTTTTGTCTGGATGTAACCGGACAACTCGAAAGCAGTATTGAGTACTATCAGAAATTTATAGATGAAGATCCTTACTCTGCTGCTGCATGGTATAATCTAGGTATAGTATATAACAAACTTGAAAAATTCCAGGAAGCACTTAACGCCTACGACTACGCTATAACGATCGATGAAACATTCGCATCAGCGTACTTCAATACTGGTAACACCTATATGAATATGGGTGAGTATACTAAGGCGCTTGATTCTTTCAGAAAAACAATTGATATAGAAGGACCTAGTCCGGAAGTATACTGTTGCCTCGGGGCCGCGTATGAAAGCCTCGAACAGTATGAACTTGGCTTGAAGTATTTTCAAAAAGCATCCAAACTCGACACACTATATGATGAAGCGTGGTTTGGTGCAGGTGCATGCCTTGAGAAACAGGAGAAGTGGTATCAGGCGTTACACTTTTATAATAAAGCATTAAAAATTCACCCTGAAAATTCTGAATACTGGAAGGCAGTAGCACATGCAGAATTTAAAGTGGGCAATACCGTTTCAAGTATAGATGCCTACGAAGAAGCAAGCAAGCTTGATCCGAATGATAAAGAAATCTGGCTGAACTGGTCATTTATCTATTATGAACAAGGCGATCACGATAAGGCAATTGAAACTTTATTGACAGGTTTTGATGAGATTCCGGATGATGCAGAGCTGTTTTATCGCATGACGGTATACCTCATAGAATCAGGTCGTTTTAAAGAAGCCTTTAATTATTTGGAAAATGCCTTAATTTTGGACTTCGATGGTCATACATCCTTATTCGATTTCTTTCCGAAGATGGAAACGCAAAAGGCTCTGTACAAGATCATTGAGCAGTTTAGAAAAGACAATAATTAATGAATTACGACCTTAACAATCTGCCTGAGCGTACCATAAAGCCCAGGCAATACGGTTTTACCATGGCTATGGATAAGGGCCTGAGTATCCGTGAAGCCGAAGATTTTGTTAGCACCTGTGCAGATCATGTTGATATTGTAAAGCTTGGATGGGCAACATCGTTTGTCACACCCAATCTGAAAGATAAACTTCAGGTTTTCAAAGATGCCGGACTACCGGTATACTTCGGAGGAACACTCTTCGAAGCTTTTGTTATTCGCGATCAGTTTGATGATTACAGAAGACTACTCGATAAATTCGATATGTCGTTCGCAGAAGTATCCGATGGATCAATGGACATTGATCACGACAAGAAATGCGATTACATTACAAAACTTTCTGAACAAGTAACCGTACTCTCAGAAGTAGGCTCTAAGGATGCAGACAAAATCATTCCGCCATACCAGTGGATTGAATTGATGCAAAAAGAATTAGATGCTGGCGCCTGGAAAGTTATTGGTGAAGCGCGTGAAGGTGGTAATGTTGGATTATTCCGCTCGACTGGTGAAGTTCGTTCAGGACTTGTACAAGAGATCTTAACAAAGATTCCATTCGAGAAAATAATATGGGAAGCTCCTCAAAAAGCACAACAGGTATGGTTCATTAAATTACTGGGTGCTAACGTAAACCTGGGCAACATTGCTCCGGAAGAAGTTATACCGTTGGAAACCATTCGACTTGGACTACGCGGTGATACCTTTTTACATTTTCTCGGTATAGAAAAGAAGAAGACGAACACGGCTCCGCCTTTTGAAATCGACTAAGCAAACAGCGTATTGAAGAAACCTCTGGATTATATTCTCCTCTATGTAAAAGGACTAAGCATGGGAGCAGTGGATGTTATTCCAGGAATTTCCGGAGGAACAGTCGCTTTCATAACAGGAATTTATCAAGAACTGATACGCTCGATCTGTGCTATAGATCGTGAAGCTATTCAACTGCTCATCAAATTTCGTTTTGCAGATGTCTGGAAGAAAATCAATGGAGATTTTCTAGTCACTGTATTTGCAGGCATTTTCACGAGCGTATTTTTTCTGGCGAAAGCCATGGCCTTTCTCTTACGCTATTATCCTATACAACTCTGGTCATTTTTTTTCGGAGTAATTCTTATTGCTGCACCTCTGGCGTTACGAAAAATCACCAAGTGGAGTATCGGCACAGTGCTAAGTTTTTTATTCGGCATTGTAATCATGTACGGATTAACCCGACTTAATGCATTACAATTACCTGCTGCATTGTGGATGATATTTGTGGCCGGTATATTTTGTAGCTGTGGAATGTTACTGCCCGGTGTGTCTGGAGCATTTTTTCTCGTGTTGATCAATCGCTACCAGGCTGTTATCAATGCGGTATCAAAATTTAATGGTGCCGTATTACTAACCTTTTTACTGGGCGGTGTAGTAGGGTTATTAGGGATTTCCAGGATTTTAAAACGGGTGATTGATAATTATCACAACGCTGCCGTAGCTTTGATGGCCGGGCTTATGCTGGGCTCGCTGAATAAAGTATGGCCGTGGCGACAAGTTTTGCGATATGTTACAAATGGCTCGGGTGAGCAAGTGCCCGTAGCAGAGAAAAGTGTTTTACCATGGGATTATGTTACCTTGACAGGTAAAGACCCTCAAGTGTTTCAGGCGATATTGATGGTAGCACTGGGAGTGTTTATAGTGGTTTTGATAGAAAGAATAACGGCAAGATTTAAAACAAATATCTAACATGGAAAAAGTATTCGGACTAATCGGAGGAACGGTTAGTCATTCGTTCTCAAAGTCATATTTTGATGAAAAATTTTTTCGCGAAGGTCTGCGCGACTATCGTTACGAATTATTTCCGTTAGGCAACATCACTGAAATTGAAGCTCTTCTTAAGGACACAAAAGGTCTCACAGGTCTTAACGTTACCATTCCATACAAAGAACAAATCATGAAGTACCTCGATGAAGTCGATGGCTTTGCAAAAAAGATCGGGGCGGTAAATGTGATAAAGATTAAAGACGGCAAACTCAAAGGATTTAATACTGACTCTGATGCATTTTTTGAGACAATCGAAAAGTGGCTCCCAAAAGACAAAACATTTAATGCATTGATTCTTGGAACAGGCGGTTCATCCAAAGCTGTACAGGAAGCATTGAAGAAATTAAAGATTGAATATAAACTTGTTTCGCGCGAAGCAAAAAAAGGACTGATCACTTATACTGATCTTGAAAAAGATCCTTCAATCATTAGCAACACAAAATTGATCATCAATACAACACCGCTGGGTATGAGTCCTAAAACGGAAGCGATGCCTCCGATAAACTATGAACTCATAGGCAATGAGCATTATGTATACGATCTGATCTACAATCCAGCCCGCACGTTGTTTCTTCAAAAATCAGAAATGCGTGGAGCCGTCATTAAGAATGGTTTGGAAATGCTGCACGTGCAAGCGGAAAAATCCTGGACAATCTGGAATAACTAATAAACGATTAAGCGTTAACACTCAACAGATAACAAAAGAGTCGCTCGAAGTGAGCGACTCTTTTGTTTTTTACGCGAATGAGAAACAAGGAGAGCACTATATTCGTTAAACTATATTTTACTTTCCTGCGAATTAACATCGTCATACTTTGATGAACTATTTCAAGGAAGCAACGATTAACTATTAACAGATAACGGCTAACTTCCCTTATGGATTTCAAACTCAGCAGTGAATACGTACCGACAGGCGATCAGCCAAAAGCAATCAAACAATTACTCCAAGGACTTAATGATGGCGAAGAACATCAGACGTTGCTTGGTGTAACAGGCTCCGGTAAAACGTTTACCATGGCGAATGTTATTGCGCAAAGCAATAAGCCCACGTTGGTTTTGAGTCACAATAAAACACTGGCAGCACAGCTCTATGGAGAGTTCAAACAATTCTTTCCGGAAAATGCTGTTGAGTATTTTATATCGTACTACGACTACTATCAGCCGGAAGCATTTATACCTTCTTCCAACCTATATATCGAAAAGGATCTTTCCATCAACGAAGAGATTGAAAAGCTCCGGTTGAGTGCCACTTCTTCCCTCCTCACAGGTCGAAGAGATGTTATCGTAGTAGCATCTGTATCCTGTATATATGGTATAGGCAACCCCGATGAGTTTGGTAAGAATGTGATCAAGTTAAAAAAAGGCGAAGTGATCGCCCGCAATAAATTACTCTTTGCGCTGGTAGATATACTATATCACCGCACCGAGGCTGAGTTTAAACGCGGCACATTCCGTGTAAAAGGCGATACCGTAGATGTATTTCTAGCGTATGCGGATTATGCTATACGTATTTATTTCTGGGGCGATGAAATTGAATCCATTCAGCGGATCGATCCGGGTACTGGAAAGAAAATTTCAGATGAAACGGTAGTAACAATCTTTCCGGCCAATCTTTTCGTAACAGCAAAGTCGCAGCTTCACCAGGCGATGCGCGATATACAGGACGATATGGTGGCACAGGTAAAAATGTTTGAATCAGAACTTCGCCACTTGGAAGCGAAGCGTTTGAAAGAACGAACCGAGTTTGACCTGGAGATGATGCGCGAGTTAGGATACTGTTCTGGTATCGAAAACTATTCGCGCTACTTTGATGGACGTCTGCCAGGAGCACGTCCCTTCTGCCTGATCGATTATTTCCCAGATGATTTTCTATTGGTGATTGACGAAAGCCACGTAACGGTGCCTCAGGTACGCGCTATGTGGGGCGGTGACCGCTCTCGTAAAGTAAATCTTGTTGACTATGGGTTTCGCCTACCCTCTGCGTTGGATAACCGTCCGCTCACCTTTAACGAGTTTGAATCGCTAATGGGCCAGGTAGTATATGTAAGTGCGACACCCGCAGAATACGAATTGAGAAAATCCGAAGGTGTAGTAGTCGAACAATTGATTCGTCCTACAGGTTTACTTGATCCGGAGATTGACGTGCGGCCTAGTAAAAATCAGATCGATGATCTGCTGGAAGAAATCGATGAGCGCGTTAAGAAAAACGAACGCGTGCTGGTAACAACGCTTACCAAACGCATGGCCGAAGAACTTACCAAGTATATGGATCGTGTTGGTGTCAAATGCCGCTATATACATTCGGAAGTACATACGCTGGAGCGCGTTGAACTATTGCGTGAATTACGTCTGGGGGTATACGATGTACTGGTAGGTGTAAACTTGCTGCGCGAAGGACTCGATCTTCCTGAAGTATCTTTGGTAGCTATACTTGATGCTGATAAAGAAGGATTCCTCCGCAATCAACGTTCGCTGGTTCAAACGATTGGTCGCGCTGCGCGAAATGCAAACGGCCGTGTTATCATGTATGCTGATAATATGACTGAATCCATGCAGGTCGCGATTGAAGAAACCAATCGAAGAAGAGAAGTACAGATAGCGTATAATACGAAACACGGTATTACTCCAAAAACTGTTTTGAAATCCAAAGAAGCTATACTTGGACAAACCAAAGTTGCTGACTCTAAAAAATCTACTCATAATTATTATGTGGAGAATGAGGAGGTGTCATTAGCTGCCGATCCGGTGGTTGCCTATCTCAGTAAAGATGAACTGAACAAGATGGCAGAACGCACACGTAAGGCGATGGAAAAAGCTGCGAAAGAACTGGAGTTCATGGAAGCCGCTAAACTTCGCGATGAATACCTGGCGATTCAAAAAATGATTGAAGAAAAAAAATAAACATAGCTATAGTATATATAGCACTATTTATTCCGGGTTAGATCGCGGTTGTAAAAACCTCCGCGGTTCTCTTTCCTCTCCAGTGATTGCCGTGTGATGACATACGCAATTGTAATGAGGTTTCGAAGTTCGCAAAGCTGTGGAGACAAAACTGCTTCATCATACAACTTTTCGGTTTCATGATAGAGCACATCAATTCTTCGCAGTGCACGTTGTAGCCGCTCATTGGAACGTACGATAGCAACGTAATCACTCATCAGGTCACGCAACTCTTTCCGGTTGTGCGTAATGAGAATTTGCTCACGCGGAACAGTAGTCCCTTCCGCATTCCAGTCCGGTATATTTTGTGGCGTTGAGATTGAATCCAGCTTACGTTCAACATCTGCAAAACAACGATGCGCGAATACAATCGCTTCCAGCAATGAGTTTGATGCCAGGCGGTTTGCACCATGCAAGCCGGTGCGCGAACATTCACCGCAGGCATATAAATTGGCAATCGATGTTCTTCCAAAAGTATCGACATCAATTCCTCCACACTGATAATGTGCAGCCGGCACTACCGGAATCATTTCTTTGGTGATATCTATACCTTTACTCAGGCACTTCTCATATATATTCGGGAAATGCGAGATGAAATCCTCCTTCGGCAAATGCGTGCAATCCAGGTATACACATTCATCGCCCCGCGTGATCAATTCATTGTCTATAGCCTGCGCAACGATATCGCGTGAAGCAAGCTCTGCACGGTCATCGTACTTGAACATAAACCGCTCACCATCTTTGGCGCGAAGGTATGCTCCATGCCCACGGATAGCTTCGGTAATTAAAAATGAAGGATTATCATCCTTGGAATAAAATGCAGTCGGATGAAATTGCACAAACTCCATGTCGCGCACTTCCGCCATGGCACGGTACGCCATTGCTACACCATCTCCAGTTGCAATCAACGGATTCGTAGTCGTGCGGTATACTTGTCCGGAACCACCGGTAGCCAGCATGGTAACTTTTGAAGTATACTTCTCAATTTTACAAGTATACTGATCCATCACATACGCACCATAGCAGGTAATGCCCGGCTGCGGCTGTGAAATCTTATTCTTGAAATGATGTTCAGTGATCAGATCAATCGAAAAATGATGCGACAGCAGTGTGATGTTTGGCAGAGTGCTGACTTCGCGCAGCAATCCTTTTTCAATCTGCCAGCCTGTAATATCTTTATAGTGGATGATTCGCTTCGCTGTGTGACCACCTTCACGCCCCAATGCCAGGTTGCCCGCTTCATCCTGATCAAACTCAACACCCCATCCTATAATTTCGAGTAAACGTTCAGGTCCTTCCTTTACTACTAACTCTACTACGTCAGGATCGCACAAGCCATCGCCAGCACGCAACGTATCCTCTATATGTTTTTGAAAGGAGTCTGTGATCTCATCCAGCACAACTGCTATACCACCTTGTGCATACTTCGTGTTTGATTCACTGTCGTCAGCTTTCGTAATAACAGTAATGGATTGATCCGGAAAACGTTTGGCTGTTTTAATAGCAAACGAAAGCCCGGCTATACCCGAGCCAATGATGAGAACGTCTGTTTGCGGCATGATTAGTTTTTGGAGATTTCCAGCATGCGCTGAATCGGAATCAATGCTTTCTGACGGATATCTTCCGGCACCAGTATTTCAGGTAATTCGTATTTCAGGCAGAGGTATAATTTTTCCATAGTGTTCATCCGCATAAAAGCACACTCACTGCAAGCACAGGTATTATCCTCGTGGCTCGGTGCAGGTATCAACGTTTTATGAGGAACTTCCTTCGACATCTGGTGAAGTATACCTGCTTCGGTTGCAATGATATACTCTGCATTGTCATCGTTCTTCACAAAGTTTATCATGCCGGTTGTTGAACCTACATAGTGTGCTACTTTCAGAATATGTGTTTCTGATTCCGGGTGCGCTACGATCTTCGCCTTTGGATGTTGCTTGTGGAGCTCCAGTAATTTATCTATAGCGAAAGCTTCATGCACAATGCAAGCGCCATCCCACAACAACATATCTCTTCCGGTTTTATTAATCAGATACCGGCCCAGATTTTTATCAGGAGCAAAAATTATAGGTTGATCTTTCGGTACAGAGTTTACAATCTTCTCTGCGTTGGCAGATGTACAGATGATATCACTCATAGCCTTGATCTCGGCTGTACAGTTAATATAGGTTATAACGATGTGATCGGGATGCTGATCTTTAAATTTTTTGAACAAGTCCGGAGGTGCTGACTCTGCGAGCGAGCAACCTGCCTTCAGATCAGGCAGCAAAACTTTTTTATGAGGATTGAGAATCTTGGCAGTCTCGCCCATGAAATGTACACCAGCAAAAACGATCATATCCGCAGTGGTAGCAGCTGCCTGTTGTGAAAGCCCGAGGCTGTCGCCCACATAATCTGCTATATCCTGAATGTCTGGAGTCTGATAATAATGTGCCAGGATCACGGCATTCTTTTCCTTCTTCAGGCGGGTTATCTCTGCTGCCAGATTCACCTGCTTATCTACCGGGATGTTGAGAAAACCCTTTTGCTGAAGCCTCTCGGTGGCTTTTGCTACGATTTCGTCTGTTACCATTTTTGTTTGCACTTGGCCGTGCGAAAATAGTGTTAAATGTTCATAGTTCGTATTCAATTCCCTGTTCACATTTTAACCGACTGTAAAACAGAGAACAAAAAATGCTATCGAAAACTACTCTAACAACCCCAACTTATGCTGAAAAATTCCAGCAATGCTAAACGCTCGTTGCTTTGCCTCCAATGCTTTCTCACCTTCAAAATTTTCGTCTACCGTTTTTGTGAAATGGGAAAGCCAGCGATCAAAATGTTCTGGCGTTACGGGTAAATGTATATGCTTCTCAAACGGATTACGTTTATAGCTTTGATCTCCTAACAAAATGGAAGCCCAGAAGTTATACAGAATCGGGAGATGATGCGGCCAATCCACGTGACTGAAAAGCGGTGCCAGCAAATCGTCCTTATTCACCTTCTCGTAAAATTTATTTACCAGTACCTCTATATCTTCACGGCTCTCAAGCGTTTTCATATATCTCGTTTATAGACCTAAACGTTGCAATATTTCCTGTGTGTGTTCTCCTAAATGTGGAGGCGTTGTTAATGCATGGGATCCAAAATTTTTACTCTGCGCCACAAAGCTTTTCAGGCCCACTATATCTTCCCCTTGTAATAACAATGCTGTTGCCTCCGGTGTTTCAAAAACCTGTTGCATATTCCGGATAAATCCTGCCGGAATTTTTGCCTTATGAATAGCCGTTATCAAAGTATCGGAAGTATATATTATGATACGGGCCTGCAGTATAGAATTTAATTCAGCACGGTGTAGCACACGTGAAGCATTTGTTTTAAAACGATCATCGTAACCTACAGCAGCAATTTCCAGAAGTATACATAAGTCTTGGAATTGCCTGTCGCTACCAATGGCCAGCAGTATTTCTTTTCCATCGGAGGTTTTAAACACATCGCCGTAAGGCGCTATATTGGGATGCGATGACCCTTGTTTTTGCGGAAGCACTCCGGCCACCAGCCAGTTCGTTGCCTGGTTTACAAGCGAAGCAACGGCAGCCTGTATCAAGGATACTTCAATAGCATCGCCCCTACCGGTTCGTTCACGATTCAACAGCGCCAGTAATATACCTTCCTTCAAATGATGCGCAGCCAATACATCTACAAGCGCTACCGGCATCTTTAACGATGGCCCACCCGGTACTCCATTCATAAACATATACCCGGCCTCTGCCTGTATAATGGCATCGTAGCCTACACGATTATTAGTCGAGCCATACCCGGTAATCTGCCCATAGATAATTCGAGCATTCAAATTGGACAAGGTCTTGTAATCAACGCCAAGTTTTTCGGCATCGCCTGGTTTATAGCTGGCAATAACTATATCCGATTGTTGCGCCAGCGTATATACTACATCCCGGTCTTTGATATTTGTTAAGTCTAATGCTACAGATTTCTTACCCCAGTTAACAGAGCAAAAATATGCCGACTGATCTCCGGTTTGCTCCGTTGCTGATTTCCAGCTTCGCGTGACGTCTCCGCCTATAGCCGGATTTTCAACTTTGATAACCTCTGCTCCCAGCTCAGCAAAAAATTGTCCGACACTCGGGCCGGCCAGCACAGAAGCCAATTCGAGCACCCTTAAATCAGAAAACATACGATTGAACTATCATTTGAAACCAAAAATCACACTTCTCCTCCAATTGTTAATCATTTGTAGCATTTTTGTGACGGACTCAAATAAAAATAAATTCCATGAGGAGACTTCTCATTGTTGCTACACTTATAATGCTCGTTGGCGCTTGTAAGCAGAAAGCTGAAAACACGACTGTCTTAAAAACAGGAATCTGGCGAGCTACGATTGAAATACAAGGACAACAACTGCCGTTTAATTTTGAGTTGGTGAAGGACGCTGATGACGGGTATGACATTTACCTGCGCAATGCCGATGAGCGTTTGTTGCTTGATGAAATAAAAGTTTACGGTGATTCAGTAGATATAGGGCTTCACATTTTTGATGCGAACATCAAGGCTCATGTTAAGGGTGATACACTGCATGGTGAATTCATCAAGAATTATGAAAAGGATTTTAATATACCATTCACGGCTGTACATGGACAATCTTTTCGCTTTGAGAAAGCTGGTGCACAGAAAGATATACCTGACTTCTCGGGCAAATATGCTGTTACTTTTATACATGAATTTGATACAACAAAAGCGGTGGGTATATTTCATCAACAGAACGATAGCGTTACCGGAACTTTTCTTACACCTACAGGCGACTATCGCTACCTGCAGGGCAACGTTGTAAACAGCTTAATGCAGCTGAGTACATTCGATGGTAATCATGCCTATATATTCAGGGCTACAAAAAAAGATGATGGCAAACTGATCGGAGAATTTATATCCGGTAAAAATCACATGGAATTCTGGGAGGCTGAAAAAGATGAAAACGCATCGTTACCAGACCCGGAATCACTTACTTATTTAAAGCCTGGTTATGAACGGATCGAGTTCAACTTCCCCGATGTAAATGGTAAACCTGTTAGTCTCAACGATGAGAAGTATAAAAACAAAGTGGTGATCCTGCAGATGTTCGGCACATGGTGTCCTAATTGTTTGGATGAGACTATGTTTCTCTCTCCCTGGTATAATGAAAATAAAAAACGAGGTGTAGAAATTATAGGGCTTGCTTACGAGCGTAAACCTGATTTTGATTATGCTAGCGGTCGCGTAAAAAAAATGATCGATAAGTTAAAGGTGAATTATGATTTCGTAATTGCCGGAACAAACAATAAAGCGCAAGCCGCTGAAACGCTTCCGATGCTTAATAAAGTCGTTGCATTTCCAACCACCATTTTTATTGGTAAAGATGGAAAAGTAAAGAAGATCCATACAGGCTATTCAGGTCCTGGCACCGGCTTCTACTATGAAGTGGGTATTCAAAAGTTTAATGAGACGGTCAATGAACTTTTGAACGAGAATTTAACTTCTAAGAAATAATGAAACCTGCAGTCCATACACAATCGACAGAAACAAGCGCAACCACCTCCAGCCATGCACTTCCTGGCCAGGGCAAGCGTGTTGTTGTTGGTTTATCGGGAGGTGTGGACTCCAGTGTGGCGGCTTATCTCCTTCAAAAAGAAGGATACGAAGTGATTGGCATGTTCATGAAGAACTGGCATGACGACTCCGTAACCATCAGCAATGAATGTCCATGGCTAGATGATAGTAATGATGCTATGATCGTAGCGCAACATCTGGGTATTCCATTTCAGGCTATAGATCTTAGCACAGAGTATAAAGCACGCATCGTTGACTATATGTTTGCTGAGTACCAACGCGGCCGTACGCCAAATCCAGATGTACTTTGTAACCGCGAAATAAAGTTTGATGTTTTCCTGAATGCTGCACTCAAGCTTGGAGCTGATTATGTAGCCACGGGACATTACTGCCGCAGAGCACAGCATGAACAAAATGGTAAAGCAGTATATCAATTGCTTTCCGGAAAAGATCCCAATAAAGATCAGAGTTATTTCTTGTGTCAGCTTACGCAGGAACAATTGTCCAAATCGCTTTTCCCGATAGGTGAATTATTAAAACCTGAAGTAAGAGCGATAGCCAAAGAGATTGGGTTGGTAACGGCTGATAAAAAAGACTCACAAGGGTTATGCTTTGTGGGCAAAGTACATTTACCTGATTTTTTACAACAACGTCTCATTCCAAAAAAAGGAAAGGTTGTGAATGTACCGGCTGATGCTACAGCTTTTAAAAATGGCTTTGATAAAAATGATCTGGAGCTGATTACAGCGCCGTATCATTTTGAACCATCGGCAGGCAGTGTTGTGGGTGAACACAACGGTGCGCATTATTATACCATTGGCCAGCGCAGAGGCTTAAACCTCGGTGGGTTTGCTGAGCCGTTGTTTGTGATTGGAACCGATACAAATGAAAATGTGATCTATACCGGTATGGGCGAGGAGCATCCCGGACTATACCGAAAAGGGTTATTCGTTCCTAACGAAGATGAGCATTGGATTCGAACCGATCTGAAATTAAACGTTGGAGAGGCAGCCCAATACAATGCACGCATCCGTTATCGCCAGGCGTTGGCCGCTTGCACGCTTTATAAAAGAGAAGAAGGACTATATATCATTTTCGATGTCCCAATGAAAAGTATCACCCCCGGACAGTTTGCTGCCTGGTATAATGGGGAGGAATTGATCGGATCTGGCGTAATAAGTTAGTTGGCATAATATTATAGCACGAAACCCGTCATGTAGTTTAGCCGTAGTAACGTGCTATAAATAACTATGGCGACTTTTTACTCGTACCCTATTCATTTACATTCTTGTTTTGATTTCGGTATTAAAAGTCTTTGCTTAATTTTAACCCAAACAAAACTCTTATTATGAAAAAAGACATTCGTTTTTTGGTAGTAATTTCTTTTTTACTGCTTTCATTTTCGCAATTCAGTGCTACAGCCCAAGTGAGAAAAGGAGACTTTTTACTAAGCCCCAGCCTTGGTTTGGGTTATTACTATGCAGGTAGTGGCTTAGCTGTAACGCTAGGTGTTAATGGAGAGTATGCCTTTACAGATGAGATCAGCGGTGGTGGATATATAGCGTATACCCGTTGGACTAATGATTACGGATACCAGGGTAACAATTATGATTATTCTTACAACTTCATCGATTTTGGAGCTCGTGCTTCTTATCACTTCGCAAAACTTCTTCGTGTATCCAACAAGAAATTTGACCCATACGCAGGTGCATTCTTAGGTTTTGTAACATCCAGCTATAGCCATGATGGCAATGGCGTAGTTGGCTACGATGACAATTATGGAAGCGATCTTCGCCCTGGTATCTTTGCAGGTGCGCGTTATTTCTTCCAACCTAATATAGGTGTCTTTGGTGAAGTCAGTATAGGATTAACTCCTATCTCCGGAGGTGTAACCTTCAAGTTCTAGTAAAAGAAACGACCTTATTTTATACGGGTGCCTACTAACTAGGCATCCGTTTTTTTTTAGAAATTCTCCTTAAATCCACTTATACCTCCGGATACTATATATTTCATTGCTATAGGTCCTGATATATTCAGTGGTGTAATTCTGTTCCTCTGCACAATGTAATGCCATCCAGATACGGCATACGAGTGTGGCAGGTAAACGGAAACCATATCGTTCAACCCCAGCTCCGATAAATCCGCCTGTGTTATAAAACCGATCTGGTATAGTTTATTCTCTTCGTTCATCAACACCAGCACAGGTTTATTGAATTTCTTTTTATCACCCACAAAAGCATTTAGTAAATCTTTCAAGGATGAATAAATAAGTTTCACCAGTGGAATACGATTCATGCCATGATCGAACCACGTTGTAAAAGCTTTGAACGCAAAATTCGTGGTCAGGTATCCGAAGATCGTAATGGCGCATAGAATAATCAGGAAGCCAAGACCAGGATAAGGAAGTTTAAGAAGACTGTCGAGCCAGCTAAAAGCTATAAAGATAAAATATGCAGTAGCTACCAACGGAACGATAAACAAGGTACCACTAAAGAAATAGCGGATGATTCGTCTGAACGTGCTTTCCATGAAACGCAGGGGTTAGAATACAGGAGTAAGGAGGTAAGAATGCAATACTCCTGTAACAAAATTAAGGAAGCCTTTCAGGTTTTTCTTTGAAAGCGTATTATTTTATTAAGAAACTACAATCCGAGCGAGCGCCATGCGGATTACTTCGTCTACCTGCTCATCAAACGCTATATGTGTGGTGTCAACCTCAACGGCATCGTCCGCTTTTCGTAGCGGGCTCTCTGCACGTGTTGTATCAATCTCATCGCGCTGCCGGATGTTTTCTACTACATCATCAAGGTCAACAAGCTGCCCGCGTTCAAGCAATTCTTTTTGCCTGCGAAAAGCCCTCACTTGCATATCGGCTTTCATAAAAAGCTTCAGCTCTGCGGTAGGAAACACGACTGTACCGATATCGCGACCATCCATAACGATGCCTCTCTCTTTTCCCATTCTGCGTTGCTGATCAACCATCGCTGTACGCACATGTTTGATCGTACTTACCTGGCTCACCATTTCCGAGACACGCATCTTGCGGATCTCCTTTTCAACATTCAATCCATTCAGATAAGTATCTGTACCGTTCTTGGTATTTATTTTAAACGAGATATGGATTTGTTCCAGCGCACGGGCCACCTCTTTAGGATTGGTTAGCGCGACATGGTGATCCATAAAATAAAACGTTACCGCGCGGTACATGGCACCGGAATCTATATAGCGGTATCCTAAAATAGAAGCAACTTCTTTTGCTGTTGAACTCTTGCCACAAGCAGAGTATCCGTCAATCGCGATTACTATTTTACGCAGGTTCATTAGCAGTCTTTATGAGGACAAGGAATCGGTCTTCCAGGCTTGAGTTTTTTGTGATGTTTGGATGAACCGCAGGACATCGATCCTGTCAAGACTATAATTAAGAAAAGTATTTTGAATTTCTGCATTATCGATATTAAAAGTCCTTCGCTACTTTTTTTTCACGAGCTTCCTGAACCCGCTTCTCAAGATCTTGCAATGAAGATTTTTGTTTTACGTACTCGGGCGCGTTCCTATAGATAGACAAATAGTCTGTATTAGGATTGGTTGAACTGACACCAGATTTTTTTAATGTCTTTTTCATAAGGCAAATCTACTTGTAGAACTTCCAGATCAAAGTTAGAATTTTTAGCCAAGCGATAGGCTACCATTATAAACTTTCTTTTGTCAGAAAATCCGATAAGGAAGTCTATGTCATCGATTCTGTCGACTGCCGAAGAGGGATTCCTGAATACACTCATTACTTCTTTCATGCTTATACCCAAACTCCTCAACGTAATCCAGCTCACACCGGAAAAATCAAAAGTAAAATTATCCATACAACGTTAAATCCTTACACAAACAACTTTTAAAAAATATCCTTCCGGAAAAGGGGCCTAAAACTAACAAGATTTAGAATACTTACTGTTAACTTTAGTATGTTGTATAAAAATATCACTCAATGGAAACGCAAGAAGAAGGAAAGACAGAAAAGACTTTCAAAAATTTCGGTAAACGTGTAGATGATTTTTTAGTGGAATTTAATGAAGCCGGAGAAAGGCTTCGGAAAGAATTCGAAGTAAAGCTGGAAGAACTCAAAGTCTCTGCTGAAAAAATCAAAAAGGAAGCTGAAAATAACGAACGTTGGAAAGAAGTAGAGGACAGTCTTAAGAAAGCTGGCGATGAATTTGGCAATGCTTTTAAAGCGGCCTTCAAAAAAAGAGAGCCATAAGTATAGTTATACTGTGAGTCTTGATAACGTCACCAGACTCACAGTATATATACTTATACCTTCACTGCTTTCCACTTTCCTTGACGGAAAATAAAAATACCGGCTAAGGCCATGAGCGATTCTGCAATGGCAATGGCTGCATATACACCAACAGGTCCGGTATGAAACCACATGGCCAGTATATATGCAAATGGAATCTGGAAGATCCAGAAACCAAAGAAGCTTATAATGATCGGAGTTCGTGTGTCCCCTGCCCCATTAAAGGATTGGTTGATCACCATACCATACGCATAGAAGATATACCCCAGTGACACGATTTGCAAACACTGAATGCCATTCTTCAATACAACTTCATCGGTTGTAAAGAAATGTAGAATTGGAGTAGCCAGACTAAAGAATAGTATAGTCACTAGAGCAAGAAAAATCATATTAAAGAACGCTGCTCTCCACACCGATTTTTCCGCACGATCGGGATGCCCTGCTCCGAGGTTTTGTCCTACCAATGTTGCCGATGCATTGGCCATTCCCCATGCAGGAAGTATAGCAAAAACAATTACGCGGATAGCAATGGTATAGCCTGCCTGTGCTGCACTTCCGAAGTCAGACATGATTCGCATTAGAAAGATCCAACTTGCTGAACCAATCAAAAATTGTCCTGTAGAACCTGCCGATATTTTTAACAGCCTTCCGATGATGGACAAATCTACCATTAGATTTTCCGCTCGCAGTTTGATAATTCCTTTGGCTTTCAACAAGTGATAAAGCTGATACATGACACCTATACCACGTCCTATATTTGTAGCAATTGCCGCACCCTCTACTCCGAAGGCTGGTATAGGACCAAGACCAAAAATAAAAATCGGGTCTAGTACAATGTTCAATATGTTCGCCAACAACAAAGAACGCATCGCTAATGAAGCATCACCCGCACCGCGAAAAACAGCGTTGATAATAAATAGCAACATAATGGTTACGTTGCCTGTCAACATCCAGCGTGTATACCCCACGTTGTCTGCAATCAACGTTTCACTTCCGCCCATTAGCCGGAGGATATTTTCTGAAAAGAACATCCCAACGACACTAATCAGTGCTGCCATGGCGAGCCCTATATAGATCGCTTGTGCTGCTGCAACTTCTGCAGATTTAATATCCTTCTCTCCTACTCTGCGGGCCACCATAGCGGTTGCAGCCATGCTCAACCCCATGGCCAGTGAGTATATTAATGCAAGCACGGACTCGGTTAGACCAATAACAGAGATAGCATCATTGTCATGCAGGCGCCCTACGAAATAAACATCTACGATGGCAAAGATCGCTTCCATCGACATCTCGAAGATCATGGGCACGGAAAGAAGAAATATAGCCCGATCTATGCTTCCGGATGTATATTCTTGTTCCTCGCCTTTAATGGCTTTTTTAAAAAGACTTATAAATGAACTGACTTTTGTAATAACCGACATACTAAAAGTTTAGACGTTAAAAAATATATACCTATCGGCTCCTGGAGTGGAGCTCTAAAAAAGATGCTTGGACGTACCAAACTTAAAATATGAGAAACATAGGCGTAAATGTTTGGAATCTGTAAAGGCTCCAGAAACTAAAGTTCACGTAAAAAAATCAAAATGGTTGTATGATTGCACAAAAAGTTTTTTGAAATCTATTCGTATTTTATCTGCAGCAATCCATTCTATAGCACAAAAAAAGGGGGCGAACCCCCTTTTAATTATCTATACTTTTTGATGATGTCGGTCTTAGTCTTTCTCTACTGTGCTGCTGCCGGATACATTCGTGGTAATGGACGGATTGCCTCTATAAAGTATAGAACTTGCACCAGTCGCTATGACATCTAAATCATCAGACACGGTAACTTTTGCATGGCTGGCACCGGAGGCATCGAGTATAGACTCACGCACCGGATAATCAAATGCAGAGAGTGTTGATGCACCGGAAACTTTCGCTTCCAGTTCGTCACCTAATCCATATAGTCTCAGACTTGAAGCTCCGGATATATCCAGGTTCAACTGCCTGTAGCCTGCATCTAATTGAGATACAGATGCACCGGATAAAATGAAATCAAGATCATCATCGCTTTCAAATCCTTTTATCGTGGAGACACTCCCTCCCGAAAAATTAACAGCATCCAAACGCGGCATGCGAATGGTAATATAGGTGTCATGTTTACGATTCGCATTGTCTTCGTATTTAATGACGAGCGTTGAACCGCTTTTATATACTTCGAGGTCATCTATATTTCTGCGATCGCCCTCAACATGAATGCTGAATGTATTGGACTGCTCTACATCAATATGAAAGGCGCTGCCCATTTCAAGTCTGTCAAAATCTACCAATGAATAATCTTTTTCTTTATCCTGAAGAGGACCTGGATCTTCTTCATCACAGGAAGTAAATATACCCGCACACGCTACCAGCGTTGCAAAAAGGAAAGTCTTAAAATGTTTAGTCATAATCATAGAGGTTGTTTCATGATCAAGACAACTCATTTTTAAAATACCCCCACGACACCGTTAAAATAATTTATGATTCACGGCAATGCGTATAGCTTTGCCTGGTGGCAATTCCACATCGAAAAATAAAAACCAGAATTCTTTATTATTTACGCTATAGAGATTGTCTTTATATTGACGAATTCATGAATACCTTCTTGTGATAATTCACGGCCATAGCCGGATTTCTTTATACCTCCGAACGGCAATCGCACATCAGATTTCATAAGTGAATTAATGAATACAGAACCCGCTTCTACTTCGCGTGCTACGCGTTCTCCACGATCGCGATCCTTTGTCCAAACCGAAGCACCCAATCCATAGCGACTCGCATTTGCAAAGGTAATAGCTTCCTGTTCCGAACACGCTGATGTTACTGCCGCCAACGGTCCAAAAGTTTCTTCATCAAACGCAACGATGCCGGGCTTTACATGATCAAGCAATGCAGGTTGAAAATTACCTTCATTTCTTTCACCTCCTGTTACTATACGAGCGCCCTGCTGTATAGATTGCTTTAGTTGCTTTTCGAGATCTTCTGCCAGATCAATTCGTGCGAGCGGTCCCGTTGTTATTTTTTCATCGAAAGGATTTCCCTGACGCAAAGCCTCTATACTTATCCGAAAGCGTTCGACAAATTCCTCTTTTATTTTTTCATGTACTATAAATCGTTTTGCCGCTATACAGGATTGTCCTGCGTTTTGCATGCGCGATTGTGTGGCAATCTTTACAGTAAGATCAAGGTCTGCGTCTTCAAGCACTATAAATGGATCACTGCCTCCTAACTCAAGCACTGATTTTTTTATATTCTTCCCTGCTAATGCGCCTACCTTAGCACCAGCAGACTCACTCCCTGTTAGAGCAACGCCCTGCACAATGCGCGATTCAAGTATACTTTCAATTGCAGTATTCTGAATGATGAGTGATTGAAATACGCCATCCGGGAAACCGGCTTCATGAAAAATCTTTTCGATCGTCATGGAGCATTTGGTTACATTGGAAGAGTGTTTCAGTAAGCCAACGTTACCCGCCATTAACGCAGGCGCTGCATATCGGAATACTTGCCAGAAAGGAAAATTCCACGGCATAATAGCAAGTACTGCACCTATAGGTTGATATACAACAAGGCTCTTATACGCATCTGTATCAATTCGTTTATCAGCCAGAAAATTTTCCGCATGCTTTGCAAAGTACTCGCATCCCACTGCGCATTTTTCAATCTCTGCACGCGACTCTGAAATTACTTTGCCCATCTCCCACGTAATCGTGCGCGCATATTCTTCTTTGTTCTTTCGAAGAACTGCGGCAACACGCAACATCATTTCACTCCGTTGTACGAGCGTTGTTTTTTTCCATAGACTGAACGCCAATGAAGCCTTGTCGAGCTTGGCCTGTATATCATGTGGCGTATGCAGCGGAAACTCATCAATAACAGATTGATCAAAAGGATGGATGGACTTTAGCATAATAAATATCTTTCATGAGTCAACACGAACCTACGTGGTGAAGGTTCGGAGAAAACTAAAAAATTGATGCCAACGAAGTTAAAAAAGGCAGGTCAGTTAAATTAGAGTGGATTTATATTAAATCCACTCTAGGTTCTCTACAGTTTGAGCAACTACTATATCACCGGTATGCTTGAGACTTTTCGGTTCGATTAACATAATACGAACCTCTTCATCGTTTGTCCACGGGCGATGTTCAACACCTTTCGGAACGATCAGAATCTCCCCTGGCTTTGTAGCGATCGTTGGCTTGTCTCTGAAGTCCATCATCAACGTACCGGCAAGCACTACAAATAATTCATCTTCACCATCATGTTTATGCCAGATAAGTTCGCCTTTTACTTTAGCGATCTTTATATAGTTATCATTTAACTCACCTACTATATAAGGATGCCAATGTTCGGTGAACTTCGTGAATTTCTGTTCCAGGTTAATATGCATATATAGTTGGCTATTCAGATTTATACTCCAATAAAATATCTATATCATATATAAACGAATACAGTTTGGTATTCGTTACTCAAATAATTCTGATACCGGGTTTCCGGTACAACCACTTGGAAACTTTATATTCAGCAATGCAGATATAGTGGGTGCTATATCTGTTATTGGATGATACCGAACCGATACACCCTTTTTGATTCCTTTACCGTAAAATACCATCGGCACGTTCGTATCATATGTATAGGGAGATCCGTGTGTTGTTCCTTGAATAGAACCTGATTCAAACCATCCTGGCTCCAACACTACCACTACATCACCGGAGCGCTTCGGATGATATCCGCGAATGACAGAACCCTTCACACCTCCTTCATTATAATCACCCTGACGAAGCAAGCCTTCTGTATAATAGTTCGCTACACCTTCTACCGTTAGAAGATATTTACCGATCAACTCAGAGACTATAAACATATCGAGACCTGTTGATTTCGGATTGCCTTGAAAAGCATCTTGATTTAAAAATATTTGTTCGTTGCTTACATTGGCAATCAGTTTCTTTCCGGGAAAATATCCATTCAGGTATTCGTTTAATTTAGCCTGAACATAATTCTCATTATAATAACCCGCAGGCATTTTGTTATCCTTCAGGTATTGTGGTACATCGGCCACAGCGTGATCTGCCGTGAGAAACAATGTATAGTTACCAGCTCCAACTTCCGTGTCCAATGTTTTCAGTAAGTCCGCTATATTTCTATCAAGTCGCAAGTATGTATCTTCCACTTCAATGGCATTCGGGCCAACCGCATGCCCTATAGCATCCGTAGTAGAATAAGAAACACAAAGGAAATCACTGATATCATCTTTCCCCATCTTCTCTCCTGTAAGAGCAGCCTTGGCAAATTCCGTCAGGTAATCATTCGCAAAAGGCGTCATATATAGCAGGTCGAAATTTCCATTCTGCTTTCGCATCTGTGGCAAATTATAGGGGAAAGTCGGCTTGGCTTTGCCTACATACTTTTTTTCATATGGAGAATCGTCAGGTCCACTCTCTGTATATTGTTCGATGGGCAACAATGTGTTCCACTCCTGTGACAAGTATTTATCAGGAAGATTAAGGGAATTGAATTTCTCTGTCCAATCCGGAAGCTTGCTCATATAGTATGAACTGGAAATAAAGCGACCTGTGCCACTATCAAACCAGAATGCAGCATCACCAAGATGACCTGCCGGTAATACAGCACCGCGATCTTTGAATGATAGTCCTATAACTTTGGCGCGTTTCTGCGTAAATAATTCCAATTCATCTGTAACGGTTGATGACAGCATTCTCCAGGGAGAAACATCTCCGTTGCCAGAAGCTACTCCTACAATTTTTTGCAAGGAATCCTCCACACAGTTCACCATCTTACCATTCTTCTTGTTATAGAAGTCGTTTCCGATAATTCCGTGTACTGCAGGTGTTGTACCGGTATATACAGAGGCATGGCCTGGGCCGGTATAGGTTGGAGTATAGTTATAGTGCGCATTCTTCACCATAAAGCCATCGCCTATCAATCTTTTAAAACCATCGTTACCAAATTTGTTATAGTAGCGATAGAGATATTCCTGACGCATCTGGTCAACCACAATCCCCACTACCAGTTTTGGACGGTCGCTGATGCTTACCGTTGTCTGCGCAGATGCTCCACTAAAGATGATGAAGGTCAGTGCAAAAATGTATACTCTCATAGCTTGAAATAAAGTCAGCAAGATAATTAATGATCGTGTGCGCGAAATTAATCTTTTATGAATGGTTTGTTAACACACCATACCTTTTTAACAACAGTTACGGTTGCACAACCGGTTCATTTCCGTACAATACATCTGATCAGAATTGAACATCGCCATCGGTGCAAACCTTTTTTTTATAGTTCCATGCAGCTTCTTACAAAATGCATGGTCTTTGTGTAACCAGCACAGAATTTAAAAGTTACTCCTTTTGCCATGATCAGAAACTATATAAAAGTAGCCTTACGTTCCATATTCCGGAACAAGCTAACAGCGTTTATTAATATAGCAGGTCTTGCACTGGCCATTGCCAGCGCCATTCTTATTTTCCTGTTTGTAACCGATGAGATCAGTTACGACAAGTATCATACAAAAGCAGAGAGGATTTATCGCGTCACGCGGAGTTTTCATTCTCAGGAAGGAGAAGTAAGTCTTCGCCTGGCAAACGTTGCACCGCCCATTGGTCCATTGCTTAAAAATGATTTCGGAGAACTTGAAGTGATGGCCCGCACCATCAATTTCGGAACCGTGATTGGACTCGAAGAAAACGGGGAGCTGAAAATATCCAACTCTGAAGACAATGTATTTGTAGCAGAGCCGAACATCTTCCGGATTTTCGACATTGATATTAAATCTGGTGATCCTGTAAAAGCTATTGAGCGTCCCTTTACCGTAATGCTTTCAGAGAAAGCTGCGAAGAAATATTTTAACAGTGAAAATATTATAGGCAAACGTCTTCGTGCCAATAATGCATTTGATCTTGAAGTAACAGGTGTATATAAAGACTTCCCAAAGCAATCGCATTGGCATCCGGAGTTCCTGATTTCCTTTAGCACTTTGGAGAATGACAATATCTATGGACGCAGACAGCTGGAAACAAATTGGGGCAATAATTCTTTCGGTACATATATACTTCTGGAAAAAGGCGCTGATCCTAAAAAAACAGAAGCTGCATTTCCTGCATTCCTGGATAAGCATTTTGGTAATTATGCTCGCGCCAACTGGGGAGTGCCCGCAGATTGGGTAGCATCAAAATCAACAACACTTTCCCTGCAAAAACTTACCGACATTCATCTCCGCTCACACCTTGATGATGAACTTGAAACCAATGGTGACATCAATAGTGTATATATGATGAGTGTGATCGGGTTGTTTATTATACTGATCGCTTGCTTCAACTTCATAAACCTTTCTACAGCACGGGCCACAAAACGCGCGAAAGAAGTTGGTTTACGAAAAGCAGTAGGTGCCTTCAAAACTCAACTGGTAGGCCAGTACTTAAGCGAATCTATACTGATCACATTTTTCTCCTTGATACTCGCATTGTTTTTATCCGTGCGTGGTATACTTTGGCTGAATGAATTTACAGGAAAAGAAATTTCCATGAATATATTCTCGAATATAGCACTGATCGGAGGGCTTATCGTATTTGCACTCGTGATCGGTGTGCTGGCAGGTATATATCCTGCATTTGTAATTTCTTCTTTCAATCCTGCGCTTGCCCTTAAGGGACAACAGGGTTCTGCTACCGGTAAATCTGCTATTCGCAAAACACTGGTTATTGTGCAGTTTTCCATTTCAATTGTATTGATCATTGCTACACTCATAACGTTTCAGCAACTCGCATTTCTGAATAACCGTGACCTTGGTTACAAAAAAGACCAGGTCGTCACACTTTCATATTATGAAGATCTGAATAACACATACGATGCGTTTCATCATGCGCTGACACAGTCATCGCTTATTCAAAATGTAGGGCGATCGTCACGCATTCCAACCGGAAGACTGCTCGATTCATACGGCGATGCCAGTGTAATGAAAGGAGATAGCCTGGTGAGTATACCTATGAATTTAAAGTCTATTTCTACGGATGAAGATTTTTTTGACACCTATAGTATACAGGTGGCTGCAGGAAGAAATTTCTCGAAGGCAATTCCTACTGATGATTCTTTAGCGTTTATCATCAATGAAGCAGCTGCCAAAGCCATCGGGTGGACTAACGTTGAACAAAATATTGACAAGGATTTTCATTATGCCGATGTACAGGGAAAGCTGATTGGTGTAGTGAAGGATTTTCATTTTGAATCGCTGCATCAGCAAATTGTACCAATGATATTTTTGATGCGGAGAGATAATTATAATCGTCTATCTGTAAAGATTGCTGCAAACTCCCTGCAGGAAGGACTGGCACATCTTGAGAAAACATGGAAATCATTTTTACCAGGCAGACCTTTTGAATATGATTTCTTGAGTGATCGCTATAGAAAGCTATACGAGGCGGAGCAAAAGCAGAGTCAGTTGTTTACAACGTTCGCGGCACTCGCCATTTTTATAGCGAGCCTTGGATTATTCGGACTTGCCACGTTCAGTATATTGCAGCGAATGAAAGAAATTGGCATCCGTAAAATTCTCGGTGCCTCGGTGGGAAGTATACTTCAACTTTTGTCGAAGGAAATTCTAATACTGGTTGCTATAGCAAACCTGGTTGCGTGGCCAATCGCCTGGTATAGTATGAATCGCTGGCTTGACACGTTTGCCTATAGAGTGGATATGAATCCAGCAATTTTTGTAGCAGGTGCAGCATGCGCTATACTAATAGCACTGGTTACAGTAAGTACTCAAACCATACGGGCGGCTTTGGGAAATCCGGCAAAGACCCTGCGATATGAATAACTTCAGGAAAAGGGGTACTCCTGTTGGCCAGGAGATCGAATACAAAGTAGGGATTAAAAAATCATGATTGCCAAAAGAGTCATCGAAACGATGGAGCTGGCAAACATAATGGCTAAGCCCAAGAAATGATATACATTAATCTGCTTCATAAAAAATGTTGGTTTAAAAGCTAGATTTTGGGCCGACTTTAGACATGGCAATCTGCAGGTACTCTTCTTTTTGACAGCCTTCCTTGGTAACCAACTTTTTTAAAGCCTTAAAAGCAGGTTGTAGGATTGTTAGACTGCTAACGTTTGAAGGTCGTTCTGCAAACCATTGCAATATCCAAAAAAAATTTGTTTTTCAAACTGGTCGACGAAATTTTTTCGTCAAAAATTTTTCAAATGGTTCCTCAAATCGCTTTTCGGGTCGTGGCGATTTTTATCGGATAAATCCAAAAATCGGTAACAATGGAGTTTTTATTCCTGGATTTATAGGGCATACCGGCCAACTTGGCTTTCTGTTTTTATAGACACAAGCCATTTTAACCTGTTCTTCGGGATGGACAGTTTTTTGACGCGCCCTATACTTTAAGAAGAAAATTTATGGATGCTTTTTCAACGATGATCATTGAGGCCGTAGAAAAAACCAAAAATGCGGTCGTCAGAATAGATGTCTTCAAGCGAGACAAGAATAATGTACTTCGTCCTGCCGGCTCTGGTTCAGGGTTTATCTTTTCATCAGACGGACTCATTTTTACCAACAGCCATGTAGTGGGTGGTGCCGAAAAAATAATGGTGAGCCTGCTGAATGAGAATGAGATTGAAGGTGTGCTGATCGGCAAAGATCCTGACACGGACTTAGCAATACTCAAGATATATAGTGAAGGTTACTCGGTAGCCAAACTCGGAGATGCTCAACAGCTGCAGATCGGTCAGTTTATAATTGCTATCGGTAATCCGTATGGTTATCAGCATACCGTTACAACGGGGGTGGTAAGCGCATTGGGCAGAACTTTGCAGACGCAATCCGGAAGGCTGGTTGATAATGTTATTCAGTCGGATGCCGCATTGAATCCAGGTAATTCCGGTGGACCTATGATTACAACGGATGGTGAAGTGATTGGTGTGAATACAGCAATCATACAAGGAGCACAGGGGCTGAGTTTTTCAGTGGACATAAATACAGCGAAAGAGATCGCGCAGCAATTACTGAAAGATGGAAAAGTATTCAAGGCTTACCTCGGACTCATGCTACAGGAAGTACCCATCAATCCAAAGGTAAAACAGCACTATAACCTGAAGAACAAGAAAGGGCTGTTCATCACGAAGATCGAAGAGAACTCACCGGCTTCACGTTCACAGCTGCAGGAAGGAGATATAGTCATATCGTTTCATGACAAGATCATTAATTCCTCACATGAGCTCTTTAAAGAATTAAGTAAACGGGAGATTGTGAACGTTACAGATATCACCGTGATTCGTCATACGGAGTTGTTGAACTTCACGGTTTTCCCAACGGATAAACGTCCTTAAAAGAAAGAGGCTTTGTAAGAAATAATCTCACAAAGCCTCTTTTATACTATATATAGCATAGCTCTATATTATCTCCATTTCTTTTTCTGATCAGAAGATGAAGAGCGGGATCTGCTTCCACCTCCGGAGCTTCTGCCGGAAGATCTGCCTCCACCGCCTCCGCGGTTATTGTCGCGGCTTGAAGATGAAGAAGAGCGGCTACGTGAACCAAACTCTTTTTGCTCCGTTACTTCAACGCGCACCTGGCGGCCTTTATACTCTATACCGCTAAATCCTTTTAAGATTTGATCAGCTTTCTCTGTATCAACTTCGAAAAACGAGTAAGCACCTTTCAAATCAATTCTACCGATATCGCTTTTTCCTAAACCTGAAGCATCATCGATAACTTCAATGAGTTTAGAAACATCTATACCATCCATTTTACCAAGGTTGATAAAGAAGCGGGCACCTGATGATGAATGACGATCTTCGCCACCTTCACTTGACCCACGTCTGCCTTCTACGTTCAGATCTGGAGCATTACGGTAGTAATCAAAGAAGCGGTTGAATTCCAGAGAAGCAAAACGCTTGATAAGCTCTTGCTTGGTAAGGCTCTTCAATTCTGCTTCGATAGCAGGAAGGAACTCTGCGATCTCATCTTCATTTACTTTCACTTCATTTACCTTGTGCATAAAGGCCAGCAATTGCTTCTGACAAACTTCGGCACCGGTAGGTATAGTCATCCGTTTAAACGGTGACTTCAATGTTTTTTCGATCTGCTTTACTTTACCAAGTTCGCGTTTAGAGATCATCGCGATCGAAACACCTTTCTTACCAGCACGGGCTGTTCTTCCGCTACGGTGCGTGTAGAACTCCATTTCGTCTGGTATATTCAGATGAATAACGTGCGAGATGTCTTCCACATCTATACCACGGGCGGCAACATCTGTAGCCACCAGTATCTGTAAAGAACGCTGACGGAATTTCAACATCACGCGATCACGTTGTTGCTGTGTAAGGTCACCATGAAGTGCATCGGCATTATAGCCATCCTTCATCAGCATCTCAGCAATTTTCTGTGTATCGATACGCGTACGGCAGAAGATCAAACCAAAAATATCCGGATTGTAATCGAGGATACGTTTCAGTGCGAGATAACGATCTTTATCCTGAATGATCACATACTGATGATCGATGTTAACATTCCCGGTGTTCTGCTCACCTACGGTAAGTTCGAACGGATCGCTCATGTAGTTCTTCATGATCGAGCGAACTTCGCGTGGCATGGTTGCTGAAAACAACCAGGTCGCTTTATCTTCCGGTGTAAAGGAAAGTATTTTATCAAGGTCATCCTTAAAGCCCATGTTCAGCATTTCATCGGCTTCATCCAATACTATATATTTTATAGTTTTAAGATTGATCGCTTTACGATCGATGAGGTCAATGAGGCGGCCAGGAGTTGCTACAATGATTTGTGCTCCTTTTTTTACTTTACGGATCTGTTCACTGATACTTGATCCGCCATACACCGCCACGATGTTGAAGGATTTAAATTTTTCAGAGAAGTTTTCAAGGTCATTGGCAATCTGCAAACCAAGTTCGCGTGTAGGTGCCAATACAAGTGCCTGCGTATCGCGGCTTTTATCATCAACCAGTTCAAGCAACGGCAATCCGAAGGCAGCAGTTTTACCGGTACCGGTTTGTGCGAGTCCGACAAAATCGCGGTTTCCGTTCAGTAAAACAGGGATTGCTTTTTCCTGTATGGGTGTAGGCGTTTCAAAGCCGATTTGTAAAACCGACTCCACCAAGCCCTTGGACAGGCCCAGGGTTTCAAAAGATTTCATTCTATATTATTGTGTAAGGTGCAAAGGTACGGCTATTAATCGAGATTAATTGCGGAGTTGCAAATTACAAGCATTTCTCTCTGTTCTTTGAGACAAAGCACAACATAATAAAGGCTAAACAACTTTTCACTGTTTCAAATTGATGTATACACAGCGTTGTAAAGTTGATTTTTTCTGGAACTCCTCTATATTTGCTGCCCGTTCGGGGGATTAGCTCAGCTGGCTAGAGCGCTTCCATGGCATGGAAGAGGTCATCGGTTCGACTCCGATATTCTCCACAAAAAAGTCTGCTTTTTATGGGCAGACTTTTTCTATTTATAACCTTCAGAATTGGTTCAATAGGTTGTTTGGCTCACATTTTCCTCGCTCTCTTTTTGTTTCTTAGACTCTCTTCGATCTTCTTTCACGCGTTTGCCTAATGTGCCGCGGAACCTCTGCCAGAATCCTTCACGCTCTAGTATAGATACAAAACCATTGGCATGACAAGATGTGGTGTCGATTACCGGCAAAGACTTATTGCTGATGTCGAGCATGCCAAATACAATAGGTATAGCTTTTACACCGGGACAATAACGCCTGGTGAAGCTTCGTAATAAACCAGATTGATATGGATCGGTGGCCAATGCTATTTTTTCGAAGCCGAGTTCCTTCGCCAGCTTCCAGGAGTAATAGATATTCTCCGTGCTGTGTTCTGCTTTTGTTTCTGCAAAGGTATGTTCGGCAGGAATGCCCAATGAGTCAGCAATTGTTTTCATAGCAAGTGCTTCCACGAATGGACTATATACTGCGGCTCCTGAAAAGATTATATTCTTGGTATAGCCACTGTCATATAAATGCTTGGCCCAGAAAATTCTCATCTTCATAACCATGGTGGTGTTCTCTTTTTCATAGGGAACTCCGGGCACTATGATGACATCGTATGGCTTGTCTTTTTTTGCACGCGCATATGATTTTTCAGCATAACGTTTAAATGTACAATGCGTCAGCAATAGCGAGACTGCCAGAAATATATGTACATAAATAAAAATCCTGATAAACTTCTTCAATCCTTTTCGCATAATGGTATATAACATACAATCAGTTTCTTTGTTCAGAAAGTTGCAGTCGCCAGCTGTCATCATACTTCAGCAAGCCTTCATCTACGAGGTCACGCACTACATCTGCAAATAACTCATGGTCCGTTGGCTCAATATATTCTTCCAGTTCTTCGATGGTCATGGAAGCCCCCTTCATGATAGTAACGATTTCTGCGCGTAATAATTCGAAAGCCGAGTGATTATTCGCTTTCCGTTGTTCAATACAAACATCACAAAGGCCACATACCGTAAAAGTTTCCTCACCGAAATACGCTTGAATAACCTGCATGCGGCAGCGATGTGTTTCGGTGGTGAAATTCACAATCGCCCTCATTTTATCGGTAATCAGCTTTTTGCGTTCCTCAAGCCGCTGAATGTTCAGCGGAAGTTTGTCTGCATCCTGCCGCGGCATTACAAATGTAATCTGCGGTTTATTTTTCATGGGCTGATACACTACAATGTTCAGTTCATGGAGATGCTGAAGAATCGTGATCATTTCTTTATCAGAAACCTTCAATCCTCGGGCGAGATACGGTTCGGAGATCTTTACAAAATCCGCAAACAACTCGCCACCGTACAGGCGAAGCAACATTTTTATAACCGGATCGAATCGCGCATTGGCAATTTGAAATTCGTATAGCTTGGCTTTATCAACCGCGAGAAAAAGATGTGACGGGTTGTAAAAACTTTCGTTGAACTGAATGAATCCCTCCTCCTCCAGTTTCTTCAGTGCTATATATACTTCAGCCTGATGATACTTGAACCGCTCTGCAAAATCGTGCAGGTCAAAATCGTAACTCTCTCCGCCACTGCTACCAATGGCGAGTTGATAATAATTGGCAAGCGCCTGGTATACCTTTTTTAAAACTTCGGGAGATGGATGTGCCTGCTCTGTTTTGAATTGAAGACTAACAACGTCTGCATCCTGATATAGTATAACAGCAAACGACCGTATACCATCGCGCCCGGCACGACCCGCTTCCTGGTAATATGATTCGATATTTTCCGGGATATCCAGATGGACAACGAGTCGTACATTGGGTTTATCTATACCCATACCAAAGGCGTTGGTTGCTACCATTACCCGACTCTTATCATGAGTCCACTCCTCTTGTCTTTTAGAACGATCTTCGAAATCCAGTCCGGCATGATAATACGAAGCGCTGATACCTCTTTTGGAAAGCCACTCGGCAATCTGTTGTGTAGCCTTGCGCGAGCGGACATATATAATTGCACTGCCTTTTACCTTCTGCAGAATATCCAGCAACTTCTTCTCTTTGTTTTCAGTTTTGCGAACAACAAAAGCAAGGTTTTCACGCGCGAAAGATTTTTGAAAAACTCCTGCCGGCTGCCGGAATGCCAGCTTCGCCATAATGTCTTCTTTTACCAGTAGCGTAGCCGTTGCAGTAAGTGCAATCACGGGAGCATCGGGTTTCAATTCCCGCAAGGAAGGAATCTGCAGATAAGGTGGCCTGAAATCATACCCCCATTGCGATATACAGTGCGCTTCATCAACCGCGATCAGCGCGATCTTCATTTGCTTTGCACGTGCTATAAATAATTCGGTTTGCAGGCGTTCCGGAGAAACGTATAAAAACTTTACCGGCCCATATATACAGTTGTCCAACAGTATATCTATTTCCCTGCGGTGCATACCCGAGTGGATGGCAACGGCCAGGATGCCGCGCCTCTTTAATTGCTCCACTTGATCTTTCATCAAAGCAATAAGGGGAGTGATCACGATACAAATTCCGTCCAGCAATAAAGCAGGCACCTGAAAGCATACCGATTTTCCGCCACCGGTCGGAAGCAGCGCCAGGGTATCATGCCCTTGCAGGACAGATGTGATAATATCTTCCTGCAACGGCCTGAACTGGCCATGTTGCCAGTACTTTTTTAATATCGAAACGGGTGTCTCCAACAGAGACGAATATAGTACCCTTATCCGTTATACGTTCACTGTTAATCGTTAATTGGAACAAATTTTCAGTTTGCTGCTGCTACGAGTAACAGTGAACGCATTCCTCCAACGGTCTGGGCTACTGCTTGGAAGCAGATTGCATGAGCTTCATACCGGCTTCTCCCAGGTGTTTCAACAAAATAGATTTATACTTTGCTGTGGTGGTATAGCCGCCGTTCGCTTTTAGAAATTCATCTAACACGGGAGTCCAATCGCTATTGAGGGGCATGATAAAACCGAATTGCTCTGCAGCCTTATCAGCGATGGGATGACGCTTGATGCCTTTCTTCATTTGTACCGCTTCGAGATAAAATGCCAGGTCAAGGTACCCGACTCCTTTAGGATCTTCGAATATTTTTTCAAGCGTTTCCTGGCTGGTGGTAGTATATACTATCTTAAGATCCGAATAGTAATTGTTCTTTAAATCGAGAATGCGTTTTTCATTTAAGGTACCCTTCGCAGTATAGGCCGTCAGGTCAGCGAAAGTCTTGGGCATATCTTCAAATTTTGCCAGCGTAGGTACTTTGGATTGTGTGATGAGTATAGCAAAGTTTGTAATGAAGGGCTGACTGAATTTTACTTCCTTCTTCCGCTCTTCGGTAATGGTGATGTTACCAAGTCCGAACACGCCACCTTTCGAATTTTTTACTTTGTCGAACATGCCGCGAAAGTTAGATCCATCGCCAACAAACTTAGGACTGATTTCCACCTTTTTGCTTTCCTTCAGCCACACTACAAAGTCATTCATGATATCCACACAAATGCCGGTAAGTTTTCCGGAGTCATCTATATAGGCAAAGCTCGGGGTTTCTACATAGGCAAAAGAAACATTGCCTTTTCCTTTTTTACTGGCGTCCTTCCAGGTATCACCGGAATACGATTGCGCGGAGAGCGATATAGATATCGCGCTCCATAGAATACACATTAAAATTCGCATGGGTTTGTTTTGGGTTCAAAATATACCTTGAGTATATACTTTTCATGCGATAAATATACTATTGCTGTAATATTGATGTCCTATTTATAGCAAGATTCAATAATTTACCATTGAATTTTCTCTTTATTCAAAAATGCCTGAATGCCTTTAATACAATCTTCACTGGTACGAGCTTTGGCGTTCATCGTTGACGCAAACGTTAGCGCATCATCCAAAGGCATGGATTGTATAGATGCTATCATTTGCTTGGTAAGCTCCATGGAATTGGAAGAGTTTGTATGGATCAACCGATGAGAAAACTCCAACACTTCACTTTCTATTTTTTCTTTATCAACTATATAATTGATAAGCCCTATGCGATACGCGTCTTCGGCCGTTATCAAATCTCCACTCAATAAAAGTTGCTTTGCTTTCGCTTCGCCAATCTTGCGCAGTAAAAATACCATGACAATGGCGGGTATAAAACCGATCTTCACTTCGGTATACCCAAACTTTGCTTCCGGTACTGCGAATATAAAATCGCATACCGATGCAAGACCACAACCGCCAGCGAGAGCATGGCCTTGTACTTGCGCGATCACTACTTTATTCAAGGTATATATCTTGAGGAATAATTCTTTCAAGTGGTTTGAGTCAGCTAAATTTTCTTCGTAGGAAAACTTTTGTAACTGCTGCAGATATTCAAGGTCAGCTCCGGCACAAAACGCTTCACCGTTCGCCCGTAGTATAATTACTTTTACAGTGGTGTCATCCTCTGCTTTGGTGAAAGCTTCCTTCAACGCTGCTACCAATTCAAAACTTAACGCATTACGTTTCTCCGGACGATTCAGTGTAACATATCCTATGCGATCTTTTATAGTATATTCAATCTGGTTCATGCTATATGATGTTTGAAGTATGGTATTAAATCATTTTAACAAATGCGCCTTCGTGCCATACCGAGTACAAGTTGATATTCAACTTTGCAGCCTGGTCCAGCAATCTGCCTGCAAAATAGTAAGAGTTACTGCTATCGAGAATTATTTGGGAAGCATGTATCGATGCCAGCGATGAAAGATTTCTCACTGCGTTATTGGAAACGAAGAGGTAGTCGACTGTCATTCCCATGGGTATCGTATTACCATTCAGTATCTGCAGGATAGATTTACCATGCCAGGTAAAACTCCGGTAACCTTGTGCTATACCTGGGTCTATAGCGTTTACAATGGCAACACCATGTTGCAACCTGTTGGGATGAATATGAAACCGGATAGAGGAAGCATTTTTTATCAATACGGAATCGGTAAAAAAATAAGCCTGACCATGATCTATAAGATCCATAGCACTGTGGTGGGGCACTTTGTATATAGCAATTCCTCTACCTTCTACGTCCTCATAAAAATGATTCCATTGCCCGACAACAAACAAAATAGCGCATGCAAAAGCGGATACTAAATATGGAAATTTTCGATACTGAAAAAGAAGTACACCACCTGTGATTACACCCATCAACATCCAGCTTTGAAATGTATTGATATAAATATTATCAACCAGACTAAATGGAAATGCTTCCACTGTAAACACCACTATATTCAGCGCCTGTATAGTCCATTGAAGTAATAGTCCCAAGAAGCTGGCTAGTGGGTTGATAAAACTAACGACCAACACTAGTAAGCCTATAACCAATACAAGAAATGAGCCCGGTATAACCAGTAAGTTCGAGAGCAAAAAATAATTGGGGAACTGATGAAAGTATAATAATCCCAGTGATAGTGTAGCAAGTTGCGCTGCGATCGAAACGCTTGTGATCTTCCAGACCTCGTCCAATAGGCGTGAATTGGGTTCCCAAAGATTATAGAGCCCTGGCTGCAAATATACTATACCCAATACCGCCAGGTAGGAAAGCTGAAAGGCAACCGACATGATCATATAGGGTTCGTATGCCAGTAAACAAAGTGCAGACGATGCGAGTATATTGTATATATTCGTCTGCCGGTTCCAGGTCTTGGCAACCACTATAAATGTAAACATGGTTACGGCTCGCAGCACAGAAGGTGAAAGGCCGGTGATAAAAGCGTATCCCCAGAGCACAACAAGACTCAATATAGCCTGGATCAATCGACCTGATTTTGATTTACCGAGTGGATGTAACAGCCAGAGTATAATCATATAAATTATGCTGATATGCAGCCCCGATACCGCGAGCACGTGCATGGCACCGGTAGCAGCATACGCATTTAGCAAATCATTGTCGAGACCATCGGTTACACCGAGTACGAGTGCAGAGGCAATGGCTTGCTCCCGTTCGCCTGTAACGAACTTTGTTAATGTAGTATCAGCCCATATTCGGGCTTTGATAGCATAGTATATAATTACAGAGGATGGATTGCTCGCAATATATTTTACATCGTTTTGTCGCACGAACTGCTGGTAATATACCTTACGAAATGCCAGAAAACGTTTATAGTCAAACTCTCCCGGATTACCAGGAGCCGGAACAATCTGCGGATTGCCTTTCACCAGAAGTATATCTCCGTATTGATACGGTTTCTTAAAATCAGTTTTTGGAAAATATAGTACTATATTACCACGATATTTCTCCCAGCCATCTTTTGTTTTTACACATCTTACAGTGGCTTCTGCTTTCCACGACCGCTCCTTACTCTGAGCATTACTAATTATAGCAGCCTCGTAAAATTCGACTGGTGTTTGGAGATTGATGAGGTTATCTTTCCTTCTTGCATCAGTGCTGTTGATCAGGTGGAGGTAGCCCGCCAGAAATATAATCAACAGTCCTAAAAACCCGGGATTGAAAAATGGTCTCTTATATACCTGCTGTAAAACAAAACGGATCACATAGCATACCAGCAATATGAGAAAGAGAATTACAAGACTTTTTTCAGGAAGAAAATCAGGTAGGTATATCCCCAGTAATATACCGGCAATAAAAAACACAACCATGCGAACAACGGCATACGGAATCCAACGGAGCATACTGATATAGTAAGAAGGAAAGTTAGGAAAATTCTGATGAGCGTTCCTAACTTCCTCTGTACTTATCTATCGAATGTCATTCGCTTCGCGGTGGTATGCTTCTATAATATCACGCACAAGCCGGTGGCGCACTACATCTTTCTCATTCAACTCAACCATACCAATTCCTTTTACTTCGCGCAGTATACGGATGGCTTCCTTCAGTCCGGAACTTTGGCGCGATGGTAAATCGATCTGAGACGTATCTCCCGTTACAATCATTTTAGAATCCGGCCCCATACGGGTGAGGAACATCTTCATCTGCATCGGCGTGGTATTCTGTGCTTCATCGAGTAAGATAAAAGCATTGTTCAGCGTACGTCCACGCATATAGGCCAGCGGTGCGATCTCGATGATCTCGCGCTCCATATAGTATCGGAGCTTTTCAAATGGAATCATATCGTTCAGCCCATCATAGATGGGACGAAGGTATGGATCGATCTTCTCCTTTAAATCACCGGGAAGAAAACCAAGGTTCTCTCCTGCTTCTACTGCCGGGCGCGTAATGATAATTTTCTTGACTTGCTTATTTTTCAAGGCGCGTACTGCGAGTGCTACCGAGATATAGGTCTTCCCTGTACCGGCAGGGCCAAGCGCAAAGACGAGATCATTTTCCTTTACTGCATCAACGAGCTTTTGCTGATTGACTGTTTTAGGTTTTATAGGATTACCCTTCGTGCCATAGATGATAATATCCTCTGCCGGTTGTTGGTTATCCGGAAGCATGATCTCATGCTCATGCGAAATGTAATTTTGGACATTCTCCTCCGTTACCTTACCATATTTATGATAGTGCTCTATAAGCGAAGCCAGGATGTCATCGATCTGTACAATCTCCGAAGTAGATCCTTTTATATGTATCTGGTTTCCGCGTGATATGATTCGACTCTTAGGGAATGCAGCAGCCAGTGTATCAATAGTTTTATTGGCAACTCCCAGGAAATCGATCAGGGAAATATTTTCAAGTGTTACTGTTTTTTCTATCAACTATTTCGTTGTTAAATGTTAGACATCAGATAATGTTCTCAAAGTGTATCGGTTTGCTTCAGCTACTTTTACATGGTATTAAATTTAACCAAGAGGGTCTTCACAAAGTTCAATACACTATATGCTCTAAAAATGTTTACTTTGCCAAATCAAAATTAATGAATATCTGCCGCAGCATCAACCATGGCCATCGTTACACTTCTTACGGACTCAGGTGAAAGTGACCATTACGTGGCAGCGATCAAAGCCCGCATCATTACTATCAACCCGGGCATTCGGGTTGAAGACATCAGTCATAAAATAAAACCTTCAGACATCGGGCATGCTGCCTTTGTACTTCGGGCGGTGTTCCGCGATTTCCCGAAAGGGACAGTACACCTGGTAGGCGTTGACTCAACCGGAAGTCGTGGCGATGCTTTTATCGCGCTCCAACTCGAAGATCATTTTTTTGTAGGATGTGATAACGGTTTATTCGGATTGATCAGTGATCGATCGCATCAGCAATTAGTCGAGCTTAATACCCTTAATGCCATCAGCACTACATTTCCGGAGCGCGATGTTTTTGCGCCAGCTGCCGTGAAACTGGCCAGCGGTGTTTCGATTACCAACCTCGGTAAGCCGATGCCTAACTTTAAGAAAATGATCGACCGCCAGGTTAAGGCAACGAAAAAACAAATTACGGGCACCGTTATTCGCGTTGATGGGATGGGCAATCTTATCACGAACATACCCAAAGATGCGTTTGATATTTTAAGCAATGGCAAGCAGTATACCGTACAATTTGGAGGAGAAAAATTCAGAAGAATTCACACGCAATATAACCAGGCGGAACAAGGCGAATGCTTCATCGTATTCAACAGCCTTGGCTTGCTTGAAGTAGGGATATATAAAGGAAATGCAGCCGAATTACTTGGACTGGATTACGATAGTACTGTAAGCATTCTCTTCGAAGAATAATCAGAGATCAGCACGTCTGCGTCTCACCAAACGATTAACACCGTAACCAAACAACGCCAGGGCTACCCCCATAAGCATGATGCTTACAACGTAGGCGCTAACATACCCTACCTTCCAGTTTATTCTATGAAGAACTCCTTGAGAGAATAAAGCAACAACGCTAACAAAGACTATAAGAAATACACTAACTTTTTTCATCATAACGATTTGACATTGCAAGGTAAAGAAACGGACATGATTATAAGAATTGTACGAATGCATTTTACGGAAGCGGGCGTTGAAGAATTTTTATCCATCTTTCATCAGCATAAAAATGCGATCAGAAATTTTGAAGGATGCACACATCTTGAACTCTTAAAAGATACAGCTCCCCAACCATCTATACAACGCTGAGCCATTGGAACAGCACACAGGATCTTGACCGGTATAGAAAGTCTGAGTTGTTCGGAACGGTTTGGGTGCCCGTTAAAACGCTTTTCGCGGAACGTCCACAGGCCTTTTCATTTGAAAAATTTATCGAGTTGTAAAGCATTTATGTGTACAAATATTTAAAAGAAGAATAACGGAACTGTTGACGTGCTTAATTTTTCAATTATATTTGCAGTCCGATTTTAAAAACACAAGCCAAAGTGGCGGAATTGGTAGACGCGCACGACTCAAAATCGTGTATCGCAAGATGTGTGGGTTCGATTCCCACCTTTGGTACAGATCTAAACCCGACTCTCAAGGTCGGGTTTTTCTTTTTTCTAAATAAAGATGACAATTCAGATTCCATTGAGTTTCTTCTTTAAGAATATCCATCCATCTCCACCAACCTCTATTTTACGTAAACTTGATGGCCTTGTTCAAACTCCTCCCCCAACTATATATAGTTAAAGTGAGTATTTACTTCGCAGCAAAATTAGGCCGACTGTCTTTACAAGACAACTAACCAGGCTATAAATTGCGACCCATTATTACCTAGAAATATATAGGTATTTATACAGACAGTGCGATCAGTCCTGTGGTGATATATAAAACCAGTACTTCTCCATTTATCTGCATAAAGCACTTACGCTCATGCGCCTTCGAGAATAAAATAGCCCATCAGTGTAATACTGATGGGCTAAGATGATTATTCATTATTATATATTTTACGATTATACTTTTAAAGGACGCAACGAGTTAATCCTGTTTACTTCTCTCAGATCTAATCCATCTTCAACGAGTCCACCGGATTACTTTTTGATGCCCGGAGAGTTTGTGATCCGATTGTAATCAATCCCAATGTCAGTAAAACAAGCGTTCCTAGAAAGACGGTACCAAAGCCGAAGTCGACACGGTTGGGAAGCTTCTGCAGCCAAAGATTATTAAGTGCATAGCTCAACGGTGCCCCTATACTTATCGCTATCATCAACACCTTTAAAAATTCCCGCGAGAGTAAAAAAGCAATCTTCAACGTCTCTGCACCTAAAACTTTTCGAATGCCGATTTCTTTCTTTTTTCGTTCAGCTGTATACATGGCCATTCCCAACATTCCGAGACAGGCGATAACTACTGAGAGAAACGCGATGAAGCCGAGGATAGAAACTATATCCAGAATTCCCTGGTGGGTGGTTGCCAACTGATCATCAAAGAATTCATACTTGAATGGATGTATCGGATCTATATGCTTCCATCGCTCTTCCATCTTTGCAACTGTTCCCATCAGGTCTTCTGAAATAACTTTGACATTTATATACATGAAATTCGGTTGATTGCGTAACACCAATGGACCTATGTCGTGTGAGTTGACCAATAGCTTATATCGGAAATCTTCTACTACTCCAATTACTTCAAGCGATTCTTTGCCCCACTTGGTTTCAAACACTTCACCTATAATTTCCGCAGGATATTTATAGCCAAGTTTCTCCACTGCTTCCTTGTTCACTACTATAAATCTATCAGAAGACTCGCCTGCCTTCGGCAGGTTTTTTCCTGCTATAATTTTTAGTCCCAAATTCCCAATAAAATTATCATCGGTCAGTAATATTCCAGCTGGTGCATATTCTGCCTCGCTATCAGCTTTCTTAATTTCAATATTATTATTTTCCCCTGTAGCTGGGATTATATTACAGGCGGAGACTCCAACAACACCGGGTACAGCACTTAACTCGTTTGCCAGCTTCTGATGATCTATACCTTGCAACTGTATATTTACAACGTTACTGGAAGTGAAACCATAGTCAAACGCCAGAAAATGTTTGAACTGGTTGAATATTAAAATGGAAGTGGTGATAAAGAATAGTGATATAACAAATTGAGAAACACTCAATACTTTGCGGAGCCCAAGCTTGCCCAGATTAATATTATTTAATTTTTTAAGTACACTTACCGGTTGGTATCCAGATAGGTGAAAAGCAGGATATATACCGGCAAGTATACCAATCAACAGTGCAAAGCCGATGAAGATGAAATATACCGGCACAGTGGAAGGAAGTTCAAAATTCAAGTGCTTGTTAATCCAGAGCCCTTTAAAAGCAGGCTTAATAAAAAGCAGCATAATTATAGCCATGGTTACAGCAAGCAATGCCGTAATAACCGACTCACTTAAAAATTGAAAGACCAGTGCTTTTCTGTTGGCTCCGGTAACCTTGCGTATGCCTATCTCCTTCGCTCTTGTTAATGCCCGGGCTATTGAAAGGTTGGTATAATTCAAACACGCAGATATCATGATCACCAGTGCGAGCACTATCAAAAAATAATAGCCCGCCAATGGCATTCTGTCACTGGTATCATTTCCTTGCAAACCAAGTTGTACATCACCTAATGCCTGGGCTTCGAGACGGAAGCCTTTTGTCTGTTCTGCTTTTATCGTAGCATACTTGCGCGCAACAAGATCGTTTAAAGCGTCAGCCAGATCATTACGCGTTTTATCGGGAGCCAGCACGGTATAGGTATAGGTACGAAAATACCACTCCCAGTTATTCGATAAGTCTTCCAGTTTCTTTTCTGCATAGAGGGCTGGCCGTGACGCCATCGAAACCAGTATATCAAATTTTAAATGCGATCTATACTTTGCTTCATCCAGCACACCGGTAATGGTGAAACTTCCCCACGATACAGGAGTAGCACCTCCGCCATTGTGCTTTAAAGGGAATGGCAATTGCCGATCAGAGAATTCAACTGTCTTTCCGATGGGGTTTTCGTCTCGGAATAATTGATATGCCAGAGCCTTTGATATGACGATCGTATTGGGTGCTACCAATGCTTTATTTGCGTTACCCTGCTCCAACTCAAAACTGAATACGCGAAAGAAAGAGGGCTCTGCAAAATAACCACCGGCTTCAACAACCTGGTGGTTATATAGTATATCTCCTCCTACCCCGGGAGTAACGTTGGTTGATTCTTCAATGATCGGATATTCAGCTTTCAATGCATTTGCCAATGGAAACGGACTTGTAGCATACGGATGTCGCGAGCCTTCCTGATCGGAAAGTATACGGTATATCCTGTCTTTTTTCTCATGAAACTGATCGTAACTTTTTTGATCGGCAATCATCAGTATAATCAACATACATACCGACATGGCTACCGCCAGACCAAAAACATTAATAAAGGAAAACATCTTATACTTCAGTATATTCCGAATGCCTACTTTAAAGTAATTTCTAAACATATCGTAGTTGTTTATGTGATTATATTCCTGAACAGGCCTGATAATGCTTGGTCTGCAGAGCAGTAAAACATCTATAGCAAAATTTCGATCCGCTTTTCTTTTTCCAGCTTCATGGTACCGTTCGTGGTATAGCTCCATCAAGTCACCTTCGATACTGTCTCTCAATTCAGGGTGACAAAACCATCTGAAGAAGTGTAGAAAAATGCGAGGAGGAAGTGGTTTATCATTCATCATATCATCCTGCAATTTTAAGGTTCAATGCTATCTTCGGAATATCACGCCACAAATCATCGCGTGTACTCTTGGTATATTCCATCGCCCGTTTACCCAATGCAGTAATACTGAAATATCGCTTTGGCCGACCGGCACGTTCCTGTGTTGACTCACCATCAAACGATTTGAGATATCCTTTTTGTTCGAGTCTTTTAAGTGCAGATTGCAACGCACCAACGCTCACCTTTCGTGATAGCCTTGTCTCAATTTCTTTTTTTATAGATACTCCGTACGCCTCATTATATAGTACACCTACGGTAAGCATGACCACTTCTTCAAACTCGCCTAATTGATATTTTTTCATCCGGCATAATTAATTCCTATTCGTAGTATTAATATTTATGCCAAAGTAAAAACAAGCGAAGATTGTCTTAAATGGCCCATCGGCAGATAAAGATTGTTCACATCCGTACATTTTTTGAATCAATGCGGTCAATAGCTATCGTAACGAATTCATTGGGTAACTCAGAAAATAGCGAGAAGGTCCAGCACATTAATTCAAACCTCCTTAAGGAATTTTTGACACTTCCAGTCGTGCTCCTATCGGTTTTAAGAGAAGCAGGCTGAAGTTGAGACCAATAAAAAAGCTGTCTCAAAATTTGAGACAGCTTTTTATATAAACTATATTCTTCAAAGACTACTAATGGACAGTATTGCCACCAGAGTTGTTAAATTTAAAATACTCCAGATGTTTCATACATTATCCACCCGTGAAAAATCAATCATATTATAAACTATATACCTTCAATCACTTCACGGTTGTTCAGCGGTTGTGTGGGACGTGAGTTATCAGGATGTATATCGGAGAATTTTTTGATCTGCTCCGATGAAATTTCCATCGGCTCTTTTATAATGATCCAATCAATGCCCTGGCTACAAGGAGGTGTAGTAAGGGAGCCGGTATAGGTATAGTATTTCTTGTCGGATGGGAAAGCATCGATTAAGTTTATGCTATCCGTAGATATACTTTCTTTGTTCTCTACTGTTGGCATCAAACTCCATATCTTTTCCAGGAAGGGATTTGCATCACCTTCTTTTAAAAATATACCTATAACCACAAGGTTGCTGGTTACAGGATCCTGGTGCACAATGTGCATTTCCATATCGTACGACTCACCATTAACCTTATGTTCACTCTCTCTGTGAAAATGAAATTGGGCTACGTTAAACTCGGTTCCGTTGAGAGTCAGTTTATTCGACTGCTTCAGATTTACCTGGATCGTGTGGCCGTTATCTATAATTCCCCAGGCCGAATTTATATATGTAGTCTGCAATTCAGAAAGGCTTGCCTTAACGGTATTCTCGGTTTCAATATCAATAGGAGATTGTACCTTACCGGAACAATCCGTGTATCCAATCGATCCCCAGGTATCGGCACTTTCATAATTCCATTCGGCAGCAGCCGATTTTGTCTCATCGTCATCATCGCAACCTATAACAATGACAAACGCAAAAAAATATACTATAGAGAATAAAAAATTTTTATTCATAACTGAAAAACAATTTAAAATGAATGAAGAATGATTAATTATACCAATGAATAATAAAGCCGAACCTCGTTCTATGTCCTGAGGTTGAGGTATACGATATATTTTCGAATGATCCGGACATACTGGCCCTTTGCTGAAGCAAGCCTGCCATGAGAGCAGATATTATCTAAATGGGGTAATGCAACAGATGAGTTTTGCCCCTTATTATTTTCGTCTTCATCTTCTTCACCAATCTGCCAAATTATAAATGGAACGAGAGCATCTTCTACAGGGGACGAAATATCATTAAGAGGAGTCTTATTTATGATAATTGTAGTATTAGAAGCTTCCTGGCTATAAAACTGAATAAGAAATAAAAAAAGAATCCTCATTGAGTCTTACTGGAAAGAGATGGCTATAAATAGAAATTTAGGGGGAACCCGGAATTACTTTTTTGTAATGACTACAGTTTTAAAGTGTAGAGCATTCAAATTTTAATTCCGCTCCGTAAAGATACTATTCCGTAATGTCTAAGTCTCTCACCCATTTTTGAAAATATAGGCATGCGCGATACCCCATATAAACTATCAAAATATCTATCCTGACTGAATCCGCTAGATTGCTATTTGATGCCGGAGTCGTTTACCAACGATTGCAATCAAACTCCATCAATAATTAGTCATCTGGGCTATGAGGGCGTCCGTATAGGTATAATAATCCGGATTCGGTCAGTAATGAATGTTAGTGACGAATGCGGATCGGGTGGCTATAGATGGATTGGAGTAATTTAATTCAGACGACTATATCTACTCCTGTATTGAACCGGAGATAAGCCTGTGATCTTTTTGAATGTCACGCGAAAGGCTTTGCTATCCGTATAGCCTACCTTATACATCACTTCATTTACATTTTCACGCGAAGACTCGAGGCTGATCTTGGCAGCTTCAATTTTTACACGCTGTATATATTCTACGGTCGTGTTGGAGGTAGCCTTCTTGAATCTGCGTTCAAGATTCCTACGACTCAACGCCAGCATAGAGGCTAACTGGTCAACGGTTATCTTTTGCTGAAAGTTATTTTCAATAAACGACTGTGCCTTTTTTATAGATTCATCGTCATGATCTTTTTGTCCGTTGAAAATTGTAAATGGAGACTGACTTCCTCTGTCCACTTCAATTTCAAAAATCTTGGCGCAGAGTATTGCCATATCCCGACCAACATATTTCTCCACGAGGTATAAAAGGAGATTAAGAAAAGAGTAGGCGCCTCCGCTTGAATAAATTCCGTATTCGTCTGTAATAATTTTTTCAGCTACGAGATTAACCTCTGGAAACATCTTGCGGAAGTCATTGGCAAATAGCCAGTGCGTTGCGCACTTCTTACCCTGGAGTAAACCTGTCGAAGCCAGCAAAAAAGCACCGACACACAGACTCGCTATTTCAGCGCCTTGTTTATATTGATTAGCAACCCATTGCGTCATCTCATAATTCTGCTTGATAACTTTTTTGAAATCGCCATGCACGGCCGGTATAAAGATAAGATCTGTTTTAAAAGAGTCCGCGAGCGTTCGATGCGTATTGAGTGTATACATCCCATTGTCCAATAAAGACTCACGTGAAAATCCTACCAGCTCAATTTTAAAAGCCGGTGGTTTGCCTTCACGCTGTAGAAAGTCATTTACATGTGAGAACATTTTATAAGGCCCCTCAATGCTCGCGACAGCAACATCGCCCTTCGGAACCAGCACAGATATATGTTTCATAATGATTATCGTTTATGGATTTCTACCGGCTCAAAATTGTGAGAAATAAATGTCGCGATCAACCCCAGAGATTGCCGTAATTACCCCCTGTGAGTTCCAGAAAACCATACTATATTCGGCTTCATTTATATCCGTCTCACCTCTATTATGAATAGAAAAAGCATCAAACTGATTCTGCTGACAGCAGCCTTTGCCATGGCATCCGTATGGAATACAGCGAAAGCTCAGGTCGCTAAAAATATCTCCAGTACTGAAAAGGGAATTGTCACAGGTTCATTAAAAAGCGCAGGCATGGATTCCATCCGGCTCAACGCCATGACCAAGGCTATCATTGATCAGCTATATCCTAATATACATAGTGTGCTAATTGTGAAGAATGGAACACAGGTATATGAACAGTACTTTACCGGAAAGGATGAGATCTGGGGAAATTCTATTGGTATAGTGAAGCATATAAAAGATAGCCTTCATGATGTACGGAGTATATCTAAAAGTGTCGTTTCGGCTTGCGTAGGTATAGCCATCAAACAAGGGCGAATTAAAAGTGAAGCGCAAAAGATCTGGGATTTCTTTCCGGAATATAAAGACCTTAACACAGGAGAGAAATCTAACATTACGATTAAGCACCTGCTAACGATGAGTGTCGGGCTGGAGTGGAATGAGAACATTCCCTATACCGATCCTGCAAACAGTGAAATTCAAATGGACGCGAGTGTTGATCCGATACGATTTATTCTGAGCAGACCTTTAGTCACAACGCCTGGCACGGTTTGGAATTACAATGGAGGCTGCACCCAGGTATTGGCTACAATCATACAGAAAACAACAGGAATGGAAGTTGACGCATTTGCAAAAGAACATCTTTTCAAACCGCTTGGCATTGGCCATTTCTACTGGACTAAATTTAGCCCGCTGCCTGGGAGAAAAGATATACCTGCAGCGGCATCAGGTCTCAGGCTTCGCTCACGTGACATGGTAAAGTTTGGGCTCCTATATATGAACAAGGGTATCTGGAATGGAAAAGTAATTCTCCCCGAAAAATGGATCACGGATTCCCACACTCCCCAAATACAACGAGACAACTCGGGCGGCTATGGCTATCAGTTCTGGACCTGGAATTTATCTGTCAACAATAAATCTATACCACTGGCAGTTGCCGTTGGAAATGGCGATCAACGGATATTTTTTGATCATCAAAATGATTTGCTCGTTGTGGTTACAGCCGGTAACTATAATCAGTGGACTATCAAGAACAATTCTGAAGCACTGCTGAAAGATTACATATATCCTTCACTAAAAAAATAGAAGTATACTTTTACTGTATACTTCCATTTTGAACGCGTTGTTATTCCGGATTTTTATTTTGCAACGATAGCTTCCTCTACATGTCCTTTCAGTAATGAACCGATAAGTTCTGTCCATCCCTTTGCAAAGCTGTCTTTTCCGAAGCTTGGATCGTCTGATGGGAAAGTCTCTAAACCAGCATGCGTAAGCCTGAGCCTGGTCTTGTCTGCCTCTGCGAATAATTCAAAGGTTACAAATGAATTTCCAGGAAAGCCATCGTAACGCCAGCTATAGGTCAGCTTCTTGTTCACTATAACTTCCGTTACCTTACACAGATGTAAAAAAGTTCTCTTGCCATCATTGCCTTCAAACTGAAATTCAAAACCAACTTCAGGTTTGAATGAAGCTATATCAAAGTACCACTGCTTCATATCGTTTTTGTCGGTGATGGCTTTCCATACTTTTTCAACGGGTGCGTTGTAGGTTCGTTCAATTACAAAAGGTTCGCTTTTCATTTTCGTTTTGCTTTTTTGGTTGATTTGTGTTTGCGCGATGCTGGTGCAGCAGCATCTTTGCTTAAAAACCGTTCGAGCGCATCTAACTTGCTCGTCCAGAAAACACGGTACTGCTCTATCCAATGAGACACTTCACCAAGTGATTTCAAATTGGCTTCACAATACCGCTCTCGCCCCTGTTGCGTTATAACAACAAGTCCACATTCAGTAAGAATTTTGATGTGCTTCGAAATAGCCGGCCGGCTTACATCAAAACTTTCTGCGATAGCATTCAGGTTCATGGCTTTATACGCAATCAGATTTATAATCTCTCTGCGTGTAGGGTCCGCGATAGCCTGAAAAACATCTCTTCTCATAAAAAACAATTACGTAACCGATCAGTTACAAATTTATAGGATACCGTTTGGTTACACAATTTTTTTATTGAATTTTTATTTAACGACTTCATGAGCGTATTTTTGCGATCTTCTTCCCGAACCCAACACGCTCGCTCTATGAATGTTTTTCCTGCACAGTACTCTACTCTATCTACCGGGGCTCTCAAAGACCATATTGAAAAGAGCTACGGCTTAAAAAATCTTACTGGTAAGTTTCACTTGCGTGGAGTAAGTGATACGTACATTCTGGAGAATGATGATGCGAAGTATATATTTAAAGTCTACCGGAGCTCGCATCGTTCGTTGACAGAAATTAAAGGGGAAGTACAATTGCTCACATTGTTAAAAGAGCGAGGTGCAAAAGTATCGTATCCTATAGCAGACCTTACCGGCAATGAAGTACAAGAGTTCAATGCTGTTGAAGGAATACGCCACGGTGTATTGTTCAGCTTTGCGCCCGGCAAAAATATACCCGACCTTACAGATAAGCACCTGAATATTCTGGGATATGAAATGGCGTTCAATCACAACATTACATCACAGATAGAACTTTCATACGAACGAAAGATATATTCCATCGACACAACGCTTACGCAGCCTATCGAACTGCTTGCACCTGCCTTTAAGGATTATCGCGAGGGATATACTTATTTGAAAGAGGCTGCCTCGCAGGCGATCAGTGGACTGAATTCATTGGACACAAAAACATTTAGCTACGGTTATTGTCATTATGATTATCTCCCGAAGAATTTTCACTTCGATGATCAGGATATACTGACATTATTCGACTTCGACTTTGCGGGAAAAGGCTTCCTGGTAAATGACCTAGCTTCCTTCACGGTACATCTATACTTTCACATTACTTTCCAAAACATGCCGGTAGCAGACGCTAAACGTGCTTTTGAAATAGTAATGAACGCCTATAGGAAAGTACGTCCGCTTTCAAACGAAGAGATCCAGGCTATACCTTCACTCGGTGTTATGTTCTGGATTTTCTATCTCGGCTTTCAGTACACGAACTTCGATGATTGGTCAAATTTCTTCTTCGGACCTCGGTATCTGAACGACCGGGTAAAGACGATACAACGGTATATTGAAATTATACCATACATTCTTTAAAATAAAAAACACCTGCAATCAGCATTACCGATTACAGGTGTTTCATATATACTGTACTATTATTTTTTACTCATCAAGTTTTTTGCCTAAACCTGATACTGCAGATACGTTGAAGAAACCAAGTGCCTTGCTTCCATTGGGATTAACGTTTACAATATTGGTAGATACGTTAGCCAACGGTGTTGAGAATAATTCAGCGAAGCCACCGGGTCTGTCGGTTTGAATGATCACTTCATTTAGAAAATTATAGGCTGCAAGTGTAACAGAATGAATCTCTACATATACTGAATCGCCCGGCTCATAGGGAGATATAGCGACATCATCCTCGTCTACTTCATCCGGGTTAACGCTTCGCAGTGGCGGCAGAAATGTAACGCCATCGAAATTTCCACCGGCTGTAAAACCTGCATCGTACGCTACATTTATTTCGCTGGGCTTATTCAACGCTACACCATTTTTATACGATCGTATCCAATATGTATCGCCTTTACCTATAGGATCAGTCGCCCAGAATTCTGCAGTATAGGAATTATCAGGATACTGAGGATCGTTCTCTTCGAATTTAAAAGTAACACTGTCGATAGGAACCGTACGGTTTATGCGCGATGTAGCTTCAAACGTTTCATTGCCCGTTACGATGCGCAATGTATAGTTGCGTCCTATAACACCAAATGCTTCTGCGGATGTAGCCTCTGTCGGAGTCCAGCGATATGTACCGGTCTCCTCAGCATCTTCTGTAAAAGTAATTTCACCTCCATCATACGTTACCACCACTGATGCTCCGGAAATCCCGGTAGGTAACGCATTTTCCAGATATGGTTGAGTCCATGAGAGTTTTATAAATTGATCTTCTACCTTATTGGTGAGCCACGCATCTACTACCAGCCTTGGCTCGGCATCTTCGAGATCCGGATTTACTGTTTCTTCACAGGAATAAAATAATGACGCTGTCAATACTATACCGAGCAGTTGTTTATAAAAAGATTTCAGTATCATTCTGTTAAAATTTAAAGTTGTAAGAAATAGCTGGCACCATGCTTCCTATAATGGAAAGCTGTGTAGCTTCCGATTGAAGTGGTTGCCCCGCACTTACACGATCGTTGGATTGTGAAAAGTAAGTAGAGAAAGCATTCTTCCGGGCATATACATTATATACAGAGAACACCCAGTAGTCACGATTCTTTCTTTCTTTACCTTTTCGATTAAATTGTTTGCCTTCCAAACGGAATGAAACATCCAGGCGATTATAATTCGACAGGCGAACGTTGTTACGCGAACCCGAAGCGTTATCTGGTATTAATATACCTTGCACTACATAACGGGAAGTAGGAAATGTAGTCGGTGTACCGGTGATGAAAACAAAGTCAGCCGATACTGACCATCGTTTTGTCATTTCGTAGAACCCAGCAATTTTCAAGTTGTGTGTTTGATCATACCGTGCTGCATACCATTCGCCATGATTGATACCGTCTACTTTCAGTTCTGTTCTACCCAAAGTATAGCTTACCCATCCACTCAGTCGTCCTGTTTTTTTCTGGAGGTAAAACTCAAGACCGTAGGCGCGGCCTTTACCACTTAGCAGATCACCTTCCAGGTATTCGTTGATCAGCAGATCGGCACCATCTATATAGTCAATCTGATTTTGTGTATTTCTATAGTATCCTTCCACCGATGCTTCCCAATTCTTGGATTCGCCTATCGTTCTGAAATAGCCCAAGGTAAACTGATCGGCAATCTCAGGTTTTATATTGTTAGAGGTTGGGGTCCATACATCGAGTGGGTTAGATGCTGTTGTGTTGGAAATAAGATGCAGGTACTGCACCATGCGGTTATAGCTTGCTTTCACAGAGCTCACTTCCGAGAGACCTGCCTTTACAGATAAGCGCGGTTCCAGGTTGTTAAAGTTGACAATGGATTTACCGCGTTTATACTTTGTTTCCGATGCTACAGTTTTACGCTCTCCAGGAATAGTGTCGTTATAGGTATATACTGTACCCGGACCGAAGTATTGGAAGTTAGAAAAACGAAGTCCATACTCTACCGCCCAGGTATCATTGATCTTTAAGTTATTGTTAATATATAGTGATGTTTCAAGATTATATTTTTTATCCAGACTGATATCGGTTGGTTGCCCGTTGGAGATACCATTGGCATTAGCCGGCTCGAAGAAGTAGTAAATGGCTTCGGCACCGAAGTTTACTTCATTGTTACTGCTGATAAAATAACTGAACTCAGGCTTTACAATAAAATTAGAAATGGATGAATTCCATCTGAACCTGTTTCTGGAATCATCACCGAACTGAAGCTCGTATTTATAGCTGCTGTAAACACCGGTAATATTCGAGAACAGCTTCTCGTTGAAGAGGTGATTCCACCGCACAGTAGCCGTTGCGTTGCCCCAGTTAAAACCCTGGTTGCTGTCGAAGTAAAAATTGTCGCGACCAAAGTATCCCGAAAGGTAAACCCTGTTTTTGTCATTCACCGTATAGTTAGCTTTCGCGGTGAGATCGTAAAAATTCAAGGCACCGCCATCTTTCAGTATATCTACAAAAGGTCGCGCAAGTATATCTATATAAGATCTACGACCAGACACGATGAAAGACCCCTTGTCTTTTACAATAGGGCCTTCAAAGGAGAGCCTGCTGAATATAGTGCCGATCCCTCCCGTTGTTTCATATTCCTTGCTGTTACCATCTTTCATGCGCACATCGAGAATCGAAGCAAGGCGTCCGCCATACCGTGCAGGCACCGCGCCTTTATATAGCTTGGCATCTTTCACAGCATCCGGATTAAAGGCTGAGAAAAAACCCAGCATGTGCGATGAATTATATACCGGAGCTTCATCCTGTAACACCAGGTTTTGTCCAACACTACCGCCCCGTACATTAAAACCTGAGGCCCCCTCACCTACCGTGCTGACACCAGGCAAAAGCTGTAAGCTTTTAATCACATCTACTTCGCCCAGAAACGCCGGTATACGTTGAATTGTTTTGATGTCGAGCTTGGCTGTGCTCATCTCTACATTTTGCACTTTGGAAGTTTGTTCGTCCTCTGCGGTCACTACAACTTCCTGGAGTTGTTCACTGTCGGCCTGTAACTCTATATTCTGACGAATATCTTTATCCAACGTAAATTCCCTTACAACTTTCTGATACCCTATAAAGCTATACTCAACGGTATAGCTGGAGGCCGGAATAGTTATCGAATAAAATCCATAAACATTGGTCGTTGCTCCACGGCCCGCTTCTTTGATATAAACGGTTGCCCCAACGAGTACTTCTCCGTCTGATGCATCTTTAATGTAACCACTTAGCGTGTACCGTGACTGTGCCCACCCATGTTGAGACATCAGTATGCTCGAGGCGATAATGAAGACTGGTAATTTTCGAATCATGCTTGTTTGTTGTTATTTATCAATGACAGTTAATATCCTCTAAACCCCCAGTCGTTGCCAGTGTTTATTTTATTCTAATTTTTCTTTTAGTTTCAATCAATATGCACACGATTGATACCCTTAGAACATGCTACCCATTAGGCCGATACCTGTTGAGTATTTATTTTTGCTATCAATTATGAAGGTCTTCACCATTCCCAACGATATATTTTCGGACAATGTTACGAAGCTGCCGGAACTCATCCTTCATGATTATTACCATACACGCGAATCCATCAAAGGCAAGATCTCCGCTGGTAAACATATATTTAGCTTCCTTCAGGAAGGACAAAAGGAAGTACATTTTTATGATAAGTCAATCAGCCTCACATCAACACAGGCAGTGTTGATACCGGCTGGTAACTGTCTGATGACAGAGAAACGGGTGTTACACGACAAACAATACAGGAGTTTCCTATTCTTTTTTTCAGATGCCAACCTGATTGCTTTTCGGAAAAAGTATTCATTCCTGTTTACAGCACCGGATAAAAACAGACAGGAAGATTCTTCATTCTTTTTGTTCGAACAGGACGAGTTTATCAAAAACTTTATCCAGTCGCTGCAGCAGATCTTTCAATATCATACAACAACCGCGGCACTATCAGAACATTTGCTGGTCGTAAAATTTGAAGAGATCATGTTGTACCTATGCGATCGCTATGGCAAACATTTTCTGCCACTACTCGCTTCGCTTGCCGGAAGCCCACTGGATTTACCAATGAGACAAGTGGTAGAAAATAATATATACCGGAACCTTTCGGTTGAAGAACTGGCGTTTCTATGCAACATGAGCTTGTCAACCTTCAAGCGTAAATTTGAAGAAATATATGGCACCGCTCCTTCACGTTGGTTCCATTTAAAGAAGATGCAGCAGGCAGCATTTTTGTTAAAGCATGAGAAAGCCAATGCAAGTGAAATACACCATGAACTGGGCTATGAGAACCTCTCGAGTTTTGTACAGGCTTTCAAAAAAGAGTTTGGAAAAACTCCGAAGGTCTATCAACAAAGTGTTTGAACTGTTTAAAACATTTTTTGGTCTTTCTGCGATAGTCGTTGTTCGCGACTGATTGTAATTTTGCTCTCAATACAAACCAAATAACACGCGTTATGAAAAGAATATTTATTTCCATGCTGGCAATGTGCAGTATCACGTTCGCTTTTGCACAGACATTTACTTTAAAGAGCAAGGATGTTGGCGGACAAGCCACGAACAAAGAATTCTTCAACGGCTTTGGATGTAGCGGAGAAAACATCTCACCACAATTGTCGTGGGAGAATGCGCCACAAGGCACGCAAAGTTTTGCCGTCACGATCTATGATAAAGATGCACCCACGGGCAGTGGTTTTTGGCACTGGGTAATTTTTAATATACCTGCCAATGTAACGGAATTGAAAAGTAATGCGGGTGATATAACAAAAGCCATTGCTCCTGCTGGCGTTATTCAAAGCATTACCGACTATGGTAAATTTGGTTACGGTGGTCCTTGCCCTCCTCCCGGCCCTATTCATGAGTATCTCATCACGGTATATGCTTTGAAAAACAAACTTGAACTGGATAAAAATACAACGCCAGCGATAGTTGGTTTTAACCTGAACCAATCCGTTATAGGTAAAGCTTCTATTGTGATGTACGGCAAACAATAAGCCGCTATATAGATTCAAAATGGATACAAAGTCCTGTGATTTCACTCGCAGGGCTTTTGTTTTTTGAGGGCTCCTGATCGCTGGTCTTATAATTTATTGACAAGCGGATTGGAAGATTCTATCTTTCTATACATTTTACATGTAAATGTTCCCGTATGAAAAAACTACTCTCTGCCGTATGCCTGGTGTTTCTGCTGAACACCGTAATGGCACAACAACTTCCTGCAAACTTTCACTTGACAAAACTGAAGAACGGACTGGAAGTATTAGTGATCGAAGACCGTACTGTCCCATTGATCACAATTGAAGTCTGTGTGAAGAATGGTGCCTATACTGAAGACCCCGAATACAACGGGCTATCGCATTTATATGAGCACATGTTCTTCAAGGCGAATAAAGATCTGCCATCACAGGAAGCTTTTCTTAACCGTGTGAATGAACTTGGCATTGTGTTCAACGGTACAACCTCCGATGAGCGCGTGAATTATTTCTTCACGTTAAACAAGAAATTTTTAGGAGAAGGATTGTCCTTCATGAACTCTGCTATTCGCTTTCCATTGTTTGATGAGAAGGAAATGAAAAATGAAAATCCCGTGGTGGATGGTGAGTTTCAGCGGAACGAATCCAACCCTGGGTTCTGGCTGTTTCAGGATATGCAAAAGAAGTTATGGGGAGATCTATATAGTCGTAAAAATGCTATTGGTAATCACGACATTATTCTGACGGCCACTACGCAGAAGATGCAGACTATCCAAAAGAAATATTATTACCCTAACAATTCTATACTTGTTATAGCCGGTGATGTAAATCATGACGAAGCTGTCAAGAAAGCAGCCGCGCTCTTTGAAAGCTGGCAGCCTTCGGACTTCGATCCGTTTGTGAAGTATCCTATACCTGAATTCAAGCCGCTACAGGGCACTACCGTTTTCATTACAGAAAATGCAAATACGCGCAATCCTTTCCTCATGATGGCATGGCACGGTCCGGATACGCGTCATGATTTGAAAGCAACCTATGCGGCAGATGTATTCTCCTATATATTAAAGCAGCAGTCCTCTAAACTTCAGCAAGAGCTTGTTGATAGTGGTTTGGCATTTAATGTGAACGTTGGATATCAAACCTGTAAATATACCGGTCCGATAACCGTATTCGCGGTGCCACATCCTGATAAGATCAAGGAGGTAATTGAAAAACTAGAGGAGCACGCTAACCAATGGGACAGCGATAGTTATTTTACCGATGAACAACTCGCTACTGCTAAAAATCTGCTGGCCATTGATGATGCACACAGTCGTGAAAAAACTTCTGACTTTATTCACACCGTAACCTATTGGTGGGCTTCTGCCACTATAGATTACTATACATCCTATGTTGATAATTTGAAAAAAGTTACACGCGAAGACATCAAGCGTTATGTACAGACCTATATTAAAGGTAAACCAAAAGTTATAGGGGTGCTTTCCACTCCACAAAACAAACCTGCACTGGAAGCCAATCTGAAAACCCTCAAAAAATAGAGTATGAAGAAATTTATTTGTTATATACTAGTAGCCGGAGCGTGTATAGCGCAAAGCTTTACCTTCCCACCTGATGACAAGCCTCGCGAGTTCGTTGTTGAAGGCATCAAAGTAATTTTCAAACCTTCCGTGAAAGAGATTGTAAGCGCACGCTTCTTTATTAAAGGCGGTACAGCAAACTATACCAAGGAGCAGGAAGGTATAGAAGCCCTTGCACTTTCTGTAGTGACCGAAGGAGGAACGAAGAGTTTAAACAAAACGGCATTTGCCACAGCGCTGGAAAAGATCGGCACGAACATCGGGTCGAGTACAGCATTGGATTATAGTGAAATCAATTTGTCATGTATAAAAGATTTCTGGGATCCGTCATGGAAATTGTTCGCTGATGCTATTGTAAATCCAGCGTTCGATGCTAAAGAATTTGAGTTGATAAAAGGGAAGGCTGTATCAGCAGCAAAAGAATCGGAATCTAACCCTGATGTACATCTAAAAAATAAAAGTCTCGAAAACACTTTTGCCGGACGAAATTATAGCAAGATCACAACGGGCACAGCAGCAAGTCTGGAGAAACTTACCGTTGACCAGGTGGCTGCCCACTATAAATCTATACTCGGTAAGAGAAATGCATTCATAGTAGTAGTCGGCAATATTTCTGAGGAAGACCTCAAGCAAAAAGTTGCTGCAGCCTTTAAAGGATTAGGAGCTGGCAAAACACTTCAACCTGAAAAGAAGATCGAGTTTAAACCGCAGGCTACAATAGAAAATCGAGATATAGCGACAAACTATATTCGTGGCCTTATGAGTGCTCCGTCTATGAATGATAAAGAAGGCACTGCCATGATGCTGTCAACAGCCATTCTATATGACCGTTTCTTTGTTGAGCTGCGTACCAAGCGAAGCCTCTCGTATGCACCGGCTGTAAATTATGCTTCGAGTGCTATAACAAATCCGTATGCGTTGTTCTATATATCTACCACTGATCCGAAGCAATCGCTTCAAGTGATGATGGATGAAATTAACAAAGTGAAGAACCAGGGCTTCTCTGAAAAGGAATTGAAAGACATGAAAGAGAGCTACCTCACTACATTTTTTATGGGACTTGAAACAAACGACTCGCAGACCTTCACACTTGGCACGCGAGAGGTTGCTGGTGATTGGAAAAAAGCGGAGAGCTTTATGAGTGATGTTGAAAAGATAACCGTGCAGGATTTGAATGCTGTGTTTAAAAAGTATTCAAGCTCTATAAACTGGACTTATCTTGGAAAAGAAAGCGCTGTCAGTAAAGATGATTTCAAACAGCCGCAGCTTTTCCCCGACAACACCAAGATCTCACCTAAAAAGTAAGATTCTTAAAAATTTTTCTTTCCTGTCTGATTTCATAATAAGATGCAGGATGGCTTCAAAAAAGCCATTTATGCCGCTTTAGAAAATCAGGCAGGAATAATTTTTTCAACCGCAGCTTGCACAGCACAACCTTTAGAGGTTTATTTGCGTTAACAAAATTGTTAATCATTTTTGATAATGACTACAGAAAACATCCAGACTGAAGAATTGATCAAGGAAACCGCGAAGCGGCTGTTCTTTCAGAAAGGCCATATTCATGCAACAACGCAGGAAATTGCCAATGAAGCGGGTGTGAACAGGGCATTGATCCACTATTATTTTAGAAGTCGCGACCTGCTTTTTGAGAAAGTACTCGATGAAACGATAGGCGCCATGCACAAAAAAATGGATTCGATTTTTCTAACGAAAGATTCCCTGCGCGTAAAAATCAATCGCTTTATCGATGCTTTCATTGATCAGAATATTGACTATCCGTACCTGGAAAACTTCTTGATAACGGAGATGGCAAAAAGCCCTGAAAAGATCAAGCAATTGCCCAACCAAGAGAAAAAGGAAGAATTTAAAAAGCTTATCGAGAAGCAATTATCGGATGAGATTGCCGCAGGAACAATGGCTCCCATTAAGCTGGAACACTTCATCGTTAATCTGATGTCGATGTGCAATTATCCGCTTGTGGCGAAGCCTCTGATACAGAACGCTTTTGGGTTTGATGAACCGACGTACAAGAACTTTTTACTCGAGCGAAAGCGCGTGGTATACAGAACCATCTTTAATGAAGATCTCCCAGAATAAAATTTTTAATTGAATCGATAGACTAAATATTTTTTTGCCTCGTCCTTAACTAAAATGTTAAACAATATAATTAAACTATAATGATAAGTAGAATTTCCTTTTTTCTGGTCGCTATACTGCTGATGGTCAGATCGCAAAGTTATGGTCAGCAGCTCTCGTTAGAGGAGTGCATTAGAATATCGCTCGAGAACAATCTCGATGTAAAAAACAGTAAGCTGGAAGTTCAATCTACTGAGTACAAAGTAAGCGAAGCAAAAAGTGGTCTGTTGCCTACCGTTGATGTGAACGGGCAGTATCAATACTACTTCGAAGTACCTGCGCAGCTTATTCCATCCTCTACGTTTGGTGGACCCGCCGGAGAATATACTGCTGCAAAGTTCAGCATGCCGCAGACTACCTCGGCCAACGTACAGGCTACACAAACACTATATAACCAGAAAGTAATGGTAGGACTTAAAGCCGCAAAAGCAGCACGCTCCTATTCAAGCGTACAGCTTACACTTACCAAGGAAGATATCATCTACAACATCACGTCTACTTATTATAACATCCAGGTATTGTCTGATAATCTTAACCTTCTGCAAAGCAACATTACCAATCTTGAAAAAACTGTAAAGACGAACGAGGCGCTGAAGAACAATGAAATTGTTTCGAGCAGTACCTATAAACGTTTACTTATTAATCTGGAGAACCTGCGCAACGAATATGAAAACCAAAAGCTCAGCCAGACCAAGTACTATAACCTTTTAAAATACCTGATGAACGTTCCACTTACGGAACCTATAGAAGTAACCGCCTTCGACTTTAATACTACACTCGAAGAACTTCAAGCAGGAGACGTGAACCAACGTGCTGATATACGCCTGCAGCAAGAACAAATAAAATTGTATGAGCTCGATAAAAAGAGCACTCAATCCGGATACTACCCAACACTGTCTGCCAATCTATACTATGGATATAGCGGGTACTATAACAAATTCTCACCAGCTGAAACAATCAACAACCAGTGGATCAACAGCAGCTATTTTTCGCTGTCGCTGAAAATACCCGTATTCGATGGGTTCAGTAAAAAGTACCAGGTCAAGCAAAAATCTGTAACGGTACAAAAGAGTATAAATTCACTTATGGCCATGAAACAGAAAGCTGATCGTGATATACAGGATGCACTGAATAATTATACCAGCAATAAAAACCTGCTAACAAATAGCAAACGCAGCCTTGATCTGGCGGAGCAACTCTTCAAAGATGCAAACATCGAATACAGCAACGGGCTGATTACCATCACAGAATTACTGGATGTTCAAGATGACCTTTCAGACGCGCGCAGCAATTACAGCACTGCACTCATCAACCTGAAAATTGCCGAGCTCGATGTTAAAAAAGCCAATGGCGAATTAGTTAAAGAATAACCATACCATGCATTTATAGTATATATGAAAAAGAAAATTATCATTATCGTCCTTGTTTTACTGGTCGTAAGCTTTACAGCCGTGAAACTCTTTAGCAACCAGAAAGCTGTTCAGGAGAAAGTATACCGACCTGATCCTGACAAGAAAGTACTTGTGAAAGCACAGGTAGTAGAGCCGAAAGACCTCGACAAGACTTTCGTCTATACCGGAACCCTTCAGCCCTTCCGTGAAATCATGTTGATACCACAGTCAGAAGGTGAAGTGACTTCAGTATACTTCAACGAAGGCGATGTAGTACAGCAAGGTAAACTCCTCCTGCAAATCGATGACGAAATGTTGCGCGCCAAGTATATATCTTCTCAGGCAACCTATGAAACCGCCAAGCGAAATTTCGAGCGTTATGAAAAAGCTTCTGAAAGTGAAGGCGTCAGCAAAATGCAATACGATAATTACTGGCAGTTATATAAAGATGCCGAGTCTCAATTAAAACAATTGGATAAAAACATTCGCCTCAGCAAACTTACCGCTCCGTTCAGCGGCACCGTTACAGCGAAAGATGTAGAGGTCGGTACTGTCGTAAACAAGAATGGTAACGTAGGACGATTAACAGACCTTTCGCAATTAAAACTTGAAATAGCTGTGCCTGAAAATGAGATCACTTTATTTAAGGAAGGTGAAACGGCTTCTGTAAAAACAGATCTATACCCTACCCAGGTTTTGACCGGGAAAATCGATTATGTATCAGATCGTGCGGATGACTCTCATAACTATATAGTAAAGATACTCCTCAAGAATAACAATAAGGGTATAGCACTGAAAGCAGGCATGTATGGAACAGCCATTATGAAAAAAGATTTGCAGGCTGCCACACTAATTATACCGCGTTCGGCTTTGTTAGGCTCCGCCAAAAATCCACAGGTGTTTGTGGTTGAAAACAATATAGCAACACTTCGCAGCATACATACCGGCAGCAGCAATGGACTGGAAGTAGAGGTAATCGAAGGATTGAAACAAGGAGAACAAGTAATTCTCAGCGGACAGATAAACCTGTCGGAAGGTTCTAAAGTACAGGTCGCTCAATAATAAACGAACGCATTATGTCATTAACAGAAATTGCTGTCAAAAGACCTTCGCTCATCATCGTTATCTTTTTGGTGTTGATGCTGGGAGGATTGTTTTCGTACACGAAGCTCAACTATGAGCTCATGCCTGACTTTGATATACCTACACTTGTAATCGTAACATCTTATCCGGGTGCTGCACCTACGGATGTAGAGCAATCGGTTACTAAAAAGATCGAAGACGTTGTAGCCGGTATAGATCGCGTTAAAAGTATATTGTCACAATCCTACGAAGGTGCTTCTGTAATCTCAGTTGAGTTTTCAGTGGGAACCGACATGGATGACAAACAGCAGGAAACGCAACGCAAGATCAACAATATACTATCCGATCTTCCAGATGATGCTGAGTCACCTTCTATATCGAAAGTATCACCAAGCGATCGTCCTATACTTCAGCTAACAGCCGTATCAAAAATGGGTACACAGGAATTTTATGACCTGGTAGATGATGAGATTCTTCCGCAGCTGCAACAAGTAGAAGGTATCGGAGAAACACAGTTGTTGGGTGGACAGGAACGTGAAATCAAAGTAAGTGTTAACAAGGACAAACTTATATACTATGGCATTTCGTTATCGCAGGTTACACAAGCGATCAACAACGCCAACCTTGATTTTCCTACCGGAAAAGTAAAAAGTAAAAATGAACAGATGACGGTGCGACTGGCTGGTAAGTTTACTGACCTGGAGCAAATCAAATCACTGGGCATTACAACAACAGCTAGCGGTAGCGCTATTCGTGTAGGCGATGTAGCGGATGTAGAAGATGGTACAAAAGAACAAACCGTTCTTAACCGCTTCAACGGACAAGATGGTATAGGTATAACTATAAAAAAACAAAGTGACGCCAATGCTGTAGAGATCAGCAAGCAGGTAAAAGCGCGAATCGCGTTGCTTGAGAAAAAATATGCTGACAAGGATCTGAAGATTATTGTTGCTGACGACACTTCTGATTTTACACTTGAATCTGCAGATGCCGTTACACACGACTTGATTATTGCCGTTGTGCTTGTGGCCGCGGTGATGTTGCTCTTCCTGCACAGTCTCCGTGATTCACTCATCGTTTTGGTTGCTATACCTGCATCATTGCTATCAACCTTTATAGCGATGTATTTCTTCGGCTACTCTCTGAACTTGATGACGTTGCTTGCCATGTCTTTGGTGATTGGTATTCTGGTAGACGACTCGATCGTTGTTCTTGAAAATATACACCGACATCTGCACATGGGAAAAGATAAAGTACGCGCCTCTATTGAAGGACGTGCTGAAATTGGTTTCTCCGCGATCGCCATTACAATGGTTGACGTTGTGGTGTTCGCTCCTATAGCCATGATCAATACGACCATCGGTGACTTGCTGCGTCAATACTCCGTCACGATTGTAATCTCTACACTCATGAGCTTGTTTGTTTGCTTTACGCTTACACCTTGGCTCGCTTCACGATTTGGTAAAGTAACACACTTGAATCCTTCCAACTGGTTTCATAAGCCGTTGATCTGGTTTGAATCCTTTGTCACGTCACTTACCAACGGGTATGTAAAGCAGTTGCAATGGACACTTCGTCATAAATTAATTACAGGAGCAGCTATACTTGCAGCCTTTGTGGTAACAGGCTATATTATGGGCCTTGGTATACTTGGACAGGAAATGGTAGCTGCTGGCGACCGTGGTAAGTTTACCCTAAGCCTTGAATACGACAAGAGTATACCCGTCACAGAGAATAATATTCACACCCGTGAAATTGAAAACTATCTTCTTTCAGAACCCGAAGTATCCACTGTATTCTCCAATGTAGGTGGTGCAAGTTCAGCAGGCTTTGCTTCCGTTGCCAATGTTGGAAGTGAAAATAAAGCCGAACTTACTATAGGGCTTGTTGATAAAGAACAGCGCACGCGCACTACCGAGCAGTACATGCTCGATGTTCGGAAAGTCATCGAAACAAAGTATCCGGGTGTTGAAGTAAATACATCTGTAGTAGGTATAACAAGTTCAGATGAACCGATTCAGATTGTACTGAACAGTGAGGACAGAACAGCCTTAATGGAATCTGCCAAGAAGATGGAAGACCTCATTAAAAAAATGCCGGGTGCGAATGATGTAAGCGTTAGCGTTGAAGACGGTAATCCGGAATTAACCGTAGACATCAACCGCGAGAAAATGGCGCAACTGGGATTGAATATATTTACAGTAGGCGGTACGTTGCAAAATGCCTATACCGGTAACACGGATGCTAAATTTCGAGTGGGCACGAATGAATATGATATCAATGTCCGCCTCGATGAATTTGATCGTAACAACGCTGACGATGTAGAAGACATCACGTTTGTAAACAATAGCGGTCAACTGATTCCGCTGACACAATTTGCTGACATTCGCCAGAGCAGTGGACCTTCCATGCTGGAACGCAAAAACCGCAGGACATCGGTTACGATTAAAAGCAACGTATTGGGAATTACTTCCGGAGTATTAGCCACCAACATCGACCAGGCTTTATTGAAAGATCCTCTGCCCGCTTCTGTTGAGATGAAATGGACAGGCGACATCGAACGTCAGGCTGATTCATTCGCAGCTTTGGGAGTTGCGCTCATCGCTGGTATATTATTAGTATACCTGGTAATGGTTGCCCTATACGACAGCTTTATATACCCATTCGTTGTATTGTTCTCTATACCGGTATCATTGATCGGTGCATTCATTGCATTGAATCTTGCCATGAGCTCCATGAGCATCTTTACCATGCTCGGTATGATCATGCTGCTTGGTCTGGTACTCAAGAACGGAATTCTATTGGTCGATTTTACGAACCAAAAAAAGGCGGAAGGCTATACAACCTATAATGCATTGATTGCGTCTGGGAAAGCACGTCTCCGTCCGATATTGATGACCACTATTGCCATGGTGATTGGTATGTTGCCGATCGCGCTTGCAAAAGGTGCTGGTGCAGAATGGAAAAACGGATTGGCAATTGTTATGATCGGTGGTCTGCTGTCGTCACTTATACTTACCATCTTCATAGTGCCTATGGTATATTATATAGTGGATCGCGTGAAGGAAAAATGGAACCATCGTCAGAGCAAAAAAAGAAATGAAAATCTGCACAAAGAAGCGGAAAATGTTCTTGACAATTCAACTACCTATAAAGAAGTGCTTAATTAAGCTATACCGGTAATTACAGTATATATATGAACGCTCAATTTGTTTTTCAAAACGCACATTGTAAGGTTACACAACCCAATCCATATACGTTAACGGTCAAGCTAAAAGGTTTCATGAAGATCGAACATCTTCTTGATATTACCCGGTTCATGGATACGTTTATCAAAAAGCACACGATCACTGCCTTGCTGGTAGATCAGTCAGAACTCAAAGTACTTTCGAAAGATGTACTGGATCAAATGATGAAGATGATCTCCGCTATATCGCGGGATGGTATACAGCGAATCGCCATTGTAGATGCTGAAGATATTTTCGCGAAAGCATCGTTCGCCAAAATCAACAAAGAAGCGGACATACTTAGTGATCGTGTAACACGAGCGCATTTCATGCATGAGAGAGGTGCCAGGGAGTGGCTGCAGCTAAATGAATCAACATCTGCTGCACACTAAAAATAGTAAAGATTAATGACAGAGGAGTCCGGATGCGGTGACTCAGGGGGTGTGTTGCACGTCTGTGATTCCTCTCATTAATCACTTTGAAAAATAACTGTTTCCGATCTGCTGGTAACAGTCTAGCTTTACCTGGCCAGCATCCATAAATCAACCGATTATGAAAGAAGTCTACAACAGAGTAACCGAGCTATTCGCGCTCGTTGTTATATATATAGTCGGCCTGGTTTTCTTCCGCTTCCTGATGTTCCTCGGTACAGTGGATACCGTTTGGGTTGATTCTGTACCACCGCTGATTTTAAACCTGGCCGTTGCGTTGAATGGATTGGTAGTAGGTATAGGTATGGCTTTTATAGAGTTCAGAATATTTCCACGCATGGTGAACTTACCCACACACACCTTCATGGCACTGCGATTCCTGATCACCATTACCACCATAACCCTGGGTATTGCCGTTGTTCACCATCTCTTTGTCATGCTATATTTCGGCCAGTCATTCGGTGAGGCTTATATGTATACCTTAAGATTCATGGAAACAGGTGTGTTCTGGGCTTTATTTATTTACCTGGTATTTTTAAGCGTTATACTCAATATATTTAAAGTAGTGCATCACCACATTGGACCGAATGCTTTCGTTAATTATGTAACCGGTAAATATAGAATCCCTCAGGAGGAGAACCGTGTTTTTATTTTTATTGACCTGAAATCGTCTACCTCTATAGCGGAGCAACTGGGACATGTGAAATATAGCAGGTTTCTCAATACGTTCTTCAACGACCTGACGGAAATTATAGCACTACATCAGGGTGAAGTATATCAATTTGTAGGCGATGAAGCAGTGCTTACGTGGCGAATAAAAAAAGATGAGCAATGCCAGAAGTGTATACAACTCTTTTATGATTTCAAGGACAAACTATACCGGAACAGAAGCCTATACGAGGAAAAGTTTGGCGTGTTTCCGGAATTTAAAGCATCGATCCATGTAGGTTTGGTATCTGCATCGGAGTCGCAGGGAAGAAAGCGTGAATTGGTATACCATGGCGATGTGTTGAATACCTGCGCGCGTATATTGGAATTATGCAGCAGATTAAAAAAGGATCTTTTGTTATCCGAACCTGTAGCACAATGGATCATCGATTCCCCTGATTATACTATTCACCCGCTGGATGCCATCATGCTTCGCGGCAAAGGCGAATATACTTCCGTTTTTGAGGTGGTCTCTGCAAATGAAGCAAAACATACGCAAGCCATTCCGCTACCTTAAGATCCACATACTACTCCCATCGTTGGGTAAATAAATTAACATTATCTTTCTTTATCACTATTTTAAATTCCGACACAAAAGCCTTTATTATCGCAATTATTTCGGAATAATATAATCGCCCTGCTATGTTTGGGATGGATTGGAAATCAGATACAACGATTTTCATTCACAACGGCTATGCAGCTTTTAATCTCTCATACCTTTAACCATACTCTGCGATGATCACCAACAGAAAATACCTGGTATGGCATATCACCGGATGTATCCTGTTTTTAGCGTTGCCCGTCTTTTTGTTTCCACATCCACCCGGAGAAAAAGATTTTATTTTCTCAAAGCCTACACAACGCGATTTTATAGGGAACATCATTATGTTAGCGTTCTTCTATATCAATTACTTTCTGCTCATTCCAAAGCTTTACTTTAAGCAGAAGTATATAGCGTATGCTATTGCTATCATTGCCGGTTTTTTGATCATTACACTTGTACCGTCATTCCTTACCGGGCACAATCCCTTCAGTAAATCTATGGACATTTCACTGCCTCCCGGCATGCACCCGATGCCCGGTGTAAAACCTGACGGCTTTACATTCATAGAAGAAATACGGCACCATATATTTCTATATGTAGCAGTCATTTTATTTTCGGTGTTGTTACGTGTAAGAAGCCGGTTGTTTAAAACAGAGATCGCCCGCAACAACGCAGAAATTTTATCGCTGAAGGCGCAGATCAACCCACACTTCTTATTCAATACCATGAACAATATATATGCATTGTCTGTGCGTGAAAAAGCATCTGCTACTGCCAGCAGCATTCTTAAACTGTCAGGGTTAATGCGCTATGTTGTTACCGAAACCGGACATGGTTTTGTATCGCTTGATAAAGAGATCAGCTATATCAACGACTATATAGAACTTCAACGGATGCGTCTTGATAAACGCGTAGCACTGTCCTATAAAGTAAGCGGCAATATTACAGGCCAGCAGATTGCACCGCTGTTAATGATTCCATTCATTGAAAACGCATTCAAGCATGGTGTTAACCCAGATGAAGATTCTTCAATCAATATCCACATCGAAATAACAGGGCTTGAATTAAAGATCATCGTAGAAAACAACAAAGTAAAAGTTGCGCTCGACCCACATATGAAAAGCGGCCATGGTATTGAAAATACAAAATCAAGACTACAGCTTTTGTATCCTTCACGTCACTTCTTAATTTTAAGTGAGGATGACAATCACTTTCGTGTTCACTTAACCATCCACTTAACGTGATAAAGGCAATTGCTATTGATGACGAACCTCTTCCTTTGGAAATATTGGAAGCGTATTGCAATGACATCAACTTTCTGAAATTAGAAAAGACCTTTACACAAACCGGAGAAGCAAAAAGATATCTTCAGAAACATCCTGTTGATTTAATCTTTCTGGATATACACATGCCTGCTATATCGGGTATCGAATTCTATAAAGGTATCGAGCAGGATACTATGGTGATTTTTACCACAGCCTACAGTGAGTATGCTATTGATGGCTTTAACCTCAGCGCGGTAGATTATTTATTGAAACCTTACTCGCAGGAGCGCTTTGAAATAGCGGTGAATAAAGCAAACGACTACTATAGTTTTCTACACCAAAAAGAAACGAAGGAACAAAAACACATTTTTATCCGAGCGGAGTATAGTCTGCTTAAAATCCCGATAGCAGATATATTCTATATTGAAGGATTAGCAGATTATTTGAAAATACATTTGCTGAATGCAAAAACGATATTAACCCGGATGACCATGAAGACCATGCTCACCAAACTTTCTCCTAAAGAATTTATCCGGGTGCATCGTTCCTTTATTATTCCATTCAGTCTGATCACTGGTGTTCGCAATAAAATAATAACCTTGCGGGATAAAGAAATACCAATCGGCTCCAGTTTCGAAGAATCATTCTTCCAGGAATTCAAGGATCGGTAAGCAGTATCCGGTACATACGATACACCTATAGTATAGATCATATATAACTCTACTTCGTGATCTCCGTGCTGTATAAAACGGCTCCCGTATAGTCTATAACTTGTACAATCATCTTATCACGCGTTACGGTAAACGTCATAAAACCATACTGTGAGGCAGCAAATTTACTTTCTGGTAATTTACCAACCTGCGTGGCCTCTGAAGCGGAGCCCGAAATGAAATGCTGTGTAGTACCTGCTGGAACAATATGTTGCAGACTGTGTTCGTGACCTGCTATATAGGCGTGTACTTTATGTTTAGCCAAAACATTTTTCAACGAGCCGCGTACTGCACGGGTATCGTAGCTGTTCTTACGTTTGTCGCTGCCCGTATATAGCGGGTGATGACCAACAACGATTTTCCACTTGATGTTCGGTGAAGGATTGGACAATACTTTATCGAGCCATTTCTTTTGTGCCGTTGTATCCTGTGACTTAACATTTGGTCCGTATTCCGAATTGCTATAAAACTCTTTGATCAATGGATTTGTATCAATGAATGCGATCAATACCTGGTTCGTGGTATCACCGTTAATCGGGAATCGCTTCTCGTAATAGCGCGATGGCATAATCCACCTGCGACTGATCTTCGTATAGGCAACCTGTGCATCAGGATTAGATTTATAGTCGTGATTGCCCAACACCGGGTACCAATCCCACTGAAGTGAAAAGGCAGTATAAATATCTTCAAATGAATACTTCCACAAAGGATCAAATTCACTCCGAACACCACTTGGATAAAAGTTATCTCCGGTGGAAATGATAAAATCGACACTAAGCTCTTCCGCTGACTTTCCCATTTGGTCAGCAACTTGCTTTTGATGGTCGGCTCCATTTCGTCCCCAGTCACCCATTACAATAAAATTAAGTGCTTCGTGATTTACTTTTAACGTGGGCTGCGCGAACAGACTCTGGCAAACCAAAATCAAAGTGAGCGTAAGAACTTTCGTTATAATTATACTATTCTTTTTCATGTATACTTCTTTATATGTATTGGGTCAAGATCTTAAAGCAGCCTTACGCGTATTGCTCACGAATATAAAAACTCAATAGTTGAATCCGGGAATCTTTTGCAAGGAGGCGCAAAAGTAAAGATACATGGAATTGATCAAAGCAGATTATAATGTCTTTACAAAGACTTCACATGGAGTTAACGTTGATTCTCGGAAGGACTCCGATATCAGTATATATAAAGGAACAGTGGCTTTATAACGTGATCAATCTATACTTGAAGGCAATAAAAAAAGGGAGAAAGCTTTTATGCGCATACACAAATTGCTTTCTGCCCTTTTACCTACCAAACCAAAAATCAAACGCCCGTTTGAAGTGACGCTACCAGATTAAGATCCAGTTCAAATTCATTTGAGATTGCCTTGTTACCAAGGTTATCAAAGAAGCTTGAAGAACCATAGCGGATGTCGTACTTCGTACGATCAACTATAATTTTCGCTGTTGCTGTAAGCTTCTTGCCATCATTTTTGATAGTTGCAGGAAACTCCACATCATTGGTAATACCTTTGATGGTAAGTTTACCTTTCACCAGGTATTCGTCACCAGTCTTTGGAGTAACAGAACTAACTTCGAAAGTTGATTTCGGAAATTTAGCAACATTGAAAAAATCTTCATTTTTCAAGTGACCAACCAACTTCGCATTAGAGCCTTCGTCCTTAATATCAGTAACGGTAAGTGACGTAAGATCGATCTCAAACGTTCCCTGCTTTACCAGCTTACCTTCTGTTGTAATTTCACCTGACGTAATGTTAACGTTACCCGTATGCTGGCCTGTTACTTTTTTACCTGTCCAAACCAATGTGCTGGCTTTTGGATCTACCTTAAACTTCACCGGGGCCGGTGTGGTGAATGATAAAAGTGTTACTACCGCCAAAGCGACAAGTGCTGTTCGTAGTATCTGGGCATTTCTCATAATTATAAAATTTTTAGGTTAATGGTTAATATTAATGAGTTTCTTAATCGTTTTTAAACCGTCTCTGTCAACCGCCATACAATATATATAGACGGTTTTTTTCCGAGGTAAATAACAGGAAGATGGTGGATTTTATTCTTGTAATGTGAATGATCTGCGGTCAACAACACAGCATACAACAGACCAAAGTTCCTGATCCATAATTTCTTCTCTGCTGTTCATTGACTATAGACTTCATGTTGATCTACTATTAGATTCCTTCTAACACCAATATCGTACCAGAATTCTGAGATGAATATCCCGTGCGACTGGCGTTCTATGGAGGCAAAAGTATAAATTAATCCAACAATTCCAAAAGTCTATAGATTTAATATACTAATGAATTATATTTGTCGTTCCACCACAGGCTTAGACACAATTTTTATTTTCATGGATAGCAAAGTCAATTTTGTCGCTTTCATTATTCCTGCTTTCTTTCTTTTCCTGGTGCTGGAATATTTTCTTGCCCGAAAACAAGGCAAGGGTAATTTATTCACATATAAAAATTCAGTCGCGAACATTTCTATTGGAATTGCCGAGCGCCTGCTCAACCTTCTGATCACCGGAAGCTTCTATAGTTTATATTACTATATATATGCGCACTTCGCGATGTTTAAAATTTCAAATGCATGGCCAGTGTGGATACTGTTGTTGCTTGCAACGGATTTGATTTGGTATTGGTATCATCGGCTCGGACATGAGATCAACGTAATGTGGGGTGCACACATTGTGCATCATCATAGTGAGGAATTTAATTATACCGTCTCGGCACGCATCACGACACTTCAGGCTGTGATCCGTAATTCATTCTGGTGTATACTTCCGTCCATCGGCTTTCATCCCGCTATGGTTATCGCTATACTGGTGGTACACGGCACGTACTCATTCTTTACGCATACACAACTGATTCGTAAGCTTGGGTGGATTGAAAATATACTCGTTACTCCCTCCCACCACAGGGTACATCATGCCTCCAACGAAAAATACCTGAATAAAAATTACGGTGATATCTTTATATTCTGGGACAAGCTCTTTGGTACATTTCAAAAGGAAGAAGAAGAACCTGCTTATGGCCTAACACATCCGTTGAAGAGTCATAGCTTTCTGTGGCAACACTTTCATTATTATTTTGAATTAGCAGAAGCGTGTCGCAGAAGCGGAAGCGTACTCAAATCATTGCAGATCATTTTTGGCAGACCTGAAGATCTGGATCAAAGTATACGCCACGACCTTGAAGTAACCTTGTTACCAGAAAAAAAATCCTTCCGCTCAACCTTACGATTCAAAGTATATTTAAACACGCAGTTGCTTGCTGCCATACTTGGTCTGTTTTTCTTTACGCTATACTATTTTCAACTGAACAATATTGAGATCGCTTTTGTGGTCACGTTAATTCTGATCACGCTCATCAACTGTGGTGCTTTACTGGAACAACAAGAGTGGATTTACTTCCTTGAAATCGCCCGGCTTTTCATTGCCTGCGCCTATATCAGTTACATGGCAGAAAGCTTTGGATTATTTGGCATCAGCGTAATCGCTGTACTGATCATCGCTACCATGAATTCTTTCGAGCGCATGTACTTCAGGTTTGTTTACGACTCGCAGTAAAGATTAAAAGTATATTTAGTAAGGACCTTCTCTAAAACAAAGAGACTGCCGATCAAGCAGTCTCTTGTCCTAACAAACGGGCTCTAACCTTATACTAAACCAAATTTTCAACAAGCTCAATTCGTGACATTCCAATCACCGAGTAACTCTGCAAGCGTGCCGAGCCGCTATATTTTAAAATCGCTTTGTCCTGGAGGTTTGCGCGGCTGATCACTTTCGTTGGCCCAACAATAGTCTGTGAGTTATCACGCAGTGACACGCAACATACTTCTTTACTTGTAAGCCTGCTGAAGTCAAGTGTACAGTCGCCTTTTACCAGGTGAATGATAATCTTCTTGCACACACCATGAAACCGGATTATACCGTTACCGATAATGGTGAACTCTACATTCTTCTTCGAGTATATCATCCCTGAAAGATCAAACACACCCTTTGCGGTAAACTCTACATCGCCAAAATTGCCAATGAGCAATGAATCATTTTTATGCTCGCCATCAAACTCGATCTTACGAGCTTTCGTCAGACTCTTCGTTTCAGGTATACTCTTTACTTGCATAGTCTTTAATTTATTTAACCTCCGAAAAACGAATTGCAGCACCACCCCCCTTTGCCAATGGAAGCTTCAATATAGTGCCTGCGTCTACCACCTTCGTTGTAATTGCGATTGGCAGCGGGTTTGTAGTAACATCTGCTTCCTTACCATCCTGATATATTTCTGCCGTATACTTTTTACCAGGTGACAGAAAACTCAACTTGACTTCTACTGTACGTGATTCTTCATTAGTAATGCTTCCCAGGTACCAATCATCACTATTACGATCTTTACGAACGGTGGTAACATACTTACCGATCTGTGCATCGGGTATAATCGTTTGATCCCAATCCGTGGGTACATCTTCAATGAATTTGAAAGCCGGATTTCCTTCGTAATTCTGTGGCAGATCTGCCGCCATGTGCAGCGGACTATATAGTATAACATACAGCGCGAGTTGTTTTGCCAGCGTGGTATGTACGCGAAATGTTCCCGTTGTTTTAAACTGAATATCAAATATACCGGGAGTATAATCCAACGGTCCGCCCAGGCAACGTGTAAAAGGAAGTATAGTAGTATGCTCCGGAGGATTCCCCTCGCTCCACGCTTCATACTCTGTGCCGCGAGCACCTTCGCGCGTCATCATGTTAGGATAAGTTCTGCGCAAGCCGGTATCTTTTACAGGCTCGTGTACATCCAGCATGACCTTATACCGGGCTGCAGTCTCCATTACCTTGTGATAGTGGCGCACCATATACTGGCCCTGATGATGTTCGCCACCGGGCCGCCTGTTAACATACCCTGTTTTCAACCGGTGTATATCATACTGCGCGCAGAATTTGAAAGCATCTTCAAGTTGCTGTTCATAATTCTTGATGTTCCCACCGGTTTCGTGATGTGCAATCAACCCTATATTTCGCTCCTTCGCATAGCGGCTTACCTCGGCGATATCATAGTCGGTATAGGGCTTGGTAAAATTAAAATTTCCGGCAGCAGTCCAGTCGCCTTCCCATCCTTCATTCCAGCCTTCCGCCAATACTGCAGAGAATTTATGCTTGCTCGCAAAGTCAATCTGCGCTTTCATGTTTTCAGTAGTGGCACCATGGTGCGGCCCACTCTCCCACGTATGTGTTTTAATATGCATGCCCCACCATATACCAGTATATTTTCCAGGTTTGATCCAGGATACATCACCAAGTTTATTGGGCTCGTTCAAATTTAAAATGAGATACGATGTAGCCAGGTCGCCCGGCTTGCTTGCAATCTGTATAGTACGCCATGGAGTTTTCATAGGAGCAGTGGCCACCACTCTGTCTCCATTGGTCCATGGCACGAGATCGCACTTCAATGTCTTGTTTCCCTGGTTGAACAAAGTCATCGATGCATAGTCCACCAACGCTGCTTCATGGATACTGATATATAGTCCAGCACCTTCAAGTGTCAGTGGTGTATGCATCTTCTCTTTAAGCTCACTTACTTTATTTTTCCGGAAGAGGCATTCCGAATCCATATCATCGCTATAGGCAGGGATCCACCATGCAGCAGGATCTTGCGCGATAGCAAACTCGGTGAGCTCATCCATGATCACAAAATCTTTCAGGTTAGGTTGTTGCGGAAATTCGTATCGGAAGCCGACACCGTCATTGTATACTCTAAATTCAACGATCACCGTACGCTTCAAATTCGTCTGCTCTCCGAGCGTTACCGCGAGACTGTTATAGTGGTTCCGAATTGTTTTTACTTCTCCCCAAGGCTGTGTCCAGGTTTCGTCAAAGGAAGATTTCCTGACGTCAGCAACCTTGAAATCCGCTGCCAGGGCAGGTTGATTTTTCAGTATAAAACCCAGTTTTGAATCAGTGATAATCGTCTGGCCATTCCGTTGTACGGTATACACGGGAGCGCCACCTTTCAATTTTACCTGCACCAGGACAGAGCCATCCGGTGATTTAGTTTCGAGAAGTTGATCTTTGTCTTTACCAAAACCTGGAGCCGGTAAACAAAGACAAATTGCAAACAGAATCAGAAAGGCCTTCATGGGTTAGGGAGTCAAAAATTGCACGCATTAACCAACCTGTACGCTAGGCTGCTATCGTTTGCAAAGCAAGCAGGTCTCTGCCTGAAGGAGAAGGAATCCAAAAAAAATGTAAATATTTTTCAGGGTATATAAAGATCAACGCCCTATATTTCAACTACTTGCCTATGCGCACAAGCAAAAAAAATATAAACGAATTGTGAACAAAAAGGTGATCAAAGTGCCCTGACCTCCATAATTTTTGATTCAAATTCATCGTTTGGCAAAATGGACTTGCTCTTGATGCGGGCTTTGTAATTGTAAATGGTGTGAATGGAGTAGTCGAGGATTTTCGCAATCTTCTCCGAGTCATGGATGCCCATCCGGATCAGTGCGAAGATGCGAAGCTCTGTGTTCAGCAGCTGTCCCTCCTTCAGCACAATGCGATCTTCTTCTTTAAAATACGAATTGAACGTGGTGACAAAATCCGGAAACAGCTTCAGGAAAACTTTGTCGAAGCTGATGTATAGATCTTCCCTTTCTTTTTTCAGGTTGATGTTATTCACAACGTACCGGATGTCGTCATACTTTTTGGTCATCAACTTATTCTCGACTGCCTGCTTGAACGCCTGGATCTTTACCAGGTATTCTGAATTGATGTTGAAATAATAGCCGATATACTCTTCTTTGATTTTGTTCGCTTCCATCAAGTGATCATTCACCTGCTGCAGCAACACATTTGCTTCCTGTAAATTCGTATTTGCTTTCTTAATATTCTCATCCGCTTCCTTCAGTTTTTTAAACTGCCGGTAGATAATGACAGCAGAGGTTATCGTGATCACTGAAAGTATAGTGATAACAATCGCGTAAGCAAACAATAACTTTCGTTGGCGTTCTGCGGTGTTGAGTTTATTTCCTTCAATGATCGGAAATATAGCCGCTATCTGAATCTTGCGATGGCGCGCGCCATAAAAATTAGCATCGTCCAAGGCGACTTTCACATACTCGTAGGCATGCACGACATCGCCTTTTTTATACAGCAACTCCGCCAGGTTGAGAATGGCCAGCGTCTCTTTAGTCGATGAGCGATTATCAGCCTTTGAAGCCTCAATCAACATATCGATCGCATCGTCTTCTCTGCCTATATTCAGATAAATAAAACCCAATGTACTGGCAGCGATAGCGAGTTCCCGGTCCGTGAGATTGGATCGCGATAACACAAAGGCCAGGTCCTTGGTAGCCGTTTCAAAGTCTTTCATCCGAACATGCTTCATGGCCTGCAGCGCAAAATAATTTGTTGATGTTTTTTTGCATAACAGCAAAGCAGAATCCACATACTGATTCCCCAATATAGTATAGCGCTCAGTAAAGTATTGATCGCGGTTAAAGTCCACGAGATCATAATAGGTTCGTGCTATAGCCGCATAGAATTCGATCTTCATGCTATCCGATAAATTCCTTACCTGTATAGAATGAAGCGTGTCCAATGCTTCATTAAACATACCGGAAGAGAGTAGTATAAATCCCAGCTTTACCTTTGCGGAAGCAATCTTGGATGGATCTTTACTTTGATACGCTTCGTCCTGTAATTTTCGTCCATAGGTAAAAGCAGAATCGTATATAAATGTTTTATACTCTTCGTATAGGCTAAGGTATAGATCGTAGCGTTCAGAGGCACGTGCTTGTTTGAGCACTGACTTTAACCGATCGATCCGAATATTTTTCTCGCGAACATAACTGTCTCTCCGCTCAATTATATCATCGAGCTCACGCAACAGTTTATCGGTATGCGAATCTGCAAAAACAAAAAAAGCTGAAAGCAAAAAAACTCCTACAAATGCCAGACGCATAATCACAGGTTGAGTACAAGGGTACAAGGCATTAAAATACAAATTTTAAGCTGCCGATTCTCCGGGAGTTATACGCGCGGTTGTTAACCATTTCTTCGCGGGCAGGATTTTTTAAAAGATACTTCAACACTTATCCAACATCGTATGGAAGCTACTGCAACACGTACTGCAAAGAGCCCGAGAAAGAAAGTCGTTTCACCTTCCAACCGAACGGGCAAAAAAAGGGAAACCGAAAAGGATTTGGCCGAAAGCTATAATCAATTTAAAAATTTCGAAGGCCACCAGTATACCGGGATGAAAGTCGGGCGAAGCCACAAGTGGTATTATGACAAAGGCGAATGGAAAGAGAGCAAGATCACACCCGACCTGTGGGAAATTTCATACGCGGTTACCAAGCGCAGGGCCGGTAAAGCGCCAGAAGGTTCCGGGGTTCCGGTTGGTACTGCTTACCACTGGTATATAGTTGCCCATCAGAATGTACGCAAGCTCAATTCCGATGACTATACTACCACGATGGCCGGGTTAAAATTCAAGCTTGCCCACAAGCGTTACGATAAAGAAAAATGGAGCACCACTGCTGCTACGCAACGTAAAAGGTTAATACAATTTTTACAGGATGTGATCAAAGATCTTCAAAAAGACCCTATACCATTGGAGATCGAATACAAAGGTAAATCGTATAAAGGAGAGGCTATGCCCATTACGCAGACTTGCTATAACGGCGTGTGTACCAAAATGAACGTAACCCTTAATGACGAATATATAGGCACGCTCCGTTATCTGAAGAGTGGCTGGAAGATGAGCGGCTCAACGGATCAGAAGTTTATCAATGCTATTGGCAAGGCGATTCTGGCGTGGTATAGTTTATAGTATATACACCAGTTCGCTTATCCTTGCAAATATATAGATATAGCTATAATGCTTCGGGTTATTACGATATCTTACTCGGACATTGCGCCTGCATTTCCGGTATTTGAGCGTTCTACGAATGTTTCGCGAACGCGTACGGATGTATTGAAGTAAGGCACCCAGATCGCAGTCATAATCAGGCTTCTGAAAACCTCCTTAAAGGCATCATTTCTTTCATTGGTATCTGTCAGATACGACCATGCTATAAAGCCATCCAATACTACCATTGCGAGGTTAAGACAATAAAATATAATAATCAGTTTGGGTAGCGATGATCTTTTTTCGAAGAAGAGAACAATCAGTAATGCTGAAAAAATAGTATTCATTACATTGTAAACAAGCTCTATGAACATAACGAATAACAGCCCGAAGCTTTCTGTCTCCACAAGATTGGACCATATTTTCTGTTCAAAAAATTCCGCAGTTGTCAGTAAACCATAGAGTGTTTTCAAAGGAGTGAACACCAGACCGATGGCAACAAGAATGAGCCATCCACCTATTGGCTGGCCGGTAGCCCACGGCAATTCTGGTTCCGGATCGAATTGATGATAAAGCCTTAGAGCAAACCACGCTGAAGCAGCCAACGTTATAAATGATACGATGATCGCAAACCAGCTTATTCCATCTGCGCTTGATACACTGTTGGTACTTGCAGTACTATATAGCAGACTATAGGAAAGATTGCTCATCATTACACCATGATCATCAATAAACTTCGTCAACGCATGTACGGGTATATGATCACTTTTTGTTTTATATAAAGTCTGGAGGATCAGCACATGGTCATTATCATCGTATGACACATAATAATCGTACTTGTAGTATGGCGTTTCTATATTCTTATTGTCGGGAGTAATCGTCCATGTTTCTGGTAAGTTCACGCGTATAGTATGCTCGTATGTTAACGGATATGTAATCCGATAAGGAACCTTGCGTGACGATGACTTGGAAACACTAAAATAGGTTTCCAATGTTTGTCCGTAGAAGTTGCAGTATATTTTTTGAGAATCGGCTTCCTGTGGTTTCCAAAACGCGGTAACTTTATACTTCTCTTCTATTGTAAGTATATTTTCCTGCCGGTTATCACTCATGTGCACAGTATCCTCTACCTGTATATCCGGGTATTGATTTGCATAAAAAGTAACATACCCCTTTTGAATGGCATCTATACTCTTGCTTGCAAATTCACTCCTCTGGATATCTGCCTCAATGCCTTTATAGGTTGTCTGTACAGTAAGTATAGCTTCGCCACCTACTTTGCTCACATCAAATGTTTGCTCTTCCGTAATAGAAGATGGAGCAGGATCGGGTAATGCCAGCAGATCTTTTGAGGCTTCCGAAACAACAAGTCCCTGCCCATAAGGAGGAAAATAGTTACTCGTGAGCATACCACCCTGGTTATTTATAGTTGGATCTACAAAGAAAGATTTTCCACCGTGAGTGATTTGTACAACACAATGATTAAAAACAGTATTGGAAGGAAGCCTTTCGGAAGTATGGCTCCTCAAACTCGTATTTACCAGCATCGGGTATGCTTCTATATTATACAAGTTCAGCATGGTACTTAGCAAAAGAGACTTATCCTTACAATCTCCAAACCGTTGATCGAAGACCTGCACCGGTGCATGAGGTTTATGTGAATTTAATCCTGCTTCAAATCCCAGGTATCGCACTTCATCCTGTACAAAACGGATAGCGTGCAACAGAATATCTTCTTGCTTCACACCTTTAAACAACTCGTCCAGTTTCTTTTTCAGTGCCAGCCGTTCTGTATCACGAATGGCAAATTGTTTAACAGCCCACGATGATACTTCACGCCAGTTCTTAAAATCAGTAATCAACACATGACGATACGGATCATACCAGTCCGGCTCATTATTTTCATATGTAATTCCGTTAACGCGGTGAAGCGACCAATTATATTCAACGGAAGATCCATACGTCTTTATCTCAGGCTTTACCTCACCGTTATTATACTTGGTATATATCTCTTTCGTAGCTGGAAAAATAATGCGCTGTTTAAAGTCTTCATATGGAACAGAGAAATCAAAACTGATCTTGCACGCATAGTGTCCTTCAAATACTGGGTTATATCCTCGAATGGAGTATGTATACTCTACAACGTCACCGACACGAACATCCTGAAGATTTACAATGGCTGAAAATGATCCATCATATAGATAGCGATCCATACTCTCTTCGCGTTGAATGGTACGAATACCAGAAGATGTAAGTTTGTCAATTATTTTTCCATCACGATGTATAACGAGTTGGTGGAATGTCAGCTTCTGAAAAGACGGATCAAAATTTACCGTGATGTCCGCCATCTCCTGTATACCTTCATTCGTCAGTAATCTATAGGCGTAATGCCGATACTCACATTGCTTTTGAACATCCTCCTGAGCATCTATTAATAAATAATAATAAGCCGCTGCGTTTTTAGCATCTGGTTTCGCCTGAAGATCTGGTTTATATACTGTAACCCATTCTGGTATAGGCTTAATTGATACTTGTTGGGCTTGAATGAAGGTTGGAATAAGCAGCAAGGTTGCTACGATCTTGCAACGGGAAAGCGTTCTCATCAGGTTAGGATTAAAGCAGGTCGAAAGATAGCAAGTTTACCGCTATGGATGAAAAGAATAGCGGGACTAATTATCTGTTAAAACTCAAGGATTAGCAGATCTTTTCCTGGAGCTTGTATTCTTGGTTTTTCCCAATTTTTCCATAATCCACATCTTGATCTTTGAAGGCTTTTTCGCATCGGGATCACCGATAATATAGCCCAGTGGTTTCAGTGGTTCAACGTGATCGAATATAATTTTAGCTATACCCACAACCGGGATGAAGAGGATCATGCCAGCAACGCCCCAGATTAACCCGCCTACTAAAATGGTAAGTATAGATGCCTGGGCACTCAATGCTACTTCACCTCCCACAACATTGGGTTCTATAAAATAATTATCCATCGCTTGTATAAAGATGATGACACCGGCAACGCCAAGCGCAGGCCGAAAGGAATCTTCTGTGATCAACGCCATCATAAAGGGGAACATGCCACCAATCGTAGAGCCAACGTAGGGTATAATGGTTAACAACGCTGCTATACCTGCAAGCAATATTGCATTCTTCACACCAACAATTAACAACCCGATGGAGTATAAAACCGACAATATCATAATAGAGGTTGCGCGGCCGGTAAGATACTTTTGAGCGACCACTGTAATCTCTCCTACAACTTTTTTTATTTTTCCCGGCTCCTCATCTTTATATAGCTTCAATATAAATTGCTCATACCGTTCTTTGTTGTATAGAAATAAAAAGGTGAACACTAATGTAAGCAGCAAGCCTGCAATGGTACTGGTAAGACCGGCTACAAGTTTACCGGCATACGAACCTGCAGATTTACCAAACGATTTAATCTGCTCCTTTACAATAACAATTTGCCTTTCAGGCTCCACGCCAAATGTACTCTCGACAAACTCCTGCGCCTGAGAAAGTAAATCGTTCGCTTTTTTTTCTATAGCAGAGAACTCACTTGCAAAAGATGAAATCTCAGCAATCACAATGAGAAGCATACCAGACAATACAATGAGCAAGATGAAAATGCATACAAACGATGATACACCCCGATGTGCTCCCCATTTGTCCAAACGCCTGCAAACAGGAGCCATCAACATGGCTAGCATGGCAGCAAATACGATTGGTATTAAAACAACTTTCCCATAGAACAGTACGATCACTAACAGTATCGCTAACAAAAGGTATTGATTGACACGGCTGGCGATTTCTTTCATGGTTAATTTTATTCACGAAGTGTTGGCTGACTTGTTCAGAAAATTTGATTTCAAGTCATTTCCTTCTCGTTTAAAAAAATCAATCCCACCGATTGTTCACATTTGTGGAAATACTTCACAGGTCGCAGACTTTTTCATTACCAAATAGTGAGGAAAGTTGTCCGCAATTCGTAAATCGCAAGTGGCATAATTTTATTCTATTGTTTGAACGGAACGCGGTAAAATGAATTCGGTTTGGAAGCCCAAAAAAATTTTCGTCAAGATTGCAAAGGTGGTAGGGTGGATTATCCTTTCCATTGTATTGCTGTTGATAACCATCTCTCTGGTTATACAGATACCGGCCGTACAAAATAGAATTGTCCAAGAGGCAGTCTCTTTTCTCAAAAACAAAATAGGCACTGAAGTCCGGCTTGCACATGTAGGCTTATCGTTTCCGAAAAAGGTTGTGTTGGAAGGACTATACCTTGAAGATCAGAAAAAAGATACGCTGCTATACCTCGGGAAGCTGGCTATTGATACCGATCTCTGGGGACTAACACAAAAACAAATTGAACTGAACGATGTCCAAATCGATACGCTGTATGGTAACATCAATCGTAAGTCACTCGACAGTACGTTCAACTTCAGCTATATCATTAACGCATTTGCAGGGACCGACACGGTAACAACACCTGTAGATACCACGGCAACACCGTGGGAGTTTTCAATTGAAGATGTAGGGCTCACACAAACAGAACTTACATTTTACGATTCACTTGAAAAAAATGACATCCGGTTAAATGTTGGCGAACTTGAAGTCAGCATGGATGAGTTCGATCTTGCTCAATCCATCTATCGCGTAGATGAAATTCTTTTGTCCAACGTTGCGGCTACTATAATACAACGTCCTGCTATAAAAGCAGACAGCAGTGTAACGGCATCAAACGATTCTACAGCTCTTCCATTTACTATAGGCGTGAATTCGGTACGGTTACAATCCATTATAGCATCCTATACCAATCATACCACACGCCAGGTTATCGACCTGAACTTAACAGAGGCTAAACTCGATGCAGATGAAATCAACCTCCAGGACCAGATCATTCGACTCGATGAATTCACGTTAACAAAAACGAACATCGTATACCACCAAATGGCTTTCAACAAAGTCATCGCGCCTATAAAAGAAACGACTGCAGCAGATTCAAGTGCTCCCGCGAAGCCGTGGACTATATCTCTGGACGAATTAAACCTGGCAGATAACAGTATTCAATATTATGATTTCAATCAACCGGTTGTAAACGATGCTTTGGATTTTAATCATCTGTGGCTTACGCGATGGATGATTCAGGCGGAAGATTTAAAACTGGAGGGCTCAAAAATTTCGGGCGTGTTGAAAGATCTGGCGCTGCAGGATAAAAGTGGTTTTACAATCTCTTCTTTCAAAACTGATTTTGCTTTGACCGATGATGCCATTCGTGTTGAAGATTTCAGTTTCAATACACCGAACAGTACAATCAACCTCGAAGCAAAGGCAACCTTTCCATCCTTTGCTACACTTGCTGAACAATACCCGGAAGCGTCAATTGATTTAGCCATTGCACCATCTTCTTTGTCTATGCGGGATATACTATATCTCGCCCCAGCAATCATGGACAGCATACCGCTCACGCTGTCAAAAGATACGCGTGTGGATATGGAGACTTCATGCTCCGGCAAAGTAAAGGATCTCAACATTCAGCAACTCACGGTACGAACGTTGACGCAAACCACGCTTCAAGCGAAGGGTACTATTAAGGGTCTTCCGGATTTTCAACATGCTGTTCTGGATATAGCATTACAGAAATTTTATACATCCTCACGGGATATAAACAGCATTCTGCCAGATGCGATGCTTCCAAAATCAATCGCACTTCCCCAGTGGATCAATCTTGCGGGCTCTGTGAAAGGTACTCCGAATGCTCCTGCCACCAAAGCCATGCTTACCAGTAATATGGGAAGTATAGATATACTGGCTGATCTGAACTTTGATAGCACCGCCGCAGAAAACTATGACGCTAAAGTGAAGGTCAAAAAATTTCATGTAGGCAAATTATTGAAGCGGGAACAAACGATGGGAACGATTGACCTCGATGCTTCTGCGAAAGGTGCCGGGTTTACAATAGAAGATATAGATGCTGCCGTGAAACTCGTCATGCATGAATTTACCTATAACAAGTATAGCTATCGTGACTTCATTGTTAACGGTAACTTAAAAAAATATTTCTTCTCAGGAGATGCGCAGCTGCATGATAAAAATCTGGACTTCAAACTGGAAGGCGACCTGGATTATCATGAAGATATACCACGTTACGATTTCACGTTCGATTTGCTGAACATTGATTTTAAAGCACTGAATCTTTCGCAGCGAGCGTTGCGCGCCCGTGGCGCAGTGGATGTCAAACTTGCGACTTCAGATTTCCAGGTGATCAACGGCAACCTGGGTATTCGCAAAGTGGCAGTGTTCAACGGGACTAAACTATATGCCGTAGATTCACTGTTGTTTGCTTCCATCGACCAGAAAGGACAAAGCGAAATCACCATTGAATCAGATATACTCTCGGGCGACTTCAAAGGCAACATCAACATCTTTACTTTACCGGAAGCATTAAAGCGGCACATCAATCAATACTTCACCTTGCATGATTCTACTTTTAAAAAGCCGGCTGGTCCCCAGAATTTTAATTTCAACCTTGTTATCAAAAATACTGATCTGCTAACAGAAGTTCTTATACCCGACCTCGAGCCTTTTGTGCCCGGTGAAATTGCAGGCGAATTTGATAGTGAACAACACCGGCTATGGCTCTCCATGAAAATTGCAAAAATAAAATATGCAGGACTGTCAATGGACTCTATAGGATTGAAAGTTATTTCAGATGAGCAATCATTGGACTATACCTTCCTGGCCCAAAAAATAAACTTCGATACACTACGGATGGAAGCCCTGAAGCTTTCAGGTAATGTGATGAACGATTCCATTTACTCACGCTTTGTTGTTTATGATTCGACACAGCAAGAGAAGTATATGTTGGGTGGCGTTTTCAACAGCTATGAGGATGCGTTTCAATTCAGGTTTTTACGCAACCAGGTTGTGTTAAACTATGAAACCTGGACAACGCCTCTCTATAATACACTGCGTTTTACCAGCAACGGCATGACGCCTAACAACTTCTATATATCGAAAGGCCAGGAACGGATACTGCTATTAAAACGTGAAGACCGGGACACCACGATGACGGTTGTTTTCAATGAAGTTGATCTTAAAAATATTACCAGCCTCATTGAAGGCACTACTCCTATAGCGGGTACGATAGACGGTGATCTAAATATAGCGGTTGCCAAACAAGGTTCTTTTAATTCCACACTATATATACGCGACCTTGCCATTCTTGAACAGCCCTGGGGTGACCTCGCGCTCGCGCTTGGAAAAACTTCAACCGGTCCGTTTAATATAGACTTAAGGATCGATGGAGCGAACATGGAGTTACTCGCGGCAGGGTATATAACTTCGAATGAACCGAAGCCACAAATTCACTTCACCACGACATTAACCAAACTGGACCTTGCTGCCCTCGAACCGCTTACCATGAAGCAGGTAAAAAATATGAAAGGTCAGCTCGTAGGCGAAGTTAAAATTGAAGGCTATACAGATGATCCTGAAATTGATGGTATATTAACTTTTAAGAATGCGGAACTCACTCCCACCATCGTTGGTAGTAAATTTTTATTGGAAGATGAGAGCATTCGCTTAACAGGCTCCGGACTCACGCTGAATAAATTTAAAATCAAGGATGAACAAAATAATATAGCCCTCATTGATGGCTCGGTGAAAAACAATACGTTCAACTCATATGACCTGGCTCTGACGTTTAATGCTGATAACTTTCAACTCATCAATACCAAAGAAGGCGACAACGAACTCTTCTATGGTGACGTACGTATCAACACGCGTGCGCGCATAACCGGCACTACTGATTTTCCAAAAGTTGAAGTGAATGCAAGTCTCAGTAAAGGAAGTGAGTTTACCTATGTAGTACCGGAAACACAGAAAACTATATTGGAGCAGGAAGGCATTGTACGATTTGTAGATCGTGATGCAGTGAAAGATCCATTCCTGGCATCGATCCAACCGACAGATACTATATCTTCTAAATTTACGGGCATCGATCTTTCCGCAAATATAGAGCTGAATGGTGAAGAGACTTTCAATATTGTTATAGACCCTATAACAGGCGACAAGCTTTCGGTAAAAGGCAATTCTACACTTACGCTCGATATAGATGAAACCGGTGACATGCAATTATCCGGACGCTATGAAATCACAGAAGGTTCTTATAACCTTTCATTCTATAAATTAGTAAAACGTCAGTTTTCCATTGAGAAAGGTAGTACAATCACCTGGTCGGGGAACATGCTGCAGCCTGAAATGAACATCCGTGCGCTGTTTAAAGTGGAGACCTCTCCTATCGATCTTGTTGCCAATCAATCAACGGCCAGCACGCAGGACATGAATCCCTATAAACAGCGATTGCCCTTTCTGGTATATTTGATCATTGAGGGAAATTTACTCACACCCGATATCAGTTTTCAACTGGACATGCCGCAGGATAAACAAAATGCTTTTGGCGGAAGTATATATGCCAAGATCAAAGATATAAATACACGTGAGTCGGATTTGAACAAACAGGTATTTGCGTTGTTGATACTAAAACGTTTTATCTCCGACAATCCATTTGACAGCCAGGGTGGATCGGATGTAGCCAGCACTGCACGCACGAGTGTGAGTAAGATTCTGACAGACCAGTTGAACCGTCTCTCTGAAAATATAAAAGGCGTTCAGTTGACGTTCGATGTGAAGTCATATGAAGACTATACCACTGGTACAGCAGAGGGGCAAACCGAATTACAGCTGGGTGTTTCAAAGTCGTTAATGAATGACAGGCTCATTGTAAAAGTAGCGGGCAACGTGGACGTTGAAGGCAACACATCGAACCAACGTTCATTTGAAGACTATATAGGAGACCTTGCGCTTGAGTATAAGCTTACTGAAGACGGACGACTCCGCATCACGGGTTTCCGCAACAGTAACTACGACATGATCGATGGAGAATTGACTGAGACCGGGGCTGGTTTCATATATATAAAAGATTACGATGCATTCCGGGAATTATTTAAAGCCAATGCAAAGCAGAACTGATATTTACAGAAAGTATCCGCCATCGTTCGTGATCTATAGTATAGTGTTCACGATCATGCTGCTCACTTCCTGTACGGCTACAAAATATCTAAAGGAAGGTGAATCATTCTATAACGGTGCGAATATAAATTTCGAAACCCCGCAGGGACGTGTGGGCAGAAAAAAGATATTGGCGAAAGAGCTGCATACCTATATTAATCCGAAACCAAACAGCAGATTTTTTGCAGCGCGTCCTGGTGTTTGGCTATATTTTGTAGCGGGTACTCCTAAAAAGAAAAAGGGAGGAATTCGGAATTTTCTTAAACACAAATTAGGACAGCCACCTGTATTACTCTCGGAAGCAACACCCGGGCGCACGGCTAAATTATTGGCAGGTCAGCTAAATAATGAAGGATACTTTAGATCTACGGTTACTGAAGAAGTAATCACAAAAGGTAAAAATAGTAAGGTAAACTACAACGTAACGCTATACCGGCCGTACCGCATTCGCAGCATTCAATATCCGCAGGCGAAAGATAGTATATACGCATCCATCATCAAGTCGCTTCAGGAAGAATCGCTGCTCGATACCGGAAGGCGATATGATCTTGAACGGATGCAAGCCGAACAAGTAAGGATAGAGGAAGAAGTAGAGAACTTTGGATTTTATTATTTCGATGACCGTTACCTGGTATTTGAAGCGGATAGTACCGTTGGCAAACGTAAGGTAGACTTAACACTTAAACTGGAAGAAGATATACCGGCCCGTGCGCGAAAAATATTCCACCTCGACCAGGTAAATGTATATCCGAACTACTCCTTGTCTACGGACAGTGTCCAGTCGCGGCCGGATACTACCTTTATAAACGATTATAACTATATAGATAACAAACACTATTTCCGCCCGGAGATCATTACCGATGTTATCAATTTAAAAAAAGGGAATATCTATAGCCGCGAAGCGCAAGAGCTTACGTTAAGCCACTTGATGGGACTGGGCGCTTTCAAATTTGTGAACGTTAAATTCTCCGAATCGCCCCGTAAAGACTCTGCGATGCTGAATGCAGATATATACCTTACGCCGTTAAAGAAGAAATCGCTTCGTGCAGAAATACAAGCGGTGTCGAAATCAAACAATTTTGTAGGGCCAGGTATAGCATTCACATTTACAAATCGGAATTTCTTACGAGGCGCGGAATTGTTTCAATTGAAACTCAATACTTCATACGAAGTCCAGATCAGTAACCAGACCTCAGAAGCACTGAATTCATTTGAAGCCGGATTGGAATCAAGTCTCACCGTGCCACGGTTCATATCGCCGATCCGCATAGACTATACCTCAAGAAAATACTTACCCAAAACGCAATTCAAGCTCGGCCTCAATTTTCAAAATCGCGTAGGTTATTTCCGGATCAGCTCCTTCAATGCTGCCTATGGGTATACATGGAAAGAAAGCATTGCCAAATCGCATGAGTTTTTTCCGATCGACCTCACCTTTATTAAAACGGATAAAAAATCAGTAGAATTTGAAAACCGGCTAAATGATAATCCTGTATTAGCCAATTCTTTCGAAGATCAATTTATACTCGGCACTCGTTATTCGTATACTATCAACACGCAACTCACAGAAGACAAAGCACAGCAATATGAAGAACGCAAATACCGTGAACATAATTTTTACTTCAATGGTACTATAGATGTAGCTGGCAATCTGCTCAACAGTGTACAACGCGCGATCAAGAGCAGTGAAGACAGTGTCTACAAGATTTTAAACTTACCCTATTCACAATATGTACGCGGAGATGTAGACTTTCGTTATTACTGGGCAATGGACGAGCATAACAAGATTGCATCGCGCATTATTGTTGGAACCGGATATGCCTATGGCAATTCTACAACCATGCCCTATATTAAGCAATTTGCTATTGGAGGTTCGAACAGTATACGCGCATTTCCTGCGCGTTCCATCGGGCCGGGTACATACGATGTACTCCGGGATGAAGCTTCCGATTCGGTACGCTTCATAGACCAGCGGGGAGATATTAAACTTGAAGGGAACCTGGAGTATAGATTCGATCTGATCAAATCCCTGAAGGGCGCTATATTTATAGACGCTGGTAACATCTGGTTATTGAAAAAAGATGACCAGGAGAGACCGGGCGGTGTATTTGACAAAGATACTTTTCTCAATCAACTAGCAGTAGGCACAGGTGCAGGGCTTCGTTTCGATTTCAGTTTTTTTGTACTCCGTGTTGATGTTGCTTTCCCGTTGCGCAGGCCTGCCGAAGGCTGGGTAGCACGTGATATTGATTTTGGAAGCCCTTCCTGGAGAGGTGACAATATTGTATTTAATATCGCCATCGGTTATCCGTTCTAAAATAGTATCTCTGAAAGTATAGATATACCTTCAGAGATACGGCATAATTACTTCACCACCGGAAATGCCACGATCCGTACCTTCGTACATCCATATGGAATCAGTGAAATTGTCTCAACGTCTTTACCTACCTCACCCTGGTATACATTAGAACGGTTTGTTACCGGCTGATGCGCCACACCATCGACTGCTTTCCAATTTGGAATCCTGCGAGCAGGTGCGGTTATCGTGATTGGCGCATTCTTCTGATTCCAGACAAAAGATTCAGGCATCGGCTTCGCAACAACGCTATAATGTTCTACAGGTTTCTTAACGCCTTCTTCAGTTAACCCGTAATTCCAAGGGCCAACCGGATATATACTGAAGTAGTCACCTTCTGTTGGCTCGTTGCCTTTCTCCCACCGCTCTTCCAGCTTCAGCGCATATACCAGCGGGCCACGTTCTATGGCACGCGAGTTCTTCGCCCAGGTAGAAGTTGTTACCTCCATGGGAAAATGAAGGGTAAGTATATCTTTATCTTTCCACGTTCTCTCTATGGTAATGATCTGTCCGCCTTTCTCAGAACGAAGCTTCTGACCATTGACTGAAATCCCGGCTTCCTTGCACCAACCCGGGATTCGAAATTGCAACGGCACGGCTACAGCATTTTTAGTTGCGAACTTAAAACTGACTACATCATCGAACGGATAGTTTGTCACCTCGGTAATCCTAATATCCTGCCCTTTTACTTTTGTCTTTAATTCACACGGACTATATTCTAATGCAGCGAGCGCACCCGCTGGAGTAGTATACCATAGATGGGTTGCAAATTTTGTCCAGCCCTGGTGCATGTTTGCTGTACAGCATGTGTAGCCGCTCCGCAGGCCAAATACGTTATTCATGCCGCGATCGAATGGCAATGAAAAATCAAATACACCGCGTGATACCTGTACCTGATTTGCAATCTGGAAGTATTGCTTGTTGTTATAGTCGTCTGTTGTTTGCGTGGGCAGCGCATTAAACGTCATGCGCTCCAGTGCATCCATATAGTGTATATCACCGGTTATGGCAACAATCTTTTCGAGGGAGTACATGGATTCAACAATCGCACAAAGTTCAACGCCTTGTGTTGGATCGTTTCCGTGAAGATCTTCATCCCCTGAAAATATACCCATGGGCAAACCGTGCAGCAGCATCAAATCATTCCAGCCTGTTTTGAGTTGACTGAGATATAGTGAATCACCTGTGCGCTGATAGTTCACAGCCGGTGATTTAAGTGCCATCCCTATATTTACCGCATGACGCGTCATCCAGTTCTGATCCGTTTGATTGGCGGCAGCATGCATCACCCAGTCTCGATTACCAAACCATGTACTCCAGGTAAACGCCTGCGATTCGATAAGCCCAGCCAGTTCCAATAATGCTTTATCCTTGGTAATGGTATATAGCCACTGAATTACCAGTTCATTTTCTGCACCCCGTGAAGTTGCCCATTCGGTCCATTTACCAATGGGGCATGTCTTCAACGTTTTCATCTGATACTTAAAATAATTGGTCATGAACGTAATGACCCGCAGATCGTTGGTGGCTTCATAATACTGTTGAAGTACTTTCAGCATAACCATCTTGGGCCACCAGTCTTCACCCGATTCACAATGGTCAGTTGTGATATGTATACCTTTCTCACGTTCGTCTTTGGTGAGCGGACCAAAATATCCCGAGGGTCGTTGCGTCTTTAATGTCCAGTCTATATACTTCAGCACTTTTGCTTTCAGCACAGCATCGTCCAGTA
>CABHOV010000036.1 GCA_902168185.1 uncultured Bacteroides sp.
AGAAAGCGGAGCACCTATACAACAAAGTGTTACAGGCAAAGTAACATCTGCTGAAGATGGAAGTCCATTACCAGGTGTAAGCGTGTTGATCAAAGGAACACAAACCGGCACAGTCACGGATGTGGAGGGTAATTATTCTTTGTCGACAACCGGAAGTGATGCTATACTGGTATTCTCGTTTATAGGGTATCAATCCACGGAAGTGGCAGTAGGAGGAAGAAGTACAGTAGACGTATCGTTGCAAACCGATGTCACGCAACTCACCGAGGTAGTGGTTACATCCTTTGGTATAGAGCAGGAAAAAAGATCAGTTGGTTTTTCTGCACAAGCGGTAAAAGGAGAGAATCTGATTCAAACACGTCAGCCCAATGTCGTCAGCGCCTTGCAAGGCCAGGTATCCGGTGTTCAGATCACCAATGCCGGTGGTGCACCGGGTACGAGTGCCCGCATTGTTATCCGTGGTTTAACTTCGCTGAATACATCCGGAAACAACCAACCGCTTTTTGTTATTGATGGTATACCGATGGATAACAGTACGGATGAGTCTCCGAATACATCACGCGGTTTGAGTAATCGCGCAGCCGATATAAACCCGAATGATATAGAATCTGTAAATATACTCAAGGGAGCAGCAGCCACTGCGTTGTATGGTGTACGTGCAGCAGCAGGAGCAATTGTGATCACCACGAAAAGAGGCAAGGCCGGTGCTGTGCGTATTGACCTCAATAGTTCTTTCGGTTTTCAAAAGGTTAACCGCTATCCTGATTTTCAAACGGAATATGGTCAAGGCTGGTATGGCGTTGCTGATCGCACCAGCGTTTTCCCTGCATGGGGTGCTCCTTTTCAATCTGCGACATCACAAGATCCAACCTATAAATACTATGATAATTATAGAAATGTAATGGAGACTGGTAAGTCGTTCGATAACTATTTGAGTGTATCGGGTGGAAATGAGTTTGCTACATTTTATACTTCAGTCTCCAATACAAAACAAACTGGTGTTATACCTTCCAGCTCATGGGACAGAACTTCTGCCAAGCTTTCGGGCACGCTGAATTTTAAAAATAAATTTACCGTTACCGGATCTTTTACATATTCGAATTCAGGAGGAGACCGCGTTCCCGGAGATCGCTTTGGAGAAACGTTGATGTACTATCCTACATCCAGCGATGCAACAGACTATATCAACGAAGACGGAACGCAGAAATATATAGGACTTTCAGATAACCCTATATATGCTGCCAAATTCTGGACATACGAAGATGATGTGGATAGAACATTGGGTAATCTCTTCTTCTCCTATAAGCCAGCTTCATGGATCAGTTTAAATTATAGGGTTGGTTCTGATTTCTATTCTGATTTCAGAGAAGAAATACTCCCCGGTCCAAAAAGTATAGAAGGGGAAACGCCATTGAGTACAACCGGATATATAGAGCATACGCGAATTACAAATCGTATTCTTAATTCAAACTTCTTTGCTGAGATCAACAAGCAAATTATACCGGACCTGAAAGCAACGTTTCGCGTAGGGCAGGAGTTGTTCCAGGAAGACAAGAACAAGTTAATCAACACCGGAAATAATTTTGTTATACCAGAGTACTATCAGTTTAATAACGTAACGGAAGTATTGACAGAGCAAGAGATCAGGCAGAGACGCCTCATCGGGATATATGGTGATTTAGTGTTGAACTATAAAGATTATCTATACCTGAATGTAACCGGCAGAAACGATTGGACATCAACATTGCCGAAAGGCAACAACTCTTTCTTTTATCCTTCTGTAAACGTAAGCTTTGTATTTAGTGATGCGCTTCAGCTTCCGGCACTCATAAGTTATGGAAAGGTCAGAGGATCATTTGGTGAAGTTGGAAAGGATACAGATCCATACCTAACATCCACCACGTACTCTAAAACTGAAGGGTTCCCGCTAAATGGACAAGTAGGTTTTACACGCAACCAGGTGAAGGGAAGTGAAACGTTAAAGCCTGAACGAACAACGAACGTTGAAGTTGGTGCAGAGATGAAGTTCCTGGATAAACGAGTCGGCTTTGAGTTTACGTGGTATAAAGCAAACAGTCGCGACCAGATCTTTAGTGTTCCTGTATCCAACACTACAGGCTATACGCGCTTTGTTGCCAATGCGGGCGAGATTGAAAACAGAGGTATAGAATTGACATTGACCGGAACACCAGTGCGTACATCCGATTTCTCTTGGGATGTTACGCTGAACTTTACGCGCAACCGAAACAAAGTGATCGACCTCGCAGAAGGTTTTGAAGGTGGCTTTACCATTGGAACACAATTCGGTTACTCCGGAAGTACAGTGACGATGGCGTTGACGGAAGGTGCTCCGTATGGTAATTTATATGGAACAAGTTTTCAACGTTACTATGGAGCCGAAGGTACACCTGAAGGACTTGAGTATATCGATCGTGATAAGCCGTTGTTGATCGGAGCCGATGGATTTCCGGTACGCAACACATCGCAGTTAGTAGTGGGCAATGCACAACCGAAGTGGCTTGCAGGCCTTCGTAATAATTTCAGGTATAAAGGTTTTAACCTCGCTGTTGTACTGGATGTACGGTGGGATATAGATCAGTATAATCAATATGGTAACTTTCTCACTGCGTTTGGTAAAGAAGAGTATACTTCCAACCGAAACGATGTTGTTGTGTTCGATGGATATTTAGCAGATGGCACGAAGAATACCAAAGCAGTTTGGATGGGGCAAGGTATAGGACCTGATGGCGTTAGCTATGGTGATGGCTTCTACCGGAATACATTACGAAGATTATCAGAGCCTTTTGTACAAGACGCATCTTTTGTAAAACTTCGCAGTGCGAGTTTGTCCTATAGCCTGCCTGCTAAAATTTTAACGAAGTCACCATTTCAGGCTGTCATCTTTTCAGCCAGTGTAAACAATATAATTCTTTGGACACCATGGAGCGGATACGATCCTGAATCCTTTAGTGGAGGTGCTGGTACAAATGTTACTGGTTTTTCAGGACTTGATTATCCGGGTGTCGCTACGACCGTGTTCTCTTTGAATCTTACACTTTAATGCGATGGGTATGAGAAAATTAACAAAGTATATATTCATAATTCTTTCAACGATTGGTATAGCAGGGTGTTCCGATTACCTGGATGTCAATGATAATCCCAACGAACCCACCACTGTACCGCTGAGTTCTCTGATGGCGACCGCTTCTTTTGCTACCGGCGAAAATATACAGGCTATAGGAGGGATAACCTCGTATTATGTACAGTACCTGGCCTCACCGAATCCTTCCGGATCAACGGATATACAGGAGCCTGTTGCTTACGACAATGCCTGGTTCTTATTATACCACACACTGGGCGACATTGCGGATATGGAAAAGCAGGCGATAGAATCCGGAGCATCACATTATACCGGGGCAGCGAAATTATTGAAAGCTATACACCTTCAATTGATCGTGGATGCCTGGGGAGATGTTCCCTATACCGAAGCGCTTTTTGCTGAAACCGTTACACCCGCGTATGATGAAGACAGTGATCTATACCCTGTAATTCTTGCGTTGATCTCGGATGGTATAGCTGAATTAAGTAAAGCAGAGTCAACGTATGCGCTGGGCGCACAGGATTTTATATATGGAGACAGACCTGATGAAGCAGCACAGGTTTCGGCATGGATAAAGATGGGATATGCGCTGAAGGCGCGCACCTTGCTGCACATGAGCAAAACACCGGGGTATGATCCGGAAGAAGTATTGGCTGCTGTAGACAATGCCTTTACAAGCAATGCTGACAATGCAGATATAGTATATTTTGATACTGAGTTTAATCCCTGGGCTTCTGTAGCCCGTAATCAGGAGTCTCTCATTCTGGATGGATGGATTTCAGAACAACTTGTGCAAGCCATGGATGGCACCAGCTATGGTGTGACAGATCCACGCATGCCTTTTATGTTTGGAGATACCGATGAAGGTACATTTGTAGGCGTACCCAACGGAGCGGGCAGAGGCGGAGCTGATGTGAGTGGCGAACGTTCTGTATTGGAGCGGGGAACATATTACGCCAGTGATACATCTCCGATGCTGATCATTACCTATGCTGAGTTGAAATTTATAGAAGCGGAAGCTGCGTTGGCTGCCGACAACAAGCCGCGTGCCTACCAGGCGTACCTGGAAGGTATAGAAGCACACATGGACATGGTAGGCGTTCCTGACGAAGACCGCGATGAGTATATAAATGATGAGTCTGTTAGTGTTGGCAGCGACAATATATCCATCGAGTTGATTATGAAGGAAAAATATATAGCGATGTTCCTGCACCCTGAAGCGTGGACCGATGCGAGAAGGTATAACTTTCAATATAAGGATATGACCATTCCTGCAAATCTCAATCCTGATCTGAATGGCAATTTTGCAAGGCGCTTAGTATATCCCGATTCTGAAACAGGACGAAACGTTGCCAATGTTCCTCCGGTTACGCAGTTAGACAGGATGTGGTGGGATGTTCAAAATTAAAAGCATTGCAGTATGAAAATATATAGTTTAAAAAATCTAAGCATCTTGATGTTGCTGGTTTCACTCATGTCATGCGATGATAATGAGATTGTCCCCGATTATGAAATGAAAGGAACGTCTACTTCTACCGTTGCCAGTATAACGGTGTCCAATACTAAACCGGTCGTAACAGAGACGATAACGACAACGGTTTCATTTGTAAATCCTTCCGATGATCCGGTTAAATCCGTAGTGCTGAAAGCCAAGGTGGGTTCTGAAGCGTATATAGATGTACAATCTTTCGATGAGAGTAGCGCAGCAAAAGAAAAGAAGATTACGCACGAAGTTCAATATAGCGTATCGGCAGCAGCCGGCACAGCTATAGTATTCGACATGGTGATTACTTCACAAAAAGAGTTTCCTCAGGTAATACGAACTACTGTCACTGTAAAATAGCCGTAGGATTAATTTGGTTTTGGTAAGGCTGGCCTGGTGAGAATTTCTTGCCAGGCCTTTTTGTTTATCTTCAGTTATTAGTACGCGCGGGTATAAATTTTTCAGGATAAACTAATTCCTGAAAAATATGTTACTAATGAGAATATATCCTGTAAAATTATGGCAGGATATATTTTTACACATCGGGTAGCAGGGAGCTACCACTATCCGCATAAATCTATACAGTATGAATTGGTCTGACGTTTTAAATTATGCCACGAAAGGCAACCTTACTCCCGACAGACGGGTAGAGAAAACCAATGAAGAATGGAAGAAGGAGTTAACACCCGAAGAATTCAGGATCACCCGACAAAAGGGTACCGAGTTTGCATTTTCCGGGGAATATTGTGAGGCACACGACCCGGGACTATATGCTTGCCGGTGCTGTGGCACTCCTTTGTTCGATTCACGCCAGAAATTTGAGTCGGGTACAGGCTGGCCAAGTTTCACAGAATCTGTGAAAGACAATGTGATCAAGTATGAAAGTGATCGCAGCCATGGCATGCATCGTGTTGAAGTAATGTGCAATGTATGTGATGGACACCTGGGTCACGTATTCCCGGATGGACCTCCGCCTAGCGGACTGCGTTTTTGTATAAACTCTGCTTCTATAAAACTGGTAGAAGGGTAAACATTCGCTTTTTTGTAATCTCACAAAGGCATCAAAGTATAGATTGTATTTTGATGTCTTTGCTTTTTTTAAACGGTCGCTCCTTTAATTTGTATTCATGTATATTTAGGTCTATAACACCCACGAACATGAAACAGACTACAACCTTTATGATCATGCTGGCATTTTTTACGTTGACTTCGTTTATGCCTGTTCAAAAAAAGAAAGTTATATTTTTTGGTGATTCCATTACAGAAGCTGGTGTAAAACCTGGCGGCTATATCACACGCATCAGCGAGCTGGCTGCTAAAGATGGCACTGCTGCACAATATGATTTTATAGGTGCTGGTATTGGTGGTAACAAAGTATATGATTTGTATTTGCGTTTAGAGGACGATGTGTTGAGTAAAAAGCCTGATGTAGTAATACTATATATAGGCGTAAACGATGTATGGCATAAGCGCACGTATGGTACTGGCACAGACGCCAACAAGTTTGAAGGCTTCTATAATGCATTGATCAAAAAGATCCAGGCGCAGGGTGCAAAAGTTATCATCTGCACACCGGCTGTAATAGGAGAACGAACAGATTCGAGTAACGAGCTCGATGGCGACCTGAATCTATATAGCAATATCATTCGTGGCATTGCTAAAAAGAATGCGCTTCCATTGGTAGACCTGCGTACTGCGTTTTTGGATTATAACAAGCAGTACAATACCGAGAATAAGGAATCCGGTATACTTACTTCCGATCGCGTTCATCTCAATGAGAAGGGGAATCAATTTGTTGCCGAACAGATGTGGAAAGCCATTACTGCTATCCGATAGTAAACCCTGGTTATAATAATTTGTATTCATTAAAATTACTGTAGACTGCGATAGCGTTATCTGATTCTACGGTAATTTTTTTAGTATACATAAAAAAACTAAGTCTTTTGAGTTTTGTGTAATTGAGTTTTCTTTAAGCACACACGCTCTTCGTTTATAATTTAAAACATCGGGTGTGCATTCGCAGCGGTTGCTGGTACATCCTGCATAACGTCCCAATGCTCTACAATTTTACCATTTTTCAGACGGAAGATATCAACCAGTGCCATATCCTTTCCCTCGGAGTTTTTTGATTTAATGTGGAGGAAAACAAGGTCTCCATCAGCCGCAACATGCTGAAAGTCCACTTTCGTTTTTGGAGTATTGCTCAGCCATTTTCCGGCGGCGTCTTTTATAGCCTGGCGCCCGTCAGCAACATAAGGGTTATGCTGAATATAGTCCTCCACTATATATTTATCGATCACTGATAAGTCTTTGTCTCCAAACAGTTTCTGATAGAACTCAGTAACAATTTTTTTGTTTTCATTCTCTTCTGCAACATTTCGTTTTTGAGCGAACGAATGTGAACTGCTCGACATAAAGAGTAAGACTGCAATGATAAATAACTTATTCATGTTTGTATGATTAAGTTGAAAATTGATTAAATATTGAATGAGTACTCGCCGAACATCGGGTACTGGTTTAAGTTCTTTTCAGCCAGCCTGAAGATATGTTATTTTTTGATGGAGCAACGGGTATATATGTGAGGTGTTAAATTCATATAATATATACTTTTTTCATAGATATAAGTATCTCGAAGGTTGAAATAGATGACTATAAAAGGTTACAAAACGATTTTATAAAAGATTTCACACTGGCGATCTCTATTTTTGAAAATGCATCTGAGAATATATGTCGAATGACGGTTGGCCGACATTTCAGGTCACCTGTAATTAGGATCTTTCTTTCCTAAACGATCATGAATATGTATATGAAATCAATTTTGTTTTCCTTGTTCTTGTTGGTAAGCCAGATGTCGCTGGCGCAGAAAGTATTCACTACCAATGAAGGTGCTATTCACGGATACGACCCCGTAGCCTACTTTACAGAAGCAAAGCCGGTGAAAGGAAATGCTAAATATACCTTTCAGTGGAACGATGCTACCTGGTACTTCGCATCACAAAAAAATCTCGATCTGTTCAAAGCAAAGCCGCAGCAATACGCTCCTCAGTACGGAGGTTATTGTGCTTATGGAACATCGAATGGCTATAAGGCCAACACACAACCCGATGCCTGGACGATTGTTGATGGAAAGCTTTACCTCAACTATAACACCGACGTGCAAAAGCAATGGAATCCGGAACGCCAGAAGCTAATACCGAAAGCAGATGAACATTGGAAGAAGCTTGAAAATCAATAATTCGAGACAAGTTTTCATTTAAAACAAAGACATTTTGTCTTTGTTTTATCATTTTCACTTCAAAAATAAGTCAATATGACTTGATTTTGCCCGAAAAATGGATCGGTACATTTTTTACAGATAGGCTCATCAAAGATTTTAAAACAACTAAAAATTAAAATACTATGAGCATCGTACGTTATAACTCCGCACTGAATGATTTTGTACCTACATCGTTCAGCAATCTGATCGATCGTTTCTTCAACGAATCAGTTAGTCGTTCGGGTGGTTCTGCCTACAGTTTTGTACCACGTGTGGACATCGTTGAAGCTGAGAAAGCTTTCGAAATTCATGTGGCTGTTCCAGGAATGAAAAAAGAAGATTTCAAACTGGACTTGAATGACAGCTTGTTGACCATCAGTGGTGAGCGCAAGTTCACGAAAGAGAAAAAAGAAAATAACTTCCATTCTATAGAAACACAGTACGGTACTTTCAGCCGTTCGTTCACGCTGCCTGAAAATGTTGATTCAAGCAACATCACAGCGAAATATGAAAACGGTATACTGGAAATCAATGTACCGAAGGATGAGAAGAAAACTTTAAAGACAACCATCAAGGTTAATTAAGATTAGGGTTGAGGTAGATTAGGTGGTTATGACTCCCGGGAAGCCGGGAGTCATTTTTTATTATAGGTATATAAATCCAGGTGTATCTCATTGTGAAGATTAGTGTTGTTGTCACGTTGATACATTTTTTTAAACGTTTCATCGTTCCCATACTTTATCAATAGAAAATAGGATCATCTTTGATCCGCAGACCTCTGTGATCCGAAAAGAAAATATTAACTTTCTGTAAGCCGCCAACTTTCCGGGGAGAATATCTGTTGAATTAAAAATTGTTGGGTTATGAAAAGATCTATTCTGATACTTATTGTTGTTTTTGCTGCATGTGCTGGAGGTATTATCGGTTCAATTTTTACGATCCGGTTTCTTGATTTTTCAAACGCCTCGTATCAATCTATAGAAGGAAGACAACAACTTGTGTTGGCAGGATACTCATCCGATACAGCGTATCGTGTTCCGAAGGAATTGGATTTTCTGGCAACTGCCAAGAAGGTAACGTCTTCAGTTGTACATATTCAAACATCGTATGGTCCTGGCGACTTTAGTATCAATCCGCTTCAGCAACGTTTTGAATCTCCGGTACGGTCATCGGGTTCAGGTGTAATTATTTCAGATGATGGCTATATCGTTACGAACAATCACGTGATCGAAGATGCGAGCAGCATCGAGATTGTGATGAATAACAATCAGCGTTACTATGCTAAGCTTATCGGTGCGGATCCAACTACAGACCTCGCCTTGTTAAAAATTCGTGGCAATCATCTTCCTTTTATAAAGTATGGAAATTCAGATGCCATCACTCCGGGCGAATGGGTATTGGCCGTGGGAAATCCATTTGATCTCAACTCCACTGTTACTGCAGGTATAGTAAGTGCCAAGGCGCGTAACATTGGTATACTTCGTGATCGTAATAATCTCCAGGTAGAATCTTTTATACAAACGGATGCCGCAGTAAACCCGGGGAATAGCGGAGGTGCACTGGTAAATCTCAAAGGAGAATTGATTGGTGTGAACACCGCCATCGCTACATCTTCCGGAAGTTATCAGGGATATTCATTTGCAATTCCGGTGAGTCTTGTTAAAAAGGTGATGGACGATCTGCTTGAATTCGGGCAAGTACAACGTGGACTTTTAGGAATTGTAATCACAGATGTAAATGCAAATGTAGCTGAAGACTTTGATCTGAAAGTAAACCAAGGCGTGCTGGTAAATCGTGTTAACGAAGGAAGTGCCGCAGAGCAAAGTGGTATTCTTACAGGAGATGTTATTATAGGTATAGATGGTCATGCTGTTAATTCCGTTTCGGAGTTACAGGAGTGGGTAGCGCGCAACAGACCGGGTAAAGAAATAAACGTAATCTATTTGCGCCATGGCGAACGCAGCGAAGTGAAAGCGAAACTCAAGAATAATAATGGTAGTCTGGAAGTAGCCAAGAAAGAGGTACTCTATGAACTCACGGGTCTTACAGTAGAAGATGTTCCCTATAAAGAATTAACAACCCTTCAATTGGAAGGTGGCGTTCGCGTAAAAAATGTTAGCGCAGGTAAATGGAAAGAAGCGGGCATCAAAGATAATTTTATCATTGCCTATATAGATAAGGTTCCGGTAGACAACGTAGAGGATCTCAATCGCATTCTCGATTTCAAAAAAGGTGGCATCCTCATCGAAGGATTTTATCCTGGTGGTGAAAAAGGAACATACGGCATGGAATGGTAGCAAAAACGATGTAAGTCATTTTCAATTTAGTTTTTTAGCTTTGTGCGCTCATCTCATTAACCACATGAAATGCCCACGCACTTGTATTACTATGATCTTAAAAAACAATACGATGGCAGGGCATTCCATCTGTCAACACAATTAATCATTAACAGATGAAAAACTTCGGCATCAAAGAAGCACTCGATACACTTGGTTTAAAGAAAAACAATCCGGGTACTTCTACAGGAAAGAAATGGTATAAAGCATCCGGTGAATCCATAGAATCATATTCACCTGCGGACGGCAAACTCATTGGCTCGGTATATACTACCGATGAAAAATCATTTCATAAAGTAGTAGAGCAATCGCAGATCGCGTTTCGTGAATGGCGTAAATGGCCGGCACCGAAACGCGGTGAAGTAGTGCGACAGATTGGAGAAGCACTGCGCGAGTATAAAGAACCACTCGGTAAACTTGTCTCCTACGAGATGGGTAAATCATACCAGGAAGGTTTAGGCGAAGTACAAGAGATGATTGACATCTGTGATTTCGCGGTAGGACTTTCCCGTCAGCTTCATGGACTTACCATGCACTCGGAACGTCCTAACCATCGCATGTATGAGCAATGGCATCCGATTGGAACCGTAGGAATTATTTCTGCTTTCAATTTTCCGGTGGCTGTATGGTCATGGAACTCTATGCTTGCCTGGGTATGCGGCGATGTTTGTATCTGGAAGCCTTCAGAAAAAACGCCATTGTGCAGTGTAGCCTGCCAGCTTATAGTACAGCGCGTGTTCGAAAAGAATGAAGTACCGGAAGGTGTTTCAGGCTTGGTAAATGGAGATTATACTGTTGGACAGTGGCTTGCACAAAATGAAAATATTCCATTGGTATCGGCTACAGGTTCTACGCGTATGGGTAAAGCAGTAGCAAGTGCTGTGAGCGGGCGTCTGGGCAGAGCGTTGCTTGAGCTCGGAGGTAACAACGCCATCATCGTAACGGAGAATGCAAATCTGGATATAGCGATTCGTGGTTCACTCTTCGGAGCAGTGGGTACTGCAGGACAACGTTGTACAACTACACGCAGGTTGATCATCCACGAAAGTGTATATAATGAAGTAAAGGAACGCCTGTCAAAAGCATACGAGCAACTCAACATCGGTAATCCATTGGATACACAAAATCATGTTGGTCCGCTTATCGACAAGCAAGCTGTGAAGTCTTATGAAGATGCATTGAAGAAAATTAAAAAAGAAGGCGGTACTTTTGTGATTAAAGGAGGCGTTCTTAACGGAAAAGGATATGAATCTGGCTGCTATGTAAAACCAGCAGTAGCAGAAGTAAGCAATGATCTTGATATTGTGCAGCAGGAAACTTTTGCTCCGATACTTTATCTCATCAAATACAAAACATTAGAGGAAGCTATCGAATTGCAGAATGGTGTAAAGCAAGGTTTGTCGTCAGCTATAATTACATCAAGTATGCATGATATGGAGCGATTCCTGTCCAATGAAGGTTCTGATTGCGGTATTGCGAATGTAAACATCGGAACATCGGGCGCGGAAATTGGTGGAGCATTTGGTGGAGAGAAAGAAACTGGTGGAGGAAGAGAGTCCGGCTCTGATGCCTGGAAAGTGTACATGCGCAGGCAAACCAACACAATCAATTTCGGAAATAGCCTTCCATTGGCACAAGGAATCAAATTTGATATTTAGAGCCTTTTGCAAATAAGGATCAATACCTTATTTTTATAGAGCATTAAAAAATTATGGCAGGAAAAAAATATCGTACCGTCATGCTCATTGATGATAATGAGATAGACAACCTCATTAATCAGAAGATGATTGAAGCGGCTTCTGTAACTGAAAATATTTACACGCATACCGGTGCGAAAAGTGCCATTGAGTTTTTAAAAAACATGGAGAAACTCGATGTAGCAGATCAGGTTTTGCCAGATGTTATTTTTCTCGATATCGATATGCCGTTGATGGATGGCTTCCAGTTTCTAGATGAATTCGAGAAACTTTCGAACACCGCAAAGAAGAAGTGCAAGATTGTAATGCTGACATCGTCTATCAACCCGCAGGATTTCAATCGCTCTAAAAAATACGACAACGTAAAACTATACCTGAACAAGCCGCTTTCACATGAAAGCATTGTGAAGCTTGAAGTATAGTTATCAATATTTTAATTCCACCAAAAAAGCAAAGCCCTTTCCGAGATTTCGGAAAGGGCTTTTGTCTTGTCTTGAATATATTTCTGTCTTATAACTCCGTAAGCAAGTTTACAAACCGGTCGTCCAGTTTTACAAGCTTGGTAGGAGCGAAGTAAGAAACTGTTAGCGAGTTAAGTCTTGGAATAACAGCCGTGATCTTCTTGGCTTTTTCTTTCTTCGCCTCACTCGTAGAAATTTTCAGGATCTTTAAAAAGAGTTGAATGTTCTCGCAGCTGTCTTTTCCGAACAAGCGGATCTGACGTTGAATACTGTTTGATAGCTGATTGAAAAGTTCAACATCACGCATCAGCGTATACTGCAGTGCGAGTAAAGATTTTATTTCAAGCTGAGCATACGGATACTTCTTCAAGCTCACATCGTTCAACAATCCATTGATCAATCGTGCTGATTCTTCGAACTTACCGATATAGTAAGACGACAGCGCGCGATATACTGTGTAAACAATATGCTTGGGAATATCCATTGTATCTACTTCGTAGTCAATGAATATACTTTCATTTTCAGAATAGAGTTCAGCCTCTGTGTTGGTACGCAAGTGGCGATCAAGCTTTGAAAGCAGAAACTGCGAAGGGAAAGTATACGTGGAGTAGTTCACCATCAGGTTCGCACACGCATCATTTACTTCTTCGTAATATTTTTCAGCCTGGCGATATACTTTGTAGTGATTATAGTATTCGAGTTTCAAAAATTCGAACACCAGGTTGATGTGATAATAAATAGAGTCGAGGTGGTAGCTCTCGAAGATCTTCTGAACTTTGTCGAAAATATCTTCGATCGATTCGCCTTCCTGGTTCATGTTATCATCCACTTCAACAAACAAGCGGTGGAAGATATACATACAACTCTGATACACGTACAAGCGGTGAGACTCATAAAGCTTGGCAACATTCTGCATCTCTTTCATCAAGAGACCGAGGCCCAGCTTTTCAACATCACCACCATTCAACATATAGTCACCATACTTTTTAAAATAGTCGGCTAACAGATCTTCTGCTTTGTCAACCGCCAGCATATAGGCAACGTGTCGGTTATACAACTGCGAGTATTGAAAGTAATCTGGTGAATTGATGTTGAGCTTCTTGAGAGATTTGTAAATGACAGTCAGCTCGTTGGCAAGATCGTAGTCGAGAAGTTCCTTCTCTAACTTTTTAAGAGTAGCAACCGAGATCGCTTTCTTTTTAGTAAAGAGAACTTCGGTAATGTTGGCTACTTTACGAAGTACATCTGTACGAGGACTCTCCAGTTGCCCCATCAGATATTCTTCGATCTTCAAATTTAATCGTGAGCGTAAAGTATAATACGCATTAGCGTTTACCTCCAACTCCGACATAATCTTGTTGTCTGAAAGTTGTCGTTCACGGAGTGACTTCAGCAGGTACGCGGATTTTTCAGCATTACTTTCAATGAGCGAATCATGAATTGCTTTAAAGTCCTTCTCTGATAATTGCTTGATAATATTCTTAAGTTTGGCCATGTCGGACAGTTAACATCCTGAAAATTTACAAAATTTATTACATGTTCCAATATTGACAAGCTTTGTCACGAATAAATCTTACGTTGAAGGTTTGTAGTTTTACCCAGAGTCGAAGCACATTAACACATTGATCAGGAAACTTACCATACTATGCGTTGTCATGCTGTTATCAGGATACCTCAAAGCACAGATCTCGCAAGAGCGAAATGCATTGAGTAACCTTGCAAAGCAGAAATGGGCGCGTGCACATGAACAACTAAGAAAAATTCTGACTAAAGACAGCATAAATACTACAGGTCAGTATGTTATGGCTCGCTATTTTTTTTCTCCGGGTAACCCGGATTTTCATTTGGACTCCGCGCACTACTATACAGAGGCTTCACTCCGCGATTATAGCAAGCTGTCGGTGAAGCAACGTGAGAAAATAAAACGTTTTCCACTAGACAGTATGATTATCATACGTCTGCTCGAACAGATAGATAGTGCAGCCTTCAGCCGCGCACAGCAATCGAATTCAGAGACCGTTTATACCAATTTTATAGAAAAATTTCCTGCCGCGAAGCAACGTTCACAAGCAATTAAACTTCGTAGTAAAGCTGCATTTGCTGATGCCGTGGAGATGAATACATATCAGGCATTTTCTTCTTTCATCAGCCGATATCCGGAAGCGCGCGAACTTGAAGATGCAAAGTCGCTATATGAAAAATTATTATTTGAAGATAAGACGCGCGACAAACGGCTGGCGAGTTATGAAGCGTTTCTGAAAGACTATCCGCAGACAACCTATAGGAAAGAAGTAGAGCAAAATATTTTCGAGATCTCAACAGCACCGGGTACCATTGAAAGTTTTAAAGAGTATTTGCAGCGATATCCTCAAAGTAATTTTTACTCGCAGGCACACGGGCTGCTATATTACCTACTGGCAGATGAGCAACCAGCACGACCGATGTATGGTGCTATGCAAAATGATTCGGTGACCAACGATGATCCCTCGCCCAGACGATACCTTGTTCCATTTCTGGAGAAGAATTTTTTTGGATTTATGGACTCTGAGGGAAATGAAATAATTTCTGCGGAGGCTGCAGATTTGAATGCAGAATATAAATGTGGCAACATCGATGAGGATGTTTTGGTGTTGCCGGGCAAAATAGTAAGCCGCAGAGGCACACTGGTATATAAAGGTGAAGTTGCTTCGGTCGATGATTTAGGATCGGGATTTTTGCTGATCGAAAATCAACATTGCACAAAAGTGATTCACAAAATCGGTTTCAATCCTGGAGAGCTTTGTGTACAGGATGCAAAAGTTTTGAATGGAAAACTTTTAGCTATAAAAAATGATGAGCACTGGTCGATACGGACCCTGGCGGGAAGACTACTGATCGCTTCCGAATGGGATAATATTTCGTTTGCCGGAGACGTAATTATTTTTCAACGTGATAAGAATTTTTGGTTAGCCACAACGGATGCTATATCCGCCATTGCGGATGGCCAGACGTTTAAACTGAAAGATACTTTTGAGGAGGTAAAACCATGGCCCAATGGAAAAGTGTGGGCCCGGGCCGGAAAGTTTGAAGGCGTCTTCGATCAGCATCTTGATGTTATCGTTCCCTTCAAAGAGCAAACACTGTCATCTTCTTTTTTCGGTGGAGTTGCGTTTACCAATTCTCAATCAGCTTTTTTTAATCACGCAGGGAATACAACCGATTCGTATGATACTATACTTATCAGTAAACCTTGGGTTGCAGCAAAGTCTTCAATCACGTGGCGCCTATTCAGACCGTTGTATAATAATCTATCGGCCACAGCCACGTATGATTCCATTTCCTTCGCAGGGACTTTTGCTATAGGCACGCGAAATGATAGTTTGTTTGTGCATGGCAGTGCATCCGCGAAGCCTTTAATAAAAGTAAAGCATCCTGCTAAAATTGAATTTATACCGGCACAGGATTCTTCATCTTTCTTTCTGCTCGAGCAAGGCGATAAGAAAACATTGTTCAATCATTCAGGACAAAAACTTTTTGCTGTGCTCTATGATCGGATTCAGCATGCAGGTAAAGATATATTTATTGTTACACGCAAGGATAAAAAAGGCCTGGTGTCTTCAGATGGTAAAGTGCTGCTTCCAACCGAGTATAATGCTATCGGTACACTGAGTGAGGGCACCGTGTCCTTATTAAAAGCAAAAAAATTCGGACTGTTTGATGTGCATCAGAAAAAACTGATCAAGCCAGAGTATAGCAAAAATCTTTCGCTTTATAATCGTTCCGTGCTCATAGCACTTAAGACTGGCGCGTATGGTTTTATCGGTTGGGACAACAAACCTTTAAGTGAATTTGAGTTCATCGAAATACAGCACTGGAATGATACGCTCGCATGGGTGAAGAAAAATTTTCAGTGGCAGCTTTATAATCTGAAAACCAAAAAAACAGAGCTCGATAAAATAAAAAGTATCAAGTTTATTTTAGACAAATCAGACGACAAACTCGCGATCATTCAGCAGGACAATAGCTATGGTGTGATTCATAGTAGACGTGGTATGGTGATCCCGTTAAACTTTAGTGATATCGTAAATGTAGGCTCGGCAGAGCGGCCCATGTACTTTACGGAGAAGCATGTAGAGGAGGCTTCTATTTTTGTGGTGATCTACTACAACAGCGAAGGTAAAATGTTACGCAAGGAAATTTATGAGCAAGATGATTACGAAAAGATCTATTGCGCTGATCATTAGTTAATACCGTATACCCTTTTTTACTACTTTTGATTTTTCTTTTTTGATTTTCAAATCGCATTTCGCGACTGCTAACCTGTTTTTAATGTATGAAATATAGCATCACACTTTTAATAGTTGCAGGGGCTTTTATACTGCGTGCACAGACCGCACAAAAGACGTATTGCAACCCGATGGATATAAATTATCGCTACAACTACGAGCAGTTGAATGATAGTATATCGTATCGCTCGGGGGCTGATCCGGTTATCGTCAACCACAAAGGTGAATACTTTTTATTCGTAACGATCTCCGGAGGCTACTGGCACTCGAAAGATCTGGTGAACTGGAAATATATAGTGCCGGACAAGTGGCCGATGGAAGACATGTGCGCCCCCGCTGCAATCTCGGTTCGCGATACACTATATCTGTTTCAGTCTACATTTGAGCAGCGACCCATTTTATTTACAACAACACCGGAAACAGGGAAGCTATATTTCTACAACCGGTGGTTGCCACGTTTGCCAAAAGACATTGGCCCTTGGGACCCGGCATTGTTTTACGATGAAGAACTCGATAAGTGGTATATGTACTGGGGATCTTCCAATGTATATCCCATTTTTGGCAGTGAGTTGGATAAGAAGTCCCGCCTCCGGTATAAAGGGAACTATAAGGAACTTATATACCTGCATCCTGAAGAGCATGGATGGGAGCGCTTCGGTCGCGATCATCGTTCTACGATCACTCCGTTTACAGAAGGCGCCTGGATGACAAAACACAATGGAAAATACTATTTGCAATACGGAGCACCCGGCACGGAATATAATGTATATGCGAATGGTGCATATATAGGTGATCATCCACTCGGGCCTTTTACCTATGCGCCCTATAATCCTATATCATACAAGCCAGGTGGATTTGTAACCGGTGCAGGGCATGGTAATACATTTCAGGACAACTATGGTAATTACTGGAATACCGGCACACCGTGGGTTGCTGTGAACTGGAATTTTGAAAGAAGGATCGCGATGTTTCCAACCGGATTTGATAAGGATGGACAGATGTTTGCCAACACACGTTTTGGCGACCTGCCGCATTATCTGCCGGTAAAGAAATGGCAAAATAAAGATGAACTCTTCACAGGTTGGATGTTGCTGTCCTATAAGAAACCTGCTACAGCATCTTCCGTGCTTGATACCTTTAAGGTTGCAAATATTACGGATGAGAACCCGCGTACATTCTGGGTGGCGAAGAAAAATAAAGAAGGAGAATCTGTAATCGTTGATTTACAGCGTGAACAACAGGTGCGGGCGGTACAGGTTAACTTTACAGACTATAAATCAAACATCTACGATGGCTTTGATCAAAAGATCTATACCCAGTTTAGAATCTATACTTCACGTGACGGAAAGCAGTGGGACAAAGTTGTTGATCTTACCAATGAAAAGCGTGATCGCCCCAATGCCTACCTTGAACTTCCAAATGCAGTGCAGGCGCGGTATATAAAGTATGAACATGTATATGTAGCCTCGCCCAATCTTGCTATCAGCGATATACGTGTATTTGGAAATGGGGATGGAAAAATACCGAAGACACCGCTCAAGTTTACAGCAGTGCGCGATAACGACACCCGCAATGCTTTTACTAAATGGCAGAAGGTTCCTGGTGCGGTAGGCTATAATATACTTTGGGGCATTGCAAAAGATAAGCTATACCAGACGTACCAGGTTTTTGCAGATCAACCAGAGTCGCTGGAGATTCGGGCGTTAACGAAAGGGGTTAGCTACTACTTTGCGGTAGAAGCATTCAATGAGAATGGAGTTTCAAAAGTTAGCGAAGCTATATTTGTGAAGTAGAGAAATATACCCCGCAGAACGCACAGATTAACGTAGACGAAATACAAGTGTATTTTAAATCTGCGTTAATCTGCGAACTCTGCGGGATAAAAATTATTTGACTGTTACAGCCCCCGAAGCCTTCATCGCCTGATTCGCTTCTGCCGGTAACTTCCAGTTCTGATCAAAGTAACCTTCCGATATAACACCACCCGTATTCCCTTTGAAAAGTATATAGTCCTTGAATTGATTTAGCGCCAGTAATGCAGGTGGCAAGAAAGGCAATGCTCCGGGCTGAGCACCTGTCCACCAGGTTAGCCCTGAACTCACGGCAACATAGTGTCCATCGATCGGGAATACATAGAGCAATCCAAAATCATTTGCCGAGGCGGCATTCAATTGTAAAGGAAGGCGATCGCTATATTTCTCAATGACTGTGTTAGTTTCTTTCGTTCCAAACAAAACGAGGTTAGCATCTTTAAGATCACTAGGTCTTACTTCTTTATCCGACATCACTCTTGGGAAAACCATGATGCGTCCGAGAAAAGCATTGCGATAGAAAGACCAGTTCGCAGCTTGTGTAGCGATTTCTGAACGAAGCTTTAACTCTGCCTCGGAAGGATTACCCGCAGTGCCGTACACATAGATATGCCGTTGTGAAAACACAGCACCGATTGGTCCTTCTGCTCCTGGTTTTTTAGCGGTAGCTGGTAATTCATATTTTGTTGCTGCCCACTTGCCTTGTTGTTCTGTAAAGGAAACAGTTTCAGCGGCAGATGTTTTTACTTTCTTTCCATTGATGGTGACTTGCAATGCTTGTGCTGCATTGAACTTCGGATGATCCTTCAGTTGTAATGTGAAAGCAGTAAGATTTGTTGTTTTGATCTCCAACTGATTGGGTGCTGTAAACTTTGCATCTATAGTCGCCAGTGTGCCCGGAGTCAGCTGATCAAAATGTACCCAATAGGCGCTGCTATATTTATAGTTCTTTGAATTGAAGAGAACACGATCCGGAAATTTATTACGCTTGAACTTACCGAACCATTCAAATGCTGCTTCATCTTTATAAGCATTTTCCCAGCTGTTGTGATTTACACCGGGATACTCGGTATAGGATACATTTACACCAATTTCTTTCAAACGTTTCGTCCAGTCACGGGATACGGTAACCGGAACGGCAGCGTCCTGATCACCATGATGAAAAAACATCGGAAGATTTAACGCATTGGGAGCGAGTTCATCTGTACCCTTCGGAGGCGCAGGGCATACCGGAAATAAAGCTGCCCATGTATCAGGATGCGTGAGGCCAATCCACAATGTGCCACCACCACCCATGGATAAACCCGTTAGATATATACGGTCTTCATCAATAGAGAAGCGACTTTTTACATCTGCGAGTACGTCATATACATCTTTCTCTGCCACACCCTGATAACCCATAGTACCTCTCACATAGGGTGATGCTACTATATATTCTACATCTTTCCATTCTGGAAAATAGCGTGTTGCTTCAACATCATTTTCTCCATTCGCATTACTTTTTCCAAATACTCTGCGTAAGGATAGCCTGTGATTAGAGCCGGCACCATGCAGCATTACTACCAATGGATATTTTTTGTTTTCATCATAATTTTTTGGAAGATATAGCCCATAAGGCTGTTCGGTATCATCTACATCTGAAAAGAATGTTAATACCTGAGGACCACTTTTAAGTTTCTGTGCAGTTGCTGCCATTGCTGTTGCCACGAAGAGCAGTAAAATTAAACGCATTGTTTTCATTGCATTTTCTGGGTTGGTTGATTTGTTATTGAATGTTACACATTTATACCACTACTATCAATCTTTTTTATATAAAGCATAGTATAAAATTAAAGCCCGGAACAACCCGGGCCCTAACAACCTGTAAAACTATTATATTAATAATGAAGTCCATGTCCGAACTTATATAGCGGGTCTTTGGAATCGTATGGAACATCCTCCTTCTGATTGCGAACAGCATTCATGGAAGAAGGTAATTCGAAAGGTAACTTGCCTTCGGGTTTTGCTTTTCCAAACAGAACATCCAGCACAGCATTATCACTCGCTCCAAAATCTGCTACTAAACCTTTTGCTTTCTCGCTGATCTCCGGGATCACTGCAGGACGATCAAGGTAAATATCAACAATGGTAGGAACTGTTTTCAGTATCATCAGAATACTGTCTTTCTGTGTCCCTTTAAAATCGAGATCACCATGGTGGAAACCACGTGCAAAGAAATTTTTAGTCTCCACAGGATACCATGGAGTATTCAGCCGTATAATCGCTATATCTGCTTGTTCAGGTTTTGAAACGACTTCACCATATTGTGCTGCTACCGTTGGATTTATATTCTTGATATATATTTTAAGTTTACCCGCTTCGAGTGGAAGAATATTCTTGTCCTTCACCGCAGAGTTCTTTAGCAATGTGATTGCCCTGCGTTGGGCGTCTTCACCCGCTTTTTTAAACTCATCTTTGCCGACTACAGCCATAGCGTTTTCAACGTCTATATAGGGATCTTCGAAAAGTCCCAATTCAAATTTCTGGCGAAGCAAGCGTCTCACAGATTGATCGATTCGCGCTTCTGTAAGTTTGCCATCTTTTACAAGCTTGATAACATGTTCAGGACAATTCTCGCCACCGAACTGATCAACCCCGGCATTAAGAACTTTTAATACTCTTTCTTCTTCCGATAATTTTTCAACACCCCATGCACGCGCAGGCCATATGATATTGCCCATCTTTGCATCGGTGATCAATCCCCAGTCGGTGCAAACCACACCATCAAATTTATACTTGTCACGTAGCAATCCTGTAATAATATCTTTGTTGAAAGAGAACGCAACATTCTCGCTTGTCTGGTCAACCGGCACACCATAGTACGGCATGATCGCAGCCGTTTTAGCTTCGAACGCTGCTTCAAAGGGAATCAAATGATAATTGAAGTTGTTCCCGGGATATACTTGTCCTTTTTGAAATTCGAAATGCGGATCAAGACCTTCTTTCTGCGGGCCACCACCCGAAAAATGTTTCGTCATGCAGGCAACACCATTAGTATCCAGTGTAGTGCCCTGAAAGCCTTTGATATAGGCCTTGATAAGTTTGGCCGACAACTGCGCATCTTCACCAAAGGTGCCGCTGATGCGTGGCCACCGCGGCTCTGTAGCAAGGTCTGCCATGGGATGTAAAGCTTCGCGTATACCCACCGCTATATATTCCTGACGCGCTACATCTGCATGCTGCTCCATTAACTTTTCATCTCCTATAGCGGCAAAACCAAGCGGCTCCGGCCACTGTGAAAAATCATTCGCGGTCATGGAAAATATATTGTTGCTGAAAGCATTGCGTGGATCAGAGGCAATTGTCACGGGTATACCAAGTCTTGTTTTTTCCTCTGCAAATTTCTGAAGGTTGTTATACCAGGTGGCCAGTGCCCTTTTCTCCGGCACAGCCCACACGTTGAAGTGTGTCATATACTTTTCTGTCATTAGCTTGGGTGCTATAGGAGCGAAGGCAAACATACCTTCTCCTGGTCTGTCATCCAGCGATCCATCGCTATTGATCCGTGTTCCATTGATGAACAGCATGCCGGCCTTTTCTTCCAGCGTCATTTGTTTCAGCAAATCATCAATACGGTTATCGGTTGATTCACGCGAATCTTCATATACATCACGTTTACCATTCTTGTTCAAATCCCGGTAAGGCGTATTATCAGAGCAGGCCGACATCACCGTAAAGGCTATTGCCGAACTGTAAAACAGTTTTAAAGGGTTTATCATAGCGTCTGGTTATTGTGTTATGCGTACACAATGATATACAATATTCAATGTGTTTTCAATACACATTGATTCGTTTGATGAAAGATTTTCACAGCATCGCAAAAAAATGATGGCTAATCGCGATATTTGGGCAACTATGGATAGGGAAAAGCAACTTCGGGATTTCTTGCTAAACGGTGATAAGATCTATGTGCCACGCGTTTCAGTAGATTGTGTGATCTTCGGATTTCATGAAGACCAACTGAAGGTGTTGCTGCTCCGGTGGAAAGATGGCCGCTGGTGTTTACCCGGTGGATTTGTAAAGTGGGATGAATCCGTAGATGAATCTGCAGTGCGAACGTTACAAGAGCGTACGGCATTACGCAATATATACCTGCAGCAGTTCCATACATTTGGCGCACCGAACCGCGAGCGAGGTAAAAAATTTAAAGATATACCGGATACAAAAAAAAGCTGGATGCGCGAACGGTTTGTCTCCGTAGGATATTATGCCCTCGTAGAATTCTCGAAGGTGAGTCCGCGACCCGATTGGCTTAGTGATGAGTGTCAGTGGTACGATATTCATAAAGTACCTGCGTTAATATACGATCACAATGAAATGGTGGAGAAGGCACTTGAAACATTGCGCATCCGCCTGAATGATTACCCTGTAGGATATAATTTACTTCACGAGAAGTTTACAATGCCCGAACTTCAGCGGCTGTATGAAACGATTCTCGATAAGCCACTCGACCGGAGGAATTTTCAAAAGAAGATGTTGAGTCTGGGTATACTCGAACGGTTAAAGGAACGCAAGACCGGAGGCGCACACAAGGCGCCCTATCTATATCGTTTTGATAAAAAGAAATACGAGCGCGCTATGAAGCAGGGATTGAAGTTAGGCTTTTAAGTATAGCACCAATACCGGATCGAAAAATATATACATGCGATGAGAATGCTTTCGATACGTTGACTAAAGATTTAAACTGCTATCTTGAAGATCATTGCAAAACATATGGTGTTACTTCGATCTTTCATCACAGTATTTTTTATAGTGTTCATGTCTGTTCAGGCAAAGGCAACATGGTCTCTCATCATCATCGATTCAAAAACAGGAACCATTGGTATAGCGGGTGCATCGTGTTCTCCAAACTGTTATGGTATCGGGCGGATCATTCCCGGCAAGGGTGCTATCGTTGTTCAGGCGATGAGTAATAATGAAGCGCGGGCAAGAGGTGTACAGATGATGTTGGCCAATGCGTCACCTGAAGAAATCATACAAGCGTTGCGCGATCCTTCCTTTGATCCGGAGAGACAACAATATGCAGTCATTACGATGGACATTTTAAACCCTGCAACCTATACAGGCGATTCTACGCATGCATATGGTGGTGCATTGACCGCTCCGGGTATATCTGTGCAAGGCAATACATTAACCGGTGAGCAAGTGTTGAAAGATGTGATGGCAGCAGTGATCGCTGGTCAAAAGGAATCGCTGAGTATCGATTTGATTTTGATGCAGGCGTTGGAGGCCGGATCAGATGCCGGAGGCGATAAACGATGTGGTGAACAACGCGCTACGAGTGCATTTATCACGGTATATAAAAAGGATGATCACGCAAAGAAACCTTCTCTGAATTTAAATACATTCGGGCAGTATAAAGGTGGTCCTAACGCAGTAACACTGCTTCGGAAAAGATACGATAAATGGAAAGCTAAGAATTCTATAGATTGATATACGCAATGTATATCCTAAGTGAAGCGAGGCATTGATGATCAGCGAATGCGAAATGCAAAGCCCGGTGAGTGACTTTACACTTCGTGTTCCTGCATGTAGTTGATCAGATCAATTTCATCCGGAGTGAATTTGTCTTGATCCTTCGTGTTCTTTGATTCGATGAAATCTTCCAGGCAAACGTAGAATCTGAGTCTGTATTTCCAGATCAGCTTGCTGCCGATTGCTTCTTTAAATTCCCGAACATCGATTTCGTCATCAACCCAATACATGTCATGTACATCCTTGTCGGAAGTACCACCGGTGTAGCCTGGCATAAAGTTGAGACGTGAGTGCTCAAGCTTTTTCATGACTTCATTTCTGAAGTCTGACTTTCCTGTGATATATAATGTTGTCCAGTTCATTTTCTTAGTGATAAAATTGTACACAGCGTTTAAGTTTAAAAGATTGTTTGGTACTCGGTCCAAGTTCAGTACAATCTTTTGTGCGGGGTATATATCTCTCTGTTAGTAACATCGGTTAAAAAATCCCTACACTTAACCATACGCAAAGAAAACACTTAAGGTTGGCATTGCGCAGTGAAACTTTTAACATTTTATTACACCTGACAATCGAAATCGTGTGAAGCGCGAAATATGTTTTTACTGAATATGTTTCAGGTCTCATCAACACTCATCGAATGATAAAACTGCAAGTTGGTGATTGTCCTATCTCTCAAGAGTATTGCCTGGTATATTGAATCGAACCGGAGTAAACCTGAAAATTTCCTGAGAACTATATATTTACTCACCCAAAGTCCTATCTGCGAAAGTATCTTATTGCGTTCTTTTAAAATGTATAATTTTAATTTGGAGAATTACAGTTGTACATGGGTTGGTGTCGCTCCGCGTATGTGTGTGCTAAAGTGGCAACCTTCGGTAAGTGAAACCAGTTACAACGGAACAGGTACTGGTTTTTTGGTGTAGACATTATAATCTTACGGAAGAAACGTACCGGGTAAGCGATGGTTTTATTGGTCCGCAGGAAGACTGCTAATTTCCTGGTGAATGTTGCTTTCAAACTCTAAACGCTATTGTGCGCTTCGGATTCATGAGGGGCAGTTCACATAAATGTAATACAAGAGGCGGATAGCAGGATACATGCATTTCAGTATCTTTACTTAAATCTACCCTTATGAACTCGAAGCGCATTATAAAAATTACCTTCCCGATCCTGCTGTTGTTGGCCCTTTATTTTCTCGGCCCTGAGCCTCAAACTCCTGTGTTTAACCTTACGCTGCCACAAGCACCTGCCAGCCCTCAGGCATTAGAGCAGTACGTGGCAACGGCTGAAGCACAGCATAAAATAAAACCCGGCAACGAAGCAGAGATCGTGTGGCATGACAGCACCCGTCAAAAAACGGAGTATGCTATAGTATATCTGCACGGATTTTCTGCCAGCAAAATGGAGGGATCTCCTACGCATCAAAAATTTGCAAAGACCTTTGGCTGCAATCTATACTTATCGCGGTTGGCCGATCACGGTATCGATACAACGGATGCGCTGGTGAACTTTACTCCCGACAGACTCTGGGAAAGCGCCAAGCAAGCGTTGGCCATCGGCAAGCAGCTGGGCAACAAGGTAATCCTGGTAAGTACTTCTACAGGGGGCACGTTGGCGTTGAAGCTGGCTGCAGAGTATCCTGACGATGTGCATGCACTGATCAATATGTCGCCCAACGTTGCTATTAACAATGGTGCCGCGTTTTTACTGAATGATCCCTGGGGATTATATATCGTACGATTGGTGAAAGGTGGAAAATATAGTATATCCACGGAAGACACTGAAGAGGAATCAAAATACTGGTATAGCAAATACAGGTTGGAGGCTACGCCTCAATTAGAAGAACTGGTTGAGAGTACAATGGTGAAAGAGACTTTTGAGAAGATCAAGCAGCCTTGCCTGACGCTATATTATTTCAAAAATGAGGCGGAGCAAGACCCTCAGGTGAAGGTAAGTGCGATGCTGGATATGAATGATAAACTGAGTACGCCTGCTGATCTCAAGCAAGTTATACCTTTCCCCGATGCGGGCGGTCACGTGATAGGCTCATCACTTACGAATAAGCATTACGAGGAAATATACCAGGCAATGGAAAAATTTGCTATCGAGAAGCTGGGGATGAAGAAGATTTAGCTTTACTTGTCCTACACCTGTTGTCTGTTGAGATCAGGTGTAGGACAGTAAACATTAATTGATTTTATCGATGTGAGTTTTTCCGAAGATCAACCCTCTGCTCACCTGAGCGTCTCCGTTGTAAGAAACCCTTGATTCTCCAAAGGAGTTTACACGAAGCTCGTCTTGTGTGGAAAGTTTAATCTTACTTTCTCCATATATATTCGTAATGGTCGAGAAGCTTTTCAATGCTTGTGTGTCAATTTTGTTCTCACCAAAAAGTCTATACTTCTGATACTCTGCTGTGCCGCCCTTTATCTTTAATTCATTCTCACCATAGAGACTTGTCTTCAGGTATTCAGCTTTCATGCCGGCCAATGTTATTTCATTTTGTCCGTAGGCTTTAAGTTTAAATTTCTTGGCCTTCAACTCACTGTTACAGGTAAGCTCCTGTGTTCCGCGGATCTCCAGGTGTTTTAATTGTTTGTAGGTAACGTAGGCAGTAACATTTGCATGGCGGTATATACTTTCCTTACCATGAAGATTAGCGCGTTCCAGCTTGTCCACCACCTTGGCATCATCGAGGTATAGATGAAGTGTTTTACCCTTTACTTCAATATTTATTTTATCCTGCGATACATTTGAATATACCAGGCGGATACCTTCATGATCGCCTTCTTCGAGGATGAGATTGATTTTCGGAGAAGCAATGACCTTGTTAAAGGAGCGGAGATCTTTCGTGATTTCTTCCTGTGCGAATGAAGCGGTTGCCATCGCGAGCAGAAGAATGAAGAGCGAGGAGACTTTTATATTTTTCATAAATCAGTGTGTTGTTTCCATTCAGACAACCTGTACGGGACTTACCCCTATGCTGTTATCAAAGTTATGTTAACGGAATTTTTGTGTTGCAGATTGCTCCGGTCAACGACTAACTCATAACACTCAACGATTATTCATCCCGTAATGAATTAACAGGATTACCCTGCGAAGCCCGCCATGCGCGGAAGCTTACCGAGAAGAAAGCGATGACAAACGTTGTAACGGCCGCTACAATGAAAACCCACCACGGTGGTTCGATGTGATAGGCAAACTGCTTTAGCCAGAGGTGCATCAACCATCCGCTCACAGGCCATGCGAGAAGATTCGCGATCAGCACCAGTTTTAAAAAGTCTTTATTCAGTAAACGGATGATGCTGCGCTCTGTAGCACCCATTACTTTTCTGATGCCGATCTCTTTCGTCCGTTGTTCCGCCATAAAGTTCGCGAGGCCAATCAGCCCGAGGCAGGCGATGAAGATGGCGAGCAACGTAAACAACATAAAGATCTGTCCAATGCGTTTTTCGGTCTGATGCTTCTTTTCAAAATTCCGGTCAAGGAAAGTATATTCGAAGGGTGCTTCGGGCGAATACTTTTTCCAAAGACTGCGAATGGTGTCAAGTGTCTGATCCGTTTCATCTCCGCGAATACGAATTCCCATTTCCCAGTTCGGTTGTTTACCCAACACAATGGCCATGGGTTGAATAGGATCTTTCAGCGATTGAAAATTGAAATCCTGCATGATACCGATGACTTCATGCTCGATCGCTTTTTCATGGCCACCATATATACTCCACAGTGTTTTTCCGGCTAGCGTTTTCATTCCTAATTTTTCTGCCGCAGTTTCGTTGAGAATCACAGCTGTGGAATCGGATCTAAATTCAGGAGCGAAGAATCTCCCGGTGATCATTTTATACTTCATCGTACGGAGATGATCGTAATCCATTTCGTATACATTCAACATATAGTCGCGTGCAGGCTCTGCCGTACTGAATACAAATTGCCAGTCAATGTTCGGAGGAAGCCGATTACAATAACTCGCCGCGAGGATAGATTTATGTTTTAGTAATTCCTTTTTGAAAGTCGCTCCGTTGTCACCGAGGTTCCGGGTATGAAGCAGATTTACGATATTGTTTTTATCAAACCCCAAGCTAGCCTGATGTATATATTTCAATTGCTGATATACCACCAGCGTAGCGATGATGAGTCCCGCAGAAATAAAGAACTGAAAAACTACCAATAAATTCCGGATACCATAGCTGCGCATGCGCGAACGAATTCTTCCCTTCATCACTTCGATAGGAGAGAACATCGTTAGATAAAAGGCAGGATAGCTTCCGGCAAGTAAACCTACAATGATTGCAAAGACTGGCAGTCCTAATAGAAATGTAGGGGAGAGGATCACACGCATGCTGAGCTGCTTGTCTGCAAGTATATTAAATGGTAATAGCAGAATGCTGACTATAAACAACGCCAGCAGCATGGCGATGAGGATGTAAAAGAATGATTCCAGCATGAATTGTCCTACCAGGCGCGAGGTTGCTGCGCCCACCGTTTTGCGTACGCCCACTTCTTTCGCACGACTTGCTGACCGTGCCGTAGAAAGGTTCATAAAGTTGATGCAAGCAAGCAGCGTTATAAATATAGCGATCGATCCAAAGAGGTATATATACTGTATATTTCCGTTGCGCTCAATTTCATCCGTAAAGGAAGAATGCAGGTGAATGCTTAATAATGGTTGCGTGAAAAAGCTGAGTTCATTTCCCTGGTCTTTGAACTTGTCAATGTTTACTCTTCGTAATTCCTCGAGCTCCGGATCTATATATTGCTTTACAAATCCGTGAAGCTTATCCTGCACCGAGGCGATGGACGCTTCCGGTTTTAACTTCAGGTACGTAATAGCTCGGCCGGTTACCCAGCTTGCGCTATGAATCTCATCCCAGGAAGCAAGCGAAAGAATAAACGTAAAGTGAAAGTGACTGTTCCGTGGCGGATCAGCAGCTATACCACTTACGCGTACAGTATATCCTTGTGCGATCACTATAGTTTTGCCAATGGGAGTTTTATCACCAGCACCTTTATAATCGAAATAGCGCCTGGCAGCAGATTCTGTGATCACCACCTTTCGCATGCCGTGTAGAACGCTGTCGGCATTGCCTTCAATAAGTTTGAATTGGAAGAAGTGAAAGAAATTAGAGTCGGCCAGCAACAGATTGGGTTCCGTGAAAGCGCGGTCTTCATAGCGCACCGGGAATGTAGCCCAGCTTACAAGACGTGTAGTCGATTCGATAGCATTATTTTCATGTTGAAGGGTTTTTGCAAGGGGAGCACCGGTATATACTGAAAGCGTTTTCTTCCCTTGCAGTATACCACGGAAGCCAACGCGGTATATACGTTTCGCGTCCGGATGAAATGTGTCGTAGCTTAGTTCATCGTAGATATAGAGTACAATCAGAAGGCTGCAGGCTATGCCGATGGTGAGACCTGCGATATTAATAAACGAAAAGCCCTTGTGCCGGACCATGTATCGCAACGCTATGGACAAATAACTTCTGATCATACCCTTTACGCTGTGAATATACAGATGATTGATCAGAGTGCATAACGCGGCCTATAGTCAGATGTATAACCAACCATAGGCCGTGACATTTAAAAACTACTCGCTTCGAAGTGCATCCACCGGATTGCTGAGTGCTGCTTTCAGAGCTTGGAAACTTATTGTAATTAATGCTATAAGTATAGATGAAGCACCCGCGAGGACAAAGATACCGGCACTAATAGAAATGCTATATTGGAAATCTTTCAGCCATTGGCTCATCACAAAATATGAAATCATGCTGGCAATGATAAACGATATAGCGATGAGCACAACAAACTCTGCCGATAGCTTATAGAAGATTGAACCGTTGCTTGCACCTAATACTTTACGGATACCGATTTCTTTTCTGCGCTGTTCGGCAGTGAAGGCAGAAAGTGCAAACAATCCTAAGCCTGCAATGATTATGGCCAACGCTGTAAAGTGTGTAAACATATTTGCAAAGGCTTGCTCGTTGCGATATAGATTTGCGAACTGTTCATCAAGGAAAGCATATTCAAACGTTGTTCCCGGATTTACTTTTTTCCACGTCTCTTCAATGAAGGCGATGGTTGCTTTCATATTTTCTGCTTTTACTTTTACGGCCATAGACGCGTTGTCTTTGTTGTAAAGCATAAACATCGGCTCAAGCTTGTGACGAATGGTGGCGAAATGAAAATCTTTTACGATGCCCACTACCGTATACGTTGTAAGATCATTTACCGTGGCACCGGATTGCAGACTGATTTTTCTGCCGACAGGATCATTCCATTTAAGAAAACGTGCCATCTCTTCGTTAATGATCATTGATAGAGAATCATCATAGTCCAATGAGAAATTTCTGCCGTCAGCGATTGTAATCCCCATGGTAGGGATGAAGTTTTCATCGGCTACCATAATGCTGGAGATGATGTTTGTCTCGGCACTGACAGAGCCCTCGGGAAATATATTTGTCCTTCCCAACTGTTGCCCCATACGCGCAGAAGATGTGCCGGCAGAGATTACAGCGGGATTACTGAGTAATTCATTTTTAAGAGTAGACGCATTGGCAACGATCTGTCCGTTTTGTTGTAGTGTAATCACTTGCTCGCGGCTATAGCCCAGGTCGGAGGTATATATAAAACGCATCTGCTGATATACTATACCGGTGCCCACCATGAGTGCAATGGAAATAGTGAACTGTAAAACCACCAGTACTTTTCGAAGGCGGATACCTCCCTCCGAATTTTTAAAGGCTCCTTTCAAAACCAGGATTGGTTTAAAGGATGAGAGGATGAACGCAGGGTATAGTCCGGCCAGGATTCCCACCGATAAAACAAGTGCGGTCAGGATTAGTATACTCTGTGGCTGAAGAAGAACGTTCACATCAGCGAAACGTTGATAGGCATTGTTCAACAACGGTACCACTGCCAGTACGGCTGCAACAGCAATTACCGCAGCCATACAGGTGACAAGAATAGACTCGATGAGGTGCTGAGCAATAAGTTGCCCCCGTACAGCACCAATGACTTTACGCATCCCGACTTCTTTTGCACGCCCCGTTGATTTGGCAGTAACCAGGTTCATGAAATTCACGGCTGCAAGAATCAGTATCAATACAGCGATCGTAGAGAGTACATATACATTTAAAACATCCGACTTATTCGCGTTGGTTTCGAAGAGTATTTCTTTTGATTGGAGGTGTACATCCTGTAAAGGCTGAACCACGGGTGTAAAGAATTGATAGGCGTTGTTCTTTGTACTGATGGCTTTTAGTTTGGTATTCAGCTCCGCTACATTTGCAGGTTTATCCAACAGCAAATACGAGAAGCAGAAAATGCCTTGCCAGGTATCAAGCGCCTGTCTTAATCCATCTTCGTTTTGTCCGGGTACAAGTGAGTGTAGCAGATCAAATTGCAAGTGCGAATTTTTAGGGAGATCCGCCAATACAGCCGTAACATTCAGATCCGTATTTTGATTGAGCTTAACAGTTTTACCAATTGGATTCTCATCTCCGAAAATCTTTTTAGCCAGCGTTTGTGTGATGACTATGGACCCCGGTTTATCCAGCGCACCCGTTGTGGCGCCATCTACGATCGGGAAATCAAACACTTCAAATATAGAGGGATCTACACGAAAGGCAGCTTCACATTTCAACGGCTTATCGTGATAGCTCAAATCATAGCGGCCACCTCCAGTAAAACGCACACTCTTGACAACCTCTGGCAATTCTTCTTCGGCAGCGGGGGCGAGTCGCGGTTGTGTTACCCCTACAAGTTTACTGCTTACACCTTCAGCGCTATCTATAGTGAGTACCCGAACGATGCGTGTATAGTGCGTGTGAAATGTGTCGTACGATAAATCTTCAACAATATATAGATAGATCACCATGCTTGCTGCGAGGCCGAACGCGAGACCAATGATCTTGATAAAGGAATATCCTTTTTGCTTCAACAGGTTTCGTAACCCGGAAATGAAATAGCTTTTAAGCATAGGTTGAGATTTGTAAATGGCATTCGGTCAATTCAAATGCCACAAAAAAACCTTGTGAATGCAGAATAGAATGTCTGATTTCCCAGGTTGGGGGATGGACGTTTCTGCACAAATTTGTCCGGTATCGCTCAATTACCGGTGGAAGTGAAGCAGTGATTGGTTGCTTGATTCGCCTTGTCATTTGCTATTCGTGGAAGCATATTTCATGATGTATCAAATGTTCTGTGCCGGTAAAATGCTATTTCAATCAGAGCGCTATATTTGATGAAATATTTGTCACAGCGGCATGGCCAGAATATACCCCGAAGTATTTATTGAGGCTCCAGTGGAGAGAGTTTTTGATTTGTCGCGAAGTATATATTTACACATGCGGTCGGCATCTCAAACAAACGAGAAGGCCGTGAGTGGAAAAACTTCAGGGCTTATCGGATTGAATGAAACCGTAACCTGGCGCGCAAGACACTTTGGTATATATCAACACTTAACGGTAAAGATCACCGATTTCCAAAGGCCGTTTTCATTTACAGATGTAATGTTGAAAGGTGCATTTGCCTCCATGAATCATCGCCATATATTTGAAGCGCAGGGGAGTGGAACCAAAATGACGGATGTATTTGAATTTAGTTCTCCTTTCGGATGGATTGGCAGAGCTGTAGATTTTATATACCTGAAAGAATATATGAAGCAGTTTCTGATAATCAGAAATAACGAAATAAAGCGTGTTGCTGAAAGCGATGCGTGGCAAAAGTTTTTGATAAACTGATAATGAATAAAGTATAGTTCAAGGTGAGCAGAATATTGTTATAGTTACATCACACTATATAATCTCTCGCAACGCAAAGTAGATAAAGCAAACGCTGAATCTCTGATTTTTACTTATAGGATTAATCCTCATCAATTATATATATCTGAACAAAAAATGAAATACAACACACAATGGCTTATAGATAAGTTTGATAAAAGTGAAACCATTGAATTTATTTTCTTCTGGGGACATACCAATAAGCAAAACGAACCCGTAGGTAAATTTATATTTAGCCAATGGTACCCTTCAGTTTTTACAGTGGGAGATGTTGTATATAAAACAGCCGAACATTGGATGATGGCTCAGAAGGCAAGGCTCTTTGGTGAGGAAGATATTTTTCAAAAGATAATTGAAACCGAAAAGCCAGGTGAAGTAAAAGCACTCGGTCGGCAGATTAGAAACTTCGATGAAACAAAATGGAATGTATGGAAGTATGAGATCGTGAAAACAGGTTCCATCTATAAATTCCACCAAAACAAACTCTTGAGAGATTACCTGCTAGGCACAGGCGGTAAAGTGTTGGTAGAAGCAAGTCCATCAGATTTCATTTGGGGAATAGGATTGGCTCAAGATGCAAAGCTTATCGAGGACCCACATACATGGAGAGGTTCTAATTTGTTAGGCTTTGCGCTCATGGAGGCCCGTGATTTCTTGCGTTCGATGGGCGATGTAAAGTATATACCTGCAGAGATGTTGCCGGTCTGGCAAAGGTTCCCCGAAGTCAATTAAACGCGTTGCCCAATATTTCCGAATCTGTGGATATATACCCATAGCAGAAGGTTAACATACAAGCCTGCCCAAACAATCGATAGGAGTTTCCGTTTCTATGAGCCCTTATCAGAAAGTAAAGATCACATTGTTGTTTTTTGTTTTCATATTAAACACGATACTTGTAAACCTAATAATTTGTGTATGCAAAAAATCTATTTGAGTGATGCTGGTCCTAAGGTTTCTCCTGCTGTATATGGTTTTTACAGATGGGATACAGAGCTGGAGAACGCTTCGGTTTCGATGGAGAAGATTGTGGCGTTATGCCTGGAGCTCGGCATCAATACATTCGATCACGCGGATACTTACGGATCCTCTCAGTGTGAAGAATTGTTTGGCAACCTGATCAGCAAAAAATCTTTTAAAAGAGAAGATATAGTGTTGTTTACGAAATGCGGTTTGCAACTGCCCCAGGGAACCAATCCTGCGGTCCGTGTGAAGCATTATGATACATCGGCACAGCACATTTTAAAAAGTGCTGAGAACTCGCTACGTAAACTGAAAACAGATTACATCGATATATTCTTACTGGATCACCTCGATCATATATCAAACCTCGAGGAGACTGCTATTGCCCTGGAGCAACTGATGAAATCCGGGAAGGTAAGGCATATTGGTGTTGCTAACTTTTCGGTTTTTCAACATCAGTTGCTGGCTTCATATATGCACACCGCGATTGTAACGCATCACCTTGAACTGAACCTGCTCAATACAGCTGCGTTGGATAACGGGCAGATCGACTATATCAAGCAACGCTATATGCGTCCGTTGGCGTCAGCACCAGTAGCCTCCGGCAGAATAGCAACCGGTACAGATGACCAGGCTGTACGCGTGCGTAAAAAGCTACAGGAAGTAGGCGCCAAGTATAATGTTGATATTGAATCTGTAGCGGTGGCCTGGTTGATTAAACTCGGAGCGCTTCCTTTGATCGGTACGCGTGATGAACAGCGTATCCGGAATATCGCGAATGCTTTTAACATTCAACTTGATCATCAGGATTGGTACGAGCTTTACACTGCTTCACGCGGTGAAATATAAATACAGGCCATGCAGATAAACATATACCAGGTCGATGCCTTTACAGATACTATATTCGGTGGAAATCCAGCGTGTGTAGTGCCTCTGGAACATTGGCTCGAAGATGATATGTTATTGAAGATTACAAAAGAAAATGCAGTTGCTGAGACTGCATTTTTTATTCCTGCCGGTGACCACTATCATATCCGTTGGTTTACTCCAGACATCGAGATGGATCTTTGTGGACATGCTACACTGGCAACAGCGCATGTGCTCATGGAGCATCTTCGTATACCGGCTGACGTTGTTACCTTTGAAAGCAGGAGCGGTTTACTTACCGTGACAAGGCAAGCAGTAGGGTATACGTTGGACTTCCCTTCGCGCATGCCAGTGGCGTGCGAGTTGCCGGAGATCATCCGACAAGGTATAGATCTGCAACCAAAGGAAGTATTAAAAGCGCGCGACTATGTTTTAGTATACGAGCGTGAAGAAGATATTCTGAATATAAAACTCAACCGTCAGGTTTTGGATCAGATCAACCTTGATCCTGGCGGAATTATAATTACAGCACCTGGAAACTCAGTCGACTTTGTTTCCAGATTCTTTACCACCCAGTCAACACATTTTGAAGACCCCGTTACAGGCTCTGCACATTGCTCCCTGATTCCATTCTGGAGTAAACGTCTTAATAAAACCGAGATGACCGCGTTGCAACTTTCCGATCGTGTTGGTAAAATTTATGGTGTGGATGCCGGTGACCGGGTGTTGATTACAGGGCAAGCGCGGACGTATTTGGTTGGCATGGCGCGAACGGAGTAAAGATGAAGTTGTGAGGCGACCGTTGAAAAGAAAATGAAGACGAGGAAGTCAGTCGTCTAAATAGGTATAGCTTGAAAGATACGTTGAGGATTATTAAGCTTCTGATTCGGTGACGGGAATATATATATGGAAGGTTGCACCTTCGTTTACTTTTCCTTCTGCCTGTATAATACCGTTGTGGTTTTCAATAATCTTTTTGCAAATGGAAAGCCCTATACCGGTACCGCTATATTCAGCGGTACCATGAAGTCGTTGAAAGACTTCGAATATCTTAGTGCTATATTCTTCAGCGAAACCAATCCCATTGTCTTTGATAGCAATGTGGTGAAATCTTTTTGTGAGGTCTCCTGTATAGCCTTTGATTTGATCTGCTGATATTATCTCAGCCGTTATACCTATATGAGGCTGCACATCTTTCTTCGAAAACTTTAATGAATTGCTGATGAGATTTACAAACAGTTGCTGGAATTGAAATTGGATAACGTGCAGCATGGGAAGTGCTGAAAATTCGATCACTGCATTTTTCTCCCGTATAGTGTCTTCCAGGTCTCGCGTAACGATCTCTGCGATTTCGTTCAGATCAACACGCTCGAAAGATCTTTCCTGCGTGGACGCTCTTGAGTAAGAAAGCAAATCTTCAATAAGTCTTTGCATGTGTGAAGTTGTATTCACAATACGCTGCATATACTCTTTACCTTTATCGGAAAGGTTGTCACTTTCCATTTCATTCAGGCGATGTATAAACGATTGTATTTTTCGGAGCGGAGCCTGCAGATCGTGACTTGAAACATATGCAAAAGATGAAAGCTCCTGGTTCATCAGTTCCAGCTCAGCGTTTTTTTTAGTTAGCCTGTCTTCGGCTGATTTTCGTTCTGTAAGGTCGCGTGTAACTTTTGCAAAACCGATTACCTCGCCGTTATCTCCATGCAGTGCCGTGATAACTATACTTCCCCAAAACAACGTTCCATCCTTGCGAACACGCCAACCTTCATGCTCGGCTTTGCCTGCCTCTCTGGCAATATTGATCAATTTTTCAGGAAGTCGATCGAGTTGATCCTGGGGGGGATAAAATATGCGGAAGCTTTTTCCAACAGCTTCCTCCATCGCATAGCCTTTTAATTTTTCAGCACCTTTATTCCAATCCATAATGATGCCGTGCTCATCCAATAGAATGATAGCATAGTCTTGAACTTCAGCGATCATTTTTTCCCAATATAAACTTGTTAGCCGGCCACGATTGCCTAGCTCCAGTTTTCTTTGAGACATTGAACTCATGGTATATTGTCTTGTAGGTGGTATTACTAATTAAAAGAGCCTTTCCCGATCTCGAAATATAGTGATTCTTCCGAATTACGCAGTAGAGCCAACCCGGTTTATAGAATTCGGTTGCCTGCATTTAAGCCAGTAACGTAGTATCAAATGCATGGTCTCCTTCAATTCTTCAAAGCTATTTTCTTTCAGGAAGAAACCTTGTACAGTTAAATCGTATGCTTTTCGAACCTGTGCAGGACTTGCTGCCGTAGAGAAAAACACGAAGGGTATACTTTTCCTCCGCAGGAAATCTTCTTCCATAATTTTTTCCAACAGCACGAGTCCATCCATCAATGGCATATTAATATCACAAATGATGATAGTGGGTTTTTTAGAAGTGGTTCGTAAAAAATCAAGCGCTCTGCTACCGTCATTGAAGAATAAAAGATGTTCAGCAATTCCTATTTCAGAGCATACCGATTTAAGTATGTCCTGATCATCCGGATCATCCTCCACGATTAAGATGGGTGAGTTGGGAGGGATTATCAATTGTTCCATCCAGAATGATCGGTAAAATATAATGCCAGCAAGCTATTTTTTATAGGCATTTTGCACCTATTCACGCACTGCACCACGGAAGCTGAATATCTTTTTTCTACCGATCACATGATCAATAGGGTATAGATATACTTCACTGATTTAATCTATGGATCAGGATACGACTCACAAATTCTTTGGAGAAAAAACTACCCGTAAAAGTCCGCTACTCATTCGGAATGGCGGGCCATAACATCGTAGCCGTCACTCTATAACTATACTGAACTGGTCATAGGGACTTGTCACCTGTAAAGTGGGAGCAGGTGTTCATGGAAATAAGAAAAGCCAGAAGTGATCTGGCTTTTTCTTAATAAAATGCGCTTGGGCTTAGTTCGCTAACCGAACGTTTACTGCGTTTACCCCTTTTTTTCCTTGTTGAAGCTCAAAAGTCACTACATCGTTTTGACGGATTGAATCAACAAGCAATCCGGAAATGTGTACAAAGTAATCTTGTCCTGTTGCTGTTTCTTTGATAAAACCAAATCCTTTGGCTTCATTAAAAAATTTTACTGTTCCTTCTTTCATTGAATTAAATAAAAATCGATACAAATGTAAGAGATAAACGTTAAGGCAGTACACCTTTCTGGTGCTGATCGGAAATTTTAACGTTAAAGTGTCAATCAAATTGCTTATTTTTGCATTTCGATTCCGCTAATTCCCCAGAAAAAGAACTTTAGGCGTCAGAAAAATTTTTGAGGCGATCATTATTCAGCCTCTCTTACTCAAGCATTCAACATGACATTTGAAAATTTAAATTTAATAGAGCCACTTTTGCGTGCTCTTAAAACGGAAGGATATTCCAAGCCCACACCCATACAGGAACAAGCAATACCTGTTTTGCTGCAACGAAAAGACCTTTTAGGTTGTGCACAGACCGGTACTGGTAAAACAGCAGCCTTCGCGTTGCCTATCCTTCAACTTCTTCACCAGGACGAACTTTATGTAAAAGGTCCTGTCGGAATTAAAACGCTCATCCTCACACCAACCCGTGAACTGGCTATCCAGATCGGTGACAGCTTTACAGCGTACGGAAAACATCTTCGCCTCTCGCATGCCGTTATTTTCGGTGGTGTGCCGCAGCGTGCTCAAACGGATGCCCTACGTGCCGGAGTAGATATACTGATCGCTACACCGGGACGGCTATTGGACTTGATAGACCAACGCTTTGTGAAATTGCAGAATCTTAAAATGCTCGTGCTCGATGAAGCCGATCGCATGCTGGACATGGGTTTCATTCATGATGTGAAGAAAGTTATAGCACGTGTGCCTGCGAAAAGACAAACCATTTTCTTTTCCGCTACGATGCCTCCTGAGATTGCATTGCTCGCCAATACGATTCTTAGTAATCCTGTAAAGGTTGAAGTGACTCCGGTTTCGTCCACGGCAAATACAATCAAGCAATCGGTATATTTTGTAGAGAAGAACAACAAGCGGAAGCTTTTGAATTTTCTGTTGCAGGATCATTCCATTGCTACAGCACTGGTATTTACCAGAACGAAGCATGGTGCTGATCGTGTAGCAAAGCAGCTGAATGAAGCTGGCGTTCGCGCAGAAGCTATACATGGTAATAAATCGCAAGGTGCAAGGCAACGCGCGCTGACGAATTTCAAAGCGCGTAAAACGCGTGTACTTGTAGCAACCGATATAGCAGCACGTGGTATAGATGTAGAAGAACTGACGCACGTTATAAACTATGAACTGCCTAACGTACCGGAGACGTATGTACACCGTATTGGTCGTACAGGCCGTGCCGGTGCCAGTGGTATATCCGTTTCTTTTTGTGATGAAGAGGAAAAGGAATACCTGGATGATATCCAGAAGTTGATCGGTAAAAAGATTCCGGTAGTAGAAGATCAGCCCTATGCCATGGTGCATGTGGGGATGCCGAAACCTGCTGCTGCCAATCGTAACGCCTCACAACGGCCTGGCCAGGCGGCCAACAATGCCCGCAAGAAAAAATGGTATGGTCCCCGCAGACCAGGAGGAAGATAAAAATATTCTGAACGTGTTGATGCCGGTACAAATACCACATCAACACGTTTATACTTCATATACTTTACTTATCGGGCGCAGATCTCGCGGTAATCGCAGAAGCTGCAAACTTTCAGATCATCGGTTTGATCGAATGGCTGGGTAGGATCAAAGAGCTCGTTGAGCAATGTCTGTAAATGCCTGTCGAACTCGGGAAGCAACGAAGTTACATCATCGAGCCGGTGCTTGCCAAGGTATAGCCCATATTCAAAATCATCTTTAAAGATTTCTTTTCGATTGATCAATCCGGGTTGGATTTTTACTTCACCGGATTGTCCTGCGTTTCGCTGCGCGTATACCCATGCATATAGCATCGCCTGGAAGGCTGCCTTGTTTCGTTTTTGATCACGCTTGAACAACGAAGGTATATCTTCAAATTTATTCTCATCCTTCCCCGTCTTATAGTCAATGATGCGAACCGTGTTTGTTTTTCTGTCGACACGATCGATCAGACCACCCATCACGATTGAAAGTTGTTTTCCCAGTTGAGTAACGGAAGTCGTTGTTGTAAAATTTTTCGCTTCCAGTAACTCGATAGAAAACGGTGTATAGGCTTTATCGTGTGCTAATACTTTCAACGCGAACCGCTTCACCATTTCCTTTACTACCAGCTGTCTTCCATCGTATTCAAACTTCTTGGTATCGGGTAAATGGAAATGTTGTCTGAAAGCCATTTCAATAAAGCGATCCAGCTTCGTGCCTACATTTATAAAGTGTTCTTCTTTTACAGACCACTCGCCAGCTGGTGGCCGAAGATCCTGATAAAACAATTCCATTACTTTATGGAATATATTTCCGAAGATGCGCGCGTCTGCCTCTTCTTCCACTTCATCCGGTTCACGGATCTCAAGGAGATGCTTGAAGTAAAATTTCAAGCGACATTCCAGGTATGTATTCAGCGTTGATGGTGTTAATGCCTTGCCGAAGTAACGTTCCAGCTTTTCGAGTACATCTGCTTTTTTCTCTACAGCAATCGGCTTGGCTTCATGTACTTGCACGGGGTTATAGAGTACTTTGCGTTCGTGCGGCCAGTTCGCTTCATAGATCATCTGATATAGATAGCGGCTCATCTCACCGGTACCGAGTACATCGGGTTCGGTGTTATAGTATAGATCAACGGTTTCCGCGCGTTGTAAAATGCGATAGAAAAGATAGGCATACATCGCATCCTGGTGTTCGGATGTTGGGAGACTATACGCTCTGCGAATGTTGTGTGGTATATAGGAGCTCTGGCGCGGAGCAGCGGGCCACAGTCCTTCATTTAGTGAGAGTACGATAACATGATCGAAGTCGAGGTTACGCGTTTCGAGCACACCCATAATCTGCAGACCTTTCAACGGCTCACCACTGAACGGCACTTTCTCTGCACGCACGATCTGCCGAAACATTCGTTGTTGCATACGCAGCTCCATCGGTTCACTCGTAGTCAATTCTTGTACTCGTGAAAGTATACGATGAAAGTGAAATGCGAATTCTTTCTCCATCAGTCCGCCCGCTTCAGAGGAAGTTGCAAGAGACTCCACAATGCCAATGATATAGGCGAGAAAATTTTCAGTAGGCACGATACGAAATATTTCTTCCAGCAGGTCATGCTTCTTCTCGAAGAACGATGGTGCTATATGTACCTGGTTGTTTTTCTGAATGAATTCTCGCCACTGTGCAGCCTCTTCTCCGACACGCGCCTTGAGGTATGGATGGTTGAGTAACGCCAATACATAGCGATAATAAAATTCGTCTTTACGTTTATGTAAGTGAAGCTCAAATAAGAAATCAATAAGGGAATAGTAAGGTGTACTCACCAATGGGAAACCCATGGTAACGTTGATCGCCTGCAATGATGGTGGCAATGCATAGAGTACGGGCAACAACATATTCTCGTCTGGCAGAACGATTACCGTACGCTCAGCACTATTGTTTCCGGCCTGTGCCCGTAGCGTTGCGTCCAGTTGTTGTGCAAGTAATTTAGGTTGTCCTGCTTTTTGAGGAACACCGAGTACCGTTATTTTTTTATCCTGCCCTAAATATACCGCAGGCTCCGGTGGAAAGGTTTGTCCAAGTATAGCATGTTTCCTATACTGCCGGAAGAATGTACCAGCTTCACGGTGCGGCTCGTTTACATAAAATGCATCCTCATCCCAAAAGACTTTTGCATCACGATGTTGAACAAACCAGTTGATGATTTTTTCTTCTGCAGCCGTAAGCGCATTGAACCCTGCGAATACATATCTCATTCCCACCTCTTTCTTTTTGCTGGCAGGAATTAAAGTTTCAATTTGCTCAGCGACATGCCGGTGAATCATACCAGAGTAACCGATCTTTTCTTCCATCAGCTGCTGACGAAAGGCTATATATACCGGGTACAGACTTTGCCACAGTTCAAGAAATTTTCGTTTGCTCGCAGAAGAACTGAAATCTACCGTTTGCCAGAAGTCGATCAGAAATTGTTTTTGCTCTTCGGTCAGGTAATCGAAATATTGATCAAGTTCTTTTTGATTGCTAAGGTCTTTGAACATTCCCGCAGCATGAACAAGGTATTTATCCAGTTCATCAAAATCGCGCAGCAACATTTCTCCCCAGAAGTAAAAATGATCGAGGTTCTCATCGGAGTTGGTAACGCGCTTAAATACACGGTAGAGGGTAACGATGAGTGAAAGCTTATCGGCTTCTTTAAGATCAGAGAATGATCCGATGAACTCTTCTACACTCAGAATGGCAGGTGACCAACGCGGAGCATCGAGTTGCTCGGCAAGTGCTTTTCTAAAATATAGGGACGCTCTCCGGTTGGGAAAGATCACCGTAAGGTTGTCCCAATCGCTATAGTCTTTCCGGATGGCATCTGCTATTTCCTGGATAAATGTTCTCATACTGCTTTACACACCCGCTCGTTTACATATACCAAGTAACCTTTTACTTCTTCTAGCCCCATGGATTTCAAGATCGTGAGATACTCTTTCACCTGATGTTCATCTTCCGTTTTCGGTGCTCCCGTTTTGTAATCGATCAGCAGGGCGCGTTTATCTTTTATAACAATGCGGTCAATTCTTCGTTCGCTTCCATCAGGCATAATGAGTGACGCTTCACGCTTTGAAAGTATATCTTCAGCAAATGCTTCGCGAAGTGAAGGATGCTTTACAATCCAGTGAATGGATTCTTCAATAGCGCTCCGCTCATCCTGATGGATCAATCCTTCTTTGATGGCTTGTTCCAGGGTGAGCACTATATCTTGCTCCGTTTTGATCCGCGCCATCAGCGTATGCAGAAAAATTCCGTAGTTGATCTTTTTACGCTTTTCAGTTTGCTGGAAAAATTCTCTTCCCCGTGTGCGCACCTGTAATCGCTCACGCCACGGAGTTATATAGTAGTTCCGTAGTATCAATGAATTGCTTGGGCGAATCTCCGTACGCTGTACTTCAATGGTGCCAATGGTGAGCATTTTGTTCGCAGCAGACCAATGCTGTTGTAATTGCATGCTACCTTCAATGACGCGTTGTGTCAGTTTGCCAATGTGATTGATGCTTCCGGATTTACTATAAGGCGCAAAGGCAATCAACCCATGTTCAGCACGCGTAAAGGCCACGTATAGTAAATTCAGATTGTCAAGGTATATACGTTTCCGTTCTTCGGTATAATACTCGTGGAAGCACGTGTTCTCCAGCTTGCTGCTATATTTCAGCGGCAGAAAGCCTATATCTTTGAATAATGTCTCATCTGAACGACACCAGAGTATAGGCGATTTCATCGGAGGATGGTTCAGCTCCCAATTCAAAAAGGGTATAATAACATAATTAAACTGCAGTCCTTTTGATTTATGGATGGTGATGATCTGCGCAGCGTCAACGCCACCCGCTACCTGTATAGATTTTTTATGTTTGTTGTCGTCCCACCATTGGAGAAAAGAAGCGAGATCACTTTTCTCGCGCATTCCGAATTCAATAACGACATCCTGGAAAGCTTGCAGGTATGCAATTTCTGTAGAGAGCTTTCCGAGGTTGAACATGTGGATCAGGTTCTCTACCAATTCTACCAACGGAAGGGCTGCCAGTACATCGCGTTGTTCCGTGAAGGGTAGCGGCACCAGCTTCGCGAACTCTTTCGTTTTGCTATTAGAAAATAATTTATGCTGATTCGGAAATGCCTGTTGAGGCCAGAGCTTTTGATATTCATACGCAAGCTGTGCACGGGCAATTAAGTTCTTGCCGTCTTCCAGCAAACGCATTGCATTGATGAGTACAACGACCGAGGCAGCCTGGTCGAGGCGCAACGATTCATTGGAGACTACATCATATTTATACTCTGGTTTTGCCTGGGGCGATGATCTATACTGCATAAAGTACTGCGCGATCATTTGCCCTTCACTATTGTCACGCACCAGGAAAGCTATATCCCGTAGCGCGACACCTTTTTGTTGCAAGTCTTCTACTATACCCGGGAGACGCTCCAGGGAAAGATCTTCGAATCTGACTTTACCAGCTTTTTCACCTTCCTCTTCGGTAGGTTCATTTTTAGCAGCTTCGGCAGCTTCGATAAACTGAACGGATATATAGCCCTTGTCGGGATTACGAAATAGCTTTTGAGCAGCATCTCCATACGACTCCTGTGGAAATGTAGTGCCGGTTTCTTTTCCGATGATTTCAGACGCAGCTGCAAACACTGTGTTGTTAAAATTTACCACGTTGCCTGCACTGCGGTAGTTTGTGTCGAGCGGAAACGTATCGATCATCAGTTCGCCAACATCATCTTTTACTTTTTCCTGGAGGATATTGAGATCGCCTCCGCGCCAGCGATATATAGATTGTTTGATGTCGCCTACAATCAAGCTTCTGTAATTTTGCGCTATACCGTTGCGCACCAGCGGAAGTATATTCTTCCATTGAAATCCGGAAGTATCCTGAAATTCATCAATGAGGAAATGCCGGTAAAACGAACCAACCTTTTCATAGATAAAAGATGTATCCTGCCCTTGCATGATGCCTTGTAAAAACTGGGGCGCATCGGATAATAACATCAGGTTGTTTTCGCGGAGATATTCCCGCAAGGTCTTTGATATGTCGGAGAGCAACCCGAATACATAAAGATTTCGTAAGGCCTGTTCTGCAGAGAAATAAGATATACTCTCCTTCTCTATATAGCCTACAAGTGCGGCCAGCTGTTGCAGCCAGCGTTGATTACCCATTGAGACAATGAGTGCTGCGTTACCGGTTTTAGATGGCCATTCACGAGCATCCACCAACATCGCCATAACGCGTGTACCCGGAAGTTTGATTTCATTTTCAAGTCCTGCGATATAAGAATATATACTTCCCGATTTACCGTACTTGAAATCGGTAACAGAAAGATTATGGTCATGAAATTCTTTCAGCAGCGCTCGTGCTTCCTGGTATACTTTATTCTCAAATTGTTTTACAACACTCTGTAATTTTATCCGCGTACTTTTGAAAAACTCCTTGTTCTCGGTTACACGCAGTACCTGGTCTTCGATAGCCTTGAATTCTTCTTTGAAGATCTCTTTCGAAAAATCAAGCAGGGCAGAGCGGATGTCCCAATCCTTACCTTCCACCAATCGTTCGAGTGAAAATTCAAGAACCCATCCACGTAACTCGTCATCATCAGTGAGGTTGTCCATTACCTGGTCGATCACTTCTTCCAGCACCATATCGTTATCAACCTCCAACCGGAAATTGCCAAGCAAATTCGTTTCACGCGTAAAGGAACGGATCACGCGTTGAAAGAAAGCATCGATCGTGCTGATTGAAAATTGTGAGTAATGATGCAGGATAAGCGAAAGCACTTCGCGGCTTCGGTCTTTGAACTGAGCTGGTGTAAAGGTGCGTCCTTCGAGTTCGAAATCGTGGAGGATCTCTGCGGAGAGATCTTCACTTTTGCCTTTCACAAAATCATCGAGGTAGCGGATGATGCGGTCCTTCATCTCCTGCGTACTCTTGTTGGTGAAGGTCATCGCCAGGATATACCGGAAATATTCCGGATAACGTAACGCAAGCTTCAGGTATTCTTTTGCAAGCGTGCGCGTTTTGCCCGAGCCAGCGGAAGAGCGGTAAATATGGAAGGTTTTTTCTGTCACGAGGCCGAAGTAAACTTAATGGAAGCAATTACGCAACGTGAATATTTTTGCTTCACATTCTTGTCTCAAAAAACACAAGCTTGTTATAAAGAGTGCTATAGGCCTGAAAAAATTGCCTCTCGAAATCTTGTTAAGACTTCGTTAACTTTTAAAACGTTCGGGTATCACAAATTTCATCCACCCTGGAAGTAAACCTTTCTCTATGAAAGCATTATGATCGTCAGAAAAAAATCAGGTCATCCATCCAAAAAGTAACCGGCAAATTGAAACATAACTTTTAATTTTCGGACGTGTTTAAATCTAAAGACTGATTAAAAAACACTACCTTGAATTAAATCCGTCTATGCTGCGCAAGCTCTATTTACTGGGACCGAAGTTCATTTACTCTTTTCCAGTTCAACTATTGTTCAATAACATAAAGCGTAACCAGGTGTTAATGCTTTGCTGGGTCATTCTTTTCGCAATGATCACCGGCAGCTTTGGTAAGTACCTCGGTATCCCATATCTCTTCCTCGATCCCGAATATTTAAATCATGTAAATTTCCGCAGCTTTTTTATACTCGGCCTTGTAACGGCTGGGTTTACAACGGCGTTCCACATCACGTGCTATATCACGGATGGTCATCGCTTTTCTTTTGTCGGAACGTTATCAAGACCGTTTTCAAAGTTTGCTATTAACAACAGTGTAATACCGGCTATTTTTCTCATCACCTATATCTACGAGATCATTGAGTTTCAAACACACAATGAATATAGCACCCCCACCGGTCTGGCGTGGAACCTGGGAGGCTTGCTAACCGGATATACAGTGATGACGCTCATCTTCTTCGGATACTTCTGGCTTACCAATAAGGATATCTTCAAATATGTAGTGTGTCGCATCGATGAGAAGATCAAACAGAATGTACAGGTTACGCGCGCGAGTGCTATGAAGAAACTTGATATCGCCCGTAAGAAACAAGTGCGGGTTGATAATTATATAGATTACGATCTTAAAGTAAAGGAAGTAGAGTATAACACTTTTTACGATAAGGCAACGGTACTCCAGGTGTTCGATCAGAATCACTTTAACCTGGTGGTGATCGAACTGATGATCTTCATCATCATTATTGTACTCGGCATCTTTAAAGATTACCCAACGTTTCAGCTACCGGCCGCATCCAGTTTTATTATATTCCTTACCGTTTTTGTGATGATGTCGGGAGCATTTTCGTATTGGTTTGGAGGATGGTCTGCCACGGTAGCCCTACTGGCCTTTTTAACACTCAACTACCTGGTGGGAGAGGAGTTTTTTACCAAGAAGTATGAGGCGTTTGGATTGGACTATCAGCGTATGCCTGCAGAGTATACCATTCAGGCGTTGCAAGAACTCAACGATAGTGCACACATTCAGCGCGACAAGCAAGCCACCATGGTGATGCTTGAAAATTGGCGGAAGAAATTTCCTGCGGATCAAAAACCGAAGATGGTTTTTCTCTGTACGAGTGGAGGTGGAAAGCGCGCGGCACTGTGGACGCTCACAGCTTTGCAAGCATCGGATAGTCTCACGAAAGGGAAGCTGATGGAGAACACAATCCTTATTACCGGTGCTTCCGGTGGGTTGATTGGTGCCAGCTATTATCGTGAGTTAAAGTTACAGGCGAAGAAGGGAAAAAACATTCACCCTAACGCCATGATCCACCGCCAAAAAATTGCAACGGACAATTTGAATCCACTCATCTTTAGTTTGATGGCGAACGATCTCTTTGTTGGCTTCACAAAATTTGAATACGGTGGAAATTTATATTACCGTGATCGTGGCTATACATTTGAAGAACAGCTGAACCAGATCACAGAGAATCTTCTTAACAAGCCTATTGAAGCGTATCATATAGAGGAGAAAAACGCAGTGATCCCCATGATGATCCTGACACCCACGGTAGTGAATGACGGGCGTAAACTATATATCGCGGCGAGTCCGGTTTCGTTTATGAATTACGACATGACTGATTTTCCTCGGCAGGCGTTTCCTAAAATCAGCGGTGTTGACTTCCAGACTTTATTTAAAGATCACAACGGTGCAAACCTGCGCTTTCTCTCGGCACTCCGCATGAGCGCAACCTTCCCCTATATCACACCCAACACTACGTTGCCTACTGAGCCAGGGATTAAAATAATGGATGCCGGTATATCTGATAACTTCGGGGTATCGGATGCTGTACGCTTTCTCTTTGCGTTTAAAGAGTGGATTGGAGAGAATACATCCGGGATTGTTTTTGTATCGATTCGCGACTCTCCAAAGCTTGACCCGATCAAACAAAAAACAGGGCAAACTATCATTGATGATTTTACACAACCCATCAGCAGTGTATATAACAACTTCGAAAACTTCCAGGATATAAACAGCGATATGCTGATCGGACATGCCAAGTCGTGGTTCAAGGGAGATATAGATCGTATAGATCTTCAATATCAGACGGAGAACTATGTTCCTATTCTTCAGAAGATGGATAGCATTCGCCAGAATAACTCACGTGCTTCTCTCAGCTGGCGCCTCACCACCCGCGAGAAATATAGCATTGAGTATACGATCAACTCTGCTGAAAATCAGCGGCAACTGCAGAGATTGGTAAAACTCCTGGAGAATCAGAATTGAGAGTGACGATCGAATTATTTATATAGTATATCTGCCATGGAACTTCATGCTTTATTTCCTCAGTTCGATCCGGAGCTTATCGCTCTGCTTGAAAAAGTTGGACAAGTTGTTGACTTCGAAGAAGGATCTATGCTGATGCGTTCAGGACAATACTTCAAAAACTCAATGCTCATTCTTGACGGACGCGTGAAGCTTTATCGTGAAGGCAATGATGGTGAAGAGTTTTTTCTTTATCACCTGGAAAAAGGACAAGCCTGTGCGCTGTCGATGATTTGTGCTACTAAAAATGAATCCAGTGCCCTGAAGGCTAAAGCTATAACCCATGTGAAAGCGCTGGCGGTACCGATCCAGCATATGGATGAACTGATGCAGCATCATCGCCAGTGGTATTACTTTGTGTTAGAAACCTACCGCTCACGCTTTGAGGAATTACTCGAAGTGCTCGACCAGGTAGCGTTCCATTCCATGGATCAAAAACTGGAGTTCTATCTAAAGCGCCAGTTTGATTCTATACAAGGAGATAAAATTACCGTGACACATCAGGAGATTGCAGACGACCTTAATTCTTCCAGGGAAGTAATCAGCAGATTGCTGAAGAAACTGGAGTCTTCCAAAAAGATCGCGATATCACGTAATGAGCTCACACGATTGAGTCTGTGAGAAGATAAATTAAAAGCAACAAACCGTGCTATAACAGGTGATGGCTCCGTGTCATCACCTTTTTTATTTGCCTTTTAGAAAGTAAATATACCCGTGTGACTCTAGTCACAGTATACCGTCTGCCCCCAAAATACCTTTGTGTAAAAATAAAGGTACATGAACAAAGTACGTTGGGCACTGTTGGGGGCTGTTATATTGTTTTCGGCATCCATGCAGGCACAGGAGGTTCCACTTACGCTGCGGGAAGCGTTGGATGCTGCACTCCGGAATAATAAAAAAATTATACTATCGGGTATAGATGAAGAAATCGCCCGTGCAAAGTACCGGCAGACCGATGCCGTTTTTCTACCCCAGGTGCGATTAAGTTATACCGGTGTAAGCACCAATAATCCATTGAATGCTTTTGGGTTCAAACTACAACAGCAGTCGATCACATCCGATGATTTTAATCCGGAAATATTGAATTATCCCTCGGCTCTACAAAATTTCATGACGAAAGCAGAGTGGCAGCAGCCGCTCATCAATATCGACCAGGTATATGCACGGCAAGCCGCACAGAAACAAGTGGAGGTATATGGATTTAAAACAAAACGTGCAAAAGAATACCTGACGTTAGAGATTACAAACACGTATGCACAACTATATCTGGCCTGGCAGGCGATGCACGTGTGGGAGGAAGCAACCCATACAGCCGGCATTATATATGTAGGCACCAACAATTGGTTTGAGAGAGGATATCTGCAAAAGTCGGATGTGTTGCAGGTGCAGGTTGAGCAGGCCATGGTTGCTACAAAACTGGCGGAAGCGCGCAGTACGATTCACAATATATCCAATCAGTTAAGTTTGCTAATGGGCACGCCCGGAAGTGCTATATATAAAGCTGACACGTTAGTACAAGTATATACGGCATATGATTCCACCTTGCGTATCCCGGAGAATCGTTCAGACTTTCTGGCGATGCGGGCAGTGATTGCCGCGAGCGAAAAGATGATCCGCTCCGGAAAGACCAGTTATACACCTCAGTTGAATGCCTTTGGTGAATACGTCATCAACGACCGGCGGCCGTTTGGCTTTGGCTCCGATTCGTACCTGGTGGGAGCGCAACTATCGTGGACGCTCTTCAACGGTATGTCTACACGGTATAAGATCGCCGAACAACACGCTGAACGTAACAAAGCGGCTGAGCAACTTTCTGATCAGCAGGAGCAGGCACAACTTGCACTGCGTAAAGCCCTGCGGCAACTCGATGATACACGCTATACCTTACAGCAACAGGAAACGGCTGTGCAGCAGGCAGCGGAGTCACTTCGCATTTTACAAAACCGCTATCAACAAGGACTCGTCACTACAAGCGAACTACTGCAGGCAGTAACACTCTTATCGCAGCAAAAGCTTAATCAGGCACTAGCCGTGTTTCAGTATAACACCACGGTGGCCTACCTGCAATTTCTGACATCTACTTCTGAAAAGTAAAAAAAGTATTTCTATGAAAATATATTCGTATAGCGCAGCAGCGCTGTTCCTGCCGGTTAGCCTTTTTCTTGTGGCTTGTTCGGGAGATGCTACACAACACGCTATATCTCCAGACGCAGCCGTAAAGGTAACGGTGGCTGTGGCTGGTAAAAAATCAGATCACGTTATCCGTAGCAGCGGTCAGATTGAAGCAGCAGAAACTGCCGTGATCAGCACCCGCGTCATGGGATTCATCACACATATATATGTTAAAGCTGGCGATCGTGTCAGGCAAGGTCAGCTACTGGTAGCAATTCACAATGCCGATATGCAAGCAAAACGTGCACAGGCACTGGCTATGGTTGCGGAAGCAGGTGCAGCGTTGAAAGATGCACAGAAAGATTATGATCGCTATACCGAGCTCTACAAACAACAAAGTGCATCTGAGAAGGAACTTGAAAATATAGCACTCCATTATCAGTCGGCAAAAGCCAAAGCAGAAACGGCACTGCAGATGCAACGCGAAGCGGAAGCAACGCTGGCCTACACGCAGATTGTTGCTCCGTTTACCGGGGTGATCGTGCAACGGAATCAGGATGTCGGAAGTATGGCTAGCCCCGGAGCTGCTATACTCGTCCTGGAGCAAGATGGAAAATATCAAATCAGTACATCTGTTGCAGAAGAAGATATAGATCACGTTCGCGTGGGTGTTCATGCAACCATAGAAATAAAATCTTCAGGAAGAAATATTGAAGGGAAAGTAACAGAGGTAAGTCCATCATCGCAGATGAATGGTGGCCGCTATATGGTAAAGATCGGTATTCCTGAAAATGCAAAGCAGGGATTGTATGCAGGCATGTATGCGCAGGTGTCCATTACGGCCTCCGGTAAAACAGAAAGTATAGATAGCACGATACTTATTCCGGCCACGGCATTGGTATATAAGGATCAGCTTACGGGTTTGTATACGATCAGTGAAAACGCTACTGCATTACTTCGGTGGGTGCGACCAGGCCGTGTATATGGTGAGCAGGTAGAGATACTTTCAGGGCTGCGCGCAGACGAACCATATATACTGGCTGCCGAGGGGAGATTATACAACGGAGTTCCGGTTTCAGTTAAATAATATTTTCAGTTCTGAATATATAGTATGAATACACTACATCCCATGAAAGAAGGGTTATCCGGAAATATAGCGAAGGCATTTATCCAGTCGAAGTTAACGATTCTGTTGATGATCGGATTTCTGCTGGTAGGCGGGTATAGCACCTTGCTCATTCCGCGTGAAGAAGAGCCACAGATTGCCATACCGATGGCTGATATTTTTCTTCGCTATCCCGGGGCATCACCTGAAGAAGTAGAAGCCCGAATATCGCGGCCGTTGGAGAAAATAATATCCGGTGTGAAAGGAGTAGAATATGTATACTCCACTTCCATGAAAGGTCAGGCAATGCTCATCGTACAATTCTATGTCGGTGAAGATATCGAGCGCTCGTTGGTAAAGCTATACAACGAACTGATGAAGAACATGGATAAAATGCCTCCGGGTGTTGCCATGCCCCTGGTGAAAACGCGGGCCATCGATGACGTGCCGGTAGTAGGCCTTACGTTGTGGAGTGAAAAATATAGCGACTATGAATTGAGACAGCTTGGCGAGGCCCTTACGAATGAGCTTCAGAAAATCCCGGATGTAGCCACCATTAATATACTTGGGGGACGAAGCCGCCAGATAAACGTGACGCTTGACAAAGATAAAATGGCTGGGAGTCATGTTGATCTGTTGTCGATCGGCAATCAGTTGCGTGCAAATAATGCTCAGGCTTCAGACGGAACTATACTCCGGCAGGATACTGCATTTGCTGTAGAGACTGGAAGCTTTTTGCATTCAGCGGATGAGGTGGCGAATCTCATTGTAGGATCCAACCACGGAAAGCCGGTATACTTGAAGCAAGTTGCTACTATAGAAGATGGCGCAGCACGTCCGACACATTATGTAGTATATGGCTATGGACAACATGATGCAGCACTTGCTTCACGCTATAGATCCGATTACCCGGCTGTAACATTAGCCATCGCGAAAAAGAAAGGTGCTGACGCGATGAACCTCGCCGAGAGAATTACATCACGCGTAGAACATTTGAAAAAGGAATTAGTTCCTCAAGATGTACATATAACTGAAACGCGTAACTATGGTGAAACTGCGTCTGAAAAAGTTTCAGAATTGTTGCTCCATCTTTTTGTAGCCATTATAGCAGTTACGGTGTTTGTTATGCTCGCCATGGGATGGCGCGGTGGCCTGGTAGTATTCCTGTCGGTGCCGGTAACTTTTGCGCTTACATTGTTCAGCTATTATTTTCTGGACTATACATTGAATCGCATTACACTGTTCGCACTGGTATTTATTACCGGTATAGTAGTGGATGATTCCATTATCATTGCCGAGAACATGCATCGCCATTTTAAAATGAAACGATTGCCATTCTTGCAGGCTGCGATTTTTGCGATCAACGAAGTTGGTAATCCTACTATACTGGCAACGTTCACTGTAATTGCTGCTGTATTGCCGATGGCTTTTGTTTCCGGCATGATGGGCCCCTATATGAGTCCGATGCCGATCGGTGCTTCTATTGCCATGTTGTTATCGCTGGTGGTGGCACTTACACTCACACCTTATCTCGGCTATCTTTTTTTGCGTGGTAAAGATGATCATGAAGAAAAGATTCCGGCTTTGGAAGAGTCGAAGATATACCGTCTGTACAAAGCCCTCATCAACCCAATGCTCGAGACAAGGTGGAAGCGTTGGGCTTTTATGACGGGGACGGTAATTGTATTGCTTGCATCTATGTCCTTCTTCTATACCCGGTGGGTGGCAGTAAAGATGTTGCCCTTCGATAACAAGAATGAATTTCAGGTGGTGATCGATATGCCCGAAGGTACAACGCTTGAACGTACGGCAGCGGTAACCCGTGATATAGCACACTATATATCGCAGCAACGACTCGTGAAAAATTACCAGTCGTATATAGGTACTGCGGGGCCAATCAGCTTTAACGGACTCGTACGTCACTACGATCTGCGTGCCGGAAATTCTGTGGCAGATATACAAGTGAACCTGATCGATAAGAAAGACCGAAGTATACAAAGTCATGCCATCGTAAAACAAATGCGGCCTGCTATTCAAAAGATCGCTGCACGGTATAACGCCAATGTAAAATTGGTGGAAGTTCCACCAGGTCCTCCTGTACTTTCAACGATTGTAGCGGAAATTTATGGACCGGATTACGATCAGCAGATTCATATAGCGGAGCAAGTAAAAGAGCTTATCTCCAAAACAAATGGTGTTGTTGATGTTGACTGGATGACGGAAGCCGATCAACCAGAGTATAGCGTGGAGGTTGATAAGGAAAAATCGATGCTCCGTGGCGTTTCTCCAGTGCAGGTAGTGGCAATCGTTAATGCTGCGTTATCGGATATGCCAGCAGGCATGGTACATGATCCGGTATCGTTCAATCCGATAAGTATTGTATTGCAATTTAATGATCGCGATAAATCCAGCATACATGACGTTAAGAATCTGCGAATAATGAACGCACAAGGAGAGTCTATCGCTATAGGTGATTTGGTAAAGATCAACAAGGCCACGCGCGCGAAAAGTATATATCGTAAAAATCAGAGACGTGTAGTATATGTGCAGGCCGACCTGGCAGGTGAGTTGGAAAGTCCATTCTATGCGATGATGGAAATTTCAGACAAGCTTCGTACGGTTACATTACCCACAGGCTACACGTTGCAAGAATTATATAATCAGCAACCGGAGTCCGAAGACAATTTTATGTTGAAGTGGGACGGAGAATGGCAGATTACCTACGAAGTTTTTCGCGACCTCGGTATAGCCTTCGCAGTAGTTATCATTATGATCTATATGCTTATTGTAGGTTGGTTTCAGGATTTTAAAGTACCGTTGGTAATGTTGGCTGCTATACCGTTATCGCTTATTGGTATTGTGATCGGTCATTGGCTACTGCATGCATATTTCACAGCAACTTCGATGATCGGATTTATAGCACTGGCGGGTGTTATGGTGCGCAACTCAGTATTGCTAATTGATTTTATCAACATACGATTGGAAGAAGGTATACCACTTAAACAATCTATTATAGAAGCCGGTGCCGTGCGTACAACACCTATTCTGCTCACCGCTGGTGCCGTTGTGTTAGGAGCTGTTATTATACTGTTCGATCCTATTTTTCAAGGGCTGGCTATTTCGCTGATGGGCGGAACGATCACATCGACCTTTTTAACATTGTTGGTAGTTCCTCTTCTATATTATAGTATGATGCGCAATAAATCCGGTAAAAATGAAGTGCAATAGATATAGATAGATGCATCATTGCTTACTAAAAAAAATAAACACTGAAATCCGAATGTATGAGAGAAAGAATTGTAAGAGCTGTTGCCGGCACACTGGTGCTGGTAAGCATTGCGCTGGCCTATTTTGTAAATAATTACTGGCTGGCACTCGCAGCATTTGTCGGGCTGAACCTGCTGCAATCATCCGTTACTAAGTTTTGTCCGCTGGAAATAATATTGGAGAAAGCAGGAGTAGAGAAGAAAAAAGTCTCGTAAGCAGGTGGTCGTAATTATCCCAAAGTATATCCTGACTTTTTCCATATTCTGATTTTGTTCTTGTCGGGTCAGCAATCCCTATTGTTATTATATTGCGTCTTCAATGACTTCGCACGAACAACTTCAAAAGACTTTCGAGCTTATTAAGCTCGAACGACAAGCCGATCTGGATTACTATCGACAGAAGGTTTTGCTGCGCTCTATACATGAGCGTACCAAAGAAGGTACTACCTGGTATCCACTTCGTTTCAACAGAGACTATATTGGTACGGGTGAGCGACTGATTATAGAAGTAGAACGTACGAATAACCTGGAGCAGCCGCATGCATTTCAAAGTGGAAAATCGGTGAGTGTGTTTTCAAATGCATCCGGTAAACCAGAGAAAGAACATGTGAATGGCGTGGTAAACTATGTACGCGACAACATCATGTCCATCACACTGAACAGTGACGATCTTCCCGATTGGCTTGAGGATGGTTTACTGGGAGTCGATGTCATGTTTGATGAAATGTCGTATCGTGAAATGGAATTCGCGCTGAAGGAAGTCATGAAAGCAGAGGACAATCGTGTTGCTGTACTGCGCGAGATTTTGCTAGGCGCGGAGGCAAGCCTCAGGCTTAAGGCCGAAAGCGAAAAACGTAATGTTGAAAGTGAAAAATCGAAAGATGAGAATATAGCAGAGGTTCCGGCTGTCGCGTCCTTGCTAAATGTTAGTCAGCAAGATGCGTTAACAAAAGTGTTGGAGACGGCAGACGTGGCCTTTATACATGGTCCTCCCGGAACAGGCAAGACCACTACGATTGTGCAGGCTATCATAGCAACCGTGAAGGCAGAGAAACAAGTTTTGGTTTGCGCGCCCAGTAACGCAGCCGTTGATTTGTTAGCCGATAAATTGTCGGAGCAGGGAATGAATGTATTGCGTATCGGTCATCCTGCCCGCGTAACGGAACAATCGCTGAGCAAGACGATGGATGCACGCATTGCCAGTCACAGTAATTATCCGGAGCTACGCGAGATCAGAAAACGTATGGAGCAACTCCGTGGCCAGGCGCACAAGTTTAAACGGAACTTCGGATTTCATGAACGAGAACAACGCAAGCTGCTGAAACAGGAAGTAAAAATTCTGAAAGGTGATGCGGATATGCTGGAGTTCTATATCATTAATGACTTGTTGCAAAACAGTGATGTGATTTGCTCTACCCTGGTGGGCTCTTCACATCCAACGTTGCGTGGTAAAAGATTCAAGACTGTATTTATAGATGAAGCGGGACAAGCACTTGAGCCTGCGTGCTGGATTCCTATACTTCGATCGGAGCGTATCATTTTCGCGGGCGATCACCTGCAACTTCCTCCGACAATAAAATCAAATGAAGCGGCACGACTCGGGTTATCCAAAACGCTTTTTGAAAAGGGAATTGAAAAGCATCCCAATCAATCTTCAATGTTGCAGGTGCAATACCGCATGCATGAAGACATCATGAAATTTTCTTCGAAGTATTTCTATAACGATGAACTTGTAGCGCATGATTCTGTGAAGAAAGAATTACTGCGGCCGAACCAATCACCGGTAGAGTATATAGATACTGCAGGGGCAGGGTATGTAGAAGGACAAGATAAAGAAACACTCAGTCGTTTCAATCACGAAGAAGCGCAAATGTTGATCCGTCAGGTAGAAAAGCTCGTAGAAGAAATTGGTGTTGAAGAGTGGCTGCAGCAGCGGATTACCATGGCGATTATCACACCGTACCGTGCCCAGGTAGACTATATATTGAAGCTCGCAGAAGCCTCGCCTGTTATAGAACCACTTCATGGTTTAATATCGATCAACACCGTGGACGCCTTTCAAGGGCAGGAGCGCGATGTTATCGCCATCAGTTTTGTTCGCAGCAATGATAAAGGTGAAGTCGGCTTTCTAAATGACATCCGCAGAACCAATGTCGCCATGACGCGTGCAAAGAAAAAACTGATCATGATCGGAGACTCTGCTACACTTGGTGCACATCCTTTTTATCTGGAACTAATAGACTATGTTCAACAAAAGGAATTTTACAAGAGTGTATTTGAACTTATGAGTGGTGATTGATTTTTTTATCCCACGGACCTTCGTTTTTTTTTAGTGTATTGATCTGCGTCTGCGAAACCTGAGGGATACATAGTACACAACGACCAAGTATATATAGTATATGTCCAATGCCAGCAAGATCCTGAAGTTTTATCAATCTCTTTCGATCCAGGCAAAATTGCCGGAAGGAGTGGAAGTAATGAATCCTTATCAGGACAAAACTGCATTTAAACTTAGCAAGCAATTCTACGAAAAGTTCTATGGCGATAACGATCCGCGGACACTGATCTTTGGTATCAACCCCGGAAGGTTTGGTGGGGGAATCACCGGTGTACCTTTTACCGATCCGGTGAAACTTGAAAAGATTGGTATACCCAATGATCTTAAAAAGAAAGTAGAGCTCTCTGCCGACTATATATATGCCATGATAGAGGCCTATGGTGGCCCGGAAAAGTTCTATCACCAATTCTATATTACTGCATTAAGTCCGTTAGGGTTTGTAAAAGATGGCAAGAACCTGAACTACTACGATATTAGAGAACTGCTACAAGCGGTCGAACCCTTCATGTTGCAATGCATCCGCGAGCAACTTGACTTTGGTGTTAACCGCGCGCGATGCTATTGTCTGGGTGAAGGAAAGAATTTCGATTATCTATCAGCGATTAATAAGAAGTATAATTTCTTCGGTGAGGTTATACCGTTGTCTCATCCGCGATTCATCATGCAATACAAGCGCAAGAGTGTTGCTGTATATATTCAGGATTATCTTCGGAAGTTAACCCCGAAACGTTAAAACGTTGTTGGATCTGCCGGCTATATCACATTAATGATCCGACCGGATACGGACACCTGCGTGCGGATCTGACCGGATTCAGGATGTGAAAATCCTGTTAAATCACCCGAAAAGAGCGATTTCTTTAGTGGCACTGATGTTGAAAAGCTTGTTGCGGGAGTGTTTTATCAACCCATTTTTCTGAACCCAATTTGTATGCTTAAGAACTATCTGAAAACTTCTTTTCGAAATCTGCTCCGGTATAAAAGCTATACTTTCATCAATGTTTTCGGACTTACGATCGGGATGGCAACCAGTATATTTATTTTTTTATGGGTTGCCGATGAAATGAGCTATGACCAGTTTCATGCAAAGAAGGATCGGATCTATAGGGTGATGAGTAACTTCAAGTACTCTAATGGAACGATAGAGACCGGATGGGCGACACCGCTTAAGCTTGCAGATGTAATGCAAGCACAAGTTCCTGAGATTGATCAGACCATGCGCATGAGTTGGGACACCGGTATGCTTTTTAAGTATGGTGATAAATCTCTAGATGAATCGGGCTTCTATGCAGACTCCACTGTTTTTTCAATCTTTAGTTTCCCCATTGTAAAGGGCAACAGAGAGAATCCACTTCCGGATATTAAATCCGTTGCTGTTTCGGAAAAGCTTGCGCATAAATTTTTTGGTGATGAAGATCCGATAGGCAAAGTCTTTCGGGTAAACCAGCAATATGACCTTACTGTAACTGCAGTGTTTGCAGATATACCCGAGTCCTCTTCCTTACGCTTTGATTATATATTGCCTTACCAGATTTGGGTAAATGAAAATAAGTCGGCAGAGAACTGGGGCAACAATGGTATGCAGACTTTTGCATCGCTAAAACCGGGAGCAGACCTGGAGGCGGCCAACGCAAAGATCAAGAATCTGGTAACGGACCACTGCGAGGATTGTATCAATAATCCTTTTCTGTTTCCATATCGAAAGCTCAGACTATATCATGACTTTGAGAATGGCGCGAGTGTAGGCGGTCGCATCGAGTATGTCATGGCGTTTAGTGGTGTCGCGATAATTATCCTGATCATTGCCTGTATAAATTTCATGAATTTGGCAACAGCACGTTCAGCAACGCGCAGCCGTGAAGTTGGCGTACGCAAAGCTATAGGAGCTCAGCGCTCTTCACTCATTGTTCAGTTTATAGGTGAATCGTTATTGTTGTCATTTATAGCTTTGCTACTAGCGCTTACAATCGTAGAAGTAATGCTCCCATTTTTTAACGCGCTAACGAACAAAAGCATCCGGCCAGATTTCACCGACCCGTTATTTGTTTCCGGCTTACTGATCATTACACTTTTCAGTGGCGTGTTAGCAGGCAGTTATCCTGCGTTGTTCCTGTCATCCTTTAAACCGGCAACTGTATTGAAAGGAAACGCGCAATCATCGCTTACCGGTGGCGGCTTACGCAGAACGCTCGTGGTGGCTCAATTTATAGCTTCCATTGTTTTAGTTGTAGGAAGTATAGTGGTATATAATCAGATCACATTTATTCGTAACAAGCATCTTGGTTTTGATAAAGAAAATGTGGTGATGCTAATCAAGCATGAAGCCACTTCTAAAAATTATGCTGCTTTTAAAAACGATCTGCTGCAATTGCAGGGAATTAAAAGTGTATCGGTATCAGGACAGAATCCATTTGCCATTAACAATACTACTACCGATCCGGTATGGCCGGGCAAGCCTTCTGATGAGATCATATCCTTTAAAGTTATTACGTGCGATCAGGACTTTATTCCTACCATGGGCATGGAAGTAGTGGCCGGACGAAACTTTGTAGATATGAACAAACAGGATACTGCCAACTATATTATCAATGAAAAGGCAATGGCGGTGATGGGCCTCAATCGTGATAACGTTATAGGTACCGACCTGGATATGTGGAATGGTAAAGGAAAAATCATTGGACTGATACATGATTTTAATAATGGTAATCTGAAAGAAAATATAATGCCGTTGGTATTTGTATACCAGCCTGAAAATACGTGGAGGTTTTTTATAAAAATAGAAGGCGATGCAAAAGCTGCTCTTGCCTCCATTGAGAAAATACAACATAAGTACGACCCTGATTATCCATTCGCTTATTCGTTTCTGAATGAAGAGTATGATCAGGAGTATAGAAATGAAGACATGATTGGAAAGTTGTCGCTAAGCTTTACACTGGTGGCTATCATGATTTCGTGTCTCGGATTATTCGGTCTCGCTTCTTTTACCGCAGAGCGAAGAATGAAAGAGATCGGTGTAAGAAAAGTATTGGGTGCTTCGGTAATCAATCTTATCTATTTACTCTGCAGCGATTTCACAAAGCTTATTATTCTAGCCTTGCTTGTTGCATTACCGGCAGCGTGGTATCTGGCAAATGAATACCTCGGTGGGTATACATTTCATGCCGAACTGAGTGTATGGATCTTTATACTTCCATCCATTGGTATACTACTGATTACATTGCTTACCGTGGGCTATCAGTCTGCGCGTGCTGCAATGAACAACCCTGTTAATTCTCTGCGGAGTGAGTAGTGCAGGTTCATATATGGTATATTTAAAATCCGGATCGATTAAAGGAATTACAATAACCTCTACGATATATGTTATTCAATTATATTAAAATTGCTTTCCGCTCCCTGCAGAAATTCAAAGGATATGCGGCTATCAATTTGCTGGGATTAGCCTTGGGACTTTCCGGTGGGATCCTGATTATGCTATATGTTATCGATGAAACATCGTATGATAATTTTCATGTTAACGGCGATAGAATTTATCGTGTTGAAAGTAATTTTTATACACCGGCTTCCGGAGAAGGCGGAGCATTGGCTACCAACGCGTGGCCTGTGGGCGCAGTCCTCAAGAAAGATTTTCCCGAAGTTGAGTCAGTTCTATATGCGAAGAATGCTTCTTTCTTATTGATAAATCAAGGAGATAAAAGGATCCGTCAAAAGATTCATTTTGTTACGCCTGAGTTCCTGACGATGTTCTCTTTCCCATTGAAGAAGGGAAATCCTGAGAAAGCATTAACGGAACCCTATACTGCGGTGATCACAGAGTCGATGGCTAATAAACTCTTTCCTGGAGAAGATGCATTGAACAAAACTATTATACTCTCTGATACGCTTCAATTTATGGTGACGGGTATTCTGGCTGATATACCTGCGAACTCTCATATTCAAATGGATATAGCGTTATCTTTTGCTACATACCCTTTGTTCGATACCGATTTTACGTTTGATGAAGGGTGGGGCAATCTGAACGTATCGAACTATATATTACTGAAGGAAGGAACCGATGTATTAGCATTCCAGGCTAAAGCAGAAACCATTTATCAGGATCATGCCGCGGATATGTTAAAAGAATGGGGTTCGGAAGCGAAAGTTATATTCCGGCCACTGCACGATGTTTACCTTCGGGCGAACAATGGCAATAGCATTGGACCTATCGGAAGTGTAGATCGGGTTTACCTCGTATCGGCTATAGCTGCTTTTGTGATCCTGTTGGCGTGCATCAATTTTGTAAATCTTACTACTGCCCGATCAGTATATAGAGCGAAAGAAGTTGGGCTCCGTAAAGTAGTAGGCTCTACACGCGGTATATTGATCCGTCAGTTTATCAGCGAATCATTTGTCCTTACCGTTATATCTTTGTTTTTCGCTATTACCATCACAGGCATCGTGTTGCCTTTCTTCAACTTGTTACTCGATAAACAATATACACTTAGCGCACTATATAGTCCAACAGTACTTTTGGGTATAGCTTGTCTGTTGATTGCAGTGACGTTTCTGTCTGGTTATTACCCAGCGTTGGTGATGTCAGCGTTGCGACCGGCCGAAGTGTTGAAAGGAAAAATGCATACCAGTACACGTGGTGTACAACTAAGAAGATCCCTGGTGGTGTTTCAGTTTGTGATTTCACTGAGCCTCGTATTGGGTACACTGATCGTGGTTAACCAGTTAAAGTATATGCAGCAGCAAACACTGGGGTTCGCGAAAGATGAGATCTTCGTGATCAATGCTGCACGTGTAAAGTCATCGAACCCGGAAGCCTTTGAAACATTCAGGAACGAAATGAAATCACTCGCAAACGTGAAGGAAGTAACATTTACGAATTCACTGCCGGGTAATCCAGGATGGCAGGGACAGATTGCTTTTCCGGAAGGTAAATCTGGTGACGATGCGATTAGTGTAGAGTATATGGCGGTGGATGACCACTATACGCAAGCGCTCGGGTTGGAAGTAATTGCAGGCGAGCAATTCAATAAAGACCATGCTGCATCTTTAAAAGACGGACTGATATTGAATGAGACAGCCGTTTCTCTTTTTGGTTGGGCATCACCGGAAGAAGCCATTGGTAAAAAGATCACGTCACCTTCCGGTCATCCTGAAGGAGAGGTGATCGGTGTGGTTAAAGATTATCATCAACTTGGTTTGCAGCAACACATCGGCCCCATGGTAATGGACTTCAATCCCAGTGTAAGCTATATGTATGCTATACGGTATAAGGCAGCCGATACACAGCAATTGATTGAAAGTCTCGGAGCGCTCTGGAAAAAGCATTTCCCCGGTTATGAGTATACTTATTTTTTCCTGGACCAGGATTTTGAACGGCAGTATCAAACCGAGCAGAAACTTGCCAATGTATTCGGCCTCTTTTCCATTGTAACTATAATTATAGCGATGATCGGTTTATTAGGACTTGTTTCCTTTATGGTGCTTACCAAGACGAAAGAGATCGGTGTACGCAAAGTGTTAGGCGCAGATATATTCCAGATCACGACATTGCTTTCAAAGGAATTTATCATGCTGGTAATCGTTGCTAATATTATAGCAGCACCGTTGGCCTGGCTGGCAGCGAGCCGGTGGTTGGAAGGTTATGCAACGCGTGTCGTTATAAATCCGGTTTTATTTTTTGTAGCATTTGTCGCCCTGCTAACGATTACCTTGTTAACGATTAGTTTCCAAACCGTAAAGGCTGCATCGGCTAACCCTATAGATTCACTACGCAGTGAATAGTGTATAGAAAGTGAATAGTATATTTAAAAAGACAACTCTATAGCCAACAAGAATTAACGTATGATTCTAAATTACATCCGACTTTCCTTTCGAAATTTATTACGCGACAGCGTTTATTCAGTCATTAACATTGGTGGTCTTGCGCTTGGTATAGCAGCCAGTATTATGCTTATGCTCTGGGTACAGCAAGAGCTGAGCTATGATACTTTTCATAGCAAGGGTGACCGTATCTACAAAGTAAACTCGAAGTTTGAAAACAGCGGAACGATATTAACATGGCCCGTAACGCCCGCCCCGATTGCAGTGTTTGGTAAGCAAACTATACCCGCCATTGAAGAAGCGGTGCGTATTTCGGATTATTATGGCACAGCACTCTTTACTTATGGCAATAAAAAGATAGTGGAAGATCGCCCGAAGGCTTATGTAGATAATAATTTTTTTAAAGTATTTGATGTCCGGCTTCTGAAAGGTAATTCTGAAAGTCCTTTTCCGGATACGCGATCCGTAATCCTCTCTTCCTCCGTTGCCAAAAAAGTATTTAATACAGAAGATGCTGTTGGAAAAGTTTTTAAGCTGAATGATAAAGATGACTATACAGTGGTTGGTATCATGGAGGATTTCCCCAAGAACTCATCGCTTCAGTATGCTATTCTTTTTCCGTTTGAAATACTGATTAAGGAATACAATGCAAATGAATATTGGAAGACACTTGAATCGGACTGGGGTAATTATAATTACCAGACATTTTTATTGTTGAATGATCGAGCTTCCGCAGATTCGGTCGCGCAGCAACTCACAAACATTCATCATAAGAATCAAAAAGAATCTGAATCTCTTACCTATATCACGCAGCCGCTTGCTAAACTTCATTTATATGGCGCTGACCTGAGTGAAGAAGGAATCCAGACGGTGCGTATATTCTTTATCATTGCGTTGGCAATTCTGTTGATCGCGTGCATCAACTATATAAATCTGGCTACGGCACGTGCTACCAAACGCGCCAAGGAAGTAGGCGTTCGCAAAACGGTAGGTGCAGATCGTGCGCGATTGATCGTTCAATTTTTGAGTGAGTCCGCTATAATTTCTGTTCTCGCGTTATTGCTCTCGCTCGTGCTGATCCAGCTTGCTATACCATTTTACAATGCACTGTCGGGCAAAATGCTTTCCTTCACGTTAACGGATACAACGGTGGCGTCTCTGGTGGTTGGTTCCCTGTTGCTCACCTGGCTCATATCAGGTCTATACCCTGCGTTGGTATTGTCGGCCTTTAAACCGATGGAAGTTATACGTGGTAAACTTACCATCAGTGGTGGCAACTCAACGTTCAGAAAAATCCTGGTGGTAACACAATTCTCATTATCAATTGTAATCATTATCTGTACACTGGTTGTAGGGAAACAACTTGATTTTATTCAGAGTAAAAAACTGGGCTTCAATAAAGAGAACACTTTCACATTCGGTTTGCGTGGCAAGATGTATAAGGATTTTAAAACGATCAGAAATGAATTGTTGAAGAACCCCGCGATAGAGCAGATATCGATCGCCAATCAAAATGTACTCACCATCGACAATACAACGGGCGATACAGATTGGGATGGCAAACAGGAAGGACAGGAGTTCATGGTTCACGGCATGAGCATTGACGAACATTTCATGCAAGCGATGGGCATGGAGACCGTACAAGGCGAAGGTTTTACAGGAGCAATTTCAGACTCGACAAAATATATATTAAATGAAACCGCGGTGCGCGAGGCTGGAATTGAAGATCCTATAGGGAAGTCTTTTACACTGTGGGGAACAAAGGGAACTATAGCGGGCGTAGTAAAGGATTTTCACCATCGTTCGATTCGTAAGAAAATAGAGCCCACGATATTTTTATATAGACCAGACTGGCAATGGCTGGTGTATGTAAAGACTAACGGAATGCAAAATCAGGAAGCCGTAGCAGCGGCGCAAACTATCTGGAAACAATATAACCCTGCTTATCCATTTGAGTATAAATTCCTGGATGATGCCTATAATAATATGTATGATAACGAACAGCGTATGGGAAAACTGTTTACGGGGTTCTCCGCGATAGCGATCTGCATTTCATGTCTTGGATTATTTGGACTTGCAACGTTTACCGCTGCACAACGGGTAAAAGAAATCGGAATTCGTAAAGTAATGGGAGCATCCATCGGTCAGATCATCGTTCTTCTTTCAAAAGATTTTTTAATACTGGTGATCGTTGCCTTTGCTATAGCAGCGCCCGCTTCATGGTATATGATGGAGAAATGGCTTGGAGATTTTGCATACCGTACAGCAATACCGTGGCAGGCATTTACAGTAGCTGGAGTTGTAGTGGTTGCCCTGGCTTTAGTGACGATGAGTTTTCAAACGATCAAAGCTGCTCTTGGCAATCCGGTTGATTCCCTGCGAAGTGAATAGAATAAATCAGACTTTACTTATACAAGGGCGGCTATATATAGCTGCCCTTTTTGTTTGCGTCTATATTCGAAACGAGAAACCCAGATAGACCTTTGTAGGAGCGTTATCGGTTAAGCCTATATTTGTAGCAACATCGACTTTTACATTAGGCGATACGTTGTAAATCAATCCGCCATTCGCGGTAAACCAATTGCCCCAGGACGCAAACGTTCCTAATCCCTCTACATAAAAATCGAGATTGCCGGCAAGCGGCCCGCCCAATACAATAGTCTGGAAATAACTAAGCTCACGATTACCTTTTTCATTTGGAACAAAATCGAATTGTGCTTGAGCTCCGAGTCCTATTTTTTCAGAAAGGCCGTATGCGAAAGGAAAGCCCACACCATATATAACATCAGAATCAAGTGGATTGCCTGAGAGAAAAGTAACATAAGGGATAACACCCAATGCAGTGCGTGTATCCCCATCGTTGCCCCAAAAATTATGTTTCAGGCGAATGGTGGTGGAACCGTAACCTCTGTCGTAAGTATCGGCATTTATATCCTGGTAAATATTGTAAGCTTCCAGTCCAATATGTATATCCCATGAGGGAGTTAGTCCCATTTTATACAGACCATTGACGATGTTAATGGTTCGCTCACTTTCGCCTTGTTTATTTTTACTCCACTTTACGATATCTCCTTCAAATTGAAAGTGTCCGGGATCAACCGTGATAGGCGATTCAGTAACATCAGGTCTGTCAATGCTGAATCCGCGCATCTCACTGCGTGGTGTAGGGTTAAACAGTGAATAACGTTTTACAGGATCTTGTGCTTGAACAGAAAATGTTACCACCGAAACCAATAGTAAAAGTATAAAAAGACGCATGGCATTGAGGTTGAGTATAATTTTAGAATAATCTAAAAAAAACATTTAACTATTCTAAATGGACAACACGTTTATTGGTTTTTGACAATAAACCCTGGTAAAACTTGCTAATTCGTTTGAAACCATACAACCCCTTTTCTTTTTGTCAGTCATATTACTAACTTTTCACCCAAGCTACTCTCAACTTTTTTAAGCTACATGAAAAACCGTGCTCTGAAATACACGATTGCCTTTGGTGTCATAGGACTCATTATTGCAATTCTCATCGCTTATGTGGAACGGAATACTGTCGCCACTTTTCAGAAGAATCTTCCCTACATTTCTTTAGGAGATAATATCAAGAATCGTGTTACACAAGCGCATTTGTGGTTTGAAGAGCTAATGGCAGGTGATGCTTCGCTGAATTTCGAGCGCGATATTCTCACTGTTTTCGCATCCTCGAAAGAGGTATTGCAAACAGCATACGATGGTAAAGAAAACGAACTTGGCAAGTTCGGAAAGTCCAACGATGAAGAAACGCAGGTCATTATTAAAGAATCGATTATTAGTCTCGATAAACTTTTGGCCACAGCCAAGGAACGTTGGAAATTTAAACAACAACATGTAACCACTGCAACGGAGCCGGTACTGGACAGCACCGGAGCTGTTATTGTTACGGCTGCAGTTTCTACCGGTGAAGAGGCGGGAGGTGAACTTGATCAGGAGTTTGATGCAAACTATCAGAGCTTCCAAAAGAAAATGGATGAACTGATTGTTCATATCAATGCAAGTGTGAAGTCTGATGTTACCTATATCGATACCTTATCATGGATCTCTATCATTTCATTAATCGTAGCATTCGTCTTTTTATGTGTGCTGCTTTATCGCCTGCAGAGTGGCAGTGATAAAATGGTGACAGAGAACAATGCAAGACTGGAAGAACAGAGTAAAGATGTGAGCGCTCTCACGGGCTTTGTTGAATCGATCTCTGCCGGTGATTATACCGTTGAAATAGAAAAGCTCGCAGATGAAAGTCTGTCCAATACATTGATCACGATGCGTAACAAGCTTCGTAACAATGCCGAAGATGATCGCAAGCGTAACTGGTCTACTACCGGCTTGGCGCAAATAGGAGAGATCCTCCGCACATCAACTACCTCAACGGAAGAGCTCTTTGATAACATCATAAAATTTGTTGTAAAGTATACCAAGAGCAATCAGGGCGGCCTCTTTATTTTGAATGAAGACAACGGCACTGACAAGACATTGGACCTTGTAGCGTGCTATGCCTTTGAACGCAAGAAGTTCCTCAAGAAAAATGTAGCCATCGGCGAAGGTCTTGTTGGGCAGTGCTTTATGGAAGGTGCACGCATTTATCTGCTCGAAGTACCACAAGAATATATATCAATCACATCAGGTCTCGGTAGTTCCAATCCGAATGCTTTATTACTGGTTCCGTTGAAAGTAAACGAGCGGATATATGGCGTAATCGAGTTGGCAACTTTTGGCCAATACCAGGAATATGAGATTGACCTTGTTGAAAAACTGGCTGAAAGTATAGCATCGACTATATCTACTGTACGGGCGAATGAGAGTACACGTATACTCCTGGAAAGAACACAACAGCAAGCAGAGGAGATGCGCGCACAAGAAGAAGAGATGCGCCAAAACATGGAAGAGCTTGAAGCTACGCAGGAGGAGATGCGCAGAAAGGAAAAGCATATTCAAAGTATGCTCGATGATGAGAAGCTGCGAAACGAGGTAAGCCAGAAAAACAGAAAAGTATTAATGGAGCTTACCAAGAACCGCGATGTACAATCCGGTAACTGGAATGCTGCACTTGAAAAAATAACGTCAACGATATGTAATCAGTTGCAGGTATCGCGCTGTAGCGTGTGGTCACTCAGTGATCTGAAGAATAGACTTAAGAATGAGAAGCTGCATATACTTCGCGACAGGACTTTTGAATCAGGCAATGAATTGCTGGCGAAAGACTACCCTGGATATTTTGAAGCGCTCACACGTGAAGATGTTATCGTTGCAAATGATGCTCTTACCAACGCAGCGACCCGCGAATTTGCAGATGGATATTTCAATTCATTGGATATAACCTCATTGCTTGATGTGCCCTTCTTCAATGATGGACGCATTGCTGGTGTGATCTGTTGCGAGCAGCAACATCAACAGAAGCAATGGACCGAGGAAGATATAGAATTCCTGAAGTCGTGCGCAGACCTTGTAACGGTTGCTTTCAATACGATGAAGATCAACACGATGATCGATAGTTTGAACGGAGCACAGGAAACGCTACAGACGATCATTGATAATATTCCTCGTGCCGTATTCTGGAAAGATAAAGAACTTCGTTTCCAGGGATGTAACAGGATTTTTGCCAACGTTGCTGGTATGCGATCACATAAAGATCTTGTTGGCCATACTGATTTTGACATGCCTTGGAAAGATCATGCAGAAGCGTATCGTACCGATGACCTGGCTGTGATGAATAGCCGTAAGTCAAGACTTGATCTCGAGGAGAAGAATGTCAATAGTAATGGAGAGATATCTTGGGTGCTGACGAGCAAAGTGCCGGTGATGAATCAGCATGGTGAAGTAGTGGCAGTACTCGGAATGTTTGAAGATATTACTGAGCGTAAACGCAAGGAAGCTGATATAGAGAGCAAGCTGAACGAGTTGGAGCAGCTCAAAAAGATGCTCGAAAGCAGGACAAATTGATCTTTTTTTAAGGAAAGTATTACATCTGTCGTGTAGGGAGTATTCAGGTAAAACAATTTTTAGCCTGACTTTTACTATTTTTACTGATTATTACTCAACTACCCGTATTATGAATTATCGCTTTTTCATTTCTATGGCTGCGTGCATGACGTTTAGCGTCACGCTTTTTGCGCAGGGCGAACGTAAAGATAAAACGGCCGTTACCTACGAAGAGATATATGACGAGCCGTATTCTGTAAACAAATTGTTTGTGGGTATTATACCCTTGTACGGTGAGTTGTTTGCCACCAACGTAAATGCCGGCTTTGGTGCAGAGGCTGCCTATTATCTAAAGGATAAAATAGATTTCCGCGTTCACTTCCGGAAAACATACAGCCAGCAATTTTTTGATTTTGCACGCGATCTTGCCGTGAAGCAAAGCAGCGTAGACAACCGCGCGGAAGTATATAATTACTATGAAGTAGGAGCAACCTACCACGTAAAGGACTTTGAGCAGAGCTCAAAAACCAAAATGTTCCTGTACAAGAAAAGTTACCGAGGTGATAAGTGGGCTGCCCGTGTTCCCCTGAGTGCTGACGTTCCTTGTAAAGTAAGGAAGATCTATGGTGTTCGCCTGGGTGGTATTCTTTGGGATAGCTCCACAGACCTGGCGCGTGCCCTTGATGCACAGAAACTTAACAACAATGCACTGATCACTGCCGAAGGCAAGCCATTGCCGATACAGGAGTATAACACGTCCGGCAAACTTCAGAATGTACATGCGTTCACCAACTTGTCATCAAAAGGTTTATACCTTGGCGGGTCTATGACCTGGATCAAAAACGTGGCCGTAAACTTCGACAAGTTTGAAGAAGGTATAGATGATTTGATGTTCACGGCTTACGCAGATATACTTTTCGCACCTTCCCTTTCTCTGGATGATGTAGTATATACGGAGAAGGATGAATTTGGAGCAGCGATAGCAGGTTCAACAGCAACGTATGCTGTGGATGCATTGAAGACTAAAAAACTAGGTTTCCGTTTGGGTATAGATGGACGTTTCAACCGCCAGTTCGGTTGGTCGTATGGTGCTGAAGTTGGATATCGCCCAAGTCTCGAGAAAAGAACATTCTATGCTATGCTGAAGATCGCCTTCCCGGTATTCGGTACGAACCTTGATTACAAAGTAGAATCCTTCGGAAAATAGTTGAGCCAGTATACTTGATCGGCTCCGTATAAACGCGTGCGTGGTAAGTATACTCTTTCTGTTTGTTGCACCCTCTTTGATTATTGTCAGCGGGTGCTTTACTTCGTCTCATGTCTGAGATATTAATCCGGAATATAAAACGATTGGTGCAAGTGCGAGAGCCCGGCATCGATCGTGTTGCTGGTAACGCAATGGCTGAATTGCCTGCGATAGAAAATGCATTTCTGTATTTGAAAGATGGCTTGATCCATTCGTTCGGAACCATGGAAGAGTTGCCATCGTTGCCAGCTTCTGAAGTACTTGATGCAACCGGCCGATTTGTATTTCCTTCCTTTGTCGATTCTCATACACATCTTGTTTTTGCTGCTAGTCGCGAAGAAGAGTTCGTGATGAAAATCAAAGGCGCTACATATGCAGAGATCGCCTCAAAGGGCGGAGGCATTCTTAATTCAGCGCGCAAACTCCAGCAAACTTCCGAAGATGAATTGGTGGAAAGAACTTTAGCACGTGCTCACGAAATTATACAAACCGGTACCGGTGCCGTTGAAATTAAAAGTGGCTATGGACTTACCACGCGCGATGAATTAAAAATGCTTCGTGTAGCAAAGCGCATTGGTAAGGAAACTCCATTGACTGTCAAGATAACTTTTTTGGGAGCACATGCTATACCTGCTGGAATTTCTCATGAAGACTATGTCCGACAAGTTATAGAGGAGATGATCCCTGCCGTAGCAGAAGAGAAGCTTGCCGATTTTATAGATGTATTTTGTGAAGAAGGATTTTTTACGATGGATGAAACAGAGCGTATTGTTGAAGAAGGCAAGCGTTTTGGAATGCAGCCTCGAATACATGCCAATCAACTTCATCGTTCCGGAGGTGTGCAGGTAGGCGTAAAGACGAATGCACTCAGCGTTGATCACCTCGAAAATATAGGGACAGCGGAGATTGAAGCGTTGAAGAACAGCAATGTAATACCAACAGCATTACCCGGAGCCGCTTTCTTTTTAGGACTCTCATTTCCACCGGCACGACAACTCATTGAAGCAGGATTGCCCCTCGCAATAGCATCAGACTATAATCCGGGCTCTGCACCCAGCGGTAATATGCCTTTAATGGTGGCGTTCGCCTGCATTAAAATGAAAATGACTCCTGAAGAAGCCATTAATGCGGCTACTATGAATACAGCAGCAGCGCTGGCCATTCAGCATGCACATGGAAGTATTACAAAGGGCAAAATCGCGAATGTATATATCACTAAGCCAATGTCTTCTGTTGCATATTTACCGTACGCCTTTGGAAGCAGCCTTGTAGATCGGGTTATTCTAAACGGGAAAATATATAGTTAACTGCTCCGTAACTATTATATCAGCGGAGGCCTTTCACGCGCTATATCTAGCTTGATATTTTGTCGTGAGTATATTCAAATCCAAAGTAATATTTCCTCCAGAGATATATTCCCGCTACCATGTGAAATACTATAAAGATCGTAAGTGGTATTTTAAAAAGTACGAGTACAATTAGACTCATGGTTAACCCAAAAATGAAAGGCATTAATTGCTCCTGGTTACGATTTTTCCAGTATAGAAATCCGTAGATAAAAATGTTGATGGCTATAAGAAATAAAATGCTTTGAAGTAAAATTACAAGCGACAGCGCATCGGGAAAGTATGTGATTAATAAACCTATTTCGGTAAGTGTAAGGAGAAACACCGTTGTGATAGTATAGGAGAATCTTTTAAAAAAGCTTATCGGTAACTGGCGTATCACGCTGAAATGAAAATTCTCAAAAAGATGAAGTTCCAAAAGTAATGTTGCATTTGCAGCAGATGCTAGTACGATTCCCATAGCAAGCAATCGATAGTCATATTTATCCGTAGTGTATAGATGCATAACACCCAGCAATACTGCAGCACTGAAGACTTTGCCGCCTATTAGCATCAGCGGTTGCCGTCTTACAATCCACTCTATAAAAAACAATGGGTAAGGTTTGCTGAACAGCCTGTCAAAGAATTTCTTTATAGCACTGACCTTTCGCTCCTGGTCCGGATGATGCAAGGTTCTGTATACTGTTATAGAGGCGAGTATAGTAAGTAAAATCAGTGCTATCAATACCAGAACAACGGTGCTGATAATGCCGTGCTTGAAGGCCACAGCCATTAGAAATATACCGTATACAGTTGCCGGTGCCAATTGACTAAACACAGTAACAATCAATGTGACCCACTGATCAGTCTTGGGTAAGAGTATATAGGAATATAAAAACTCGTTCTCGCTTCGTGCTATAGTTTCCGCGTTGAAGTTTATCACCTTAAAAGTATAGATGGCCCATATAGCGAACGGTATTAATAAAAGGGAGTGGCTGCTGACGAAGAATTCAGCCAGTGCTATATGGTCATCACTTCGCATGAATCCACCGGCCAGTCCAATCACCAATAAGAAAAAACTCGTATTCTGTTTATAGTATGCGAGCACGAAAACTTTTTGAAAGACAAGTCCTCCAGGCTTCATAATCTGATTAAGGTCTTGTTCTCAATCGCGTAGGTCTCTCGTACAAGTAACAGATCGCTCTCCAATGCCTGGTGTGATGAAACGAGAAATGTTACTTCATCTTTGGTAATGCGTTCGTTCATGAGCGTAAGTAAAATGTTGCGGGCATTTTCATCGAGTGTAATCAATGGTTCATCCAGAATGATGAGTTGAGGAGATCCCAGAAATGCCAGTGCGAGCGATACTTTTTTCAACATACCACTGGAGTGTGTCTCGCAAGGCTTCTCATAATACGAAGCGATGCCGAAGGTATTGATCAGGCTTTGTTGTTGTGCAGTGGAGGCATGCTTGGCCTTGCCAATAAAACGGAATAGATCTTTTGGAGTAAGGAATCCGGGGAACTGCGGCTCGGCTTCACTATAGTTTACCTTTCTACGATAAGGCACAGGATGTTGATGTAAATCCACGCCATCCCCAAAGCGAATACTTCCCTCACATGGGTGCAAACCGGCCAAAGCTTTGAAAAACGTAGTCTTTCCGGAACCATTTTCTCCCTTAATCCAATAAACACCAGGCAGGAACTGAGCGTGTGGAAGTGCCAGAATTAGCTGATCACCATAGCTTTTTGAGAATTTTTGAACTACCAACATCTAAAAATTGTGTTGATGAATAAAAATATTTGTCATTTGTCTTAAACTTTTTGGCATTTGTCGCATCTAATACAAAAGAACAAGGTTAAAGACGAACTTTGGTTTGGTATTTGTCGTACAACTACGAAATAGAATTACACAATGCGCTTAACTAGAATAATTACCATGATGATCATAGCCGGGGCAGCAGCTTTGGAAGTGATCGCGCAGGAGCGCGAACAGAATCCCCCGGTACAAACAGAGCATGTAGACCTCGCGAAGTCAGTCCATATATTTCCGAACCCTGCAGTAGAATTCGTACACATTCGTATTGATCAGTTCAAAGCTCAGGACATTAAGTTGTCGCTCCATAATATTATTGGAAACGAGATGAACACGGAAACAGAAATTGTGGATGAACACGAATTGAGAGTTCGCGTAAAAGATCTTGCTTCAGGATATTACTTGCTCGCCATGAAGGATAAGGATTCGAAGTTTACGAGTACGTTTAAATTTGTAAAGAAATAAGTATACTATCGAGAAATTATACTTTCCCTTTTACGTATTAGACACCAGGTTATTTCAAGAGCTTTCGTAGCGCAGCACCAAAGCTTTTGATCTCTTCCTCCGTTGTATCGAAAGAACACATCAAACGAACCTCGAAGGTTTTCTCATCCCACACATAGAAGTAGTGCTCTTTTTGTAGCTCGGGTATAATAGCGGGCGGAAGGATTGCAAAAATTCCGTTGGCGTCTACCGGACGCGTTATTTGTACAGACGCACTTCTTAATTCCTGCTCTAGTAATTTAGCCATGCGATTAGAGTGGCTGGCATTTCGCTTCCACAGATCGTTGCTTAACAACGCTTCAAATTGTGCACTGATAAAACGCATCTTGGAGTGAAGCTGCATGCCTTGCTTACGGATATATTTGAAATAACGGGCGGGCTCAGGTTTGAAAAATATAATCGCTTCACCGAACATCATTCCGTTTTTGGTCCCTCCAAACGAAAGCACATCTACTCCGGCATCGCGTGTAAACGATGCAAAATCTTTCCCTAAGCTGACTGCAGCATTTGAAATCCGCGAGCCATCCATGTGAAAGAATAGGTTATTCTTTTTGGCAACATCCGCGATAGCTTTCAACTCATCTATAGTATATACTGTTCCATATTCAGTAGACTGTGAAATTGATATAACATTTGCCTGCGGATGATGCTGATCATCTACCCGTTGAATTTTATTCTGAATTTCCTCAGGGTATATCTTTCCGTCCTTTGTTGGTATAGTAATCAGTTTACTCCCCAGGAATTTCTCGGGGGCAGTGGATTCATCTACGTTGATGTGTGCGAGATCAGAGCAAATGATCGAGTTGAACGAACGGGTTAAGGCGCTAAGTCCTAATACATTTGCACCCGTACCGTTGTACGCAAAGAAAACTTCAATGTCATTGCCAAAGTATACTTTAAATTGAGCGATTGCTCTTTCGGTATATTCGTCCGCACCATAAGATGCTGCGTGACCTGTGTTAGCTTTTAATAATGCTTCCATTACTTCGGGGTGAACACCGGAATAATTGTCGCTGGCAAACGTCTTCTTCATGCGTATTATCTTAATCTTTCTTTTTGTGATTCAGCTTATCGAGTATATCATCCATCAGATCAATCTGAAGTTGCTGGATTTCCATAAGCCTTTGATTTTGTTGCAGCAGCAGGTGATCTACTTTTTCATGCAGCAACCTGATCTCTAATTCTGCTTTCAGATTTATTTTATAGTCATGTTCGGAACGCATCCGGTCTTTGGCTTCCTGCCGATTCTGGCTCATCATAATGATGGGTGCCTGAATGGCCGCCAGACATGAGAGAATCAGGTTCAGGAGTATAAATGGATATGGATCAAAAGGACGTGTGGTGATGATAAATATATTCACGATCATCCACACGATTATAAAAGAAAAGAACGTGATGATGAACGTCCAGCTTCCACCAAATTCTGCAATGCGGTCAGACAGACGATCACCAAGCGTAAGATCTTTGTCTAATATAGGTTCGATGTTGCTGGCGAGAACTTCATTTTCATTTACGCTCTTGAGAACATCTCTTTCCAGCTTGGATAGTTCCTTGCCTTCAGCCTTTAACATGTGCTCCATGAACCGCTTCCTATACTTCATCAGTTCATCCAGTGAAATATAGGAGTCGGTCGTAAAGTTATGATGATCCGCCTGGATCATCTTAAGGATAGCCGGTCTGATCTGGTGGCCCTTCACCACTTCTGAAGTCGGTAACTCTTTATTTGTAATCTGACACTTTACCTTTTGCATAGCAGCTTAAATTAAAATCATCCTGAAAGGCCTAAGCTATACAGGTAAAGGGAATTATATACTTCGTGACACGATCGATCTTTGATCCTGTTAAAACTCTGCGTTTCCAGGGAACCTTGGATAGGCGATCACATCGCGGATGTTCGTCATGCCGGTTACAAAAAGAATCAGTCGCTCGAAGCCTAATCCGAAACCACTGTGAGGAGCTGAGCCAAACTTGCGCAGGTCAAGGTACCACCACAATTCCTTTTCAGGGAGACCAAGTTCGTTCACGCGCTTCACCAAACGCTCATAACGTTCTTCACGTTGAGAGCCTCCGATGATCTCGCCGATACCCGGGAAAAGTACATCCATAGCCGCTACAGTTTTGTCATCTTCATTCTGACGCATATAGAATGCCTTGATATCTTTCGGGTAGTTATAGAGTATAACTGGTTTTTTGAAATGCTTTTCCACCAGGTAACGCTCGTGTTCCGATTGTAAATCTACACCCCATTCTTCTACCAGGTATTGAAACTTCTTCTTCTTGTTGGGGTTGGAGTTCTTGAGTATATCTATAGCCTCCGTATAGGACAGGCGTTGAAAATCATTGTCTGCAACAAACTTCAGGCGATCAATCAAACTTAATTCGCTGCGTTGATCCTGAGGTTTAGCTTGTTCTTCTTCGAGTGCACGCTTGTTCAGGAATTCGAGATCTTCCGCACAATGCTCCAACGCATAGCCTACCAGGTATTGAAGAAATTCCTGCGCAAGCTGCATGTTGTCTTGAATATCATAGAAAGCCATCTCTGGTTCTATCATCCAGAATTCCGCCAGGTGACGTGTAGTGTTGGAATTTTCTGCACGAAATGTAGGACCGAAAGTATATATATCACCTAATGCCAAGGCATACGTTTCTCCTTCCAGCTGTCCTGAAACCGTCAGGTTTGTCTCACGACCGAAAAAGTCTTCTTTATAGTTAATATTACCGTGCTCATCGCGTGGAGGATTGTTCGCATCGAGCGTAGTAACGCGGAACATAGCGCCCGCACCTTCCGCATCCGAACCGGTAATGATCGGCGTATGGATGTAGAAGAATCCGCGGTCGTTAAAGAACTTATGAACCGCGAATGCCATCGCATGGCGCACACGCATAACAGCACTAAATGTATTTGTGCGTGAACGCAAGTGAGCGATCTCGCGGAGATATTCAAGACTAGGTTTGTTCCTTAATTGTAATGGATATTTCTCAGGGTCGTTGTCTCCTAAAATTTCAAGCTCTTTAACTTTTATTTCTAAGGCTTGACCTTTACCAAGAGAAGGAATCAATTCACCTGTAACGGATAGACATGCTCCGGTAGTGATACGCTTCAGAGTCTCTTCGCTAATCGAATTCAATTCCACCACTGCCTGAAGATTGTTTATGGTCGAACCATCGTTCAAGGAAATGAACTGGTTGTTACGGAAAGTTCGTACCCATCCTTTGACTGTAACTATTTGACTTTCAGGTTTTGTGGCGAGAAGTTCTTTAATCTTAATGCGTTTCATGGTCTATTGGTTATCCGTTACACTATCCGTTAGTGTTAATGCGTTATCTGGTTTGATGACGATTAACGTGCAACAGGTAATGTGCACAGGGGACGCAAAAAACGAAAAAACTTAGGAGTTTTGAAAGGAGTCGCGGTGCTATAGTAAGCTGCGAGTCGTTGTTTTTCCTTCAGGAATGATCGTCTATACGCTATGGATCAACGACTTTTAGCCGTAGAGTGGACTATTTTTCTAAATTTGCATAGTCTTTGATCTATTGATCTAAATAAGGATTTTTTAATGCAGAAACTCGGATTAAGTCAATCGTTACAACAAAAGCTATCGCCTCAGCAGATACAGTTCATCAAGCTGTTGCAGGTGCCAACTGCCGAGCTTGAAACCAGGATTGAGGAAGAACTGGAAATTAATCCTGCACTGGAAGAAGGCGAGGGGGGGGAAGCAGAGGATCAGGAAAAGGTCGATGAGGAATTTGAACAGCAACAACAACAGGAAGAAGAATATCAGGATGCATCATCAGGAAGTGAGTCCGACGTAGATATAAAAGATTATTTACGCGATGATGACTATAGCGGCTATAAAATGCAAGGCGATGGTGATGATGAAGAGGAGCGCGATATGCCGCTGCCGATGTCTACATCTCTGCATGAGCAGCTTATGGACCAGCTCGAATTTCTGGGTTTTGATGAAAAACAATATACCATTGGCAAGCAGCTGGTGGGGAGTATAGAAGGTGATGGTTATATACGCAGAGACCTTGATGCAATCGTAAATGATCTCGCATTCTCGCAAGGTATAGAGGCTACCGTGGAGGAAGTAGAAGCGGTACTCAAGAAAATTCAAACATTTGATCCTCCAGGCATTGCTGCGCGCAACCTGCAGGAATGTTTGTTGCTTCAATTGGAGCGCATGGACAATGGTCATGATATAGATGTAGCCGTTGCCAAAAAGATCATCACCGATTGCTACGATGAATTCACGAAGAAGCACTATCAGAAAATTCAGAAGAAGCTTGAAACGGAAGATGAAGAATTCATTCGTGACGCTGTTGATCTGATCGTGAAGTTGAACCCCAAGCCAGGTGGAAGCAGCGCTCCCTCTATGGTGAAGAACCAGTATATAATTCCTGACTTTATACTTACCAATAACAACGGCAAACTCGAACTGGCCCTAAACTCGCGTAATGCACCTGAACTTCGCATCAGTCGCTCCTATACCGAGATGTTCAAGGCATATGATAAGAGCGACAAGAAAGATAAGAAGCTCAAGGAAGCGGTGTCTTTTGTGAAACAAAAACTGGATGCTGCAAAATGGTTTATCGATGCAATCAAACAGCGTCAGCAGACATTGCTCAGAACCATGAAGGCTATCATCGATTTCCAATATGACTTTTTCCTGGAAGGTGATGAGACTAAGCTAAAGCCGATGATCCTGAAAGATATAGCAGGCATGATCAACATGGATATATCTACGGTGTCGCGTGTGGCGAGCAGCAAAGCTGTGCAGACTGATTTTGGTATTTATCCGTTGAAGTACTTCTTCTCGGAAGGTATATCTACAGATTCTGGTGAAGAGGTGAGTAGCCGTGAAGTAAAGCAGATTATCAAAGACATCATTGAAAGTGAAGATAAAAACAAACCATATTCGGATGACAAGTTGGAAAAAATTCTGAATGACAAAGGGTATAACATTGCCAGGCGAACTGTTGCCAAGTATAGAGAGCAACTAAATATACCAGTCGCACGACTTCGTAAAGAATTGTAATCCATGATGTCTGTTAAATCTTTCATCCCAAATCCTTTTTCATTAGCGTGAATTCAATAGCGAAAGTTATTTCCTTCGTATTCCATCCGTTGTTGATGGTAACATACCTGTTTTCATTATTCGCCCTATATTTTCCGTTGGGGTTAGATCCGTTGAAAATAGAAACACAGTGGAAGTTTGTGATCATTATATTTGCATTCACATTTTTACTGCCGGCTGTGAATATAGGCCTGCTGAAATTATTCGGAACGATCAGCAGTATCACATTACAAAATCGCAAGGAAAGAATTCTTCCATTTACATTTATAGCAACGCTATACCTCGTGATCACTTACTTGTTCTACTCCAGAACAGGCGTAAGCATGAACGATAACCTTTTTAAATTTCTGCTGATTGCAGATGCCCTGGTTGTAGTCTCTGCTATAACAACGTTGTTCTACAGAGTAAGTATTCACAGCCTCGCTGCCTGGGGATTTATAGGTATAGTTGTGCCGCTGAATAAACTCTCGGAAGATGGCTCACTCTTTTATCCGTCACTTGTCGCCATAGTCTTGACAGGCTTTATCATGTCATCGCGCTTGCAACTGCACGTACATACATCACGTGAAGTGATGATCGGTGCTATCCTCGGACTTGCCACAAGCCTCACCGGAATGGTCATTTTGTTTTAAGTTTTATCTTTCATGTCTTGTGAAAGAACGGTAGCTTCGGTTCCAAACTTTTTCGATATCTATGGAATATAAATTTTTGAAATATTCACCGGAAGGTGGAGTCGTTACTATTTCCCTTAACCGGCCGGAAGTTTATAATGCACTGAATGATGATATTACTTTTGAACTTCAGGATGCTTTTAAGGCAGTTGCGAAAGATGATACCGCACGCGTAGTGGTGTTGACCGGAGAGGGCAAAGCTTTTTGTTCAGGACAGGATTTGAAAGCTGCTGCGGGAACAGAGAAGCGATCCTTTATCGATTCACTGCACAAGCGATATAACCCCATCATCCGCGCCATGCGGAATTTACCTATACCTATAATTTGCCGACTCAACGGTGTGGCTGCTGGCGCAGGATGTTCACTGGCATTGGCATGCGATGTCATTGTCGCTTCAGAAGAGGCAACGCTGATTGAAGTATTTGTAAATATAGGGCTGGTGCCCGATTCAGGCTCGTCTTATTTCTTGCCAAGACTGGTAGGCAAAGCGAAGGCATTTGAGTTATGCAGCATGGGTACACGCGTAAAAGCCAAAGAGGCACTCGATCTCGGTTTAATCAACAAGGTGGTAGCCTCCGATCAACTGGATATAGCCGTTAAAGAATATAGCGATTATTTTGCCGCAGCTCCCACGAAGTCTATTGGTCTGATCAAAAAAATGCTGGACAAGGCTACAACGGCTACACTAGACGAAGCGCTAGAATATGAAGCGTACTGCCAGGAGATAGCAGGCAACACGCAAGATTATAAAGAAGGCGTAAATGCTTTTCTCGAAAAGCGAAAACCGGACTTTAAGGGAAAATAAAAAGAGCCCGTGATCATTACGGGCTCTTTTTATTAGAAGTGGTACGGCTGCGGAATTAGAAACTCGATAAGGATATACCCACCGTTACTGTATTGAAATTTTTTACCTGGCTATTTTCCAGGATGCCTTTATCTTTTTGGAAGAGATCAGTCAAGTTGTAATAACCAAAGAGACTAAAGTTACCCACACCAATTTTTGCAGAAACGCCATAGCGGAATTTTTGGAGATTGAAATCCTGTTTGTCTTTCAGTTTTTTCATCTCACCATCTTCCTTGTATTTTATTTTCGTGAAAGAGTCAAACATATAACCAACACGTCCACCAACAGAAGCTTTGAAGCTCCTTGCAGGATCTTCTGGGTTCGTGCGGAAACAAATCTCAAGTGGTACCTCAATATAGTTGGTGATCAACTGAGACTTTTTGGTGTTAGTACGTCCAGCTGTCTGTGGAGACACCATGATCAATGAGCTTCCGTTATAATCCAGTGTGTACTCATTTTTAAATTTAAAACGCTCAAAACTGAATCCAATCCCTGGTACGAAGCTGAACTTCGATTTTAAAATGCGCATCTCGTACTGGTAGTAAACGTTTAATGAGCGTGAGCCCCAAAAGCCGATGTCAAAAGTACTCGGACTACCCGAAGCGCTGTTTACGCCTAGTTCAAGAGTAAAAGTCCCTGGTATATCAGGACGTCCTGTCTTTTTAGGATTAGGAGTGGTAGTATCCTGGCCAAAAGCAGGAATCAATAGAACTGTAAAAATTGTAATAGCCGCGAGTTTTCTCATTGTTTGCTGTCTATCAGTAAAATAAAGGTTCAAAAATAGCTTTTTTGTTGGCAGAGCCAAACGTGTTATTTTGTCAAGTGAATTTATTCTTTACATTTGCACTCCCAAATTCACACCCACACCCGGTAAATAACCGCACTCGTAGCTCAATTGAATAGAGCATCTGACTACGGATCAGAAGGTTCGGGGTTTGAATCCCTGCGAGTGCACATCTTAAAGGCTGAAGACTTTCTTCAGCCTTTTTTATTTTATACTCCGGCACTTGAAGCTCTTTGCTATAGAGCATCCCGACCGCAGTCGGGAAGGTTCGGGGTTTGAATCCCTGCGAGTGCACATCTTAAAGGCTGAGACTTTCTTCAGCCTTTTTTATTTTATACCTCCGGCACTTGAAGCTCTTTGCTATAGAGCATCCCGACCGCAGTCGGGAAGGTTCGGGGTTTGAATCCCTGCGAGTGCACATCTTAAAGGCTGAAGACTTTCTTCAGCCTTTTTTATTTTATACCTCCGGCACTTGAAGCTCTTTGCTATAGAGCATCCCGACCGCAGTTGGGAAGGTTCGGGTTTTGAATCCTTGTGAGTGCACATCTTAAGGCTGAAGAATTTCTTCAGCCTTTTTATTTTATACCACTCGCTCCCGAAGGCTCCTTTGCTTATAGAGCATCCCGACCGCAGTCGGGAAGGTTCGGGGTTTGATCCCTGCGAGTGCACATCTAAAAGACTGAGTATATCTTCATCTTTTATTTTGTTGGTTTTCAATCCTCTATGTGATAAAACTTCGTCTTTAAATCAGCCTTCTGAAAGTTCAACCTCGTCAATTTGCTTAATATGAACGCTTATCTCTTCGTAAACTTATCTACGTGCCTGTATAGATTAAAATGCTTCGTCACCTTGGATATATAATTGGCACCATCCATTTTCAAGGATGCTTTCTCTTTTAATAAAGTTGTACTTGCCTTATCGTATTTCGTTTTTATAAGTTCTGATGACTCGATTCATGATCAAGCATCTCTACATAGCTATATATCTACACTTTGTCCTTTGAGCTTACTTCTATCTGGCTTCGTCTTTTTGCATGCTTTCTTATGATTTGGCCCGAAATGCTTTGAATATTCTGATAGTGGTCAAGCCTCAGCATTGGTACCGTGGAGGGTAATAGATGACTTAATAAAATCATCTCTGTTGAGAAGGATTTCTTACCTCTTTGGTTGCAAACGGTGAATAATAAAGTCGTTTTGGCAAGCCATCTTTCATTCTCCATGCCCTTGCAAAGATTTTCCTATTATTTAGAATTTTTCTAATTAGATTTGGTATAAGTAAAATATAGATGGTATTTTTGAGTATCAAATCCGAACAAATTGGAACTCCTTCTTAACAAAGTTCTTCCTCTTTCACTTACCCACTCAGGGAATTCTTTCACGCTAGTGATTGGTGATCAAGATATTAAGCAGTCAACCTGCGAATTTATGCTCACATATTCCTCTATGGTTGGCACCGATATAGAAGCTTACATCACAGATCTTTCAAATGATTGCGACTGCGTGAGCGTACCGCTTTCTGGCAAAGGTAGAGCTGTGGTTGTTAGCCTTCGTGACTTTGCAAGGCTGCGATCTTTATATGGTCAAATGATGTACGAACTTAAGTTACAAGACCTCCTTCTTCGAAGCTCCATCTTTCCACAGTCCTCACTCGAGTTGTCAGAATTGAAGTAGACTTCTTCTAAATTACCAACATTGATCCTTCTTTAGTTGGAAGCTTGTGTACATACAAAATATATTTGTCTAGGAAGTAACTTTTCTTCTTTTTTTAGACAAACACAACTTGAAAATGAACTCAACATCAATACTTCGTCAAAAAACATCTTTACAGGAAAGTGTTCAGGAGATTCTTAATCAACAGATGGCAGTAGAAGCACATTCATCTGCACTGTACCTCTCTATGTCAGCCTGGTGTTACGCACAAGGCCTCCGCGGAACAGGAGAATTCTTTAGAGCGCAAGCTGATGAAGAGCGTGAGCATATGATGAAAATCTTTAATTACATCACGCATGCTGGTGGTCTGGCGGTCTCTCCGGAAACTAGCAACGTCGAACGTAACTTCACAGATCTCCGCTCGATCTTGGTAATGTCGCTTGAACAAGAGATTCAGATTACTGAGAACTTCAACAAGATGACCGAGCATTGCCAAAAAGCACGCGACTATCAGACTGCGCGTTTCCTGCAGTGGTACCTCGATGAACAATATGAGGAAGAGAAGCAAGCACGCCGCTGTATCGAGATTTTTGATCAGATGAATTCGAAGGACGCTATATTTGACATCGATCGCGAGATCCACGATCTCAAGAAGAAAGATTGATATAGTAATAGAACATTTTAAAAAGGCTGTCATATAACATGACAGCCTTTTTTATTTTAGTTCAGATCCATAACCAATCTCTTTTGACACACCACCAAACTATTGAGGTAAGGTTAAATCGTTACCTTGCATATTAAATCAAGAAACGATGAAACACTTCTCCCGCTCACCTGAATGCGTGTTTTATGTTTGCTGTGGCAGTAAATGTAAAAAGTCGGGCGGAAAGCAATTATATAAGCAGCTTAAAGGGGACGTTAAGCATTACCGTCTTAAACCACGCGTCCAGATTATCAAAACCGGATGCACAGACCGTTGCAAAATGGGACCCATAGTCGCGGTGATGCCCAAAAATGAATGGCATCTTCAAGTCACTGAAGAAATGGCTGCTGGTTTACTCAATGAGTATTCGACTCCACATCGTCCAAAATAAAGTCGAAGTAAGTTAGAAATTTACAAGGAGCACATCTATACTATAGGCTGAAGAATTTCTTCGGCCTTTTTATTTATTTAGTGTTCGGATAACATTCATGCCAGTCAACCATTAAAGCATTGTGTATCCCCATGATAATTGCTAAACTGGGGATATACTCCAAATGAAAAGCGCATGTTCAAATCCATTTTTATTATCCTGATGCTTGCTTCGGTTACCGGACAATCACAGCAAAAAGTAAAACCTTTTCGTATAGGTGTTGCCGGGTTAACGCATGGACATGTAGGATGGATCCTCGATCGGGCTGATGATGGCGATATAGAGATTGTAGGAATCGCAGAACCGGATCGCGTGCTGGCTGAACAATATTGTAAAAAATATAATCTTCCGCTTACGTTACTATATTCTTCTGTAAGCGAGATGCTGGATAAATCTAAACCGGAAGCCGTAACTGGTTTCAGTAGCACATTTGATCATCTTGAAATTGTAAAAGCTTGTGCACCTCGAAAGATTCATGTAATGGTAGAGAAGCCGCTCGCCGTAAGCCTCGATCATGCACGGCAGATCCAGGCGCTCGCGCAGAAATATAGTATATATGTACTCACGAATTATGAGACCACGTGGTATGGCAGTAACCGGAACGTGGAGGAGATGTTCATAAAAACACAACCGTTGGGTAAACTTCGTAAAGCTGTTATTCATGATGGACATCAAGGGCCAAAAGAAATTGGTGTCGGAAAAGAATTTTTGGATTGGTTAACAGATCCGGTAAAGAATGGTGGCGGTGCGCTGATGGACTTTGGATGCTATGGTGCAAACCTGCTGACGTGGCTGATGAATGGAAAACGACCTTTAACAGTTTCGGCTACAACACAACAATTGAAGCCCGGTATATATCCACGGGTGGAAGATGAAGCAACGATTATCGTTACATATCCTGACGGACAAGGTATAATACAAGCCTCCTGGAACTGGCCTTTCGGCCGGAAGGACATGGAACTATATGGCGAAACAGGGTATATCATCGCAGATCGCCAGGGAAGTAAAATAAAGACTGCCGCTGATAAACCCGAAGAATATATAGTTAGCCCTGTATTGGAGAAACCGAATGATGATCCGTTTGCCTACTTGGCTGCAGTAGTGCGTGGCGAAGTAAAATTGCACGCTACGGATTTATCTTCCTTGGAAAACAATCTCATCGTTGTTGAAATTCTGGAGGCCGCCAGGCAATCCGCGAAAGAAGGTCGGGTAATTAAAATCGCACAATAAGTCTGCGGCCGGATAAATTTTCACATTCGGCATTTTAACGTGTAACCTTATTTTTATGAATCGCGTCTAATACCTAACTTTCTTAGGTAATAAGACTATTATGCATTCGCCCGAACTGTTAAAAGGAACACTCCAGACCATCGTATTGAAAGTATTGAAGGACCATGGCAAAATGTATGGTTACGAGATCACGCAATGTGTAAAGGAATTATCAGACGGTAATTTGCTGCTTACCGAAGGTGCACTATATCCTACGTTGCATAAACTTGAGGCAGACGGGTTGCTAAAGACGGAGACGGTTATGCTCGGCAGACGTGTTCGTAAGTACTATACTTTGACGACTGAGGGAAAGAGCCTGGTAAAGGAACGGGTGAATGAATTCATTCGATTCATTCAAACAATGGAGAATGTTTTACAGGTAGACTTTAAGTAATCGCGTAATGCAATTGACCAACGATCATATCGACTATATTATTAAAGATCTGCAATACCGTGGTATAGTAGTCGAAGGTATAGAAGACGAAATGATTGATCACATATGTTCTGCTGTAGAAGCAGAGATGAAGCACAACGTCCGGTTTATAGATGCATATCATCATGTACTCAAGTCTTTTGGACACACCTCCGGATTGCTCGCGACACAAAAACAGATCTTACAGGAAGAAAATCATAAGGCAAAAAATATGTTACGAAATTACATCATCATCGGCTTACGAAATCTGCGTAAGCAAGGCTTCTATTCTTTTATAAATATAGCAGGCCTCGCCATCGGAGTTTCGGCATGTCTCATTATTATGCTGTTCATTATAGATGAACTTCAGTACGATACATTCAACACCAAAGCAGATCGTATATATAGAGTGCATAATGAGATTAAGTTCGGCGGAAATCATATGCATTTAGCATCCAGCTCTGCTCCAACCGCACACACGTTATTGCAGGACTATCCGGAGATAGAAGCCGCTGTACGGTTTAGAAGCTATGGTTCTTATTTGGTAAAACCGGAGGACGGTGCTATAAATATCAAAGAGCAAAATGTTATCTGGACAGACAGTTCGTTCTTTAAGATTTTCTCCGTTCCTGTACTGGAAGGCAATGCTGCCCTTGCATTAAAAGATCCCGGCTGTATCGCGATCAGCAGGCGTACTGCCGATAAATATTTTCCAAATACAAGTGCAATCGGGAAGACGTTAATTCTCGATAATAAGTATAGCGCAAAAGTTACGATCGTATATGAAGACATTCCCGAAGCATCGCACTTTCATTTTGATATACTGATTCCGATGGTAGGGGATTGGCCGGTAGCCAAGGAAGCGCAATCAACGGCCTACATGAGTAATAATTTTCAAACCTATATCCTGGTGAAGGAGAATACAGATGGAAAAGGATTGGAAGCGAAGCTGGCCGGTTTTATAGAGACACATGTAGGGCCGCAGATCGCTCAGGTATTAGGCAATGATTTTACGATGGAAAAATTCAGGGCTGCTGGGAATATATATGAAATGACATTGATGCCTTTGCTAGACATACACCTGAAGTCGCATCAATTAGGAGAATTCGAAAACAACGGTAACATCACCTACATATACCTCTTTGCTACCATCGCAGCATTTATCCTGATCATTGCCTGCATCAATTTTATGAACATGTCGACTGCGCGTTCAGCCAACCGTGCAAAAGAAGTTGGTGTACGAAAAGTGATGGGTTCGCTGCGCTCTCATTTAATAAGACAGTTCCTCACCGAATCTACACTCATTACTATATTTTCATTTTTCATAGCGTTGGGTATATCAGCGTTGTTACTGCCGATCTTTAATTCTCTGGCATTAAAAGATCTGCATCTTCCCTGGAGCAATCCGCTTTTTTATGGGGCATTGTTGGCAGCTGCTCTCGTGATCGGGTTGATGGCAGGAGTATATCCATCCTTTTTTCTGTCAGCTTTTAAGCCGGCACATGTGTTAAAAGGAAATATATCACTGGGTATGAAAAGCGGATTGATCCGCAGTGCGCTGGTAGTATTCCAATTTGTGATTTCGATCTTCCTGATTGTGGGGGCGATTACAGTAAATCAACAACTCAACTATATACAGAATAAGAATCTTGGCTTTGAAAAAGATCAGGTGATCATTGTTCAGGATGCCTATGCATTGCGACCCAATGTACAGTCTTTTAAAGATGAAGTGCTTCGGCTGACCTCCATTGAAAGTGGAAGTATATCTGGATATCTGCCTGTGGAAGGAACGTATCGAAACGATAATGTATTCTGGAGAGAAGGCAATGCTGCCGTAGCCGAAAACATGGTGAGCCTTCAGAACTGGTCTGTAGATGTCGACTATGTGAAAACCATGGGAATGAAAATAAAGAAAGGTCGCGCATTCTCTTCTGATTTTCCTTCTGATTCCTCAGCGGTTATACTGAATGAAGCGGGTGTTATACAATTTGGTTTAGGAGATGATCCGATTGGAAAAAAGATCAGTCATTTCAGCGGGCAGAAACCGGATGGATCGCCTGATCCTTCACAGGTAAAATCGTGGACAGTTATCGGAGTAGTTGAAAACTTCCATTTCTCTTCCATGAAGGAGAGTATATCTTCATTAGGACTTTTCATGCATTCAAGCGATGGTTTTGTGAGCTTACGTTTTAAAGCATCCAACGCACAGGAAGTTATCAGTGACATCGAAAAGATTTGGAAGCGCGTAGCACCTGATCAACCTTTTCAATATTCTTTTTTAAATGATGATTTCGGACGAATGTATAGCGCAGAGCAGCGGCTTGGAAAGATCTTCGGTACGTTTGCTACCCTTGCTATCATTATAGCCTGTCTCGGATTATTTGCACTTACTGCGTTTACGACAGAGCAACGTACAAAGGAAATTGGTATACGCAAAGTGTTGGGTGCTTCTGTAAGCAGCATTGTGATGTTGCTATCCCGTGAATTCGGAAAGCTCGTTATCATTGCATTTGTGCTGGCGTCTCCTATAGCCTGGTACAGTGTTAACTGGTGGCTCCAGAACTATGCCTATAAAACTGAAATTGGTATAGTGGTATATATACTGGCAGGCATCACAGCGTTGCTTATTGCTACACTTACCATCAGCTATCAATCGATTCGTGCGGCAACTTCGGACCCGGTGAAATCATTAAAAAACGAATAACGTATATAGCTTGTGTCAAAGCCTTTGTTTTGGAATGAATAAAGGCTTTGATATAATAGTATGTGTATCAGGCCGGTTCAACACCTTCTGATGTCATGACCACGCGTTGCATGGTGTCATCGTTATTATAGTATAGATAATCCAGGCAGACAGACCGTCTATGACTTCCGCCTTCTTTGAGACCTCCGTTGTGATAAAAGAAATATGACTTTCCTTTGAAGTCGATAATAGCAGGGCGGTTCGTTTCACAGTTGCCAGCAATTTCATTTAGTATACCCTTAAACTCCCAGGGGCCATCGATCTGCCTGCTCATAGCATACGCTACTTTTTCAGGGAAGTCATAACCATACGATAAGTAGTACCAGCCGTTCCGCTTGCGGATGTGCGCTCCTTCCATGAATTTGGGCAAAGCTATACTTTTGACAGGGCCATCCAGTGCGATCATATTTTTATGAAGCCTGGCGTAATAACATACATTCTTTCCCCAGAATATATAGGCTTGACCGTCATCATCAATTAAAACTGACGGATCAAAATTATCAGTATCGGGAAGCATACCATCCACCTGACTCGTTATGAGTGCAGAACCAATTACATCCGTAAACGGACCAACCGGAGAATCAGCCACCGCTACACCGATAGCTTTACCGGGAAGCGTGCCGTGCGTAACCGCAGTATACCAATAGAACTTACCATGGCGCTCAATCACGTTCGATGCATACGCATCACCTTTCGCCCATTTGAAATCAGTTGCTTTAAAATTTACAGGATGTTCTGTCCAATGAATCAGATCCTGCGAAGAAAAGCAAAGCCATTTATTCATGATGTAACGATGTTCTCCCGGTAGTGCTTCGTCATGACCTGTATATAGATATACTGTGCCGTTATATTCCAGCACCGTTGGATCAGCCGTATAGGTATGCCTGATAATTGGATTCCCGGAATTTAAAGTGTTGTCGAGTGCTGCCATGCTGGCTTCATTAAAGTTTAATCCGATAAAAAAAATGGTGCCAGTGCCTCATAGCATGTCCTGTTGGGAATTTGATTCATCTATGTTATAACATATAGTGAGATAACAGCAATTTCTTCTACGCATTCCTCTTAGGTTATTTGCGCTTTTTCCTGATGCGCTTTGTGGTATGATTGGCGACCTTGTTGAGAAATTGAAGTGCTTCTTGAAGTAGCATTCAATCGAGCTTTTTTCTTTAAGACAGTATACTCCGGCAATCTTCAACTCTATATTTCCCGCGCATGGTTACTTCGGTTTCATTCTTCAGAATAACAATCCTGATAGTATTGCTGTCTTTTAGTGTCGAAGCGCAACATAACCTGAAATTCAAAACCGTTATACTGGAAGACAATCACATTCGATGTATTCTTCAGGACAAGCGAGGCTTTATATGGTTTGGAACGCGCGATGGACTAAATAAATATGACGGTAACAAACTGGTAGTATATAAAAATATAATTGGCGATTCTACCAGCATCAGCGGAAGTCTTATTGCAGATATACTCGAAGACAAAGACGGTTTTCTTTGGATCGCTACTTTTTCTGGTCTAAGTAAATACGACCGAGTAACCGATTCATTCGTGCAATATAAAGCGGGTCGTGAACCGTACAATATCCCGAGCAACAACGTTGAAGCGCTACACGAAGATCGGCAGGGAAACATATGGATTGGAACTGATCAAGGACTTTGTAAGCTGGACAAGACCCGCAGTAAACTAACCAAGTATATACATGAAGCAGGCAATGTTTCGAGTATTGTTTCCAGTGAGATTACAGATATACAGGAAGATCTGAAAGGGGATATATGGATCGGTACGGTAAAAGGTCTGGATCGGTTTAATGTCTCTGAAAACAAATTTGCACACTATAAGCCCGGTAGTGGTGTTGGTTCGCTAAGCGCGGAATTTGTTCGCGACCTTTTCATGGATAAGGAAGGTAATGTATGGGTAGCTACAAAGGGTGGCGGTGTAAATGTATTCAACGAGAAGACAGGTGTATTCAAACAATATAGCAACGATCCGGATAACAAATATAGTCTAAGCAATAACGAGACCATGGCGGTGAACGAAGATGCAGAAGGTCGTATCTGGATCGGCACTGAAAATGGTGGACTCTGCATTCTCGATAAGAAAACTGGTAAGATCTCCACATACGGTAACAGCAATAATGATGCGAGTGGTCTGATTCAAAATTCAATTCATGTACTCTATCGTGACCCTGCGAATAACATGTGGGTGGGCACAGCAAGTGCAGGAGTAAATTTCCTGGACTGGAGCCGAAAAAAGTTTACGCACTATATACATGATCCGGGCGATCCGCAGAGTTTAAGCGACAATGATGTTCGTGGCTTTGCAGAAGATAAAAGTGGCACTATATGGATAGCCGCAGATGGTGGTGGTATAAATGCTTTTGATCCGCTAGCGCGAACATTTATAGCCTATAAGCATGAGGCGAAATCCAATAGCATGAGTGGTGACTATGCAACGGCTATTGCGCTTGATAAGGATGAAAATGTTTGGGCTGGCACCTGGGCGGGTGGCCTTAATTTCTATGATAGAGCTAAACAAAAATTTACACACTATAAAAATATACCCGGTAATGAGAATAGTCTGACCGTAAACGAAGTCTTTGGTGTAATAAACGACCGCGATAATAATGTATGGATCTCTTTTTTTTCGGGTGGTATCAATAAAATGGATGGAAAGACAAAGCAAATCACCCGTTACCTGCATGATCCTATTGCTTCAACAAGCCTTAGTAGCAATCGGGTATTTCTTACTTATCAAGACAGTAAAGGTATACTCTGGATTGGCACAGAATTAAGTGGTGTGGATAGCTTTGATCCCGAGACGCAGCGGTTCACCAATTATGCGCACGATGAACGTGATCCGTTCAGCATCAGCAACAATACAATACAAGATATATTTGAGGATAGCAAGGGGTATATCTGGTTTTGCACAACGGGTGGGCTGGATCGTTTTGACAGAGAAACTAAAAGATTTACTACATATCAGATTAAGGACGGACTTCCGAGTAATGCAACCATGAGTATAGAAGAAGACATGCATGGTAATTTATGGATTGGTACAAATAAAGGGTTAAGCAAATTTGATCCTGTAAAGAAGACTTTTAGAAACTTTACGGTTGCCGATGGCTTACAGGGAAATTCCTTTGGTTTTAACAGTTCACTTCGTACACGCGATGGCCAGATGTACTTTGGTGGCAACAACGGATTCAATGTATTTCACCCCGACAGCATTGTCGATAACCCTGCTATACCTCCGGTAGTCATCACCGATTTTCAACTCTTCAACAAATCGGTTTCAAGTCGCGATAGCAAAATTCTAAAATCACATATAGGGGAAACTAAGGAGATTCGATTATCGTACGACCAGTCCGTTTTTTCATTTGAGTTTTCGGCATTGAATTATACTTCACCAGAGAATAATCAATACGCGTATCGTTTAGAGGGCTTCGATAAAGATTGGAACTATGTGGGCAATAAACATTTTGCAACGTATACCAATCTCGACCCGGGCAAATATACTTTCTATGTGAAAGCTTCAAATAATGATGGTGTATGGAATACCAAAGGTACAGCTATAGACATCATTATTACACCACCATTCTGGCTAACATTCTGGTTCCGTGCAACGGCAGCCCTGGTGCTTATTGGTGGGGCGGTTACTTTTTATTGGGTCAGGATCAACTCCGTGAAGCGCCAACGAAATATACTTGAAAGAATAGTGAATGAGCGCACCGCAGAGGTAGTAGGGCAGAAGGAGATCCTGGAAGCACAAGCCCAGTTCTTGCGAGAGATCAATGGCGAGCTTACCACACAGAAAGCGGAAGCTGAAGATGCCAGGAATGAGGCTGAACAAGCTAACAAAGCGAAGAGTATATTTCTGGCTACCATGAGTCACGAGATCAGGACACCGATGAATGGAGTTATCGGTATGGCTTCATTGCTGGCGGAAACTCCGCTTACAGCAGAGCAATTCGAGTATACAGAAACCATTCGTAGTTGTGGTGATAATCTGCTGACCGTAATCAACGATATACTTGACTTTTCGAAAATTGAATCCGGTAAAATGGAACTTGAGCAGATCTCTTTTGATCTCCGATCATGTGTGGAAAGTGTACTCGATGTGTTTGCAGGGAAAGCCGCGAAAATAGGATTGGACCTTATCTACCAAATCGAGCCCAATGTACCGAGTAAAATTATAGGAGACAGTACACGCGTTCGGCAGGTGTTATTGAATCTGGTGTCCAATGCTATAAAGTTTACTACGGAAGGCGAGATCTTTGTAAATATAGCGGCTTCAAAAGATATAGCATCGCAGGATGATGCGTTATTTTTGAAGTTCTCGGTGCGCGATACAGGTATAGGTATACCGGAAGATAAACAGCATTTGCTGTTCAAATCATTTGCGCAAGTTGACTCATCTACCACCCGTAAGTATGGAGGCACAGGACTCGGCCTTGCAATATGCGAGAAGCTTGTGCAGTTAATGGGCGGAGAGATATCGCTGACCAGTACGCCATCCGTTGGCTCTGTCTTTTCTTTTACGATTAAAACCAGTTCCGCAGAAGAAGCATTTCAGAAATATGTATACCTGAATCCCAATGATTGTATAGGGAAGCGTGTGCTGGTGGTGGATGACAACGAAACGAACTGTATGATCCTGAAAACGCAACTGGAGCAATGGAAACTTATTCCCGTTGTGGCTCAATCAGCGGCTCAGGCGATGGATATACTATATGAAGGACATTCGATAGACCTGGTGATAACGGATTATCACATGCCGATAACCGATGGTGTTGCCTTCGGCAAAATGATCCGAAGCCGGTACCCTTCACTTCCGATTGTGTTACTTTCTTCGCTGGGTACAGACAGAACCAATGAACTTTCAGAATTATTCTTTCATATACTTACCAAGCCGGTTCATCAGACACAACTGAATGAGACTATATTCCAGGCGTTACGCCAAGAGCGGAAGGTACCAGTGCGAAGTGTACAAAATTCAAAGCAACTCTCGGTAGAGTTTGCAAACATCAATCCGCTCACAATTCTGGTTGCAGATGATAATATGGTAAACCAGAAACTTGCTGTACGAATTCTGAATAAGCTTGGGTATACTCCGAAGGTTGTCAATAATGGTGTGGAAGTGCTGGATGAAATGCGCTCGAAGCACTACGATGTTATACTGATGGATGTACAGATGCCCGAAATGGATGGGCTCGAAGCCACGCGAGTCTTGCGCCATGAATTGAAGTCAGGATCGTTTATCATTGCTATGACTGCGAATACCATGCAAGGCGATAAGGAGCAGTGTATCGAAGCCGGTATGGATGCTTACGTAAGCAAGCCCATGCGCCTGGAAGATATACTGAAGGCACTCGAAAACGCCTCGCAGTACACAAGCAAGCGAAGTCTCAATGGCGTATAGGTAGTAAAGATCTATATCTTTTCGGCGTATAAATAGAAGCGACCATTACTTTCAAAGTGTACGCATCTTCCTTGCCGGCTAAAGCAACAGCGTCTGCAGTACAAGCAGCACGTTTTCTATACTTTCATAACACCAATCGTATTCCCATGCCAATCCGGGAACAACGTATTTTTGTTTTCCAGTTTTAGATGTATGCTGGCAACTTCACTGAATATACTTCTGAAATCAGTAGTAACAGCAAGGTCGCGACCATCTTCCAGGTTTTCTACAGCAAGGGGATTTACAGTACCATGCACTTTTCCTCCCAGTACATTATTTCCTAAAATGAAAGAACAAGAAGCTCTGCCGTGATCCGTGCCGCCTGTGCCATTTTGTTTTACCGTTCTTCCGAATTCGGTCATTGTCATAACGGTGATGTCGTCCTGATACATTTCAACATCACGCCAAAAAGCAATGATACTATTACTGAGATCCGCTACATTGCGTGCAAACATACCGTTGTACGTGCCTTGATTGAAATGCGTATCCCATCCACCGGATTCGGCAAAAGCAACTTCCAACCCAACGTTCATTTTTATAAGTTGAGCAATCTGTTTTAATGAATTTCCTAAAGGACTGTTCGGATAACTTACCCCATTGGCAGGAGTATAATTGCGAACATCAGCGAGTTGTAGCATTTTAACGGCGTCAAAACTTTCCTTACTTGTTTCTTTTAACAACGAAGAGGAAGTCTGGTCATATAGCTCTTCAAAACTTTTAGCCGCTACAGATGCACCAGCCGGATTACCTTTTAACTGAACAGCAAAATCCTTCAAGTCTTTTATCGCAAGAGCGGCATGATTTCCATATAGCGAACGAGGTAAGGATGAAGTGACACTAACAGCCTGGAAGGGCGTTGCTTCATGTCCCAGTAATCCAACAGCGCGATTGAGCCAGCCACTGGGAGTATTCTTGTTAAAGGGAGTGCCCGACTCCATATAGTCTTGTGCATCGAAATGTGAACGGGTAGTGTTTGGTGAGCCCATGCCGTGTACTATAGCAAGCTGCTTTTCATGAAAGAGTGATTCAAAAACCTGCATTGAAGGATGGAGCCCGAAACGTCCGTCAAGATCAATTAAAGGTTTGTCGGCTTTTTCTTTTGCGGCAGACATAAATAAAGTAGGGCGTGCAGCCTTGAGGTATATATCAGTGAAAGGCATTACGGCCATAAGTCCATCCATGGCACCACGCTGAAATATACAGACGAGTATTTTATTTTTTCGATACGGCGCCATGATTTTACTACTCGCAGCCGCGCGTGCCATGAATGATGGAACTCCGCCTATACCAATGCCAAACAAGGTTAGTCCACCAGCTTTTAGAAAACCTCTTCGTGTTACCATGTGTTTATATTTTTTCTTGTGTATGATTTATCTTCTTTGAAACTCAGGAGATCCCAGTAGAATACCAATTGCCTGGGAAAGTCTATATTTACTTTGCCCGGTTGTCTGTGTCAGTGGATTCATCAACATGAGTGCTTCGCCGCCCAGGCTATCCGTTGTAACCATACGCATGGTTGAATCCGAAGCTGCACTCCCTGCAGCTTCATTTATTTTTTGATCCAGGTTCTGGGCGTTTAGTAATGGTGTAAGACGTTTTACAGTCTCCTCTATATTTCTTTCCGGTAATAGAAGGTTGCTATAGGTAATCAATGCGTCTTCCGCACTTTCGGGTTCATGATTTTTATTCAATGCCAGTAGATTAAATTTTACACCTGGTATTCGTCCGTCTGCTAACGCGAGACCGAAGTTCATCCGGTTTAGCAATGAGCCCGTGTTTATCCAGTATTGGCCCCTGTCGGGGGAACCAGTCGGAGCCTGGTAGAAATATAGCGGCTGGCCCATTCGTGTTATCCAGGTATATATTTCGTACGGCTTGTATACTTCTGCGTTCAGGGCACGCAGACTGCTGACGGCTACTTCAAGTGGTGATTTTGTTTTTGCCCGTATAGCAGACGGTTCCCAGAACTCGGTTGAAGATACCATCGTAATTAAGACTTGCTTTATATCTCCGTTCCTTTCAAGAAAAGTCTTAGCCATTTTTTCAATCAGTCTCACGGGTGGTTCATCGCTAACAAATCTGGTGGCAATCTTGGTGCATATAAATTTTGCCGTAGCAGGGTGATGTGCAAGGAACGTTAACAATTGCAACCCTTCCTCATATCCCTTGCCTGGTGGAAATGATTTACCCATAACTATTTTTTCACCAGTATCATGACGATTAGGCGTAAATAGAAAATCTCCATCATGTATAAAACCACGTGCTTTCAATTTATCTTCTCCTTCTCTTTCCAGTAATTTTTTATAACCGTTCCCAAAATTTTCTTTTCCTATAGGGTATAGTGTCCAGCCGGTAAGAATTCTTGCTGCTTCTGTGACATCGTTCTGCGTATATCCACCATCAACACCCAACGTATGTAATTCCATAACTTCACGAGCATAATTTTCATTAAGCCCTTTCATTCTTCCTTTTTTTCCTTGCTTTTTTTCTGCTATAGTATCTTTTGTACCAACACTGCTAAAATTATCGAGGTATAAAAGCATGGCAGGAGATTTAGCTGTTGAAACGAGAAGATCTTCAAACGCTCCCAATGCGTGTGGACGTATAGCATCTCTTTCATAACCTGGAATAAACTGCGCACAGATCTTCTTGGTAAAGGAGATATTGAAATGATTGAACCAGAACTCGGTAAGTACTTCTTGTAACTGATTGTTAGTATATACTGCACGAATTATTTTTTGACTACTAAATTGAAGGATAAGCTCGCGTTCTGGCTTAATCTGTTTTTTCTTGACGTAATCCTTCAGTTGATCTCGGTATTCACCTTTGTTAAGTTTTGCTGAATCTCTGTCGATCACGCCATCAGCTATAGCCATACGTAAAATTTGTGCGTTTTTAAAGTAAGTATTTATGATGTCGGCATTACTTAATTTTAGAGCATCGTAGTCATTCAACAGCGCATTAACTTTGTCGTCCTTTGGGTTAGCCGTCAATTGTTGTTGAAACCAATTCTCAAGCCTCATGTTTACTATATCTTCAATCTGTCCCGGTACAGCGCCGTATGTAAACCGACTGACTAAGTGAGCGGCTGCCTGCTCTCTTGTTAGACCTGCCTGCGCATAGGGGAATTGATAGGGCGGTGGCGGATCTGCTTGTGATCGAGAAATGGAAGCTGAAAGCATAATTCCATTTAGCAGCACAATTATCGTGAGCAGAAGAAATAGCCAGCGGTGTTTTGTATCAATCATACATAATTCTTTAGGCATTAGACTTTACAATTGGAAGATGGTTTACTCGCCTCGTTAAAAAATATTGATGACGTTAATAAGTCGAAGTGATTCGATTAATGGCCGGTTATGGGGATGAGCGAGTTAAATTTTATCTACATGCAATCCTATTGCATCATTTCATCCGCTATCTTTGGGCTGTGCGATTTACTGCGATCATATTTTCACTTTACATGCTAGTGCTGGCATGTTATCCCTGTATGGATCGCTATACCTGTGCAGACGAATTATCATCCGGATCAGCGCAGGTAAGTTTAGATGACAACGAGCAGCATCAGGCGGAAGCGGATCATTGCTCACCACTCTGCATTTGCTCTTGCTGTGCCACCCATATACGGCTCACCGTTTTAGAAATTGCTATACCGCGTCATTTTAGTCACAATACAAAATTTACAATTCCCTATCAGGAACGATCTTTACTGAGTTCCCATAACGCTATCTGGCAACCGCCAAGGCTTTCATAAAAAATGCTGTATGGCATTTCGGCCATCATCATAAACTAGTACAGTATATAGATATAGAGTAAGTCTTCTTCTAAAATAAGTGGACTGCTATAACTTTATGATATACTGTATAGACTACAGGTCATGAATGGCCACCATTATTTTCATTGATATTTACTTTTTCAGACAAGAACTATGTTAGACAGAATCATCCGGTATTCTATAGACAATAAGCTGGTGATCGGGCTCTTTATAATAGCGTTGATTATAGGAGGAGCCTATTCAATTTCAAGGCTGCCTATAGATGCCGTTCCGGATATAACCAATAACCAGGTGCAGATCATAACCACAGCGCCATCGCAATCGGCACTGGACATTGAACGGCTCGTTACATTTCCGGTAGAGCAAACCATGGCTACTATACCGGGTATACATGAGATCAGAAGTTTCTCCCGCTTCGGACTTTCAGTCGTTACGATTGTATTTAAAGAACATATCGATATATACTGGGCACGGCAACAGGTAAATGAGCGGTTGGTTGTTGCAACCAGTCAGATCCCTCCGGGTATAGGAAAGCCAGAGCTTGCCCCTGTAACAACAGGCCTTGGTGAAATTTTTCAGTATATAATACGTCCTAAAAAAGGTTTCGAAGATAAATATACAGCAATGGAACTTCGCAGCATACAGGATTGGATTGTACGGAGACAATTGCTGGGTACGGAAGGTGTGGCAGATGTTGCGAGCTTTGGTGGATATTTAAAGCAGTATGAAATTGCTATAGATCCCGATAAACTCCGGAGCTATAACCTTGGTCTCGAAGAGATATTTACGGCACTAAAGCAGAATAATCAAAATACCGGAGGCGCCTACATAGATAAAAAACCGAATGCATACTTTATCAGAAGCGAAGGGCTCATCACCACAGAGGAAGATATAGGGAAGATTGTTATTAAAAATACAGCTACCGGAATGCCGGTGTTGATCCGCGATGTAGCGAGCATTCAGTTTGGACATGCGAATCGCTTTGGCGCCATGACCTATAATAATGAAGGCGAAGTAGTGGGCGCTATCGTGATGATGCTGAAAGGAGAAAATTCCAATGCTGTCGTTAAGCGTGTAAAGGAACGTATAGCACAAATTGACAAGACACTTCCCGAAGGACTTGAGATTGATGCATTCCTGGACAGAAGTGAACTTGTAGAGAGAACGATTGGAACGGTAGAAAAAAATCTCATCGAAGGTGCGTTGATTGTAATTGTCGTGCTGGTACTGTTTCTCGGTAATCTGCGTGCTGGTCTTATAGTAGCATCGGTAATTCCCCTGGCCATGCTCTTTGCTATTTCCATGATGTATATCACTGGTGTATCCGGAAACCTGATGAGTCTGGGTGCTATAGACTTTGGATTGATTGTAGACGGAGCTGTTATTATTGTTGAAGCCACAATGCATTACCTGGGCTTTCGTACCATAACAAAACGGTTAACGCAGCGTGAGATGGACGAAGAAGTATATACCGCTGCATCGCGCATACGAACATCGGCTGCCTTTGGCGAAATTATAATTTTGATAGTATACCTGCCGATCCTGGCACTTGTAGGAGTAGAGGGAAAAATGTTCAAGCCAATGGCACAAACAGTTGGGTTCGCTATAATAGGAGCCTTTATCCTGTCCATCACCTATATACCCATGATGTCTGCACTCTTTCTGAGCAAGAGCCCGAAACGTGAAAGAAATCTATCAGACAAGATGATGGATTTCTTCCATCGCATCTATACACCTTCACTTCGAAGTTCGCTACAGCACAAATTTATAGTGGTTGCTACAGCGGTGATACTCTTCACGGTAAGCCTCTTCTTATTTGCAAATATGGGCGGAGAATTTTTGCCAACACTGGATGAAGGAGATTTTGCTATTGAGACACGCGTTCTCACTGGAAGTAGTTTGTCCTATACGGTTGAGTCAGCACAAAAAGGATCTGCTGTTCTGCTACAGGAATTTCCTGATGAAGTAGAGGAAGTCGTTGCCAAAATAGGATCATCAGAAATTCCAACAGATCCAATGCCAATTGAAGCTTGCGATCTGATGGTGATTCTGAAACCTAAAGAAGATTGGACCAAGGCACATACCCGTGATGAGTTGGCTGAGAAAATGAGTGAAGCACTTGAAGTTGTTCCGGGTGTATCGTTTGGATTTCAACAACCTATACAAATGCGTTTTAATGAATTGATGACTGGCGTTCGGCAAGATATAGCGGTTAAAATATTTGGTGAAGACCTTGAGACACTCACCGACCTCTCAAAGCAAGTAGCAAGCGTAGTGAAAAATGTAGAGGGCGCTCGTGATCTATATATGGAAGAGGTAACAGGCCTGCCACAGATCGTAGTGAAGATAAACCGCGATGAGATTGCTAAGTATGGTGTAAGTATAGCGACCGTTAACCAGGCGATCAACACGGCCTTTGCAGGACAATCAGCGGGATTGGTATATGAAGGTGAAAAACGTTACGACCTTGTGGTGCGTCTCAATACACAACATCGTCAGCAAATTGCTGACGTTCAGAATCTGTTCATTACCACTAGCGATGGAAATCAGGTACCCTTGACTCAATTGGCAGACGTAGAGTTTAAAATTGGTCCGAATCAAATTCAGCGCGAGGATGCCAAGCGAAGAATTATAGTCGGTTTCAATGTGCGTGGGAGAGATATTGCAGGTGTTGTAAAAGAGATACAACAAAAAATAGAGCAACAGGTAAAGTTTCCACCCGGCTATTACCCTATATATGGCGGCCAGTTCGAAAATCTTCAGGCGGCACAAGACCGGTTGTCGATAGCAGTTCCTGCAGCGCTTGCACTTATTTTTCTGCTGCTGTTCTTTACTTTTCATTCTGTAAAACAATCGCTCCTCATTTTTACAGCTATACCCATGGCTGCCATCGGTGGTGTACTGGCCTTACTGATGAGGGGAATGCCCTTCAGTATATCTGCAGGGGTAGGCTTCATTGCGTTGTTCGGTGTTGCTGTACTCAATGGTATCGTATTGATCGCAGAGTTTAACAGGCTTAAAAAGGAAGGGCTCACAGATCTGGAGCAAATCATTATGAAAGGAACTGCAGTTCGTTTACGCCCGGTGCTCATGACGGCCGCAGTAGCTTCACTGGGTTTCTTGCCGATGGCGCTGACAACCAGTGCAGGAGCAGAGGTGCAGAAACCCCTGGCAACGGTGGTGATCGGTGGTTTGATAAGCTCGACCATCCTTACACTCATCGTACTGCCATGCCTGTATATATACTTTGAAAATATTCACTGGAAAAAAGATAAAAACAATGAAACTGAAATATAGGATCATAGATATATATCGGAGAATGATAGGATGCACGCGATCAGCACTTATTGGAATCATGGTTTGTTCCGGTGGGTTTGCTATAGCACAGCAAAATACGGTTACACTGGAAGAGGCGATTCAGCAAACGCTTCGGGGAAATAAAAATATAGAAGCAGCTTCACTGGATATTGAATATCAGCGTCAGATCAAGCGTACGGCAACGGACGTTGGTAAAACAAACGTGATGTATATGCAGGGGCAATACAACAGCTACGTGAAGACTGATAATAACATTACGATCTCGCAGAGTATACCATTCCCTACCGTATTTACCTCCCAGAATGCTTTGGATAAATCGCTTGTGAAGGGCGCTGAATTTCGAAAAGCTGTTACTGAAAACGAGTTGGTGTATCAGGTAAAGCAAGTATACCATCGCCTCTTATACCTGATGGCACGTGAGGCATTGCTTGAACAGCAAGACAGCATCTATACTAATTTTGTAAAGGCGACCGACCTTCGTTATCGTACCGGTGAAACCCGTATGCTGGAAAAGACGACAGCGGAAACGCAGCGCAATGAAGTGCTCAATCAGCTTGCACAGAACCAGGCCGACATCCGGATTTATCAGCAGCAGTTGGCAGTACTCATGAACCGTAGCCATCCCGTTGCGATAGCATCTGCGGAGTTGTCAGAGCGAAAGCTCGGCTTGCCATTGGACAGTGTTTCGATTAGTCAAAATCCAAACATGGCTTATCTTAAGCAATTGAAAGAGATCGCTGCCAATGAGAAGAAAGTGGCGAGTAAAAAAGTGCTTCCGGACCTGAGCATCGGCTACTTCAACCAGACACTGATCGGGACACCTGTAAATGCAAGTGGCGAGCTCGCTACTAAAAGCGATCGCTTCCAGGGTTTCCAGGTTGGCCTTGCTATACCGTTGTGGTTCGGCCCTCAATCTGCGAAAGTAAAAGCTGCCGCTATACATCGACAAAAAGCGCAAACGCAGTTTGAACTAAGTCAAACTGCCATGCAGGCACAATGGCAACAAGGCGCTCAGGAGTATATCAAAAACAAAAGCAGTGTAAATTTTTACCAGAGCGCAGCATTGGCGAATGCAGCCTTGATATTAAAGCAATCGGATATTGCTTTCAGGAATGGTGAGATAGACTATACGGAGTATTGGCTGGCGGTGCGAAATGCCATGCAGATCCGTGAAAATTACCTCAACAGTTTGAACAGCCTGAACCAATCCGTTATACACCTGGAATTTCTGGCAGGTATTCAATAAAACAAAATACACCGATTAGTCATAATGAATATCGTCAAGTATAAAATAGGACATCATTCAAATAGAATCACAATGAGACTTTTAAAATATATAGTATTAACCATTACAGTAGCGCTGCTATATTCATGCGGAAGCAAGGAGCAACCTGAAGCAACCGAAGCACATCATGAAGAAGAAGAGAATGCGGCAACATTAACCGAAGCACAGATTAAAACCGCAGGCATCACGCTCGGTAAAATTGAACGCAGACAGATTAGTGGAACGATCAAGGCCAACGGTATACTGGATGTACCTCCCCAGCAACTTGTGAGTGTGTCCGTTCCGTTGGGTGGTTTTTTAAAAAGCACCACGTTATTGCAAGGATCACGTGTGAGTAAAGGTCAGTTGATTGCTGTGATCGAAAATGCGGACTATATACAACTTCAGCAAGACTATCTGGAGGCCGTCAATCAGTTCGAGTTTTCGAAAGCAGATTATGAGCGCCAGCAGGAATTGGCGAAGGAAAATGTAAATGCACAGAAAACACTGCAGCAGGCGAAATCAAATTATCAGAGCTGGCTCGCCAAAAAGAATGGATTGTTAGCGAAGCTGAAGCTGATCAATATAAATCTGTCGGAATTAGAGAAAGGTAATATTACCAGTACGGGAAATGTATATGCGCAAATCAGTGGCTACGTCACGCAAGTGAATGTAAACATTGGAAAGTTTGTAAGTCCTTCAGATATACTCTTTGAGATTGTTGACACTGAACATTTGCATGCAGAGCTGACCGTTTTTGAAAAGGATGTTTTGAAATTAAGGATTGGACAACGGGTGAGATTTACGCTTGCAAACGAAACACAAGAGCGCATGGCAACGGTATATCTGATCGGCAGAGAGATCGGTCAGGATCGGAGTGTTCGCATCCATTGTCATATTGATAAGGAAGACAAAGAATTGCTTCCGGGAATGTATCTCAAAGCGAATGTTGAAACCGGAGGTGCACTGGTACCTGCGTTGCCGGATGAGGCGATCATTGATTTCCAAGGTAAAAAGTATATATTCATTCCGGTAGCGGATGAAGTACATACAGAAAAAGAAGGCAATGAAGCGAAACACGAAACAGAGGAAGGTCAGCATTTTGCCATGGTTGAAATTCAGATTGGCAACAGTGAATTAGGGTATACGGAAGTAACGGTACCAGATACGCTAAACGAACAAAGCGAAGTGGTTGTAACAGGTGCCTATTCCATTTTGTCAAAGATTAAGAATAGCGAGGAAGAAGGACATGCGCATTAAGGTGTTCTTGGAATTCACTGAACGTTTATTTTTAGGGTCACGATATCATTAAACTATACTATATGTGGATATGCCCGGCCTGCCAGCAGGAATTTGTTAATACCAATCAGGTACATTCTTGTGGAGATAAAGTGCTTGCTGATTTTCTTAACAACAAATCCGAGTATACCGTCACATTGTTTTGGGAATTTATACGGAGCTACCAGCAGATAGACGATGTAACGATTCATCCAACAAAGTCAATGATTGCATTGGCTGCTAAAACAAGGATCGCCTATATCACTCGACTCGGTCGTGACTTTGTCGATATAGTATTTCCTTTTCAGGAGCCGCATCATGAGAATATGTGTTTCCAGAAGATAGCACAGGTACCGGGCACATCTCAGTATAACCATCACCTGCGCATAACCTGTACAGATGATATTAACGCTGAAGTAAAGAAGTTTATGAAACTGGCCTATACATCGGGAAAATGATTAGATTTTAGTATAGGGATATAACTATTTACCCGAAGCGGTGATTTTTTTAAGATCAATGCCTTTTCCAATAACAGGCTTAAAAATATCACCGACTTCTTTTAACCTGTCGATCGCGTTGAAAATGGTAAAGTCAGTCATCTTTAAGCCCTTCTTTACTTCATCCCAATGTAACGGCATGGAAACGGTAGCACCTTTTTTCGGACGAAGCGAATAGGGTGCAGCCAATGTAGCCTTCGGCCGGTTTTGCAAAAAGTCAATATACATCTTGCCATTTCGGTTGGAGACGATTCGTTCAATGCTGGTATACTTCGGTATTTCTCGATGCACAAGCATGGCAATAACGCGCGCGAATTCTTTCGACTGCTCGTATGTATACTTAGCTCCAAGCGGGATATATATATGCAGACCGGTGGAGCCACTGGTTTTGCAATAGGAGGGAACCTCCATGCTATCCAGCACTTGTTTTGTTACCTGTGCGGCTTCAACAACCTGGTCGAACGAGTTCTTGTCAGGATCAAGGTCAATGATACACCAGTCAGGATGATCGGGTGATTGAACCTTACTGCTCCACGGATTCAATTCAATACAACCCATCGAAGCCATTAACAATATACTCGCTTCATCCTGTACGACAAGAAAATGTTTGTCTACATCTGCTTCATCACTGCTGTGGTAAAGATAGGTGTCAACCCAATCCGGTACTTTGCCCGTAACATCCTTCTGATAAAAACTTTTACCGTTGATCCCATTGGGAAAGCGGTTCAGTGATTGCGGACGGTCTTTCAAATAGGGTAATATATAGGGTGCTGCCTGGTAGTAGTAATTGAGCATATCTCGCTTGGAAACACCTTCATCCGGCCAGTATATTTTGCTCAGGTTATTAAACTTTATACTGTGACCGTTGATTTCGCGTACCTGTGTTTCATCCGTAGGATTCAGTAAGGTCTTGCGCTCTTTCTTTCCTGCAGCTTTAATAATTTTTTTCTCCGCGAGTACATGCTTCTCCTTTACCACAGGCATCTCAGTTTCAAGTATTACTTCCCTGGCAGCTTTGTCAATACGCATACCTTCGAAGGAAGGATGTCGCATAACACCATCGCTTGTGATCTCGCTATAGCTTACCTCACAAACAAGTTTGGGTTTTAGCCATGTGGCTACTGCTTCAGGCGGATTGGGCCGGAAGCGTGAGGGTTTATTTACATCCGGTATAATATTGAAAGGCGACTCGGCAATAACGAGCGGTTTAAATTGCTTCATCATATCCTGCTGCGTTTTTACATTAAACCCGGTGCCTACTTTGCCGGTATAGATCAGTTCACCTTGCTCATATACTCCTACGAGTAAAGAACTGAAAGCCTTGTTCGATCCTTTGTTTTGCGTGTAGCCGCCAATGACAACTTCTTGCTGTTTGTTGGCCTTGATCTTCAGCCAATCTGTATTCCGTATCCCTGGAAGATATATACTATCCCTTCGTTTGGCGATAATCCCTTCTATACCCAATTGCCTGGCGAGTGCGAGGAATTCGTTTCCCGTGGTATCGAAATTCTCACTCAGCCGTATGACGCCTTCGTCCGGTACAATTTGCTTCAGAATTTCTCTTCGCTCGTAAAGCGGGAGAGACATTAACTCCTTGCCATTCAGCCAAAGTATATCAAAGAGATAATATATCAAATCACCATCCGCTTCACTTCGCCAATTTTGAAGGCCGCTAAAATCTGCATGTCCCTGTTCGTTAAGCACAACGATCTCTCCATCCAGAATAGCATCTATACCCCAATCTTGAAGTGCTTTATATATAGGGTAAAACTTTTCATTGAATGATTTGTCATTTCGCGACTTCAGTTCAAGTATATTCTCATGCTGAAAAGCAATCGCCCTATATCCGTCCCACTTGATTTCATAGATCCAGCCTTCAGCATCGGGTGGTTCTGCTACCAATGTAGCAAGCATCGGACTTACGTTTACCGTGAATGCTGACTTCTTCGCTTTATCGAACGCTGAGGAGTTAATTTTTTTTTTACTGCGCGTAGTGGTCTTCGCAGGTGTCTTAAGCTTCTTTTCAGCAGAAGCTTTCACACTGCTTTTTCGCTTGACCGGTTTTCTGCCGGTCGTATCCATAGTAGCTTTTATTTGCTCGACTGTTTTTTTTGAAAGCACGGATTTATCTTTCAGAAGTATATCTTCTTCTGTAGCATATTGATCATTAACCTTCATTAACAACCAGGAGTTTTCTCCACGACCAGTAGCCTTCACCAAGGCGAAAGTTCCTTTCAGCTTTTTGCCATGAAGAATAAATTTTAGTTTACCAGCATGAAGTTGATGTCGTAAAGCTTTATCATTTTTAATTTTATCAGCAGCGATATCTTCGGCAGGTTCATACCAGCCCTCATCCCATACGATCACTGCACCTGCACCATAATTACCTTCCGGAATTATACCTTCGAATGTACGATAGTCATAGGGATGATCTTCAACCATCATGGCGAGTCGCTTTACTTTAGGATCAAGCGAAGGACCTTTCGGCACAGCCCAGCTTTTCAATACGCCTTCCATCTCCAATCTGAAATCATAATGTAAATGAGAGGCAGCATGTTTTTGGATAACAAACTTCAAAGAAGCCTTATCGGATTTGCCACCGGCTGGCTCGGGAGTGCTTTCGAATGAACGCTTCTTTTTGTATTGAACGAGACTCATCCTGATCGATTTATAGGACAGAGATGTAAAAGTCATGCCATGATAAAAGAGTGAAATATACCTCACACTCTTCCTATAGTCTCGTATGATGTAATGCACATGCTGATCTGTTAACAAAAGCACCAGGAGATAAGGGAACGATTTTTTTAAACCTATTCGTGAACTGCCCTGTAGAATGTGGATTTCAGCTGTAACGTATATACCATGGACACTTCAAGCACCGATCAATTACTCGACACGATTGTACAGGAGATGGCTTTCGCTGCCAACATCATAGATGGCCTGCACAAGCGCGGATACAATCACAACTTCGAACTTATTGGCAATAAATTAATGTGTGTGGAAAGTCGCCAATGCTTCAGACCGCGTGATTTTTGGGTGGACGAAATTTACCAATTCAATCAGGAGAAGGTAGGTTTGAAGGGATACTTTGTGTATGCATTACGCGAACCATCGAATGATATGATGGGGATTTTTATTGCACATATAGTACAGGATTTCCAATTATAGTCCTATAGTAACAGGACGTGTGTTGACTGTTCATCCTGGATTATCTGTGCGGCAAGCAACCTATAGATTGCCTAATAGTACGAACTATGTCCATCGCATTCCTCATCTCAAGCCCTGAGCTACTCTGACATGCAGGGCATAATTTTATTGAGAATCCGGAAAAAAGATCATGAAACTAACAAGCCTCTTTGTTGCCATGTTTATAGTAGGCATTGCAACAGTTCACGCACAGCAAACAACGGATTCAACGAGTGTAAACCAGTCAACGATTCAGCAGCCACAGTCTGATGTCCAATCCGGGAATCAATATGCTCCGAAGGATTACCAGGTCATGGAATCGTCTGATGTACCAGCATCTCTTCGCAGTACATTGCAAGGCTCACGCTACAAAGGATGGGAAGAAGGAAAGGTATATAAGAGCACGAGCAGCAACGGTTATTGGCTTAACATGGGTACAGGTACTGAGTCTAAGAACTTCTATTTCGATAGAAATGGAAAAGCGACCAGCGCTCCCGGCACTGGACCGTCACCAGAATAACGTATCAATATCAAAGGCCGGACTCCGTGAGGACCGGCCTCCTATATATAGGATTTTTCGACCCCAACGCCCGGTCTACCCTGTATAGTTTCCCCAGCCCAAACCCGGCCTATGCGATATAGGTTCAAATCCAACGGCCGGCCTACCCGGTATAGGTATCTCCAGCGCAACGCCATGCCTACCCGGGCTACTATATATCTTTCCCAAATCGAACACAAAACTCCCTCATTGAGAACAGGTAACCCTATTGAAGGTATAAAAATGTTACCAGACATCTATGAAAATACGGGTTTAAACGTTAGATTTGAACTGTCCGAGAGCCCATCTCCGTACTATTTTCCAGTTATCTGCCACGAATTTTAATATTGTTCTTGCCTGCTTTCATATTGAAAGCATGGGAATGGTCTATGCATATACTGGTGGAATAGATATTGATATAGGGGGCTTGACTTGAACTACTTTTAATCTCCACCCCTAAGGATTTTTAGAAGTTCATGTATGGATTAAAACTCATACCTGAATTCAAATGCGTAAGTACCTAATCTATTGTGTCGTCACCCTTCTGTGCAGTTTAGCATGCACGTCCGGGGCTTTTGCTGTAACATTATATACCTATACCAATGGAGGAAGCAGCGGGCAATGGAATGTTGCCAACACCTGGACTACCGATCCCACCGGGGTTAGTTTAACAGGAAGTGTTGTTCCGGGTAACAATGATGTGGTGCACATCTTAAACGGATACACCGTAACGCTTGCTGCCAACGTAACCACTACCGGTCTTACCATTAACATTCACAACGGTGGCACGTTGAATCTTTCAACCTTTACGATGGCCACGATCAGTACACTTACCGGATCAGGTACGCTAAAGATCAGAGCCGGATATTTTCCAACCATCACCACCAATGACTTTCTGGCCAATTACGCATCCGGTGCTACAGTAGAATTTTTTGATTTCACAGGCACTTTACCGGTTTCTATAAATTATCCCAACCTTGCGTTCAGCAACTCCACGGCGGGTAACCTTACCGTTGCTTTTTCCAATGCTTCGGCCTATAGCTTTACGGTGTTTGGTAATTTGGTAACGCGAACCACCGGAATGGGTACATTAACTGTGGCACTAGGTACGCAGATCACAAACAGCATTAATCTTACTGTAAATGGAACTGCCACCATTGGGGCCAATACAACGTTTGGGGTAGGCGCATTCAATGCTATTCACAATATTACATTCCTCAGCAATGTAACGAACAACGGTACCGTTGATCTTAGTAATGGGACACAATATAGCGCATCAACAACGGGAGCAGCCAATGTAACATTTACGGGCGCAACGGATAATACACTTGCGTGTAACGGAACAACCGACCTTTATACATTGACGGTTAACAAAGGTCTTAGCTCTACGAATATACTTTCGATTACTTCAACTAACTCGGCTAATCTTAATTTTTACTCGAACGGACAGCTGATCACCATCACAAATGGTACACTGAAATTAGGTGCCAACATCAGCGTTCCACGTGTGTATGGATCAGGTACTACTAACTATGACATTGGCTCTTCAACATCAAGTCCCATGTTGTGGATTGATGGTGCGACTGTAAGCACCAATGGTGCTGCGCTGGTAGTTTATGGAAAGATCAGGATCACAGCAGGAACTTTCACCAGCGTAGGAGGACAAGGAACTGTAATTCGTGAAGAAGGACAGTATATCATTGAGGGAGGTACATTTACTACAGAGAAATTCAGACCCTCTACAACTGCTTCAACCCATCGTGGTTCCTTTACCATGACCGGAGGTACATTTAATGCCAGTGGTACAACGGCATCTGATTCCAGGTATGCCCGTTTTTCTTTGCCGTTTCCGGAACAGGTATTCATCATGTCGGGAGGAACTATAAATGTGAGCAATCCGGAGCCTTCCACAACTTCCGGAGATGCAACGAATGGCGGTATACATATCGGGTGTAATGCTTCAAACTATAATGTTACCGGAGGAACGGTAAATGCTATACTCTCTGGTACAGCTACTTCCTTTTCTATAGCATCGGTAGCGCCTTTTTGGGATTTTAATATATCACGGACTGGAACTCCCACTACAGTACGACTGACCGGTATAGGAAGCGTAGGCGGTACGGTTACTACGGCCCAACCTTTGGTAGTATTAAATGATTTTTCTATTAACGGAACAAACAATCCTATATTTAATGCCAATGGACAGAGCGTTACAATAGGTGGAGATTTTGCAATCAGCAGTGGAGCTACCTATACACCAAGTTCTAACACCACTACATTTGACGGAGCAGCCGATCAGAGTTTCTCGAATGATGGAACGATTACTTCAGGACTCTATAACCTGACGGTGAGTAAAGCTTCCGGTACGTTAACGTTAGGTGGTAGTGCGACTACCTATACGGTTACACAAGCATTGACGCTTACCGGAGGTATATTAAATGACGGTGGCAAAACTATTCAGGTTACAGGCAATATATATAATGAAGCTATACATACCGGAACCGGTAACATTACGTTGAGTGGTGCTACCACACAAACTATAGCAGGTGACGGAAACGGGATTCTCGGAAACCTCATTCTGAATAATGCCAGCACGCCAGGTGCAACCATAACGTCTGACCTTACGATCAGCGGTATATTAACGCTTGCCGGTACCGGGAATAGTTTGTTTGATATATCGTATTATCAATTGTCGTTAACTTCTACTTCTGCTACTGCGCTAACAACCACCGGTAATCCGTTTAGCAGTTCTAAAATGATCCGGACATTAGGTTTCCAATCAGATCGTGGTATACGGAAAACCTTCGGTAATCTATCCGCCTTTACCTTTGCATTTGGTGTGGGGAGTAATTATACACCGGCTACTATACAACTTACATCCGCGCCAACTGCGTATGGTACTATCACTGCAAGGCCTGTTAATTCACGTCATCAATTCATTGTTGCCGGAAATACCAATAATCTTTCCTGGTATTGGAAAGTAGTGAGTTCTGGTTTTACAGGTGTTGGTGCATCGGCTGTGTCTCATACATATCAGTATGTTGAGTCAAGCGTATCGGTGGCAGGTGACGATGCGAATTATGTACCTGCGCGGTATAATCCTACCACGTGGACAGTTATCAGTAATGTTTCACAGGTAAATGAAACCTCGAATGTAATTTCGTTTACAAATGTAGGCTATATCGATGGAGACTATACGGCCGGCAGACCCATAGCATTTGGTACAGTAAAGATATTCTATAGCAAACGCAGTGGCAACTGGAGTAACACAGGAGCAGGAACTACACCTTGGTCTAACGTTAGTCACTCGGGTCCTGATGCAACTACGGTACCGGGAGCAGGCGACCAGGTATTTATAGGAGATGGTGCTACGTACAATCATACTATTACCATTTCCTCCAACGGACAATCATCCGGTGGTTTGGAGATAAATGCCGGAAGCACGCTGGATGTAGGTATATATACAGGTCATAATTTCGGACGACTCGAGAACGTTCAGATATCCGGAAGTGGCTTGTTGAGAATATCCTCAGCTACTGCCACTGCAGAATTTCCGGCGGGTGACTTTGGTAACTTTATTCGGTCTACCGGAGGAACTGTTGAATATTACACAACGGGTGCACAAGACTTCTCTATACCGGTAAGCTCGGTTAGTCCTACTATTCTGCCACTCACTTCCTATAAGAATTTATTATTGAGTCCCGCAACAGGAAGATATATAGCAATACCGGATCAGGATGAACGAATTTATGGTAACATTACTGTACAAGGCACATCCGCTACCGGTGTTGTACGGTTGAATGCAGCTACATCGCGAACACTCACCGTCAATGGAAACCTGCTGGTAACGGGAGGTAATCTTCAATTTATGAATGGCACTGCGCAGACGCTGCAGATTGATGGTAACATCGCGATCAGTTCAGGCGCATCTTTCACAATAGCAGGCACAGGTGCTGCTGCTACAAATATACTTTCCATAGAAGGAAACCTGGTTAACAACGGAACACTCGACCTTTCGAATACAGCATCGTATGTTTGTAATACTACCTTTACAGGATCTTCCAATTCATCCATTACAGGAACAGGTTCTGTAACAGACTTCAATATACTTACGGTTTCTAAAGGTACATCACAGACACCGGTGCTCGAAGTAAATGCATCCGCCTTTACATTGTCTGGCACAACGGTACCCCTGGTGTTAAACGATGGTACATTCAGACTTACAAGTGCACAAACCGTAACCTTTGCCAATGGTTCAGATTTTTCGATTCCTTCTACTGCGCGGTTGTCTGCCAATGGAGGAACACTTCAACTAACCGGTTCAGATGGACACGATCTGTTACTCGCAGGTACACTTGAAATATTAAACGGCGCTGTTAATATAGGAACCACTTCCAATGATAACGCGATTGAGTATGCTGCCACAGGCCAGCCAACAATCACAACTTCCGGTGGGGCATTGAATGTACGCGGACAGATCAGACGATCCTTTGCCAGCTCGCAAGGTGCGTTGCTATATAATCAGTCTGGTTCGGGTATAGTATCGGTCGGACTTACCAATGCTTCAGTGACGACAAGAGGTATATTTGAGATCTTAAACACGGGAAGCTCGTTTAGCATGTCGGGTGGTACGCTGCGGGTTATACGCGCTTCCGGAAGCACATCTATTGCTGATCTATACCTTCAGCCTTCGACATATTCTGTAACGGGGGGTACTATAGAGATCGGTACAGGAAATACATCGCAGATCATTGATATCAATTCTATTATACCGGTATATAATGTATCGGTTACAGGAACAACCAACACAGCAAAGCTTGAATTCAACGGACTGACGCTTCGTGGTTCACTTAACATCGGAAGCGGAAATATTTTCAATGCGAGTTCCTTTGATGTAAACATTGCCGGTGATTTTATAAACTCCAACACCACCAATACTACAGGAACAACAACGGGCGGATACCAGGCAGGATCAGCAACGCAAACCACAACACTTAATGGTACATCTTCCAATCAGCAGATCACCGGTGTAAGTGGCAACCTTACAAACTTTGGCAACCTCATTATCAATAATACATTTTCAGGTGGAGTGGTTGCCTTGCAGGCGAATACAAACCTTCGTGTGAATGGTATACTCATGCTGACGAGTGGAACGCTCGCAGGTGGAGCCAATACTATAACCGCTATCAGTACGGTTTCAAACTCTGCTATACATACGAGTACAGCAGGTGGGAGTATTACATTGGCGGGTACATCCAATCAGACAATCACCGGAAATGGAAATGGTAAATTTGGTAATGTAATTTTGAACAACGCATCGGGAGCTGTCTTTGGTGCAAACCAGGAAATTACGGGTACCCTTACGTTTACCAGCGGTTCGCTTACGATCGGATCATATGCACTATATCTTTCCAATACAAGTCTATCCGCGATAAGCGGAGCAACTTCTGCTCGCTATATAGTTACATCCGGCCGGTTATCAGACAGTGGCGTTACGAAAGCTTTTTCAGGTTCCCTTTCTTCTGGAAACTTTATCTTCCCGATTGGCGTGGGCAGTAAATATACTCCTGCCAATTATACTCTGACAACAGGAACAGCGGGAGGTAATATTACAATCAGACCAGTGAACAGCAAGCATCCCAGCGCAACAGGTTCGGGTACGGCCTATATTAACTATTACTGGAGTGTGAGTCATTCTATAGCGAACCTGATTTCACTGACGCATACCTATACCTATGTAGCCGCGGATGAAATGGGAACCGTAGCCAATTATAGAGACGCACGTTTCAGTGGCGGTGCATGGACAATCGGCACGACCGCAGGGAACCCGAATACCGCAACACGGATTATTACATTTACCAATATAGACCTGACAGGTGACTACACTGCCGGCGAACCAACTGCCTTTGTGAATCCTACTACCTATACCAGTATAGCATCTGGTAATTGGGAATCGGACGGAAGTGTTTGGGATATAGATCCTCCCGGAACAAACCTGGGGCCTCCTGCAGGTTCATTTGTAATCATCAGTGCAGGGCATACGGTTACGGTTACTTCTAATTCCAAGCGTATGGCTACTTTGGAAGTACGAGGCAGGCTACACCTTGGTTCTACCACCGGCCATGACTTCGGTACGGTAACCACAAGTGGCGCAGGTGCACGCACGATACAGATTCAATCATCAACATTTCCTTCCGGTAATTTTACAAGCTTCACTGCGGCGGGTGGCGGTACCGTTGAATACGATGGCGCGTTGACATTGCCAACACAACCAACCTATAACAACTTGTCATTCGCCAATACAGGCACTAAAGTTCTTTCAAATGTAGACTTGGTTGTGAACGGTAATTTATCCATTGCCGCAGGTACTGTTACCAATGCTGTTAACAATAGAAACATTACGCTTGGAAGTACCACCGGTGATTTTACAAACAACGGTATATTTATGGCCGGTACAGGTACAATCTTTATAGGCAGGAACTTCACGAATAGTGGCGCCAGTACTTCTTTTACATCCGGAAGTGGTACCGGTGGATTATGGATTGCCGGCAACTTTACAAACAGTACCGGTGCAACCTTTACAGCGAGCAGCGATAGTGTAAGTGTACGCGGAAACCTGAGCAACAGTGCTATACTAAATGCAGGTTCAGGAGCAATTCGTGTCACTGGAAATCTGAGCAACACGGCCGGTACATTTACGGCAAGCTCTGGAATTATAGTCGTATCCGGATCAATGACAAATAATGCTACCTATACTGCAGGCTCCGGTGCAATCACGGTGCGAGGCTCCTATACAAACAGTGGTACATCTGCTATATATACTGCTAATGCCAATGCATTGACTGTAAATGGTAATTTTACCAACAGCACAGGCGGCACCATAAATGCCAATACCAGTACCATGTCCATTGGTGGAAACTTGAACAATGCCAGTACGTTCAATGCAGGGACAAGTTCTGTTGTACTTACCAGTGCTTCTGCCCAGACATTAACCGGTGCTACTACATTCTATAGACTGACGCGCTCGAATGGTGGTTCCCTTACGTTGAATAATAACATTGTTGTAAATGGATCGTTGACGTTAAGCAGTGGAAATATTGTTACCGGAAGCAATACGGTCAGTCTTACGAATACCACTGTGCAACCCGTATCCGGTAGTGCAACATCTTTTATAGATGGTATACTTTCCATCAGTTATCCAAACACGGCCAGCACAAGCAGGGTATATCCGGTAGGAAGGGGAAGTATATATCGCCCGGTTACCATTCAGCAAACTGCGGCCTCTACCGCACCCGTTGTGCGTGTGCAAATGATAAACTCAGCACCCTCTGGAAGCTACCCTGCAACGATAGAAGGATTATCTCCGGCTCGTTACTATGCTATAGATGTGGTTTCAGGAACGATGAATTCACCTACGGTTGAATTAAGTTTCAATACAAACGCACCTACTGATGAGCCGATTGCCGTACCGGGTAACGCACGTGTGGTGAGAGCGACTGCTCCAACAGGTCCCTGGTCTGATGAAGGCGGATCCGGAGTATATTCACCGGCATCACCCACAGGTTATGCTACATCTGGTGTTACTTCATTTGCGAATCCAACATACTTTGCTCTTGGCTTCAAAAACCAGGTATTGCCTATAACACTCAAATCATTTGAAGCGGTGTTGAACGATGCGGTGGTGGAATTGGATTGGACAACCTACACCGAAATTAACAACGCGTTTTTCACTATTGAAAGAAGTGCTGATGGTATTCATTTCGATTCGATTTCATCTGTTGAAGGTGCTGGTAACAGTAACATGATGGTAACGTATCAGGAAATTGATTACCACCCCTTAAAAGGTGTTTCGTACTATCGTTTAAAGCAAACGGATTATGACTTAAGATATAGCTATTCAAAAGTTGTTCGAATCGTCAACAGCAATAAAAGCGGACCATCGATGGTGATTTATCCGAACCCTGCAAAACTTTCTGATAAGCTTTTAGTGCGTATAAAAAATGGCGAGGAGCAACAAGCTTATATAGTGATCTCAGATGTATCAGGCAGAATGCATTTCGCAGATTATGCTGCATTAAATGAAAACGCAGAAGTGGATCTCTATACATTGAAAATGACATACCGTCTGGAACGAGGTGTATACCTTATAAGCGTTATATCCGGTACATTCAGAACGATTGAGAAGGTGGTTATAAAGTAGCGTTACCGGGATAAATCTCAAGCTGAATTATATACCTATAGCTTTATACATGAAATGGCAGCATCAGTCTGCCATTTCTCGTGTAGAGGAATTTGCCAACGCAAGGAAATCATTTTTCGAAAAAGATCGGAAAGGACTATCACCCGTATTCAGTAAATCGGAGGCAAGTTTTGTTTTGGTCTCTTGCAGGATCATGATTTTTTCTTCTATAGTATCCTTACAGATGAGGCGCACAGCCACTACATTTTTTTGTTGTCCTATCCGATAAATCCGGTCAATGGCCTGGTTTTCGATCGCAGGGTTCCACCAGGGATCTACAAGGAATACATATTCTGCAGCTGTTAAATTTAGTCCGGTGCCACCAGCCTTTAAGCTTATCAGGAAGACACGGGCATCCGGATCATTCTGAAACTGATCTACTACGCGCTCTCTTTTTTGCGTACTTCCGGTCAGGTATGTATATCCTATATTCTCATTGGACAATCTTTCTTTTATAAGATCCAGCATGGAAACAAATTGCGAGAACACGAGAATCTTATGTTGTCCGGAAAGGTTAATGATCCGCTCCATCAGGATTTCAATTTTCGTTGAAGATCCTTCCGGAGATGTACTTTCATCTACGAGCACAGGTGAATTGCATATTTGTCGAAGCTTGGTGAGCCACTTCAGTATATGAATACCTTTTTTGGCAAGCTCATCATCCTGGCTGGCAGCAATGAAATCTCTGAATTCTTTCTCGTGCGCCTCGTAGACCATCCGTTGCGCCAGCGCCATTTCACAATACAAAACCATTTCCGTTTTCTCAGGAAGATCTTTGGCTACTTCCTGCTTCGTTCTTCGTAGTATAAAAGGTTTGATCTTGGCTTGAAGCGCCAGCGAATTTCTCTTGCTTTTAAATTTGCCGATGGGTATAGCATACTGGTCGCGGAAATGTTGTTTGGTTCCCAGTAATCCCGGGCATGCAAAAGAGAATTGCGCGTAGAGGTCAAAAGCATTATTCTCGAATGGTGTTCCGGAAATAATGATCTTGTTTCGTGACTTGAGCAATCGTGCCGCTTTATACCGTTGTGATGAAGGGTTTTTTATATTTTGCGATTCGTCAAGAAATATATAGTCGAAAAAATACTCACGCAGAAAAGTTACATCCGTGACCAGCGTACCATACGAAGTAATCACAACATCGTGTTGATGAAAGCGCGAAGTGTGCCGCGCCCGATTATTTCCGTGATGAACAAGGATAGATAGGTCAGGAGCAAACTTCCTGAATTCTTCCAGCCATGTATATAGCAATGTTGTAGGCACCACTAAAAGATGGCAATGCATTTTTTGCTTCTCTTTCAATAAAAGTATAAATGCAATGATCTGTATAGATTTACCCAAGCCCATGTCATCCGCCAGGCACCCACCTAAAGCGTAGTCGTCCAGAAAATTTAGCCAGCTTAGCCCCTCATGCTGATAAGGTCTGAGTTGGGCCGCTAACTTTTTCGGTATTGCCACAGGCTTGATGTCAGCTCTCTTTTCAAGCTGTGATTTGAAATATTTGATCTCCTCCTTTACATCACCTTGTAATTCGTGTTCATCGTAAAGCGAAGAAAGTATAGCATAGTTGCCTTTGTGAATATGTATAGTATTCTCCTCTGACACTGCACCCGTCTGAAAGTATGCAGCGAATTTACGCAGCCACTCTTCAGGGATGATACCCAGTGTACCATCATCCAGTTGTATATATTTACTTTTGTTTTTTGCAGATTTATAAAGTTCCTTCAGGGAAGCACGCTCTTTTCCGAAATCTACTTTTACGTCAGCGTTGAACCAGTTAATGCCGCTGGAAACAAGCACTGTAATTTTTGCCTTATGAGGATTTAATTTATTTCCCTGCAACTGGTTGAATCCTAGTATCGTAATGTTGTGTTTCCGCCAGTCTTCAAAAACAGGAAGGAACCAGTCTTCCTTTATAAACTTCTTTTTATGAACATAGAAATATAGGAGTGGATTGGTTAACTGTTCAGCAAAATCAGGTGACTGTCGTATCAGCAATGCAATAAAGTCATCCTCCATCGCAGCGTTACGTGATACACTGATTTGATTCCCATCGGTGTCATGTATATAAATTTGCTTCTTTGTTAGAACAGGTACTTCGGTGTTGCCATATCGAATTACCGGATTAATGGTAACAAAATTGTCAAGGTCCGATAAGTATATAATTCTTTCTGTGGATTGACCTATACCTGATTTTTTAATTTGAGAAGCTGTTGCCTTTTTATGGTATAGATACTCCACAGAAGTATGCATCTCTATCTTCGACAATACATCGTGCTGAAAATTAGGAAATGTATCATAGGAGAGTGTAAGCGAACCATCGCATTCCTTGAAGTAAGCTATAACATGAAGAGTATCTATATTCTCGCACAGAAACCATTGATTTTCGCATACAATAAAATAATCGAAACGAAGCGTGCAGCGCTCAAATGAGTAGACGGTTTTACCAATGACAAGTTCGCATTTAATAGTATAGAATGTCTCGGTACGATCAACAATGACGTTCACCTTTATAGCTTCTGTACTTATAGTTACAGGGGTGATAGAACGTGGCGTAACTTTTTCGCTTACCGCATGATCGTGTAAATAGAAATCATATCGAAGGGGATTTCTGACCAGCGCTTTTAAACTCTCGATGTCTTGAGGTGATTTTTCATATAGTGTTTGGAACTTGATGACGGCCAGGTAAAACTTCAGATCATCCGGATAATTGTTATTCCAAACGTAATGGATCGGATTGACGAATTTAATTGAACCTTTTATCGTGCCATTTTCATGCTGCGGATAAGCGATCAACTGGACACTGAAGAGGCTATAGTATTTATGCTTCCCAATGACGATCGCAATTTTTTTTGTGTCATCTTCTGAAGATGAAGATGCTTCTGGGAGTTGATATTTGTAGAGTGATTCTTTTCCTGTTTTTTCAACGCGTACAAAACCATCAACAGATACTGCATTTTCGAATGGAGGGTATACCATGGTAAAATTAACGGATTGAAAAGATGACGGTTATAATGACTGCAATATTATTTATTTCAGGATTATAAATCACGGGATAAAAGCTGTCATCGTAAAATAAAAAATCTTTTCATTCCGGAGTGATTCGTTATCAGATCTGTGGTAGTTGGTATAAGGATATTTAAAAAAAAGACCGGGACAATTATCCCGGTCAAACACTACAGACATTGATTACTGGCCATCCTTTTTATCACGAACTGCTTTAATAAACTTTTTCTGCATCTCGCGTTTTTTGTCTTGGTATAGCGTGAATTGATCCGGAGTCAACACAGTTTTCAATTCTTGGTCTTTAGCGCTATCGACTGCTTTAACTTCCTGGAATTTTGATTTTCTGCTTCCATCCTGCGCCCGTATCGATTCTGTTTGCTGTGCATACTTTAGATTGATCTCGTGCACCGTTGGTTCTTGCTCTGCCGAAATCTTCAATTCTTTTTTCATCCACTGCGTCCATTTGGTTGCACGGTCTTCAGGGGTAAGGGAGGAGAGATCTTCAGATTGAGCCTGTGCACCCGTAACGATGAAGAGCAGCATTCCCAGGAATATATATAGCTTGAACATGTTTATGTGTGATGTTTTCATATTGTTATACGATCAAGGTGAATGACTAACTTATTGTGCTACGACTGTGCCTGTGATGAGGTCAACACTATATACATTGCTATTGATAGTAACGGTGGCATTGGCATCGCCTTCAAATACAACGGATGCGGTATACGTAAAGGAGCCTTTGCCGGTAACCGATCCGGTAATTGCAACGGAAGCACTTCCACTAAGAATCTTCTGGTTAGTTTTGTCCACTGTAAGGGCATCTACTATAAAGTTAACGGTGCTGGTGCTGGAGTTTTTATTTCTGATCTTGGATTGAAATGCTCCTGCCCGATTGTAGCCTCCATTGATTATATAGCTGCTGGCAGATTCATCAAGCGCTGTAACGGTAAAGTCACTTGCTCCTGTATGTTGAGAAGCCAGACGTGGCGCATCAAACTCTCCGGTATAGCTGGATGTTACGGAAAGACTCTGCGGAACATCCACGCCACACGTAAGCAAATAGCTATAGGTATAATTATAGGCGTAGGTAATGATAGCACCGGGTGTACTTGTAGCGGTAAAGGATTCCTGGTCGGAGTAACCACAGGCAGCAGTTCGTCCACCAGTACTTGCTTCAACGGCAGCATCCGCTGCAGCAACAGAAGCATCAACAACAGTAGCAAGTCCCGAGGAATTTATCGCGAGCGATGACGCGACAACATCGGCTGCTTCTTCTGATGTCATGGCAGATGAATCATCATCGTCATCATCATTACAAGCACCCGCAATGCATATTAAACAACTTAACAGGAATAATTTGGTAATTTTCATAATAGTGTGATTACGTGAATTAAGTTTTATTGATGTTTTATATTGCTTTGATTGTTGATTTTGCTGAAGGTTTAATGGTGTCTGAAACTTTTTTGTGAAATGATTCAAAGAAGACTTTAAGACTTGGAACTGAAGGGCGAAAACTTTTAGCGCGGATTATTACATTATATTAGAGTATACTGTAAGAAATTTCCGCGCATGATTTTTTATATAGTATAAGCAGGATGTGTTAACCATAAAACAGTTCATAGTGGCAAAGACAACAGCAGGAGTATTATTATACCGTTTCACAAATGGACCGCTAGAGGTTTTTCTGGTACATCCTGGCGGACCGTTCTGGGCAAGAAAGGATTTGAGTGCATGGTCTGTTCCCAAAGGAGAATTGAACGAAAACGAGGATGCGCTCGAAGGAGCGAAGCGTGAATTTCAGGAGGAAACAAGTATATCCATAGCCGGTGAATTTATAGCCTTGAAGCCGGTGAAAGGAAGTAATAGTAAAACTATCCGGATCTTTGCTATTGAGCAGGATGTCGATCCTTCGCAGGTGAAATCAAATTTATTTTCAATGGAGTGGCCTGCCAAGTCTGGTAAGTTTAAAGAATTTCCTGAAGTTGATAAAGGCGGATGGTTTACGATTGATGAGGCGCTGGGGAAAATCAATAAATCCCAGGTGCCAATCCTGGAAGAGTTAAACGCGATTCTAAAAAATCAGTAATACTGGTTAATAGCATTTACCGTCATCAGCGCTAAGGTATATGACTATGTTAAATCATATATAGTATAGATAAAAAACCTGTTTACAGATTTTGCGGTTTGAACGTTTTGCGATAACTAACGGATTTTCCGGAAACCATAAAGTTACCCTCGCCCCGGTAATGGAGTGTTACAGGATACTTTGGTGATGCAGGAGCATGCGCCTTTACAACCTCGAGCACAAAGAAGCTATATTTCTTAAGAAGGCTGGCGTCAACCACTTTGCACTCGAAATTGGCGTAGCATTCTTTTATTAAAGGAGCTTTTACCAGCGAGGCAGTCTCTGCCGTGAGTTTGAATTTTTTAAATTTATCAACCGTATCCCCGGAGCAGTTGCCGATCCCTACAATTTGTTTGGCGAGGTCTCGCGTTGGTATATTGATCACGCACTCTTTACTCTTGCGGATCATTTGGAAGCTATAGTTCGCAGGAGTAATAAAGCATCCGATCAGCGAAGGTGAAAATTCCATCACCGTATGCCAGCCCATCGTCATAATATTATTCTGCTTTTTCCAATGAGAACTTACTAACACAATTGGACCAGGCTCCAGGAACTGACGAATTTTCCATACGGGGAAATCTTTCTTTTTATAGGCTTTCATGGAAATACATGAGCGTGTATATTATTTTTTGCATGCTGCAAGCATAACTCTACTTATAGCTATATAGTTTATACTTCAGAATGCTATAGGATCCGTCAGGCTGGCGTTGGAAACGCAACGTAGCCGCTGGCTGTTGAGGTGCATAACCAAAGCCATAGTCACCACCACCAGTTCCTTCGTCTCCGTTCAACCTCCGGATTACCTGCCACTTTCCATTTACAAATTTACCTTCCTCTATATATTCAATGTCGAGCAATAATGATTTGTCTGTAATTTTCTCAGGTATAAATGTCAGCAGGTAATCTTTACCAATAACGTAAAATTCGTTCGGCGCGGTATTTATGAGGATTCCTCCGGCAATAACAGGTGCTTTAGGTGCCGGTCTCCCGAGTATATTTGAGAAATTTTCCTGTCGGCCCAGTTCTACCTTGATTACATAGCCGCCCAGCGTTAATTGTTGCGTACGCTGAACCGTATCCACCAATATACCTGCCATGGTTCCTTTACCCTGGTGTTGAACGATCAGTTCCTTTACCTGGTCCAGGGTGCGATAGGTTTGTGTTATTGGATCTTCGTCAGCATCAACATCATCAATTCCAAAGGGAGCATATCCAAATATATCATGCTCACCGAATGCCCAGAAGGCTTCATTGGCAGAGCGTACTCCTGGTCTTATTTCCGGAATGAAAAACGCATTACCCGGACGATGATATTGGGCGATGGTATAGCGTGCATCTGGTACATATATATCCGGTACAATGAGGTCGATTGCAGGTGCTGCGGCACGCCAGATATCCAGGGTATGTGGTATAGGCCCACCACTCGGATATTTGCCAGGCCACGCTCCGCCTGCACCAGGTTGTTTGATCCATGCGTTCACATACATCGGTATCGGATAAGCTTCTTTTCCTGCGGCAGCAATTTTACCTATATACTTAGCATAGTGGTATACTGTGAATAATTCTTCGGTGAGATAGGAGAGTGCTTTCCAGTGACGGTCATCGAAGAAACTTTTTCCGAAAACATCTTCCCATGTTCCGTTAAGTTTATACCCGCGCAATTTTAATACGCTGTCCAGTTCGGGTTGTAATTTACCCTTATGTGAAGATATATAGTCTGCTAAATCTTTCGGCAGTGGTGCACGATACGCTCTGTTCGCAGCGTCATTATAGTCGCGGGGTGTATTGAATAGTCCAACTTCATTTTGCACCTGCACCATAATAACCGTATGCTCTTTTTCATCGATCGATCGGATGTGTTGCATCATAGCCTTGAATGCACGCGCATCCGCTTCTGCAGTAACTTCACTTAATGCAGAAAGATGTTGCAACGTTTTACCTTTGGCGTCCTTGGCGCGCGGATATTTTTTAGGATTATTCTTTACCCATGAAGGTGCATACATCGAATACCCATTTTTCCAGGAGCCAAACCAAAGTATCACGAGGTGAAGCTTCTCTTTTCGTGCGCCCATCACCATGCTGTCGATCAAGGTAAAATCAAACTTTCCTTCTGCAGGCTCAACCAACTCCCAATATGCCGCAGCAATCACTGTATTAACATTTTTGGCAGCTATCTTTTTCCAGAGAGGACGCATATAGTCTGCACCCGAAGTACTGGAGTTGTGTAATTCCCCACCGAGTATAATAAAAGGCTTTCCTTTTACGATGAGTTGTGTTGTCGCTTCTGTTTTTATCAAGTGCGGAATTGCCTGGTTTTGCGCAAATGCATTTTGCGTAAGGACAAGGAAGAAGATAAATGATAAATACTTTTTCATGGAGGCGTATGTATTACTTGTTAACGTTGTTGCTATTGTATAGTGGGTAGTTGCATGCCGTTGAGCACACATATACTGGTTAGGAGTAAAGCTTCCAGGTAACTTGAAATATAGCCGGTATGAGGTATACCGGCTAAAGTTGAATTTCATGCAAGGTAGAATATTGTATGTATACTTAGACGTGCATTCGTCCCGTATCCCCTTGTCAAATCCATGAATGGCGGTATAACGTGATCAATGAAATCCCGGGTATGTTATTTCCCAAGACACTCAATGAGAAATTCAAAAGGACGTCTGCAGCCAAACTTATTCTTACCATGGATAATTTGGATGGCCGTGAACTGCTCATATGTAGCAAGTTAGCGGAGGGTATAATTTTTTACAAGAATCCTATACCCACCTCAACCAGGACAATTACCAATGAAAGACGCTCTCCAAAGATTAGAGGACACTGAACAACGCTTCAGAAACCTTTTGAAGGAGGCCCCGGTTTCCACAGCGCTGTTGACCGGTCCTGACTTAATCATTGAAATAGCAAACGATGCATCCCTCAATCTCTGGGGAAAAGATGAATCTATCATTGGAAAAAAGCTCCTCGAGGCAATGCCGGAAATGGAGGGGCAGGTGGTATATAACGAACTGCTGAAAGTCTATGCTACCGGAATAACCTATGAAGGTAAAGAAAGTGCTGCCTATCTGAAAATAAATAACGTGATGCAGCCGGTGTTTGTAAACTTTATATACAAGGCTATTCGCGATCCGGAAGGGAACATTACAGGCGTGCTGGCAATGGGATACGATGTAACAGAGCAAGTGCTGGCACGCGAGCGAATAAAGGAGGCCGAGGAGAGTGCGCGTCTTGCAATCGAATCTGCCGGTATAGGTACATTTGATTTTAACTTCAATACTAAATATATAGTAACGTCACCTCGCTTTGACAGGATTTTTGGATTTGATGCCCCTGGTAAATTTGAAGACTATATCAACGTCATCCATCCGGATGATCAAAAGATACGAGGCGCAGCACACCTTCACGCATTTGAGAGTGGTACTTTATTCTATGAGGCGCGAATTATTTTTAAAGACGGAAGCATTCACTGGGTGCGTATCAACGGCAAAGTATTTTATGCAGAGCACAGACCTTTCCGGATGTTAGGTACAGCGTTGGATATCACCGAGCAGAAGAACTCTCATAAGCTGCTCATTGAAAGCGAAGCACGCTTCCGCACACTGATCACAGAGACTTCCATGGTTGCCATGGGGCTATATATAGGGCCTGATATTCGTATCCAGTATGTGAACGATGTGATGATCCGGTTCTGGGGCAAGGACAAATCTGTTATAGGAAAGACATTCGAAGAAGCTATACCGGAGTTGAAAGGACAGCATTTTCTAGGCGAGCTTCGAAAGGTTTACCAAACGGGCGAAGTATATGAAGGCAAGGAAGACCTCGCGCAACTACGGGTAGATGGAAGGTTACAGGACTTTTACTTTAACTATACCTATAAAGCGCTCCGGAACTCTGAAGATGAAATATATGGCATTCATCATGTAGCCGTGGACGTGACGGAAACCGTTTTGGCAAAAAAAGAACTGATGGAGAGTGAGCAGAACTTTCGAAAGCTCGTGATGCAGGCTCCGGTGGGTATATGTATTGTAAAGGATGATCCGATCGTTGCAGAAGTTTTAAATGATACCTTTCTGAAGATCGTTGGTAAAACACGCGGTGAGTTTGAAACAAAGTCTTACTGGGAAGTATTGGCGGATGAAAGAGAAGTATATGAACCGATTATCACTCACGTGTTCCAAACAGGCACTTCATTTATAGGGAAGGAATACGAAATAACGTTGCAGCCCAACGGAGAAAGAGAAAAAGTATTCATCGATTTTGTATGTGAACCACTAAGAGAAAGCAACGATAGTATAAACCGCGTAATGATTCTGGCGATAGAAGTTACGGATAAAGTTGTGGCGAGGAAAAAAATAGAAGAGTCACGCGATTTTTTGAATGCCATTCTTGAATCACTTCCGCAGATGGCGTGGACTACGAACGCAGTAGGGGAAACTACATATGTGAATAAGCAATGGCTTGATTATACCGGCTTGCCCACAGGAATAGGATATTGGTGGTCATCGATTATACACGATAAAGACCTGGATCATTTTCTGGAAAAATGGAAAGCTTCTGTAGACAAAGGCTTAACATTTCAGCAGGAAGTAAGGTATAGGAAACACTCCGGAGAATTTCGGTGGCATCTGGCGCATGCCATGCCCATTATGAACGCAGCCAGCCAGGTAACGATGTGGGTTGGTACGTGTACAGATATACATGATCGGAAGCTTTCGCTTGAAGGTCTTGAAAAGAAAGTAAACGAACGTACACGCGACCTGCAGCGATCGAATATAGAGCTGCAGCAATTTGCGTATGTAGCATCACATGACCTGCAAGAGCCTCTTCGGAAGATCACAACCTTTACCGAGTTACTCGACAACAGTCTGAATGAAAAAGATGATAAATCAAGAGGATACCTGAATAAAATAGCGGCATCGGCCAGGCGAATGCTGGCGTTAATTCAAGGTGTACTTAATTTCTCACAACTCTCACGGGGTGGAGATTTTTTTACAACTGTTGACTTGAATAATATACTTTCAGACGTAAAAAACGATTTTGAATTGTTGATCTCAGAAAAGGGAGCACACATTTATTCTGAACCACTGCCTGCAGTGCAAGGTATTCCGTTACAGCTGAATCAGCTATTTTCAAACCTGCTAAGCAATGCCCTGAAATTCTCTGAACCAGGCCGGAATCCTGAGATATATATAACAATTTCTGAACTTCCTTCGGAAGAAGTTCATGAGTATCCGGCTTTAACGGCCAACCAGCCCTATATCAGGATAGAATTCAGAGATAATGGTATTGGCTTTTCTCAAGAGTATGCAAAGCAGGTATTTGTAATTTTCCAGCGATTGAACGACCGGCAATCATACGCGGGCACAGGTATAGGACTGGCGCTCTGTAAAAGAATTGTGCTCAATCATAAAGGAGAAATTTATGCGAAGTCTGCTCCGGGTGAAGGAGCATCCTTTTATATTATTCTACCAAAGAATCTTTCCTGAAGGATCAATCGGAATGTTCCGAGTACACCCTACATCTATGTATATATACGTTCAAACGTATTTGTTACCTGTAGTGTAAGACTGTGTATACTTTACTATAGTGGATCAGAAAGTCTTTTATCGTTGAGTAAAAATTTTGTAGCTTCATCCATATTATATACTTCTCTCAAGATGAAGAATAATCATGAAATGATAAAGTCAACCTTTACGGCAATGATGATAATCACATTAGCAGTCACAGGTTGTGGAAAGAAAAATGCTGTAAAGACTTTAACTGTAAAGAATACGCTGGACATTTACCGTACAGCAGAAACAGTATCTATTCCTATTGATAGCATTCGTGATTGGGTGAAAGAATATGGTATTGAAAACATTCGGGTAAAAGAAGGCGATCGGGCTCTGGTGACACAAGCTATAGATAAAGAAAGCGATGGTATACCGGATGAATTACTGTTTCAAACCAACATAGAAGCCAATGAAGAAAAGAAGTTTACTATTGAACCAGTAAAAGACACGCCGTCTCCTTCGGATTCTTTGTTCACCACTTATTCTCGTCTTGTGCCTGAGCGCATTGATGACTATGCCTGGGAAAATGATCGCGTTGCCTTTCGCACATACGGCCCCAAGGCACAACAGATCACGGAGTCAGGTAAGCCGGGAGGTACATTGACAAGTGGTATGGACTGCTGGTTTAAGCGGGTTACATATCCCATCATAAACAAGTGGTATAAAAAGAATCTGGACACCGCGGGTTATTATCACATCGATCATGGTGAAGGCTACGATCCATATCATGTAGGCAACAGTAGAGGATGTGGTGGTATAGGTGTACGTGATAAAGACTCACTCTATGTTTCCAGGAATTTTGTGAGCTATAAAACTATAGCAACAGGCCCTATTCGTACCATCTTCGAATTGTCGTATGCTCCCTGGGATGCCAATGGTCACTCCATCAACGAGAAGAAAATCATCAGCCTTGATTTGGGGAGTAACCTCAGCCGCTACGAAGTATACCTGGAGAGTGATCAACCGCTTCCAAATATTACAATAGGCATAACGCTGCACGATAAAAAGGGAACCGTGAAGAAAGATTCAATACAAGGATGGGTTCGCTATTGGGAACCGATTGATGATTCTGAATTAGGAACAGGTGTCGTGACGGATCCTTCTTTGATTGCATCATTGCCAGAATATAGGACGCCTGTAAAAGATCAGAGTCACATATTTGTTGTCACGAAACCCGCCAATGCTGTCGTGTATTATGCAGGATTCGGGTGGACGAAAAGTGGCCAGTATAGTTCTTCGGATGCATGGGATCTATACCTGAGTAATTTTTCAAAGCGACTTGCATCTCCGTTGGCGGTAACATTCCGCTGAAGCGAATAATCCGATAGCGCGGAGTAATTATAGTTGCATATAATTTCAATAATATAGCATGACGCACCGTTTTATTCTGAGATATAGTGCATCAAGTATTTGTTAACAGTGAAGGTGAGCCTCTCACTATAATTGTTAAAACGACACTGCACTATAAGTGAGCATTGTATAGATATGTTTTTTTGATATACAATTTCAATTGTTTTATCTAAAATTTATTGTCGATTTAAATATGCCGCAACTTTTCAGTAATCTTGAAACTTATTTAACATTTTAGTAATGCTAGCAACAAAGCAGGTACGGAAAGTAGCTATAGTCGGTTATAACCGTATTCCTTTTGCGCGTCAGAATACTTTATATGCCGAGGCAAGTAATAAAGATATGATGGTTGCTGCACTCAACGGATTGATCGAGCGCTATAGATTACAAGGTTTACGGTTAGGAGAAGTAGCAGGTGGCGCAGTAATCAAACACAGTTGGGAAATAAACATCATGCGCGAAAGCGTTATGGCGACTTCGCTGGATCCCACTACACCAGCCTGTGACATTCAACAAGCTTGTGATACCGGAATAGAATCTGCTGTATATATAGCGAATAAGATTGCTCTCGGACAAATCGATGCAGGTATAGCAGGTGGTGTTGACTCTACCAGTAACGTACCGCTCATACTCAATGAAAACATTCGGAAGGTTTTACTTCGTGCTCGCAAAGCGAAAACTGTTGGAGAAAAGATCAGTCAGTTCCTGAAGATCAAGTTCAGCGATCTATACCCGGTCGCACCAATGAATATAGAACCGCGTACAGGTTTATCAATGGGCGGCCACACTGAAATTACCGCGAAGTATTATAGTATAACCCGTGAAGAGCAAGATGCATTTGCGCTGGAGAGTCACCAGAAAATGGCAAAGGCATACGATCGTGGATTCTTTAATGATATGATGACTCCGTATGCGGGTTTATCGCGTGATAATAATCTGCGTACCGATAGTAGTCTTGAGAAACTTGCAAAGCTAAAACCTGCCTTTGATAAGGAGCACGGATCGCTTACTGCCGGTAATTCTTCACCTCTTACGGATGGAGCATCGTGTGTGTTACTGGCTACCGAAGAGTGGGCCAATAAGCATGGACTTCCTGTACTCGCATATATAACCTTTGCAGAACTGGCAGCTATAGAATATATAGAGCAAAGACAAGATCTTCTTTTAGCGCCTATATATGCCTCGACTCGTATGCTTACCAAGGCAGGGTTGACCCTGCAGGATTTTGATTTTTATGAAATTCATGAAGCATTTGCTGCTCAAGTGCTGGCAACGTTGAAGATATGGGAGAGTAAAGAGCTTAGCGCCAAGCTTGGATTTGATCAACCATTGGGAAGCATCGACCGTAGCAAATTGAATGTGAACGGGAGCAGCCTTGCAGCAGGCCATCCGTTTGCCGCGACAGGCGGACGTGTGATTGCAACCATGGCAAAACTCTTGCATGAAAAAGGGACGGGTCGCGGATTCATTTCGGTCTGTGCTGCGGGCGGGCAAGGCTTAACTGCTATACTGGAAAAATAATAAATGTTCAAACGGATAGATGAACTGATGTTGGTTCTAAAGCGCTAAAAAAGCAGGGAGACTGGGGGTAAGTCAGCGTTTAATTGTCTTAGTAAAAGCACACTCAATGCACACGTTGTAAATAGCCGGATTCCGCGATTTATGCTTCAATAAAAATGCTGGACTGAGCAAAATAAAGGCTCAGAACAACCATTTAAGGTCAATTTCGGCCATTTATTGAAAAAATATGGAACTTCCGGAACGTGTAAGACGTTTGCATAAACATTAAAAATTATGTTAAAAAATTTTTATCCTTGCATTAAAACAACGTAAAGGAACTTCTAGTACTTTTAGACCCAAAAACGAAATCGTTCGAAAAATATTATACAATAAAATTTAGCTGCGAACGACTATAAACGGAAAATCATTCGCACCAGGTTCGTATAACTTTCGTCAAACCATGAGTAAACCACTACAAAAAAAAGTCGCCAACTACACCACTGCGAAGGAAGCAAGATTACAAGGTATATATCCCTACTTTAGACCTATTGAATCTGCTCAAAGTACAGAAGTAATTATTGAAGGCAAGCGGGTGTTGATGTTTGGCTCAAACTCATACTTAGGTCTGACGAACCATCCCTATATTAAAGAAGCTGCTCAGAAGGCGATTGAAGAGTATGGAACGGGTTGTGCAGGATCACGATTCCTTAACGGCACGTTGGATATACACATTGAACTGGAAAGAAGAATTGCAGCATTCACTGGTAAGGAAGATGCCCTGATCTTCAGCACAGGTTTTCAGGTAAATCTGGGTGTTATGTCATCGCTTACTGGTCGCAATGATTATTTGATCCTCGATGAATATGATCATGCTTCCATCATCGATGGTACGCGTCTTTCATTCTCACGCGTTATAAAATATGCGCATAACGATACACAAGATCTTCATAAAAAACTAAGTGTATTACCAGAAGAAGCTATCAAGGTGATTGTAGTGGATGGTATATTTAGTATGGAAGGTGACATCGCGAGACTTGCAGAGATTGTATCGGTAGCCGATCAGTTTGGTGCAAGTGTAATAGTAGACGATGCGCACAGTCTTGGTGTGATAGGTCATAAAGGTGCAGGTACAGCGTCTCATTTTGATTTGACTGACAAAGTTGATTTGATAACGGGTACATTCAGTAAATCACTTGCTTCGCTGGGCGGTTTTGTTGCCGCTGACGCTGAAACAATTGAATACCTGAAGCATCATGCACGCTCACTGATATTCAGCGCGAGTATGACTCCTTCTTCGGCAGCCAGCGTAATTGCAGCACTTGATCTTATTGAGACAGAGCCGCATCACATGGATAACCTGTGGAAGAATACTGACTATGCAATGCATTTACTTCGTGAAGAAGGACTTGACATAGGCCCCACTGAAAGTCCGATCATTCCGATTTTCGTAAGAGATAATAATAAGACTTTCCTCGTAACAAGTATGCTGCAACAAGAAGGCGTATTCGTTAACCCGGTAGTCTCTCCGGCAGTCCCTGCCGATTCATCACTGCTTCGCTTTTCGCTCATGGCAACGCATACCTTCGGCCAGATTGAAGAGGCAATTGAAAAAATTTCAAAAGTCTTCAAGCGCGTAGGTATAGCTAATATTAAAGAGCCTATTAAATGAAACGCGTCCTCCCGGTTAGCAGTAAGAAAGACATAAAGGCTTTTATAGATTTTCAACATGACCTTTATGCTGACGATCCCTGCTATGTTCCCGAGTTATTTATAGCACAACGCGATCTGCTTACACCCGGCAAGCATCCGTTTCATAATCACTCGCAGGTACAGCTTTTCCTTGCCTATAACGATGATAAGGTCGTAGGAAGAATTGCTGCTATCCTCAATAAGAATCACAACACTTTCAATAACACAACGGATGGTTTTTTTGGCTTCTTCGATTGTGTCAATGACGGAGAGGTTGCATCGATGTTGTTTAAGGAAGCAACGGAGTGGCTGCGCGCAAAGGGTGCCACTTCCATCATAGGACCGGTAAATTTATCTACCAATGAAACGTGCGGTATGCTTGTTTCAGGTTTTGATACACCTCCGTTTGCTATGATGACGCACAACAAGGAGTATTATAGCACGTTGCTTGATCAACTCGATTTTCGAAAGCGTGTTGACTTGCTCGCATACTATTTCGGTAAAGATGGCTATAACGATAAAGCCGTTAAGTTGCAGGATATACTTACTGAAAGATTAAAGAACCGCGGTATCACCATCCGCAAGGTGAACAAGAAGAACTTTAAAGAAGAAGTAGCGAAGATCAGAGAAGTATATAATTCAGCGTGGGACAGTAATCTTGGTTTCGTTCCGATGACCGAAGAGGAGTTTGATTACATGGCGAAGGATATGAACCTGGTACTCGACCCTGACTTCTGCCTGGTAGCTGAAAAAGATAATAAGCACATTGGTTTTGCTTTGGCTATACCCGATATCAATCAAGTATTGATCAAAGTAAAACGTGGTAGACTATTTCCTTTCGGAATATTCAAACTTTTATTTGGACTCAAGAAAGTAAATGGCATCCGGATCATTACGCTTGGCGTATTGGAGGAGTATAGAAAGGCAGGTATAGAAGCATGTTTTTATGCTTCCATTATCAACGCCTACAGAAAGAAGAAGTACGAACACGCGGAGGCATCCTGGGTACTGGAACACAACGACCTGATGAATAAAGCCATTCAGCAAATTAATGGAGTACCGCACAAGCGATACAGGATTTTTGAGAAGGCTATATGAAGGAACGTGTACTAATAACAGGAGCAAGCGGATTTGTAGGCTTTCACCTAATTGAGGCTGCTCTTAAAAAAGAACTTGAAGTATATGCAGCCGTTAGACCTTCCAGTCAGATTGCGCATTTAAAATCTTTACCTATACACTATACAGCGCTCGACTTTACCAATGTGAAAGCATTGAAGGCAGAACTGCTGGAAAAGAAATATGATTACATCATTCATGCAGCAGGTGCTATAAAAGCAGCGAACTATGAAGAGTATGTAACTGTAAATGCAACGTACGCAAAGAACCTGGCGTTAGCGGTTGGCGAAGCAAATCTTCCGATAAAGAAATTTGTTTTTATGAGCAGCCTTGCTGCTATAGGGCCATCGCGCACGGGGCGCGCTATTACGGAAAATGATGAACCTAATCCGCTTACCAGTTATGGTAAAAGTAAGTTGGTTGCAGAGTCCTATCTGTCGGAATTTACAGACTTGCCGTTGATATCGCTACGGCCGACAGCAGTATATGGTCCGCGTGAGCGTGATATATTTATCATGATCAACATCATCAACAAAGGACTGGAGCCATATATAGGGAGAGTGCCACAGAAGTTGAGTTTCATTTATGTGAAGGATCTTGCTGCTATATCGATTAATGCGTTAAGCAGTACGATCAACAACAGATCCTATATAGTAGCCGATGGCAGAAGCTATGATCGCTACGAACTTGGAGATATTGTAAAGAAGATATTGAAGAAGAATACACTGAAAATACATTTGCCGTTGCCCGTAGTAAAAGCGATTGCAGTATTTCAGGAACGTGCCGGAGCGATTCGTGGAAAGAGCCCGATACTCAGTCGTGAGAAACTGAATGAACTTATTGCATTGGATTGGTCTTGTAACATAGACCAGCTGAAACATGACCTGGGTTTCGTACCCCGTTATACACTTGAGAACGGAATGGATGAAACCTTACAATGGTATAAAGAAAATAAGTGGCTATAGAACGAGCCTTTTATTATACAGGAGTAGTAAAATTTTAGTTGAACAACTATGAAAAAACAAATTGAAGAAGCTAACGGTAAGTTAGGAGTACTTATCCCAGGTCTTGGAGCAGTAGCGACCACAATGATAGCAGGTGTAGAGGCAGTGAAGAAAGGTCTTGCACAACCTGTAGGTTCATTGACTCAAACCGGAAATATCCGCCTTGGTAAAAGAACTGAGAATCGCTATCCTAAGATTAAGGACTTCGTGCCGTTGACTGATCTGAATGATATCGTTTTTGGTGGATGGGATGTATATGAGGACAATGTATATGAGGCTGCAGTAAATGCACGTGTACTTGAACTCGGCTTGTTGCAATCAATCAAACCTGAGCTTGAACGCATTAAGCCAATGAAGGCTGTATTCGACAAGACCTATATCAGGAACCTTGATGGTAAAAATGTAAAGGAAGCTGCTACCAAGTATGACCTTGCCCTGGCGGTGATGAAGGACATCGAAGACTTCAAAGTAAAAAACAACTGCGCGCGCCTGGTGATGGTATGGTGCGGATCAACTGAAAAATATATTGAAGAAGCAGAGGTGCATCAAACAATCTATTCTTTCGAAGACGGACTTCGTAACAATGATCCTTTGATTTCACCGAGCATGATCTATGCGTATGCTGCGATTAAGAAAGGCGTTCCATATGCTAACGGAGCTCCGAATCTTACCTGCGATATACCGGCACTCGTAGAACTTGCAAGAGAATATAATGTACCGGTAGGAGGTAAAGATTTCAAAACAGGTCAGACCTTGATGAAGACTATACTTGCTCCTGGTTTACACGCACGTTCATTGGGTATACGCGGATGGTTCTCTACGAATATATTAGGTAATCGCGATGGACTTGTACTCGATGATCCGGATAACTTCAAAACAAAAGAAGTATCTAAATTGGGTGTACTCGAAGATATATTAAGACCTGAAGAAAGCCCTGAATTATACGGAGATATATACCACAAGATCCGTATCAACTATTACCCTCCACACGGAGATAACAAAGAAAGCTGGGATAACATCGACATCTTCGGATGGCTTGGCTACCCAATGCAAATCAAGATCAACTTCTTATGCCGCGACTCTATACTCGCAGCTCCTATCGTGCTTGACCTTGCTTTGTTTATGGACCTTGCAAAACGCGCTGATATGAGTGGTATACAAGAGTGGCTATCATTCTATTTCAAGTCACCTCAAACAGCACCAGGCCTTCGTCCCGAGCATGATATATTCAAACAGCTTATCAAGTTGCAGAATACATTACGCCACATGATGGGTGAAGATTTGATTACACACTTGGGCTTAGATTATTACCAGGAACTGGTAGAGGCTTTGTGAGCCGTGTACATAAACTTATCGCTTCCTGTTTTGGAATAGGACAGCTGAAAGGTGGAGGCACCGTAGCTGCAGCAGTTTGCTGCGGTGCCTTGATTCTCCTGCAAGCAGAAACGTTTGGCCCAATAGTAATGCTCCTGGTGACACTGATTATTATAGATATCGGTGTATGGTCAGCGAACGGTGTGGAGACTGAGTGGGGAAAGGATAGTAGCCGTGTAGTTGTTGATGAGATTGCCGGAATGTGCGTAAGTCTGCTCTTTTTACCCCTGAACTGGAGCACGATTATTCTGAGTTTTATACTCTTTCGTGCATTTGATATACTGAAACCACTATACATCCGGAGACTGGAAGCAGTAGCCGGTGGTTGGGGAGTGATGCTGGATGATATAGCAGCCGGCATATATACAAACATCATTATGCAATTCCTTGTAAGATTCGTGCTCTAGCTATGCGAACGTTTTTAAAAGCGCAAGGCGCATCGTTTCTGGCCTGGGTAGTAGATACACTTGTAATGGTAGTTTGTGTTGAAGGCCTTGCGATACGCTATACTATAGCAAGCGTAATAGGCAATGGTGCCGGAGCTGTAACACATTTTACAGTAGGCAGAGGATGGGTTTTCAATTCTGAAAAAGCAATTGGACACCAAATGCTGAGGTATGGACTAGTCTGGTGTGGTTATGTATTTCTAACAACCTTTCTGGTATTTGTATTCGCTGACTATATGAAGATAAATTATCTCGTTTCAAAAGTAACATCTTCTGTTATCGCCAGCGTTGCGTATACATACCCCATGCAAAAATATTTTGTATTTAAATGAACTTGGTTCGAAACACGATAATGGTAGCGATTGAAAGGGGAGCGTTGATCCTGAGTATACTTTTTGTGTTCGCATCGGTAGGGCTGAAGGCACAAACTACAGTTACCGGAACGATCATAGATAAGGAAAGTAAGGATCCGATTCCATTTGTAAACGTAGTGTTTGCCGGAACCACCGTAGGGTCTGTTTCCAATATGGACGGAAACTACAAGATCCAAACAACAGAACCGTACACGCAAGTACAGTTCTCATTTATAGGGTATAAAACCGTAACCAGGTCTATAAAGCCTGGTGAAGAAAATAAAATCGATGTACGTCTCGAACCTGAAGCTACACTGCTCAACGAAGTAGAAGTTACTGTTGATAACAAGCGTGAAAAGTATCGTAACAAGAATAACCCTGCGGTAGATCTTGTGCGCGAGATGATCGACCACAAAAGACAAAACCGCATCGAGAGCTATAATTTTGTGGAGTACGAAGAGTACGAAAAACTGCAAATGTCTTTAAGCAACGTCTCTAATAAATTTAAAGAAAGACGATTGTTCCGTAAGTATAAATGGTTGTTTGATAACGTTGATACAACCGCTATTGAAGGAAAAGCATTGTTACCGATCTATTTGCAGGAAACCATTTCCGATAAATACTTCCGCAAGTCTCCAGAAAAGAAAAAAACTGTACAGAAGGCGCATCAAAAAGTAAGCTTCGATGATTATGTCGATAACCAGGGCTTAAGCACCTATCTCAATTATCTATACAATGATATAGATATATACGATAACAACATTACCATACTTACCAACCAGTTCTTAAGTCCTATAGCGGATGCTGCGCCCACGTTCTATAAATTTTATATCACGGATACGCTTAAAGATGTAACACCGAAGCTTATAGAACTTGTTTTTGTTCCCCGGAATGCCAGCGATTTTTTATTCCAGGGAAAACTTTTTGTAACACTTGATAGCAATTATGCTGTGCAGAAAGTTGATATGACGGTCAATAAGAATATCAATTTGAACTGGGTACGTGAGCTATATGTAGAACAGGATTTTGAAAAAGGGGAAGACAGCAAGTATCACGTTGTGAAAAGCCGGATGCGCGCGGACTTTGGCCTCTCCAAAGATCGAGGTGGTATATATGGCGAACGGTTGGTGTCCTACAAGAATTTTACAATAAACAATCAACGCCAGGATTCATTCTATGAAAACAAAGAAGAGAATCCTGCAACTGCAGACGCGCCTGCCAATAAGGACATTAATGATGAAAGCTATTGGCTTGAACATCGTCACGACTCTTTGTCGCGAGCAGAATCCAAAGTATATCAGAATATAGATAGTCTCCAGAAAATGCCATCGTTCAAACGCACGATGGATATAGCAACGTTACTGTTGGCAGGATATAAAAGTTTTGGTTGGTGGGAACTGGGACCTGTAAACACATTCTATAGTTTCAACCCGGTAGAAGGATTCCGTCTTCGTATAGGAGGAAGAACAACAACACGCTTCAGTGAAAGACTATATCTCGAAACGTATGGAGCATATGGTTTTAAAGATGAGAAATGGAAATACTACCTGGGCGCAACATATTCGTTCACCGGAAAATCGATCTGGCAGTTTCCTGTGAAGTCACTTCGTGTGGCCTATCAGCACGATACTAAAATTCCGGGACAGGAACTTCAGTTCGTGCAGGAAGATAACTTTCTCTTGTCATTCAAACGTGGTGTTAATGACAAGTGGCTATACAATGACATCTGGACAGTGGATTATCTGAATGAGTTCGATAATCACTTCTCCTACAGACTCGGCTTTAAAAACTGGAAACAGATGCCTACGGGCGGGCTGTACTATACCATTCAGAATAACGAAACTTCTACTACAATACAGGAGCTTACAACAACAGAGCTTTCGCTTGAATTGCGCTGGGCTCCAGGTGAACAGTTCTATCAAGGTAAATCGTATCGTATCCCTATCCCGAACCGGTATCCGATTTTTACGATGCGTTTCATCGGTGGCGTAAAGGGTGTATTCAACAGCCAGTATAATTATCAGAACCTCGCCCTGAATATATATAAGCGAGTATACCTGTCACAATTCGGATATACCGATATAGTGGTTGAAGGAGGATATATAATGGGTAAAGTACCTTTTCCTTTGCTGGCGATCCATCGTGCTAACCAGACGTATTCATATCAATTGCAGTCGTATAACCTGATGAATTTCTTGGAATTTGTGAGTGATAAATACGTCAGCGTAAACTTCGATCACTACTTCAACGGTTTCATTTTTAATAAAATACCATTGCTTAAAAAGCTAAAGTGGCGCGAGGTTGCTACGTTTAAAATATTATATGGAAGCCTGCGTAATGAAAATGATCCGTACCACAATGCTTCACAATTTGTATTCCCGGTAAATGATCAGGGCGTGCCCACTACATATTCATTAACGAATGAGCCGTACATGGAAGCAAGCTTTGGTATAGCGAATATTTTTAAGCTACTCAGATTTGATCTGGTAAGACGTTTGTCGTATTACGATCATCCGGAAGTCCCTAAGTGGGGAATCCGTGGAAGATTTAAGTTTGATTTTTAATTGTATGGGAGATATAGTGCAGAAGCCTTTAAATAAAACAGGAATGGAATCACAACCGATTCGTATAGTACTTCAACAACTCATTTATAAGGTCATTAATCCTTTTGTTAAGTTTTTGATCAAGATCGGTTTCACACCCAATGCAGTAACGACAACCGGTTTGATACTCAATGTAGGGGTCGCTATTATTTTTGTAATTGGTGTGGAGGAAGGGAACCGTGGAGACCTGTCGTATGTTGGCTGGGCAGGAGGACTGATTTTATTTGCAGGTCTATTCGATATGCTTGACGGACAAGTTGCCAGGTTAGGAAATATGAGCTCCACATTCGGAGCATTGTATGATTCTGTACTGGACCGCTATAGCGAGATGATTATGTTCCTGGGAATCTGTTACTACCTGATTGGGCATCATTATTTTCTGAGTTCATTGTTTGCATTTATAGCATTGATCGGCTCCATGATGGTAAGTTATGTGAGAGCGCGTGCGGAAGGATTAGGCATTGAATGCAAAGGAGGATTGATGCAGCGTCCGGAACGTGTTGTAACGGTAGGGGTAACCGCCATTGCATGCGGTATAACGGCAAATATAGTGGGAGGTAATTATAAATTATTCATCCCCGGTATTCCGTTCCAGGTATTCGAAACGATATCCATATTTACTGTACCATTAACAGTGATGGCGATTCTAACAAACATTACAGCAATCAATAGATTACGTGATGCGAAGCGCTCACTCGAATTAAAAGAATCGAAATAAGACATGATGAATTTTCTGATCAGTCTGTTTTTTGTTGGTGCTTTAAACTATTCTCCACCCGATGAGACCTGTGTTTGTAAAGGTCAGGACAAATTCCCGATTCCTCCGACCGATCAGCAGACACTTTTCTATATACAACGTACACCCAATACAAATACAATCATGTATGTATTGAATTTTGGTGACAAGGGATTATTGGATGAGGATGAGCCAGTGCATCCATATTGGATCCGGTATCAGGAGGAAGGGCAGAAGGAAGAGCTTTCATTTATTCAACGTAACTATGCTTACGGTTTGAAGACTGAAAATCTCGGAAACAATAAGTATGAATTACGTTTTGTGTCCTATAAGAAGCTTCCATTTTACCTCGTGAAATCAAAGCGCGACAATCGCTATCATATTATAGCAACGATCAATAAGAAAGATATAGAGGTCTCCCGCGTTTTCTTACAGATAGAGGGCGGATCATTTTGGCTTCCAAATGTAGTCTGTGCAGAAGTGACGGGAGTAGACCCGGACACAGGAGCTGAAATTATTGAAAGGTTTAAACCATGAGTGCTATGAAAAAGAATTTTGTTTCCAATTCACAGGAATCCACACGCATGTTTAAAATGGACTGGATGGAGAAATTATCCAAAGTACATTTCTCTGTGCCGATTTTTATTTTTGTACCCGTAATTATATACTTTTCGTGGAAAGCTTTTGCCGTTACACACAATAGTATAACAACCTTTGTAGTAACCTTTCTTTGCGGTTTACTTTTTTGGACATTGACAGAATATATACTTCACCGGTTTGTTTTTCATTTTGTGCCGAATTCAAAATGGGGGCTAAGACTGCATTTTATCTTCCATGGGGTTCACCATGACTATCCGAATGATCGTCTTCGTCTTGTAATGCCTCCTTCAGTAAGCATTCCGCTGGCCACAGGTTTTTATTTCCTGTTCCTCTGGTTGCTTCCCTATGAATATGTGAGTGCTTTTTTTGCTGCCTTTATTTTTGGATACCTGGTATATGACATTTCACACTATGCCATGCACCATTTAACGTTTACCAATCCCATCATGAAAAAAATAAAGCAGCATCACATGCAGCATCACTATGCGAATCCTGATCGTGGGTATGGTGTGAGCTCTGCTTTATGGGATAAAATATTCAGATCTGATTTTGAGAAATAATACGAAATACCTGGACCAGTCCGTGTTCAATTTTACCCTTCGACATGTGCTGGTAGCGTGTGTTGCTTCCGCTATATATCTTTTGGTATCGTGGGGACTAATTGGTTTTAAAACCGACCAGTTCTTCTTAATCACATTCTTCAGTACGCTTTACCTGGCATCTCCTGTTACGCGAAAATTCATTCTGGGCTTCTCGATCTTTATTGTTTACTGGATCATCTACGACTATATGAAAGCATTTCCAAACTATGCTTTCAATCCTGTTCATATTAAAAGTTTGTACGATGCCGAGAAAAACATTTTTGGCATATTACAAGACAACATCCTCCTTACACCCAACGAGTTCTGGCTGCAGCATAGTTATACCTTTGTGGATGTGATGACAGGTATATTTTATCTCTGCTGGATTCCTGTTCCATTGGCATTTGCCGGCTATCTGTTCTACAAAGACAAAGGGCAGTTCCTCGAATTTGCGCTTACCTTTCTCCTGGTAAACCTGCTAGGGTTTGTCGTTTACTATATATACCCTGCGGCACCGCCCTGGTATGTACACCAATTTGGTTTTGAATTTCATGCAGGCACTCCTGGAAATACAGCCGGACTGGTGCGTTTCGATCAATTCTTTGGCATTAATATATTTACCTCACTCTATGCCAAAGGCTCGAATGTATTTGCAGCAATGCCATCGTTGCATTCTGCCTATCCACTCATTGTTACCTATGTAGGATTAAAGTACAGGTTAGGATGGATTAATGTAGTGTTCGTCACTATTACAGTGGGAATCTGGTTCGCAGCTGTATATACCGGGCACCACTATGTTCTTGATGTTCTCGCAGGTATACTAACAGCCGCACTTGGGATTGCCGGGTACAATCTCTTGACCAAAAATAAAGGATTTAGCGGACTGATTGAACGCTATAGAAATACCATTTCGTAGACAATTTTTCTGTTTATCAATGTATGGTACTATGGGTTCAGGTAGAAGCGGACGCCTGCACCGGCATGGAGTATATCCCAAACGGTAAGATACCCGGTGTTCTGAACGTAGCTTACCAGTTTCAATTCGTTGGTGCCAACTTCGTAGTAAGCCTCCCATATATTTTTCGAGAATTTATGGCGGACTTTACCTCCTACAAATATATTTACGCGTACTGCCTCACTCCACCAGTAATATCCATCCGGATACCAGGAGGGCAAATCAGAACTATATTTCTCACCCATGGTATAGCTGAAGAATGTACCGACCGTGACGGGGTAAATGGTTGTATTGTCGCCTGCTCTTATCTTCCAGGGAAGTGCTGTGAATTTTAAAGTGATAGTGGATATATCATTTCCACCAATCGCTCTTGGTAGATAACCAAAGAGTATATCAATGCTCGCTTTCTTATGAATAATATCGTATCCCGCTCCGGCAGATAAAAAACCGATGCTTCCTGCGTATTGCAAATCCAGGGCATCAGGAATATACCATTTGGGCCTCGGCTTGGCAGCCGTGCTATCTTGTGCCAGGGTTATACTGGTAACAAAGCAAAATAAAGCTATAGCTATTGCGAATAATTTGTAATTCTTTTTCATACTAGTAATAAACCTCCTTCACACTGAATTTGTCGTCCCATAATTTTAAGATCAGGTACATACGCTGATCCATACTGGTTGATACTATATATTGAATACCATCATCGTATGGTTGTGAATTTGAATAACTGTGTAAATGCCCGTGCAGCGATACATTTACTTTGTTCGAGTGCCGTAATATTCTGGCATAGGCATTCTCCAACGCTGGATCAAAATCATTATCAAAAGGAGGGACGTGCGATGAAACAACGCCATGGCTGAAGTCGTCACCAGTCAATTGATCTTTAAGCCATGTTGTATCGGGCACGTGTCCATTAAATCTATATTCACGGGAGTTTGTGTTCAGAAAAATAAACTTGAATCCATTCTTAATAAATGAATAATTCAGGGACCCATACATCTTTTCGAATACAAGCTCGCCGTTCCCGGATACATCATGATTTCCGATTACAGCAAGGTAAGGCTTGTTTAATTTTTTCATGATGCTGTGAACCCAATGGAACTCATCGTTGATTCCAAAATCAGTGATGTCACCGTTTAATACTACAAAATCTGCGGCGTATGTATTAGCGCTTGTTACGAAATCGTCAACGTCATCGTAGAAGCGTTGCGTGTCTCCCATGAGTATAAGGGTCAACGTATCTTTTTGTGGAATAGTAGCCTGAATCGCTTGGATGGCTTTTGCATTCAGATCCTGTTCGTCATCGGGAACGATAACTTCATAGGGATGATATTCAAACAAAGAGCAACCGGTTAGAATAAAAATGAAGCTGAATAAAAGAGGACGCATGGTAAAAATGTATTCAGGATTTGAAATTTATTTTTAGGGATAAAGACAGCTGTAGACATATACCCTATATATGGACTTATGAAAGCTGGTGAATCATAACTTCAGTTAAGAAGAAAATCACACCGTAAAATTTCGCCATATCCTATTCTATACGCTACTACAATTTGTCTACGGATTTTCTGAAATTTAGTTTACAGTAAAATGTAAACAGAGATATTTCCTACTGCATGTGCCGGTAGATTATGAATGTCTGAAGATGATAGCTTATAGGTGAAGGACGCACCAACGCCTCGATAAGCGATAACATATCCTATATCTATTGACTTAAGAAACCGATTCACAGCAGGCTTCGGAACCGGGCTGTTTTTCTCCTGGCTATCGCTGGTAAATATACCACGCTTGAACACGTTGCCTTCGATCATCGTATTATGAAGTACAATATCAAAAGCGGGACGAACGGTGAAATATGATTTGAGCCTGGAAGTATTATTGAATGAAGAATACTGCTCGATATATCCTGAGAAGTATGATGCCATTTTCCCAATACGAAAGGTCGAATGAAATTTGACGCCATCTTGTAAAGTCCCGATATACACATCACTTCCATAGAGTATCTCAATGAATTTTTTCTGAACAAGTGACTTCTCAAATCGTAAATTCAGATTGATCAGAAGCGCTGGTGACAATTGATGATCCCAACCCATTGGTTTCGGGCTGTTGGTATGTTTGTGAACAAAGGATTGAATCTGCTCACCGAAAGCATATTTACCCATGACACCTGCGATCCACTCTGTTTGAAGTATATATTTCTTCATAGGGTTCGCTGAGTGCAGCGCGCGGCTTATGAACAGTGCACTGGAATATGGATAGTCAAATGGATCTGGACTTGTAGTTGAAATATTCTCCGGAGTATACATGGTCTGCATGACACTCCAGCTATAGGTATTGATACTGTTATCGCCAGCCTTTAATAGGAAGCTGTTGAAGATTGATTTCCCTGGTTGTGGCCTCCTATAGAAAAAATCGAGACGCGCCCCGTTTGTATAGCCCCTGTCCGTACTGTTAGGAGTAAACAGATCATTCTCCTCATATAGTCTGAACATTTGTACCGGCTGCTGCTGCGCTATAGCGGTGGCAGAAAGAAGCATCAGCAGGAATACAATCGAACGCATATATACAATCGTTATGCAGGCACCAGGTGCTTCTTCTCAATGTTGAGAAGTATATCATCGATCGTTTTCATTCCATCGGGCCCATCGAATAGCGACTCTGCGTGAAGTGCTTCTTCGATCTCAAGCATCAATGAAAGCTTTTCAAGGTTACGGAATCCAAGATCATGAACCAGATCTGTCTCAGGCTTAACACGCGCAGAAGCGATTCCATAAAGTGACAGGACCGCTTTGATTCTGTTAAGGTTTTGATAGTAAAATAATTTTTTCATGCTAAAGTTTTATCATGCTAGACGTATTGGTATATTTTATATTGTACTTGGTGATTCTTTTTATCAGATATCACCGGCTGCAGTGACATACCCCATCTCAGCTGCAACCGGTATACCCGCTAATCAACTTCACAAATCCTTCATCTATAGTAGAATACTCTTTTCATAAAGGACTGGCAACCGGTAAAAGAAACACCCCTAAACCTCTATATATACCGGTGCCGAGTCCTAACCCCTAATCGTTCAAAAAAGTGTCACAGATGTGAATTATTTTTTTGGTTAGTCAAGAAGAATATAAACAGGCAACCGCTTTACCACTTCACGAAAACGATTACAGTGCAGATTTAGGAAGTATAATTGGTAACAAGCAAACACTGCCTGTATAAAGTAAACACCACTTGCAAGACTTTGAGCTCGTGCTCCTATATATCTTGTCTTTCACTGAATATAGTCTCTTACACGGTCAAAAAAGACCATGTCAGGTATAGATTTATTTTTTTGATTTATCGACTAAAATCGTATTTTGGTCGATTATTGTCCAAAAAAAATTAGTTTTTGAAGCCGTGAATTAATAGATCAAGAATTATATCCATGCGATCACCTATTTTCTTGATGCGGTTATCTTCAAATATTCCCATCTCAATTCCGCGAAATGCGCAGAGCATCACGTATGCAAGGTCGTCAAGGTCTCCGTCTTCAATTTTAAACTCCTTGGTCTGTACACCATACGACAAGATATCCTTCAAGGTTTCAAGTTCTCTGTTCTCGTATTTCTTTTTGAGTTTCCTGATGAGGTTTGGATTTTCGGAGATCTCGCCGAAAATGATACTATATAAATTCGCTTTCTGATTTAATAACTTGATTCTTATAGAAGTAAAGGCTTTGAGTTTGTCTTCAGCGGATGACACCTTGTCTACGGCAATCGTAACCAGATTCATTACTTCTTCCATGTCCTCACTAATCACTGCGTCAAAGATTTCGTCTTTGCTCGCGTAGTAATAGTAGAGTGTACTTTTTCCTTTACCAGTGGCTTTCGCGATGTCCTCCATCGTGGTTTTAAATAAACCAAACCGCTGGAAAAGTGCACGCGCCGCTTTCAACACCTCAACGCGTATCGCTTCATCTTTCGTCATGTGCAGGGACTGGCTCATTAAAATTTTAGACTCTATCCGTTTTTCAGTCCAAAAATACATCAAAAAAATCAAATCCAAGTAATCAGCCCGGATTCTTTCTTAAGAATCTATTTTTAAAGTCATTTTTTAATGTCTTTATAATGACGAAGACGTGGATGATTTTGAAATAAAGGATATTCAAATTTCAAGCGTGGTTTCTTCTGGAATATATACCTTGTGCTATAGCATACAGCACAACGGTGAAAAGGATCAAATAAAAACTGCCACGGTCCCGTGAAGACCGCAGCAGTTTTAAGCACTTATTAACCTAGTATACAGTTGTCAAAGCAGTTTGATCGGCGGAAGTAAACGGACGATCAGTATTGTTGGAACATGCCAGCATCCATGAATTAGCAGAAGGACCTGTTGGCGTCCCCGGAATATAAACAGCACCAACACCAGCAGCACCTTCATTGCCACCGGAGCCACAGCTATATCTGCGTCTCATATAGTCTGTATGACGGAACCCGATAGCATGACCGATCTCATGTGCAATTACAGTAGCAGCATCAGCACGTTGTGATGAGTTGTTATAGTAATATGTGTTCAATTGAATTGGACTTGCAGGATCGCCACCGGTAGGGAAGCCGGCACTGAAACCCAGTGTATTGCTAGCTTCATAGAATGACAAAATCTGGATGTCAGCAGCAGAGGCATTGGTTGTAGATTGGAAATTCAACGTAAGGCCGAGCGCGTTGTAGCGGCTCAACGCTGTGTTAAACGAATTTCGCATGTAGGTACCGAAACCCGCATCCAGGTATACATATATAGTACGGGGTGTACTGGTTACCAGATTTGTTGTGCGGTAGTGTTCTTCATCTGCACCAGGACTGAGGTTCACGGCACCATCGAGTTTGGAGATCTGGGCTTCTGTTAACTTGATATCACCTTCAACAAGATAAGTACCATCACTTAGTTTTGACAATCCTTCACTGGTGTCAAAACCTGCGGCATTTAGTTGTTCAATAATTTTAGGTGAAACTTCATTTTTTGCTTCTTCTTGATCCTGACAAGAAAGCGCGGCAAATAGAATAGCCACGCAGCAAGTTGCGTACATCTTTCTCATAACTTTTAAGTTTAGGTAATGGTTAATTAATAGCAACAAGTAAATGAATTAGGTTTAACTTATCAAGTTTTTAATTCACTTTGTAGTTAAATATATCTTTTTTTACGTCCGATGAATGTATACTATATTATAAAGAGGTTGGTAGTAAGTATAGCGTTGATATTTATTTACTCTACTATATATAGTCAGAATAAGTTGCAGCACATTTTAGTGAAGGCTTCGCGCGAAGAGATAAATGAACTTCAGCGGACGCATGCTATCAAGTTTGCAAAAGCATTACCATCAGGAGATTACGTGTGCATTGTTCATGAAAATGCGCAAGGGAGAGAACGATTGCAGGGAGAGTATATAAATGACAATCGCTGGAAACTAGCGCCAGCATTTACAAAACGGCATATTGGTGATTATATACTTTCAGTTCAGGTACTTGATCTATATATGTTTAAACAGTATATGCATAAACAGACAGTAAAGTGGGAAAGTTTAAATGAACATGCCGCTTCGAATACAATTACGCTTAGACTTCATGCAGAAAGCGATATTGATATACTATTAAAATGTGATGCAGTAGTATTTGTGGATATAGCACCCCAAAGAATAATGGAAGAGACATCCAATAGTTTTCAAGATATAGGTGTTAATAAGGTAAATATAGTTCATAATATATACCACGAATTGAGTGGTGAAGGATTGAATGTGTGTATCAAAGAGCGATCATTCGATACAACAGATATAGACCTTGCGGGTAGGACATTTTCCTCAACGCTCACAGACGAAGAGAGATCTTTACATGCTGCGCAGATGGCAACGATCATCGCAGGTGGCGGAAATTCGATACCGGCTTCAAAAGGTGCCGCCTGGGCGAGTCGCATTACCGCGTCAAGTTTCTCGAACCTGCTACCTGATGATGGTGCAACGCTTTCTTCTTTGGGCATCTCTGTGCAAAATCATTCATACGGTGTAAGTGTTGACAATATATATGGAGCCGAAGCCCATGCGTACGATGTAAGCGTCAATAAAAATTCGGAGTTGCTACATATATTTTCTGCTGGCAATGCCGGTACAACCGTAAGTACATCCGGAACCTATGCAGGTATTGCTGGCTACGCGAATTTGAGCGGCAATATGAAAATGGCAAAAAATGTACTTACCGTAAGCGCCACCGATAAAGACAAAGATGTAAGCACATTGAACTCAAGCGGTCCTGCGTATGATGGACGTCTTAAGCCCGAACTTGTTGCATTTGGATCTGAAGGAACATCAGACGCAGCTGCGATGGTATCGGGAATCAGTATACTTGTGCAACATGCCTATAAGAATATATATGCGCAGCTTCCACCTGCGGCTTTGGTAAAGGCTATATTGATTGCTTCCGCAGACGATGTGGAAAATACAGGGATCGATTTTATTTCCGGGTACGGGGCCGTGAATGCATACCAAGCCATACAGCTTGTGAAAGCCGCTTCCTTCAAGAATGACAACATCGGCCAAAATGAAACGAAGACAATCGACATTCATGTCCCTTCCGGTATAAAGACGTTGCGTGTGGCCGTAACCTGGAATGATCCCGCTGCAGCGGCTGGCGATGCAATAGCAATTGTAAATGATCTCGACAGTAAACTCGCGAATGGAAACTCGCAGTGGTATCCTTGGGTACTCAGTCATTATCCCCATGCTGATTCACTTTCGAAAGCTGCAGTACGCAAACCTGATCATCTGAATACTGTCGAATATATAACGGTTGACGATCCAGCTGCTGGCACGTATCAGTTACAAGTAACGTCAAAAAGTTTAGCGACCGATACACAGGACTTTCACGTTGCTTATTGGTTGGATACTGCTAACGTGTTTCAATGGACGTATCCTACAGGCTCCGACAAGACCGAAGCTGAAAGTGAAATATACTTTCGTTGGAATAGCTCGTTTGAAGATACAGGAACGCTTGAAGTTAGTGTGAATGGAAGCCCTTACGAGACGATCGCTGATAACATCGCTATAGCAGATGACGCCTATACCTGGAAGACACCTGCGGGCTTGGGTATAGCAGTGGCGCGAATGAAAATTGGTGATGATTATTATCGCTCCGATACATTTACCATTGCGCCTTCCATGCCGTTGAAAGTTGGCTATAACTGCGATGATGAGGTATTGCTGACGTGGAATAAAATTCCCGGTGCAACAGAATATAGGGTTTTGTCTATGCAGGGAAAGTATATGGAGCCGATCTATGCATCAGCTGATACGTCTTTCATTTTTGATAAAGATCAGTTTGCGTCCCTATATTATGCTGTTCAACCAGTGATTGATAGCAAACCCGGGTTACAAGGTGTAGCCTATAATTATAGTGAGCAAGGCGTACATTGTTATTATCGGAATTTTATCGCCATGCTGACGGAAGCACAAACGGCAAAGCTTTCGCTGAATATGAGTACAGTATATAATGTGGCCGGCATTCAATTTGAAAAGGAAATTGACGGCAGCTTTATACCTCTTGATGCTGTAGCAGTAAACAATAGCTTGCTTTATGAATCTATAGATGAATCAATCCAGGGTGGTGTAATAAAATATAGAGCTGCTGTTCTTTTGAGTGATGGTAGCACGGTCTATTCTGATACATCGGTACTATATTATGGAGATGATAAAACTTATCTCGTATATCCGAATCCTGTAAAGGCTGCGGAGCAGGAGCTTGAAGTGCTCACGAACGGAGACAATCTCACGATGGTACTCTACGATATGACGGGGAAAATTTTGAAGAGCCAGGGCCTTTATAATTCATTATTCCGTTTTTCAATTTCAGAATTGACCCGCGGATTTTATATCTACCGCATCTTTCGCAATTCAAAACCTGTGGCTTCCGGCAGGCTAGTAGTGAATTGAGACCGGATATTATTCAAAACATTTGAAGAAGAAGTCCATGTTTAAGCATACAAAATAAATTGCGTCAACCCGGATACTTGCAATAAAGGAAAGCGGTAAATTACTTATCAGATAAAAGGACGCAAATGGTAAGGGAAGAGGTGACGATACAAGACCGCGAGCAAGCTGGTTATCTGCTCAGCAAGAAACTGATGCTCTATAAAAATTCGAATGCGTTGGTGGTGGGGTTAGGACATGGAGGAGCTGTTGTCGGTTACCATGTTGCCCATGCGCTCCAACTTTCTTTCGCTGTTATACCTTGCCGTAAAATCAAGCATCCGGCAAACAGCGCACAAACGATCGGGTCAGTAAGCATGAACGAGGTGCTTATGCTGGATGACACTCATGGTATACCACAAGACTATATATATCACCAAATTTTGCTATCGCGAATCGGCATCGAACGTGAGTTTAATTTTTACTATGCAAATAAACCACGGCCGATCATCGAAAATAGAACCGTTATTATTGCCGATGATGTATTGGAAGAGGGTAATGCTATGATCGCATGTCTGCGAAGTATACAAAAGCAAAACCCCGCTAACGTTGTTGTTGCTATACCCATTGTTACTACCGCTGCCTTTCGTGCTATAAGTTTAGAAGCAGATGACGTGGTCTTTCTCAAAAAGGAATCAAGTAATGAGCCCGTCCGGAATATATATGCTTCTTTGCCAACAGTGAAGGAAGAGGAAGTACGTGATCTGTTGCTGAAGTCTATGAAAAGCACTGTCTAAAGAGCATACAATTATACTATATACTTATTCCCGCGATATAAATGGTGTGTTGCACGGCACACGGTCGTTTTCTTTATTTCAAATTAAGATGTAGTTTCTTAACTTGAACCCTTTAAGTATATAAACAACCCATCATGATTTGTAAAAATATAGTCAGAGGTGCATTGGCATCGCTCTTCCTCTTTATTAGTCTTTCATTTCAACCCACTGTAGCACAAAAAGAAACTGCCGGAAAAAACACTTCGTCAAAATCCCTGGCGCAGTTGCAGCAGGAATTTGTAGACCTTCGCTTCGGCATGTTCATTCACTTTAATATACCAACGTTTATGGATCAGGATTGGGCCGATCCTGAAGCATCGCCATCGATTTTCAATCCATTAAAATTAAATTGTGATCAATGGGCCAAAGCCGCGAAGTCTGCTAACATGAGCTATGGTTGTCTCACCACTAAACATCATAGTGGGTTTGCTATATGGAATACAAAAACTACAGACTATAATGTGATGAACAGTCCGCTAAAGCGGGATGTAGTAAAAGAGTATACCGATGCTTTTCGTGCAAACGGATTGAAGGTAATGCTATATTATTCCATCCTGGATACGCATCACAAGCTTCGTCCAAAACAAATTACGAAGAAGCACATCGAGATGGTAAAAGCACAGCTCACAGAACTGCTGACCAATTATGGAGAGGTCACTGCCCTGATCATCGATGGCTGGGATGCACCGTGGTCGCGTATTTCGTATGATGATATACCTTTCGAAGAAGTATACTCTCTGATCAAATCCATTCAACCAAACTGTTTGGTGATGGATCTGAATGCTGCCAAGTATCCTGCGGAAGCATTATACTATACCGACATAAAATCATATGAGCAAGGTGCCGGGCAACATATATCAAAAGAGACTAATCGACTGCCGGCATTATCGTGCTTACCAATTAATGGTGCCTGGTTTTGGAAAACAAGGTTTCCGCGCGAAGCTGTGAAAGACCCTGCCAAAATGGTAAATGATAATATTATACCTTTCAACAACGCGTATTGTAATTTTATTTTGAATGTTGCTCCGAACCGCGATGGACTGATTGACGACAATGCTATAGGAGCATTAAAGGAGATAGGAAAGCAATGGAAGAACCAGGGTCCTGTTGCTAAATTACCCTCAGCAGATGCCCCTATAATTTCTTCAAACATTGCCAAGCATCAGCCAAGCACCAGTAGTTGGGGCGATGATATGTGGATTATGGACTTCGCGAACGATGACGACTTCAGTACATCGTGGGCGTCTAACCCTACCGTTAAGCAACCTTGGTTTGAAGTGGAATTCGATCGGGAGAAGCCTTTTAATACACTTACGATATATGAACAGCATGGACGCATTCGTAAATATCATATAGAGTATTTTGAGAACGGCACCTGGAAGAATTTGCTCTCGGCAACTACTGCCGGTAAATTCAAGATGCATCGTTTCGATCGGGTGTGGGCAGGTAAAGTAAAAATCGTGATCGATGAATTCAGCGAAACGCCTTCTATTACTGAGGTAGGCGTATATAATGAGAGACGATAGTATATAGATATATTATGTGATTAACCAGCCGTGTGCTACACACACGGCTGGTACACGTGTAAAGCCTGGCACGATACCAAAAAAGATATTGACCAACTATGGACTTCTTGTGCAGGGAATCCTCATAGTTATTAGGAATTGAATTCTGGTTTAATATTTTCGTGCATGATTCTTCGTATTATTTCTGGCTGCCTGTTAGCAGCTTCATTCACAATTTCTGTGTGTGCACAAGAAGTTGTTAAGCCTTTCAGTGATCTTACAGAGTATGTTAATCCGTTGATCGGAACAGCTTCCAGTCCTGCATTGTCCAATGGCAATACATACCCGGCAATTGCTTTACCATGGGGCATGAATTTCTGGATGCCACAGACTGGTCCTATGGGCGATGGTTGGGCCTATACCTATAGCGCCTCCAAAATCAAAGGGTTCAAGCAAACACATCAACCTTCTCCCTGGATGAATGATTATGGACAATTCTCTATTATGCCGATAACCGGTAAATTAGAGTTGAGTGAAGAAGGTCGTGCAAGCTGGTTCTCACATAAATCAGAAATAGCGAAGCCCTATTATTATAGTGTATACCTGGCGGATCATAATATAACCACAGAACTTGCGCCAACAGAGCGTGCCGCTATTTTCAGGTTTACCTATCCTAAATCGGATTCATCTTATATAGTTATAGACGCTTTTGATCGCGGATCCTATATTAAAATTATACCGGAACAGAACAAGATCATTGGATATACAACGCGTAACAGCGGTGGTGTACCACAGAACTTCAAGAATTACTTTGTTATTTATTTCGACAAACCTTTTGTATTAGCAAAGACCTGGAATAAATATCAACTCCAGAGTGGAAGTGAAATTACCAGCGACCATGCCGGTGCTGCTATAGGTTTTAAAACATCAACGGATGAGCAAGTACATGTTCGTGTTGCGTCTTCATTCATCAGCTTTGAACAGGCCGAATTGAACCTGAAAGAGATTGGGACAGATAATTTTGAAGCTGTAAAACAAAAAGGCCAGGCTGCCTGGAATAAAGAGCTTAGCCGTATCGTTGTGGAAGGCGGTACAGCGGATCAGCTCCGTACATTTTATTCATGCCTATACCGCGCATTGTTATTCCCAAGGAAGTTTTATGAATTGGACGCGGCAGGAAAAGTAGTTCACTACAGTCCTTACAATGGACAAGTACTTCCAGGCTATATGTTTACCGACACAGGATTCTGGGATACATTCCGGTCGTTGTTTCCATTCTTAAACCTGGTGTATCCATCGCTGAGTGCAAACATTCAGGAAGGATTAGTGAATGCCTATAAAGAAGGAGGCTGGCTTCCGGAGTGGGCAAGTCCTGGGTATAGGAATATTATGATTGGATCGAACTCAGCATCCATTGTATCCGATGCCTATATAAAAGGCATTCGTGGTTACGATATCAATGCATTGTATGAAGCTGTTTTGAAGAACGCAAACAACGAGGGCCCGATGACCGCTGTGGGCAGAGCCGGAGTGAAAGATTATAACACCTTGGGCTATGTTCCCTATGATATAGGTATAAATGAGAATGCAGCACGAACGCTCGAATATGCATACGATGATTTCACTATATATCAACTGGCAAAGGCATTGAATCGTCCGAAGAAAGAAATTGAATTGTTTGCCAAGCGTAGCCAGAACTACAAGAACCTGTTCGATAGACAAACCGGACTGATGCGCGGTAAAAATAAGGATGGTAAATTTCAAACTCCTTTCAATCCTGTAAAATGGGGCGATGCCTTCACTGAAGGAAACAGCTGGCATTATACATGGTCAGTATTTCACGATGTGCAAGGTTTGATAGACCTGATGGGAGGCAAAGAAAAATTCACAGCCAAGCTCGATTCAGTATTTACATTACCACCAGTGTTTGATGATACTTATTACGGTGGTGTTATTCATGAGATCCGCGAAATGCAGATAGCTGATATGGGACAATACGCACATGGTAATCAACCGATCCAGCACATGATCTATCTATACAACTATGCCGGTCAGCCATGGCAAACACAATATTGGGTTCGTGAAACGATGAACCGACTATATTTACCAACACCGGACGGTTATTGTGGTGATGAAGACAATGGACAGACGTCTGCCTGGTATGTTTTCTCTGCATTAGGTTTTTACCCGGTGTGCCCTGCAACAGATCAATATATAGTGGGCGCTCCTTTATTTAAGAAAGCAACGTTAAATCTTGAGAATGGCAAGAAAGTAGTAATAAACGCACCAGCCAACAGTAACGATAACAAGTATATATCTGCTGCTGCCATGAATGGCAAGCCTTTTACGAAGAACTGGGTGAGTCACCTGGAACTGACCTCAGGAGTGACGATTGATTTCACAATGACAGCGCAACCCAACAAGCAACGCGGTATAGGCGAGGAAGATTTTCCGTATTCGCTTTCGCGGGAGAAGAAAAGCAAGAAGTGAAAAGCCTGAAGTAAATATTCAAAGTTAAAGCTAAGTAAAAAGCCAAATACTGTTCCCTGATGAAAATAAAGAATCTGCTTACTATTGTGTTGGTGGTGCTAGCGTACAGCTACTCCGTTGCGCAGGATAACCTTGTTCAGTATGTGAATCCGTTGATCGGTACTCACAAGATGGGACATACATACCCCGGGGCAACAGTTCCGTTTGGAATGGTGCAGTTGAGTCCGGAAACAGATACTATACCATATGAAGCAGGTGATCGGTATAATCCGCTGGTATATAAATATTGTGCTGGCTATCAGTACGATGATCCTACCATCGTAGGTTTCACGCATACGCATTTCAGTGGTACCGGTCATTCTGACCTGGGTGATTTCCTGATCATGCCTTCTGTTGGGAAGTTGCAGCTTAATCCAGGTACAGAACAAAATCCGAAGAGTGGCTTTCGTTCTGCTTTTTCTCACAGCAATGAAAAGGCCGAGGCTAATTATTATAGAGTAAAACTGGATGATGATAATATAGTGGCGGAACTAACCGCCAGCAACCGGGTTGGCTTTCATCAATATACTTTTCCTCAAGCGGACCAGGCGCATATTATACTCGACCTGATGTATGGTATCTATAATCATGCGGGTAAAAATATATGGACTTTTGTACGTGTTGAGAACGACACACTTGTTACAGGCTATCGCCAGACTAACGGTTGGGCGCGCACGCGTACGGTATATTTCGCCATGACGTTCTCAAAACCTATCAAGCAGTATGGCATGAAAGATTTTTCCAAGCCGGATGTATATAAAGGATTTTGGCGCAAGTTCGATCAGACCAAAAACTTTCCAGATATAGCGGGTGAACAGATTCGCATGTATTTTGATTTTCAAACACAGGAGGGCGAGAAGGTAAAGATCAAGTTTGCATTATCATCGGTGAGTACAAAGGGAGCGTTGGAAAACCTTCAGACCGAGCTTCCACATTGGGATTTTGAAAAAGCAAAACGCGATGGACAGCAACAATGGCAAAAGGAATTGCAGCGTATCCAGGTAAAGGCATCTGACAAGAATGATCTGATTAATTTTTATACCGCCCTGTATCACACTTTTCTGGGGCCGACAACCTATATGGATGTAACGGGAGCATATCGTGGTTTGGATCAGAACAATCACCAGGCAACGGGTTTTACAAATTATACTACATTTTCACTGTGGGATACATATCGTGCGCTGCATCCGCTGTTTAATGTTATACAACCCAAGCGAAACAGTGATATGGTTAATTCGATGCTGGCACATTATGATCAGAGTGTTCACAAAATGTTACCGGTGTGGTCGCATCACGCAAATGAGAATTGGTGTATGATTGGATATCATAGCGTATCGGTAATTAGTGATGCTATAATCAAAGGTAATTTTCAAGGCGATGCTTATCAGGCGCTGGATGCGTGTGTCGCGACTGCGTGGCATAAATCGTATGATGGGTTGGAATATTATATTCAGTCGGGATATGTACCGGAGGACAAAAGTGGGTCATCTGTTTCAAAGACTTTGGAGTATGCGTATGACGATTGGTGTATTGCGCAGATGGCTAAAAAGCTGAACAAGCAAGCTATATATGATGAGTTCACAAAGCGCTCACAAAACTGGAAAAATGTATACGATGCTTCTACCGGCTATATGCGTCCAAAACTGAGTGATGGAAAGTTCCGAAAGGAGTTTGATGTACTCAGCACGCACGGTCAGGGATATATAGAAGGAAACGCATGGAATTATAGTTTGTATGTTCCGCAAGATCCGGAGCAAATGATAGCATTGATGGGAGGGAAGAAACGTTTCGTTCAGCACCTGGATTCACTCTTTACCATGAACCTGCCAGACGAATTTTTTGCACATACAGAAGATATTACACGGGAAGGTATCATCGGTAATTATGTTCATGGTAATGAACCGGCACACCATGCAGCTTATTTATACAATTGGACAGATCAATCCTGGAAAACGCAGGAGCGCGTACGAATGATCCTGCAGAAACAATATCACGCCACCCCCGATGGCTTGGGTGGCAATGATGATTGCGGCCAGATGAGTGCTTGGTATATATTTACCTCTCTCGGATTCTATCCGGTTGCACCGGGCTCTGATCAATATGCATTGGGCAGTCCTGCTATACAATCTGCAGTTCTTCCGTTGGAGAATGGTAAGACTTTCGAGATCGAGGCTATAAATCAGAGTGCAAAAAATGTTTACGTGCAGAAAGTTACACTGAACGATAAACTGTTAACGCGTCCTTTCCTAACACACGATGAAATCGTAAAAGGCGGAAAGCTGGTGTTTTATATGAGCGCGAAGCCAAAGCGATAAGCGTTTGAACAGATACAAATGTTGTGGAAAGCTGATTTTCTGAACATTTAGCTCCCAACATTGTAAAAACTGGACAAGAAATGGGTATCTGTCCATTTTTTAGCAAAAACTGGACAGATGGCTTAGTTCTGTCCAGTTTTCTTGACTAGATTTGCCTTATGTCCAGTTATTCTTAAAAACTGGACATTCAAAAATGCCCCCATACGATAGAAACACTCCTTTTAACGATCTTCCACTCATGCCACCTCCGGTGGAGATCGAAAATGATCCGGAAATATTAAAGAAGCTGGTAACCGCTTCGCGCGCTTTGGCCGCGGTTAATAGCAACGTGTTGAGGTTGCCCAATCCGAACATGTTAATCAATACGATTGCTCTTCAGGAAGCTAAAGCATCCACGGCTATTGAAAATATTTTCACCACAGAAGACGAACTTTACAAAGCTATATCTGATACAACGAATGAAGAGCGCGCGAATCCCGCGACTAAAGAAGTCTTAAAATATAGAGAAGCGTTATGGGAAGGATATGCCGAGTTAGAAAACAATGGAAAGATAAACCGCGATCTGATCGTAAAGATATTTCAACAGATTAAAAATACAACGGCAGGGCTACGCTCTCAACAGGCGCAGGTAGTAATCAAACAGGGACAAAGTGAATTCAGGACAGGTGAGATTGTTTACACACCTCCGCGTGGTGAAGGCGTATTAGAGGGAATGGTTGACAACCTGGTTGAATACCTGAATGAAGATCTCAAGTATCCAACAGACCCGTTGTTAAAAATGTGTATAGCGCATTATCAATTTGAAGCTATACATCCTTTTCAGGACGGTAACGGCAGAACCGGGCGCATTCTTAATTTACTATATCTGGTAAACAAGAAATTGCTTTCCATGCCAGTACTATTTTTGTCTAAATATATAATTCTGAATAAGGACAATTATTATTACAACCTTAGTGCAGTAACACAAAGGCAATCGTGGAAGAGTTGGATACTATACATGCTGGAGGCCGTTGAGAAAACGTCTTTATTAACCAACGAATTGATCAATGAAATTGTAATGCAGATGGAGGCAACCCTGGAACATGCGAGGAAGCGGGTTAAATGGTATAATAAAGAAGTGAACGAAGCTTTGTTTAGCCAGCCTTACAGTCGCGCGAAAATTGTTGGAGATGCGATGGGGAAAACGTCACGAACCACGTTATCGAAATATATGGAAGAGCTTATTCGGGCGAAAATTGTAACTCCTAAAAAAGAGGGAACAAAGGTATATTATCTGAATAACGATCTGATCAGGATATTGGAGCGGTAATTTTTTTACCGGATGATATATAGCAAAAAATCCCCCGATTATGAGTCGGGGGATTTTTTATGGAGCGTATAGTAACGAACTATTTCAAATTTTTCACTGCGTAATCAACAGCACGCGCCGATAACGCCATATAGGTAAGAGAAGGATTCTGTGTAGACGTTGAAGTCATGCAGGCACCATCGGTTACGAAAACATTTTTACAAGCATGAAGCTGATTCCACTCGTTCAGTAAAGATGTCTTTGGATCACGTCCCATGCGTACACCACCCATCTCGTGAATATCAAGTCCGGGAGCCTGCTTGGAATCGTGGGTCTGTATATTTTTGAACCCCGCTTTGGTATACATTTCCGTTAGCTGCTCGAAAAAGTCTGCTATCATTTTCTCATCGTTGTTATCATAGTCGATTGAGATTTTCAGCTGTGGCATTCCCCACTCATCTTTTAAAGTTGGATCAAGCGCAACATAATTACTTTCTTTCGGAATTGTTTCTCCCATCATGTGAGAGCCTACTCGCCAAGGACCTAAATTAGTCTCTGCAAGTTTTTCTTTTAACGAGGCACCAAGTCCATCGTTATCTGTTTCGTTATAGCGTCCTCCATCGAAGCCTGCAGCATACCCACGAAGGAAATCAGTTTCCTGTTTATATACATTCCGGAATCTTGGTATATATCCACTGGTTGGTCTGCGTCCTTTCGTCGTTGAATCGAGAAAGCCATCATACTCACCCGAGATTCTTGCTCTATAATTATGGAATGCTACATATTTACCGAGCAATCCGTTATCATTTCCCAAGCCATTTTGAAAACGATTAGACTTCGAGTTCAACAGAATCAGATTGGTATTTATAGCAGCAGCATTTACAAAAATGATTGGTGCATAGTACTCAACAGCTTCTTTTGTGAGCGCATCAATTACCTGTACACCGGTTGCTTTACCTTTTGCTTCATCGTAGATGATAGAGTGTACAACAGAATTGGGACGAAGTGTAAGTTTACCCGTGCGTGCTGCCCAAGGTAATGTTGATGCATTACTGCTAAAGTATCCTCCGAATGGACAACCGCGCTGACACAACGTACGATGCTGACACTGCGCGCGTCCTTGTTCCGCATGGATAGGCTGCTGCTCGGTGATGTGTGCACAACGCGCAATGATCACGTGGCGATTCTTATAGTGCTGCGCTACCTGCTCTTTGAAATGTTTTTCAACACACGTAAGTTCTATAGGAGGAAGAAACTCACCATCCGGTAATTCTGCCAGGCCATCTTTGTTACCAGATATACCTGCAAACTTTTCAACGTGGCTATACCATGGTGCAAGATCTTTATACCGGATCGGCCAGTCTACTGCGAAGCCATCGCGAGCCGGACCTTCAAAATCAAATTCACTCCAGCGTTGCGTCTGACGTGCCCATAACAATGACTTACCACCTACCTGGTATCCGCGGATCCAGTCAAAAGGTTTTTCTTGTACATAGGGATGCTCTTTATCTTTTACAAAGAAATGTTGAGCATCTTCACGGAAAGCATAGCAACGACTAACAACCGGATTCTCTTGCTGTATCTCTTGTGGAATCTGGCCGCGGTGTTTAAACTCCCACGGCATCATGTTCGTAGTAGGATAATCAACGTTATGTTTTACGTCACGTCCACGCTCGAGTACCAGCGTTTTTAATCCGCGCTCAGTCAATTCTTTTGCAGACCAGCCACCACTAATTCCGGAACCGATCACGATCGCATCGTAGGTGCGTTCTTTTATATTATCAATATTAAGGTTAGCCATGGGTTATGCAGGTTTTTGTTCCGTTACAGGTATACATCCTTTGTAATTCGGACCAGGAATTAATTGATAAGGTTTTACGTCCGTCAAAAAATGTTGTGAAGAAGTATATCCCTGTACTATATATTGTCTTGTGCGGGAATAAAAAATTTTGGTTTCTTCCGGCAGGTTATCTCTATCTTTTTCAAGCGCTGTCAAGATTTCCAATCGCTCTTCAGGAGATGCTTTGATAAATGATTTACCGGTAATCTTTTTAGTGGAATCATTAAATGATCGCAGGCCTTTCAGATATTTTTCCTGCTCTGATTTTTCCATGCAATCATCCACCATTACCAATGTGAACAGATGAGCACCTACGGCTTTGGCGCCTGGCGTATCCGTTGCAGGAATAATGGTATCGGCAATCTCAGCGATCAGATCTTCTTCATCACCGGAAACTTTTAGATTGTTAAGTGCAATGGATACTTTTTTAGGATCCACGCCACAGGCGGGTAAGAGCATGGCGCCCGCAGTAGCCATAGCAAGCTGTTTTAAAACCAGACGTCTGTTCATAATTTAGTATGCGGTTAGGTGCGGTAGTTGTAATCCGAAAGATAAAACTAATTGATAAAACTAATCACTTCTGTAATCGATTTTACAGGCAAGGTATCGCCTGTTTTTTACTGGTTGTGAACGATTAGAAGTGTCGTTATAGACTTTCTCGATTTATCTCAATTCGTACCGCGATACAGATGGTCGTTCTTCTTGCCATGGATTCGTTTCAGTGGAATTTGTTCCCCTTTTGTTTCCTCCAGCCATGTCCACATTTCATTTTTTAAATTCTTCGCCATTGAATCGTATTCCGGATTGCGGATCAGATTGTTTACTTCCAACGGATCGTTTTCGAGATCATATAATTCGTTGATTCCCCAAACGCCATGATTGAAAATATATTTGTAGCGATCGGTGCGAACTCCAAAAATAGTAGGTGTCTGCGGAAACGCATCTTCCCAATAATATTCATAGAACACTTTATTACGCCACGCAATTTCCTTTTGCTGTAGCAGCGGTACGAATGACATTCCTTGCATCTGCTCCGGCTTTTGTATACCTGCAAACTCCAGGATAGTAGGAGCGATGTCGATGTTCTGAATCAACGACTTGATCTTTGTGTTGGCGTCAATCATCTCGGGGCATCTTACCAGCAACGGAACACGCATGGATTCTTCATACATATGTCGCTTATCGATCAGCCCATGTTCGCCAAACGAAAAACCATTATCGCCCATATATATTATTAAAGTAGATTGATCAAGACCTGCCTCTTTTAAATAGGCGAGCAGCCTGCCTATATTTTCATCAACTCCCGTGAGTACTTCCAGATATTGCCGATAGAAATCTTCGAAGGTTATCTGGCCATCATACATATAGTCTACACCATGCCAGCTATATCGTTGTCTTCGAACCCACTCCGGTATATCCCGTAGGTTTGCTTGTATAGGTTTTTCAGGTGTGAGTTGTTTTTTGCTGAGATCAAAACTCTTGCTGGTATCTGTAACAGTCAGGAACATTGACTGCGGATAATCGATCTTCTGATCTTTATACTTCCCTTTATGACGCTTGGCAGGCATAAACTCGGCATGCACCGCTTTATTGGACAAGTATAAAAAGAATGGCTTGTCCTGTTTTCTCTCCTTGAGCCACTCGAGCGCATGGTCGGTCAGCAAGTCGGTTATATAGGTACTGTCTTTATAGGCGACTTCTTTTCCATTTATATTCAACACAGGATTATAGTATAAACCTTGTCCTTTAAAACTTACCCAATGGTCAAAACCCTTTTGAGGCTCATCACCCTGGTTGCCCATGTGCCACTTGCCGAAGAATCCCGTCTGGTAGCCCACCTGTTGTAAATACTGCGGGAACATTTTTAAACCTTCCGGCATCGGAGCCTGGTTATCAACTATAGTATGTGTATGCGCATATTGACCTGTAAGAATGGAAGCACGGCTTGGCGAACAAAGTGAAGTACTCACAAACGCGTTAACACAATGTGCACCCTCATGGGCAAGCTTATCAAGATTGGGAGTTTGTAGTCCTGGTACCTTGCTGGTGAATCCCATGAAATCATAACGATGATCAT
>CABHOV010000037.1 GCA_902168185.1 uncultured Bacteroides sp.
TTCATCAGCCCGATTTGAATTATGATAATCCACTGGTACAACAGGAAGTTTTTAAAATTATAGACTACTGGTGTAACATGGGCGTGGATGGATTTCGGCTTGATGCTGTCCCATACCTTTTCGAACGCGAAGGAACTAACGGAGAAAATTTACCAGAGACTCACGTGTTCCTGAAGAAGCTTCGTAAACATGTTGACGAAAAATATCCCGGAACATTATTGCTCGCCGAAGCGAATATGTGGCCAGAAGATTCCGCCTCTTACTTCGGCGATGGCGATGAATGCCAGATGAACTATCACTTTCCGGTAATGCCGCGTATGTTCATGGCGTTGCAAACAGAAGACCGCTATCCGATCACAGATATATTCGATCAGACACCCGCTATACCGGAGACATGCCAGTGGGCTATATTTCTACGAAACCACGATGAGCTTACACTTGAAATGGTAACGGATGAGGAACGTGACTATATGTATAAAGTATATGTCAAAGATCCGAAGGCTCGCATCAACCTGGGTATACGGCACCGACTGGCACCACTGATGGGGAATAATCGCAATAAAATTGAACTCCTGAATTACCTGTTGTTCTCACTGCCCGGTACACCTGTGCTATATTATGGTGATGAGATTGGTATGGGCGATAATTTTTATTTGGGAGATCGGGATGGCGTACGCACACCGATGCAATGGTCGTCCAGTAGAAATGCAGGGTTCTCGGAGTGTAACCCGCATAAACTATATCTGCCGGTAATCCTTGACCCGGATTATCATTACGAATCAGTCAATGTAGAAATTCAAAGTCGCAATACATCTTCTCTATTATGGTGGATGAAGCGAATCATCAATAAGCGAAAGCAGTATAAAGCTTTCAGTCGTGGCGACATGAAATTTATACCGTGTGAAAATCCGAAGATCCTCGCCTTCACACGCAATTATCAGGATGAGAGTATACTGGTAATCGTAAATCTTTCCAGATATACTCAGCCTGCTGAATTGAATTTGAGCGAATATCTTGGATATGTTCCAAAGGAGATATTCAGCAACAATAAGTTTCCATTGATTAAAGAAGATGGATCTTACTTCTTTACATTGAGTGCGCACGATTGCCAGTGGTTTGCATTGGACAAAGTGCATCCGGAAATACCACGCACGAATAAATTGCCGCAATTTGCTTTACGCGATTGGAAAGAATTAACCAGCAAGCGCGTGCTCGATTATTTATCGCAAAGCATTTTACCAGACTATATGATGAAGCTTCGCTGGTTTGGGGGCAAAGGGCGTGTTATTGAAAGTATGCAGATCGTTCAGTACGCGACCATTCCACAGGAAGATAGTATAGCCGTAATTTTACTGATCGAAGTATACTATCAAAGCGGTCTTTCGGAGATATACCAGCTACCGGTAGCCTTTGGTAAAGACGCATTGGCCGCGAAGCTACAGGAGAGTTGCCCACAGTCTGTAATTTGTAATCTCACAATTGGTGATGAGCAGGGAATACTATACGATGCTATATATGGTATCGACTTCCAGCTTGCTCTCATTACGAGTATGGCCGGCAATCAAAGTATAGGATTGAGAGAAGGTGAAATTCGGGCTTATGGCAATAAGGTACTTGAAAAACATGTTCACGACCAGGAAGCAATTAAGCCGCGGGTATTGGGTGGAGAACAAAGCAACACGTCTATTACGTATGACAATCGTTTCTTCCTGAAGCTCTATAGAAAAGTTGATCGTGTGATCAATCCTGATTTGGAGATCGCGCACTTCCTTACAGAACATGCGCACTTCCAACATGTACCAAACTTTGTAGGTGCTGTAGAATGGCATGTCGGCAATGACGCTATTGTACTGGGTATGATGCAGGAGATGGTGGAAAGCAGCAGTGATGCCTGGACCTATATATTGGATCGTCTCGATGACTTCAACGACAAGGTTCTGTCACAAGTAGAAATTCACAATCTTCCACCATTGATAGGAAGTATAACAGATCCTATAGATTATGAACAAGTGCCCCGCGAATTGAAAGAATTGATTGACCCTACGCTGGCGGAGCGTGCGCGACTACTGGGAATCCGAACTGCAGAAATGCATTTGGCACTTGCTTCCGGAAACGACTTCCCTGCATTTGCATCGGAAGACTACTCGCTGCATTATCAGCGGTCTCTGTTCTCAGGGCTTCAATCGCTGGTGCGTGGTACATTTCAAAATCAGGCAAGAGCTTTAGCACGCCTATCAGAAGAAGTACGGCATGAAGCAGAGGAAGTACTGGCGATGAAAGAGGATATACTCCAAACGTTCAAGAATATATATAAGAAGAAAATTGACGTGGTGAAAATCCGTATTCATGGTGATTATCACTTAGGACAAGTTCTCTTTACCGGAAAAGACTTTGTTATTACTGACTTCGAAGGAGAACCTGCACGAAGCTACGGTGAACGAAGGCTGAAGCGCTCACCACTTCGTGATATAGCAGGCATGGTTCGTTCATTCCACTATGCAGCATACGCCAGTTTATTCCTTGACAATCAAATTCGAAAAGAAGATTATAGCAGATTGATACCATACGTTGAGCAATGGTATCACTATATAAGTGGATTCTTTGTAAAGGCATATCTGGAAAAAGTTGAGGGTAGCGCATTTATTCCAAAAGAAAGAGAAGACATGGAAACGCTGATGAATACGTTCCTGCTGGAGAAAGCTATATATGAGCTTAACTATGAACTCAACAACAGACCTGATTGGGTAATTATTCCATTGCGTGGTATAAAGGCCATTATGAGTAAGGAAGAACATGGCCAATTGGAGCTGGCTGCGGTCTGAGTCAATCAGCTTTTCCTATAAAATTGATGAAATAAGGGGCTAACGATAGCCCCTTATTTTTTTGCTTCAAAACTAACTATTCGTTTAGGTCTATATGTTGGAGAAGCGAAGGATTGGCGAGCTTTGTTGTAAACTCAGAAGTATAGTCTATATCTATTTCAGCCTTCGCAATGGAGCAATCGAGTAGATGTCCGCCGGTTGTCTTTTGGTGATCTATAAAATGAAAATGATAAACAGGGCTGTTTAATACTTCAGCAGCTTTTGGTGTGAAGAACCCAACGAGATCTCCGTCCACAGACGAGCGGGTAAAAATCTTTTCCTCAACTTCCTTAATAGGTTTGTATGGCTGCTCCTGTTTTGCAAAAGATCTATACCGGACGGATGAGAATGTAGCCTTGACGCGTATTGCTGCAAATGCGTTCTGGGTAATTACAGAATCAAGTAGAGATTCAAGTTCTTTCATCGTCATCTCTTCTTTAATAAAAATCTTTTTATCACTCATAAAAAACTTAACCGCCGCAAATGCAATCTTGCTATACTTTGACATCACGCGGGCCTTACCGTTCTCCGGTATACCATAGGCGACTCCATTCAATAACACTAATTCACTTTCAAGCTTCTCTTCACTCCCGACACCAAAATCACCATGATTTTGAAGTTCATGAACTGTTGTAACACCATCATACTGTCCCTGATATATAGCTTCGTTCAGAGAAGCATAATAAAGACTATCCGACTGGCGGTTGAGCCGTGGATCTGACTGAATCATAACAACTGATCCAACCAGGAAAAAGGTAAGAAAGCGCATAGACAGAAATTTTATAGAGTTCATCGAATGTGTGTAAATCTTATGCCACGCTTACCCGGTATATTTTGAAGCCGGCATAGTTTTTTATCCATAGTCCATGAACCAAAAAATTGTTATATGAAAAAGTATGCACACATTTCATTGATGCTCTTTGCACTAACGTTCATTGCCGTTTCCTGTGATAAGAGCAAACAGCAGGAAGACAGTAAAGAAGAAGCGAAGGAAGAAAATAAAGAGAAGTTTGACGAAACTGATCTCAAAGCAGATTGGGAATTTGCTATAGCTGCAGCCGATGGCGGTATGGCAGAAGTTGAGCTTGGAAAACTTGCTGAAAGCAAGGGCACAGACCCTCAGGTAAAAGCCTTTGGACAAAGCATGGTAGCTGATCATGGAAAAGCAAATGAAGAGTTGAAAGCATTGGCACAACAAAAAAACATTTCAATTCCTGACTCTGTAAGCGACAAATACAAAAAGAAGTATGATGACCTCTCTGAAAAATCAGGAGCAGAATTCGACAAGGCCTATATCGAAAATATGATTGAAGATCATGAAAAAGACATTGACGCATTCCGCAAGGAATCTGAAGATGGAAAAGATCCTGAGCTTAAGTCATGGGCTGCTGCAAAATTACCGATCCTGACGCATCACCTTGAAATGGCAAAGAAAGCCAAGGAAGCCTTCGATCAAAAAGATAAGGCTAAAAAGTAAAACCCCTCTTATATATACTTCAGCGAGGAGTGTTCTTTAAGAGCACTCCTCTTTTTGTTGTTGCAGTATTATTTCTAACGCAGAAGGTATTATCTGATATAACGATAAACGTAATAATCAGCGATTATATAGTCTAATCCATGTGCGTAATTGTTCTTCGGTAGCAGCGGTTATTTGACCTGGCAACAAACGCCACAACCAGTTGCTCGTTGTAGAACCTGGCGTATTCATCCGTGACTTTGCATCCGTGCCCAGTACATCTTGTAAGGGCACTATCACTATTTTAGCAATAGAACCATAAGCCATCCGTATTACTACCTCATGAATTGTGCTCTCCTTTACAGGGATACCGGTATAATTGGAAAGCTCTTTTAAATTATTCCTTTTGAGATCTGTTTGAAACCAACCGCGTGTCGTGTTGTTATCATGTGTACCGGTATATGCTATAAAATTATTATTACTATAATTATGAGGGCTATACATGGATTTACCGATATCATCACTGATGGCAAACTGAAGCACCTTCATACCGGGTAACTTAAAAGCATCGCGGAGTTGATATACATCTTCCGTGATTTCACCCAGGTCCTCCGCTACAAACGGAAGTTTTCCGAGTTGCTCCTGGAGTACTTTAAAAAAGTCATGACCGGGACCGGGTTGCCACTTGCCATTGATAGCAGTCTTTTCACCGGCCGGCACTTCCCAATATCCTGAGAACGCACGAAAGTGATCAAGTCTGAGTATATCATATAGCTCCATGTTCTTGCGCAGGCGCTGCACCCACCAGGTATAGCCATCTGCTTTCAGTCTATCCCACCGAAATACGGGCATTCCCCAAAGCTGTCCATCAGCATTAAAGTAGTCGGGAGGTACACCTGCTATATATTGAATGCTTCCATCCTCTGTCAAATGAAAAATCTCAGGATGTGCCCATACATCTGCAGAATCGTAGCACATATAAAACGGAAGATCACCAAACAGTTGAATATCCAGACTCGCGCAATAAGATCTTAGCTTCTTCCACTGCCTGGAGAAAATAAATTGAAGCCACTTTACGTACAAGATTGCCTCGGAATGCTGTGCCGCAAATTGAGCAAGCGCTTCAGGATTGCGTCCTTTATATTCATGCGGCCAATCGCACCAGCAACGATTTTCATGTTGTTGCTTTAGCACTATATATAGGGAAAAATCATCCAGCCAATACGCTTCTTCTTCTGTAAACTTTCCGAAGGGACCATGAAGTGAATGGCTCTTATTCGCTGCGAAATTTTTCCAGGCAAGTGTCAACAGCGCTTCGCGAACATCATGCGCATCAGCAAAGCTAACAGCATCGCCAGTGGGCTGGCTATATTGTTTCAATTGCTGTGATGAAAGCAAATGGTCCTTCATCAATAACTCCGGACTAATCAACAATGTATTTCCCGCCATGCTGGAGAAGGCGCTATAGGGAGAATACTTACTTCCCTCGTCAACAGGCCCCAGGGGCAAAAGTTGCCAGTATGTTTGGTGACCTCGGTATAGAAAATCTGCAAATGCATATGCTGCCGGCCCCAGATCACCTATACCGAACGGTGATGGCAGTGATGTTATATGCAGCAGGACTCCAGCACCACGTTCTTTAGGAACGTATTCAAGTTTAAAAAAGGCTACCGGTATATCTTTGAATATATCTTTTACCAAAATGTGACCTTGCTGCTCCTGCTTTATCTTCAGCAAAACATTCTCCAGGGTACCGGTGAGTTCAGGAGGTAAAACAATTTTAGTATCCTTCCATCGTATATCTAGCGGTTTTTTATTTTGACTTTTACCAAGCGATGCCAAATGTAGTGGCACAGCGATAATATACCATATCTTCTTATGTCTTCTGGCATAAGCAAGAACATGATCTTTATAGGCGCCCTCTATAGATAGTGGTATATATTCACCTTCGGCAAAAACATCAGCTGCATTTTTCCGTTCATGCAACAGCACATGTGTAAGCCATTCCTTGATACGTGCGTCATACCGGGTCTCCCAAAGCTCCTGCAAGAACGATGATGAACTATCTTTAGCACGTTCTTCCATGGCCGTTAACCACTGCATCCGTTGATGGTAATCCACCGGCCGCCTGTTATCAGGATCTACCAAACTGAAATCCCACAGCTCGCAACCCTGGTATATATCGGGGATACCGGGGCATGTAAATTTCAAAAGCACTTGTGCCAACGAGTTTACAATTCCAAAGTCAGATACGGTAGTATTAAATTTTTCAAAGCTCTTCCAAAACCGATCTCCCCTATTGAGCAATCGCAATGCAAAATCTATCGTTGCCTTCTCGTATGTCTCATTTGGAGATGCCCAATCCGAATTTCTTTTTGATTCGCGTAATGACTTTTGAAGATATGCTTCGAGTCGCTGCCCGAACGTATTGTCCTCTTGAAAAGGAAGTGCACCAATCAATGTCTGGTATATAAAGTACTCATCGTTGCTATCGGGCATTCCCAAAGATTTCTTTGGTGCATTTATACGTTGCCATTCTTTTACGACAGCGATCCACTCATCGGCAAGCTCTGGCAAAACATTGAGGCGCGTGCGAACATCTTCACCACGTTTTGTATCATGCGTGGATGTGGCGTTCATCGTAAGCGGCCAGCGCTTCTTGCGATCCTGCATGCGCGCATGAAACTCTTCATTGGTAATTCCAAAAAAGGCAGGCGAATCACCCACTTCATTATGACCGACAAACCGGTTGTAAGTATACATCAGCGTATCCTCGACACCCTTCGCCATCAGCGGCCCTGTAAATTGCATACAGCGCATATAAAACCGGAGCGCCCGTTCATTATACTCTATATCTTCACTGTGTGTTTTCTTTAGCAAAGCATCCTCTAGTGCATTTGAAGCTGCCTCCAGATGTGGATTATGTTCACGGATGTTCTGAAATATACTATATACAGCATTTGCTTCCTCTTCCTGTAAAGGCATCTGGTTTCCATAATACCGGTATACCGGACAACGGATCAGGAATTCCGCAACGGTGCTTTTAATATCTTCCGGACGCAGCGTTGTTTGAACGGACTCTTCGAGCAAGCCAAGCTCTAGTAAAAAGTGATTCAGGTTCTCCAACTCACCTGCCATGTGGCGATATAGTATATGCGCTTTTTTATCCCATATCTTTACATCTGCAGGTTGTTTATCGCCCAGCATTTTGTTATAAAATACCGAAAGCTTGCGCTCTGATTCATTATAGGTGAGCACATTATTCACGTAGGCGAGGAAGTCATATCCTGAAGTTCCCTGTATAGGCCATACGGGGAGATCTTCGTCCACCTGCAAAATCTTCTCCACCACTATATATATACCATGACCGACCATATTTCGTAGTCGTTCCAGATATTGTGTAGGGTCATATAAGCCGTCAATATGATCGATGCGCAGTCCATGAAATACATCATCCTCCACCAACAACTTTATCAGGTGATGATACTGCTCAAACACGCGCTCATGTTGCATGTTGAGTCCGATCAGGTTGGTAACCGTGAAAAACCTTCTGAAGTTTATTTCTTCATCTGATTTTTGCCACGCTGTTAGTTTATACTTCTGTTCTTCCAATACGCTACGAAGCTGGCCTTCGTGGTCATTGATATAGTTCAGACGTTCATGTATATAGCCATGAATATCCTGGTTGTTCATTAGTGCACCCACTTGCAGCAGGAGTTCATGCCATCGCAAGGTATAGGACATGGCATCTTCTATCTGATGAAGTTCGGAAATCTGACTGACTAATGACTGAATCGCCTCGGGCGCATTCTCCGATTGTAATATTGTAGCATATGAACGTGGATGAATCGGGTATGTATTATCATAGTAGCGCACCACAAATCGCTGCTGAAAATATTCTATCTGAATTTCTTTATTGAATAGTATATCTTCCAGGGGACTGCCTAAAAAAGGAACAATGAGTCGGCCCTGAAAAAGATCGCTGGTCCAGGCCAGATCGAAAAACGAAGCATATATAGAGTTGCGGCCTTTCTCAAGCACATCCATCAGCCACATGTTGTTTGCGTGAAACGCCATGTGATTAGGAACAATGTCTTGTACCCACCGAATGCCAACGTCCTTTAACCGCTTGCTGATATTGCGTAGTTGCTCCTCCGTTCCGATCTCCGGATTTATACGCAGTGGATTAACAACATCGTATCCATGCATGCTGCCGGGTACAGCCTCAAATATAGGCGATGCGTATATAGTCTGTACCCCTAACTTTTGCAGATATGGTATACTGTTTTCAAAATCACTGAAATTAAAATCTTTATGAAATTGAATACGGTATGTAGCTACAGGATTAAACATATTCAGAGGTATATAGTATAATGGATTCTGGCTGAAGCGCGAGAACTGAAATATTGGTAAGAAGATCGGCTGAAGCACCAGGTCCGTTCCATTGAGGATCAGCGGAATCAAATACTTTTTTCCAGCGCTGCTCCGTGGTAACAGAAACGGTTTGCTGTGATTTCGAAAAATTCATCAGGCAGAGCACATGATGTTCATGGTCCCATCGATGAAGCTGTAGTGTATTGGTCTCTTCATTCCAGGATACATCCAACTGCTTTCTATTGAGATGACGCAAGGCCGGAAGTTCTTTGCGTAAGGCGATCAGGGATTGATAAAATGAAAAAAGAATTTTATGTCTATCCTGCTCCAGCAATTCCCATTGCAGTTTCGATTGACGAAAAGTTTCTTCTCCCTGCGGATCGGGTGCTTCGCCTTGCACGTGAAATGCAGCAAACTCTGCCTTCCTCCCCTTCCGTACATTCTCCACCAATTCAGGGTCGCTATGGCTAACGAAATATAGGAACGGATTGGTTTCTCCATACTCTTCACCCATAAACAACAAAGGTAAATATGGGCTTACCAGTATAGTACCCGCCAATAATTTTTGCATTTCAAAACTTACCAGCTGACTGGTACGTTCGCCTAACATCCGGTTGCCAATCTGATCATGATTTTGTGAGAATACTATAAATTGAAATCCCGGATGTTCATCAGCCTTCACACCAAATTTTTTCTGGCGGTGTGGTGAATATATACCATCGTATACATAGGCATCACGGTATGATTTGGCAAGGTGACGGATTCCATCAAAATCGGAGTAATATCCATTTTGTTTTTCGCCTGACGTTACGCGCAGTGCATGATGAAATTCATCGATCCACTGGGCGTCCATTCCATAACCACCTCTTTCAGGATGGTCTATATAGCGGGTATCATTCAAATCAAGTTCAACAATCAGGTAATGCATTCTCCACCGTTCATGAATCAACTGATTAACATGTTCGCGTATTTCACGAAGAATATGCATCGGACTAAAATCCTTAATCGCATGGACAGCATCCAACCGAAGCGCATCGATGTGAAAATCACGAAACCACATTAATACGTTCTCGATAAAATATTGTCGCACACCATCACACCATGCATCATCGAAATTGACAGCATTACCCCACGGAGTTTTATACTTTTCAGTGAAGTAGGGTGCAAACTTCGACATGTAATTTCCCTCCGGACCAAAGTGATTATATACTACATCGAGTACCACCGCTATATCGTGGTTATGGCATGCGTTCACCAGATGTTGCAGATCTTTTGCTCCGCCATAAGATTGTTGTACGGCAAACGGAAAGACACCATCATATCCCCAGTTACGTTCTCCGGGAAACTGGGACACTGGCATAATTTCAATGACGTTTATACCCAGTGATTTCAGATACGGCAATTTCTTTTCAAGTGCGCGAAATGTACCGCGATCAGAAAATGTACCGATATGTACCTCATAAAATATATAGTCTTCTAGCAGGGGGTTCTTCCATTCCTGATCGGTCCATTGAAAATCGTGGAGCGCTATAGCGCGAGAAGGGCCGTGTACTCCTTCCGGCTGAGACAGTGATGCCGGATCAGGAAGTTCCTCTCTTTCGTCCAGCACAAAACTATATACATCACCCGGCCGCAATTGATCCGTGCGTAAATGCCAATAGCCATATTCCTGCTTTTGCAAGGCAAGCATACGGTTACTGTCCAATAAACGTATGCACGCCTTGTTACACAACGGTGCCCATAACAGGACTTCAGCTTCTCCGGTTTCGGTAAAGTTTACACCTATCGATCTTCTGTTAATGTTTACTGGACTTGTCATAAACAATAGGATGTTGCAGCAAAAGGATCGAGCGCCCTTCTACCTTGATTACACTCTCTGCCTCATGCTCCTCGCCAAGTCCTATATTACTTTCTGCTGTGTTTAATAACCGCGTCCACTTGGGTGCATACTTTGCTGGCGGAAGTTTGAACTCCATCGCTTCATGATGTGCGTTGAAGATCAGATAAAAATCATCATCTAAGATCTGTTCGCCTTTTGGCCCAGGAGTATGTATACCTCTGCCGTTTAAAAATACAGCCAGCGATTTTGCAAAATCATTCGACCAGTGTTCTTCACTCATCTCCGAACCATCCGGCATAAACCAGGCTATATCTTCAAGGCCTACACCTTTAATAGGTTGCCCCTGGAACCAGCGTCTGCGACAAAATACAGGATGTTCTTTGCGCAAAGCAATAAGCTTTCGCGTGAACTCCAGTAATTCAGAATCAGCATGATCCCAATTGGTCCATGAGATCTCATTGTCCTGACAATACGCATTGTTGTTTCCCTGCTGTGTCCTTCCTATTTCGTCACCTGCCAATAGCATCGGCACTCCTTGTGATAAAAAAAGTGTGGTCAGAAAATTTCTTCTCTGCTGATTACGTAAGGCAACTATATCTTTATTTTTGGAAGGACCTTCCTCTCCACAATTCCACGAACGATTATGACTCTCACCGTCATTATTATCTTCGCCATTCGCTTCGTTGTGCTTGTCATTATAGGACACCAGGTCGTTCAACGTGAAGCCATCATGTGCTGTAATGAAATTTATACTCGCTGTTGGACTGCGATAGTCTCCTTCATATAGATCAGAGCTTCCTGTAAGGCGTTGCGCAAATTCACCAAGTACACTGTCTGCACCGCGCCAGTAGTCGCGCATGCAGTCCCTATATTTACCATTCCACTCCGCCCAGCCGGAAGGAAATTTACCAACCTGGTAACCACCCTCCCCTATATCCCATGGTTCTGCTATCAGCTTTACCTGTGATATAATGGGATCCTGGTGAATGATATCGAAGAAAGCACTCAGTTTATTTACTTCATGCAACTCCCGGGCTAACGTAGATGCCAGATCAAAACGAAAACCGTCAACGTGCATCTCCGTTATCCAATAGCGAAGACTGTCCATCATCAGGCGCAGCACGTTGGGGAGATTCGCATTCAATGTATTACCGGTTCCGGTATAATCCATATAATAACGCTTGTCTTCTGCGAGCCGGTAATAACATTCGTTATCAACACCTCTGAAACATAGCGTTGGCCCCATTTGATTTCCTTCTGCTGTATGGTTATATACTACATCGAGGATCACTTCTATATTTGCCTTGTGAAGTTCCTTTACCATGTCTTTAAACTCCGTTACCTGGTCGCCCAACACACCACTGCTGGAGTAGCGGACTTCAGGTGCGAAAAAGCCAATGGTATTATAGCCCCAATAGTTCGTCAAACCCTTCTCTACTAAATGACGATCTGCTATAAAATGATGCACCGGCATTAATTCAATCGCGGTGATTCCGAGCTTCGTTAAATAATCTATCGTGACCGGATGTGCAAGTGCTGCGTAGCTGCCTCGAATTTCTTCCGGTATATCCGGATGAAGTTTAGTAAAGCCGCGCACATGCGTTTCAAAAATTATAGATTTATGATACGGTATCTTTGGATGCCGGTCATCTTCCCAATTGAAGTAAGGATTCACCACAACACATTTCGGAAGGAATGCAGCGCTGTCTAATTTACTGAAACTTAGGTCCTCCTCTTCATTTCCAATCTCATATCCGAAAAGAGAATCATTCCACTCTATTTTTCCTGCTATAGCCTTTGCATACGGATCCAGCAAAAGTTTATTAGAATTAAACCGCTGTCCATTCTGTGGTTCGTAAGGTCCGTCCACCCGGTAGCCATAGAGTTGCCCGGGTTTGAGACTGGGTATATATATATGCCATACCTGGTGTGATCGCTCCGTTAATTTAATACGTGCATACTCTGCTTCATCGTTCGGTGTCTCAAACAGACAAAGTTCAACACCGGTAGCTTTATCCGCATACAAAGCAAAGTTTACACCGTTGCCATCCCAGGTAGCTCCTAATGGAAACGGGCTACCAGGATAAGCTTTTAATTTATTCTTAGGCCGGGTTGCCGGCTCTACATCCATTTCTTTAGTGCTCATAGCTGTTTTGTAAATTCATTGCCCATGTAGGCACGTGTAATTCCCTTCGTTCTGCTTCCGAACGAATTGCCCCTGCTTTCTGATTGTTCAGCGGATGTCTTTCATGTTCGCTTACCTGGTAAGAGAAATCATTCAGTACATTCATATAGTTCATGAACGCTTCGTAAGGCGATGGGTATGGACTGAAGTATGCATGAACATTTCCGTCATCATTCTTCTTGGTAGACATATAGTAAAAATGATCACTGGTCTGCAACCAGCGCCAGCGTTCCAGTAGATCCGAGTCATCTATACTCTTGATGTCGCGCTCCATACGCACCATGCAATCAAACGCATCACGCTGCATGTCATTTCCAAGCCACGCAGAGAGATCGCGCTCACGGTCTGCCCATGAAATATAGTGCGGCACTGAAAGTATATCGCGTGGCTTCAGATTCATAATAGCTTCCGAGGCCGTTGCCATTACAATTCTATCTTGCTTAGCCAATGCCTTCAATAAACCTTCGAAGAAATTAAGTATGCCACTGTTTTGTTTCTGATGTTCTCCAAAGGTTTCATAATCCATTGCCAGCGTAATCAGATCTTCATGTGCCGGTATGCCTTGTAGCCACGACATATAGCGCTCTACAGTTAACGGGCCATGGTGTGCAAATCGGAATGCTATATCATCACTCAGATTATAGTTCCGTGTAAATATCTTCAACCCTTGCTGATCAGGATGCTGGTATAAATGATGCGGGCTTCTTCCATGCAGCACACGATCAACGCCATCGATGAAGACGCCATTGAATCCAAGTGCTTCCACACGCTTGCCAATCTCGTCATTATATATTAACTCAGTATTGCGAAAGACTGAAGGCCGTACACCGAAGTGTTCATGCAATTTTGCAGTATGGTCAAGCACCTGAATTTCAAATTCATCACCCGGCATCATGCAGGCGAGAGAATGGTGATCTGTCTCGGACAAAAATTCAACGTTACCGGTATTTGCCAGTGCGCGGAAACTTTCCAATACCTCAGGAGTATATTCTTTAAACTGATCGATTGCTACACCGGATACAGAAAACACCACTTTGATCTGTGGATATTTCTTGATCAATTTTAATAGTATAGCATTGGCCGGCAGATAACTTTGTCGTGCTACGCGTTCAACGATTTCCTTATTTTGCTTATCATCAAAATACTCACCGCGTGATCCTATATCAAAAAAACGGAACGGGCGCAATCTGCGTGGTTGGTGCACCTGAAGATACAATACCAGGTGCTGTTTGGTTGTAGTGTCAGATAAGTTCATGATATATATTCTTTATTTTTTTTGCTACTTTATCCCAGGTAATGTTCTTAATCTCGTTCAGGCTGTTCTTCTTCAAAGTAGTTGATAAACTTTCGTACGCAAGTACATTGCAGATTGCATCAGCAAGCACATCGGTTTCCCAGAAGTCTACTTTTATAGCATGCGGCATTACCTCCGCTACACCGGATTGATTGGACACAATTACGGGTACACCCGCTTGTATAGCTTCCAAAGGCGTAATGCCGAAGGGTTCTGATACAGAAGGCATCACATATACACTTGATACCGACCATACTTTATCGATATTATCACCCTTTAAAAATCCGGTAAAGTGAAATCTCGAAGAGAGTTTTAACTGTGCCACCCGTTCAACAACCTGCGGAAAAAGGTCCCCCGAGCCTGCTACAATAAAATGAGCATCCGGAAATTTCTCAAGTACTTTACGCGCTGCTTCAACAAAGTAAAACGGCCCTTTCTGAAAAGTAAGTCTTCCCAAAAAAGTTACAACATGAGAGCCTATCGATGGAATAACAGGGAGATCTTTCAAATCTTTCGGAACAATTCCATTATAGGCAACACTGATTTTATCAGCCTCAATTTTATAGCGCGACACCAGTATATCTTTTGTCCATTTACTGACGGCAAGAATATGATCGGATTTTTCTACGCCTTCTTTCTCGATATTATATACTCTTGGATCTATATTCTCTCCGGAGCGATCGAACTCCGTGGAATGTACATGTACTATAAGGGGTTTACCACTGGCTTCCTGCGCAGCAATGCCTGCAGGAAATGTCATCCAGTCGTGCACGTGAATTATATCAAAGGCAAGTTCACGCGTAAGCGCTGCTGCTACCTCTGCATAGCGTTTCGTCTCTTCTATGAGATCGGGACCGTATGTTCCTGAAAATTTATGCGTAAAAGTATCGCTTACTTCTACTTCCGTAGTTACTTCACTGGTTGTGGGGTCTAATGTATAACTCCAGCTTTCCATGTGAAGCACAGGCGATTGATAGCTCGTCGACCGATACGGTGATAGATTGGACTCAACTTCAATCGTAGTGATGGACACCTCCACTTCTGTACGCTCCTCACCCGGTATTTCGATTTGCTGAGTAATTATTTCTTTTCGTTGATTGATTTTAATGGGCACTTTTCCCGCGTCAATAAAATCAACACGCGGAAGATTTTCTCCTCCGAACAATTTTGGTACAACAAACAGAATCTCTACATTTTCTTTTGTTAACGATTTGGTCAATCCATAGCAAGCTGTTCCCAGACCTCCTGAAATATGTGGAGGAAATTCCCAGCCGAACATTAATACTCTCATATTAAACCCCTCTGTATTTACGATAATCAGCAGAATAGATAGTTAAAGTAACTTGGCAGTGTATAGCATTTAAATTTTATGCCAACGGTTTGAGCACACTTTTCTATGTTTGTTATAACATTTACTATAAGGGGACTTATATATACTTTAGCTTGAACAGCAGATAAAAAAAGTATAACCATCCCATAAAATATTGAGATGGTCATGCCGCTAAATGATCTTTACTGTATATATGGATCTTGATGTTGGTGACACTACATATTTATAGTGACATCTACAATTACGTTGTTGGTGCAGGAGTTTTCTGCAATACTTTCATTAATTCATTTTCATTGGTAAGATCCAAGCGCAATGGTGTGACTGATACATAATTATTCTCTACCGCCCATCTATCGGTTCCTTCTTCTGCCGGCTCTAGTGGTATAACTGTAAACCAATAATGTTTTCTTCCCATGGGATCTGTTCCGGGAACAATCTTACCATCGTATTGCCGAACAGACTGACGGGTCCATTTTATACCGACAGGATTTGGTGGAAAGTTTACGTTCACCAATGAAAGATTCGGATTGTCCAATAGGAGTGCTAAAGCTTTTTCGACAAACGGTTCGAGTGTTTCAAAGTCTGGTTCTGATTTACCGGCCGGTGTACTCAATGCTATACCTTTCATGCCCAGCAATACAGCTTGCTTTGCACCCGCCAATGTTCCAGAGTGCCACATGGAGTTGCCCAGGTTTGATCCCATATTTATACCTGACAGGACTACATCTGTCTGCGCCCACAAGTGTGACCCTAACGCGACACAATCAGCAGGGGTACCGTTGACGCGGTATGCATCTATATCTCCAAAATTTACCGGTGACTTTTTATAGAATAAAGGTCGCGATGCTGTGATTGCGTGTCCCATTGAAGACTGTTCAACGTCTGGAGCTACCACGCGTACTTCGCCAAAACGGGCTGCTATTTTCGCAAGACTTGCTATACCAGGGCTATAGATACCATCATCGTTTGTGATCAGAATTCTCATGTGATGTTTATTTAATCCTGGCTTAAAACCTTAATAATTCATACCAGGCATATATTTATCCTGCAAGCATTGTAGAAACATACTCTATGAAATCTGCTAAGTTGATTTACAACCCAAAAGCCGGAGAAGGGGCTGATCCTACTCAAAATATAATTGCAATTTTAAAAAAGGCCGGTTACGAGTGTAGCTTATCTTCTACAAAAGAAGAAGGCTGGGAAAAATTAGATGCGAAGGAAACAGACTTAATTATTGTTGCTGGTGGTGACGGTACCGTTCGGAAAGTGGCTTTCGAATTCCTCGATAAACGTTTACCGATTGGTTTACTTCCACTGGGTACTGCGAATAATATAGCGAAGACTTTGGAGCTTGAAGAAGAACCGGAAGATATTATAGCGCAGTGGGATCTAAAGAAAATAAAGCGCTTCGATGTAGGACGCATCTATAATCTGAAAGATCAAAAGTTTTTTATTGAGGGATTGGGCTTTGGTGTTTTTCCGCGACTCATGAAAGAGATGCAAAAAATAACTACACGAAAAGATGCATCCACGGATAAAAAAATAAAAACAGCGCTGGAGATACTTCATGATATCGTATTGGATTATGAAGCGCGTAAATGTACTATACAAATTGACGATGCCGAACACTCCGGAAATTACCTGATGGCTGAGGTGATGAATACACGTTCGATCGGACCTAATCTTAATCTTGTCCCTTTTTCAGATCCTGGTGACGGACAGTTTGAAGTTGTATTGATTGCAGAATCACAACGCGAACAGTTTGCAAACTATATTTTAAGCAAGATCATGGGAAAGGAAGAGCCTGCATTCTTCAGTATCCTGAAAGCTAAAAAATTAAAGATATATTGGGAGGGTGTACACCTGCATGTTGATGATGAGTATATCAAGTTTGATAAAGCTACTGAAATCAAAATAGAGCTACAGGAAGATGCTGTTCATTTTTTAACAACCAGAGATTAGGATTACCAAAACGGTATGCGCTTATATAGGCATAGATCGAAGAATGGTGTTACGATTTGGGACTCTGAAAATGAGCCAGCCACTGCAACGCATCATCCTGGTTATTGAAAAGTTTTGTGACAATTGGAAATTTGTTTACAGCAGACAGGATGATGTTAATATAGTATAGCTTGAATGCATTGCCGTTGGTAACTATAGCGGCATGCTTCAGCCCTGCCTGGGCGGCACGTGGCATCATGTCTTTTTCAAACCACTTGCGGCTATCGGGACTGATAATACCTTGCTTGGAGATATTGGACAGCATATTATCAACGGGATGCTTCTTGCTATATTCGATCATAGCCAAGAATGGTTGTTGGTACTCTTCTTTGGATGGACTTCCGTCCCATACCAATACCAGTAGTCGCTTCTCAGGATAGTAGGTTACCGAAGCGAAGGGCGCCTCAAAAACTTTAGGATTCATCGATACCAAGCTACAAAATAAATTGAATCGATGTCAGTACTTAGTGTGTTAAGATTTAGGTACATTTTACCTATTGGTGCACTTCCTCGGTAAGCAGAACAATCTTCCCTATATGTTCGCTGCTTTCCATTAATGCATGTGCCTCAGCAGCATCCGACAAGGAAAACGTTTTGTAAACAACCGGCTTTACTTTCCCGGACTGAAGCCAAGGCCAAACATGTTTTTCAAGTTGTGCAGCTATCGCAGATTTAAATGTAGTATCACGCGCCCGAAGCGTTGATCCAGTAACCGTTAACCGCTTCTTCATGATGGTTGAAAGTTTAACCTGTGCTACATCTCCCTGCATTACATTGATCAGAACAAGTCGTCCTTCTTCGGCAAGTATATCCAGGTTATCAGATATATAATCACCTCCGATCATATCCAGAATTACATCAACACCTCTGCCTTTTGTCTCCTGACTGAGGACGTCACTAAATTTTTCTGTTTTATAGTTGATCGCTTTCTCAGCTCCCAGTGTTTCGCAGTACAAACATTTCTCTTTTGTACCTGCCGTAACATATACAGTTGATCCCCACGCTGTGGCCAGCTGAATTGCAGCTACACCTATACCGCTTGATCCACCATGAACCAATACCGTCTCCGTTGGTTGCAATCTCCCGCGATCAAATACATTGCTCCACACCGTGAAAAAAGTTTCAGGTAAAGATGCCGCCTCGGCAAAACTCAGATTGGCCGGTATAGGGAGCGCCTGTCCTTCCGGAACAACGCAGTATTCAGCGTATCCTCCCCCGGTAACCAGCGCACATACCTTGTCGCCAATTCTCCAACGACTTACATTTGCACCAACCGCTACTATAGTTCCCGCGATTTCGAGGCCTGGTATATCTGGAGATGCACCTGGTGGTGGTGGATAGTGACCTTTACGCTGCGCAACGTCTGGTCTATTGATTCCGGCTGCTGCCACCTTCACTAGTACTTCCTGTGCAGCCGGCTCTGGCTTTGGTTTCTCCCTCAGTTGCAATACTTCAGGATTTCCTGGCTTGTCGATTACAATGGCTTTCATAATAACAATGATAGTAAAACTCACGCTCAAGCTAAAGCCTTGGCCAAAGACACTTTATAAAATCAAAAATGTTGTGCAAGCCTATATAGAAAGCGCGCGCAACTTTCGTTGCGCGCGCTTTACATCTCCTATACTATTTCTAAGACTTAGACTAAAGACGCATCCAGTGTTATGGATGTATTCAATAGTATAGAGATAGGGCAATTTAATTTTGCATCGGTCGTGCATTCGTTAAATTTCTCAACACTTATACCCGGAACCTTCGCTGTTAACACCAGGTGTGATTGGGTTATAATGCCGTTCTCAAATGTTATCGAGCAATCAGTGGACAGTTGCTCCGGTGTAAAACCTGCGTCTCCCAATACAAAGCTCAACTTCATTGTAAAGCAACCAGCGTGTGCAGCCGCTATTAATTCTTCAGGATTTGTACCAACTCCTTCTGCGAAACGTGAGTTGAATGAATATTGAGTTTTTTGCAGCACGGTACTTTGTGTTGTCAGGTTACCGTTACCTTCTTTACCGGAACCATTCCAAACTGCTGTTGCTTTTCTTTTCATGACGATATACTATTTATACTTATGATTTTATTAACAATACTACTTGGCGAATTTGATAAGCTCTGCGTTGAACTTTTCAAGTTCCTCAATAAAAAGACCATGACCGCTGTTTTCAAAAGTTACAATCGTAGATCCTTTGATACCAGCATTCATTTGCTTTGCAAGATCAAAAGAACAGATCTTATCTTTTGTGCCATGGAAGATTACAGTAGGGATTTTTATTTTCGCTAATTCAGGACGAAGATCAGTATCCCGTAAGGCAATTAAACTTTGTGTAGTAGCATATGGAGATGCTTCAAGGTTGATACCGCCAAGCCAGTTGCCAAGACCTTTTGATACAGATGTTTCAGATGCTGCAAAGATCCCACCGAAATTTTCAAGCAATTGTGGGCGATTTGTTTCGCTTAAGGCAATCAAACCATTTACAGCCTCAACGGTGAAACCGTATGGATAGTCACTGCGTTGTGTCCACATTGGAGCAGCAGCACCGAAGAGCGCTAACTTAGCAACGTGCGCACTATTATGACGAGCCACATAGTGAATCGAAATCGCACCACCCATGGAGAAACCTCCTAATGTTGCTTTTTCTATTCTAAGTTTATCAAGTACAGCCTTGATGTCATCAGCATATACATCATAATTATACTTACCATAAGGTTTATCTGATTTACCAAATCCACGCAATGTGATACCAATCACGCGGAAGCCATTCTTCACAAGTTCGTTATACTGATACTCATACATGGCATTGCTTAACGGCCAGCCATGAATCAATACTACAGGTTTGCCCTCACCAAGATCCGTAACGTGCAACTTTACATTTGGCTCTACTTCTATATATTCGCTTCTGCCTAATGAAGCGTTAACGCGCGGTTGCGCTGCTGCAAGGTGTACTAAATTTGTAACAGCAAATACAATCAGCCAGATTGATTTTGAGAAGATGTTCATTCGTGTTTTCATTTTGTGATGTTGTTTAATTATCAACGACACAAAAGTATACGAAGGGAATCACCTGGGGGATAGACAAAAGACTACTTGTGTTGGACGTTTTTCCCCGAAGCGCTATAATAGTTCTTTTTGAATTCGGCAGGCGATGCCTCGGAAGCCTTCGTAAAGAGCCTTGTAAAGTAAGCGGGATCCTCATAACCAAGGTTATACGCTATCTCCTTTACACTATATTCTGTGTGAACCAGCAGCCGTTTTGCCTCAAGCACAATTCTGTTTTTAATGATCTCGTTGGGCGTAAGCTTTCCATATTTATGAATGCGCTTATTCAATGCCTTCGGTGTAATATTGAGAATCGCTGCATAGTCCGAGACACTATGGTATTCTCTGAAATGTAATTCAACAAGCCTGCTAAACTGCCGAAGAAATTCTATCTCCTGCGTTTCGTCATCTGCTTTATTTGATTCCTTCCAGATGCGAGTCGAGCGGATAATTATTTCCTTTAATAGAATCCGGAGCATTTCCTCTTGTGCCGAATCATTATTCTGTAACTCGATCTCCAGTTCATTGAACACTCTCTCCATTACTGGTGCATTTTCTTTCGAGAGAAAAATCACGGGTATATCATATACATTATTATAGAGAATGCCATCGCATGAAACTTCTTTATCGTGAATCTCAACACAATAAAAATCGCGGTTATAGTAAATCAATCCATTACTGCCTTTGCCTGCCTTCTTTACCTCGTACCATTGGTTTATAGTTATAAAAAACAATGCATCCGTCTTCAGGTCATAGCGATTGAAATCGATCTGAATAGAGGAGCCTGCCTTTAGATAGAGAATTTTTATGAAAGGATTGAATTCCTGTTGATTGACCCCACCTACGGAAGCAGCGTCAAAATTTAAAAGGCCAAATTTCTTATAGATAAACTGTTTGAACTGGTTCATGCCACAGGTAATAATCCACAGAAGTAGGGAAAAAAAACTATAAAGTAAAATTACTTCATTGGCACCGTTTAATATCAAGTCAACTTCAACACCAGCAACCTGTTCGCGTTTTAATCCGTCAAAAATATACTGGGGAACCGTTTCTATTTGAAAACATATTCCGGTATTCTAACTGGATCTTCAATGCTTTACAGAAAATAGACACATTTAATTGAAGAGTATTCCTAAATCAGTTTAGGCGTTTATATTTTTGTATATCATCTGCAACCAGTTATGAATAGCACGATCATGGATTCCGGCATGGAGCTCCTGGCAAAAACCGGGCAAGCGTTATTGTTGGCACGTGATCTAAGCAGTGCAACGTGCATTGTAAGTTCTGTCGCACGAAAAATTGCCGAGGCCGATGGTGCTACATTTATTTTACGTGAAGGAAACTATAGTTTCTATGCGGATGAAGATGCCATGAGTCCTTTGTGGAAAGGAAGTCGCTTCCCTATAGATTCTTGTCTGGGCGGCTGGTCTATGACACATGGAAAGATGGCTATCATTGAAGATGTTTATGCAGACGATCGGGTGTCACCAGATATATACCATCCTACATTTGTAAAAAGCCTTGCGATCGTACCCATTGGTACAGACCATGCGGCAGGCGCGCTAGGTGTATATTGGGCGGAACACCGTGTGATTTCACATGAAGAGATAGCGCTACTGCAATCACTGGCAGATCTGGCAGCAGGCGCGCTCGAAAGCATCAAAATATATACTGACCTGGAACAACGCGCTAAAGATGCTGCCGGGCAACATGAACTGGTAAGTAAAGAGCTTGCACTGATTACGAAAGAGTTTGAGTCCTTTTCCTATTCTATATCGCACGATCTTCGTGCTCCGCTTCGTGCGATCATTGGCTTTTCGAAGATGTTAGAGGAAGACTATAGCAAGACGCTTGACATGGAGGGGCAACGTGTACTCGGTGTCATTCAGAGGAACGCAGGAAAAATGGACACGCTGATCAATGACCTGCTAAAATTTTCACGTCTTGCGCGAAAGGAATTACAAAGAACTACCATTGATACCTACAAACTCCTGCAGAGCACGATCAATGAAATCAACCAATCCACTGTACATAAAAGCACGATCCAGATAGGTACGTTGTTACCATCCTATGCAGACTATTCTTTGCTTAGCCAGGTGTGGGCAAACTTGATATCGAATGCAATTAAATTTTCCTCCAGGAAAGAAAGACCTTTTATTGAAATAGGCTCGTATAAAAAGGACAATGAAATTATTTATTTCATCAAAGACAACGGTGCAGGCTTTAACATGGCGTACGCTGACAAGTTGTTCGGTGTCTTTCAACGATTGCATAAGCCAACGGAATTTGAAGGAACCGGAGTAGGACTCGCCATTGTGCACCGGATCGTTACCAAGCATGGTGGCACGGTGTGGGCTGATGCGATGCTATCTGAAGGTGCAACGTTTTACTTTTCATTACCGGATCATGAAAATCAGGCTATCAAGAATATATAAAAGGTATATATAGTTTATTCCGTCTAGACCTTGTCCGTCCGCGACTTTCCAGTATATAGATCATCCTTTTTTACAATGAGTGCTGTGATCAAAGTATAATAATCTTCTTTCGAAGAAATTGAAGTATTTGTTTGCAGCAAATCTTTTGTCTCTTCATCCAGAAGTTTAGTGATGGTTTTAATTACATCGTCAAGCTCTGTAGCACACACATCCATCATATTTATATGCTCCACCAGTTCATGATCATAATTATCCTGCGATGAAACAGTAATGCGTTTCATCAGGTATATGAGCCCGAGAATACGCGCCAGCGGCCCCCTCACCTTGTGCGAGTTAAAGAATGCGTATTCAATCAGTTTCCTGTTCAAGATCTGGATATCCTTCATTCGCTCCTCCACCAGCACCTCAAGTCTTTTATTATAGGTTGCAATCGCTTCATTCTGAGTCGAAATTTCAATGCTGGTTTGCTCCAATTGTTCATGGGCATCAAAAACCCGAACTCGCTCCTTTTCAAATTCGCATTTATAGAGGTAATTAATATATACTGTATTGCCGATGCATGCTATTATCTCAAAGATATTCATGAGAACAGTATCGTCTTTACCATCATCTATTATCCATTCAGAATGACATAACTGAACATATGCCATCATACTCAGCACAAAAAAATATATCGCTATAAATGCATTTCGATCGCGCCCTGAAAAAATGGTAAGGAGAACAATGATGAGTCCAAACATATACAGAGAGTTTATACCAAATATCCCTCCTTGAAAAAAGAATCCGCCTATAATGGAAAGTATGAATATACACATCACAAACACGGTGCTCCCATACGAACCACGGGTATAGATGATCAATCCATAGCATGAACCGTAGACTACTACACTTACGGCTGCCTTTAGGGCGGCATCGTAACTAGATTTGTATAAATCAAAAGTTAAATACAGGAGAATAATAAGAATCGTACTCCGTACAAAACGCAGTAAGATGTTAATCTCCAATGTTCGCTGATGCGCAGGATATAGGTCGATCATCTCATTTAGCAATTACCGTTCACTCTGGCGCTGCAAAGTTTGCAACTCAAATACGTGATATACTTCCTCCATATCCCGAATAATAATTATTTCTTCCCTTGACTCGGACGGAAGCCATTCTTTACCAGTTTGTTACACGGATACTCATGGCATCGATTAACGGTCAACCATGAATCAATACCACAGGTTTGCCTCACCAAGATCAGTAACGTGCAACTCTACATTCGGCTTTACGTCTATATATTCGCTTCTGCCCAATAATGCATTAACGCGGTTGCGCACCGTAAGGTGTACTAAAATTTATAACAGCAGATACAATCGGCCAGATTGATTTTGAAAAGATGTTTTTTCATTCGTATTTCATTTGGTGTTTTTTAATTATCATCAACACAAAAGTATACGAAGGGAATCGCCTTAGGAATAGACAAAAGACTACTGGTGTTGGACGTTTTCCCCTGGAACGGTATAATAGTTCATCTTGAACTCTGCAGGCGACTCCTCTGAAGCCTTCATGAAGAGCTTTGTAAAGTAGCGAGATCCTCAGCAGCCGTTTCACTTCGAGCACAATTCTGTTTTTTTGCTCCAATCACTCATTGACATCAAAACCCCCAAACCCGCTCGTTTTAAAAATTCGCATTTGTGGAAGTAATTAATATATACCGTATTGCCTATGATATTCATGAGAACAGTATCGTCTTTACCGTCATCTATTATCCATTCGAACAATACAGATGAAGGAGAACCATCATCCCCAAGTACCAGAAATATACATTTTGGTCGCTTCAAGAAAAAAATGATGGAGAACAATAATGAGACCGAATATGTTCAGGGAGTTTATACCAAACATCCCACCCTGAAAAAAGAATCCTCCTGTAATTGAAAGTATAAATATACACATCACAAACCTGGTGCTCCAACGCGAACCGCTGGTATAGATGATCAATCCATAGCATGCACCATATAATGCTATGCTTACCGCTGCCTTTAGGGCGGCATCGTAATTAGATTTGTATAAATCAAAAGTTAAGTAAAGGAGAATAATAAGAATCGTACTCAGTATAAACGCAGTAAGATGTTAATCTCCAATGTTCGCTGATGCGCAGAATATCGGCCGATCATCTCATTTAGCTATTACCGTTCGCTCTGGCGCTGGAAAGTTTGCAACTCGAATACGCGGTATACTTCCTCCATATCCCGCAGAACAATTGTTTCCACTCTTGACTCGGACAATCGCAAGAAGTATCCACCGGGCTGATCCTCGGCTTCCGGAAGTACTACATCATCCGGGGCCACGATAACACGCTTGAATCGCTGCCGTGAAATAGTTCTAACGAAATATTTCTTAACGTACTCGAGCGTGGCAGCAGTCGCATAGCGTTGTGACTCTTTGCTGATACTTTTATGATCCAGTATATTAAATATTATTCCCGCGGGATGATGCTTAACCATCAGGTCCGCGATAGTATCAATACCTGCTTTGAATATAAGCTCTGGAGTAAAGCCTTGCCATATTATTTCCATAATCTCGTCATCCACCATATTGACGATCAAATATGTTCGCCCCGTAGTGGTCGTGAGCCTGAGCAATTCTATTGTATTCATAGACGTTGATTCATAAACGGTGTTGCAGTATGATGCTTGCATCTTACTTGTTGTACACCGATAAACAACTTTGTTAATTCTTGCTATATATATTTACTGTTGTTTGATCCAGACAATGGCTGCATCCATACTTTCGAAGTAAGAAAATCTTAAAATCTCCGTTACCTGGCCCATCGTTTCTTCTACAGACATCTTGGTAAAAATCTCCGTTGGCAGAACAATAGCGAGATGAGAATACCCCGCGCTAATAGCCTTTATTGTCCATTCTGTAACAGACCACGTCTGATCATCCGGATGGATTGTGCCCAGATGCGTTGTATCTGCAATGACTTTACCAGTCTTAAAGTCCTCTATCGCGGCAAGCAACGCATTCAAAGCGGCCCTGTATTCTTCCGAAGTAGAAGCAGCTTTCCAGCGCATAACCACAGCATTCGCTTCTGCACTATAATAAACTACCACATAGTCTTGATCGAAATATATTTCCATAGTATTGGGTATATATAGTATTTGAACAGATAAGGTTTAATCACATCGAGCAATTGAAATTTTACAGCCACTCTTTGGCTGACTCGACACTCGATGACGTTTTCATTTTAAAAATCGCTTCAGATTATTAACACCCATTTTTGAAGTGTCGCCTGTAACTATAATGCAAGGCACTGCTGAATCAAAATCTATCGTGCCGCTTTCCAGTGTGTGTAATCTTGTAACCATTCTATATCTTTTACTCTCAACAATGACGCATTATTAATTATAGTATAGCGTATAGCATTACTGCTTTACAATCCAATCGCAGGCATCTTTTAAGTTATCAAAATAACAGTCTGTGAAAGATCTACTTGCATCTACTTTAAGTGACTCGATACTCATTTGAGCAAAAATATCGGCAGGCATAATAATGGCAGCATGAGTCAGGCCTGCCTTCCCCGCTGCAGGAAACCAACTCGCTATAGCCCACTCGGTATCATCCGGATGGAGGGCCCCAACATTTTGAATATTGAAAATAACTTTTCCAGTTCTGAATTTATCGATAGCAACAAGAAGGCTATTCAAGCCTTCCCTATATTCCACTGACATCGGAGACATTATCCATTTCATGATCAGCATACCATTATCCTTATCAAAGTGGATGCTGGCGTACTCTTTTTCAAAATAAAGTTCCATGTCTATAATTAATTTATACTATATGTGCATTATTTATCCGCACGTTCGCTTTTCAAAACTTCATCACCATGAATGAAACCTTCGTTTATCCAGTCGTATGCCTCTTGTTCCGTACCAAAGTAACCTGTTGGTATTCTCTTTTTTACCATGGTTGTTGCGCCTGTTACACTGAACTGAGCAAATGTTCCTTCAGGAATTATGAAAGCAACTTTTTCATACCCTGCATTTATAGCCAGTTCATACCAATATTCTGCAATCCATTGCTGGTCTTCCAGAAACAATGCACCAAGCCCACTGGTCTCGAAGATTACCCTGCCGGTTTTAAAATGCTGCATAGCACCAATGAGAACCAGCATTCCGTCACGGAACTCCTTGGATAACGATGGTTTTATAAACGTAGTAACCAACGCACAATTCGTTTCATCGTACTGAATCGTGATATAGTCTTCCTTAAAAAAAATTCGCATATATATACTTGCTTAAACTTACTTAGCGATTAATCAACCACTCCAATGCCAAATCAATATTACTAAAGTAGGCAAACGGTACTAAGTCGGCACCCTGGCTGATCGTATCTTCTACCGAGAATTGTGTAAAAATATCCTGTGGTATAATAAAAGCTGCATATGAGCCACCAGCGCTTTTAAACTCCAGCGCGTATTCTGTAGATGCCCATTTCTGATCGTCTGGATGTATAGTACCCAGATGTGTAGTGTCCCACACAATTTTACCAGTTCCATATTCTTTAACCGCATCGATAGCTTTATACGACCCTGCACGCAGTTCTTCTGACGTTGGAGGTACAAGCCATTGTGCTATTATAACTCTCCGTATCACATCGAAGCTGATCAACATATAGTCGACTTGAAAGTATGTTTCCATCGTATCTTTAATTTTAGATATTCTTCACGCGTTGTTCACTGACATGATACCTACACGGTGCACTGATATATATACTATACCGGTTATGCCATTTTAAATTTCCGTAGCTCTTCTTCTGTGGCCTTAAGCTTTTCAATGATCTTGTTTGTCGCCTGTCTGTTACTTTCAGAAGCAATTCGCGCACGTTCTGCGTCCGCTGCCTGTACACGATCAAGCTCATGTTGTTTTCGAACCATTTCTTCTTGTGTCGCCTGAAGCTCTTCAAGATTTTGCCGCATCTCTTCTTCTGTTGAACGCATCTCCTCTGCCTGGCGCTGTGATGACTCTAACAAGCTTTGCATTTTCTCAGTAGTTCGTACACTCTGCAATGCAGACGCAACAAACTCTCCGGCTTTCTCGAGGAAGGCTAATTGATAATCTTCGAATTCTTCAAGGCTTGCAAGTTCAATGATCGCTTCGGTTTTATCATTGTATTTCATCGGCACGATCACAACAGAGCGAGGCGTAGCTTCACCCATTCCAGAAGTTATATAGGTATATCCTTGGGGTACCTTCGTAAGAAATGTAGTTTGCCCTTCCAGGTATGCCTGACCAATCAGGCCGACACCAATTTCGATTCGCCGTTCAACGAATTTCTTTCTATCAAAAGCGTAACACGCAGTAAGTTCAAGGTAAGGTTCTGTTTCGTCTTCTTTTAATACGAAAAGTCCAGCCTGCTGGGCACCCATATATTTCGTTAGGAATCGTACAACTTCATTCGACAAGTCCAAAAAGTTATTCTGATGATTGCGAACCGTCTCTGAAAATTTGGTCAATCCTTCATTCGTCCACAATCTGCGCTCTTCTTCTTTTTTCATTTGCTTCAACTGATCACGCATATTGACAAGTCTTCCTGCCAGGTTAACTTCGTTGAGACTTCTGTTTGCATCGTTCAGCGCAGCCCACTCGGTATCATATTTACCGACAGAGATATCCTCAATAAATCCACTTGCCTGCTGGAGATTACTGATGGATCGCTCGATCATTTCTTTAGGGTTTTCAAAATATACTTCCGACCCAGGATTGAATACATATTTACGATTGTTCTCTTCCAGCGAAGCCAACAGAGAGAGACGTGAACGATCATCACTCTTAATTTTATACACTATAAAACCTAACGTTGGAAGGCTTACGACCAAAATAAAAATCTGCAAGTATATATTACCATCGATCGCAGCCTGATAGCTGTCCTCTGCCTTCCACAGCATCGCATCTTCAAAAATCTGCACCTTTACCCCAACATCATTCCAATGCATGAATACCTTTAATCCACGATCCTCTACCAACATCTTTTGAAATGTATGCATACTGTCGACATCTACCATATGTTCCATCTGCGTTACAAATTCACCATATTCTACAAATGTTTTTTTAAGATCTCTCAGCCCAGATATATCATAGGATTGCGCCAACAGTCTTGTTTCAAGCTCGCTAAACATTGCATCAAGCCCTTTGATCGCTGACGTTGTAGGGCCCAACATCTCTTTATTCTTTGTAACGCCATACGCCCGTATACCCAGATCCATGTTATGGAGTGTATAGCTTATCAATTGTTCTACTTTAAAGCTGATGGCCTTTGCCTCCTGCTTGATGTTATTATTCTTTACGATGGTCTTCTTATATTGAAAAATGAGGGCAACATTCATGATCAGGAGTCCGGCAATCAATACAACAGCCATGAGAATTATATTCCTTGCAAAAAAATTCTTAATCCGTTTTTTCATTCTGGTATATTCGGTGAAGAGTTAAGTATATAATTGAATATTCCTGTTGCCTTAGATTGATTCTGTGCGCTTATATTCAGTGTTCATCCAGTCATGTGCTGCCTGGTGATTATCGAAAGTGGCAAAGAGGAGTATACCAACTTCTTTACTGACTACATCATCTGATGGCAGTTTTAAAAAATCGTCCGTGGATATAATCGTAGCTTGATGAGAGTAACCCGATCGCACCGCCATATTGGTCCAGGTTGTAGCAGACCATTGCCGGTCTTCAGATGCAATTTCACCTAGCTGTACTGTGTCCATTATAACTTTACCGGTTTTAAATTGCTGCATGGCAAAAAGCAAAGTATTAAGTCCCAGCCTATATTCTTCCGAAGTGGGATTACTCTTCCATTTCATCACAACGATTGCATTACGCTTGTCATGTTCGATACTCACAAATTCCTTTTCAAAGTAGGGCTGCATACTAATTATCTATTATATAGGTATATACTTTTCGGTGTCATTGTCACCGCTACATCACTTTTGGATCCGTCTAATACATAAAGTGTATTCAAATTCTATACATACAGAATCTATAGCGCTTCTGTATCTCGTTTTACTTTTTGGCTTCGGGTGACGTTCCCAATTCTTCCATCATTTGGCGAAGCACTTGTTCCTGTGCAAGAAGCTGTTCTTCTTTTTGCTTGATCTGTTCTGATTGAGCACGCGTTTCACTTTCCTTTTCTTTCAGTTTCTCAATCGTCTTCAACATCATTTGCTTTTGTGCCTCCATTTGCGAAGCACTGCGTTCCAGTTCCTTGTTACGCCTGGATTCCGATTCCATGGTAGCTTGCAATTCCTCCATCGCCTGGCGTAACTCTTCTTCCTGTGCGAGTGATTCCTTTTCTTTTTCCTTTAGCTTTTCGATTGTGCGGAACATCATCTGCTTCTGAGCATCGAGTTGTCCGGAAGTTCGTTCAAGTTCTCTGGCGCGTTTCGCTTCGCTCTCTGATGTCGCTTGCAACTCTTCCATAGTCTGACGCAATTCTTCCTCTTGTGCCTGACTTTCAGCAAGCAAACGGTCAACTTCGAGTTTTGCTTTTTTGATACTTGTTACGTCCTTCGCAAAAATGGCAACAGCAAATACTTCACCGCGGTCATTGCGCATAGGTACGTGTTGAATTGAGAAGTGCATCCCACTATATTCAGTTTCCAACTGAACAGTTTCCCCGGCCAATGCACGATCATATATAGGCTTAATCTCTCTACCTGAGGAGGAAGCCAACTTTAGCAAGTCTGCATTTACCTCCAGTTTACTACCACCAGCCTGAAAAGATTTTTGCGCTACGGTATTATAGTTTAATACTTTATATTCAGCATTAAATGTCAGAATGGAATCTGTTGAAGCATTCATCATATCACGGAGGTAACGTTCTTTATTCTGCGTTTCTATCAACACGCGCTGCATCTCTTCCTGTGTAGCCGCCAACTCTTCCATATTCTGACGCATCTCTTCCTCCTGTGCGTGCAGATTTTCCGTCTGTTGTCTGCTCAATGATAACAACCGATTAGTTTGCTCGGAGTTTCGTGCAGAAGATATAGCGGACGCTATATTTTCACAGACTTTAACTATAAACTCCATTTTATACTTCTGATATGGCTCAAAAGATGCAAGCTCCAATACTCCGTAAACAGATTCATTTACTTTCAGCGGAACGATAAAAATCGAACGTGGTGTAGCATATCCCAACCCGGAAGTAATATTCACATAGTTATCAGGAACCTGCTTCATAAAAATTGGTTCGCGCTCTTCCCAACACTGACCAATGAGTCCCTGACCCCGATATATAATCTTCTCTTCAAACTTCTTTTTATCCCAAGCATAGCACGCCTGAAGCTTCAGATATACTTCACTTTCTTCACCATCATCACTGATAATAAAAAGGCTCCCTTGATTAGAATTGGTATATTTTACGATGTTGCGGATGATCGCATCCCCCAACATTTGAAGATCGTTCTGATTACGAATAATATCAGCGAATTCAGCAAGACCTGTAACGGCCCAGTTTCGCTGACGCTCTACTTCTGTGTTATGTTTTAGGTTGTCGCGCATTTCCAGCAACGCCTTTCCCATAGCGTCACGCTCGCTTAGCAATTGAAAATCGGCAGTGTACTCACCTTTACCAATCTGTTCTGCAAAAATCAGCTTTCCATTTATACCATCCATCAGGTTGGTAAGCGCTTGTGTGATTTGACCGATCTCGTCTTTTCGCTTCTCAAAAGTCGCTTTCACCATACTTCCCTCCCCGATCTCACGAATCACATCTTTCAATTGTATAATAGGTTTTACTAATCGAGTGACTGATAAAAAATAAGCTATAGCAGATGTGCCTATAAATAGTACCAGCATAATTACCAGTACAAACGTTATGATGTTATTCGAATGCTGCTTGTCGCTTCGCGCGGTTTCGATTTTAGTATATAACAGCTTTACACGCGCATCTAATTTGATTTTAAAATCTTTGGTTTGAGGCACCACCACACGATCCCATCTCCGAATCGCGCTGTTGAGCAATTCCCCGCCTGCATAAGACGAATCATTCTTCAACGTATTCATCAACTTTGTTTCTTCCATCAGAATGAGCTGAAACTCCTCCAGCATATTCAGTATACTCTTCTTCTCACTCTGTTGAGGCAAATTTTGCAGTACTTCTGTCAGTTCCTGTTTCAGTTCCTGATAGCGCGTCCTATAGATCACTTCCTGATCCTTTTTCTCCTGTCGCTCCGCTGGATTGTGTATCCAACGATTTGTTAACCGCACAGAATTATTCTGCAGCGTACTCAGCTCTTTCAATGAAGCAAAGAGTGGTGTATATACCTGATCGATCTGATTATCCAGCTCTGCATTCTTCCTTAGCGCCAGAAAACAGGAGAGTACAGCAGCTATAGCTACCACTAGTATAACCAGGTATCCAATGGATATCTGATGCGAAAGATTAAATTTCAATTTCATAAAAAATGCGCTTTTCTTCGTTTAAATGATACATGAACAGGCTTGGGGCGGATGTATTAAATTGTATTTATTCTGATTTTTTCGTTTCGATAAGGCAAAAGCTATACATGGTGAAAACCATTTCCACTTCAATGCATACATGAAATTTTATAGCGGTCATACTTACCATATACTTATGCAGGAGTAAGCCTGCCTGGTAACAAAAGTATATTCTTCGCAAAGGAATTGATGTCTGTTTTAATGCTTACCAAACGATCTTTATTTACTGAAAATGACCTCAGTATTTTTACTGACATAACGCTAGATCGTGTGTATCAATCGATCGTTGCTCATTCCGTTTTTCCGGAAAGAAACTTCCTGAGAATTTTCTCTATAGGATATACCAGCAAGGCAATGACGGCCTGAACAAAAAAGTTAATGACAGGCGATGTATTGGTAGTCCAATAGCTTTCTGCCAGATTCTGTATTAGTTCAATGATCAAAATCAATGTTAGAAATGTGAGTATGCGGGTTACGAATTCGTAGCGGCTTTCTTTCCGGTTGAGTCTGAATGTTATACCGAGCAACGCGCCGAAGAAGATGATCTCAAGCAAATAAAACCATGAAGTTTTCCAATATGGAGGCACGACATTAAAATGGATAAGCTGTTCTTCGGAGACCGATCCCAATGCATCGCGAATACGGACGTGAAGATCATACGAACCTGCAGGAAGAAGTTGATACGAGAGTGAGGCATTGGGAGTCCATGCTGTCCATTGATCCGAGAGACCATTTAGTTTATACTGATATTGTGTTCCCAACAACCCGCGATAATCAGGATGTACAAATTCGAACGCTAGCGAACTGTTATCCTGGTCCACCTGTAAATCACGCACCGGCAAAAGCTCTCCGCCTTTGCTCCTGACTTCTTTCAAGAGTACTCTATGTGATACAGGCGCTTCGCTATATTTCGAAGACGATATACGATACAGTTCGTTCGTGCCGGTTGTTACCCAGAACTCTCCTGCATGTTGCACATATAGTGATTGAATCTGTTTGAAAAACCCAAGTACATTCAGGCCTTCATGCTGCATAGCATCATCGGAAAGACACATCCATTGATCACCATTAAAGACCCAGATGTTTTCATTGCTGAGTATAACACGTTCAATTTTACCAAGCTGCTTAACAATTTCGCGGTCATGCAAAAGCACTTTACGTCCAGCATCATAGTAGAAACAGTCATGCGAGGCTATAAAATATACTTTACCATTGCGAACGAATGAATAAACCTCATCATTGAAAGGATTTTCGATAGGCAACGTCTGTGCTATACTATATTGATTATCAGAACCACACTTCAATTGATATACTGCACTTCTGCCGGTGAGCCATACTTCCTTTTCATTTGTACGATTGATATGCACTATATCATCTTCAATTTTTAGCGAAGACGATATTGCCCACTGTCCTTTGGCTCCTTGGCGGGAGAACACTTTTAACACATGACCATCTGTAAATGAAAATATATTGATTGAAGAAACATCGCATGTAAATACAAGTGTATTATCGCCATCGAGTTGAGAAGCCTTACCTTCCTTTATTTCAAACAAACCTCCGGTTCCGCCGGAAAGCAAACTGCCTTTAAGTTGTTTGATACTTATACTCTTTCCGGAAAAACCGACAACAGGTTTATAGGTATAGCGGATAGACTTCAGTTCGCGGTGACGTTCAAATACTTTTTTTGGTTTCCTTGAAAAGATTCTTCTTAGTAATCCTTCTTTTTGTTTTTTTTCTTCAATCGGCTTCTTCGCTTCAACAGGTTCCTTGACTTCAGCAGCCTGCTGTAATGCTTCTTCTTTTTTCTTTTTTGATCGCAGAAAAGAAAAAGGTTTTCGTTTACTCTTCGCACTCTTGTCTTCTACCGGTTGGTTTACGGCCGTAGTCGGTTTTTTTTGTTTAACCGCAGGCTTATTTACTTTCGGATATCCTTTGATGATGACCTGCTTCAATGTAGTTTGATAGTCCTTTACCTCGTTGAGAAAATACATTCCTGTACTCGTGCCTACATATAGTGTATTTTCAAAAGGCATCACCGCCAGAAGATTTCCTTCCATACCAGGGAAGTTGGAATAACAGCGAAACGGCAGATCAGGTGCAATGCGTGTGAAACCATATGCATGCGCTACCCACACTCCCAGGTCACGATCATTCCCCAGTGCATATACTTCATTATCGGGTAAGCCCGTGCGATAATTAACAATTTTATCAATCGCGCCTGTGGTGGCGTTCAGAAAAACAACGCCTCCGCGAAGCGTCCCTATAGCAATCAGATTATTGCTGATCCAGCGACATGATGTTAATTCGGATTGTTCTATATAGCCATCATCTTTTGTATTTACTTTCGTGGCCTTTCCATTGCGCATCCAGTACAATTCATTCTGATCTGTTCCAATCAGAGAAACGGATTTATTCGTGGGATGAGTGGCTGTAAAAAGAATCCAGGTATCTTTTGGAAAACCGGCATGAACAGGCCTTAACTTTCCTTTGCGATATGTATATATAGTTTTGTCTTGTGTTTGAAGTAACAACGAACCCGACAAAAAAAACATATTGGTAAACTCATTGCTTTCCGGGGCACGTATTGACCGCACAGTTTTGGTTGACTCCAGGTATAGGTATAGTGTTTGATTGCTTAGAAAAAAGATACTATCGTTACGTTGTTCCGCCTTCAGAATACCATCGGGACCAACTTTACTGAACAGCGGAATATAGGAGGCGTTGGCCAGGCCGGTTGTATACTGCAAATATCCAAAGCCCATTTTACCGGCAACATATACCTGGTTCTTCGGTGTGATCAATACGTCATAAACGGAACCTGGACATCGAACGAGATCCCAGCTTCTTCCGTCATAGCGCAGTACGCCCCCCTTGTTTGCTATATAGATCAGTCCATTACTATCTTGCTCTACATCGAAATTTTCCGGATCATACCGGTTATCATCGTATGTATGATGTGTTAAAAAATAATCGCCTTCCTGTGCAGAGCACATGAAAGTATAAATCATCAATACGAAAAATGCGCTTGCGTACTTCATTTCAATCTCTTTTTCTCCCCGAATGGCTATTTACCGGATCACGTTATATCACTACCCTATTGACTAATAAGAGGTGATGTCAGCAAAATGCCATGAAGTCAAAAGTAGTGTTTGTCGAAAAAAGAGCTTGCCCGAAAACTTCGCTAGGAATGTGCACATTTAATGCTGAATTCAGCGTCCGTATTTATACTTACCTTCTGTGCGTTGCAAATCGGTCTATATTGTTCGTTACGCTATAAAGAATCTGTAATTACTGCCTCTTACATTTGGATTAATTAACGCAGACTGTTAATTTAAATGTAGATTCCCCCTCCCTCCTGATCTCGTTTGATCACAACGCCCATCGGGAATCAAATAGTTGCTTTAATTTATCTGCACAGTGCAGCAGGAATTTTTCTGATACTAATCGCTTGTCCTAATAATGAACCCGTTCGCTACCAAACAACCCGAAGATTACCAAGCATTGCTGGCTTCTATTGTTGACTGTACAGATGATGCCATTTATAGCAGTTCACTTGACGGAACAATTACAAGTTGGAACAGAGGAGCAGAGAAACTCTTCGGCTTCACAAAACAAGAAACTTTAGGGAAACATAACTCACTATTTCTTCCTCCGGATCGATTCAATGAGGAATCTCAATTACTCGAGCGATTGCAAAAAGGAGAATATATAGAGCATTTCGAAACTGAAAGACTGCAAAAAGACCACAAGCTTATCTATATATCATTAACTATATCGCCTCTTAGAAATCAACAAGGCAGTATTATAGGCTACGCTAAAATTGCGCGCGACTATAGTAAACAACGCAAATCGCGCGAAACGTTTAAAGCATTACTGGAGTCTGCTCCGGATGCTATGGTGATTGTGCGCAACGATGGAAAAATCCATATGGTAAACGCTCAAACCGAAAGGCTTTTCCTGTATAATCGAGAAGAAATTCTGGATCAGAGTGTTGAGATGCTCATACCACAACGGTATCACGGGCATCATCCGCATCATCGCTCAAACTTTTTTGCTGACCCGCGCGTGCGCAGCATGGGTATAGGCCTTGAGTTGTATGGTAAACGTAAAGATGAAACTGAGTTTCCGTTAGAGATCAGTCTGAGTCCTTTGGAAACAGAAGAAGGAACACTGGCACTCGCAGCTATACGCGATATAACAGAAAGAAAAAAATCTGAAGAAAAATTCAAGGGCTTACTGGAATCCGCTCCCGATGCGATGGTGATTGTAGGACAAGACGGAAAAATTCAAATGGTGAATGCGCAGATCCATAACATTTTTCAATTTGAAAGAAATGAGATTGAAGGTATGCCGATTGAAAAACTTATACCGGAACGCTTTCATCATGCACACCCGAAACATCGTCAGAATTTTTTTCAGGATCCGCGTGTACGTGGTATGGGTATAGGCCTCGAGTTGTTCGGTAAACGAAAAGACGGAACTGAATTTCCTATAGAGATAAGTTTAAGTCCTTTGGAAACTGAAGACGGTACGCTGGCACTTGCGGCCATTCGTGATATCACGGCACGCAAAAGATCAGAGCAACAGATTCAACAACTAAACCGTGAACTCGAAGAACATATAGTTGAGCTCGAATCATTTTCATATTCGGTATCACATGATCTGCGCGCACCGTTGCGGGCGGTAGATGGATTTATAGCGATCTTCCTGGATAAATATCACAGCACTGTTGATGCCGAAGGGAAACGCTTACTCGACAACATCCGGAGAAATGTTATCAAGATGGGCAACCTCATCGATGATCTTCTTATGCTCTCGCGCATTGGCATGAAAGATATAGAGCTCACTCCCATCGATATGAATGCCCTTGTGAATTCTGTGCTGGAAGAATTCAAAGAAGCCAAGACTACAGCGCAGGTAGATGTGCAGGTTGGCAAGCTGCCGGAAACGAACGGAGATCTTGCACTTATGAAACAAGTGTTTCTCAATCTTATTTCTAATGCTGTTAAATACTCCGCTAAAAAAGAACAACCGGTCATTGAAATCGGAGCAACAAAACAAGATTCTGAAATACACTATTTCATTAAAGATAATGGTGTGGGCTTCGACATGGAATACTATAATAAACTGTTTGGAGTTTTTCAACGACTGCACAATCCACATGAATATAGCGGCACTGGTGTAGGCTTGGCTATAGTCAAGCGAATTATAGCACGGCACGGTGGTCGTGTTTGGGCCGAAGGAGAAGAAAATATAGGTGCCGTTTTTTATTTTTCATTAACTATAAATTCGCAAACGAATGGAACAAGCTGATCGTGTAGAGATATTGTTGGTAGAAGACAATCCGGATGATGCAGAGTTGACGATACACGCCTTAAAGCAAGGCAACAGCAACGTAAACTTCCTGCATATAAACGATGGTGTAGAGGCGCTCAATTTTGTATTTGAGAAAAAGAGCTATGAGAACAAGCGAATACAAAAAGATCTGAGACTTGTATTGCTGGATTTAAAGCTTCCTAAAATCGATGGACTCGAGATTCTTAAAAAAATCCGCGAAAATGATAGCACCAAATCTTTACCTGTTGTTATCCTTACATCTTCAAGAGAAAAGAAAGATATCATTACAGCGTATAGCCTCGGTGTGAATAGTTATGTAGTGAAGCCGGTAGAGTTCGAGTTTTATGTTCATGTAGTGAAGACGATAACATTGTATTGGAATACAATAAATGAAAAGCCTATATAGGCAGATCTAAAATGAATACTACAGCCAGCCGGGATACTGACATTATTCTTGTTGAGAGCAATGATCAGGATTCAGAATTGATTACCAGGACGCTTGCTAAAAATAGTATCCTGAACAAAACTATACGCCTCAAAAACGGTGGAGAACTACTGGACTATCTTTTCGAAAAAGGAAGTTCCGAACCGGCAACACTGAAACATCTTCCCAAAGTAATTTTAATAGATGTAAATCTTCCGGATGATGTCCGTGAACTGGAAACATTAAAACAACTACGAAGTAACAAGGCTACCCGGAATATACCGGTCATAATCCTTACCGCCAGTGAAGGTGATACAAAACTGTTTGAGCAATACAAACTTCGTATCACGGCCTATATTCACAAAAACCTTGAATTTGAAAGATTCGAAGAAGCACTGCTACAAGTACAACTATATTTAAAAACGTATCGCATTTTAATCCTGGAAGACAACCCTGACGATGCCGAGCTCCTGCTCTATGAAATCGCATCCTTTAACATTCAGCTTGTCTCTAAAATTGCGAGCAACAAAGAAGAATATATACATGCACTGGAGAGTTTTGATCCGGATGTTGTTATTGCTGACTTTAATATACCCCCTAACTTCGATGCCATACAAGCCATTCGACTTCTACGCAAGAAAAGTCCACGGGTTCCATTTATTCTGATCTCCGGAGGATTAACAGAGGAATTCGCAGCCGGCTGTCTGAGTGAAGGTATAGATGATTATCTTTTGAAGTCAAACCTGAAACGCTTTCCGATCAGTTTGACGAATATGCTTCGCAAAAAGAAAACCGAGGACGAAAAGGATCTTGCGTTGCAAATGCTGAAGGAAAGCGAAGAGCGTTATCGGAAGATCATTGAAACCGCGCAGGAAGGTATATGGGTATTGGATGCACAGAACCAGACTATATTTGTTAACAAGCGATTGGCCGAGATGCTTGAGTTTACGGAAGAGGAAATGATGACGAGGTCTTTCTTTGAATTTATGGATGAAGAAGACCGCGCACATTCGATTGGACATTTCAAAAAACTTGAGAAAGGAAAAAAGATATCCCTCGGAATAAAGTTGAATTCAAAGACGGGCAAGAAAGTATGGACGTCTATATCCGGAAATCCTTTATATAGCAAAGAAGGACAATATACCGGAGCCTTTGGCATGATCACCGATATTACTGCATTGAAAACCGTGCAGTTCAACCTGGAGTCGAAGATTACTGAACTGAATGCTTTTCTATATCACACTTCGCATGTACTGCGTGGGCCGGTATCTTCTGCGCGTGGATTGATCAATGTGTTAAAAATGGTTTCACAAGACAGCGAAGAGCAGGATTTTTTAAAGATGCTGGATGATTGCAACGTGGAGATGATAACGATGCTGGAAGAGCTCACACGAATCTCTACGCTATACTATAAACCTGTCGTCCACGACCGTATTGATTTTGAAGAACTCGTTCGCGAGGTAGTTCATGATCTGCGTGAATATCCGAAAAGCGAAAAGACAACGTATACCGTATATGCTGACAAGGATATATCTTTTTACAGCGATCCATTTATAATCAAACCTATATTTATATGCCTCTTTAAGAATTCCATTACCTATTCGGATGACTCCCGGGAATGCGAAATTACGGTAAACGTACAACGTGAAAATAAAACAGTTAAAATAGAAGTGATGGACAATGGTGACGGCATTCCTCCGGAATTTCAATCACGTGTATTTGATATGTTTTACCGTGCACATAAAAAAGCGCGCGGTCCCGGACTAGGTCTATATATAGTACGGCATATCATTGAAAGGCTGAATGGAAAAATTAGTCTTCAGAGCGAAAAAAATATTGGAACCACAATAACGCTAATGATTCCCGTTCCCTCGGTACTACCAGCCGTGGTGAAACATGTTTGACGCTTGTGCCGCTATACTATTTCAGGCACTCAATTTCGCGGGAGTAAATTTAGCAACCTTCAGACGGAGTTCTTCAGGGTCGAATGGTTTACTGATGAAGTCGTTCATGCCCATCTCCATTACTTTATCGCGCATGCCACTCATGGCCGCAGCCGTAAGCGCAATGATAGGTATATCTTTGAAGTAAGGATCTTCCATTGAGCGGATCTTGCGTGAAGCCTCATAGCCATCCATACCTGGCATCTGAAGATCCATGAATACCATATTATAGGATTTACTGCCAATCATTGTTAACGCCTCGAGTCCGTCATTGGCTATATCTACTGCTACGCCCCATTGCTCCATAAAGTTAGAAGCCACCAACTGGTTGATACGATTATCTTCTACGAGAAGAACACTAATTGTTTTATCATTTACAAGCTTACCGGAGACAGCACGTTTTTCTAAAACACGTACACCCTTACTTTTCTCCATGAGCAATACAAACGAGAATGTAGAACCATATCCGGGAACACTTTCTAATTCAATCTTGCTACCCATTAAATGAAGTAATCCCTTCGTGATGGTTAGGCCAAGCCCTGTGCCACCAAACCTGCGGGTGATATCATTATCAGCTTGAGAAAAGTGGTCAAATATAGTATCAAGCTTGTCGGCATCTATACCGATACCGGTATCTTTCACCGCGAAAAGCACTTTACATTTACCGTTCTCTTCACCCAGTGATGTAACCGAAAATTCAACATAGCCTCGCTCGGTAAATTTGATAGCGTTGCTCAACAGGTTTGTAACAATCTGAGAAATACGTACCGTGTCGCCCTTTACAAATTCAGGCAAACGCTCATCGTACCTCATATATAGGGCGATGTTCTTTTCTTTCGCGCGCTGCTCCAACATTTGCTTCGTGTCTGATAACAGCGAGTTCAAATTAATATCAATGGATTCGAGTACGATCTTACCGGCTTCGATCTTGCTGAAATCAAGAATGTCGTTGATAATGGTTAACAGGTTATGGCCTGAGAACTTCAATAAGTGAAGACGCTCGCGTTGATCTTCACGCGGGTCATTCTGCAACATCAGATTGGTAAGACCTATAATAGCGTTCATCGGTGTCCGTATCTCGTGACTCATCATCGAGAGGAACAAACTCTTGGCACGCGTAGCTTCTTCTGCTTTTTCTTTTGCAATTTGAAGAGATGCTTCAAACTCTTTCCGCTTGGATATATCCCGGGCAGAAGTCTGGAAGCCGATCATATCACCTTTATCATCATAAAAAGGATGAGCATTCGATTCGAACCAAATATAGGAGCCATCTTTTCTACGCATCCTGTATTCAATAGTAGCGGATTTCCCTTCGAAGACTACAGACTGCATGATCTCCCGCACATACGCTTCATCGTCTGCATGTACATTATCGTACGGAGAGTTGCCTACAAGTTCATCAGGAGTATATCCCAATATTTCTTCCACCGAAGGTGATATGAATGTGCGGGTAGTCTCCGCATCGGTTTTGTATAGCGTAATAAGATCTTTCGAGTTGCTGGACAGAAGCCTATAGAGTTCTTCACTATCTCTTAACTTCTGATGAACTTCTTTTATTTCGGTGATGTCATGTGTAGTACCTATATAGCCAATAACGTTTCCATTGGCATCCATCATCTGTGTGCCTTCGCTGATGATCCAGCGAACACCACGGACCGCATTCATAAAACGGAACGCAAGCTTAAGTTCACGTTTACTTTCAACTGCTTTATACCATTCTCTTAATACACGATGGCGATCTTCTATATAGATTGCATGCAACCATCCTTCATGGAGTGCCTGTTCCTCGGTTAAGCCAGTAATTTCACACCAGCGCTTGTTCACATAGGTACATGCACCCGTGGCATCAGTTTGAAAAATACCAACCGGTGCATTTCCGGCAAGCAAGCGAAATCGCTGCTCGCTTTCGGTGCGCTCGATCTCTATATTCTTTAATGCAGTTATATCGCGGGATATAACACTTACTTTCAATACTTGACCGTCACTTGAAAATTGCATATTCACGCTCTGGCCAAGCCAACGCTCTTCGCCATTCTTGTTAAGCATGACGAGCTGAAAGTATGTATTACTTTCCTTTGACTTTCGTTGCGCTTTGTAGAACTCGACTACTTCCCGTTGATAATCCGGGTGTACAAGTTCCCAATACTGTTTGGAAAGTAACTCCTCACGGGTATATCCACAGGCACGCTCCATTACCGGGTTCACAAAACAGAAGTAACCATTAAGGTCCAGTTCGTAGATCAGGTCGGTAGCGTTCTCCACCATTTCTCTATACTGGCGTTCGCGAACTTCCAGTTGCTCTTGCAGCGTCTGAATCTGCTCGATATTACTGCGGATCTCTTCTTCCGAAGCTTGTAATTCATTGTTGAGTACACTGAGTTGGAGATTGGAATCATGCAAGGTCTTCGCCTTGTCATTCATCTGGCTTGCTATATACTTTAGCTCGATCTGTTTAACAACGTTGTTTGCCAGTGTACGCAAACTTGAATATTGAATTTCGGTTAGCGCTTTTGGTGAAGTATCCATTACACACAGCGTACCGATCTTATACCCATCGGATGTAATCAGCGGCATGCCTGCATAAAACTGAATTCCCAGTTCACCTGTAACCAAAGGACTGCTTGCAAAGCGATTGTCTTTTCGTGCATCTGGCACGATCATCATATCATCTTGTTGAATGGCATATGCGCAAAACGCATGCTCACGGGGAGTCTCCTGTATATCTAGTCCTACCTTTGCCTTAAACCATTGCCTGCGTGCATCTACTAAACTGATCACGGATATCGAGGCATCACAAATAGCAGCAGCAAGCTTCACAATGTCGTTCAGGTCCTCTTCATCTTTTGTATCAAGAACCTGAAGTTTACGAAGTGTTTCAAGCCGGTCTTCTTCTGAAGCGTTCGGGAGGGGACAGTTCATAGGTTAGGGTATATAGAAATATAGTATACTTAGGATGATAGAATTTTCTGCATGGCCCTTGCTTCGTCCATCAATACCTCATGTGAAGCGATGAGCTTAACAATCCGGTCTTTATACTCGGAGCCATGTATAGTATTAGAAGTTTCTTCCAAATGAATAATTTCGGCATATAGTACATCGGTACACAACAGCGATGTGGAAGACTTCAATTTATGAAGTATACGTGCAGCGTCTTCAGCATTGTTTGAAGACACTATATACTTGAGTTCTTCCAATAACACCGGTGTAAATTCGAGGAAAGCACCGAGTAGTTCTTCTTGTATTTTATCATAGCCCCCGGTGAGCTTATTAAATTTATCAACATCAAAAAAGCGCTCAGCAGGTTTATTTTTAGCCGCTACATCACGCTCCTGAACAGATACTTCCACAAAGGTCTGGTTCTTCAAAAGAATTTGATTCATTGATCTGTTCGTATTCATACTTTTAAAATTTAAGATTTCAGCCTGAGAATTCATGTACAAAAATGCATTGAAAAGCCGCTTTAAAAATCAGCATATGGCTGATTTTTAGTAAAATCAGGAAGTGTAGAATGATCTAAGTTTTTCACTTAAACAATCCGTAAAATGCGCACAGGAAAGGATGATTTTTATGCCTTTAAGTTTGGAATCCACACGAAGAAGCTGGACCCGCAACCTTCCTCGGAATTAACCGTTATACTGCCACTCATTTTGCGCAACACTTCATTTACAATATAGAGGCCGATACCCGCACCTTGCGACTGCTGTGAACCCCTATAAAAAAGCTGGAATATATTCTTCTGAATATCGGCAGATATACCGATACCGTTGTCCAGTACTTTAATGTGACAGCCATTACTGTTTACGCGCACGAATATATCTACATAACGATCCTCCTTAGAGGAATCATTAAAAACAAGTGCATTTAATATCAGCTGCGAAAATACCATTACAAGTCGCTCCTGATCGGTATAGAATGGAACGGTCTGCACTACATTTTTGGACAGTCTGATGTTCTTATCTTCTGCTTCCTTTTTATGCTCTACCAATATAGTGTCCAGAACTTCATTCATGGAAACTGATTCGATCACCAGTTCCTTCCTGGAGTTCGCGAGAAACTGTTCAAGCTCACTCAGAATGGTTTCCATTTTGTTTACCGTCTTTTGAATCAATTCAAGGTGTTGTGGCAACTGAATAGTATCAGCCGGTTGATTTTTCAATAACGTCACCAATCCTGTTATGGATTTAAGTGGACCACGCATCGAGTGGGAGCAATTATATAGGAACTTGTCGATAACGTTCTTCGCTTTTGCAAGTTCTTTACCAATAGATTGTTCTTCCCGCTCTTTTTCTTCCATTACAATAACTTTACTGGATAGCATACTAACTGTGAATTGATGATAACAAAATTGGTAAATAGAGATCTATATCGAATGCGCCACCCACTGATTTTGAAAAAATCAGGGCGCAGAAATCATCAGGAAATCACCTGAGTAAAACACTTAACTTAAAATTATTTACTCATTTCCAGGTGCGTGGAAATGATTCGGCTGAGAATGCCTAATGATTGAATTTGTTCGCCTGAAAATTTACGAGGCTTGTTGTCTGCCAATCCGATAGTACCCAACACAATGCCATCTGCTGTAACGATTGGCATACCGGCAAGGAAACGAATAACAGGTTGATCGAACACACGGGAATCGAATTTAAATATAGCTTCCTTCAGCGTGTCTTCTATTTCAGTATAGTGATGATCGCGTATGATAGACTCCCACAGCTGAACACGCTCCTCGGTAACAGCATTTCCTGCAGAAGCAAAAGCTTGCAACGTATTATCAACAAAAAAACAGATGGACACTGAAGTGGTTCTGCTGATAATAATGGCGAGTTGTGCGAGTTCTTTCCAAAAACGTTCATTGGCCACGTTGTCAACAAAATCCGGCAACAAGCTTTTCAGCTTTTCTTCTGGAATTTGATCAGCATCTGCCTTTGTCGTCATGTCCTTTCGTTAACGACACAAAGATGTCGCTACTCCCCCTATATTTAGACAGGGAGAAAATGATTTTACAAAATCAGGGTATGACTTAGGAGTTCTAAGTAAAACACTTAGGACCGCGGTACTTTCCTTTCCAACGCATATCGTACAAGCTGTGCAGTACCCGAAAGACCGAGCTTATCCTGTATATGTAGCTTATGCGTCTCTACCGTTTTTACACTGATGAATAACTCTTCTCCAATTTGCTTTAGGCTTTTACCCTCTGCTATGAGCATGAGTACTTCTTCCTCACGTTTTGAAAGAATGCTACTCTTCAGTTGATCGCCTTTATTTGAATCACGTTGTGCGGATTTCACTGGCGATGAAAAATCATCGAGCACCAGGGAAGTAACATCAGCACTAAAATACTTCTCTCCTTTTACAACACTTCGTATAGCTTTGACGAGAACCTCCGATGTACTGTTCTTATTCAGGTACCCATCCATTCCGCTGCGAAGCCCGGCCCGTATAAAATCTTTATTCACTTCGCTGGACACCAGTATAACTTTCGTTTGAGGATTCTGCTCTTTGATCCAGCGCGTAGCTTCTATACCCGTCATACCTTTCATGACTATATCCATGATCACAACATCCGGAGCAAGCTCGGTTGCGCTATTCACGGCTTCCTCTCCGCTTTCAAGACTTCTCAGAATTTCAACTTCGCCTGTTTCGCGCAGCAACGAAACTATACCCTGGCGTACCAATCCATGATCATCAACGACTATAACTTTTACTGTATCCATACGGTCATTTTATTTATCCAGTATACTTTTTATTACTTCGTGCAAATCATCCAGCGAGCAAGGCTTTTTTATAAATGCCCTTACATTCAAGCTTAATGCTCTTGCCTCATTTTGATGCGGTGGCTTCGCCGAAAAAATAGCGATCGGTATATTTCGCATCATTTTGTCTTGCGCGATCTTTTCGATCAAAGCAAATCCATCGAGCTTCGGCATCAGCAGATCAGTAATGATCAGGTCAGGTATACTATAAACAAGTCTTTTATACGCTTCATGTCCGTTGGCACAAGGCTCAACATCATACCCCTCCATCGTTAAGAAGTCCGTTACATGCTGAAGTAAATCAGGTGTATCTTCAACTACCATTATCTTTTTAGGCATGCGCTAACGGAATTACAATAGTGATCTCTGTACCTTTTCCAAGGGTACTCTTAATATCAATATAGCCTCTCAGCAAATCAAGGGCCTTGCGTATAATCGACAAGCCCAACCCGGTGCCTTCTACATCATTCGCATTGCTCGCCCTATAAAAAGGTTCAAAGAGATTCTTTATATCCTCTTCCGGTATACCAATGCCATTGTCCTTCACACGAATGGTTAACTTATTGGGCGCAGCGGTAACGAACAAATCAACGTACCCACTACCGGGCGAAAACTTGATTGCATTCGTCAATACATTTATCACCATGGTTCTGATCAGTTTCTCATCCGTACTGATTGTACCTGTAACTCCGTTGACATGAAGTTTTACAGTGTGTGTATTGCCAGTACTCTGCTCGATCTCATTTTTTAATTTTTCGAATGTCTCAAAAACATCAACCTGCGATACATGCACCACCAGTTTACCAGCTTCAGTTTTGCCGATCAGCAACACATCGTCCAGTAAGTGCGTCATGTGTCCAACTTGCTTTTCTATATTGTCCAATCGCTTGTCTACCTCTTCAGGCGTTATCTTCTGTTTATACTTCTTTATAAAACCGGATGCCAGCGAAATTGATGACAATGGTGTTCTGAATTCATGCGAGGCTATAGATACAAACCTGCTCTTCATCTCCACCAATTCTTTTTCCTTTTGCAACGCCTCGTTCAATTCGCGTGTACGATCATATACCATGCGCTCCAGGTTCTGCTTATATTCGATCAACTCCGTTATATTCTGACCAACGATGGTTGCGCCTACAATTTTATTTTCGGCATCTCTGCGAGGAGAAATGCTGAGCAGCAAGGACAGCTTTTGTTTTTTCTTGGAGAGCAATGGTAATTCAAAGTTGCTTACGGGAACACCATTCAGTGCATCCTTCATAATTGCCGTAACCACTTCGTGATACTCTGGTTCCAGCAGGTTGCTTACCCAATTTCTGCCGATCATTTCGGTTCTCGAAAAACCGGTGAGCTCAAATGAAACTCTGTTCCATTCGTTGATCTTGCCATGCTGATCGATACCAAATATAGGTACATTTGCATTTTCGATTAAGCTTGACAACTCCCGGGCTATTGCCGTTAACGTACCTTCAAATTCTTTTTGCTCGGTTATATCATGTGCCTCGATGCAGTACCCTATAAACTTACCTTCCTCTGATTTCACAGGGCTAATTGTAGTCTTGAACCAGGCAGCTTCCAACCCTCCGTTCTGAAGGTTGGCATCGTACGAAATCATCTCGCCATTCTCGACACGTTCCAGTAAATTGACAAACGCATTTTTTCGGTCATCACTTATATAGTCCAGTAAGTTTACACCTGTTTTAAGTTCCTGGTTGGTACGCAGCAATACATTCCTATAGTTGGATTTATTGAAGGCTATAATTTTATAATCCGGTGATACCAGGGTAAAGGAGTCACGTGTGTTATCGAAAATAGCCTTCAGGTTTGCTTCCGATTCGCGAACTATATATTCCTGTTCTTTCTGCTGCGTGATATCAAATGCAATAATAGCCACATGGGTAGTTTTTCCATCAGCCAACACAGGTTCGTAGCGTAGCGAATGATATACCGTTCCCGACTTTACATGAAAAGCCGCTGTGGTTTTAATGAACTTACCTTCGAGAGCTTCCTGGAACAATTGCTGCGAAGTTTCCTGGCGCTCCTTTACGGTAATATCCCATATATGCTTCCCGATAGCAGGCTTTACACCCGATGCATCCTCCATGAAATTTTCAAAGGCTTTGTTAAAGAGCAGTACCCTTCCATCGACATCGAGCAAAGCGATCATCTCCTGGGTGTTTGAAAATATAATATCCAGTTGCTGTTGATACCGTAGTATTATCTCTTCTGCTTTTTTCTGGTTGGTAATATCAACGATCAGACCCTCCTGCCGGAGAGGCCGCTCCTGCTCATCGTATACAATCCTGATCTTTTCAAAGAGCCAATGATAATTTTCACCACTTGTCTTAATGCGATAAGTACATTCCGCATAGCCCTCCCGTAGTACAGCTTGCAACGCTTCCTCTTTCAAAGTCCAATCATCTTCAGGTATATGCTCGCGCCAGTAATACGCATCGTTCATCATTTCGCTTTTTACCTGTTTACCTAACAACCGCCTAGCAGAGCGACTGAGGTAGTTCTTCCCTGTACGCGAAAGGTCTATAGACCAAATTATATCATTGGAGGAATCGAGTACCCGATTCAGTTGCTCATCTTTTTGCCGGAGGATTGTTTGTGTCTGCTCGGAAATCTTTCGGTGAGCATCTTCTAATTTATTGTTCGTAGATTTTAGTTGCTCATTGATGGTAAGAATCTCCTCATTGCGAACGGCAAGCGCCTGATACGCATCACGTTTCTTTCGCCAGGATATAATGGCAATAACACTTGTCCACAACATCACCGCAAGGCTCGCCAGCAAAATATAGATATATAGCTGTTGCTGATCAAAACGCTGCCCTTGTGAATTTACATTCTGCTGAAGGCGCACGATATCATTTCGCTGCTCCTCCATTTTCATTTGTTGCAATTGCATTACTTTCACATTCCGGCTGTCAATGGGAGTTGTTTGCAGTATATTATCTTTTATATAGGGCTGGCCGTGTAAAATATTACTGGCTGTACGAATGGCTTCTTCGCCTCCTGTGGGATATAAAAATGTTGCTGTCAGTATTTTATCTTCCACCAGCTGCAGGCCACCACCGGGACCGGAAAGTCCATCAACGCCAATGAATTTGATGCTATCGGCACGCCCTTGTTTCTGACACAAGGTATATACGGAGTAGGCCATCACATCATTGTGTGCATATACTATATTAAAAGAAGGAAGAATACTTGCACTTTCACGGAATCTGTGTGCTGCAGTATCCTGCTCCCATTGCCCGTCTAACGAAGCAACTATTTTCAAATTCGGATATGGTGCAATGGCATCGCTAAAACCACGGTGTCTTTCAAGGGCAGGCGAAGATTCGCGCAAGCCCCATACTTCGAGTATAGTTCCATTCCCTTCGGATATCTCCGCAGCGAGCGCTCCGGCCAGCTTGCCGATCTCATAATTATCAGCTCCTATATATGCAGTATATTGCTCAGAATTGATTTTGCGATCTACCATTACTACAGGTATACCTTTTTTATAGGCAAGCTCCACGGATGGTGTGATGGCATCAGCTTCATTAGGCGTAACGATAAGCAAATCGACTTTATCATCAATAAAGCCCTCGATGTCCCTTCGTTGTTTTTCAGTATCGTTTTGAGCATCACGATACTCTAATTCGATGTCGGGGTGAAACAACAGCTCTGCATGCATCGCAGCCAGCATCTGCTTCCGCCATAGATCGCTACCTGTACATTGCGCAAATCCAATCCTGAATTTTTTACTGCTGTTCTTCGGAGCGCAGCAAATCAAAAATCCAAAACATATTACTAATAGATAAATCCAATGGTGTATCCGCATCTTATATAAATTCAGATCAACATCAACGTATTTTTATAACTGATCAAAACATTAATAGAATTATATAATCAGGAATGAATAGTGGATAGCTACTATTCATTTTCGTTCGATCAAATTACTCTAGAAAGTAGTGATTTATCAGATATAAAAAAAATATATCAGCAGGCACTTTATGAAAAGGTATAAAAAACTGTAGCCAAGTAGTTAGATGTATAAAAGCATACCAGACGCATTCAAATAAGTGTCATGCTATCACTTTTTGAATTCATGATCAATGTTTAACCTTTCATTTATGACACTTCAAAAGATGCATATGTATGTGCAACAAAAATGTATAACGCGCGGGCTTAAGTCAATATATATACCGATACGCAGCTTGAATTGCTATTTTTGACTTAATGTGGTTCTATTTCTCTCCTCTTACACGGAGTTCGTCTTCTTCCTCCATTTTATCAATCTTCTCTTCGTGGAGTTCTTCTGCTTCTTCTATGGAATGCGTCTGTTGCATATTTATTTCCTGCTTACTCATGGTGGCGAGCTTAGCATAAAATTTCTGCAATACCTTTAACTCTTCTTCGGTAAGATCTTCCACGGACACAAGCCTATTACTGGCTTTACTATGTGCCGCTACGAGTTCGTTTAGTTTTAAATGAATGGCTATCGATTCTTTATTCTGACTCCGCTGAATGAGAAAGACCATCAGAAAAGTAATGATCGTTGTGCCTGTGTTAATAACCAGTTGCCACGTATCCGAGTAGTTAAATATGGGGCCGGTAATCAACCACATCAATATTAGCGAAACTGCTACAAGAAAAGCTGTAGAACTTCCTGCTGCGTACGTTACTACAGAAGAAAACTTTTCGAGTGGGGTAATTTTTTTACATGTTGTGTTCATGACGGTTCTGTTTACTTCATTTTTCTGTCATAACAAGTGTTTAAAATTCTATTCCCGTTTTTATATACACTTCCACAAGTAAGCGCGGCACCATTTTTTTACTTGTTTCATTCAGATAAACTGAATATCCATATGAAACAGCAAACAAAATCGGATTCTCAGAATGCGAAGAAATCCACCACTAAAAAAGATCAGCCAAATGCGAAGCAAGGAACGGGATCTGATATCTCTACGAACTCTTCCAAAGAAGACAAGAACAAACCTAAGCGACTAGGCGAATCAGAAACCGAAATTACGGACGAGACAACGATCTAATTCTCAACCTACTATATATAGTACCTAAAATACTATACAAACTATATTCATGACATCGAAGAAAAAAAAAATTATCTGGTTTTTTATTATTGCTCTCGGACTGCTGGTGATTGTTCGTGTGATACTGCCGTATGTGGTGCTGCACTATTTAAATAAGACACTGGCAACCATGGAAGGCTATTACGGCCATGCCGATGATATTGATATAGCTTTAATACGGGGTGCCTATACTATTGACAGTATATACCTGAATAAACTCGACAGCACTACTGAGAAGCAGACACCATTTTTTGGAGCTTCAGAAATTGACCTTTCCGTAGAATGGAAAGCGTTGTTCCATGGTTCTATCGTTGGAGAGCTTGTATTCGAAGATGCGCTGTTGCGTTTTACGAAAGATAAAGTTGAACCCAAAGAAATACAAAGTGATTCGAGTAGTTTCAAGGACTTGCTGGATGATTTTATGCCGCTGCAGGTAAACCGTGTTGAAATAAACAACGGCAGCATTCAGTATATAGATAAAACTTCGAAACCTCCTGTAGATATCCAACTTAGCAATGCATATCTCTTAGCCCAAAATCTCCGGAACAGTTATGACTCTTCGGTTGTGTTGCCTGCATCGCTAACGGCTCATGCCAATATATATGAAGGTGAGCTTGCGTTGAATGTAAAGTTAAATCCGCTGGCAGATGACCCTACATTCGATATGAACGCTGAAATAAAAAATACAAACTTGGTAAAGCTTAATGACTTTTTTAAAGCGTATGCTAAAATAGATGTAAACAAAGGAAGGTTTGGTCTCTATACAGAAGTAGCCGCGAAAGAAGGAAAATTTGCCGGGTATGTAAAGCCTTTGATACAAGACCTGGATGTATTAGGTAAAGAAGATCGAAAGGACAATGTTCTTCGAAAAATATGGGAAGGATTAGCGGGTACAGCAGGTGAAATTTTCGAAAATCAAGGTAAAGATCAAGTAGCAACTAAAGTTCCTTTTGAGGGTAACCTGAAAAACCCGGATACAAATGTATGGTATGCGTTAAGTAGCATTCTTCAAAATGCATTTATCCGTGCTATACAACCTTCCATTGACCAAGAGATAAACATTGCTACTGTAGATACGCAGAAAGACGAAAAGAAAAATATCCTGCAAAAAATCTTCGGAAAGAAAGACGATAAGGACAAGAGTAAGGAAGAAGAAAAAGGGAAAGACAAGAAAAAAGAGGATGACAATAAAGATGACAATAAAGACAAGAAAAGCTAACTCTTGCATTTACTCCACTCCAACCAGATATACACCACCAGTCTACATCGTTTTATATACCAGAACCTGTAAAGGTTCTACCTGCATATTTTTACCAGCATTGATCTGTACTGCAGAAATAGCTTGTGAATTTCCATCGACACTCCACTCCCCTTCTCTTGAATCAAGTATCCGCTCCCAGCGCTCGCCATACGCAGGCATAGTATATAAAAAACCTTGCTCCGAAAAATTAAACAGGCAGAGTATATTCTCATGTTCACGCTTTCGATGAAGTGATATACCTTTCTCTCCCACAACGTGCGCCAGCGTATCCTTCTTATCCATGTTCTGCAATGCTTCATAGGTAGTTCGCAGGGAAATCAGTTTTTTATGCCATCGCAGAATGGCAGCATGCTTCCCTTCATTTCGCTTTTGCCATTTTAACTTGGAATCATGAAACGTTTCTGGCGCATAGGCATCCGGTGGTTCTCCCTCTGATTTAAAAGGAGCAAACTCTTTCTTTCTGCCTTCGCGCACAGCCTCGATCAACTTCGGATCTTCATGACTGATAAAATAAAAAAAAGGCGATTCATCTGCATACTCCTCTCCCATAAACAACATCGGTATATAGGGAGAAAGCAGGAATGCTGCTGCCGCTAATTTCAGTCTTTCAAAATCAAGTAAAGAACACAATCGTTCGCCACGCACGCGGTTTCCTACCTGGTCGTGATTCATTGTAAAAACTACAAAACGATTGCCAGGCACTCCTTCAGAAGACGACCCGTATCTTCTCTTTCTGAATTTTACAAATTCACCGCTCAATACGAAACCTTCGTTATAGGCTTTTTGTAATTGTTCGATTGAACCAAAATCTTCATATCGGCTTTTACCGTTTTTATCCAGCAATACATATAGTGCATGGTGGAAATCATCCAGCCATTGAGCATCGAATCCATACCCTCCGTCTTCTGGTGACTTGATTACTTTCGTACTATTCAAATCGCTTTCGGCAATCATATATAGCGGGCGTGCTATCTTTTTCTCGAGGGTCTTTACTTTCGTATTTACCTGTTCCCAGAAATGTACAGCACTGGTATCAAATACCGTATGGATAGCATCGACACGCAGTGCATCAAAGTGGAATTGCGAAAACCAATATATAGGGTTGCTGGAAAAATAATCACGAACCCCATCCGACCATTCACCATCATAATTTATAGCCTGACCCCACGGAGTTCTATAGGTGTCCGTAAAGTACTGTGCGTATTCACTGAAGCAGTTTCCTTCGGGGCCTATATGATTATATACAACATCCAGTATTACAGCCATGCCTTTTTTATGACACGCGTTCACGAGCTTCTTTAATCCTTCCGGCCCACCGTATGAATTCTGTACGGCATACGGAAATACGCCATCATATCCCCAATTACGCTCCCCGGAAAATTGTGACACCGGCATGATCTGTATAGCATTTATTCCGGTATCCAGAAGATCATCGAGTTGTTGCATAGCGGCTTCAAACGTACCTGCCTGGGTAAATGTGCCGATATGCATTTCGTAAATAATATAGTCTTGCAAAGGTATACCACGCCACGCCTGGTCCTCCCACTCAAACGCATAATGATCTACTACTTCAGAAGGACCTTTAACACCCAGGGGTTGATAATGTGAAGCTGGATCCGGAACATCCTTTTTTCCATCGGGCATAAAAAAATAACGTGTGCCGGGGTCTATATTTTTTAATGTAGTATAAAAATATCCCGAGGCATCCTTTTCCATTTCAACGGTTCGCTCCTCCGGTGAAACGATGTGCAACAACATCGTTTTCTTTTCCGGAGCCCATACCGAAAAAGCACATTTATGAGTCGAAAACTCAGAACCGAAAATTCTCATATTCTATATATGCCAAGACCGTTTAGACGCTGTATATTAATTATCAAGTTTAACCACTATGCCTTCGTCTCCACTGAGACTGATTGTATTTTCAACGACTATATTTTCCAGCTCCGGAGATGTTGACACTAGGATGACGCCTTTCATAGGCTCACTACCCTGTCTGAAATAGCATGGACGGTGGCTGAGATTTAACAGTATAAGCAATCGCGGCGATCCTTCACGATGGCGAATATAGGCGATCATCTGGTGATCAGAATATACCGGTATATAACTTCCATCGATGAGTGATGGCTCTTCATCGCGCAAGCGAATCAGCTTTCGGTACAATGAAAGCATAGAATATATATCTTCACGCTGCGACTGAACGTTTACTGTCAGGAAATTCCGATCGAGTCGCAACCAGGGTTTACCGGTGGTAAATCCACCTTGCTCACTGTTGTTCCACTGCATCGGTGTTCGTGCAGGATCACGACTTAAATTTTTATCGGGCATGTTCAATCCTTGTGGATCTTGTATTTCGTCAACCGGAATTGGTACATCACGCATTCCGATTTCATCACCATAATATATAGTTGGCGTACCGCGCAAGGTCAATAATAACATCGCGGCTACACGTGCCTGTTGTGAACCGATACGGCTGGCAATACGTGGTTGATCGTGATTGCCCAGTACCCAGTTTGGCCAACCTTGTGAAGGTAAAGCCCCTTCATATTCTCCTATAGCAGCAGAAATTTTTCGAGCTTCCCAAGGGAGTGTTAACAATTGAAAATTGAATGGCAGATGTGCGCCCTGGTTATCTTTACCATAGTAGGTTACCAGTTTATGGATTGGCAAGTATATTTCACCAATCAGCATACGCTCGTGATACTTGTCGAGCAACGCCCGCATGTCCCGTACGATGTCGTGTACTTCCGGTTGATCGGTTGAATATACCGGCAACAACTGATCATACGTTGCCATATAGGGTTGGTAATCCTGGTTCACAGGATTGTCGCGTAACTTTTCATCTTTGATCATGTGCCACATCACATCCACCCGGAAGCCGTCCACTCCTTTGTCAAGCCAGAAGCGCATTGCCTCAAGCATTGCTTTTTGTACTTCCGGATTACGCCAATTCAAATCGGGTTGCTCTTTGAGAAAAGCATGATAATAATATTGTTGAGTCGATTCATCCCATTCCCATGCTGTGCCACCAAAGGCAGCAAGCCAGTTGTTGGGAGGGCTGCCATCTGCACGAGCATCCTTCCATATATACCAGTCTCGTTTGGGATTATTGCGTGAAGAGCGGGATTCGATAAACCACGGATGCTGATCGGAAGTATGATTGGGCACGAAGTCTAAAATAAGTTTCATGCCGCGTGCATGAATTTCTTTTAGCAATTGATCGAAATCCTGAAGCGTGCCAAAGAGCGGATGTACATTCGTGTAATCGGAAATGTCATATCCGAAGTCTGCCATCGGTGACGGGTATATTGGGGAAATCCACACAGCGCGTATTCCCAGCCACTTGAGATAATCAAGCCGGGCAATTATACCTTGCAGATCGCCAACGCCATCACCATTACCGTCCTGAAATGAACGCGGGTATATTTGGTAAACTACTCCGCTCTGCCACCATAACTTTTTAGACTGATCATTTTCCATTGTCATACCGATCATTCAGCAAAAAGCTGTGCCTTGTCAGATTGATTAATTTCTGTGGAGTTTTATAAACGGAAAAAAAATTGAAGCGGAAAAAATTGTGCCTGCAGGCGCTGTATAGAAGTGAACAAAAACTGAGTCAAAGAAAAAAGCTTTGATATGTTGCCACACCAAAGCTCCTTATAAATTGTAATGACGGATTTGACTAAGATACAGGAGATATATTGTTCAGTTCTTGTATATCCTGATCCGTGAAATCAATAGAGATTGCTTTCATATTTTCTTCGAGATGGCTCACACGTGAAGTACCGGGGATTAACAGAATGTTATCAGCGTGATGCAGTAACCAACTCAATGCTACCTGGTGTACGGTTGCTTTGTGCGCGTCTGCAATGGTTTTCAAAGTTTTTTGTGCCACTACATTTCCGGCATTCAGCGGGTACCAGGGTATAAATGCAATGTTATTCTGACGGGTATATTCCAACACAGGTTCCCATTTACGATTATCAACACTATACATGTTTTGCACGGAGACAACCTTAAAGAATTCCTGCGCGTGTTTTACATTTTCAACACTTACTTCCGATAAACCTATGTGTTTGATCTTTCCTTCTTCCTGCGCTTTGCTTAAAAATTCAAATGTCTTTTCAGCAGGAACTTTAGGATCAATTCTGTGCAACTGGTATAGATCAATACGATCCAACTTCAAACGTTTCAGGCTTCCTTCAAGAGCTTTTTTTAAATGATCCGGGTGTGCATCTACCGGCCAGGCATTCGGTCCTGTCCTTAACAATCCACCTTTCGTGCCGATCACAAGATCTTTTGGATATGGATATAGCGCTTCAGCAATTAACTCTTCCGATATATTCGGGCCATAGCTATCGGCAGTGTCAATAAAATTTACACCGAGTTCGATGGCACGTTTCAACACACGTAACGCTTCTGCTTTATCTGCAGGGGGTCCCCAGATTCCATCACCCGTAATACGCATGGCTCCATAGCCTAATCGTTTAACAGTCAATTCATCACCTATGGAAAAAGTCTCGCTAATAGTTTTAGTACTCATAATATTTTTGGTTAATCTTTAGTTTGTGGATTTCGGTACAACACTACAGAAACCAAAAACATTTCAACACCTGTCTGTTTTTTTATACTAATCATCTCAAATCGGATTATTCCCTCGGGGATCTTTTCAGAAGTATACCGATGATGTACAATAAACGATACTATACCTATGGGATACGCCGCAAAAATAACAAACGCACTAAAATACATTTATGCACAGAATACTATTGGTCTGCAAAGGCAAGAATCGATTGATCCATTATCTCCCCGATCATTTACGATGAAGCCAGATTCTTCCGTCTCCGCAGTATATATAGCCTTGACAGCTCTATTCGTCACGAAGGCACTTTGCAGGATTAACATAGGCTGCTTTGATGGCCTGCACTCCTACCGTTAACCACGAGATTAACAAGGCTATACATCCGCCACTCACGAAATACCACCATGACAATGGTATTTTGTATGCAAAGTTATTTAGCCAGAAAGTCGAGAGAATATAGCTTGCCGGTAAGGCTATAACAATGGCAATGAGCACAATTTTAGTAAAGTCAGCAGATAAAAGATATACTATATTCAGTGCGCTGGATCCTAAAACTTTACGGATACCAATTTCTTTGATTCTACGCTCTGCGGTGAAGGTGGCCAGGCCAAACAATCCAAGACACGATATGAGGATGGCGAGTACTGCAAAGTAGCGGGATAATGTACCGACTCGTTCTTCGGATGCATATTGTGCATGGTAGTCTTCATCTATAAATCTATAGTCGAGATCAAATCCGGGATTATAGGCTTTATAGAATTTCTGAAGCCTCGCGATTGTCTCACGTTCCGTGCCGGAAGCAAGTTTTGCAATTACCCTCTGCGTATGAACAGGAGCTAATATAAAAAACATAGGACTAACTGAGGTATGAAGGGACTCAAAATGAAAATCTTTTGCTATACCTACAATTTCTGCTTCAAACTTTCCATCCCCTAGTTTTACGATTTTACCAATAGGATCTTCCAATCCCATAACATCGATGGCCTTTTCATTAAATATAGCTTTGAAGCCGGTTACATCGTTGTGCGAGAAAGAGCGCCCAGCCTTGATTTCTATATTTAGCATCTCAATAACATCATAGTTTACCGGTCGTATAGCAAACGGAACAATCGTGCCTTCGGGTTTTCCCTCCCATTCCAGGTTCGTCGTGTTTCCACCACCAACCATACTTTGTGCGATGCTGGAAGCATTTACAACTCCAGGGATCCGTTTCATCTCCGTCAGAAAAGTTTCGAGGTTCTCCTTTACTCGCCCCTCCATTGGGAAGTATATAACATTCTCTTTGTTATAGCCAACGTTTCGCGATTGTAGAAAATCAATTTGCTTGTAGATTATCAGAACCGTTACTATAAACACAACTGACAGCGTAAATTGAAATATAACTAATCCTTTACGAGCCCAAAGTTCACCTATGGATGTATTCAGTTTACCTTTTAGAACGGTAGCCGGACTAAAACCGGAAAGATATAGGGCTGGATAACTCCCTGCAATCACACCGGTAACAATCGTTATGGCGAGCGATGCTAACAGTATATTTGAATCAAACGTAAGAGCGATCTGTTTTCCCGTTATGATATTGAATTTTGGCAGAAAAATATCGACAATAAGAATGGAAAGAAATAACGAAAGGAAGCTCATGAACATCGACTCACCAAGGTATTGTACGATCAACGCTTTGCGTCCTGCTCCAACCGCTTTCTTTATCCCAACTTCTTTTATACGCCTTGAAGCTTTCGCAGTGGACAGGTTCATAAAGTTTATGCAGGCAATCATCAGTATAAAAAGTGCAATCACAGAAAACAGGATCACGTACTCAATTCTTCCGCCTGCCTGAACACCATTTTCATAACGACCGTGAAGATAGCACTGTGAATATTGCTGAAGAATCAATGTACGATGCGTATCATCTGTTTTTGTCTTAATGATACCAGCGATCTTCTGTTCAAAAAGCGAAGCATTGGTTCCTTCCTTCAAGACTATAAATGTCATTGGTCCGGAATTGCTCCAATTCAAAACACCTTCATTTATATCCTTCATTATATCGAAGGATAACACGAAATCGAAATGCTCCGATGAATGGGAAGGTATATCTTTAAAAATACCACTGATAAAATATTGCTGCTGGTGCTGAAACTCAATAGGCTTTCCGATCAGATTATCGGTTGTATTAAACAAATTTTTAGCTATACTCTCCGAAATTACTATGGAGTTTTTATCGGTGAGCACGCGGCTCGCATCGCCTTGCAGAAGATCATAAGAGAAGACGTTGAAATAATTTTTTCCTGCATATATACCGGACGCTTTGATATTTTTTTCCTTTATTGAAAGTGTAAATTTATCATACCAATGAGAAGGCGTTGCTACCACAGCATACTCCACTTCCGCCATTTCTTCCGCAAGCGTTTCAGCCAGTAGCCCAGGCGTTGATTCCGTAACGCCAATGTTACCGGAGCGCTGCTGTTTCTCCAGCACCCTGAAAAGGTGTTTATCTTTTACGTGAAATGCATCTATTTGCAATTCATCATTTACCCAGAGGTAAATCAAAAGTGTACACGCAAGGCCGGCTGACAGACCAACCAGGTTGATCAGGAAAGAGCTCTTGAATCGCCTGATGTTTCTGTAGAGGAGTATAAAATTATGTCTAAGCATACTACATGTTCTTTGACTTTGCTTTTGCCAATGGAATGCCACAAACAATATGTTTGTTTTTTCGCAAAATACAGCGCCTCGGCTGTCACTAAAATATCGAGTGACCATCCATAGAAATAAAACTGTCCATTATTGGGCACTTTTCATTGATTTCAATTCGGTGATCTATACCTTTAACCATCTATACAATCTCTTACACCTCTATAGATAATGACAAAGGCTCCCGGAAATATACTACTCGTTGATGATGACGAATTTGTTCTCCTGTCTATCAAGCTCTTGTTGGAGCCACATTTTGCATCTGTAAAAACAATTAATAACCCTGAGCGGATACAGGCACTACTCGATCGCGAGCAATTCGATGTAATTGTACTCGATATGAACTTCAGGCATGGTGATACAACTGGCAACCAGGGACGCTTTTGGCTGAAGAAGATCAAAAGTATTTCACTGGATACACAAGTTATACTGGTGACTGCGTATGGAGATATACAGGTCGCTGTAGAATCGATGAAGGAAGGTGCACTTGATTTTATTGTGAAACCGTGGCAGAATGAAAAACTATTGGCCACCGTAAAAACTGCAAACCTGCTAAGTCTCGAAAAAAGGAAAGTAAAGCAGTTAAAGTCGCAGCAAAAATCTATTGTGTCTTCATTGCATCGGTATGAACCACTGATCGGAGTATCCGAAGGTATATCTTCCATTCGCAAGACGATCGAGAAGGTAGCTCCTACCGAAGCAGAGGTATTGATCCTCGGACAAAACGGAACTGGTAAAGAAGTTATCGCTCGCGAAATTCACAGGCTTTCGAAACGTGCTGAAGATATATTTATGACCGTGGATGTAGGGGCACTGAGTGAAAACTTATTTGAAAGTGAGTTATTCGGACATCGCAAGGGTGCATTTACCGATGCGAAAGAAGATCGCATCGGGAGATTTGAAGCTGCTGCGGGTGGTACACTATTCTTAGATGAAATTGCAAACTTGTCACTTTCTTTACAGGCAAAACTGCTCACTGTATTGCAGCATAAAAAAGTGGTGCGCCTGGGTACCAACGAACCTATTGATCTTGACGTACGCATTGTCTGTGCTACAAACGGCAACCTCAGGGCTATGGTACAGGAAGGAAAATTCAGAGAAGACTTATTTTATCGAATCAATACAGTGGAGATAACCGTTGCGCCTTTGCATGACAGGCCTGAAGATATACCATTGCTCGCAGATCATTTTCTCAGCAGGTTCAGTCATAAATATCAAAAGCCATATTTGAAATTGTCGGACACGGTAATGACGCATCTTCAGAAATACAGATGGCCTGGCAACATCCGTGAATTGCAACATGCCGTAGAGAGAGCTGTGATCATGTGCGAGGGACAGGAAATTCAAATGCACGATCTCGGGGCTTTGCAAAAACAATTATCCAGTGATTTTTCCTTTGACTCTTTTAACCTCGAAAAGCTGGAGGCTTGGGCGATTCGTAAAGCTATAGCGAAGCACCAGGGAAATATCAGTCATGCAGCGGACGAGCTGGGTTTATCGCGAGGCGCTTTATACAGGAGAATGCAATTGTATGGTATTTAAAAATTTCAGACTTCAGGTTATCCTTCGGATAATTATACTTACGGCCGGTATAGCTTTGTTGGCATGGTGCCTGCTGCACGACTTTTACCTGCGAAGTGTATACCTTGGAGTAGGACTCATTATATTATTAATTGAACTGGTCTGGTATATGGATCGGTTTAACCGGAATCTAAAAACGCTGATGATCAGTTTGCTGCAAAATGATTTCACGACACACTTCAATACTTCCGGCAATGGCAAACATATCGATGAACTCTATGCGGTTCTCAACCGGATTTCAGCCGCTTTCCGGGAAATCAGCGTTCAGAAAGAAGTTCAGTACCGATACCTGGAAATGCTCTTCGAGCATGTACGCGTAGGGATTCTAAGTGTCGATGCTACAGGAAAAGTACAACACGCAAACCAAGCCTTGAAAGATATGTTTCATAAAAATATACTTTCCGACCTAAATTCCTTCAAGGTTATAGATACTTCCCTGGTAACAGCGATTAGAGAAATCCGTACAGGAGAAACGCGACTTGTAAAGCTTCGGGTGAATAACGACCTGCTGCAACTGTCCATTCATGCCTCTGAGTTTAAGCTTGAGAATATGTACTATAAATTGATCTCCATGCAAAACATACGGCAGGAGCTTGATATACATGAAATGGACGCCTGGCAAAAACTGATCCATGTGATGAGCCACGAGATCATGAATTCCGTGGCCCCAATCATTTCTCTGAGTGGCACCCTGCATGGACTGGTAGCACAGGAAAACAAGACAGCGCAACCTTCCGAAAATAGTATATATGATCCGCTGGAAAGAGGCCTGGATGCTATACGCATCAGAAGCGAAGGACTGTATAATTTCACGAAAACATATCGTAAGCTGGCCACGATTCCGAATCACGCGCCTATCCAAACGAATCTCAAAGATATAATCAGCCGTGTAGAGATTTTGATGGCGACAAAAATAGCAGAGCAAAATATAGCATTACAAATCTCCAACGTTGATCAGAATATTATAGTTGACCCTGCGTTGATCGAACATGTCATCATTAATATCCTGCTGAACGCGATCGATGCACTGGCAGGAAAAGAACAGCCCGTCATTCATATTCATGCGCAAAGGCTTCAGAAAGGAAATGTAAGTATTCATATCCGAGACAATGGCGAAGGAATGGATGAAAGTACGCTTGAAAAAATCTTTATTCCGTTTTATACAACTAAAAAGAATGGATCCGGTATAGGCCTGGCGATTACCAAACAGATTCTTCAACTTCATCACGCTGACATCCAGGTGATCAGTGCACCGCAGCAGGGCGCTGAATTTATCATTACATTATAGCGTGTAGTCAGAGTTGCCCTATATAAAACTTCATGATGTTAAAATAAAAAAGTGAGCTTCCCGAATGAGAAACTCACTTTTACTATACTATATTTCCTAAGCAAGTGTCAAACTACGGACTATTACTCGTGTTTCAGTGAATCAACCGGGTTTGTTCTGGCTGTTCGCAGGGAATGAAAGGCCACAGTCATGAATGTAAAGAGCAACGCGACTAATGCCACCAGTGCAAAAAGCATATAATTAATATTGGCTTTGTAAGCAAAGTTACCCAGCCACTGTGTAATGCTATAGTAGGCCACGGGAACGATAATGATTGCGGCAATGATCACCAGGTACATTACATCTTTATAGAGCAGATAGATGATATTCGAAATTGAAGCACCGTGCACTTTACGAATTCCGATTTCCTTGGTGCGCTGCGCTGCCGTGAAAGCAGAGAGTCCTAACAAACCAAGTAATGAAATAAAGATACAGATATAGGAAAGTCCTGACAGAAGCTTGTATTGAATTTCATCGGCACGATATTGTTCATTAAAGCGTTGATCGAGGAAGAAGTATTCATAAGGATGATTCGGATCAAGCGATGTCCATTTTTCCTGTATATATTTCATCGTCTCGGGCAACCGGTCGCCCTTTATTTTGAGATGTAAAAATCCTCCCTCATTGCCAGCACGCACCATGAGCAACGGTTCCACTTTATTATGCAGCGAGTTGAAATTAAAATCTTTCACCACGCCCAATATGTGTTTATCATCTTTATCATGAAAGAATTTTACTTTCTTACCGATAGGATCTTTGTCCCATCCCATCAGCTTTACTGCTGCTTCATTTGCAATAAAGCCTTTTTGAGCATCGCCGTTGCCCGCCACAAAATCACGACCGGCAATAAGTTCCATACCCATCGATTCGATATAGTCATCGCCGACAAACATCAATGAGAAGGCTTGCTGCTTCATACCGGTTTCGCTTTCAACCATCATCACGGTGCTGCCACCGACATTCATTCCCAAGACGTTATACGATGTAGTAGCCTCCAGTATATTCGGGTTCTGCAGAAAATCACTTTTTATACTTCCAATCTGTTTTTCAATAATAGTGTCCTGGATCGGTAACAATAACATGTTCTCCTTATTAAATCCCAGTTCAGTGTTTCGCACATAATCGATCTGGTGCTGCATAAAAAGTGTACAGACCACCACAAATATAGATATAGCGAATTGTGTCGTGATCAAAACTTTGCGTAACACCAGACTTGACTTTTGATTTTTAAAAGCACCTTTCAATGCTTGGATGGTAGGAATGCCTGGCAGGTAAAAGGCAGGGTATAAACCCGATACTATACCAATACCCAACGTAAGTCCTATGGCACCAAACAACAACAGTGGATTGTGCACAAAGTCGAGCGTAAGTTTCTTATCGATGAGGCTATTGAAAGAAGTAGCTCCCAGAACAGTATATACCATACCTATGGCGAGGACCAACGCTATACATGAGAGGAATATAGATTCTCCGAGGAATGCAAAGACAAGATCGCGCTTGCTGGAGCCCAAAGTTTTCTTCATGGCAATCTCCGCTGCACGGTTCACTGATTTAGCGGTGGAGAGATTCATATAGTTAATGCATGCCAGCAGAATAATAAAGAAGCCTATACCTGTAAATGCATAGAGGTACGACAAGTTACCATGTGGCTCATCGGCTTCCAGGGTAGAATGCAAATGAATTTTATCCAGACGTTCCAATACGGGTTCGTACTTCCCTCCTACCTGGTCGCCAAATGATTTAAAATACTTAGTAAAGATTGGAGTGAACTTGGCGTTAAAATCCTCGGGATTATAATTCTCAGGCATCAACAGATACGTATATACATCGGGGTTCCAGAAGGCTTCTGATTTCAGTTGTCCATTTTCAATTACCCATTCGCGATCGACAAGCTGTGATAGAAGTATATCAAATTTAAGATGTGTATTCTCTGGTACATCCTTAATAACACCCGTTACTTTATACTGCTGGTCGCCTACGATAACACTTTTATCGAGCGCATTTTCATTTCCAAAATACCGCTTCGCGGTTGACTCGGACATTACCATTGTATTCAAATCCACAAGACAAGTCTTTGGATTACCCGCTATAAACTCATGTGTAAAAATCTGAAAGTAATTAGAGTCTGTACGTACTATATTCTCTTCGTAAAAAGCTTTCTCTTCGCCCCCTGCTTCATACTTCACCAACGTCCTGTCCCAGCTGTTCGCCCTGACACACGATTCTACTTCCGGTAACTCATCCTGTAAAATCTTACCAAGCTCACGCGCAGAACGTGCTACTCGTATATCTATACCCGTTGCTGAAAGATGTCCACCCAAGCGATAAATGCGTGCGTGCTTTTCATGATACTGATCATAGGTTAAATCATTTTGCAAGATGAGCAACAAAATAATACTCACTGCTATACCCAATGCAAGGCCAAGAATATTGAGGGTAGAAAAGAACTTGTCTTTGAGAAAGACGCGTGTGGAAAATTTTAAATGAGTTTTTAACATAGTCGGTTTGGGGATTTGATAACCTTTCCAACCATTCAAGAACAATGCCGTTGTTGTGAATCGCCTGTCCAGAACAAGAGATGCATTTTTTATCAAGCCCGTTGCCAGTAAAGTGAGCGGATGCGAACAGTAGTTGTACATATATGTCCACCGACACCAATATATTAACGGTTCGTTAACATAAAAAAAGCCTCCCCGCATGAGCAAGGAGGCTTTCGAAACTATATATACTTATAATTATAGCGTTGCCATGTCGATCACGAAACGATACCGCACATCGCCTTTCACCATACGGTCGAAGGCTTGCTTGATGTTCTTTATATCGATCATTTCAATATCTGATACTATATTATGTTCAGCACAGAAATCCAGCATCTCCTGTGTTTCAGGTAAACCACCAATCATGGATCCTGCCAGACTCTTACGTCCTCCGAGGAGACTAAAGGCATGCACGGCCGAAGCCTCTGGCGGAACGCCAACACAAATGTGTGTACCATTCGTTCTCAGCAGCGATAAGTACTGATTGAAATCATGTGGAGCGGATACTGTATCGAGTGTGAAATCGAAATAGCCCATTACACTTTTGAATTGCTTCTCGTCTGATGTTACAACAAATTTATGTGCTCCCAATTTCTTCGCGTCTGCTTCTTTAGAAGCTGATGTGCTTAACACAGTAACTTCAGCACCCAAAGCAACACCGAACTTAACACCCATGTGTCCTAATCCTCCAAGGCCGAGAACAGCAAGTTTATGTCCTTTCCCAACTTTCCAATATTTCAGTGGAGAGTATGTTGTAATACCAGCGCACAGCAGCGGAGCAACAGCGGCAAGTGAAAGTTTTTCAGAGATCTGTAATACAAAATCTTCATGCACTACAATCGTGTTTGAATAACCTCCGTATGTCGGTGTCTTCTTATCCTGCTCATAGCCGTTATAGGTATATGAACTTCCTGTGAGACAATATTGCTCCAATCCTTCCTTACAGTTGTCGCATGTTCTACAAGAGTCTACAAGACAACCTACACCCGCCAGATCGCCTACTTTAAATTTCTTTACATGCGCGCCTACCTTTACTACTTTACCTACTATCTCATGACCTGGTACCATGGGGTAAATCGCGCCGCCCCATTCATCTTTCATCTGGTGTAAATCAGAATGGCAAATGCCACAGTATAAAATATCAAATTGTACATCGTGTGGTCCTACTTCACGTCTTTCAAAATTCCAGGGTGCTAAATCTGTCTTAGCATTTTGTGCTGCATATCCTTTTACTTGTATCATAGATCCTTTAAATTTAAAAATCAAAAGTCGGAAGAAACCATTTACCCGAATAACAATATTCAAACATATAATTACAAAATTCAAAGAATTTTATGGACCCTTTGTTCATATTGACTTAAAGTAAGGTATAGTTTTTTAACACACACTAAAAATAATCCCCCCATGACAACTCAAGAGATCGCTAATCGTCTTGCCGCCTTGTGTCGCGAAGAGAAATACGAACAAGCACAAAAAGAGCTTTTTGCCGATGATGCCATCAGCATAGAACCCGAGGCTTCAAACGGATTTGAAAAAGAAACAAAAGGCCTTGCTGCTATAATTGAAAAAGGAAAGAAGTTTGAATCCATGGTTGAGAAGTCGCACGAAGTAACTATATCTGAGCCGATTATAGCTGGCAATGCAATCGCATTCATCCTTACCATGGATATGACCATGAAAGGGCAGAAACGCATGAAGATGAGTGAGCTTTGCGTTTACCAGCTAAAAAATGGAAAAATCGTCTCCGAACAATTCTTCATGTAGTATAGTATATTTGCCGGAGTGACAAGTTCTCCGGCAAATCTTATAACCGTTACATTTGCTATATATACATTTCGGGAATTACGTGATCTATTTCAGAAGAAGTTCCATCTGAATATTGCATCGCTCATAGGGCGTAGCATGACCCACTACTTTTTGAAAACCAAGTTTGTGATACAGGTTGATTGCAGGCGCCAGGATCGTGTTACTTTCCAGATAAAGTTTCGAAGCTCCCAACAACTTTGCTTTTTTGATAACGGCTTGTCCTAACAACCACCCTATATTCTTGCCCTGTGCTAGTGGAGACACGGCCATCTTAGCCAATTCAAAATCATATACCGGGTCGTCCATTTTAATTAACGCGCACACTCCTACCGGAACATCATCGTATAGCGCCACATAAATATGCCCGCCATTCTTTAGTATATATCCTTTCGGATTATCAAGCGCTTTATAATCTGCTTCCTCCATTTTAAAATATTTGGAGATCCACTCCTCATTCAAGTCACGGAAAGCTTTTTGATATTTAGGCTGATAGTCAACAATCTTCACCTTGCGACTTTCTCTTTTCTTTTTTTGCTCTTGTACTCTGCGCAGCAAGTTTTTCTGCTCAAGCAAAAATTCCCATTCTTCAATAGCCTGCCAAAGGTCATGCCGGGTCTGCGCCAAAACTTCTTCAATAGCATTATTTACATCCGTATACTGAACTGCTATCTTATCAGTTATCGTTTTACCTTTCGGTGATAGCGACACTATATTTGTTCGTCCATCCGCTTTATCCTTCCGCTCGGTTACGTACCCTTTGTCCGACATTTCTGTGATGATCTTGCTAACGGAAGGATGTGAGTGACCGATCTCTTTGGCAATAGCGGTAATCGTTTTATTCTCTCCCTGTGATAGTACATAGAACACAGGAAACCACTTGGGCTGCAACTCTATATCATATAGCTTGTAGATCTGTGCGGCATCATCTGTGATTCGCTCCGTCAGCATTCGAAGCCGACTTCCCAAAGCCAGTTTGCCAACACGGTTGAAAAATCCCATACGTCATTAATTATGTAACCAATTACGTAAATAGTTAACAAATACACAAAAACAAGATTAAATTAATTTCGAAGTGTTGATTATGCGGTGATTCCCCTATGAAAATTAATCACAGATCAGTTTCATCCTCAAGGTATCGCTTTGCCTGCATGGTAAACAGCGCTTCATATTGGCCCCGCAAAAGCATCAGTTCTTTATGCGACCCTTGTTCGATGATCCTGCCATGCTCCAGCATCAGAATCTTGTCTGCATTCTTTACAGTACTGAAACGATGGGTTATGAGTATAACCGTTTTACCTTCCATATGCTTTTCAAGAGAGTTGAAAATCTTTTCCTCCGTTACAGCATCTATAGAGGCTGTGGGTTCATCAAGAATTGTGACCAGTGCATTTCTATAAAACATGCGTGCTACTGCAAGTCGCTGATGCTGCCCTTTGGAAAGATCAACGCCATCTTTGAATTCTTTCCAGATGAGTTGATCATAGCTGGTGATAAATTCATCGGCTCCAGAGAAATGTGCCGCCTGACGAAGCCGTTCTTCTTGAGTAGCATCCGCAGCTTCTGTAATTCGCCCAACTCCAATCGATTCACGGACGGTCAGGTTATATACCGGAAAATCCTGAAACAAAATGCCAATGGCACTCTGCCAGTCTTCGAGGTATATATCACGCAGATCGGTTCCGTTAATATATATGTTGCCTTCGGCAGGATCATATATCCTGCAGAGTAGTTTTATCAATGTAGTCTTACCCGAACCGTTAATACCAACGATGGCGATCTTTTCGCCTGGCCGTATAGTGAAAGAAAGATTCTGCAACACCAGCGGAGTCTCGCCTTCTTCAGTAGGGTAACGAAATGAAACATTCTTAAATTCAATGAGCGGTGCTGTGGTGAACGAAACGTGTACAGCATCCTGATGAGAACGAATCTTAGGCTCCGTTTCGAATAGTTCAAACCAACGGGCGGCATACCGGGCTGCCTCTTCCGTAAATGATATCGATTCTATATACCCGTTGATCGTTTGATAAAAACGCGTATATGTATTGAATGCCAACAGCAAGCCACCAACTGCAATACTTCCAGCAAGTGCCTCTTTCGTCATCAGTGCAATCGCTGCAAAAAGAAAAAGTAAATACCACAAACTCAACACAGCATAAGAAAGTGATTTCTTTTGTTCGGCGGCTATGATTTTCTCATTGAAAGAAACTTTACGATCCCTAATCTGTTCTTTGAACCAGTCTTTTAATTTCAGAAGTATAACATCGACTGCCTTTTGAAGTTCTTCAAAATGTGAAATGCGATTACCAATGACACGGTGGTCGTCCAGGGAGAGATAGCGAATTCTAAAAACTTCCATGCTATATTTCTTATAAAAGAAATATACCGGTGCCGCTGCGAGTGCAGCAAATAAAACCAGCCAGCGATTGAGCGCCCAGAGAATACCAATGGATGTTATAATACCAGCAAAACTTGTAGCGGATGTAAAGATGAAATCCTGGAGGTTCAATACACTTCCACTCCCCCACTCTTTTGCACCACGCAATAAGTTCTGATACGAGCTGCTTTCTATCGTGCCTATATCCAGGGTACTTTGCTTTTCAATCTTATAAAGCTCAAGCTGCACACCTTGCTGAAGACGAAATTTATTTCTGTAAAACGATACAATGTTTCCTACAACGGTTGGGACAAGAAAAGATAATCCTAATATAACTGCCGACTGGATCAATTCACGTGTGCTGCTGACTCCCTGCTTGATGCGGATGATTTCATCTACAATCGCAGAGAAGCTGGTAAACTGGAGATATACTACCGATCCCTGGAAAAGGTTGAGAAAGATCAACAGTAATAATACTTTCCGGTTTGTTTGCCAGGCAAAAGCAATGGATCTGATTGAAACTGTAAATATATTCCGATTGCTTTTCATATAGTCCGCCCCACAAAAAAAATAATATAGAATTTAGAAGTTGCAATACACTCCTCTAAATCTATAAAATTTTAAACATACATCGTGTAGAGAACTATGAATCAAAAGAACACAACGTAAAAAAATCTATCGGCTTTATATTTTACGCCAAGGACACCGCTATGGCTATAGTCCCTGTTTACCTTCAACCCAATACGCTTGTGCGCGTATCTTATCGGGTGCCACTCCTTTTGTGAGCAATACCTTACGAACTTTCTTTATTGCGTTTGCATTACCTGTCAGGTAAAATGTACCCTTCCTCCATACGTCCCATAACTTACCCTGAAGGCCGTCTAAATATAGTACTGAATTATCATACGGCTCAGCGGAGCCAGTGGACACTACATCCAACATCAGATCAAGCTTGTCGGGCAGTTCACGGAGTTCTTCATTGAACGCCAATAATCCAAGATACTCCTGCTGACGGGTATGGATAATTTCCCTGAGACTATTGAACACGCCGATGGAAGTTTCATCTCCATAGAAAAAGTGATATTTACTTTCCGGTTCATACAGGCATTTACCTCGCGGGCCAATCATCTTAAGTTTGTCTCCGATCTGCAACCGTGAAGCAAAACGACTCCCCGGTCCGTTGCCGTGCAAATAAAAATATATAGTACAGAGGCCTTGATCTCCATCAAAAAAAGCGGGCGTATAGTTTCGATAATGTACATCATCCACACGAAAGGCAACAGCCTGCGTAAGTCTGAACGATACATCTGTAAAGTCTCCGTGAAAGGTTATCTTTTTTAAATTCGGGTGGATATAGTCTACTTCTGTTACCGTCACGTCATGAATAAATCTTTTGAAGACTGTCTCAACAGCGTTTCCGATCCATTTTGGCATGTGTGGCATAAATTAAATATTATGTTATTAGTTTAGTCGCAAAGATCCGGGTGTACGTTAAGGGTCTTGTACCGTAAAGGGATTTTGTTTTACGCTTAAAGGATTATTGACTATGATTTTTCGAATAACGGATTCAGACCTTAATGAGATTATCTGCGAACGGAATCTTCCTCCTGATTTCAAGTGTGATCATGGGATCGTTGAAAATACCTCCGAGATCAATCACCGGTTTGGAAAAGCTACTTTAAATGAAGTTTGGTTCGAAGGTATACATCTGAACTATGGAGCCGGAATACTCCACAATGGAATCTCCCTCAAGCTCGAAAGCGATACTCCGGTCATTGAAATGCATTTTAATCTTGTCGGCAGTCAGCAAGCATATTTAAAGGGAAGTAGTCAAAGGTTTTCCTTTAGTAGTCGTCAGCATAATCTTTTTTACATGCCTGAGTTTGAGGGCTACTTTGAGTCAACACCACAGGAGCAAATCTCCCAAATGATAGAAGTACATTTCACAGAAACATACTTTCAACGGCTTGCAGGTGCAGAATCAACCTCTCTTGATGCGTTCATGAAAAAGATACAACGTAAAGAGCTTTCGGCTATGAGCAAGCATAACATGTCCATTACTCCCTATATGGAGATATTGCTTCAGCAAATTACAAATTGTAACAAACAAGGTGTACTCAAGCGGCTTTTTCTGGAATCCAAGGTCATGGAGTTATTCATGTTACAGATGGAGCAGTTCGAATGCGTTACAACGGAACAGGCCACGTCCTTGAAAGCAAATGATATTGAAAAGATCCATCATGCACGGTTTCTCCTGGAGCAGAATATAAGCAGTCCTTACTCACTCGTAGAACTGGCGCGGGCCGTGGGTATAAATGACTTCAAACTAAAAAAAGGATTTAAGGAAGTCTTCGGCAATACTGTGTTTGGCTACCTTCACGAAATCCGAATGCAGGAAGCTAAAAAACTTCTGATGGACGATCACAAATCCATTCACGAGGTATCAGAGTATTGTGGCTATCAATATGTGCAGCATTTTTCTACTGCGTTTAAGAAAAAATTCGGTGTTACACCGGGAGGCATGAGAATCGTCTAAGCCGTACAAGATATACTGTACAGCCTAGACGGTATATATATGGTAGATATTATTTACCCGCCTTTTGGTCAAGCTGCAGAATGACACTCGTTCTTCGATTATTTACCTGGGGATTAAACCCAACCTTCATCAGAAAATCGCCTGAATATACTTTCGCAGCATCGCTGCGGCTTTCCGTTCCGGGATATATATTGAGTTCTTTCACGGTATATAGTTTGGATGGATCCAATCCCTTGAGTTTCACCGGAAATTTACTGCCTTCACCATACCGGTTGTTCACCAGGTAATTGAACACGATCGCAGAAGCCCGGTCCTTTCCCACATACATCAGCGATGCTATACTTTCTTTTTTCGGATCAGAAAGTCTATAGAGTTCCCCCTGCCAAACAATAGGTTTTATACGGTTATAGTTTTCAATGGCGAGTTTGCAAAACGCAAGGTCCTTTTCCGCCAGATCATGAACAACGATATCGAATCCAAGTTTTCCCATCATCGCTACATCTACCCGAAACTTTAAAGGTTGTTTGCCCCACTCCGTAACATGGTTCGACACACTGATGGCAGGATAGAAATGAGAATACTCCCATTGCATATATATCCTTTCCAACGGATCAGTATTATCGCTAGGCCAGAACTCTGTAAAGTATGCGAGCGCTGCATAGTCCACACGTCCACCACCACCAGAGCATAACATCATCGGCACTTTCGGATAACGTGCGCGAATTCTCTGAAGCACAGAATATAGTCCCTTTACATAGTCAATATAAAAATGTGATTGATCTTTCAGGTATGACGAATGTGCATTATAGATTACCGCATTGCAATCCCACTTTATATAGGCCAGCGCTGGATTCTCCTTAAATAAATCATCTACTACTTTAAAAACAAAATCCTGTACACTCGGATTTGTAAGATCAAGTACGAGTTGATTTCTGAAATAATGTTCATCACGCTTCGGTTGCTTGACAACCCATTCCGGATGTTTTTCATATAGTTCACTCTTTGGATTTACCATTTCAGGTTCAACCCAAATTCCAAACTTCACATTATTTTTATCAGCTTCTTTTACCAGCGAAGATATACCGTTGGGAAGCTTGGTTCGATTTACTTCCCAATCTCCTAAACCAGCAGTGTCACCGTTGCGCGGATATTTATTCGCAAACCATCCATCATCCAGCAAAAACAAATCTACACCCAGATTCTTTGTATCCTTCAATAACTGAAACAGTTTACTTTCATTAAAGTCAAAATAGGTAGCCTCCCAGTTGTTGAGCAACGTTAACCGATTTCCGTTACCATCGAGTATCTTATAGTTGCGCGCCCATTGATGCATCTTTCTGCTGGCATCCCCTTTACCATGCTGCGACAACAGAAATACAAATGCAGGAGTCACAAATTCTTCCTTCGGTTTGAGTGTATAGGCTGATGCATAATTATTCATACCGGCAAGAATGCGCAGGTTGTCCTGGTAATCGAGCTCGAGGTCAACTCTAAAATTTCCACTCCACTCCATTGCACCGTATAGCACTGTACCTGATTCCTCTTCTGCAGGTTTATCCAGCGACACCATGAATACTGAAGGCTGAAAAAGATTAGCACGTGTTCCTAACTTTGAATCCAGCGTTTTAATACCGTGTGTGATCCGTGATTCTTCTGGCTGCATTTCCTTAGCCCAGTCTCCATGGTATTGTGTTAACCAGAATGCTTTTGACTTCAGATGTAAATTTGCAGAAGCAAACTTATGCAGTGTAATATTGCCTTTCTCCTGGTGACTGATTACGCTCCATTGTTCGATCACATCTTCCTGCTGATATACTTTGTAAAACAACTGAACCGTAAAGGGATATACCGGATCTTTCAACAGAACGGTATATAGCACTATATTTTCTTGCAATGTTTTCACGGTGTGGCTCACATAGCGCAAGTCCAGCGAATTATTTCCATCTGCATGTGTTACAGTAATGGCAGGCTCCACCAGATTTTGTGAACCGGACGAAGTATAGGCTGCATTCAGTACTTCCGTATAGTCTTCCGTTTGACGGTATATACCAGGAACGGCCTCGTACTCCTTTTTATCGGCAAGTTTTTCCCCGGCATAAATAATATTAACACTCTTCTCTGCATTGACTTCCAACACAAAGGCATTGCTTGCTGTCTCTATCGGGATAATGGTATTCTGAGCATATACCGATGATACACACAGCATTAAAATAAAAGTAAACCGTATATGTGGGTGTGACTTCATTATTAAAATCAGTTTGTGATATTTATAAAAATAGCATGTATCTTGAATGGATAGCTATATTTTTGTTTTTTTATTCTGAACGACCACAATAGCCTGAATGGACAGGGTTGTTACTACATGGCTATTTCTCCTTTAAGTTGTGTTTTCAAGTCCATAGAACTTACTGCCATATTATAGAGGGACGTCAACAATTTCTACGGTAAAAAAACCGAGGTTGTGCAAATGGAAAAGAGGACATAATTACCCACTATGCCTGTTCATCACCGCTTAACGAAAAAATGAGATGGTCTACTGTTAAAGGATCAATTATCACGGTTAATGGATTTATTCCAATAGCAATAGTTTGTATATTAGGAACAGTATCGGGTATTGGCAGCGATGCTATAAACGCTTTCATACTGGCATGAGAAAAACAATTCATCATGCCTGACAGCTCAGGGCTGTTCCGTGTTTTAATATTCTTTCGCTAAACAAGCGCGTTTATGAGTTATCGTTATTTTGTATGGATATGTCTATTGTTGATTTACAAAGTTGGATTCTCTCAAAACCAAAAACTCACGTTTACACACCTGAATACATCGCATGGTCTCTCACAAGATCACGTCAATGCAATCCTGAAAGATCATAAGGGATTTATGTGGTTTGCTACCGATGAAGGTATTAACAAATATGATGGTTATACCTTTTCAACCTATCGGCATGATCCTTCGATCGCTACCACCATCAGTAATAATTATGTATATGATATCATCGAGGATGAAAATAATACAATGTGGGTCGCCACAGGAAGCGGGCTTGATAAATTCGATCGAAGCAAAGATATATTTACGCGCTTTAGTCCTTCTACCGCAACGCTCTCTGTGCGGGATATACTCCTGGATAAAAAGAAAATCATTTGGCTCGGTACAACGGACGGGCTATATCGTTTTGATAAAAGTAACGGGAATTTTAAACTCTACCAGCATGACGAGCAGGATCCGCATAGCCTGAGCAACAACTACATCTACCGCATCACCCAAGACTTAAAGGGTAACCTTTGGATTGCCACAAAAGAAGGACTTAACCGGTTTGATCCTGATCAGGGAAAATTCGAACGCTATATGCATAATCCAAAGGACATGAACAGCATTGGCGCGAACTGGATAAAAAGTGTATACACGGACTCGAACGGGGATGTATGGGCAGGATCACAAGGGGGTGGTATATCTTTGTTTAATCCGGGATTTAATTACTTTACAAACTTCAGGCATGACCCCACAGACCCGACTACCATCGGGTATAATGATATACTCTCTTTTGCCGAAGATAACCGGGGAAGACTATGGATCGGTACTGAGAATGGTGGCATTAGTATTTTAGATGAAAAGAACTTTACGTTCACAACGTACCGGTATGATCTTCTCGATGAAACCAGCCTTAGCAACAATTCGGTCTATAGCCTATATAAAGATGACATCGGGAACATGTGGGTGGGCACCTGGTCCGGTGGTATTAATTTCATTGCGCGGTATGGAAAGAAGTTTGATCTATATAAACAACTACCAAATCAAAAGAATAGTCTCAGTAATAACATTGTCTTATCTGTTACCCATGACATCAACGGCAATGTATGGATTGGTACGGATGGTGGCGGGCTTAATCGCATAGACCGAAAAACCAAGGTTGTTTCACATTATCGTCATGATCCACAGAATACCAATAGCCCGGCCAGCGATTATGTATTATCAGTGGTTGAAGCCATGCCTGGTATATTAGCCCTCGCATATCATCGGGGAGGCTTCGATCTGTTCAATACTCGCACAGGGAAATTCACACATCATATGCCCGAAGAAGGCAATCCCCGGAGCCTTTCTACAACCTCTATCACCATCGTATATAAAGACCGAGATTCAACCTTATGGATTGGCAGCTGGGGTGGCGGTGTTGGTATATATCATCCGGAGAAAAAAGAGTTTACATGGTATCAGCAAAAGGCTCATGACCAGAGCAGTCTCACGGATAATTTTATTCATTGTATAGGAGAAGACAAGAGTGGAAATTTATGGGTTGGTACAAACTCGGGATTGAACCGGCTTAACAAGGCAACCGGAAAGATCACGCACTTTACCAATAACAAATCGGACTCCACGAGTCTGGCGCATGATGTTGTAGAGACAATCCTAAAAGATCATTCAGGAAATTTATGGTTCGGCACTGCAGGAGGCCTAAGCCTATATCATCCGGAGACACAAAGTTTCACATCCTATACGGAACGCGATGGTCTCCCGAATGATATGATACGAAGTATTCTGGAAGATCAGCATGGGAATTTATGGATCAGTTCTAATAAAGGAATTTCCAGATTCAACCCCAAGACCAGGCGTATACGAAACTATAGCAGTGCTGATGGCCTGCAAGGAAGCGAGTTCAAATCACATGCATGCTATAAAGCAAGCGATGGAGAAATGTTCTTCGGTGGACCGAATGGCCTTAACGCGTTTTATCCCGACAGTCTCAAAGACAACACCTTTATTCCACCTATATACTTTACAGGTTTTCAAATCTTCAACAAGTCAATTTCCATTCACAATAACGACTCTATTCTTCACGAGCATATCCATGTGGCGAAGGAGATTACACTCTCGCACGATCAATCTGTTTTCACCCTGGAATTTGCCGCACTCAATTATACCCTACCGGAAAAAAATCAATACGCTTATAAGCTCGATGGATTTGATAAAGAGTGGAACTACGTTGGTAATAAACGAACCGCCACCTATACTAACCTCGATCCGGGCAGGTATATATTTCATGTAAAGGGTTCCAATAATGATGGGCTTTGGAATGAACAAGGCACCAGCATTGCAATCATTATTACACCGCCATTCTGGCTCACATGGTGGTTCAAGCTATTGGGTGTCCTTCTTGTTGCAGGTGCTATATTTCTATTTATCAGAATTCGCATCCGTGCTATTGACAATAAAAAGATAGAGCTTGAAAGATTAGTAAAATGGCACACGGCTGAAGCGATCGAACAAAAAGAAGTGCTGGAAGCCCAAGCCGAAAATATGCAGACGCTAAACGAACAGCTTCAGTCGCAAACGGATTTTCTACAATCGATCAATGACGAAATCCAGCAGCAACGCGAAGAAGCCGAAGCCGCGCGTCTCGAAGCAGAACGTGCGAACCAGGCGAAGAGCATATTTTTGGCAACCATGAGCCATGAAATACGAACGCCTATGAATGGTGTCATCGGTATGGCTTCTTTACTGGGAGAGACTCCGCTTACGCCCGAGCAACGGGAGTATATTGAAATCATCCGGACTTCGGGAGAAACTTTGTTGGGTGTAATCAATGATATACTTGATTTCTCAAAGATCGAATCCGGGAAGATGGAGCTGGAAGAAAAAGATTTTAACCTGCGGAGTTGTGTTGAAGATGTACTTGACCTGTTTGCCGGTAAAGCTGCAGACCTTGGCCTTGACCTGATCTATCAATTGGACAATGATGTTCCAAATCAGATTGTGGGAGACAGCTTGCGTCTGCGACAAATATTATTAAACCTCGTAGGCAATGCAATCAAGTTTACACAACACGGAGAAATATTTGTAAGCGTTCACTTGCTGAACCGGGTAGACGACAAATACGAATTGCAAATAGAAGTGCGCGATAGTGGTATTGGTATACCCGAAGACAAATTGAATCGTCTCTTTAAAGCGTTCTCACAAGTGGATGCTTCCACTACCCGTAAATATGGAGGTACCGGGCTTGGTCTTGCTATATCTGAGAAACTTGTTGAATTAATGGGAGGCCGTATCTGGATCGAGAGCACCGTGGGGAAAGGCACTACTTTTTTCTTTACCATCAAAACAAGGTTAAGTGACAAACCGGAAGAGACCTATATACATTATGATATAGCTTCGCTTGGGCAGAAAAAGATATTGGTTGTAGATGATAACGCTACCAATCGTCTCATTCTAAAAAACCAACTGGAGCTGTGGAAAGCAGAACCTTCACTTGCACATTCTGCTAAACATGCATTGGAAATATTATCACGGAATCCGCGGTTCGAACTGGTGCTAACGGATATGCAGATGCCTGAGATGGACGGCTTGCAACTGGGCAGATTGATCCATCAACATTATCCGGATATACCGATCATGTTGCTGAGTTCGATCGGCGTTGATCGTAATGAAGAATTCTCATCTATATTCTCTTCGATACTAACAAAGCCAGTAAAGCAAGCTATGCTTTGCAAACATATACTCATGGATCTTCGTAAGCATTCAGCATCATCTGTTCGCGAAGAGCCCGTGAAGCAAAAACTTAGTGAAGACTTTGCAGTGTTGCACCCGCTTCATATTCTGATCGCGGAAGATAATCCTGTCAATCAAAAACTGGCGACACGCGTATTGAACAAGCTGGGTTATAAACCCGATGTAGCAGCGAACGGACGTGAAGCATTACATGCTTTCATCAACGCGCAGCACACGCTGATCCTGATGGACGTACAAATGCCGGAAATGGATGGTCTGGAAACTACACAGAAAATTCGCTCGCTCTCCGGAAAGCAACCTATTATTATTGCCATGACAGCGAACGCCATGCAGGGCGATCGCGAACAGTGTATACAAGCTGGCATGAATGACTATATCAGTAAACCTGTAAACCTGGACGAACTAATGAAGACTATTGAAAAATGGGCTTCGATTATGGAAGAAACGAAACGGGTATAGATCTGCTAAAGCGTGTTGGTATATATTGATATCCTTGCCTTAGCATCAATTTAAATATATATCACTTAGATCACTATTCAATCATTACTGTCTGCTGAAATGTAGCCTGTCCATTGACTGCGCGCAGCAAATATACTCCCGTGGTTGGATTTGTAGATAAGTTCACTTCATGTTTGCTTACTCCAGGCTGCACGATGTGTGAATAAATTATCTTGCCTGTACGATCATAAAGCGAAATAAAGGTTGGGCTTTCAAGCCGTGAATGAAAGTCAAGTGTAAAGGCATTATCTGTAACGGGATTTGGAGATGCAATCAACTTCAACTTTCCATCAACTTCCACTGTGCGGATATCCGAGAGTTTATAAACACCATCAAAATCAGTTTGTTTCAGTCTATAGTATGAACGACCTACTAACGGATCTGTATCTACAGATCTATATCTCACTATACTTTGACTATTACCGGTTCCATCAACTCTTGCAATCTCAGAGAATGTATTTCCATCCTCACTTCGGAGTATAGCAAAATAATCATTGTTAATTTCCGATGCCGTTTCCCAATAAAGATCAACATTATCATCATCATTAACCCCTGCTGTAAAGGTCAGCAGCTCCACGGGTAACGGAGCGTTGTTGCCTGATAAGGTCCAGGGGGAAAACGAAGTAACACCAGATACCGTTGCACTTGTTGCTGTACTGGTTTGTCCAGCGATTGGCGCCTCCCATACATTCGTTGTAGAGTTCCAACGTTGCGCCCGCAATTGTGTTATTGTACCTGCCTCAGCAGCCGATACTTCAAAGCGCACAGTGGCGGTTCCACTCACACCATCTTTATCAAGTTGCCAGAAGCGGTCCACCACGTTGGCACTATTATCAGCTCCGTTACGATTCATATCTGTAACAGCAACGGGCGTTGTAGGATACGGTGTATTATTTGCGGCAGTAGTATAGGTGGAGATGGTTACGTTGCCTATGTTCCCTGCGGTATTCGTTAAGGTAAGTGGTATATATACTCCTGATGCTGTACCAAAGGGAAAAGCATGCGCGCTGGTATTGGCACCTATATTCCATCTTAATTTGCTGGAGTTATCGGTAGTTTCACTCAAGATATACCCGCTGGTGCGTGATACAGCAGTGGAAGCACTATTGTTTATGGTAAGCATTGTCGAGTTTAAGATGAGCGGCCCATTCGTAAGGATCAACCCATTTGACACAATGGCGCTTTGTTGCATCGTAACCCCTGCAGCGTTATTTCCTGTGAGGTTATAGAATGTTGTAACGGATGTACCTGCTATAGCCTGACTTACTGTCCCATTAAATGAAACACCACCTTCGTCCGTGAATATTCCGTCATTCACGAAGTTTCCAAAAAAAGTTATTGAAGAAGTTGAAAAAACATGAACGTCTCCTGTATTGGTAAATTGATCCTGCGCATTGACAAAAAAACAACCGAAGGCCAACAGAATATATACTGCTAAAATTTTCGCCATACTATATTATTTTTTGTGCAATTCTTTGTAAGAAAAACTTAATACCCAAAGTGCTATACTTATTTCGTCTCCGTGAACCACTGAATATCCCGGAACGTGATCAGATCCCCAGCATTTGCAGAGGTGCAGTATAATTCGAAATAATCGCCTGGTGCTATATCTGTTAAATAAATTGTGGTAGCAAACTGGTATGGGTCATTCGCTGTCGTAAGACGCAGATCAGTTTCACCATAGCGTGTAGTAGTTACACCATTCTTAACGATGGCAATGGATATCGTGCGGTTATTACTCGGTACACTTATATTACCCGATATAATTGCCCAGCCTTTACTTCGGTTCACTGGCTGATAAGTAATTCTATTTGTGCCAACGGTCCATTTTGTTGTTGTAGAAGTTTGATTACCAGCCAGCCACTGGGCTTTATTCCATTCACCAATCACATTAATTAATGTGGTAGCAGAGTTGTTATTTACGTTGATCCTGGAATGGGGATTTTGGTCAGGCCCTCCTGAGTTGTTACGAATAAAAACGTTGGCATCTCTTCCGCTTGCAAGCGAAAAATCGAAACCACTCATGAACGTACCAACGTTATTCCATGTATTATTTGTAATAAACATACTGGAAAGCGATGTGAAGGTAGCAGGTATATAATTAATCCCTATACCACCGGAAGGATTATAAAAACCACAGTTCAATACGGATGATATAGAACCCGTGCCTGACAAAAAGTTTATACCTATTGCACATTCTAAAAAATCGGTCTCCGAGATCTTGAATGACAAATCACTTGTAGCACCTGCAGCCAGTTCAATACCGGCTTTAACAGCACCCGTTATATCAACTTCAAAAACCCATAGCTCTACGTTGCTTAATGCTGCTATAGCTCTGTTAAAGCCATCAAACGTGCAATCCTTTATTTCATAGTATTCTGCACTTGTTGACAAGCGTATAGCATCGTCACCGGAGCTTGAACCATATCCACCCAATGTGGTGGCATCAAATGCAAGCATCTTGAAGTAGCTCTCCGATATACAATCAAACATTGCATTACCAGCCAGTCCTGAAGCAGCTGTAATATAGGATGTACCATACGAGCTTCCCTGGATCGTAAGCGGGTAAGGCAAATCAATCACTTGTGTACTTGAAATCGGATAGTCACCACCGACCAGTCTCACCACTGAAGGACCTACCATATGCAAATCCAAAAACTCAAGAACTTCTTCAATCGTAGTCCAGCTTCCTGACGGAGAGACTTCAAATAAATAGTCATCGCGTTCCTCACTTCCTTTTATAATCCAGTTGCTGTTCACGGCTACATAGGTCTTTCCGATCCAACGGAAATGTTTGGACTCTGTACTCCCTTCAATCTTGGAAGATCCGCTGGGTATAACTTTCACTTCATCGGTATGCGTTCCTATATTTTTTATAGTAATGGCCAATCCATCATCAGCGGCTGTAATAGCAGGAAGTGTAAGTATAATGTTATTGCTGGCGACAA
>CABHOV010000038.1 GCA_902168185.1 uncultured Bacteroides sp.
TGGTGCCCTTGCCAACAATTTTTGCAAGCGTGCTGATCAGTTCTATGCTTGCAGGTTCTATCTGGTTCTTCTCTGACTTATTAGCAGAGAAGATCAGCATGGCCGATGTTCCTTCCAAGGAGGAAGACGAGCTGAAGAAGATATTGGCAGCTACAGATGAGGTAAAAAAAATTAACTTCAAGACTACCATGCCGATGAACGGCCGGTAATTCAGATAACAACAACATTGTAGAAAGGCGAGGAGCGAGAGCTTCACGCCTTTTTAGTTGGCTGCGTTCTCTTATCTTTATACGCATTATAACATTCTATACTTGAAGGCGATTGATGCGTATTTCCTGGAGAAAGAAGAACCTGTAAAAAGTTATTTACAGGCGTTACGTGAAATTATTCTTCACCATGACAAGAACATCACCGAGACGTGGAAATATAGCATGCCCTTCTATTGCTATAACGGTAAAATGTTTTGTTACCTCTGGGTTCATAAGAAACATAAACAACCCTATATAGGTATCGTGGAAGGAAAGAAGATTGACCATCCGCTGCTTATTATCGAGAAGCGTGCCCGCATGAAGATCATGCTGTTCGACCCCGCCCAGGATATACCTATAAAAACCTTGAAGAAGATATTGAAAGAAGTGATAGCACTTTATCCAAAATAAAAATGCTGCCCGATTCAGGCAGCATTTTTTTATTTTTAATCTCTCTTTATTTTTTAGTCTTCCACCAGCTTGCCGGTATCGCGGATGGTTTGCCGCCTTGTATACTATATTTCAGATCCAGCGTGTATCCACCGCCACCTTCTACAAAGTCAAGTTCGAAACGGTGCAATCCTTTTTCCAGGGCAATGCCACCACTTTTCTGAAGCGGAGCATGCAAGCCATCATTGTCGACAACCAACCGGTCGTCTATACGCAGAACCCCACCATCATCACAGGTAAAGTAGAAATTATAGATGCCTTGCTCGGGCACCTCTATATGGCCCCTATATTTCAGGCCGAAACTACCTTTCCCCAGACTTTCCGGTACCACTACATCCTCTACGGTTAAGGTGGTATCTGCATCGGCTTTGATCTTCTGTGTTCCCTTAAAGAAACCTTTGTAGTAGGAGAGTGTTAGGCCGCTATGAACACCTTCCGCAGGCTGTGCCGGTGAGTAGGATTGTTTGTCATACTCGATGGTATATACATCACCTCTTCGTCCACCCGAAGTAAAGGCAGCGAGTTTTATAGTAACTTTGTTGTCGATGGTGAGGGGTTTTTCAAGCGCAGGAGATTGTAAATCAGGAAGACTTCCATCTGTAGTATAGTGTAATGAAAGACCTTTCACCGGAGGCTTCACATCCAGTACAACATTATCGACAAACGCATTTTTCTGCGTGAAGCCTTCGAGCTCCGGAAGACGGTAGTTTATATTCAGACGATCAAGTCTGTCATAATGATGAACGAGTCTGGCAAGATATCCTTTATAGTCATTACGATTTGTCCACAGAACTTCACTCAACGCCGTCATGCGTGGCATGATCATATAGTCAGCCCTTGTTTCCGTTGGTATATACTCTGTCCACGTATTAGCCTGTGCTCCCATAATGTTTGCAGCAGCCCGCGAATCAAGACCTTTCGGGATAGGATTGAAGTGGTATACATTATAGATCGAATGCTCATCGGGCTGCGAATCGAAGTATAGCGGATTGCCCGGAGTCATAATAACTTTGTTGCCATTTCGGGCAGCGTTTACCGGTGCCTCAGGAACCCAGGCACGCCAGTACATGACAATGGCGGAAGGCGTTACACCTCCTTCGAGAATCTCATCCCAGCCAATTAATTTTTTGCCATTTGCATTGAAGAATTTCTCCATGCGGTGAACGAAATAACTTTGCAGTTCATTGAGGTCTTTAATGTTATTCTTTTTCATCAGCACTTTGCATGCATCGGATTTTCCCCACGAAGTCTTTTCAACTTCATCAGCACCCAGATGTATATAGGTAGAAGGGAATAATTCGAAAATCTCTTTGAATACATCTTCTGCAAATTGAAACGTCTCTTCGTTACAGGGACATACCGGTGTTGAAAACAACTTGCCCCACGCAGCATTACCATCGCAAGCCAGGTATGGATATTCACGTATAGCAGCCATCATGTGTCCCGGCATATCGATCTCCGGAATAATATCAATGTGGCGCGCAGCAGCGAATGCAATGATGTCACGCATTTCATCCTGTGTATAAAAACCACCGTATACTGTTTTGCCATTACGCTGAACAATATGGTTAGCGTCGATGATAAAATCAGGATTGTCTTTTGCACGATTCATGCAAACAGAATCCTGGTTGTTAAACTCACGCCATGCACCGTTCTCTGTAAGCTTGGGATATTTTTTGATTTCGATTCGCCAGCCTTGATCATCGGTAAGATGCAAATGCAGTTTGTTGAACTTATAGAGCGCCAGCAGGTCTATAAATTTTTTCAGATAATCGATGGAGAAAAAGTGACGTGACACGTCCAGGTGCATACCGCGCCAGTCATATTTTGGATAGTCAACAATGGAAACAGCCGGTATTTTTATCGCGGAAGATTTTGTTTCCGATTGTTCAATTTCAGCAGGCAGTAATTGTCGAATCGTTTCGATTGCTCGAAAGATACCCGCACCGCTTTTAGCTTTTATCGTCACTGTTTTTTCAGTGACATCCAAGGTATAGGCTTCTGCGTGAGTGAGTGTAGTGTCCTGGATGAATGCAATGGTATGATCACCGGCTGATTCTGCTATAGCAATTGTATACCCGGTAGCCTGCTGCAGCAATGCCTGCAGGAGTTCAGCTTCCGGAGCGAATGCGTCAGGTGTGCCTTGTATAGCGATCTTGGTTTTTTCTGTTATCTTGAATGCTCCCGGTCTGGCCTCTAATGTCTGAGGAGCAGGGATCAGCGCATAGCGCTTGGTTACATCATGGTCTTCGGTCTTTTCGTGCTGGCAGGATACCAGGAGGGTACAAAGTGCGATAGCGTAGACTATAGAGTGCTTCATTCTTGAACAGTTACTTTTTGAGCGGTTAAATATATCATTCAAAGCGTAAAGACCATATTGATCTTTTATGCAGGGTGATAAATAATTTTGGCATTTATATACAGCAGGATAAACTGATATAACCTTGAATTCTAACACGCACTTGAAAAATTTAATGAATGAATTTATATGTGCGGTAAGCGTAAACGGCAGAGTCTTACTGTGCGTCCGTGTGTTGTTTCGACCGCAAGGACACTGAGGAAATATTGAAAAAATAAAGCTGGCTATAGGGCTTCCGTGTCATGCCTTCACAGGGGCATCCACGATGTCCTGAACTTCTTTCGCATTGCGTATAGCAGCGACATCTATGTCATTGTTAAAGTAAATATAAATATCCCGTGTACTTCGGAATGACTTGAGTGCATGTGTGATCTCTTTCAGCTTTTTAAGACTATAAGGCGAACGATATAAATCGGGAACACCATGAAAACGATAATAAAGTGCAGGAGCAGTTTTCAATGCATCATCGGGAAGTGATGGATAACTGATGCTACAGAAGGTGATTGAATTCTCTTTCAGAATTTTATATACCCGTTCGTTCCACCAGCTTACGTGCCTGAATTCAATAGCGTTTATAAAAGAAGTATCTACAACCGACAAGATCCTTTCCAGGTTTTCTTCGCTATATTCAAAACGGGGATGAAGTTGAAACAGCACGGTGCCGAGTTTTTCTTTCAATCCTTTGCTCACAACATTGTAAAACTCCTTTGTTTCGCGAGCCGCGTTCACAAACTTTTTGTAGTGCGTGATCATGCGCGGAGCTTTCACGGTGAATTTAAATTGCTCCGGACTTCTATTGTACCAGCCCTCGAGCGTCTCCAGTTTTGGAAAGCGATAAAATGTAACGTTCAGCTCAACGGTGTTGAAGTGCTGGCAATAGAACTCAAACCACTTTTTCATAGGTAGGCCCTGCGGATAAAAGTGGTCCCGCCAATGTTTATAGTAAAATCCTGAACAGCCAATCCACCAGTTTCGCATAGAGGTTGTTTTTGGAAGATTGATAAAAAAATGTTCCTGTAAGTACACATGCCGTAGTGGGAAGTATTGCTCGGATTGTAGAGAGACAATTCCCCAAGAGTAACCTGTAATTGGAAATACGCGGTCAATACCTATAGGGAAGATGCAATGTTAAGTACAACGGTATGGATACTGCTTATAGGTTGGAGCGAACGGAGGGATACTCGTGAATCAAAAGTAAAAGAGGAAAAACACATAGCTTGAACAGCTATGTGTTTTTTATAGGTTGTTGGTATATATTACTGTGGATTTAATACAAACTCTTTTTTAGGAGGAAAGTATAACGTTTTCTTCCAGTCGATGGACAGAATTTGTTCCAGGATGTTTTTTAACTCTGAGATGGAGTTGGGTTTTACTGCAAAGAGATTCGAACCCTGGCGATAGCAATACTCTACATTTGCCAGGTCTGCCAGCGAAGAGTATATAATTATAGGTATAGCATCGTATTTTTTATTCGCGCGGATCTCCTTCAAACATTGGTGGCCACCCTTACAAGGCATGAGCAAATCAAGGAAAAGTATATCCGGTGTTTTTTCTTCCAATAGTTTTAGTAAAATCTCTCCATTCTCTGCGCGTGTTAAAATTACTGTAAATGCTATCTCTTCTACTGCCATTGAAAAGATGTAGTAGTCATCGTCATCATCCTCGGCAAGCAAAACATTTGTCACACTGTTTTTAGTCAAGTTCATACTGCTCTTTTTACTGTTAGACACTCTTGAAACGAAGGGGGGAGTAGTGTCTGTTTAAATAATAAATAAACCAATAATACAGATACGGTTTAAAAGTACTGAAACAATTTGCGTTTAAAAAGAGGATCATTGCCAGTACATCTGCTTCAACGAATGGGCATAGTTTTTTAAACAGGCGTTGGCTTTTTTCCAAGACACGTTTAAAAATTGGTAACGATAGAAATTAAGCAGTTTTGCGAAATGATATCACTCGAATCGAAGGAGTCATTACGGATGTGTGATTTTCATTTGATCTTTGCGCGAATTTTTTTTTATCCCGTTTTACTTTTATCAAAAGGGCTTACATTCGCGACTGGATTTTTGATTTTTACTGAATGAGAAGAGTATGGGTGCTTATCCTCTGGCTGTCGGTTTTTACGATCGCGGAAGCACAACAAAAACAAACACCGTATGTTGTACTGGTATCGTTTGATGGTTTTCGGTATGACTATGTTTCAAAATTTAATGCACCCAATTTCAACGCATTCATCCGTAAGGGAACCGCTGCTGCGGGATTGATTCCTTCCTTTCCAAGCAAAACATTTCCCAACCACTATACACTTGTTACAGGTCTATATCCCGGCCATCATGGTTTGGTGGATAATACATTTTATGACCCTTCGCTAAAGAAGGTATATGCGATGAAGAATAAGGCTGTAGTGCGCGATACTTCTTTTTATGGAGGCACGCCGCTCTGGCAGCTAGCGCAACAGGCGGGGCAACGTACCGCTTCTTTTTTCTGGGTCGGTTCAGAGACACCTATAAAAGGTGAGTTGCCAAGCTATTATTTCCCCTATGATGAAGCTGTTAAAAATGATAAACGCATCGACCAGGTAATAGATTGGCTGAAACTTCCTGAAAAAGAGCGGCCACATTTTATATCGCTATATTTCTCTCTCGTTGATTCAGAAGGACATCGCTCTGGTCCTGCTTCTGATAAATTAAAAGAAACCGTTTTAGGAGCCGATTCATTATTAGGAACTCTGGAGAGTAAATTGAAAGCTCTTAATTTACCGGTGAACGTTATTGTCGTTTCCGATCATGGGATGTATGAGTTAAAGGAAGAGGAGATCACCTACATAACGCTGCAGAAACTATATAATGTAGCAGACACTTCTGTCGTCACTGCCAATGGAGGAACACAAGCGCACATCTATACGCGTAAAGCGGATTCGTTATATACGATTATCAAAAAGCAAGAGAGTCATTTTAAGGTTTACAAGCGTAGCGAAATGCCGGCAGGGTGGCACTACAATAATCCTCGCTCCGGTGATTTGCTGATTGTGGCCGAACCGGGATATTATATTCAGGACGTAGCACGGGCATTTGGGAACTGGCAGTCAACGGCTTTCGGTGTACACGGTTACGATCCGGGAGTTGTAAAAGAAATGCAGGGTATATTTTACGCCAAAGGGCCAAACATCAAGGCAGGAGTAAAGATCGATGCTTTTGAAAATATACATGTATATCCGCTGATCGCAAAAATACTGGGATTGAAAACGCCAGCGATCGATGGTGATTTTAAAGTATTGAAACCTGTCTATAAAAAGTAACTATATAATTATAGCTAGCAGACAAATGGCAGATAGTCAGATATAGTGTAAAAAACCTATTTCTTCGGAGTTGAATTTCCGGATTGTTTCTTATCATCGCTTTTTTCAGCAGGAGCTTTTTTCTCTTCTCTTTCTTTTGGAGAATTGGGATGCATAATCTGTGGTGGATTTGGCGTTTTAACACCCGCAGAAGAATCCGTGCCCTTATTTTTGTCTTGTTCCATAACCATTCTGTTTAGATCGAATGTTAAAAAACAATGCCTGCAAGAATGCATGAAAATGTATTATTATCCTAACGATGTTGGTCGTACTTGTTTACAGGTATTGAATTGCGGAGTAAATCGATTTCATTTTGTGTGAGCTGTGGTGCTATTGCCGCACGAATATTTTCTTCGAGTTGTTCCGGTGTTCTGATGCCGACAACGGCACTTGTGACAGCCGCGTGTTGCAGTACAAATTGTAAAGCCGTTGCCGTCTTACTTCTATTCGCTCCAGACGCGGATGCTATCGCTTCTGCTGCGGTCGATATTTGTGCTGCGGTATAATTCAGGTAAGGCTCCGCAGGTTTACCCACCAGCAATCCTTTCGCTATGCTTCCCCGCGTCACCACACCAATGTTATTTTCATCAAGTAATGATAGACATTCTTCCTCAGGCCTGCGATCCAGTAAACTATACTGCATCATCACGCTTACAATATTGGAACGCGTTATATACTGGCGAATCACATTTGGACGTATAGACGATATGCCGTAGTACCGGATCTTGCCTTGTTGCCTGAGTAACTCAAAGGCTTCTATGGTCTCATCGATAGGATCATCCAGGGTACCGCCATGCAGCTGGTATAGATCAATGTAATCGGTCTGAAGCCGCGATAAGCTTTTCTCTACAGCCGCAAGTATATATTTCCGCGAAGCATTCCAGTCCAGTCCGCTGCCATCGCTACGCGGTTGATTGCCAACTTTCGTTGCCAGTATTACTTTGGGACGCATGGCCTTAAAAGCGCGGCCTACGGTTTCCTCATTGAACCCATGCTGGTATATATCTGCCGTGTCAAAATAATTGATGCCCTTTTCGAAGGCAGTGTGCAATAGTTTAGCATTCGCCTCATGGTCGATACCCAGAGACATACAGCCAAAACTTATTTCGCTGATCTGCAGATCAGATGTACCGAGTTTTTTATACTTCATGTGAATCCGTGAAACGCTATTTAGTTTTCTCCAGTTTTTTAAGTGCCGTGCTGATATACTCTTTCGAAAGCCACTTTCCTGCCAGTACAACGCCTTCTACATTTTTAGTATGACTGATATCCTTTAAGGGATTGCCAGCGATTAAAACCACATCAGCTACAGCACCTTGCTGAATGATGCCGGTATCAGTTTTATTCAAATACGCAGCGACATGTACAGTTCCGGTTCGCAGTGCCTCATAGGGAGTAAGCCCTGATTTTACCAGGTATTGCAATTCATTGTGCGTTGAAAAACCGGGCACGTTAAACACCTGTGGTGCATCACAACCCAGCAGGATCTTTACACCGTTTTGTTGGCACTGGTATATTAACTCCCTTCTGAGGTTCACAAAGTTTTCAATCGTAGCGGCATTATACTCCGGGTTCTTCATTAGATTTTTTTTGCTTTCGATCCATTGGTTCACCGTTTCAGGTTTCATATATAGTATATCCGGATCGGTAAGAAAAACTTCAGGTGTAAAGTCTGCGGCAAACCAACGTTCCGCTAAAGATTGCGTAGGCACTACCCATATATTTTTTTCTCGAAGGCCAGCCATAAGTTTTGGAATGAGCGTTGTATCAATTTTATCTGCTCCAAACATTCCAAACAACCCGGTTTGCTGTTCGTTCATGGTTTTGATTTCAGGGATCAAACCTTCGATGAAACCATCCAGGTGATCAATGGAAGAATATCCCGCATCAATCGCACGCCATACACCCACACCAAACGATACATGGCCGACAAATGGAATGCCCTCTTTATGTGCCGCGTCTGCTATAGCATCAAACTTTTCACGCGTAAGACCGGGATGTAGTTTCAGATAGTCGTAGCCTGCAGCTTTTTGCTTGCGTACCATCTCAGCGCCTGCTTCCGGAGAAGTAACGCTCATACCATTGAAGGATGGACCGGTGGTATATAGATGTGGTCCCAGTATTTCTCCCTGTTGTATTTTACTGCGAAGCTCCAGGTGCTTTGGATGGCCAAGCATGCCCCGTATCGTTGTTATACCATTGGCTGCAAACAACATCAGCACTTCCTTCATGGGTTCGATGTCGTCAATAGGAGGGACATGCGCATGCATTTCTGCCAGGCCGGGAATGAGATATTTACCTTTCGCATCTATAACCAAGGCGGCTTTGGTATATTTTAGTCTGGTGCCGATTGCTGAAATTTTTCCGTTCTTGATAATCACGGTTTGTTTCTCGAGGATGCGCTCGGAGTCCATCGGTACTACATTCACATTCGTGATTACAATCTCACGTTGTTTTGAATCGACTATATCTTGTGCTAGGCTATTGCCAAAGGAGAATATCAGCAATGCAATACAGTGAAGAATTGATTTCATGGCTATAGGGATTGGATGAATGAAATTACGACATCCATTATAAAGCCTGAAGCCGTCTATAAAATACTTCACCGATGCGCGTGGGGCGCATAGTCTTTGCATCAACCATACACCAGATTGTTTTTGACTCTGCCAGAATCTTTTGATCGGATGCGCGCACCAGTTTTACAAAGCGTTCGAACTTTGCTCCGTGACTTTCGCCAACCCAGGTGGTGCCCTGGATCACATCATTAAGAAAGGATGGGTTTTTATAGTCTACTTCATGACGCAGCACGATCCATAAATACTTTGCTTTTAATTCAGCGGAAGCGATCGCATTCCAATGTGCAGCCGCGACTTCCTGTATATAGCGAACGTATACCACATTGTTCACATGACCAAGTTCATCGATGTCATGCGTGGTAACAGTGATCAGGTGTTCAAACGGTTTTGAAGCCATAGGATTATATATCTGCTAACATAAGCAGAAATAACGGGACTATAATTTCTGCTAAAAAGAAAGAGCCACTGCATGGCAGCGGCTCTTCGTATAGTATAGATTTCTTCGGATTATTTCAGAGACTTCAATAGCTCTTCGTTCATCATTTGGTAATCGCGGTTACCAGCTTCTTTTGATTTAGCTAAAGACGCTGTAGCCGTTTCAGTAGCACCTTTTTTATCACCCAAAGCTTTTTGAATTTTAGCTTTTTGATGCAGCACCCAGAAAGGACTGTTCATGCCTTCAGCAGCTTTGTTCACCCACTCCAGAGCTTTGTTCAGATCTTTTTTGTTTTCAAGATAATATACTGCAGCCTGGAAATAGTTGTTAGGACTTACCACAGTATTTTCTTCAATAGACTTCATCACTTTGGCATCGTAGTCTGTTGAGATGGTAAATTTCACAGACGTGTTTTCCCAAGCCAACTGAACTTTACCGCTTTTGCTATCATCAGATAAATCCGTGATGTTGATTGTGAACGTTTCAACTTTCTCAGTAAGCTTTTCAGACTTCACTTTGAAATTAGCAACGTCATTGGCTTTATCATATTTACCTGTATTGCCTCCCATAGCAACATCTTTATATAGTACTACTGTCCATTCTGTAGCACCAGGCCATGTGAGCAAAAGATATTCACCTGCTGGTACAGCAACGCCTTCTACTTTTACATCGTCAGAGAAAGAGATCCTTGTTCCGCTGTTAGCACCTGTTCTCCAGATCTTTCCGAATGGAACCAACGCAGCTGCATCACTTCCAAAAATTTTTCTTCCCTTAGCACGTGGACGGGAGTAATCTACTTTAACATTTGTAAGACCTATTGTTGTAGAAACTGAACCTGCAGGACTGGCACTTGGAGTTTGTACTTGTGCTTGCGCCAAGTGAGCAGTGATCAATAAAACAATCAGTAATAATTTTTTCATGGTGGTATATTTTTGGTTGTTTTGAATTACGAGGTGCCAAAGTTAAACAAGGTTTTGAATTGCATTGTTAAAAAAGAGTTAATCCTGTAACATCTACGCAGCGTATAGTTTGATATGAAGCTTCCAGAAGATTTTTACCAGCGTACCAATGTAGTCAAGATCGCGCGCGAACTCCTTGGTAAGGTGCTTGTTACCAACATCGAGGGTGTTGTTACGAGCGGTATTATTGTAGAGACGGAAGCATATTCGTGGAAGGAGCGAGGTTGCCATGCATATGGAGCCCGAAAGACTCCGCGCAATGCAATCATGTTCGAAAAGGGTGGCTATGCCTATGTTTACCTCTGCTATGGCATGCACCATCTTTTCAACGTGGTGACCAATATACCAGGCGTTGCAGAAGCTGTTTTGATCCGGGCCCTCGAACCTCTTGAAGGACTCACCGAAATGAAAATCCGAAGAGGGCGATTAGCAAATCCTTTTCACCTGACCTCTGGTCCGGGTAAACTAACCAAAGCTTTGGGCATTGACAGAAAGTTGAATGGAAAATTCCTTCTCGACAACGAAGTTTGGATAGAGGATGGCGGGAGAAAGATACCACCAAGTGGAGTTGAAGCCAGTGCGCGTATCGGTATCGACTATGCTGGTGAAGATGCCAAGCTTCCCTGGCGATTTACAATCAAAGGGAATCAGTGGATTAGTAAATGAGAAGTGTATCAGTGGTTCAGCCGTCACACTCATAAGTTATCAGGATTGTCTTTATACGGGCTTTATCAATCCTGAACCCAACGATTAAATCGTAAGTAAAATAGTATATTTGGAGTTAAGTGTTTTGGTATATGCGGGTTTTTAGTTCAGTGTTCCTACTTCTCTTGTTAACATTTATTTCTATTGGTCAGCCTATCGGTTCTGATTCAGTTAACTCTTTTGAGTTACTGAACTCACCCTATGATGAGCTGAGCCCTGTGATCAGCCCCGATGGAAAAACATTATATGTTACCATTGCCAATCATCCCAGTAATGTCGGAGGAAAGAAGGACCCGGGAGATATATGGTATGCAACCTTAACAGAAAATAATCAATGGTCAGCTCCGGTTCACGCAGGAGCGTTGTTGAATAACAGAGGCTTTAACGGTGTAGCGGGCTTCTCCGGTACTGGAGACAATCTGTTCTTGTTAAGTCATTACGATGCAACGGGTTCACCACGCACGCAAGGCATCGCTGTTACGAAAAGACAAGGTAATAGCTGGTCATCCCCTGAGAACATCACCATTCCATACTTTCAGAATAAATCAGAAACCATAAGCGGGTATATAAAGCCGGATGAGAGTGTCTTCGTTTTTTCGGCAGAGACGTACGGTAGCCGTGGCGTTGAAGACCTATACATCACCTTAAAAGGCAGTGATGGAAAATGGTCGGAGCCTAAAAACCTGGGATCCGTGATCAACACCCAGTTTCAGGAACTTTGCCCTTCTCTGAGCGATGACGGAAGAACACTATATTTCTCAAGCAACGGGAGAAAAGGATTTGGAAGCTTTGATATTTACTCTTCATCACGATTGGATGAAACCTGGACGAAATGGTCTGAGCCCGTTAACCTTGGGCCGACTATAAATACAGAAGGTCGCGATCTATACTATCGTGATTATTCTTCCGAAGATTTTTCACTTTTTACCAGCACCAAGAACAGCGATGGCTACGGTGATGTGAAACTATATAAAAGAAATAACCCGCCTCGTAATCCTCAGGATACAACCAACGCGGTGGCTACTGTTAGCCCGGCCACCATTCCTCCGGTTAAGCCATCGGTATCTGTTCCTGAAAACAGCGTGCGTGTATATGGCAAAGTGTTGAATGCTAAAACGAACGAGTTTATTCCTGCCAAAATCACCTTTACGGCAGTGGCCAATAATCAGGGCACAACGGCATCGGTAGACGCAGGCTACTCTCTTACCGTACCATCTGTAAATGATTACATGGTAAAGATAGAAGCGGCAGGATTTGTGAGTTCGATGGAAAAGCTTGCCATCAAAACATACGAGATGAAAGAGCTTGAAATGAATTTCAAACTTCAACCCGTGGAAGTGGGCACTACGGTTAATTTGAAAAACGTTTTGTTCGAGCAAGGCCGCACCAACTTACTCCCACAGTCGTATGACGAATTAGATATGGTGATTTCTTTCCTCAAACTGAACCCCAATGTGAAGATTGAACTGGCGGGTCATACTGATAACCGCGGTATTCCTGCACAAAATGTTAAGCTTTCACAGGCCCGTGTCGATAAGGTGAAAGAGTATCTCACAGAAAAGGGAATTGATAAAAAGCGCATTTCCGGCAAAGGTTATGGAGGCGCGACCCCGATCGCAAGCAACGAGGACGAAGAAACTCGTCAACTTAACAGACGGGTAGAGTTCATCATTAAAAAGTTATAGTACCTAATTTTTGTGTATAAAGAATAGAAAAAAGCACTCCCATATCCGGGGGTGCTTTTTTTTGTTTCCTTGTTTTTAAACAGAATTGTGAACCTAGAAAAATTGGATCATTTAAAAATCAATTGATTATTACATCGTTTATATTATCCAATAAATAATTCATATAAAAACATTTCTGTTTGATTCAATTATTAGATAAGTTAGATAGACCGATAGCAGTAAAAATCAAATGTACTTTATTTACATAGTGAGGGGATGAAGTTGTATATCCAACAACGTGTTATTGCAGGATTTCTGTTAGCCATCGCCATTATATCAGCCCTGGCAGTTTATTCATATCTCAATAACAAGCGCTCGATCCGCGAAAGTTTTTTAGTTTCCCACTCCAATGAAGTGCTCTATCACATTGAACAAGTGTGGTCTATTACCGCTAACCTGGAATCTGCACAGCGCGCATATACTATCACTGGCAACGAAGTATTTGTACAGCCCTATAAAGAATCGTCCAGAGAAGTTCATCAGCATCTGGACGATCTTAAAAGCCTGATAGCCGACAATGCCTATCAGTATGAGCGCTTTCTGATCCTTCGTAAATTGATTGATGAGAAGTTGCTTTTCAATCAAAAGCTTCTGGACACCCGCCAGAAAAATTTTGAAGAGGCACAAACTATACATGCGTCTCTGGAAGGCAAGACCCTGATGGACAAGATATATACTGTTATAGCCGATATGCAGGAGCATGAGAAAATGTTACTGCGGCAACGCACGGAACAACGGGAGCAGGGAATCCAAAATTTCAATTGGGCATATGTAGCTTTACTCTCTGCAACTGCATCGTTATTGGTCTTTGTTTTTATTGCGATCAATAAAAATCTAAAGGCACGATTCCAGGCAGAGGAGTCTGCGAAGGAAGCAGCGAGTCGGATTCAGGATATATATGATAACGCTCCCTGTGGATATCACTCCCTGGATGCAACAGGTATGGTGACCGAGATGAACAAAACGTGGCTGGATTGGCTTGGCTATGATCGTTCGGAGATCATTAATCGTGTTCGATTCTCAGATATACTCGCTCCGGGAAATATAGAATTGTTTAAAAGCAGGTTCGAAACATTTAAGACACAGGGCTTTGTGCGTGACCTTGAATTCGACATCATCCGAAAGGATAAAACCACGTTTCCTATACTGCTCAACGCGACTGCCGTCTATGATGAAAACGGGAATTTCCAGAAGAGCCGTTCGATGGCGATCGATTACTCGCAGCGAAGAGAGGCGAATCTGCGGATTATGGCGCTGAACCAGGAGCTTGAAGCTTTTACGTATTCGGTGTCTCATGACCTTCGTGCACCGTTGCGTTCCATCGATGGCTATGCACGTATACTATCGGAGGATTACATGGACAAGTTTGACGCCGAAGGGAAGCGTGTACTAAATATAGTGGTGAACAACGCACGGAAGATGGGGCAGCTTATTGATGACCTGCTTGAGTTCTCCCGTGTGGGACGTAAAGAGATCATCAAAGGCGTTGTAGACATGAGCAAGCTTGCACAGTATGCTTCTGAAGAGTTACTTTTTAATGAAAGCGGCAGAAAGATCGATCTGAAAATTGATACCTTGGAAGTGGCCACCGGTGACGCTCACCTGCTCCGGCAAGTATGGATCAATACTATATCTAACGCTATAAAGTATACTAGCAGAAAAGAACATACACTCATAGAAATTACTTCGCAAAGCAATGCATTTGAAACGATCTATTGTATTAAAGATAACGGAGCAGGTTTTGACATGCAGTATGTCCACAAATTATTCGGTGTTTTCCAGCGACTACACCGGGCACAAGATTTTCAGGGTACCGGTGTAGGGTTGGCTATTGTCCATCGGATTATCTCCCGGCATGGCGGTAAGGTATGGGCAGAAGGCAAAGTAGATGAAGGTGCCTCCTTTTATTTTTCATTGCCTAAATCAACTCAAACAAGTAAACTACCCTTATGAATAATATTGTTGAGATTCTGCTGGTGGAGGATAATCCAGATGATGCAGAATTGACTATACGTGCACTAAAGAAGCATAACCTGGCAAACAATCTATTGCATTTACAAGATGGCGAAGAGGCTCTGGATTTTATTTTCTCTTCCGAACCGAACTCACTTCCCAAGATCATATTGCTTGATATCAAAATGCCTAAAGTCGATGGCATCGAAGTACTTCGTAAGATTAAAAGTGACGAAAATCGAAGAATTATACCAATCGTAGTATTAACCTCATCCAAAGAAGAACGAGACATCATTGAAACGTATAAACTAGGCGTGAATGCCTACATCGTGAAGCCGGTGGAGTTTGAAAAGTTTGTAAGTGCTGTCTCAGAAATTGGTTTTTTTTGGTTGATATTAAATCAGCCACCAATAAAGTAAGTGAAAACGAAACGGGAGTTTGCGTATGGAGAAAAAATTAAAGATTTTAATGCTTGAAGACCGCGAGGAAGATGCGGGCCTGATCAACCGCACCCTTACCAAAGATGGCGTTGATTACACTAGCCAGAACGTTGATACCCGCGAGGAATTCGTCAAAGCCCTGGAGCAATACAATCCGGATGTAATTCTGTCCGATCATGCATTGCCGCAGTTCAACTCGCTCGAGGCTTTAAAGATCTGTAAGCAGTCAGGGTTTAAAGGTCCATTTATACTGGTTACCGGCACCGTGTCGGAAGAGTTTGCTGTAAGTTGTCTCAAGCTCGGCGCAGATGACTACGTACTGAAATCAAACCTGGCACGTTTACCATCCGCTATATTTAATTCCCTTCGCCAGCGGCAGATGGAGTCCAAGCGTAAAAAAGCAGAGTCTGCTTTACGAAAACAAAATGATGAACTCGTCAAGATCAATAAAGAACTTGATAGCTTCGTATATAGTGTGTCGCATAATCTTCGTGCACCACTCATGTCTGTACTCGGACTTGTGCAGCTCGCCAAGATGAACGACAACAATGACGACATGATTTATGATATGTACTTTGACAAGATTGAGCAAAGTATACATAAGCTGGACAACACCTTAAAGGAGATTCTTGATTACTCACGTAACGCCAGGAGTGAAGTGAAGATTGAAAGAGTAAATCTTCAGCAACTATTGGAGGATATGTTTGAGCGCCTTCACTATATGGAAGGTTCCGAGAATATCAAAAAGCAGATCACCATGAAGGAGCACGTGCCGTTTTACTCCGACCCACAACGCCTGAGTGTCATCTGCAATAACCTGGTTTCAAATGCCATTAAGTATCGCTCTCCGGGAGAGAAGAACCAGTTCATTCACATCGATATAACCATTGATGCCAGCAGTGCCAAGATTCATTTTGAGGATAACGGTATTGGTATACCGAAAGATTTTCAATCCAAGATCTTTGATATGTTCTTTCGGGCAACCGAACGAAGTGAGGGGGCAGGACTTGGACTATATATAGTAAAAGAGGCTATTGATAAACTACACGGTACGATCGAAGTAGAGTCGGCGCCAAGTCAGGGTACTATATTTAAGATGGAAATTCCCAATCACAGTGGTGCAAGCCAGCCATCTTAGAATGCGTGCCGCGCCAGGATCTTCATTACATCGGTTTTGTAATTTCTTCCGATGGGTATAAAATGTTTGCCGATCTCAATATCGGTAGCGGAGTAAGCATCAATACGTTCTACATTAACAATGAAGGAGCGGTGTATGCGTAAGAACTGTTCGCGCGGCAGACTCTCTTCCAGGTAACTGATCTTTTGCTGGGTTACAATCTCCTTCTCGGAGGTTTTTACCTTTACATAATCCTTTATACTTTCGATATATAGTATATCGGTCATTTTCGTCTTGATCATCTTCTTGTCCACCTTGAAGTAAACGAAACTCTCGCTACCTGCAGGTTCTGCCTTTTGCGGAGGTGTAGCTGCAGCTGGCTGGTGCAGTACTTTGGCTACTGCTTTTAAGAAGCGTTCGAAAGGTATAGGCTTCAATAAATAATCCACCACCTCCAGTTCAAAACCATCCAATGCATAGTCGCGAAATGCCGTGGTGAAAATTACCTTGGGGGGATTCTTGAGTGTACGCAGAAAATCTATACCCGAAAGTTTAGGCATCTGTATATCCAGAAAAATAAGATCAATCTTATTCTGCTGAAGGAATGTAAAAGCTGTTACCGCGTTTCTGAACGTTCCGGCAATTTCAAGCTGATCGATCTTGCTTACATACGATTCAAGAATCTCAATCGCTAAGGGTTCATCATCAACAATTATACATTTCATACTATTGATTTTAACGTAACAAATCCTGTATAGATAACTTTCTGAATCAACTGTATCTGCTTTCTGCTACTTTCTGATTTATGGTAAGCACAACCAGAAACGTTTCCTCACCATTCATGATTTTCAGTTCGTACTGATTAGGATAGAGGAGGTCAAGTCTTCGTTTCACATTTTGTATCCCGATGCCTTCTTTGCGCGCATGACCGTTGCCATTGGCTTTATTGTTTTCAACCTTCACCAGGATTACGTGCTCTTGCGCATCAATGCTTACTTTCACCCAGGACTGCTGCAGCTCTTCACTGGCACCGTGTTTGAAACAGTTCTCAACGAAAGGCAGCAGAATGAGCGGGGCGATGGTACAGGTATTTATCCCACCGGTAATCCGGACATCGACATCAAGCTTATCGCCATATCGCATCTTTTCAATATCAATATAGTTCTGAATGAACTTGATCTCTTTCTCCAGCGGAACCTCATCGCTGGTACATTCATATAGCATGTAGTTGATCAGCTCTGAAAGTTTCAAAACCATATCCGGAGCACGTTCCGATTTCTTTAGCGTAAGCGCATACAGGTTATTCAACGTGTTGAACAGGAAGTGTGGATGAATCTGCGTTTTGAGAAACTTCAACTCGGCTTGTAGTTTTTCTTCTTTCAGTATCTGCTGTGCTTTCTGGTTGGTATACCAGTACTTTAAAAGTTTTATAGTCGCTGCGGTAAATGTTACCGGATATATACTGACGAACATCTTCACGATCTTCGGAAAATAGAAGAAGGGATCGCTCAGGTACTGCGGGTAGTATAGAGGGTAATGGAAATTATAGGCTACATATCGTTGTACGACCCCTGCAATAAGCGAAGCGATTAAAAAGCCGATTGCAAAAGCCCAGTATCTTCCCGGTAGCAAATACCGGGGCAAGAGGAAATACATCGTGAAGTATGTGAAGGCAATCTTTCCCGGAAAGTATATAAGCTCTTCAAAAAAAGTCTGGCGGTAATTTTCCTGGAAGCTTCCGTACAGTGTTGCATAGAAGACAAGGTGAGCCAGCCAGAATAAAACATGTTGAAAAATTCTGTTTCTCAATATCGATGGGAGTGGACGCTTCACGATTCTATTAAGGCGTTGTGGCGCAGTGTACTGAAATCATTCGAATCAATATTCATGCACATCATTAATGAGCAAAGTTAATGTAAATGGTCGGACCGAAGCGATACTTCATATCGACTGCATGCTAAAACTCCCTAACAACCTGCTATTGGCTACGAGCCGCATATGTTGCATAATTGTGAACCGATAACGGACTGGCAGTTCATTAAAAGCCGGCAGCCGTGTCATCTCCACGCGGATCTGCGCCACCCTCCAACGTACTGTCGGCACGCACCAGGATGGCATCCACGCGACAGAACGAACGGATCGGACTAAAGGCGTGTCCCATTTTCACAAGCTTTAAACTGTCCTCTACAGAGAATGCATGGAACTCATTGAAGATTGTATCGGGCAACCACTGGTGGTGAAAACGTTTAGCCGTCACCGCTTCCTGCATGGTCATTTTATGATCCAGTACATTGAGTATAGTTTGAAATACACTCGTTATGATTTTAGAGCCGCCCGGTGTACCAACGACCATATATAGTCTTCCATCTTTTTCAATGATGGTTGGAGTCATCGAGCTGAGCATGCGTTTATTGGGCTCGATCTTATTGGCTTCTCCACCGATAACACCATACATATTCGGATAGCCGGGCTTTGCACTGAAGTCGTCCATTTCATCATTCAATAGAAATCCGGAGCCGGCAACAATTACTTTTGAACCATACGAATCGTTTAGTGTAGTGGTAACAGCAACCGCATTTCCTTGTGCATCAACAACGGAAAGATGAGTCGTCTGTGGCGATTCATGCAAAGCAAGCATGCCTTCTTTAATGGCTTTGCTTGGCGTTGCTTTTTCAGGATCGAATGACTTCATGCGTTCATCCGTATAGAGCGCGCTGGTGAGTTCCTTTACGGGTACATTTACGAAATCCGGATCGCCCAGGTAAACGGAACGATCGGCATACGCTCTGCGCTCTGCCTCCGTAATCAAGTGAACAGTCTGGGCTGTGTTCCATCCCCATGAGCCGATCGGATAACTTTCCACAGAGCGCAGCAATTGCAACAACGCAACCCCACCACTAGACGGTGGTGCCATCGAGATAATTTTATACTCTTTATACTTTCCTATAATCGGATCGCGCCATATAGCTTTATAATTTTTCAGGTCTTCATGAGAGATCAAGCCCTTGCCGCGTTTCATTTCCGCTACTATATCATCTGCAGTTTTCCCTTCGTAGAAGCCGGCTCTGCCTGTATCGCGAATGCGTTCAAGTGTATGGCCTAAGTCTGTCCAGCGAACTGTATCCCCCGCTGTCCATGCGTCACGAAGTAAAAACTCAGGTTGAATCGTATTTTTTCTGACCAGAAAATCATGCAGGTAATTTAGTCCGTTCGCCTCACGTTGCGTGAGTACAAAGCCATCCAACGCCAGGGCTACTGCTGGTTGCACCAGTTCCTTCCAGGGAAGTTTTCCATACTTTGCATGCGCCTCAACCATACCGGCTACTGAGCCCGGTACTCCGGATGAAAGATGTCCGTCCTGACTTAATGAATCTATAACATTGCCGGCTGAATCCAGGTACATCGTATGCGTAGAAGCTGCTGGTGCTTTTTCACGATAATCGAGGGAAGCCACCGTGCCGTCATTTTTTCTCAGCACCATAAACCCACCACCACCAATGTTTCCTGCACTCGGATATACCACTGCCAAAGCAAACTGTACGGCGATCGCAGCGTCAACAGCATTGCCACCTTTGCGCATAATTTCCACGCCTACTTTTGAGGCCAGCGGATGCGCTGAGACTACCATAGCAGAATCCGTTACAAGACCTGTGATCCGCTCGCGTTTGGTGTTACTGTTACAGGCAACTACACTTACGACAAATAAAAGCAGAATACAGCGTTTCATCATGTTGGAATTGGTTTAGTCGAGTTAAAAGTATTACTTCAGAAGCTGTTTTAGAAGGTATTTAAGGATGAATGGTGAATAACATCTTTACTACATAAGCATGAGCCTCAGAAAAGAAAAAGCCGCCCGATTAAAAGTGCATGTGCTCGATACAACCCTAAAGCTGGTTGGAAAAAGGCCCTTCGAAGATCTATACGTAGACGACATCTGCGAGAAAGTTAAGATCTCTAAAGTAACATTGTTCAAATACTTTCCACAGAAAGAAGACATCTTATTATACTATTTCAGGGTTTGGTGTCTGGGGCGCTCTGCAGATCTTATACTGAAACCACGTGAAGGTATACAGGGAGTATATTTCCTGTTTGATAAGATAAGTGAAGCCTACGAAGAACACCCTGGATTACTGCTTAGTCTTATCGGCTACTTCTCTGATTTCAAGCGACCACCCAAACCTTTTCCGTTAAAGCCTGAAGAAAAGAAGATCCTGTTTCCAGAAATTGAAGGCATCACCAACATTGAAATACTTTCACTCGACCACATGCTGGAGAAGTTTACACTCGAGGCGATCTTCAGAAAAGAAATTACCAAGACGATCTCCACACGGGATATAACCAACCTGATCACATCGATCTTTATAGGAGGAATTGTTACAGCACATTTAAATCAGTTAAATCCTGCCAAGATCTTTTTCCGAAAGAACCTTGATTTGATGCTAAGAGGTTTACAGTAATTAAAACGTTGTTGGAATATGAATGGCGTTGATGTATGCTATTCAAAAGTAATGCTCCAGCGCTTCTTGCTTTTCCCTGATTTTTAATTTCTTACGCGAATTGTTTTGGTGCGCTTGGTTCCGCGATCTTTTTTACGATCGTACCAGCGATGATGATACTTGGGCTTTACAACCGAGATGTTGCTGCCGGATTTTTTGCTGCACGCAGGCAAAAGGAGTGCTGTTAATATCAGGAATAAAAATATTCTTTTCATGCAGTGGCCAAAAATAACATTTTTTGTCTTCAACGAATGATACTCTCCAAAACGGTTCGTTAATTTTTACCGTATAATTACCTTTGATAATATTATCTACCCTCTATGAAACAGTCTATACTTGGTTTAGGGCTGATGATCCTGGTTTCTACTTTGTCTATAGCGCAGGACTATCAGACTTACGATGAAGGCATTGCAAGATTCCGCGTGCAGGATTACGGAGCCGTGATCGATCTCTTCTCAGGCATGCTCGCCAAACCTGATCGTAACAAGCGATACGATGAAGATCTTTATTTCTATCGCGGGCAATCCTATTATTTTAAAGGTGAAACTGAGAACGCGCTGGTTGATTTAGACAAGGCACTTGAACTCAATCACTTTAATAAAGCCGTCATCTCCTGGTTCAAGGCACGTTGTTATGATAAAAAAGGAAATGCCCAGCAAGCCGATACATACTATAAAGAAGCGGTAGGGTATGCGGAGAATAATAAAAAAGTATCAGCACAGATTCTTGCAGATCGCTCACAGTTTTACGCTCGACAAGGAAACAAAGAAGCGGCTGCCAGCGACCTTACACTTGCCAAGTCACTCGATCCTTCCAACGCAGAAATAGCGAAGGCCTCGGTGAGCAATAATAATGCGGCCACACAACGAGGAGGTGCCGACACGAAGAGTAAGACACAGGTGATTGTTAAAAACAATCAGAAAGATACCAAGGCAACTGCCACGGACACCAAGAAGACAACACCACCAGCCAAAACTGTTCAACAGCCCATCATTACTACTCCTGTACAGGAACAACCAACGGATCAATCCGCCAACACAGCATTAATTTCTTCTATAGCATCAACCTATAAAGATGAAAAACGGTATGCACTGGTAATTGGTAACAGCAGTTATACTAACTCAGTAGGTATATTAAAAAATCCTGTGAACGATGCTACCGACGTATCCACAGAATTAAAAAAATCGGATTTTGAAGTTCAGTTACTCACCAATGCTACCTATGTGCAGATGCGGGAAGCTATGCGCAAGTTCCAGGATAAACTTGTGAACGGTCCGAAAGATCAAACCGTAGGGTTATTCTATTATGCTGGCCACGGTGTTCAATATCTGGATGAAAATTACCTGGTGCCTGTGGATGCAAACGTACAGTATGAAGATGATATAGTACGCATGTGTTTCCCGGTACAAAAGATGGTGCTGGCCAATATGGAGCGTTCTAATTCACGCATGAACATTGTGATTCTCGATGCATGCCGTAACAATCCTTTTCCCGCTGCTACACGTTCGGTGTCGCAAGGACTTGGTGAAATGAAACGTGCACGTGGTTCATTTATAGCCTATGCTACAGCACCAGGCTCCGTGGCTTCCGATGGCGCAGGTCGCAATGGTCTTTATACACAGGAGCTACTGAAAGCTTTACGCAAACCCGGGCTCACCATCGAGCAAGTCTTTAAAGATGTGCGCATGAATGTACTGCGACTCTCCGGTGACAAACAATTTACATGGGACAGCTCAAATATAGTAGGGGAGTTCTATTTTAAATTTTAGTATATATCTACATAAATATGTAGGTGACTATAGAAGGTGTATAAATCCGTGTTACCTTACTTGATAATTTTAACCCTCTTATCATGAAACGACTACTCAGCCTGTTAATTTTTATATCTATTGTGATGGGGGCAGCTGCCCAGGACGAAGGAATAATAAAGAAGAGAGAACGTATCGATAAAAACAAAGGCATTTTTCTGGGGCTTGGTCCATCTTTTACTTTCGGAAAAAACATTGGCGACTATAAAACAGGATTCAACGTTGAACTTGGTTTTCTCAAGCGTGTTAACCGCGTACTTTCGATAGGTCCCTCGATATCTTATTTAGGATTTCAATACGACCCGGAAGTAACAACAGCCAATGGCGGAGATGCTTATATAGGCTACGGTGATCCGAACGGGTGGGAAACCAAATACGGTCTGGGTGACCTTGCCTATGACTACGGATATGTACTCACACTTGAAGGTGGTGATCTGAGCCTTACTTCATTGGCATTGAATATCAAACTTAACTTTGTTCCCGTAAAGGACAACTCGGTTATCTCCGTATATGCTTTTGCAAAACCTTTCCTTACGCTGGCATCACGCAAAGAAGTAAGTGGCACAGGCGAGCGGTATACATATGAGATTTACGAGGATGATCAGAATACTTCAACGCAAAACGATGACTTGTTATACTATAACCAGAACGATGGTCAGTGGTATGCCGATGGCTATACAGAGACCTGGGATGGTGATTCCTTTGAGACCTTAAAGGGTGATACCGAAATTACAGGTGGTATATTTGTGGGGCCGGGTATTGAGCTTTTTCCGGCAAAACCATTTTCATTCTACCTGCAGGCTACTTTCGGCTATACATTCCCCGTAACTTTTGTTAGTACAGAGGCCTATGAAAAAACAGTTTCCTCTTATGCTAATGAAAAGTTTCCAATGGTAAAGAAAGGTTTTCCTTCGTTGAACATTCAGTTTGGTGTATCGTATAACTTCTAACAATCATTAACAACGGAAAGGGTAGGGCACGATGAACCGGATATTTGTACTGATCACTCTTTTATGCATTACCACCTTTAGTAGCCATGCGCAATTTAAGCTATACGAAAGAGGTCATGATAGTTATACTTCCGGGAAGTATGATGATGCAATAAAGAATTTTTCAGAATACCTCACTAAATATACCCGTGACAAAGCGCTCGATGTGGAGGTTTACTATCTGCGGGCGCTTTCATACTATAAGACCAATGATTTTAAAAGCGCTGTTGCCGACTTCGAGGAGACACTTTTATTAAATCATGAGAATGCAGGAAATATCTATTGGTTCAAAGCAAAGAGCAATGAAAAGATAGGCGCTAACCAGGATGCCATCCGTGACTATAGCAATGCTATCCGCGAGCTGGGCAGTGATAAAGCTACCAAATCAAAATTACTATACGAGCGAGGGTTGGTTTATGTAAAGATGAATGAACTGGTAGCAGCGAAAGAAGATTTTCAGAGTGGATTGTTAATCAATCCCGGCAACGGTGACCTTACCCGTGAATTCAACAAGCTCGATAAAGTTATACTCACTTCGCGCAGCACGCCTGAGAATAGTTCAAAAGCAAATCAGCCGGTTGTAAAGAAGGACCAGCCTCCGGTAAAAAATAACACGGTTGCTAAAAAGGATGAACCCACGAAATCCAATGTTGTCGATTCCAGTCCGAATAACACAAAGAGTATAAAAACACCAGTAGGGGAAACGGCCAGTAGCCATACCGTTATCACGCAGCCCTCCTTGGCAGATGCCTATAAAGATGAAAAGCGCTATGCGCTCGTGATTGGTAACTCGGCCTATCCTAAAACGATAGGAGCGTTAAAGAATCCTGTAAATGATGCCACGGATATGGCAAAGGAATTACAGAACTCTAACTTCCAGGTTGACCTGCTCACCAATGCAACCTATGGACAGATTCGTGCTGCATTGTTGAAATTCAAAGAGAAGATTGATGCTGGTGATCCTGAAAAAACAGTGGCCTTATTTTACTTTGCTGGTCATGGACTTCAGCATGAACAGGAAAATTACTTAGTGCCGATTGATGCAGCAGTCGAGTTTGAAGATGACATCAGTCGCTATTGTTTTCCCGCTCAACGCATGGTACTTGCGAACATGGAACGCTCGAATGCCCGCATGAATATTCTCATTCTCGATGCATGCCGTAACAATCCTTTTCCGGCTCTTAATCGTTCAGTCGAACAAGGGCTTGGTGAAATGAGAAGAGCGCGTGGATCTTTTATAGCCTATGCTACAGCTCCAGGTTCCGTAGCCTCGGATGGTTCTGGAAGAAATGGCTTATATACCCAGGAGCTTCTCAAGGCTATACGCAAACCAGGACTTACCATTGAACAGGTATTTAAGGAAGTGCGTTCGAATGTACTCCGCCTGTCAGGTGATAAGCAGAATACCTGGGACAGCTCCAATATTATCGGAGAATTCTACTTCCGATTTTAACTAAGTATACTTCAGCGTTTTTCATTTATTTCCGAGGAGAAGAAACGCTTCCATAAATTCTTTTGTTTAGTTTACAGACCAAAAGAAAAATATATGGCGAATAAAAATTCTATAGGACTTGAAGTAAAAGATTCCGAACAACTGGCGGATGGTTTAAATGATCTGCTGGCAAACTACCAATTATTTTATATGAACGCCCGTGGCTTTCACTGGAATATACGAGGCGATAAGTTCTTTGAACTTCATCTTAAGTTTGAAGAATTGTATAACGATGCCCTTCTCAAAGTTGATGAGATAGCAGAGCGAATATTAACACTGGGTTATATACCTGTCCATAGCTATTCGGACTATGTTAAGAAATCAGAGATAAAAGAATCGAAAGATATCTCTGACGGAAACACGGCTGTGCAGCAGGTGCTTGACGGTTTCAGAACGTTACTCATCAAGGAGCGTGAGTTATTAAAGATGTCAGCTGAAGCCGAAGATGAAGGTACCAATGCGTTGATGAGCGATTATATTCGTCAGCAAGAAAAGTCGGTATGGATGTACTCTTCATACTTATCCAAGAAATAATTTTTATTCATCAGTGATCATCTGAAAATATTCTTGATCGTTTCAGAGATGTATTTCAGATGATCAGTTTGCTATACTTTGATGCTGTAATGTATTCTCTTTCAGATAGTAAAAGACAATTGAAGAAGACGAATGTATTATACACGATGACTATTGTGCTATCATTTTGAAGGTGCGTTGGAAAGGAACAGGAAACATATCAGTAATTTTTTTGTTCCAAATTTTGGAGATTTTAAACCCAATACTATCTTTGCACTCCCTTTGAGACACACTCCTAGGGGAAAACCAAAAAGAAGTCTTGGTTTTATAGAAAAATGGTCCGGTAGTTCAGCTGGTTAGAATGCCTGCCTGTCACGCAGGAGGTCGCGGGTTCGAGTCCCGTCCGGACCGCAAGTATTAATTTATAAGATACTAAAACCGCTTAAACAGAATGTTTAAGCGGTTTTTTTGTTTTTAGTCATGCCGTTTAGACCCCTTTAGATCACTTTGCTCGGTTAGTGATTCGGTTAGTTCTCTTTCCGCGTCACATGAACTAACCGAATTGCGTATAACATACTGATTATCAGTTACTACTGAAGGTAATTCCGACTCATTTCATGGCAAAATGAATGGATTTTTAGTAACTAAACGCAAACGATGATGAAACGCGCACAAACAATCTCAATTCTTATCTGGGCTAGCAAAACACAGGGCATGCATGAATCGCTTAAGCGTATGCTTTACGCTCGAGTAACCGTAAATGGTAAACGAACCGAAATATCCTTGAAGCGTGAGGTAGATGAATCACAATGGGACACGATAGCCGGTAAAGTAAAGGGAAGAACACCGCAGGCGCAAGATCTTAATATATATATCAATGAAGTTAAGAGTAAGCTTTTAAATATATACCAGGACTTGTCCAGAAAAGGTGAATTTATTTCACCCGAAGGCATCAAAAATATTTTTACTGGAGGGATAGTACAGCAACACACTATTTTAGAAGTCCTCAAGCTGCACAACGAAGACTTAAAAAAGAGAATAGGTATAGATGTAGCAAGTAGCACCTGGACTAAATTCAATACGCTTGAGAAGAAGCTAGCTTTGTATATAACAAAGCAGCTTAATAAAACAGATCTTTACCTGCATCAGCTGGATTATACATTTATAAGCAACTTTGAATACTTTTTGCGCTCCGTTGAGAAAATAAATTCAAATACAACCATGAAGTATATCCGCATGACAAAGAAGATTATGAATGATGCGGTAAGGAAGAACTGGTTAGATAAAAATCCTTTTCAGGCATTCAAGTGCACATTCCGTTGGCCAGAAAAAGAGGTGATCACCTGGGAGGAATTAAATATATTGATGGAGCGCGATTTTGCCATGGAGCGTTTACAACTTGTAAAGGATTATTTCGTTTTTAGCTGCTTTACGGGGCTTGCCTATATTGATGTAGTGAACCTGAAACCTTCGTCCATCACTGTGGGTCTTGATGGTAACCCATGGCTAATGTTTAATAGACAGAAGACTGGTATAATTGTCCGTGTTCCACTTCTGGATCAGGTACTGCCTATCATTCAAAAATATAAAAGCCATCCGTCAGCGCTTCATAGAAACAAAATGTTCCCAGGTATATCAAATCAAAAGATGAACAGCTACCTAAAAGAGATTGGTGACATTTGTGGGATTCGTAAGTCCCTTACTTTCCACTTGGCACGCCATACATTTGCTACTACGGTTACACTGTCTAATGGGGTGCCCATTGAATCGGTAAGTAAAATGCTTGGTCATGCCAAAATTGCCACAACGCAGATCTATGCGAAAGTGATAGAAAAGAAACTGAGCGAGGACGTAGGAATGCTCAGGCAAAAGATCAATAAGATTTCAATAGTGTCTGAGTAACTGCGTAAAAAGATAGGATTGACCCTGATCTATACCTTTCAACTATAGATCAGGTCAAAGTAATTGAAATAAAACAGATATATAGTTACAATGAAACGAGGCGAAGATCCCGACCATTAGTCTAATTCTGACGCAATGCGTTTGGTGAAATGAGTAAGCGAGTCATGCTTATCCATCTCAGTATCATTTAGACGTTTGACTGTTCAATAGTCGTGCTATATAGATATTTCACTGATACCGTGCCATGGATTTCGGTGATACCATCTTGGCGAAAGATGTATTGTAGACATAGGCTAAAATACCAGTCAACGTACTGTGGCAGAATCAAGTCTATTGTGATCTATATACCTCAATAATTGTTAAGGTATATATAATATGGATTGATTTCCTATCTATATTTTTTGTGGTTGTCGCATGAAACCTCCAGCCCGGCTATAAATCAAATAGATTTTTTTTATTTATAGATTTGATGCTCTACTTTAGTTAGACAATGATTTCCCTCAGTCGTTTCAACGCGATCGTTTGGTTAATCTTCCACCAGTTGTATTTTACCAGCGTCAAGATATAGCACCTCGAATCATAAGTTAGGCTGAATATTTTTTCAATTGGATCGAAGCCCTATCATTATTTTCACGGTGCTTTATTTCTTTCTCCTCGACATCCGGCAGGGATTGTAAATCTTTTGTAAAAGATTGATTATCAGTTAAAAACAGAAGCGATAAAAAATCAACGCACCTAATTGCGCACCTTTAATTTCAAGCGTAGTCACAACTTGATTCTGCAATGAAATTAGTTTTTAGATACTTAAATAACAAGAGGTAATTCTTATCCTTTCATCGTTAGCGGAGCCACCAGACTAGAGAAGAGGGGCCATTTTTACTACAGCACATTTTGAAGTATAGGTTACAAAAGCGAACTACCTTTCTAAAGGTATATATATACTCCTATCATTGATGAACATTTAGAGCGGGAATGATTAGCGTGCGCCCACATCATGTAGTGGAGCTATGAGTATAGAAATCAAAAGCATGCCTCCTGTCGCCTGAACAATAAGACTGTTAATTGCTATGTTCCGATAGTTCGCCTTTATTTGGTGAAGGTCATTATTTGTTATCCGAGTATAGTATATCTTTCGTTTATGCTTAGGTCCGCAGAGAACAAAACTTATTATATATCATTCTCTCTCTCAGGGATGTTCGTTATACTATATCTATAGGTATCGAATTTTCGCCTGTTCAAATCAGATCAAATCGATCCAAACCGTATGACGGTAAATATATACTTTGTTTTTTAATTGTTCAAGATTTAGAAGGCTATCTAGCAAGCATTAAGATATGTATGAATGTGGTCGATTGAGTCGCGGCAACTACTTCAAGTCTTTGCGGTTCGCTCTACGACAAATGTAGTTTCCGTTATGGAATGTGCCGGAGTAAACCATGCTTCATGAGATGAATTTGATTGTCTGTAGTTTTTTATAAATGCAAATACTTTGGGATTGGGAAAGATGTAAAATAGATGCTGTGGAATTCGCGAACTTGTTGAGCAATGTCGGCAAGTTCAATAGAAAGCTGAGGAGGCTTGGATGCAACGGGTGGGATTTTCAGACTTAACGTTATTAACGAATGTTAATGTTTATGAAGAATAATTAATCATTTTGAACTATTGGAGAGCCAGCCGACCAGCTACTCTATAGTTTGAGCAACTTTTACATTTGGTTTACATCTTTTTACAAGCGTTTTACAAAGCCGAGCACAAAGACTTGTAGGTTTGTTGGAATTGAAACTAAAATGAGAAATGATGAAATACACATCTGGTTTGCTCTGTATATTTATTTTTTGCACCGCCTGTAACGAACAAAACGAAACAAGCCTGCAAAAAGATAGTACCAACTCCGAAACTAACTTTTCTGGCGAATGGAAATCCAAGGAGTCGATAAGTATGGGCGGAAATATTGTTTGCTTATATGGCGAGGGTGATCGTATGCGCTCTAAAACAATGAAAATAGCAGAGCAGGCAGATTTTCTAACCACAGAAGTATCCAACCCGTCTCCTGGCGCAGCGCTGGCAACAAGCCAGGAGAAACTGGCTTTCGATGGTAAGGAAAGCGAAATTAATTATGGCCCGGAAAGAGGAAAGAAGTTTACCGTTAAGTTGTCAGCTGATGGAAAAACTATGACTGTTAACTCAGTTGTACACCTGATGACTGCCGTTCCTTTTAGTATAAATACTAAGAAACAACAATTTGTTTACGTAACAGAGGTTTGGAAGTTGAGCAATGATGGCAAGACTATTTCTGTTCAGGCCAATGCAAAAACAACCTCATTCGACGAAGAGCGTTCCTGGAAGACCGTATTCGATAAAGTCCGTTAGTACGCAAAGACTTTTTTGAAATCTCCTCATGAAAACTGGTTTCAATCCATCACCTGTTGTTCTGTCTTTTCAAGCGAAGAACGTTACCGAAATTGTTTGAGTCATATACCTTCGTAATTGGTTAAAATATCCAATTCAAGATGCCGTAATCAAGATTTCAATCTATTGACTTAGGTTGATCATCAGCACTTTAACTCGATTTCGTAACACGTTTTCAAAAGAAGTTCTGGTTACGGATCGGTTACCAAGGGATTGTGATTTTTTGTTTGATTTGGTGTGCCCTAAAACGAAAAGACCTCGAAATCTTTTGGATTTCGAGGTTTTGACTTTGTTTGATTTTTACTTAGCCGAGGAGGAGGGAGTCTGAACTCTTCGCCTACTCGTTGGATATCAATTTTTTGTAACCGATAGTTATTCTCTTTCCCGAATTCCCACCTTTACAAATAGATTCACTTAGTTCAAGTCGTAATGTCGGAGTAAGTTACGAAATCAATCCGTTAACTAAAGCGGAATGACATGATCGCTGCCCTTATAATCTGTACGGATAACCTTAAATCCGATCGAACGCAAATCATTAATATTGCCGCTATGAGGATGTGGTGGTTTGTATGGGTTCTTTCCGACAGAGATCACTGCTTCTTGCATCTTGTTCTGCGAGCTATGATTGTAAACAAACTTTCCTGCTTTGCCTCCATGATGAGGAACGACTAGATAATGTTCACACTTAAAGTTTAACAATGGAAGAATGTGATCGCTCACCTGTGAATAGTCATAGTCACCGCTAAATATTACTGCCTTATTGTTCTTTCTAATTACTAAGCCCAAGGCACATTTGTTTCTTGAGGGATTCTTGCAGCTATTGAAGAGAATATAGTCGCGGGTTGCCGTTAAATGAGAGTATCCCAGGGCAGTACTGTTTCGTAAAGTTGGTGGTGGTGGTAATGGGGCAACTTCAATCAACGCGGTTGGGTTCAAAATGCGAAATCGACCTGCGGCTTTTCGTGCTGTTAACGTTGGGGGATCAGATCTGGTAATAAACCGAAAGAATGATTTAATTGTTGCGTCCTCCAGGCCAAGCAGAAAGTGATAATGATCAACATCCCAATGAGACAGAATCAGGGAGGGTTTGCATCGTTGATATTCGATATCTCTATTTCCGATAAGGCGAACGATCTCGGTCGCTTTAGTACTCCATAGTGTTCCAATATCGAAGATCAATTTCACATCTCCACCCGAAGTGATTTCGTTCCAACTTCCTTGCCCGATGTTACGAACAATCACCTGATCTGAGGACAACGGCAATTGTTGGATAGGCTCAGTGTGTGCCTGACTAAAGGGCAATCTCCAAAATTGTTCTCCAATGGTGAACGTTTTTGATGGACCGAATACCTCGCCATCCTCCAAACTTAGTTCAATTCGAAAACCAATTACTAATGAATCTTCAACGATTTGAATTCTAGAAATCAGTCTCAAAACGGTCTCCTGAGTTATTCTATAAGTGACTCCTTCTCGTATACGTCTACCCGAATAGTTATGAATCTCAATCATCGTTGGCCGTTTCTCCCAATTGTAGTTCAACTCGGCAATTACATTGAAACTTCCGAATTGGTTGGAATCGATGAAATCGATCAGTACAAACTGACTTTGCTTGTCAAATTTTTCTACATAGAACAGTAGCTCTTCGCTAGAAGGGTAAAGTATCAGCAGCATAATTATAAAGCTTGTGAAGGTTTGTAAAGGAAAATTTTAAAGGATGCTTCTGCAGAGAACAGAACTTACTATATATCATTCTCGCATTCAGGAATATTCGTTATAGTATATCCAAAGGTATCGAATTTCCGCCTGTTCAAATCAAGTCACATCGATCCAAACCGTATTGAAAGTAAATATATAGTTGGGTTTTGAATTGTTCAAATTATTAAATGTTGAGAGTAGTAGAAGTAGGAAGTAAGGTAAGGTGTTCCTATCAGCTATAGATTATGTAGGTAGTACCGTCTTCAAGTTCTTTCTTAGTGAACTTTAATGCCTCAAAGGCCTTGAGTAACTGTCTCATTGTTCGGATGTAAGTCTGTCCCGTTCGTTTGAAATCTGTCTGTCTCGGAACCTGCGACCCAAAGGCTGTCAAAGTAATTCCGGTCATTCCTGTCCCGGTGTTTTTTGGTTGGATAAGTTTAGCTCGCTTATCATCGATTGTCGTCCAACTAACATTGTTGATCTTAAATTTCTCTACGTCAACAGTCGGCCTTGCCATAAAACTCGTACACACCCGAATCACGAGTAATTTCACTCCCAAAAAATATGTCACCATTCTGAATCATAAAGTTATACTCCTCTTTAAGCGAATTTGAGTACCATCCCAAAGTCAAACGAACCGGTATCACCCTCGTCAAGAATCATCAATCCAACGTAGGAGTCGATTCCATCAGCTTTGACTTGTTGCCATGTCCTAGGAACGTCAATTGTAAATCGTCCAAAGTCCAAGTCTTGGTCTCACCTTTTGTTTGTCAAGAGCAACTCAATAGAGTCAATAATATGATTGTCAATCGAAGTCTCATCTGTACCTCGATTCCAATGAGTGTGAGATTTTGAATAACGAAACTCGCAAGGTATATTAGATAAAAAGCTTCTACTTGTCTTTCAACCCTGCGTACATACCTACAACGACATCTATCGAGACAAATGGCATTGGATTCCGGGAACTCTCGAAATTCTACGCCAAAACTTTGGAGAAGACTGGCGAAACTTTTGAGCTTGATTTGAGCAAGATGCATCATATAGATGCAAATCTTGCCAGCGTTCTAGCGGCTATAAAATATCGGCTTGAACAACGAAGATGCAAGCTGATATTCAGACTTGCAGGTGCTACCTTTTATACATTCAAAAGAAACGGGTTTATTAGCTATTCCAACGGTAAACCTAACGATCCGTCTGTGGCAGATGAACGCGAGTCAACCATTCCGCTAAGGGTGTTTCGTCCAGACGAAGATGAACCGTTTACTCAGTATTTGAAAAAGGATTTTTTTGGACATCGCGGAACAACAAGCCTAACAAAGACGGAGGTTGATCGTCTTATAAATCATTTTTCAGAGATCTACCAAAATGTCTTTATGCATGCTAATACAACCGAGCCCATTTTCGCTTGCGGTCAATTCTTTCCGTCTAAGCACGAATTGAAATTTACACTGGTCGATCTTGGAGACGGGTTTTTGAAAAAGGTGCATGAAAAAACCGGAGGACAAATTTCGAGTGAGGCTTCCGCTATTCAGTGGGCGTTGCTGGGAAATACGACTAGAGACATCGCAAAATTTGGACCTGGTGGTGGTGTATTAAAAAGCATCCGGGAATATTGCAAACAGAACAACGGTTCTATTTTGATTGTTTCTGGAGCTGATTATTGTAATGCCGGTGCAGGCCCCGTTGAAAGTGGAAAATTGGCATGCGCTTTTTCCGGATCGATGGTTAGCCTGGTTCTGCGAAATTTATAGCTTGAAAATGAACAAAATTCGTAATTTTAGACTTCAATGAATATGGTGCGACTTCTAGTAAAAGATATTATTTCAAGCACTGTAGCCATCTCTAATACCGCTGGTTTAAAGGCATTTAACGCTGTACAGAAATATGTTTCATCTGGACAGGAGGTAATACTGTCGTTTGCCGGTATTGAAAACCTCACTTCAGCGTTCTGCAATGCTGTGATTGGAAAGCTCTATATGCAGTTTGGCGAGAAGCACGTCGACAGCCTCGTAAAGGTTACCGACGTTGATAATGAGGTTTGGCAGGAGAAAATCCGTACAGCGAAAATTCTTGGTGTTGATGAGAAGTTCAGAAACGCAGACCAGGAAAATCTTTCGCAGCTTTTTGCATAATGCCATTTCCGAATATCTCCGACATTCGTTTTGCGACTATTAAAAGCCAATGTTACTTGCTGGACACTAACGTTTGGTTAGCGCTGGTGTCAGGTTTGGCCTTCCCAGAGAAAAAAAAGTTTGTCCCATATCTTGATTTCGTTGATAAGATTTTATCTTCGACGTTGCTGCCAAAACCAAAAATTGTTCTCAGTAATCTTCAGGTATCAGAGCTGGTCAATGCTTATTTACGACAAGTTGCAATGAGGCGGTACGTGCTTGAGAACAATGTTGGACAGCAGGGCCCGGACTACTTCAAAATGATTTATCGGTCAACGCCACATTTTGCCACCCACCATCAGTTAATTAGGGATGAGATTAAAGGTTATGAGCCATCTTTAATACCTCAAGATGATCGATACACGCAGATTGGTCCTTACAAAATCATCGATGAGCTGTCTCCAAAGATGGACTATAATGACTATTACTATTACAAGCTGTGTGTTCAGTTGAACAAGGAAGGAATTCAAACCGCCATTGTCACTCATGATGGTGATTTTAAATTTAAAGATGTTGAGATAATCACTGATAACTCCACTCTCAAAAATTTGCGATATCAGCCTTAGTTATGACTTGACAAATATTCCGATTCGAGTAAGCCATTCGGATTGTATTTTTTTTTAGCATTATCGCCATGCAGCAAAGCTATCGGTTGCCTCAGTTGCAGGCTTAATTCTAAATGCGTACTGGATTCCATTGAAATCTATTTTATCACGTTCAGAAAAGGTGTCAAATATTTTTTTTGCGTTCTCGTCAATAATAGCCAAGTCAACGATTAGGAAAATCGTTAGAACCGCTGCCATCCGGGGAAAATTGTTTATGTAGCTCTCCGAAAGAATTTGCGCCCGCATTTTTTCAAATTGCTCAATTGACACAAAACTTGAGTGGGTGTGCATCGATGCGTATCGATAAAGGTTAAAATAAGCTCTTATAGGACAAGTATATTCAACGAGGTCAATTATTTTGAGAAGTCGAACTTTGCGGTTCTTATGAAGAAATCGCCAATTGGATTTTTTGTCCTTCACACTAAAAATTCGAGCGAACTCCTGATCGTCTATCTGCATGCGAAAGGGATGACTCTCAATTTGTAAAGAGATTAAGGCGACCTCCTTTTCATCACGCTTTAATATATTGGATGCCTCCTCAAAATCTGTTTCGTGAACACGAAATTTCTTTTTTTCAAAATACCCTTCCAGCTTCCATAGCAAAATCTTGAATTCCTTTTCCTCTTGATTTTTTGAATGAACAAATAAGTGATGAAACGTCACATAAGTTTCCATCAATACTCTGATAAGAGAATTAATTGTGAAAACATCTATTGCCATTATTCTTTCTCCTTCTTTAGAACCTGTCGCTTCAATCAATCCATGAATAAGGTGAAATAATGTTCCCGTATGTATGGCGAACTTGTCAATTAGCAGATCGGAATATCTATCGAATCCAGAGCGCACCGTGTTTTTTCGTGCCTCATAAACTTTAAAGAGATGAAAAAGAAGGAGCTCCTCCAACTTTCGGATTGGATTTTCTACAAGGCTTTGCATCAGTTTTGACTAAAGATTGGGTGTACAATATTTTCTTCTTCAATCCATTTTTCTGGAACGACCGTATCTAAAATTTTTAATGCCCCCGGAGAAAATAAGTTGCGCTTGATCTGTACCGTCCAGGGACTCTCAATATCAGAAGTTTGATACGGATTTTGTGGAATTAATAGTTCAATATTCTGAAAGATGTTCGCTTTAATGTCTTGGTAGATTTCAATGCCATTATTATCCCAGTCACACAAGTAGTATATGGGCAATTGAGGCTTTGGAATGAACTTTAATTTAGCTGTATTTCGTCCTCCAGCATGCCACAGCTCAACATCTTTTAGTCTGGGCTTTCGCAGCTTGTTGTCATTCTCACATAAGACAATGCATCTCGGTGTTAAGCTTTCGCAATGCAACACAAACAAGTATTGTTGATCGTGCTCATCCCTTGCTAAATTATCAACGCCCAGAATTTTTACAACGGCATCGTAGATGCGCGAGTTTCTTTTAAGCTTTTTGGCACCACCAAAGTATGCCGCTGATATTTCTTTTTGACTCCTGCCTTCCTTGACTATGGCATTGCGGTTAGCTTCTATTTGCAAAAGAATTTGGATATCGCTTTCGTCTAAATTTAAACTATCAAATTCAAAGCGATTTATAAATTCTTTATATTGATAGAATTTGGGCAACAATGTATTACTATAAAATGGGTCATAACTCCTGCTCTTCGTCAGAGTTTTCTTATCCGTCTGTCGGATATAGTCCATATCTACCATCCTCTTAACAAATGAGAATTTCAAAATATCTGCAGGTACAGAGCCTTCCGTATGTAATAAGTTTAATTGCTTAATTGCTTGCCAGTTCATTCTCCTGTATGTGCTGTTTTATTGGAACGCTTTTTACACGGGTCTTGAAAAAACTCATAGGAGTGTAGTTCCTATGCCTATCTTTTTTTCCTTTTATAAGCATGTGTAGATACCACTCTTCATCGTTGTAGGATCCGAATGGTTTCGGGGTCATAGTGATTAATTGATAACCAAATTGCTTAGCGATTTCCGGAAATATATTGAAGTTGGTGTCATCAATATTCGAAAGCTCCTCGATAATAATAAACTTTACTCCCTGTTGTTGGTCCTGATCTTTTTGAACAATTGATAATCTACCAATGCACAGCAATGCTAATGCTGTATAAGCCTGACCCCCACTTGCCGTATTACTTTCTCCTTCTTCATCCTCCATCCTGACTTTAAGTGTAAAATAGAATTTTGGGTCCAGTAGTTTGGTTGGATCGGCATCTACGGCTGAATAGAATTGCCTAGCTATATTTCTAATTAAATTCTCCGGAGAGTTATTGTCTGACGGCAGATCATCAACTTTTGTAAACAAATCTGCCCCGTATCTATGGACTCTTGCCTTATTTTTCATCTTTTCGATCCAATCGATATTGATGTCCTTTCTAGGCTCAAACTCGATCTTGAAATTATAGGTATCACTCACCTTATTTTTCTCGAAAAAGAAATTAAGATTTAAAATAGTGGTTGCATACTGTCGATATTGCTTCTCGACCTGAGTAAATACTTCGGTTAATATTTTCAATTGCAATTCACCAAGAGACTTTAGATTTTCATTAAGCTGTGTAAGCTCATTCGCTAATCCATCTAGGCCTATCTTACCACACAATACATCGACCAAAGTTTTAAAGCTGTAATGCGGGATACCATCTTCCCGATAGAGTTCGGGGTTTCTCCGATCAGATTGTGATTCTTCAAATGAATTTGCCACGCTTGAATATTCAAGTTCAAACGCTCGTTGGTCTTTCTCGTAGTGTGTTTTTAATTCAGCAAGCATGAAATCATTTATATCACCTAGGACTAAAGTGTTATCAAACTTTAGCTCAGTTTCCAACTCTAGATGCTGCTTGGCATTTACAAAAGCAACCTCAGCAACTTTTTTTGTTCCCAATAGTGACGATGATTTGAACTGACATTCTTTGTAGATAGCATGCTGTTCATCGCTCTTTGATTTAATATTTCGCCTATACCTTTCTGCTGCGCTGATGTCCCTTTTATTCTGGTCTCGTTCTTCAATGAGAATGTAGAGGGATTGCTTGAAGTCAAATTCGATTTTATCAAACGGCTGATTTACTTCTCCTTTCAAATCATGAAAGTCCTCAGTTAGCAACTCCGCCAATGCCTCTTCGTTTGACTTTAATTGATCCGTGATTTTGGCGGTATCCTGAATAATTTTGGTGATCTCTTCGTCTAAAGTGCTATATGCTTCTCTATGAATCTTTATTTTGAAAAAGTCATCGTAGCTTGCTTCAATGAATTCTACATTATGTTCGCTGAGCCTCTTATCAAAAGAGAGACATAACAGATTTTCTCTGTTATTATGAATATTGAAGTAGTCCTCATTAAACCCTAAATCGGTAAGAGCCTGATTAAGATTCTTAATGCTATTTTTCTCTCTTTCCAAAGAAGATATCTCCCCTTGAATTTCTTCTTTCTTCTTTTCTATTGCTTGGCTTAGGCTCGCCTTTTTATTGAACATCCGTTTCGGAACTAACGGCAAGTATTCTGAGAGTGGACCAAGATTCAACCAAATACCATCCCCGTCTTTTGAGTATGAGGTCAATAATTCAGCAGGGTTTAGTGATTGTCTTAGCCCAGCAAACGGATATACTTTAGTTACATAAATTTCTTTGAATTTTTGTAAAATTGTCTCCTCTTCAGCTGACAGTTCCTTGGTTTGTTTGATTGCCCAATTAAAAAGCGAATTTGGGTTTGCGCCATCGTATAATTGCTGGACCTCTTTAAGATTTTCAAGGTTCTGCTCTATTGATTTTAATCGAGTATTGTAAAATTCGTAAGCGTCCTTGTAGTTTTCATTCCATTTTGAAGTTTGAAACTCAAGATACAGGGGATGGCTTACAAGCAAAGTCAATTTTTTAAATGATTCTTTTAGATTTTCCTGTTCCTTATAAATCTTCTGGACGCCTCCAAGGGTCTTGTATTCATTGACTACTGCACCAAGTTCCTCTAGTCTGTCAATGAATGATTGCAAATTCTGTCGCTTTCTCTTCAGCTCATCTAAATTCTTCTTTCCTGCACCGGTTTGGAGGCCCTCTAGCCTTAACCTAATCTCGTTACAAATTTCTCTTTGGAAGAGCATCTTTTTATAAGAGTCAATGCATTGAATCTCATAATTGCCTTTTGCATTGGTGTATTCTTGTGAGGATTTTGCTTGCTTTGTTTCGTTTTCGTTATATTCTTTGATTACCGTGCTCATTTTTATGAAACATAGTTGAGCATCGTTTATTAAATATTCTTCTTTTGATTTATTACACTTTTCAAACGTAGCTTTAAGCTTCGATAGTCGCTCCTGCTTCTGAACAAGAGTCCTGATTTCAAGGTCGGCATTGTGATAGTTCTTTATGTGTTGCGCTAGGACCTCCTTTTTATCGTTAAAGTTCATTTGAATTTCTTCGTTGTCCTCAAACAAAAAGTCTTGCAGGCTTTTTGACTTCTTTGTGTCCAACGTTTTGGCTCGGGAGAAGGACTGAAGAACTTTTGCAAATGACTTGAGGTTTGCTTCTTTGGTAAGGTCCACAGGAAGAAGTTTATTCCTAAACAGTAGCTCAAAATATTCGTCTATTTGGTTTCGTTGGTAAAAGTCCTTAAGATGAACCTTGTATTTCCCATACAAATGCCTCGCTAAGGGTTGTAGATCTAAAATTCGCATGTCATCTCCAATGAAATCAGAGGATTCGAGAACATGTTTGAAAGGAATAAGTGCAACTCCGCGAGTTTCGAAGTCATCCCCGCCCTGGATAATAAACGGCCGGATCGGAAGACGAGATGTACGAGGAATGTATACTCCGATTGTCAAATACTCCTTTTCTTTTTTTTCAATATTGAGAAAGGCGAATCCGTGAGCGATCCAATCCTTTTTGAGGGGAATGTTTTCAATTTTTCTGTCTTCAATTCCTTCTGTACCTGGTCTCCATTCCTCCCGTAGTGGCACAAAGATCAATTGTAATAAATCAGCAAGGATCGATTTACCTAAGCCATTATTGCCGGTAAAATCTGTTCTTATCTCGTGCAGATTATAATCTGCGTTATTGTGCTGCCTGATGCCTACCGTTGAAATAGAATGTATTCTAGGGAAGTTTTTCATTTTTCAAGTAGTTTTCGATTGCGTCAACATTGTTAATTACATCTTCGTAAAGTGTAACGAGACGGTCGATACCTGGTAGGATTATGAACTTCATTTCCTCAACGTTAGTGAAATATATCCAACCCAATCGTTCAAAGTCTTTGAGAATTACCCTCACTTTGTCCTTGACTGATTGTTCTTCAGATGGCGTGTAGTTTTGTTTTATTTTACCAAATAGTAATAGCTGCCAGGATTCTTTGTTTTCTCCTTCTTTAAAAATCAACTCAAGGTCATGCCATGAAACATTCTTCTCTTCAAAAAATTTATCCTTGAAAATGTTCAACAACAGAATTCCAAAAATAACTTTATCATCCTCGAGCTCTTTGCTCCTATTGTCTTTGCCCAGCTTTCCTTTTCCTTCCTCTGGATAGTCGAGGTAATAATATTTGTCATTATCAGCAACTCCTTTGACTAGGGGCATATGGCAAAAAAGCCTGTAAAACTTTTTTAAACCTTTTTCATAATATTCATCAATGAAATGGAATATGCGTTGATCCGTACCAAAATCCTGAATGTGTCTCCCGGTTCGCAGCGCAATGTCTGCGTCAATGAAATACTTTGCTGCGAGATCGGAATCTAAGAACTCGAAATTTTCATTTTCCATAGAGTAAGGTCCAAATGTTTTTTTGTAACTTCTTCTTTGTTTATTGTGATTGTCTTGTCGGTCGATATATTGTGTTGTTCAATGAGCCCGAAACATACATTGATTGCAACTTCAATGCTTCCTTCGCTTTCGACTATTTTATCAAGCCATTCGTCAAATTGAATTGTGTTGCCTGACGCCATGTTTTCACTAATTACATCCATCCATCGGGCCGTAGATTCCTGCACCTTAAGCAACGCCATTCCTTTTTTCCGTTCAGCTTCTTCATGTTCATTGTCATGGTCTGGTTCATCAGGGTGCGCAGTGGCGTAGAAGTTGAAATCTAGTTTTGGTATAGCCAAAAACTTCTGGTAGAAAGACGGTAGGTACCGTTTTGGAAATCGGTATGGCAGGACGATTCCTCCTTTTTCATGACGGCTATTCTTTAATAGGTAAAGTAACAGCTTTTCAATTTTCACTTTAAACATTTGTTTATGCTTTAGTGAATCCAAAAGATTGCGAAGTCGTTTTGATGCTAATTGAATACGTTCATTTATCGAGTAAATTCGGAAGTCGATATTTTCAAAGAAGGCCTCAATGTCACGCTGAATTCGGTCGAATTCAGTAAAGACTTCCTCGTTGTAGGTAAATGCCTCCGTTGCATTTTTAACTTTATTTACCGTTTCATTTTTGTAGTCAAGCGTATTGATTAGGCCAATCGACTGCTCTTCCAATCCCTTAAAGATTTCGATAAAAGAATTGATGAGTTCTTTTGGATTATCTACATCCGGCTTCAGCAGATTTCTGAGATCTATTATTTTCTCTTCGATTGCAATCTGAAGAAGTTCAGTGTGACCTATGATTTCCTTTTGTGCCGGAAGGAAATTGTTTTTATGCCAGTATTGTAAATTCTCGATTTTTGAAGTGTCCTCATCATTTATTGGCAGCGTTCTCTTAAAGACATGGAAGAGTTCAAGCTTTTTTATTTCCGGCTGTACTTGGTTAATTATTAACCGACACAACTCCTTGGCATAAACTGTCAAACGAATGAAGTATTTGCTTCCTCGCGATTCTGTGATGTAAAAGTGACTGCTTAGTTTTCTAGAGAGTATTTCTTTTTGGATTTGTCCTTTTTTTTGGAGAAACCCGGCCACATCTTCAATAGTGTCATCCAGGTCCCTTTCTTCAAAATTGTCAGGTATATAGCCTTTTTCGATTTTATAGTAAAGCCAGACTATTAGCAGCAACGATTCTTCATTCTGAGGAATCAGTTCGGTGTAACTTTTGGAAAGTGATAAAAAGAGATCCTTATCCATTCATTCGGAAGCATGGAAGTTTCAAAGCAACTTTACAGCCATAATTTATAACATCTTAATGTCTGACACTGTCAGACCCAAATATCACATCAAAACTTATGACTTGTAATATATTGATTTACAGATAACTATTTGAAGTGAGGGGTGTGAATTTTTGAAAACTAGAGTTCACCGCGTAACCACAAGAGCCATCCGATAATGAAAAGTTAGGCAGATAGGTTTACTTTACATTGTTTTACAAAAGAAATGGCAAGACCGCTAGCTTATCATCCTGCGCATGCGTTGAATGCAATTTGTCCTTACTATACCATGTTCCCTTTAGAATACCCATTTCGTGTTCTAAAAAAGCATAAAGAGGAAGCTCCTATAGTACTCGATCCATTTTGTGGACGCGGCACAACCATCTATGCTGCAAGAGAGTTGGGCTTACAGGCATGGGGTATTGATAGTTCACCAATTGCCGTTGCGATTGCTAAAGCTAAACTTGCAACCACAAGCATAGAGGATGTCCTATTGTTGGCGGAAATTATGATAGCGTTGGAACCAGAACATGTTCCCGAAACTCCATTTTTTAAAGGCGCTTATCATAGCAGAACCTTGAGGCAACTTTGTTCTTTAAGAGAGGGTCTCCTTAATTTGGATGAAGAATCAAATGCATCAATAATACTGCGAGCTGCAGTCCTCGGATGCCTTCATGGACCATTAAACAAGACCGAAGAGACATCTGCATATTTTTCGAATCAAATGCCGAGAACATTTGCGTCAAAACCTGATTATTCTATTAAGTATTGGAAGGAGAGAAATTTAAAAGCGCCGAATGTTCGAGTAATCGATGTCTTGGCGCGAAAACTATCAAGAATTTTAAATCTCGGAATAGATTGCGTTGGCAACCCCGATCAAATCTTATATTCGGATTCTCGAACATCTGAAGTTTATGGTAAAATTCCAAATGACTTCTCGTTAGTCATTACTTCTCCTCCATATTATGGGATGAGCACTTATATTCAAGATCAATGGCTCCGAATGTGGTTCCTTGGTGGGCCTGAGACAGTGGACTATAAGATAAAGGACCAACTAAAACACTCCAGTCAAGATGCGTTCATCAACTCACTAGCAATTGTATGGGGAAATATTTCTAGGTCTCAATCAAATAAATTAGATCTGTATGTGCGTTTCGGATCTGTGCCTTCAATTGAAAGCGACCCGAAGTACTTGTTGCGATCTTCTCTCGAAGAGTCTGGGGTCTGGAAAATTATATCAACCAGAAACGCTTCAACTTCGGAAGTTGGAAGGCGACAGGCGACACAAATGGTAGATGACTCTACAGCAGCTGTGGAGTATGATTTTCATGCAATAAGAGTTTAGTCTTAGTGCCAACGCACTTCGGCCGAATGAATTGCGCCGTCATTTTCGATTTCTAATGAAAGCCTATTTACACAAAACTCTTCGACGTAGGATTTAATTGCACGAGAGGTTTTGGCCGCCTCCTGATCCGAGGGTAAATGATATGCCAGCGATTTTGGCATAATAAGAATGCACTTACCTTCTGCTCTAGAAACTGCTACATTGGTCCGCTCCTTTTGTAAAAGGAATAACTCCTCTCCTTCAATTATATCAATATCGCCGACGCCAAAAGAGACGATAATAGTTTGGCGCTGTCCGCCTTGAAATCTTTCGACAGTATCGACTGCCTCATAGATCACTCCAGGGTCGGCAGCTGGGAAAAGAGCTTTGAGCTCCTTGATTACCAATGCTTTTTGAGCTTTGTGGGGTGTAACAACCCCCAATCCTATGGTAAAAAATTCTTCGTCTGAAAATGCCGAATGAGCGATCGATGTACTACCCGTATCTAGTTTGCTAGATGCAAAATGCCTCAAACAATAAGCTAATCCAGCGACTAATTTTGCCTCGATTTCATTTGCCTGAGACGAAACAACATCTTCATGAATCAATGTCGTAACTGTTCTTTCTGGTAGCAATAACTCTTTATATGCGCGACTTTGCGGAAGGTCAGTTGGGAGCGAGGCAATTACGCAGTCAATAGAGGCAATTTCTTTTAATTGCCTTATGGTGTGATTTGCATTGAGGTCTTGAGGATATCCAATGCTTTTTGCGTAGTCAACTAAGTGTTGATTTGACCGATAGTTGACCAGTAAGTTTTGCGTTTGAATCCCAAATCGTTTAATCAAGTAAGTCTGAATACTTCCCACTAAATGTTCCGCGTTGGATGGGGGTTCAATTTGAGAAATTGGCGGCATTTGTAAATGATCACCAGCGACAACAATTTGCCCGGTAGTTTTCAATACGGCCATTGGTTGGATAGCCCGTACAATTTCCACTTGAGAGCTTTCATCGATAACAATAAAATCAAATAATCCGCGAACCGGATCAGTGTCTGATCCAAAAATAAAGTCGGTTATTTTAATAACCTGATGTACCGTTGTCCCAACAACCGTCACCTTAGTCGCATCACCAATGCTCTGTGATAACGCGGTACATTGTGGATCTAACGAATCCAACCTAAAACTAAATGCGTTCAGATGAGGTTGAATACTTGGCAATGCTTTTGGGTCTCGGCTCCTTGAGTAAACCATGAACAAATCACAGACGCAACTTGCATCTCGGTTTAAATTTTCAATTAACCTAAAAACTAATTCTTCAACAGCTCTGTAATTCGGCCCCGTAATTAATATCTTTTTGGATTTACCGCTTGTTTGAGCCTCATGGACAATTGAATTGATGAGAGCAACCAAAGTATCTGTCTTGCCGGTGCCAGGTGGGCCCCATATAACAGATAGTCGATTCTTTGAGCAAGCAAGGACTGCATTTTTTTGGCTAATATTTAGTGAATAAATATTAGCATTTTCGGCATAGTCTGCGACCGCTTGTGCCTCAATATTATCTCGCACAACAGTAGTAGCAAGACTATTGCCTTGCCATAAAATTTGGGCAGCCGGTGTTGTGGGATCGGTCCCTGCAACAATCCTTCTTGACGCGTTCATGCCCATTGCGCTCAGCGATTCTTTTGCCGGCGTAGCATAGCTTGGATTTCCAATTCTTCTTAGCACGCGGATCGTGTGATCAACGAAACTGGGTGACGGACCTTCGAGCAGATAAATTGATTGATTCAAAATTGGAATATGGCCACCAGCCATAAGCGAATCAAAAAGTGAATCGAAGTATCTTCGTGCTGGCCTTAATTCGATAATCGCTTTTTTATTCGCCCTGTCGAAATGCGTTAAAGTCACGGCAATTACCTTATGAAGTGCCGTCATGTAAATTCCCGTTTCGGCAGGGGTCGGTGGAGTCAACCCTAATCTAAAGCCTGTCAATAAAGGATATCCTGGTATACTTTGAACACCGAGAACATAGTAGCCACGACCCTCTTCCAATTTAGATTCAGTGGAATCTTCGCTGACTTCAAACTCATAGCGATTGTTACCTAAACCCCGAATTAACCTAGTCAGGAGGATAACTTTATATGAAGATTCAAGCCGCTCAACGCTCGCTATTAGCGATCCTTTTGATTCAGTATTCGCGGTAGCAGCATTCACGCGCTCCCATTGAATCCAAAGCTTTGAGTCATATGCTACATTCGCGGCCCCACTTAATAGAGATAAGTTCAGCGCCGGGGCGGCACCCTGGAGCGATGTTCGCAAATCGTGTCGTAACTTGGCAGTAATACTGGCAAGGGCCCAGGTATGCGCCTTTAAAACATCACCATATTTTTGAACGGCTTCAGTTGTGGTTATATCACGACCATACATCCGAACTGTCCCGGTGGTTGATTTCCAAATTTCGAAAATGCGCTCTCGTGGAATTGCATTGCCGAGCAATTCTTTGTAGTAGCGATCAACTCTTCTAGGAGGCATGGCTTGCAAGTGATAGAATTCTGCCACACCTAATAGTGTATTCACATACTTCACAGGTAAACGTAAGGCTTGGTCCACTATGTCACGAACAAAAATAATCCCAGGGGCGAGTTGTTCTTCACGCTGAATTAATTCGTCAGACGGAAACAACCAAGCAAGTGCTTTTTGTGACCTCTCTGGTAAGCCAAGAATTTTTAAAAGATGTCGGCCAAAGGCGTTACATACTTCTTCATATTGACGCTGCTCCCAGAAACAAATTTGCGTGTGGACACTGCCCCAGTTTCCGTTATCGGAGAACAAACCGTCGGCACGCAGGATCCATTCAGAAAACTTTTCTATAAATGCTTGCAACACGGCCCACTCTGCATTGAGAGTATCTTTCGGAACAACAAAAACAGCTTCACCAAATGAGTGAAAAGTTTTTGTCGTTCCATCCTCCTGTGCAAAGGTTTTGCCAAATGGAGGAAAAAGAATGCCTCGAATGGACAGCCCTGTGAGGAAGCCCGAACCCGCGTCAAAGTTTATAACGATATCGTACTCGGCATTTACATTTTTCGCAAGTCCTGCGATCTTATTATGGCTATCAAGGCTTGACACACCAGTGCTTACCGCTATAGCCTTATGTCCAATATGCAACTTTTCGCGCTTCAAAAACGCGTGTTTTTTCAAAACAGGATCTGTTGTTGTAATCGCTGCAACATTTGCTACAGTCGAATGTCCCCCATTGAATAAAATTTGGGTGGCTCCCTTACTTAGATTTGGAAGTTTACATAAATGGTCTACGTGTTCGGCTGATGCTATGCAGTAATGTGTGGGATTTTTATCGTAAATTTCTTTATCCTCTGGGTTTAGCCAATCGGTATGGCCTAAAAAATCGCACGAACCACAACGTTGATTTACATGATATTCTACAGAGGCCCAACCATCAATATCTCCTTTGCGAACAACCCGTGGAACATCTTCTTTTAAAAACTTTCGAACGCTTGGCATGTATATCAAATAGTCGACAAGCCCATCCTCGAGATCCTTTAATAAAGCATTTATCCGCACCCTTGGATCGCCACCTGTCCTAAGTCCTAGAACTCTGTTAAACTCGGGCATTTCGGTATGCATCCATAGGTAAACTTTATCGCTTACAAAATATTCATCCTTTAGCGCAGCCCCTTCTGTTACCAACCAGTTTGCTAAAAAAAATGCATAAAGACATACCTCCCCGGAATAGCTTGGGTTCCCTTCAGTAACATTCTTTAAATCGATTACGCTGATTCCTAACCGAGTATCAGTGCTGAGTAAAGCTTTTCTAGATCCATTTGGCAAAATTTCAAATTCATCGGCCAACTTTGAATGAATAAACAATGCATCTGGTTTCAATCCGGAAAGTCGAGGGATTAGATTTTTTTCGTTCGAGTCAAGCCCAACGTTTCCAAGCGCTACATCGCGAAAATTTTCAGGTTCGATAGCTGGTTGTAAAATGAAATACTGATCAGAAGCTGCGTTTAAAGACCGGATGAGGTCGGTCGGTGCTTTCCCATTCGATTCATGAATGACATTATTCGGAATCGCTCTAATTAGTTGGTCATACTGTTCATACTCAAATTCTTGCCCGGATTTTGTAATTATTTGAACCCCGGGTCTCGACTTTAGGGGAACAGGTATCTTAGCTGCGATGCACTCGTTTTTGTCTTTGAATAGAGATAGGTACAATTCCTTATCGCATTGCGTTCTCAAGTACATTGAGAACTTACTTTTCGACAGCGTCTTTATGGGCATTGTGGGTAACTATGGGTCAACATGAAAGATCGCTAAAATATGGCACATTTCGTTGACCGTATTCGAAATTTACTATGCTTTCCTGGGTGAAATGATGATTCATAAGAGGTATAAGAAAGTTCTTGCAGCAACTTTAAGCATTTGTGGTAAGTTGTTATTGACTTAATTTTTGAGAGGTTCATCAGCGAATAGCGCGACACCTGGACATGGCAGTCAAATTCAGCGAAACTACTAGACGCGACTTCCATATTTGTAACTATTTTGCTCCACCCTCAAGGACTTTTAGAATATCCTCATAATTGTAATAATGTATTCCACCAATTTTTGTGAATCGAAGTATGCCCGCCACTCTTAGGTTTTGTAAAAGTACCGCGCGATACTTTAAGCAGAGATCGAACTCCACCACTCGTTTGCCATTCCGACTTAGGTTCAGCTTCCATCTGAAGCAATTCCTTTATTTCCTGCAGCAACTGGATCTAAACTGCTGTAAATCCTGTTTCGTCACGATGTCAATTTCCATAATCTCGTTTCGTATTTTTTGAGAAAGACAACTTTCCTTTTCACCAGCAAAGAGACCAGCAAAGTCGAAGTACTTTCCGTCAAATCCATATCAACAGCTCGTTGAGTACCTCGAACCGAGAAGAATTGAAATCACCTACCGCCGACAGATTTTGCAAACATGTTAATTTTAAGATCATGACCGCGAGTACCAGGCTATCGGATTTCACAACTGAAGTGATGGCTTTGAATTGCGCAACATGTGACACATCCTTCGTTTCTGGGCTTACGGAAAAAGATCTTCAATCTGCATATCTTTATTGAAGCCTGCTAAGGCTATAGTGGTGATATGAGATTCAGGCCACGATTGTCTTATTTAATAATACGCTGAAACTCGATAATATTGATTGGCTCTATTGGTTCGTCTAATTTTGAAGCTATCGCCTGAATAAATTTCTCACTCCAGAACGGATGTGTCATCAAAATATTTCTGTTCCGATTTTTAACAACGTAAATATTATTTTCAATCTGGCGATGTTGGGTTCCGACTATTAAATTTTCGATATAGCTTGACCAATAATCGGTATTGAAACTGATAGTCGTATGCACATCGGCGGATAGCTTTGCCAGGTCTAACCCTAAACGCCAATCAATGATTCCATGATACTGCTGATTGAAGAAGTTACGTAGACAGTCGTAACACGAGCTGGTGCATTGCTTGAGATGCTCATTTGCAACGAGCATTTTCATCATTGTACCATTATTTAGAAAAGGTTGGATCAATGCCTGATAGGGAACATCCGGATAAGTACGCCCACTTAAATAGTTACAGTAACCTGCGCCGTTTTCAAGGCGCTCAACAAAAAAAATCTCAGGTTTTTGAAATTTATTGATATGAAATCCAAGTTCAATTTCGCTAGTCTCAATATCTAAGTAATCGCATATCGCCCGTTGCAATAAAAATCCCCAAGAAATAAATGCTGCTGTAATTTCCCGATAGTTTCGATTATGGGAGAGGGCTATTATGTCGACGTCGTCGTTAGTGTTGTGAATACCCGCCGTTAATACGCCAGTTGTTTTTGATGCTATTAAAGCATAATCTTTTTCACCAAGCAATCGAAGATGCAGCTGCTTTGGAATTTCAAACGCAGTGCGCATAACATATCTATTTGTTTCTGCTAGTCTTCCTATCTTAAATAAGTTACCATTGTTATTATTGATCTGATGTACAATGCCGCTTTTTGGAGAAACATTGGTATGAATAATTGTGTTTTTCACAATTTGCGAATGTTCAAGTTTCGACTCTGCGTCCAACGAAACTGTCGATGAGTATGGGACGAATTCAAATCTTCCATTGAAATCCCTTATTTCAGCATCATAATCTACGCAAAAGCCCAAAGGAGAACACGTCGGTATTGATATCATTTGCTCTCCGCAGATTGGACAATTCTTGTAATTTTCAGCAGACGTGGTGTAGCCGCAATTTTTACACGATTGAACCTCCCGGGTTTCGTTTCTGCCATCTTTTTCTGCAATTCGTCCGTGCGAAGCTTCATAATTCACAAATCCAACAGATGTAAATACTTTTTTGTCTTTGACAATTTCGCTGCCTGGAGCAAAGGAACTAATTGCAATGTCAAGGTTTCTATCAACAACTTGAGTAGGCGGCATCCTCTTTGGAACTTCCTCATAAAGCAACCGAACCCTTGTGGGAAATCCAAACATAGGCAAGAGACCAGCGTTCGACAGTTTTTCGCTTAGTGCCCTTTGAGGGTAATCCCGATCATTAGAAACCACTGCATCAATGCTATTCATCAGATGCCCAGTGATGAAGTGTTTAATTTCCGAAGTACTTTTATTAAGATCAGTCTCTTTAGATATACACTCAATTATAGCCGCAATGTCTTTGGAATGTCGTTGTATCCATTCTTCTATAATGGGTCTATTTCTCTCCCATTCAACGACTGCGCCAAATTCGCCATGAACACTGTCATAACTGTCCACGTCCTTCACTATAGTTTGAAACGCTGTCTGCAATACTTGTTTTATGATCATTCTCTCTGCTATCTCACTGCTTCTCATCTCAAGGTAAGGATCTCGAGGTTTTGCCGAAACCATTCGTTCGGTTTGGAAAAAATGCGTTTGATCATGACTGTTTGCCTTTGCAACCGTCAATGCGATTGACAATGAATGTCCACGTCGTCCAGCCCGCCCGACTCTTTGTTGATAATTGAATCGTTGTGGTGGAACATTACCCATCATGACAGCAGATAAGGAACCGATATCAACACCAGCTTCCATTGTTGTAGTTACACTGAGCAAATCAATTCCGTCTACCCTCGGATTTTCGGATTGCAGAAAAATATCCTGAAATAGGCGTTGCCTTTTTGCTGAATCGCTTTTCGAAGTCTGTCCTGTTAACTCTTCACAATGAAGACGGTAAGGTTTTGCTGTGGTTGCCAAATGCAGATAATAATCATCTAGAAAAGCCGTCTCACGTACTTGACTTGGACTAACTGGAAGGTTTTCAAAACAGCTGTAACAAATGCCACATGAGTGATGGAGATGCACCGCCTTACATCGTTCGCATATCCAAACTGGGTCCTCGAATGACGCTTTTTTGAAATATATATTTATTCCTGTTAGCACTTTTTCGTCTGCTTTTATGATTGCTCGATTTAATAGAATTTCAGCAAGCCGATCCATGTTGGGGCGTTTTCCCGGTGCGTTTGTGTCCCCATATACTTTTTTCGCAAAACGCCATAAAGCTCTTGGGAAGCCACTTCGATGATACTTTGCATCAACGCCTGAAATCCGCCACTCTTCCCCGAGATAACGAATGGCGATATCAATAAATTCGGATGTTTTGGCATCAACTCCTTCAATATTCGCTGTTACGCGGCCAAGTTTAAGCGCCTCAAAGGAGCGATTTTTGTGCGCAAAGATCGTCACGATTTGTTCAACACCACATTTGAAAACTATGTCCTCAAAAAAACGTGTCTGGCTTCCTACATCCTTGCGTCTCGGTGGACTAGTCGTCCAATCGAATAAATGGTTCCATTCAGTATCACATCGCACGGAAAGTGAGGGACTCGGGCCAGCTGGATTTATCCCTTTATCAGCAATTGCAGCCAATACTTTGTCTTCAATGTTCTTCAATTCGGGAAGCTGACTTTGAAGTTGTTCGTCCAACTTTTGAACCTCATCGTTTGATAAGAGTTCCAAATCATGAATGTTGCTTATTATATCATTGTAATAAGGCATTTTTCTAAGTTCTCGGATCGCTTGCCTTTCATCAGAGTTCAAGTCTGATAGGCCATTCATTCGAAACTTCTTTAAGACTTTGATATTGTTGTCCTCGCCCTCCAATGAGTTAAGTACAATCTGTCTCAACACGTCCCTATAGTGATCGAGCTCTATGCCCGCTGAGAGCTTCGCTGCTGCTTGACGGCTATCCGAAAATAGGACAATTTTAGGGTGTCCGTGATCTTGCCTGATTGCGCGAATCAAAGCATCGGCCATTACTTGATTTACTTTTTGAACGCCAGTGCCATGAACGGCAATCGGAGTTAAAGAATTTTTATCATGGATCGTATAGTGCACATGGCAATTGGGACAGCAATCGGGATAATTAACCAGATATTCATCAGATGGAATAAACATCGCATGGTCGCCAGTCCTGTCTTTGTGAAACTCTCCCGAAAAAAAATCAAAGTGTACATTGCCCCAACAAGATTCCTTCTGTAGTTCGGGATCAACTGGTTTCTTCGGCCATATAGTACGGACACCTCTGTTATCGTTTAAATTTGGCCTAATGGGCACGAGGTATTTCTTGTGAGATTCATTCAATTCATACCCTGTCAAAAATACCTCCCCGCAGCTTCTGCAAATAAATGCTTCGTAAATTTTCCCTCCACACTCACAATCGGTTTTACCTGGACTCCGATAGAGTTTTCCTAATGCTCTTCCTGTCCATCTATAAGATAACGGTATTTCAGTACAATTAGAGTTTGAGCATGCCCAGAGACCGTCAATATTTCTGAAAAAATTATGAACTCGCATCGGTTGTATTGCTGTTCCGTTACTTTGTACAGATACACAAATAAGGAGACACACTCCCTCAAATGCTGACTTTGATAAGTCTGTCTCTTCGTGAAATAAGTTCTTGATCAAGAGACTACCCTTCGAAGCAATTAGTTCACCATTCTCATTCTGCATTGCATACTTCACAGCCTTAATGATTTCAAACTCGTGGAGAACGTCTGTACCGGTTGCGCATTCAAGCGAATTGCATAAACTTGTCACAGCAGTGGCAATTGCGATTCCACTATTTACGGATTTTGCGAATTCTGCAAATGCCGCTTGGGGAATATTCGTATTTGGCCGGTCCTTTATAACTTCAACCGGGGGATTTTTTATTAGTCTGAATTTTTCCTCGTAATTGTCCCGCGAAACTCCGAAAAAAGCCGATAAGTAATTTTTTGTCTTTTCATTTTCCTGCATCGAAGCACTCGATGCAAGGAATTGAACTTGTGGATGATCTGGATGTAATCCCAGTTTGTCTAGCAGGAGTCGAACAAGATAGGCGACTTCCGTACCTGCTGTTCCTCGATACGTGTGCATTTCATCGATTACTAAATGAAATACGTTTGTAGTATCTTCCTGTAGCCATTCTTTTGTTTTTTCGAAGATGCCATTTTCATGCTTACGCAATAGCATAATATTTAACATGCTATAATTGGTGATCAAGATATCTGGTGGCATATCCTGCATTGACCATCGGTCCCACATTTCGGCAGAGTCGTCATCCATGCATGTGACATAGTTGAGTAAATCCCGATTCCCCGTTTGATCAAATGCGGCTTTGGCAGCTTCCCAATCGCGGAAGTATTGTTCCTTCTCTCTTTTAAACTCCGTCTGCTTTTTACCTTTTAATCCACTTATCGGTGTACGTCCCGTGTACCGCCCGAAATAAAATCGGTGCGCATCACGATTTTTGTTCATCCAATCACGCGCGCCTGATTCGTCAGAATGAGAACTATTTAAAGATTTTCTCAGCCTAATCATCTGATCTTCAACCAATGCGTTTAGCGGATATAAGATTAATGCTCTAATCGCACGTTTTCGATTATTCTTCCACCTTTTAGATTCGCGAATTAGATCAGCGATTACTGGTAGTAAGAAACACTCTGTTTTACCCGAGCCTGTCCCGGTCGTCGCAACAATATGTTTTCGTTCGCGCACTGCAAACTTCAACGCTAGCTCCTGGTGTTCATAAAGTTTCCGCTCTATACCATTGAAGTTAGAAAACAGTCCACATTTAGAAAAGTGAGCAAAGTCGTCTCCAATTTGGTGCTTATCACATGCTTCCAAAAGTGATAACGTTTCTTTATATAGAGGTACAAATTCAATTATGGGTGGCTGACAGATTGCACCAGGTTGTTCATATAGGTCTCTTCGCTCTGATATATAATGCGGGTGATTTAACGGAAGTCCGCTATCAATATACTTCAGATAAGTTTCTTTGATTTCGCGCCAGATTTTAATTGGATTGTTCATTGCAATTATATTCGAAGATTCTTTGGATTTCTTTTAACATTCCATTCGTGATAGATGGGAATGTTGTTGAAAAATTGAGTTGCTGTACCGCATATGGTACATCTAGAGACGCGAGCCTCAATAATCTTTCAATCAACATTGGAATTGTAATCTTGGATATTCGGAGTTCTCCGGTTTGACAATCGTACTTTATGCAATCGCGAGAATGTTGCATACCTAGATAACACTCAACCAACGGTCTGCCTTCAGGATTTATATTTCTGTCTGGGACAATTCTTACTGAATCATTTATTGTTAAAAAGAGTTTTTGGGCATCTGTACTAATACGGAATAAACCAGGTTCCTGCGAAACTCGTGACCATCGGTGATTAGTGGTATCATAATATTCTACCCGATGCGAAGCAACCATTGCGTGTTCAAAATTCAATACTGTTCTTGAAATTGTTGGAAAATGGCCAAGTAACGTTTGGACGTCAGGTTGAGAAAAGCTGCATTCAGATTCTCCACAAAATGCGATTGCACCTGCCTTGAATGATTTGACGCGAATCACGCCGAAACAATCTTCATCAAAATCCTGGTATCTTCCTCGCAAAAGTTCTTTTTGCTTGTCAGTTAAATTGATAGCAACAGCCGTACTGCTCTGAGGGTAAAAGAGAGTAACTGGCATTGATACAAAATATTTTCCGTTTTTTGCAAACTCAACAAAGCCCATGCGCACCAATGGAAAGAAGATTTTGAAAAGAGGACTTCTGGCATCTGACCCTACGCTATTTAAGAGGTCAACACAGGCCTGCTGTATTTGATTTATCGTCCTTTCTTGGTGGTGCTTTATCCATGTAAGCAACGATGACTGCAAGTGGATGAAGTTAGTCGACTGGCTCATCAAATACTTTTTTTAACTCGCTTTTAATCCGTGCCTCCGTTTCTTCAATTGCATCGTCGTTCTTAAATGACGAAAATGTCAATGGTGTAAAAAAGCCCATAATGTCGTCAACGGTAACTTTATTTTCATTCCGAAGCCCATCTTTATAGCCAATTGCACCCCACCCCGGAAAGCTACTTTCAATCAGTGGAAGTCCGATCTTAGGATGTTCTGTCGATGCTTTCGTAGCAATAATCCAGAGGTTATTAGGATACTTTGTTTTACCGAAGGGAATCTGCTCTCGGACCCCACATATAGAATCAAGTAGAGGGCGGGCATAGCATTCTGGACTGGCGAGATTTATGTCTTGGAGAAGCAGAAAATGGAATTGTTCTGGATGGCTATGGGCAGATTTCCACAGCGCTCCAAGGCCATTGTGCCAAAAGTCTTTGAAGCGTAGCCAATCAGGTTCGACTTGCTGTATAACATACCTTGCATTTCCTGTCGCGCAAGCAAACGCTATCCCTAATCTTATATCCTTGACAAAAAAAGCATGGCAGACGGTAACCATTTCAAGTAACCGTGAAGCATACTGGGAGTTTAGCTTCTGCTTACCTAACTGAAAGCTAATACGGGATATGATTTGGTTATGATCCTCAAGAAGAAGGCTATCAATATCCTTTTGCACGAATTGCATAACAAATGCTTCACCATCTCGTTCAGTCGCACCGTCGCTCTGTAAAACATCCTTAATTATAGAAAAGTCTTTCAGTATTCTTGTCTTGGAAGTCTCCAACTCATTTATGTTCATAATGAGTTGTTGAGTTTTGTGCTGAAGCGAGTCAATTTCTGATTTTCGCATGTCAATAATTTGAGCTTTCTCGGCAAGCTCATTTTGATATGCTTCCAACTGTCCAGTAAAATATTTTTGCATTTCATCCTTGTAGTTAGCAATTGACTGTTCAAAACAGTTCTTTAATTCGGTAGATATGTTTGAGAGTGTCTTTATTTCTTCGAATGAAAAACGATAAGTGTTAAATTTGCCTTCAATTCTTTTAAATCTAATTTGATCTACTTCCTTTTGTTCTTCCTCCAATTGCGGAAACATCTGTGGTATTTCTTCTCGCCATTTTGCTTTCAAGTCAAACATTTGGACGTAGTCAAAATCAATAGCTTTCAGCTTAGCTCTAAACCATTCAAAAAGTTGCTTATCGTCCATGCAATCAAGGACCATCGCGTTCCCCTGTGGAAGTTTTTCAATCCGTACAGTTTTTTTATGTTCTATCAGAATCGAGTCTTGCCGGTCCCAGACTTTTATTCTGTTATGGTGCGCCGCTTCCAATTTTCCATTCTTCAAGCGCAATTTTTCAATTATATATTTATCAGTTATCCCCCAAAATTCTCCATCAGATGTATCACCGTCAACCGACAGTAGGGAAAGATCAACAGTTAAATTTTTTTTGGCGAAACTTTTTATAATTCGCACCGAATGGCCAAACGATTTTACACCTTGATGTTTGTCTGGGTGAATGCGGAACTTGTCTAAATCGCCATCTGCTCTTGCGTTCTGGTCAACATGAAAGGTGATGACTTCGTCGCGTTGGAATTTAAAGTTCATGAAAAAACCAGGCTCGAAAATATATCCCTTCGGAGGGAAGAATCGTAAAGCGTCTTGTTCGCTAAGTTTTGTAATTTCACCTTTGTCTGACTTCAGCGCGACAACTTTTATACGTACATGCTTTTCGGACAGCTCTTGTTCAATAACACCAATTACTTTATTTGTCGAGTAGATATCCATGCCTTTTGCGTTGTATTGCTTGTATCACAATAGAGTCACATTTTGTTTTATCGCTCTTTTGTGTTAGAGCATCGATCCAATCCCTTACACTCACTTTGGGCAGCTTATCCGAGATAATGTTTAAGCCGGATATTTGAAAAAGATCTTCCCGTGGAACCCATTTGCATTGTTCAATGTCAAGATGCCAGCCGGTATGTGACAACACTGAAGTGTTGTTTTCCGGTTTCTTGATAAAGAATGATATGGGGGCATATCCTGCAACTTTTAAACGATGTTCACCTTCCGGATATTGATTGCAAGAATAAGTTGCGGAAGAATCAATCACTATAGGTAAACCATTTAGCCATGCTTTAGCTCCATTTTGAAAAACGATAGTTGGTCCGTTGCCATGCATCCAGATATGATACCCAAGCATTAGACCATTGATAAACTGAAAAGGGCGTTGCCTTTTCGAGAAATATTGACTCCAAAACCCTTTTGGCTTGAAGTCAGTGTCTACGTCGACTTCAAAAATTAAATAAAATGAATTTGATCCAATTTTGAAATTGGCATCCAATTTTGAAATTGCTACTTCTAATTGCGGATTTGCCTTTGATAGGATAAGATGCGTTTGATCATGATCTAGGTACCTTTTATTGATCCAAGAGTCGTAGAATTTGTCCCTCTCAAAGATTAACAGAGAGCTATTCGACGCGTTTTCGGCAGAGAATAATTTTTGAAACAGTTCAGGGTCGTTAAGGGATATTTTTGCAAGTCGTTCATCTCGTTGACTAAAGACATCAATAAACGACAAATTGTTATCCAAAACTAGGTACGATAACTCTCTTACAACACGTTCATTTATTTTTGCATTTTCTTCATTACCTGATATGGAGAAGTCTACATTGCCATCCCACTTACTGTAGTAGTCATAAATCTGATACATGACTGCATCTTCTTTATCGAGTTCTCGTAGTTTACTCCTCACCAAATGATAGTGCCGTGTGAGTTCGGGTGTTTTGTCTGAATCATTAATAAGGTCTTTGAAGTCATCGAAAGAAATACTTTCGTTATGCCTCAGTCCGATAATTTGAAATAAGCGGGGTAGTTTCTTTAAGTCTTCTTGGTTTAGAAGTGCCTGCGATATTGGATATTTAACGTATCTCCATCCGCCCAATTCAGCGTTTGGAATCATGAAGTCGACCTCTTTTTTAAAACCCCACACCTTCAGTTCACCCCATAAATCATCCTGATATTCTCTGTATAATACTTGCAACGATTGCTTATTAACTCCGAGATAACTGCTCAATCGTGGGTTGTAGGCACTAGCCGTGTACTCGTTGTCTCTATGCATCAGATGCGCTACATAAATCTGTATCGCAATAAGACCAAAGAATTGAGGAATATTGTTGTCGGATTTTAGAGCGAGGCTCCAACCGTAATGAAATTTTCTCCTTATGCAAGCCTGAAGCTCAATCGGGGTTGTATCGAATTCAGCGCAAAAAGACCGAATGACGGAATCGTCTATTGAAAGAATAATCGTTTCGCCTATATTTTCGGGCTTAAGGCAAAAATCATATACGTATTTATTGAAATCGGTGTAGGTCATAGGAGCGTTCAATCAAATGACCCTGACAGCAAGTCGTCTACCTTTAAACGTGAAGAGACTTAATCTTTATATAAACTTACAATAGACCCAATACAAATTTCTTTTTGCAAAGTTGAGTAAGTCAGGGGGTTAGGTAAGTTAAAAAGAAACAATTTAATTCCCAATTCTTGACGTCATAATTAAAATAGTGAAATGACTCACTCTTAAACAATCCTTTCGGTTTTCCCATCAGCAGATTTGAATTCCGGTGTTAACCTACCTCCGGGTGGCAATAAAACGAAGACGCGTATCAACATCAGGTATGGCTTTCTTCAAATCTTACTACCGGATAGGTATCCGCAAACGTATTGATGCCTTATACTTTATTATCCTTAAGTGCATTGATCGCCTGAATGCCCAATTAGCTTGCTATACTTTGACACTGAAAGAAAAGACTGTATACAACGGCTCACTTATTCGTTAAAAAATGAGGAACTATAAAAGCCCCTCATCTGCAAATGAAAAGTAGCTCTCACTGGAGAGTACAATATGATCATGTACGAGTATATCCAGGTACGCTGCACCATTCTGAACTTTACGCGTGAGTATTTTATCACTCTCACTCGGCTGCAGGTTACCGGAAGGATGATTATGCGCCAGGATAATACCACTGGCGTTACTCTTGATGGCAGCAGCCATGATGAGCTTGGGATCAACAAGAACAGCCGTGCTTGAACCTGTTGCAGCTTCAAATATACCGAGCACTTTGTTGGCCCTTGAAAGCAAAATTACTTTAAACTGCTCGATGAAATCCAGCTTGGCCTGATCCCAATGGTAAAAGAATATATCATATGCATCTCTACTGGAGCTGATACTAGGACATTCAGATGGTTTACGAAGATGCTTGTAGGAGAGCTTGATTTCCGCTACCTGGCTTGGATTGAAGTTTTGTGATAAGGCTTCCATAGTTATGAAGATTTAATTATGGCGCCTCTGAGCGAAGGGTATAGCTGTTGTCAAAAGGAAAAGGAATAATTGGGGGTTCCTGAAAGCGCTTAAGCTGAAAGGGGGAAACCGTTTATGCCGGAAGCTTTTGACAACAAGGCTAAATACCCGAAGCATCTTTGCCAGTAATTAAATCGCACAGAACGAAGGAAGCCCCCAAGACAAAGACAGTCATGTGGCGAATGAAATCCACTCCTAAACTAGCTATACAGTATACTTCCTGCTTAGCGCACCCCAACCAAAAGCTGTTACATAAAATGCCTTAACCCTCATAAATGCCCATCTAGATTTTGATTAGGTTCTGTCAAGGGCAGCAGCGCCAGGCATCGGCGCCTGTGCTGTTTATATACCCTTGACGGGTTCTAATCAAAATTTATCTTGCATGGTGAGGGTAATAGGTATAGGATTCGATGTAGCTTATCGTAGAGGTCTAGTGCCCGCGTTTGCGCTTCTTGCGTCTTCGTCTTCTGGGATAACTATCCGTAGATAGTCCAGCGTTGTCATTATTACTATGCTCTATGCTAATATTTGTAGGATTGATCAATCCGTTCCAGATCGTTTCTTTTAATCCTTCTGTTGTGTCATTTGATTTGTGATCGTTTACATGTGTGATTTTATAAACTCGCTCGTGTGCGAGCTGTGTACTTGTCGATTTTGTTGTAGCAGATAATTGTGGTGTATTAATTTGAGGTGGTACTACCAAGTGCCCGGTTAGCTTAATTTCAGTTGTGCTGTTTTTATTTGAAGTTGCATCCCCCGAAGTATATTTTGATTTTCGTTGTGTGTCGTTATTCGTAAATGGAAAACTTCTCGTCCGAGCATTTGCCTGCATTATGCTTGCGCGATCTCTTTCCAAATCATAGTTGATACTAATCTTTATACTATTCCATTTATAGTCATTACCTAAACTTCCGCCTTTGAATAGCATGCCTTGATAGCCAAAAGATATACCACTAACATAACCCGTTGTAGCCTGGTTAAACGCAACGTTAATTCCTCGTTTTTCGAGAGCTACTATAAATTGATCGGTTGTAAGTTTCTGCTTGAGCATGTCTTTTAATTGAACCTGTAATTTTGCTTTAACAGATGGAGCTTTCGTACGCTTCATCATTTCTAATTCATCATGAGTGACTGCTCGCTTCTGGGTATATTTACTGGAAGGCACTTGCCGAAGTCCATGCTTGACCTCCAGCTTGCGAAGGATCTGCTCTGCTCTTGCATAATCATTGCTATCCGATACTACACTTCCGTCAAAGCCAATTCGATTTACCAAAAGATGAACATGCGGGTGCTCCGCATCATGATGCCGAAAGAGTATATATTGATGCTGCATGAATCCACTCTCATACAAAAAGTCTTTTGCAATCGCTGTTAATTTCTGGTCTGAAAGATTCTCGGCAGGAGGGAAGTTTAGTGACGTGTGATAAAAGTATTTATTTAGACCGGGGCGTAGCATACGCACCAGGAAGATCTCCTTCATAATGGCATTCTCTGTGACACTGCTAAAATTCGTATCAAGTACTTTAGCTCCCTTCGTCAGCACCTTCTCGAGATTATATCGGAGCGCTCCCCGGAAGCTTTTACCCTTCACCAGATCCGCGGTCATGAACAAGAATTTTAATTGTATACTTTAGCAGATCTGAAAGTTCTTGGACTACCGGCCGAAGCTCAGAAGGGAATTCATCGCTGTTGAGTTTATGAGCAACCTGGTTAACGTTTATACCAATGCGTTGCAGCTCCCTAAATATAGCGGCATCGAGTGGCGATGCTTTGGCTTGTGGAAACCTACCGGTAAATATTTTATAGCGTATCCAGTTGGCGGGTGAAAGCCCGGCACTCTGGGCAAATGTATTTACTTGATCACACTCACTTTGTGTGAGCCGGATGTTTACCTGAACAACACGTTTCTTGTCTTCACTTAATGCTGGTCGTGCCATAGAACTATATATTTATACTATAAAAAAGCAAACAAAGTGATCACGGTATTATCCCTGGAAGGGCAAGCCGTTTTCAGCGTAGCGAAAACATTGCTTGCTCCTTATGCACAAAGCGTATCTGTTACTTGCATCTGGCTGTAGTTAATAATGGTAATTAGCTTCAACTTGCTTTTGATTTAGATTCCTTGTCTTTACCTGCATCAACTTGCGGCAATTTGAATTTGCCTGGAGTTAAATGCTTCTCGCTAATCTCATGCGCATCCAAAAATTCCCATTTCTCCATTTTCGCTTCTGACGTTACATTTGATTTCGTTTCCGCCTTACGTTTGTACTTCTTAATAGCATGCGCCAGGCTGGAGTAATTAAGCACGAGTTCCTCCTCTGATTCCTTCTGCAGATCATCTCGAATGATCTGTAAAGACATGGCCGGACCAACGCAAGTAATGATCTCGCTATACATTTCTACCAATAAGGTATATGCTCCTCTTTGCCCTTCTTTCAAGAACCGGATAATATATTTCTTATTCATGTGCAAGCTGATTATCATCTACTGTTTACGCTCTTTTCCAAGATATACCCGGACAGTCCTGGCATTGAGTTTTCTGTATTCTTTGAAGTAGATAGCTGAATCTCCTTTGGCAGCAGTGAAGTCGATGAAGTATAAGCCATCTTGCTTTTTCACCAGCTTATTCAACTCACTTGTGTTTTCAAAAGTCTCATTCATCATTCGCA
>CABHOV010000039.1 GCA_902168185.1 uncultured Bacteroides sp.
TCAACGCTTATGGCGGTCCATCTTCTCTCAACGGATATCCGAAAGTGCAGAATGGAGCAGAGTATGCAAATCAACGGAGAGAAGCTCAGCGTGCTATAGGTAAATGGTCTAGCGCTGCTGATGATGCGTCTATCTTTAGCGCAGCGGAACTTGCCAATATACAGAATAACAAAAGTACCGATTGGCAAGACATTATGCTTCGCAATGGGTCACAACAAGATTACCAGATCGGTTTAAGTTCAGGTACTGAGAAAACAAACCTATATGTATCGTTGGATTATTTCAATGAGAAAGGATTGTTTAAGAATGATAAACTCGATCGTTACTCGATGCGTGTTAATCTGGACCATACAATCTCAAGTGTATTTAAGATTGGAACTCAAAACCAGGTAACATATTATGATCAGGATGTGCGAAGAGATCCGCTCAACACGGCAAACAAATTAAGTCCACTGGAGGATGCTTATGATGCAGAAGGCGCAGTTATACCTTTATTAAATAACGGTAAAACAGTTAACCCATTAATGGATGAAGAAGGAGACAACTATCGTAACAACGTTCAGATATCCCGGATTTTTTCTTCTATCTATCTGGATATAAAACCTTTTAAAGATCTTACTTTCCGAACGATTTTAGGAGCAACAAACACAAGTTCACGCGAAGGACTTTTTGCATCCGCATTTACTGTTGAAAGAAATAATACGCAGCCACTTACACAATATACCAACACGGTTGCCCTGGGGTTAAACCTTGAAAATATTCTTACTTATAAAAAGAAATTGCAAGATCATAGTATAACCCTTACAGCGGTTCAATCTGTACTTCATAATAAAAGTGAAAGACATATGTCTTCTGGTGTAAACCAGTTACTTCCATCCCAGAGTTTCTATGGTATAGGAAATGCCACCTCACAAATTTCAACTTCTGTACAGTATATAGAAAGCGCATTGCTGTCTTATACAGGAAGAATTCAATACGATTTCCGTGAAAAATATCTTCTTACATTGGTAGGGAGATCGGATGGTGCATCTCAGTTAAGCCCCGGGAGGAAATGGGATTTCTTCCCATCAGCTTCTGCAGCATGGCGCATCACAGAAGAAGCATTCATGCAGGACCAAAACACGGTGTCCGACTTGAAGTTAAGGGCTAGCTATGGAAAGGCGGGTAACTACTCCGTTGATCCATACTCAACACAAAGCAACCTCGCGCGTACACCATTTGCATTTGATGAACGACTGGTGGTGGGGTATACATTGGATACTAAACTTGGTAACGATGAGCTGGGTTGGGAGTTGTCTTCTACGATTAACGCAGGCCTTGACTTTGGTATATTACAAAATCGTATAACTGGTACGTTTGATATCTTCAAAACGAATACTGAGGATCTATTACTAAACAGACTTTTGCCATCGACATCCGGATTTACCAGAACTATTCAAAATGTTGGTAAAACAGAAACACGCGGTATAGAGCTTGCTGTTAGCGCTATTGCAATTGATAAGGGTGATTTCACCTGGAGAGTAAATGCATCATGGTTTAAGACTAAAGAAAAAATCACCGAGTTAGCTACAGGTTCGAATGATGTAGGCAACGGATGGTTTATAGGACAACCTACACAAGCCTGGTATGACTATGAAAAGATAGGTATATGGCAAACGAACGAAGCGGATGCTGCGACAGCATATGGTCAGGTGCCAGGTGAAATCAAAGTGAGAGATCAGAATACCAACGGCAATATTAATTCAAATGATGATCGTGTGGTTTTAGGATCGCCTCGTCCAAAATGGATTGGGAATTTTACCAGTGATCTGCGCTTCAAAAGTTTTGATCTCTCATTGCAAGTATTCGCACGTTGGGGGCAAATGATCCGTTACGATTTCTCGAATGTATATGATCCTACTGCCAATGAAAATAGCGTACGCCACGATTATTGGACACCTGAAAATCCGACAAATGAATATCCGAGACCTAATGCCAATACTTCAAGGAGTGCTGTGAAATACTTGTCAAGTATATTATATCAGGATGGTTCGTTTGTAAAATTACGCGGCATCACGATCGGGTATAATTTTTCAAAAGACTTGCTGGCGAAGACACCGTTTACATCAGCCCGTATCTATGTAAATGGAAAAAATCTATGGACAAAAAGCAAGATCGATGACTACGATCCGGAAAGAGGTGGAGGCGAAACCATGCCGCTGTCAAAGTTATTCATCGCCGGTATAAATCTTGAATTCTAAACAGTTTTAGAGTATGAAAAAAAATATATATAAATTATTCCTGTTATCCGGGCTGATGTTTTCCTGTAACGATTTGCTCAACGAGTATAATCCCTCAGGCCTCACCGGTGAAGCAGTTTATACCAAGCCTGAAGGTTTTGAATCGCTGGTATATTCTGCCTATACAACTGCTCGCCATTGGTATGGTAAAGAAGATGGGTATACATTGACAGAGGGTGGTACTGATTTGTGGTTACAAGGTGTTGATAACCGCAGAGTGGATTTAATGACCTATAATAATCTTCAGGCACCTGAATTGGTTCCCCCATTGTCAACGGCTGAAGTGTTTCTTCAACGTATATGGGAAAGGTTTTATGCAACTATAAATCTTTGTAACACAGGTATAGCGCATGTTGCAGAATCAGGCCTTTCAGAAGAGTTGCAAAAAATAAGAGAAGCTGAGCTACGATTCCTTCGCGCATTTTATTATTGGCATATCGTAGAGACGTGGGGTGGTGTACATTTTACATTGGAAGAAACTACTGCCGTACAAACTGTTGCTAACCGCACACCGGTTGAAAAATTTTATGAGCAGATATTCGCAGACCTTGATTTCGCTGTCAACAATCTGCCGGTAACAACAGTCGACTATGGACGCGTGACAAAACCTGCTGCAGAAGCTTTCCTTGCAAGAATGTATTTAACTCGTGGCAATAATGAGCAAGCGTCTGCGCTCGCACAAAAAGTTATTAGTGATTACGGATTTGCGCTGGTCCCTAAATATTCTGACCTCTGGCTGATGACCAACCTGAAGAATAAGGAGATAGTATGGGCTGTAAATTATACTGCAGATCTCACATCAAGTGATCTGCTGAACACCACTACAAATCCATACGGTCACCCACGCGGAGGAAACAACGGTCACATGATGTTTCAGATGGTTTATGAACGTGCAGCAGTTGGTTCAATTGGTATGTCTCGCGATATAGCCAATGGACGCCCGTTTGCACGCTATATGCCTACAAAGTTTTTGTTAAACTTATATAATGAGACAATCGATTCACGATATAATGGTTCTTTCCAAACCGTATGGAAAACGAACGTGCCTGGTAAATACAAAAAGAAAGTAGGCGGTGTGGATGTTGATGTGACTTTAACGGCAGGAGATACTGCAATCTTTGCTACAAAATATGAGATCAGTGATGCTGTCGATGCAACGAAGAAGTACCTCATTGTAGACGAAAGTAAAATGTATAAGGCAGATGGCAACATTAACGGTAATGCGCTATACATTGCTCTTAATAAATTTTTAGATCCTACTCGTCCTACCATTGCAGAAATGCAAAGTGCGCGTGATGCATTCGTAATTCGATTAGCTGAAATGTATCTCATCGCTGCAGAAGCAGAATTCAAACTTGGTAATCTTGGTAAAGCTGTTGAGTTGATCAACGTGGTTCGTACGCGTGCTGCAGTCACTGGTAAAGCCGAGGATATGGAAATCGAAGAAGATGATTTGTCGATCGATTTTATACTCGATGAACGGGCACGTGAATTTGCAGGCGAGCAGCTTCGCTGGTTTGATTTGAAACGTACCGGAAAATTAGTTGAGCGTGTATCGCTTCACAATCCGAGTGCGCAGCCGTACGTAAAAGAATTCCATGTAAACCGTCCAATTCCGCAAGCACAAATTGATGCGGTTACAAACAAAACGGAGTTTACACAAAACGAAGGATATCAATAGCTAATTTGATTTGTATTTGGGTTAAGATTGGGAATTCCCGCATGAGCATTCGCAGGCTCTGCGGGATTTTCTCATTCAACACTGAAGTATAAATAAGTATAAATGATCGCGAGGCAGAGTCGGGGCACGAGATAAATACATAATCATGAATAGAGTAATCTTTAAAATTTCTATAGCACTTGCAGCATGCATGCTTCTTTCTTTTGTCGTGATCGATAAGAAGCCGAGAATCTTTTTGATTGGAGATTCAACGATAGCAAACAAACCTGTTGACGTTGCTCCCGAGACGGGATGGGGAATGATCTTTCCGGAGTATATAAATCTGGAAGTACAGAACCATGCTGTCAATGGAAGGAGTACAAAAAGTTTTCGCACGCTGGGGCATTGGAGCAAAGTATATGAACAGCTGCAACCGGGCGATTGGGTGTTCATCCAATTTGGACACAATGATTCGAAGGAGTCGGATACAACACGCTATGCACCGGCAAAGACCGATTATCGTAAAAATCTGATCCGGTATATAAATGAAATTAAATCTAAAGGTGCTCGCCCGTTGTTGATCACTCCGGTAATGCGAAGAAAATTTGATGAGAAAGGAAATTTTGTAGATCAGCATGGTGACTATCCAGGCGTTGTCAAGGAAGTAGGTAAAGAAATGAAAGTGCCTGTGCTTGATCTTCACGCGAAAAGTAAAGACGGCATCGTGCAACATGGCGTTGAAGAATCCAAGAAGTTATTTTTAAATGTAGACAAGGGTATATGGAAACATTACCCGGATGGCAAAGAAGACAATACGCACTTTACAGTATACGGTGCTTCCATTATGGCATCACTGGTGGCAGAAGGTATTCGTGAATTGAACTTGGATCTATCGAAAGAAATCAAGGCGTGGCCGGTAGGAGGTAAGTATGTATATGAACTTCCGAAAGTAATGGAAGTATCTTTTAAGAAAGATACGTTCGACATCCTCAAGTACGGTGCGAAAGCAGATGGCATCACCTTGAATACAAAGCCTATTCAGGATGCGATCGATGCGTGTAGCCAGTCCGGTGGAGGAACTGTTTTGATTCCGAAAGGATTCTGGCTCACCGGGCCGATTGTATTGAAGGGTAATGTAAACCTTCATGTTGTGAAAGCAGCAGTAATACAATTCAGTAATAACCCTGACGATTATCCATTAGTAAAAACAAATTGGGAAGGACTGGATGCTATTCGGGCTCATTCCCCTATATATGCAACAGATGTATCCAATATAGCCATCACGGGTGAAGGTATATTTGATGGTGCAGGCGAGGCATGGCGCCCGGTAAAGAAAAGTAAGCTTACACCTCCCGAATGGGAATACCTTGTGAAGTCCGGAGGATTTCTGAATGAAAAGAAGGACACCTGGTATCCGACAGAGCGCGCACTGGCGGGCTCTAAAGAAAAACGACCGGGTGTCGTAGCGGAAGGATATGATTTACAGAAAGCAGAGACTATAAAAGAGTTCCTGCGTCCTAACATGGTAAATATAGTTCGCTGTAAACGCGTATTGCTGGAAGGAGTAACATTTCAGAATTCTCCTGCATGGTGTTTGCATCCCCTGTTAACACAACACCTTACACTTCGTAATCTTACGGTTCGTAATCCATGGAATGCACAGAATGGAGATGGAGTAGATGTAGAGTCTTGTCGCTATGTGCTGATCGAGAACAGCACCTTCGATGTAGGGGATGATGGGATCTGTATTAAATCGGGCCGTGATGAAGAAGGAAGAAAGCGCGGTGTACCCACAGAAGATGTTATTGTCAGGAACAGCACTGTATTCCATGGACATGGTGGTTTTGTAATCGGCAGTGAGATGAGTGGGGGCGCACGCAATATATATGTATATGACTGTAATTTTCTGGGTACCGATGTAGGGCTCCGCTTTAAGACTACACGAGGCAGAGGTGGTATCGTTGAAAAGATTTATGCTAATAATATCAGCATGAGCAACATTGGTGGAGCCGCTGTATTGTTCGATATGTACTATATGGCGAAAGATCCACTCGCAATGTTTGCAGGCGAAGAGAAACCGTCAATAGAGTTTCAACCTGTATCGGAGGCAACACCGCAGTTCCGGGATTTTTACATTAAAGATATAGTTTGCAAAGGTGCTGAAACCGGCATCTTCGTTCGTGGCCTTCCTGAAATGAACATCAAAAACATTTCTATTGAAAATGTATCGATCCAAAGTAAAAAAGGTTTCGAATGCACGGAAGGTGACAATATCACACTGAAAAATGCTACGCTTTATTGTGATGATAAAAATGTTGTAGAAGTGCATGACAGCAAAAATCTGCTCCTTGAAAATATACAGTATAAACCCAACGATGTATTGCTGAGTGTGAGCGGCAGTCGGTCGAAAGACATTCGCCTCTTAAACACCGATGCATCAAAGGCAAAGAAAGAAATTCTGCTGGGTGCAGGAGTTTCCGAGAAAGTGGTTAAAAAGAAATAACGAAATATATCCCTCGTAATAAAATTTTTGAAATGATGAAAGTAAAAATCCTGCTCCTCGCATTTACCAGCTGCCTGATGTACTCTTGTATAGCACAGCAGAAGCCATGGGGCGTACGCATGGCCGAGACCATGATCAAAACTTATCCTGATTCTATAGTTGTAAAGAGAGCCGGGGAAGTCGTGGCAAACCGCCCGACACGTTGGGACTACGAGCAAGGTGTTCTTCTCAAAAGTTTTGATGTACTGTCGCAACACACCGGTGACAAGAAGTACTTTACATATGCAAAAAAGATAATGGATCATTTCGTTCAAGCGGATGGTTCTATTCGTACATATGACCTGCTGGAGTATAATATTGATCACATTACTCCAGGACGTGTGGTGCTAGCGTTGTATCGCGAAACAAAGGAAGAGAAGTATAAGAAAGCGGCTGACTTGTTGCACGAGCAACTGAACTGGCAACCACGCACAAAAGAAGGTGGCTTCTGGCACAAGCATCGTTATCCATACCAGATGTGGCTCGATGGCCTATACATGGGCGAACCATTCTCTGCCGAGTATACAATGATCACCAATAACACGAAAGGTTTCGATGATGTGATTAATCAGTTTGTCTGGATGGAAAAACATGTTCGCGATAGCAAAACCGGTCTGCTATACCATGCGTGGGATGAAAGTAAAAAGCAACGCTGGGCTGATCCAGAAACAGGCCGTGCTCCTGGTTTTTGGGGCCGCGGCATGGGCTGGTATGCAATGGCATTGGTAGATGTACTTGACTATATACCGAAAGATCATCCACGGCGAAAAGAAATTGTTGCTATACTTCAACGCCTGGCAACAGCACTGAAAAATTACCAGGACCCGGCATCGGGTGTATGGTATCAAGTTGTGGATAAAGCCACTACAAAGGGAAATTACCTCGAAGCATCGGCCAGCGCCATGTTTGTATATGCACTTGCAAAGGGATCACGTCTGGGGTATATTGATAAAAGTTATAGTGCACTTGCTAAAAAGGGTTTTGAAGGAATGTTGAAAAACTTCATCGAGACGGATGCTGACGGCACGATACATCTTGTCAAGACGGTAAGTGTTGGCGGCTTAGGGGGTACTCCATATCGTGATGGAAGCTTTGAATACTATATCAGCGAGCCACTTCGTACCGATGACCTGAAGGGCGTTGGTCCGTTCATACAAGCAAGCATTGAAATCGAACTGATGACAAAAAAATAAGACCCACATGAAATATAGTATCATCCTCGCATTTATACTCCTCACGAACAGTCTTTTTGCGCAGACGCTTGAAAAGGATTTTCCGGAATCTTTTAAAGTAAAGATCACCAATACAATCAATGTACCTCGCGAAAATGTTTTGATTGTCTTGTCTCCTGATGAGGTAAGTAAGCAATCAAAGAAATTCAACAGTAAAGCCTTCGTTGTAGTAGCGGGAGGTATTGAAATACCGAGCCAGTATAATGAGCATGATCAGGACAATAAAGGAATTGCTTTTGTACTTGATAAACTGGAAGCATCAGCATCAAGGGATATCATAGTGCGCTTTCATCCTACGGCAACTATACCTCGCAACTATACGAAACGTACACAAGCAGAGCTCTCGCACAAAGTAGGAGGCGAGTGGAAGAATCGCGAATATATAGGCGGTACGTTTAAGAATGTAGATTTTCTGCAAGTGCCACCAGAGCATAAGGACCATTCATGGTTTATACGCTATGAAGGTCCAGGATGGGAGTCTGACAAAGTAGGATATCGTTTTTATCTCGATCAGCGTAATGCTTCCGATGTGTTTGGTAAAAAAACTCCGGAAGTAGCATTGCAACTCGCAGGTCAGGATGGATTTGATTCTTATCACAACATGCAGCCTTGGGGTATGGATGTTATGAAAGTTGGAAAATCATTGGGTATAGGTTCTATAGGTTCATTTCACAACGGCACCGCTATACGGGTTGAAAAGACAGATGCTGTTAATTGCCGCATCACTGAAAATGGAAATATATATTCATCCATCCTTACAAATTACCAGGGATGGGCTGTAGCCGATAAGAAGCATGATGTGCAATCGCGGTTATCCATCCATCAGGGTACACGCCTTACGCATGCACTGCTCGATATTTCCAACGATCCTGATAATATAGCAACCGGCATCGTAAAAGATAATTTAGCAAAACTCTTCACCGGAAAAGGTGATGCCAAACACTGGGCATACCTGGCTACGTATGGCAAACAAAGTCTCAATAATGATGAACTTGGACTTGCCGTATTGTTGAAGCCTTCAAATATTATTGAATTTACACAAGATGAATTCAGCCATGTAGTAAAACTTAAACCAGAACAAGGCAAGCTTGACTATTACTTCCTGGCGGCATGGGTAGGAGAGCCCGATGGAATCAAAAATGAGAAAGAATTCCTTGACTATGTTAATAAGGTGTCACTTGAATTGGCGAATCCTGTCAAGATTGAGATCACCCGAAAATAAGCGATAACACTCATTTTTAAAGTGGCTGTTCGGTGTTGCCGTACAGCCATTTTTTTGTCCGATTTAGCCTAATTGTCCAAAATAATGCGCACTCGATTGTTCTATACAATAAACGTTTGAAAAATCATTGGTAACGATTTTGTGATTTCAAAAATGTTGTTACTTTTACTAAATAGTGCAATCGATTGCTCAATGTTGTGAATTTAGATGGACCACTCTGTTACCCTTTAATTAAGGTATGCGCAATCGGCACAAAAGTGAATCTGACTCAATCATTTTAACCGCCTATGAGTATACCTATACACCTAAAAAAATGGATGATAACTCTGCTGCTCGCACTGGTTGCCGTGGCTGCAGATTCCATCCCGCTGCTTGCCCAATCAAGGACTGTCACTGGCATTGTAAAGTCAGATGACGGATCCTCTCTTCCGGGTGTTTCTATTATTGAAAAAGGAACGAGCAATGGAACTGTGACAGATGCTGAGGGTAAGTTCTCACTGTCCGTTTCTGCTGATGCCATTGTAGTGGCTTCGTTCATTGGAATGAAACCGCAGGAGATCACGGTAGGAAATCAAACGACACTAGACATCTCCATGCAACCTGATCTCACAACACTCGACGAAGTTGTAGTAGTAGATTACGGATATGGTACTGTAAAGAAATCCGATCTAACCGGATCAGTCGCTACATTATCGGGTAAAGATCTTTCCAGGATACCGGTGTCCAGTGCGGCACAGGCGCTAACGGGTAGGCTACCCGGTGTAAACGTATTGACTACCGATGGATCTCCGGATGCGGAAATTGTGATTCGCGTTCGCGGAGGAGGCTCTATCACGCAGGATAATTCGCCACTCTATGTTGTGGATGGTTTCATCGTTTCAAGTATACGTGATATACCTCCAACCGATATTGAAAGTATAAATGTTTTGAAAGATGCATCGGCAACGGCTATATATGGAGCACGCGGAGCCAATGGTGTTGTGGTTGTAACAACAAAGCGGCCTGTTGCTGGAAAAACGATTGTATCCTATAGCGGCTTTTTACAATCCAAACAACTACCCAAAAATAGAAAATACGAAGTGCTTTCGCCTTATGAATATGTAATGGCGAACTATGAATATGCCAAGCTTCGGTCTCAAACAAACGTAGATGATTTTGAAAAGTACTTTGGTAAGTATGACGATCTCGAGCTATATAAATCAAAGAAACCAACAGACTGGCAGGATGAACTATTCGGTGATCCTAAATTGTCTCAATATCATAATTTAAGTATCAGCGGAGGAACAGAGAAAACCAAACTTGGTTTGAGTCTTACCAATAATACAGATGAAGGGCTTATGCTTAACTCAGGCTATAGCCGCACTGTAATTAATTTTAAAGTAGATCATCAGATCGCCAATAAATTAAAGTTTGAAGCCTCTGCACGTATTACGAATACGGAAGTGGACGGTGCAGGTACTTCAGGCAATGCGCAAATCAATATTAAAGATGCTGTGCAGACACGACCTGTAAATGGCATAGCAGATGAAATGGACATCGATCTGACACAAGTAAACTCTGATGATGACTTTCAATCGTTTCTCTTAAGCTTGGTAAGTCCGAAAGAACTTGCCAAACAAGATTGGCGAAACAGAACAACAAATGCCTATGTGTTCAATGGTGGCGTTACCTGGAATATACTTAATAACCTTGACCTGAGAAGTACATTTACAACTTCCCGCACATTCGATGAGAATCTTAGATTCTACGGACCGTTAACCAGCGAGTCATTTAATAACGGAAGTAGTTTACCACTGGGTGAGAAAACCGAGAACAATGATTTCTCTTATCGTTGGTTCAACACAGCTACCTATACAGTAAAAAATATAGGTGAACATAGTCTTACGGTTTTGGTCGGACAAGAAATTTCTTCAGAAGGTGGCAAGCGTAATTTTGTAAGGTCTGAAGATTTCAGAGCATCGATTGCCCCTGAAGAACTTTTTGCCAACATGGCATTCGGTAGAACGGATCGTCATGAAACTTTAGAGAAGATCAACTCCAATCGTTTCTCACTATTGGGAAAAATGGATTACCAATGGAAAGGTAAATACCTGGCTACCGTTACATTTCGTTCAGATGCTTCCAGCAGATTTGCTAAGGAAAATCGTGTAGGATATTTCCCGGCAGTAGCCGTTGCGTGGAAATTATCACAAGAGAGTTTCATGACAGGGCTCACTTTTATAGACGAGGCGAAACTTCGCGTGAGTTACGGTAAAACCGGTAACGATCGTATCGATCCCGGGGCAGCGCAGTTTTTATTCTCAGGCACTACAACACGCGGACCTGGTTGGGGAAATGTAGACAATGTATACTATACGCCAAGTAGCACAGTATTGTATAATCCGAATATAAAATGGGAGACGACTATTAACCGGAATGCAGGTCTTGATTTCACTTTGCTGAAGTCAAGAATCGAAGGTAGCCTGGATGTATACTATAACACCACGAAAGACTTGTTGTTGCAATCTGCTATACCTCCAAATACCGGTTTTCCTTCCCAATGGGACAATATAGGAAGCACGTCCAACAGAGGTATTGAACTCGGATTGAATACCTATATCATAGAATCAAATGACTTTACGCTCTCTGCCAATTTTAACATTGGTATGAATCGCGGAAAAATAGAGAAGCTTGACGGTACAGACAGCCGCTTCTTTCAGTCCAATTGGGCCAGCACAGATTTGAACAACATCAATGATTTTTATTTCAAAGTAGGTGGCCGTGTTGGCGATATATATGGATACGAAACAGCAGGCATGTATACTACGGCTGACTTTGAAAGTTATGATGCCGCTACCGGTAAATATATACTGAAAGGTGGCGTAGCCAACTCAAGTGCAGTGGTCGGTAATACGAATATCCGTCCAGGCTTCCTCAAGTTGGTAGATCAGATCACTGTGGATACGAATGCCGATGGTATACCCGATGCAACGGATGGCTTGATCAACGCGGACGACCGAAAAGTAATCGGAAATACATTGCCAAAGGTACAAGGCGGTTTAGGTTTTAACGCCAGCTATAAAGGATTCGATCTTTCTGTATTCTTCAACTATCAATACGGAAATGATGTCTATAACACAGGCAAGATTCAGTATAACCAGTTCAGGCGCGTAACCTATGGCAATATGCTGAACACCATGAATTCTGATAATCGCTTTACCTATATAGATGTAGAGGGTTCCTACACCGGAACACCAGGTGAAGTAGTGACTGATCTTGGTCAATTAGCGGAGATGAATGCCGGTAAAACCATGTGGTCGCATAACAGCTACGGTATAGCAGGTGCCGTTATACATTCGTGGGCTGTTGAAGATGGATCTTTCATCCGTCTGAATAATCTTTCTGTAGGATATTCTCTGCCGCGAAGTATAATTTCCAAAGCAGGTATGTCGCGTGCCAGAATATATGTAACGGGTAACAACCTTCATATCTGGACGAAGTATTCAGGCTATGATCCTGAAGTAAGTACTTCACGAAGCTCAGAGTATGCGGCATTGACACCCGGTGTTGATTATTCTTCTTTTCCAAGAAGCCGCTCCTATACCATCGGAGTTGATATCTCATTTTAAGATTGACTACAACAGAATATGAAAATCAAAAATATTTTATTGGTTACAACTGTACTGATGCTAAGTGCTTGTAACGATTTTCTGGAGCCCGATTCATTGTCAACGTTCAATACAGAATTTGTATACTCGAATGTAGATGATGCCAGAAAGGGAGTTAATGCTATATACTCCTATTTTGGGCAAGACGCATTTCGTTCGCGATTATCCAACAACATGGTGGGGAATACCGATATAGAACATCAAAGCGGATGGAACAGCGCCAATGACCGTGCTCAGATTTGGGACCTGAAAGCATCACCGACTAACAAAGACCTTGATATAGTCTGGACATTCGCCTATCGTGCAATCCGAGATGCTAATATTTCTATTGAAGGAATTCTGGGAAGCAGCGCTTTCAATTCTCCAGATGCTGTTACTTCCAAAACGATGCACCATTTGTTGGGTGAGGCCTATACATTACGGGCATACTGGTATAGCATGCTCATCTTTTATTTTGGTGATGTGCCCTTTATAACCGAAGCACCGAAAGCTGGAAGTAATTTTTACTTGCCAAAAGAAGACCGGAACGTTATTCTTTCACAGTTGATACAGGATATGATTGATACAGAAGCCGGTATGTTCTGGGCCGATCAAACTCCATATGGTATCGAACAAGTAAACCGTGAATATACTTTGGGTATGATCGCACGGCTTGCACTGCAACGCGGTGGTTGGTTTTTAAAACCCGACCTCACGATGGCACGTGAAGGCGATTACCTCGAATACTATCAGATTGCGAAAGACTATAGCAAGAAGCTTATGGATCTGAAAGACCGTCCACTTCCTGCAGATTATAGACAAGTGTTCTTGAATGAATGTAAATTCATTGCCCCGGTAAACAGCGATATACTTTTTGAAGTGCCGTTTGCCGTTGGTAATGGCGATGTCGGGTGGAATATAGGTATAACTGTACAAGGTGGCCCAACATCCTTACACGACTATGGATCCGGAAACAACTACATGGCTATACCGCCAACCTATTACTACTCTTTTGATACAACAGACGTTCGCAGAGATGTAACCTGTGCTTTGTATAAAGTTAATACGAGCTTTGAAGAAGAATTTGTTGGTGTTGGTGCATCGGCCAGTCCAACCAACATAGCGCAAGGCAAATGGAGCCGTCATTTTCTCGATACGCCTCCTGGTAAATCGACAGCAAAAGGTACCGGTATAAATTGGCCTATGCTTCGCTATGCGGATGTGCTGTTAATGTTTGCAGAAGCAGAAAATGAATTGAATGGTCCGACCGGTGATGCTCAAGGTGCATTGCGCAGAGTTCGCGAACGTGCATTTCCTGCAGCATACTGGGCGACTAAAGTGGATGAGTATATCAGCACTGTTTCCGGTGGAAAGGAGTCCTTCTTCAACGCCATTGTTAATGAACGTGCGTGGGAATTTGGCGGCGAAATGATTCGTAAGTATGAGTTGATCCGCTGGGGTATATATTCTCAAAAAATGACGGAAACAGTCGAGGGGTTAAAGAAGATGGCCGATGACGCTTACAATGGAACCGGAACGCTACCGGACTATATTTACTGGAAGCGCGATGCAAGCGGGAAATTTAAAGTGCTAAATCCTAACAAGAAGATATTGGCTGCACCGGATGAGACCTGGACAAGAAGTGCATTCCTGATCGATCTTCATGATAACACCCTTACGTACGATGAATGGATTACCCGTGACTGGGCAAACTATACGAATGGAACAGTTCGCTATATTTTTCCGATCCCAACGATTGGAATAGACAACAGTAAAGGTACGTTGAAAAATGATGGCTATGGTTTTGGTGGCGGATAATGCCTTTGAACAACCAAAAAACATTCTATCACCTAAAGTCTGAGATATGAAAATCAAGAAATTAAGTATATATACTATACTCCTTGCCATTGGTGTTGCCGCTGCATTTTTGACAGCGTGCGATGATGAAGAGGTATATCCTGAAACGCGCCTCTTCAGGCCTGTGCTGCAGGAAGACCTTTTTGCCGAAGGCAATTCTATCATTGTTCGTTTGGGCGACTTGAAAAAAGCAGTCTCCTATACATTGGAAGTGAGTCGCGATACATTCAAGACGATCGATTACACGATACAATCTGATACGAGCTATGTTGTGATCAATGAGGAATTGTTGAATGGTGATCCACTCTTCTGGAATACACTATACCAGGTGCGTGCTGTAGCCCATGCTGAAAAATCTGAATTTGATAGCAAGATATCCGAACTGGGTAGCGTACGCACAGAACGGTTTCCGACTATTTTAAATTTACCTGCCTCTTATGATGTTACGGATATAGCCGCACGCGTTACATGGACTGTTGCCGGTTTACCGGTTACCGGTATAAAAATATTTGCAGGCACTGATCTTAAACTCACAACTCCGTTGTCAGAGATTGCAGTGTCGGATGAAGACCAGGCAGATGGAGAAGCGATTATCGAAAATTTGACTGCTGTTACCGGATACCAGATTGCTATCTATAGCGGAGAGACGCTTCGTGGATGGGCAGAGTATAAAACGCTTACTGCAGATATAGATCCTACTGCGGCTGGCGTAATAGATCTTCGTGAAAGTGAAGATCCGCAAGCTGTTGCCAACGCGGTAACCGCTGCTCAAGACGGTTCGATCATCCTCGTAAAACGTGGTGCATCGTTTGATTTGCCAACCGTGGCCTTGACCAAGTCTATCACTATTCGTGCTGCGCATGGTTTTGGTGCAAAACGGGCGCGACTGTTCACGACAACAAATTGGAATATAGCAGCAGGTTCGACCATTGATCATATCCGTTTCATAGATCTTGAATTGCGAGGTGATGATTACACTGGTGACTATATTTTCAATCCTTCTGCAAATGATATATCTGTTAACGAAGTACTCTTCGAGAACTGTGAGATCGGAACAATCCGTGGTATCATGCGTATCCGTGGTTCAAATGTAGTGGTGAATAATTTCAAGATCATCAACTCCATCGTGGACAGCCTGGGTAGCTATGGTATATTTACTACAGATACCGACCCGAATGCTGTTACTCCAACGGCACGTGTTAATAATATATTGTTGCAAAACAGTACATTCAATAAACTGCAGGCAGGGATTACTTCCAGAAATAATTCTCAATCGATCGTGATTGATGCATGTACGTTTGCAAATTTAGTACAAGCGGGCAGCAGTAACTATATATTCAGATATAGAGGTGGTGCTGGCAACAATGATGTAACGGGAGGAATCGTAATTAAAAACTCGATCTTCGGCCATGGATGGGATGAAGCAGGAACGAAGGCATACGCGGTCCGCGGCAAGGAAGGATTGCCGAACACTACAATCGAGGTAGTGAGTACTTTTAGTACTTCAGATTTCTCATTCATAGCAACCTATGAAATTCCGGGCTTTCCACTGGGTAACTATACAAGTGGACAAGATGGTCTTTGGACGGATCCTGCCAAAAATAATTTCAATTTCAAGGATACCGGATTCTCAGGCAGATATTCGAGTGGTGATCCACGCTGGCGTGCTAAACTATAACTTACTTTAATGAGGTGTGACTTTCACACAGTCACAGCTCTCATTGCGATGAAGCTATATATACATTCCTTTGTGCGTGTGGTGGTGACGTTGGTATTGTTGTCGCTGGGTGTCGTGATTACGAGCTGTAGCAGCTCGGAAGCGGAGCCCGATGACAACAGTAATCCCGATGCTGATAAGCCTGTGCAGGTTGTAGAAGACGCGTATGCATTTCCGGGTGCGGAAGGATTTGGTCGCAACGCTACGGGTGGGCGCGGAGGTAAAGTTCTCTTTGTTACCAACCTGAACGATGCCGGAGAGGGAAGCTTACGCGCAGCGATTCAGGTGACAGGCGCTCGCTATATAGTATTCAAGGTGTCTGGTACAATCGAATTGAAATCAACCCTGAACATTAATAATGGTGATGTTACGATTGCAGGGCAAACTGCTCCTGGCGATGGTATATGTCTCAAGAATTACCCGGTGGGCATCAGTGCTGATAATGTCATTATTCGCTTTGTGCGTTTTAGAATGGGCGATGAAGCAAAGCAGGAAGGCGATGCTATAGGAGGAAGATTCCACAAGAATATAATTATTGATCACTGTTCCATGAGTTGGTCAACCGATGAGTGTGTATCTATATATGCCAATGAAAACACAACGCTGCAGTGGTGTATAATTTCAGAAAGCCTTCGGAACTCCGTGCATGGTAAAGGCGCGCATGGCTACGGTGGTATATGGGGCGGTAAGAATGCATCGTTTCATCATAACCTGATTGCGCATCATGACAGTCGCAACCCCAGGCTAGGCGAAGAAGCTGGTAAGGCTTTTGCATTAACGGACCTGGTTGACCTTCGGAATAACGTACTCTATAACTGGGGAAACAACAGTTGCTACGGAGGCGAAGCGATGAACGTGAATATCGTAAACTGTTACTATAAACCAGGCCCGGCTACTGTAAAGAAGGAGCGCATTGTATCCATCGATAAAAATAAGAATGAAGGAACCGAAGTATATAACATCTGGGGTAAATACTATATCAACGGGAATTACGTGGAAGGCAGCACACAGGCTACCGCGGATAACTGGACATACGGAGTATATAATCAATTTCACGGAAGTTATGGGACGGTGTCTGATGCAGATAAAGCTGCCATGCGAAAATCGGAGCCACATGCGATCAACAATGCAGTAACAACCCATACTGCACAAATGGCTTACCAGCGCGTATTGGACTATAGCGGTTCATCACTGAAACGTGATGCTGTTGATGTACGCGTAATTGATAATGTGAGAAAAGGAACGTTTTCATTTCCCGGTTCGAACGGAAGTACGAATGGTATCATTGACACACAAAGCGATGTTGGTGGCTGGCCGATATTGAATTCAACTCCTGCACCGGTTAGTACTGCAGGCGATGGTATACCAGACGAATGGAAAATTGCCCACAAGCTGGATCCTGCAAAGTCTCAGGCGAACGGCAGAGATCTCAGCACAGCATACGATAACATTGAAGTATATATGAACGATCTTGTTCGTTCGATAACAGAATCTCAGAACAAATAGAAAGAATAGTGATGAAATTTTACCATAGTATCATTTTGGTGTTGATAAGTATAGGAGCCCTGGCACAAGATGCTTCGTTGGCGTTTCCCGGTGCAGAAGGATTTGGGAAATTTACCACAGGTGGGCGAGGAGGAAAGGTATATATAGTCACGAACCTGAACGACAAGGGTTCTGGCAGTTTGCGTGAAGCGATTGACAAAAAAGGCCCACGCACTATACTTTTCGCAATCTCTGGAACAATAGCGTTGGAATCGCCACTGAGTATCGATGAAGGAAATGTAACCCTTGCAGGCCAGTCTGCTCCAGGGGATGGTATATGTCTGCGGAATTATCCTGTAAGCATTCAAGCAGATAATGTTATTGTACGCTATATGCGTTTCAGGCTTGGCGATGAAAAAAAGCAGGAGGCCGATGCCTTCGGAGGAACGAAGGGTAAACGTAATATCATTATCGATCATTGCTCAATAAGCTGGTCAACCGATGAGTGTGCGTCTTTTTATCGCAACAAGAATTTTACATTTCAGTGGTGTATAGTATCGGAGAGTTTAAATCAATCTATACATCAGAAAGGCGATCATGGTTACGGTGGAATCTGGGGAGGAGAGAAGGCAACGTTTCATCACAACCTGATTGCGAGTCACACCAATCGCTTGCCACGATTCAGCGGATCATCCACAACACCGAATCCTCCTGATGAGCTGGTGGATTTCAGAAACAACGTAGTCTATAATTGGAAACTCAACAGTACTTACGGTGGTGAGAAAGGCCGGTATAACATTGTTAACAACTATTATAAACCTGGTCCGGCAACGTCCTCAAAAAAGAAATGGATGATTAATCCAACTTCGCCCGTTGGTAAATTTTATGTACAGGGTAATTGTCTGGAGGGAAGTATAGCGATAGCAAAAGACAACTGGGATGGTGGAGTAAAAGTAGAACACCCTGATTCGGCAAGAGCATCGCAGCCTTTTGCAGTAGAGGCTATAGTAGAGCAATCGGCTGAAGATGCTTACAAGCTGGTATTAAAAAACGCGGGTGCAAGTTTCAGAAGAGATATAGTTGACGCAAGGATTGTTGAAGAAGTACAAACCGGTAAGTCAACCATGGGAAAAGATAAGACTGGTATTATAGATTCTCAGAATGATGTTGGTGGATGGCCTGTATTAAAATCAACACCACCTAGTGCCGATACAGATCGTGATGGTATACCGGATGCATGGGAGGTTCAGCACAAGCTTGATCCTGCAAATGCAAATGATAATGTATACTATACATTGGGAAAGACCTATACAAACCTGGAAGTATATTTGAATCAACTCACAGAGCAATAGCCCTCACGGGATTGCTTTTTTTAAAAACTGATTGCGCAATCGATTGCGCATTATGCTATTTACCTGTATTCAATAGATGTAAATGATAAAGTGAAGGAGAGTTATGTCCGAAGCTGCATGTGAATGCCGCGTATCAAGATGACTACGACCCACACAAAAATAAATCGTTATGAAAAACAAATTTATCATTCTCATCTTCTGGTTGATAGCGAATCAAGGATTTGCACAGTCAACACTTTATGTTGCTCCCACAGGTTCAGCAAGTAATCCTGGTACGCTTGCTTCGCCTACTACATTGGAAAAAGCGATAACGTTGGTCACATCGGGCGGTACTATATATATGCGTGGCGGTACCTATAATTACTCCGCCACTATTGTTATTGCACGTGGTAATGATGGAAGTTCAGGTTCAACCAAAAAGATATTTGCCTATAACAGCGAAGTGCCTGTATTGAATTTTTCCGGACAAGCCGTAACAACATCCAACAGAGGTATAGTGCTCGATGCGCTTTACTGGCATCTGAAGGGATTGATCGTTGAACGAGCTGGTGACAATGGTATACTACTTTCCGGGAACAACAATACAATTGAGAGTTGTATTTTTCGCAGCAACAATGATAGCGGTCTTCAGCTCAGCCGGTATAATACGTCCTATACCAGCATCAGTCAATGGCCTTCCAATAATCTGATACTGAATTGTGAAGCATATGATAACAAAGATCCTGATAATGAAGATGCCGATGGCTTTGCTGCCAAACTCACCAGTGGTACGGGCAATGTGTTCAGAAATTGTGTAGCACATCATAATATAGATGATGGATGGGATTTATATACTAAGACGGACACCGGCCCGATAGGTCCTATACTATTGGAAAATTGTATAGCCCATAGCAATGGTACACTTACCAGCGGTGGTACTTCCGGTAATGGCGACAAGAATGGATTTAAATTGGGAGGTGAAGATATTTCTGTGAATCACATGGTACGAAGATGTATAGCCTTTAACAATGGCAAGCATGGCTTCACCTATAATCGTAATTTGGGTACAATCGAAATGACGAACAACACTGGCTATAATAACACTGAACGTAATTTTAATTTTGATGGCGGTACTTCTACTTTTAAAAATAACTTATCATATTTTCCAGGCACACACACGAACGATCGAATTGTTGGAACGCAATCGGGTAACACCAATGGTTTTTGGACGAACAATGCAACTGCCAATTTCTCTGTGAACAGCGCAGACTTTGTAAGTCTTACGCCTGGTGCCAACGGTGCCCCTACTGCAAATGGTTTCTTAAACCTGGCTTCTGGAAGTGATCTGATCAACGCGGGGGCGACCTCTACCGGCATTACCTATAACGGATCGGCACCAGATATAGGGGCTATTGAATCTGGCACTACAACGACTCCTACAACGTATACCCTTACCGTTAACGTTACGCCCACAGCGGGCGGCAGTGTTACGAAAAGCCCGAACAATACAACCTATACAGCGGGCACAGTGGTAACGCTTACGGCAGCACCTGCCAGCGGCTATACATTTACCGGATGGAGTGGTGGTGCAAGCGGTACAGCAACATCAACCACTGTAACGATGAATGCGAATCAAACGGTAACCGCTACATTCACGGCATCTACCGGAACGCCGGAGATAGTTTTAACGCCCACCGCAGGAAACGCACAAGTCGCATTGAATTGGACAGTCAGTAACATCACGCTAACTGCCCAGGAAGTATATCGTGATACAGATTCTGATCCTGCTGGTCGCGTGCGTATAGCCACGGTCGCTACAAGTGCAAGGAGTTATACCGATACAACTCCTGTAAATGGAACTACATACTATTACTGGATAAAAGGAATCACTAGTTCAACCTCCTATAATTCGAATGTTGCGCAGGCAACACCACAAGGAAGCGGAGGTGGTACAACCACGATTCGCCTCGAAGATGCAACCTCGCCTACATCCGGGTATTGCAGTGCGGATGGTTCACGGCAAAATTCATACACAGGCGCAAGCAATGGATACTATATAAATCTTTCCAACTCGGCTTCGAGGGGTGTTAACTGGAGTGTAAGCACACCTTCCGGTGGCAGCTATACATTAACCTGGAGATATGCGAATGCGGGTTCCAGTAGTGCTACAACGGGACGGGTATTGGTCAATGGCTCCACCGTGCTTTCCAGTGTCTCATTTCCAAAAACAAGTTCGTGGAACGCGTGGACAACCGCTACAGCAACAGTAAGTTTAAATTCCGGTGTGAACACAATTCGATTGGAGACAAGCGTAGCCGCTGAGTTTGCAAATATAGACTGGATGGAAGTAACCGGAAACGGCCCTGCTGCTGCATCCTGCGGATCGAGTGCACGGTCTGCTTCTCCTGTAGCGGAAGATGGTTCTGAATTCAATGCGTTGGATATGAAGGTGTATCCCAATCCTTCCAACGGACTGGTTACTGTGAAATTTGAATTGAAGCAAGCTGGCCCTGTACATGTAGCGGTATACAATACGTTAGGAAAAACAGAGATTACTTCACCAGAAGCAATATATGAAGCAGGTACACATGAAGTGAATCTGAATATAGGCAACTCCAGAGGGGTTTATATAATGACGTTGAAACACGGACAGAAAACAAGCCGTCAACGATTAATAATTGAGTAAATTATTCTCAGGGTTCATTCTCTCGTTGTAGAAATCGAGGGAATGATCACCGGATAAAAATAGAAATGAAGGTATAGGATGCTGTGTGGGTAAAAATCCTATATCTTCATTTCTTCAAAAATAAAACAGTCAGTAGAATGAAGTTGATTTACAGGATTAAGCTTTTATTTTTTTGCACGACTCTCTTTTTTAACGTGCAGGCGCAATCATCAGAAGGCAGTAGTTATATCTCTAAAGTGTGGGCATCCGATCTGGGTAATGGGTCGTATAAGAACCCGGTGTTGAATGCAGATTATTCTGATCCTGATGCGTGTCGCGTGGGCGAAGACTTTTACCTCGTTGCTTCCAGTTTTGATGGTATACCAGGACTTCCTATACTTCACTCCAAAGATCTTGTCAATTGGACCATCATTGGTCATGCGTTAAAACGCCAGCCACCTTTCGAGCATTTCGAAAAGACACAACACGGCAATGGTGTGTGGGCACCTGCCATCCGGTATCATGATAATGAATTCTATATATACTATCCTGATCCGGATTTCGGTATATATGTTATAAAAGCAAAAACAGCAACGGGCCCGTGGAGTGAACCGGTATTGGTTGAAGGTGGTAAAGGATTAATTGATCCTTGTGCACTGTGGGATGATGATGGAAAAGTATATCTCGGATACGCATATGCCGGAAGTAGGGCAGGTATAAAAAGTATTGTCGCTGTAAAGCAACTGAATGCAGAGGGCACAAAAACATTAGATGAGGGCAAGCTGGTATATGACGGCCACGAGCTCGATCCCACCATTGAAGGTCCGAAACTCTATAAGCGAAATGGCTATTACTATATCTTCGCCCCTGCAGGCGGAGTTTCTACAGGTTGGCAACTTGTACTCCGGTCGAAGAATATATATGGGCCGTATGAGCGCAAGGTGGTGATGGATCAGGGATCAACTTCAATCAATGGCCCGCATCAGGGTGCGTGGGTCGATACACCTTCCGGTGAACATTGGTTTTTGCATTTTCAGGATAAGGAAGCGTATGGCCGTGTGGTACATCTTCAGCCTATGAAGTGGATCAATGATTGGCCGGTGATCGGCATCGATAAAGATGGCGATGGTAAAGGCGAGCCGGTGCTCACCTATAAGAAGCCAGCCATGACAAAAACATTTCCAATCGTGACACCGATGGAAACCGATGAATTCAATGGGAATGCACTCGGCCGTCAGTGGCAATGGCAGGCAAATCCAAAAGCTACATGGTCATTCATGAACGTAGCCAACGGGTCACTCCGTTTATATTCTGATAAACTTCCGGATGAGGCAAAGAATTACTGGGATGTTCCAAATATACTCTTGCAGAAGTTTCCAGCCGATGAGTTTATGATGACTGCTAAATATACTTTCACTCCCAATGAAAAACTTGAAAATGAAAGGGCAGGCTTCGTTGTCATGGGACAGAGTTATGCATACCTCGCACTGAAGAGTACAAAAGAAGGCATTCAACTTATATATGTAACCTGTAAAGATGCCGCAAAGGGAAAAGCGGAGACTGAAACGGTTATAATGAAACTAAAGGACAAGACTATATATTCGCGTGTTACCGTCCGAAAAGGAGCGAAGTGTCAATTTAGCTATAGTACCGATGGACGGAAATTTGAAAGTATAAAAGAGGATTTCCAGGCAGAGGCAGGGCGATGGATTGGTGCCAAGGTCGGAATTTTTTGTACGCGTGTTACACAGATTAACGACTCCGGATACGCGGACTTCGACTGGTTCAGAGTAGAACCAGTTCGGTAACAATGAAATTAATTTGGACAGGGATATATACCGTAACGGACTATGCGAAGGATCATTTTAATCATATTCATTTTTTTGTCTGTGAGCTATTCGTTCTCACAGACGGCCTATAAGGATAAATATGTTGTGGCGCAGGATGGCAGTGGTGACTATAAAACGTTACAGGAAGCTATCAACGTCTGCAAGGTTTTCCCGGACAAAAGAATCGTGATCCAGATCAAACCCGGTATATATAAGGAGAAGGTGGAAGTATATTCCTGGACCAATCGCATATCCCTTATCGGTGAAGATGCGAATACAACAATCATATCGTTCGATGATTATTCTGGCAAGGGATCTCACAATACCTTTACCTCCTATACCTTTAAAATATTAGGAGATGATTTCTATGCCGAGAACATAACCTTTGAAAATGCGGCAGGTCCGGTAGGTCAGGCGGTTGCGTTACATGTAGAGGGTGACCGCTGCATTTTTAAGAATTGTCGTTTCCTGGGGAACCAGGATACCATCTATACCGGAGGCGATGGCAGTCGCCAGTATTTTCTGGAGTGCTATATAGAAGGAACCACTGATTTTATTTTTGGAGCTGCCACCGCTGTGTTTGAGAATTGCACGATTCACAGTAAGAAGAATTCATATTTAACAGCGGCTTCCACTACGGAAGGTAAACAATACGGGTATGTATTTTTGAATTGTAAACTTACCGCCAGTTCGGAAGCAACGAAAGTATACCTGGGAAGGCCGTGGAGAAATTACGCAAAAACTGTTTTTGTTAATTGTGAATTAGGAAGCCATATCCTTCCTGAAGGATGGCATAACTGGAGTAAGCCCGATGCAGAGAAGACAACGTTTTATGCGGAATATAATTCAACAGGTAATGGTGCCAATGTTGTTTCGCGAGTACCTTGGTCGCATCAATTGACAAAGAAAGAATCACAGCTGTATACAGCCAGAAATATTTTAAAAGGAAGTGATGAATGGAATCTGACAGCAAAATGAAAATCAAATATATAGTTTCAATCCTGGCTTTCGTTGTAGTATCCTTCATAACGAAGGCGCAGGTAAAGTATGACTTTGTTGTGGCGAAAGATGGGACAGGTACTTTTAAAACTGTACAAGAAGCAATCAATGCCGTTCCTGACTTCCGGAAGAATCAAACGACCATCTTTATTAAGAACGGTGTATATAAGGAGAAACTCATACTGGCAACTTCGAAGACCAATGTGAAATTCGTAGGCGAAGATGCTATGAAAACAATTATCACCAATGACGACTTCGCGCAAAGGAAAAATCGTTTTGGTGAAGAAATGGGCACCACTGGCTCTTCGACTTTTTTTGTCTTTGGTGATGACTTCTCAGCAGAGAATATAACCTTTGAAAACTCTGCTGGTCCGGTTGGACAAGCTGTTGCCGTGCGCATTGATGGCGATCGTGTAACTTTTAACAAGTGTAGATTTCTGGGGAATCAGGATACCCTTTATCCTCACGGAGAGAAAAGCAGGCAGTACTATAAAGATTGCTATATAGAAGGAACTGTTGATTTTATATTCGGTTGGTCTACAGCAGTGTTTGATAACTGCACGATGTTTTGCAAAAACAACGGGTATGTTACGGCAGCCTCTACGTTGGATACCGTTCGCTATGGATTTGTATTTATCAATTGCAAAATTACCGGTGATGCTCCTGCGAATTCATTTTACCTGGGGCGTCCCTGGAGACCTTTTGCTAAAACTGTTTTTATAAATTGCTACCTTGATAAGCAGATTAAGCCAGAGGGTTGGCATAACTGGGATAAGAAAGATGCCGAGTCTACATCTTTTTATGCAGAGTATAAATCGAAAGGTCCAGGAGCCAATGACAAAGCGCGCGTCAACTGGTCACACCAGCTAAGCGATGAAGAAGCGAAGGCTTTTACATTGGAAAATATTTTTCGTGATTGGAAAGTGGGAGATGGCAAACATAAATGAAAAATTGATTTGTAAATTTATAGTATAACAATTGAACCTCTATATAACCGATGCCAGTTTTAAAATCAGAAGATGCAATAATTACGAAGGTGAAGGATGGTGTTGAAAGACGTCTCATCCATACCAATGACTTGATGATGGCTGTGATTGATTTCAGCAGTGGACCATGGAGTGAGCCGGAGCCTCCGCATTACCACGTACACGAGCAAACAACCTACGTTGCGGAAGGCGAAATCATTTTCTTCTGTGAAGGTGAACCTGATCAGCGATTGAAAGCAGGCGATATGTTCAGCGTTCCTTCCAATAAGAAACATACTATACAGCTGCTTACAAGATATGTCCGGCTCATTGATAGTTTCAATCCCATCCGACAAGAATTTCTAAGCTGAGATGCGATTTACGGGTGTCATACTTATTTGTCTCTATAGCTTGTCTGTTGCCGGGCAAAAGCAGTATAATGTTTTTGACTGGAAGGCTGAAGCTACTTTAAATACATACTTGCTTCAGCAAATGCATGCACAGTATGACGAACGAAGAACTGTATTACAGAAAGCACTTCGGTCACGCGAAGCCTTGCTGGCTTATCGCGATGCATGTAAAGCGCGTTACAAAAAAATACTGAATGCTTTACCAGTGGCGACACCGTTGAATGCGAAGGTCACCGGTATACTTCAACAAAAGAAGTATCGGGTAGAGAAAGTTATATACGAAAGTATCCCCAACCATCATGTGACTTCCAATCTATATATCCCGGAAGACAAAGGGCCTTTTCCCTCCGTGTTGTTGTTCTGTGGACATGAAGCCGATGCTAAAGCAACGGAGTCGTATCAAAAGACAGCCATTCTTTTTGCGCAGCATGGATTTGTAGTATTGGTGATCGATCCTATTTCCCAAGGAGAGCGATATCAACTAACAGATGTAGGAGGGAAGCCGCTTACACGTGGCGGAACTACGGAGCATACGTTGGTGAATAGTGCTGCTAACCTTGTTGGAAGTGGTGCAGTAGCCTATGAGTTGTGGGACAATGTACGGGGGCTGGATTACCTGGTAACACGCCCTGAAGTAGACAAAGACCGGATTGGTTGCCTTGGTAACTCAGGGGGTGGAACGCAGACTGCATATTATATAGGTTTCGATGATCGCATTAAAGTTGCTGCACCTTGCAGTTATATAGCGCGAAGAGAACGTAACCTGGATTTGATTGGCGCCAGTGATGGCTGCCAGCATATACCCTATGAAGGTGCTGAGCAATTGGAGATCAGTGATTTTCTGATCATGTTCGCTCCAAAGCCTTTGCTCATTCTTGCCGGACGTTATGATTTCGTAGACTATACCGGGGCGGAAGATGTATATACCGAACTCAATCAGGTTTATTCAAGGCTGGGTACTCCCGAAAAAGTTACCTTGTTTACCGTAGATGATGGACATGGTATATCTAAACCAAAACGTGAAGCAGCCGTAATGTGGTTTCACAAATGGCTCAGGGGTAAAGATGTTCTTGTAAAGGAGGAAGAAAAGCTTGCAACGCTTTCGGTAAAGGAATTAAGTTGTACAACTGCAGGCCAGGTGAATGCTGCGTTTAAGAGTGAAGTAAATGATATTGCGCGATCAGCTACAACCGCTGAGGTGCTAAAACAAAAGCGTAGTGCTACAATCGTTCTTCCGGAAAAAGTAAAGACGGCACTACGAATTGATCTGAACCAGCAGCCTATAAAAGTGGAATCCACTGGAACTGTTGCTAACGAAGAGTATACTATGTATAAAAGTATTCTTCGAAGAGAGGGTGATATTCCCTTGCCCGTGCTGACGCTATATCCAAAAGGTGAAGTAACGGAAGTTGTCGTGTGGCTTCATGAACAAGGCAAACAAAAGATAGCAGACAGTGTTGCACTGCTAAAACAATACTTGGCGCATAACCAGGCCGTTGTGATGGCCGACCTGCGTGGGCTGGGAGAGATGAAAGACCCTGCTTCCTTCAATGATCCAAAATACTATAACCAGGAGTATCGCAATGCTATGATATCACTGCACATCGGTAAACCGCTGGCGGGACAACGGACACTGGATGTATTATCATTAATTGATTTTGTGAGGAACGACAGCCAATTGTCAAAGGCACCGATTCATATCATCGCCCGAGGCGTTGCTGCTCTATCGGCTTTGCACGCTGCGGTAATTGATAACCGTTTTACCAAGCTAACATTACAACGGAATCTGACCTCCTTCACAAATATATATTCGAATCCTACACTATTGAATTGGTATTCTTATTGCATCCCCAACGTGCTCGTACATTACGATGTAGACGACCTTATAGCACACGTAAAGAATAAAGGAGTTTCTCTTACGATCGAATAAAAAAACCGGACTATATATAGTCCGGTTTTTTAGTAATTGTTAAATCGTTATCAGATGACGACCATCGGCTTTAGCTGTTAGACACAATCGCTGCGTCTCTACGCTTCAGAGGAACCCCGGAAGCCGCTTCTTTTTTCAATGACTTCTTAAGTTTCTTTTTCTTCTTGTTGAGTCTGTTGATCCACAAGATTAAACCCGTTATCGGAAATGTGACCCCTGCTATGCACGAAAGAAATGCTATGATTCTTCCTGGCAGTCCACCAATAGAACCAACGTGAATTGGATAAAATATTCCGCGAGCGCGTTGTCCTAAATTCCGATCCGTATAGAGTACGGCTCCTAAAAGCTTGCCAGTATATTGATCAAAGTAATATTGGTCAGACGCTTTTTCATGAACAGGATCTATAGGCATAACGGTTACGGCATACGCAGCGATGGAGTCTTTAGGTTTGTTAATGGAATAATATATTGCATTCGGTACCTGTTGTTTTGCTGCAGCGAGAATTTGCTCCATGGTAACAGGAGCCGTAGTGGCAGCAATCGAAGCAGGAGGTTCAGGACGTTTGTTTTCTGTACCTGTTACCCAATATATACCGTTGTTGAACCATTCAAACGACCAAGCCAGTCCTGTAAATGCGAAAGCAAATAGAAATATAGAGGTATAAAATCCGATAACAATGTGCAGGTCATGGTTGATACGCTTCCAGCCTGCCCACTTTAATGTGAGATGTTGCTTTAGTTTTGCTTTTGTTCGTGGCCACCAGAGAATTAAACCTGTCAGTATAATAAAGAGAAATATAGAGGTGCTTATACCTACTATCAACTTGCCAACATCGCCCGCCAACAGCCAGCGGTGCAAAGAAAACATAGTAAAGAAGAATGAATTGCGGTGAGTATATAAACTGATGAGCTCTCCGGTATATGGATTGAAGAAGGCCTGGCTTCCACCACCGCCCTTACCAGCTTCCGGCTTTTTACCGTTTTCTTTTTTGCCATCTTCTTTTTTATGATCACCTTTTTTGGATGATTTTTTTTCTTTCATCTTCTGGCGTTCACCACCCTCAGCATGTTTCTTTTCTTCGCTATAGGTTAGCTCCAGCGAACGTTCCGGATTACTGTATACTTTCACGCTGGATACCGAAGCACCTTTCACTTTTTGCTTCAAAGCGGCAACTGTTGCATCGAGGTCAACGCGTTTCTCGCCAGGGGTCACAGTATACCGTTCCGGATAAATGGACATCTGCAATTCTTTTTCAAAGACCAGCGTGGCTCCGGTAAAGCAGACGATCATGATCACGATTCCTGCTGCCAGGCTCAGGTAAAGATGAATGTTTCTCCAGAAATTTTTCATAAAATATTGTTACAAGGATGTATATATACTTTGCAATTAAAACACAGAAGCCACCTGTGTTTCAGGTGGCTCGTGAATAATCTGATATCGTAAGACGTTACCATTTATAAGATAGTGTCGCTGTAAACATTCGCGGTGCGATCGGGTTCACGCTGTTGTCGTCATGCACGTTGTAGCTGAGCTCATTGAGTAGATTAGAGACTTTAGCACGTACAGAGATTTGATCAAATGAATATCCTGCTGAGAGATCAAACAAAAAATAGTTCGGGACTGCCATCAGTTTGTAAGTATCATTGGCTACCGTTGTACGTGTAGATCTGCCGGCAACACGTTCACCAATATAGAACGTTGTAAATCCTACATTGAAATTTTTCAGGATGCTGTTACTGAATGTATAGTATACGCTGGCATTGGCAGTGTGTGAGGGGTTATAGCGTAAACGGCTGTTGTTAATATACTGTGAGCTTTCGGTATACCTTGTATCGTTATAGCTATAGCCAGCGATTACCGATATTCCATTGATTGGTTTACTCATGACGTCCAGCTCGATACCTTTGCTGGTAACTTCACCGGCTAATTCCTGTGGATTGCTTTTATTGATAGCATCGTCAGGTATAGGAAGTACGGATTGTGCCAGGTTGCTGTTTACAATCTGGTATGCAGTTATGTTCGCTGAAAGAAATCCTTTCAGGAATTCGTTTTTGATACCGACTTCATATTGATCGATAACAGAAGGTGCCAGGCGCTCATTGTTAACATCAAGTCCTGTGTTGAGCGTGAATGAATTGGCATAACTGGCAAATACAGACATTTCTTTTAACGGCTGATATACTATACCAAGACGAGGACTAAAGGCATCGTCATAAGTTCTTTTGTCCTGGGTACCTGATTCCATATAGCTATAGCGAATGCCCGCCAAAAGTTTTACGTTTTCAAGTATGCTGATCAGGTCCTGTACATATACACCAACACGTGCCGATGGATTTTTAGTAATACTCAACAACTGCATAGAAGGAATATCGGTGCGTTGTTGGTATCGCGACAAATCGTAGACGTTGATTGTATCGTAAACATTTTTATTCTTGCCTGCGATAGCAGGGTTTTCATAAGCATAGGCTGATGCCTTGTTGTCATATTTATCATTATCAGCACCGATTAGTACCTGGTGTTTTAAAGGACCAGTTGAAAATTTACCGGTAAGATTCGCTTGTGCTATATAATAATCCTGATCTGCTCCGCTCCGTTGCAAGCCTCTTACCCAAAGTCCATCGGTTTTAATAAACTGACTCGATGCATTCGGACGCGTAGTGCCGTATTGATCGTTGTAGAATCCCTGGTATGATCCCAATACATTCAGTGTCCAATTGTCATTTAGCGCGTGATTGACTGTGATCGTAGCGCTTTTTTGTTCTGCTTCATAATAAGACCAGCTCGCACCTAAGAAACGGCTGCGTGGTACATCAGCGATTTCATAGTTAACAGCACCTGTTCCATAATCAAGTGTTCGGTTGTCTTTCAGGTAATCTCCTTCCACGAGGATTTCAGTTTTCTTACCAGCCTTTACGATGAACGATGGATTGAAGTATATTCTTTCAGAAGTTACATTGTCGCGGAAGCTGCGTGCATTTTCATAGCTCGTATTCATACGATACGCTACCTTACTGCTGTTGTTTACAGATCCGTATATATCAAGCGATGGTTTATAAAAGTCATAGCTTCCAGTACGGAAGGAGAGTTCACCACCATCCTGGAATTTTGGTTTCTTGGTCACCAGGTTTAGTACACCACCGGCTGTAACATTGCCGAATAATATAGCAGCGCTTCCTTTCAATACTTCGACGCGCTCCAGTGAACTGATCTCGGGCATCACTCCGTTGTTGAAGCGTACACCATTCTTAAATGTATTGTTGCTACCATAGCTGAAACCACGTCCTGCTATTTCTTCCTGTACTCCGCCCGTTGCACCCATCAGATATATACCACTGGTATTTACCAGTACATCGCTTAAGCGACCAGCCTGTTGATTTTCCAAAACTGTTTTATCAATAACAATCAAACTCTGTGGAAGATCCATCGGTTTTATTCCTGCTTTACCGATCTCAACAGTCTTCTCATTCAGACTTCGTGAGTCGCTGATCACAATTTCCTGAAGTTGTTCCGAGTTCTCTGATAAAGTAAAATCAACAACCGTTATTTCACCTGCCGCTATATCAATTTGTTTTTCCTGTGGTTGAAATCCTACAAAAGAAGTAATGAGAGTATAGCTTCCTGCCTTAATATTTTTCAGGACGAAAGAGCCATCCTCGGAAGTGGTGGTTCCTTTATTAATCTCTTTCAGTGCTACGTTTACAAATGGAGCAGCTTGTCCATCACTGGTTTTTACAACACCTTTAATAGAACCGCTTTGTGCGAACGCTGTCGCGCTGGCAAGGCTAAAGGTAAAAATGACAAGGAATCGGGTAAAAAGGGGCATAGTAATTTAGACTTAATTTAAACAAAAGTACTCTGCTGTTTAGAATAAGTACAAATAAGAAAGGGGATTAATTTATAATCCCCTTTCAATAGCATAAATAGCGTGTTTAATCTATAGAGATACTCCCCTTTTCCAGGGTATAAAATCGTCTTGATTTAATTCAACAGCCTTAGCAGTGATCTTACCACTTGCAACATCTATAATGAAATCAAGGATATCTTCGCCTTCTTGCTCGATCGTTTTCTCACCAGAAATAATCCCACCAGTATCATAATCGATGATGTCAGGCATTCGCTGCGCGAGTTTAGAATTAGTAGCGATCTTAATCACTTGAGACACCGGGTTGCCCGTTGGAGTACCAAGTCCTGTAGTGAAGAGAATAATCTGTGCACCTGATCCTGTAGTTCCTGTTGTACTTTCAACATCGTTACCGGGAGTACATAATAAATTGAGTCCTGGTTTTTTGATATACTCTGCATATTGCAGTACATCTGCTACCGGGGCTGTTCCTCCTTTTTTAGCAGCGCCAGCAGATTTTATAGCATCCGTGATCAAACCATCTTTAATGTTTCCAGGTGACGGGTTCATATCGAAACCTGAACCAACCGCTTCAGCAGCGTTGGAATATGTGCGCATCAGTTTAATAAAGAGTTCACCCGCCTGATCATCTTCACAGCGATTGATCAACTCTTGTTCAACACCACACAACTCTGGAAACTCAGAGAGAATTGTACTGCCTCCAAGTGTTACCAATAGATCTGATGTATGCCCTATAGCAGGGTTTGCAGATATACCAGAGAATCCATCGGAGCCGCCACACTTCAAACCAACAACAAGTTTACTAAGCGGAGCAGGCTTGCGTTCTATTTTATTCGCTTCGATAAGCTCTATAAATGTCTTCTGTATAGCTTGTGTTAGTAACTCTTGTTCTGTGCCGGATTGTTGCTGATCAAGAATGATAACAGGCTTTGAACCCTTTGGATCAAGCGCTTGAAATCTTTCACGCAGTGTTTTGATCTCTGCATTCTGACAACCAAGACTAAGTATAGTAGCACCGGCTACATTTGGATTGTGAATATAGCCTGCCAACAAAGCGCATAAGGTTTGTGAATCCTGACGGGTGCCACCACAACCACCTTGATGCGTTAGAAACTTTATACCATCTATATTTTTGAAGATGCGTGAATGACCGTTCGCTGTAGTAGGTTGGAATGAAACAGACGAGAGTTTATCGGTCTTTCCTTCTTTATATAGACTCACCAATTCATGAACATAATCTTTGTAAGCATCGGGCTTGCTAAAACCAAGCTCTTCGATGAATGCTTTACTGATTACTTCAACATTTCTGTTCTCGCAAAATACCAAAGGTATAACGAGCCAGTAATTCGCAGTTCCTACCTGACCATCTGCACGGTGATAACCGAGAAAGGTTTTCTCCTTGAACTTCGATACATCAGGAGGTGTCCACTGGTAAGTTTTAGTTCTTCCTGAATAAGGAGCAGCCTTATGCTTGATGTTGTGCGTGCCGATAACGCCACCCTCTTTAATAGGAGAAAGTGCTTTACCAACCACAGTTCCATACATAATAACTTCCTCTTCTGGTTGTAGGGATTTTTCAAGGAACTTGTGTTTAGCCGGAATATCGTCTACCAGCGTGAGCGATCCTCCATTGAGGGATAATTTTTCTCCGGCTTTGAGGTCTGTCAATGCTACATAAACATTATCAGACGGATGAATTTTTAGAAATCTGTTTGACATATTGATAAATCACGTATCTTGCGCAATCGATTGCGCAATTTACACACTTTTAAGTTTAAAGCAAGGGACGAAATTAATATAATTAATCATGCACCGCACGGTAACAACGACACTCTCCAAACTTTCTAATACGTTGAATACAAATGGTGTCATCCCATTTTTTTATCACCAGGATATAGACCGTGTTTTGGAAGTCATGAAGATTCTGAAACGCTGCGGATGCAATGTGTTTGAATTCACACATCAACGCGATGCACGTGGTATACGCATGTTTACATGGCTCGCAGAAAAAGCAAAAGAACTCGATATAATTATAGGCGCAGGCACCGTACTCGATGCTTCACAAGCGAATCGTTTTATTGAGGCAGGCGCACACTTTATAGCATCACCTTTTCTGCATGCAGATGTAGCACGGGTATGCCATGAAAACAATGTAGTATGGATACCAGGTTGTTCTACTTTTCAGGATGTAGCAGAGGCAAAGGCGTTGCAAGCATCACTGGTTACAATTCTTCCCGGTAATATTCTCGGTCCGGCTTTTCTGAAACAGGTTGTAAACGTTCATCCGGAAATGTCTTTTATACCCTCGGGTGGTGTTACGCTTGTGAAAAATAATCTGCAAGGCTGGTTTGATGCAGGGGCTTTATGTGTTAGGTTAGGTGAATCATTGTTTACCCGCGAAGATGTGGCTGTGAAGGATTGGGTGAAAGTTGAAGGTAATGTTTACAGAGCACTTCAGGGGATCAAGCAAATAAAAACGTCTATCCTAAGAACCAAATCCATCACAATTTCCGAATGACCTCAGCACCGATCGTAACAGCATTACTCTCGTATGGAATGTCAGGTGAAGTATTCCATGCTCCGCTCATCGCGGCTCACGGACATTTCAACTTGCATACCATCGTTCAACGCAAGAGCACACATGCGAGAAAGCGCTATCCTGATGCACGCATTGTTAACACCGTAGAAAAAGTATTTGAAGATCCTGCAATTGAACTGATCGTAGTAAATACTCCTAATGATACACACGTTGATTATGTGACGCGTGCGCTCGAAGCAGGCAAACATGTAATTGTTGAAAAGCCTTTTACCGTAACGGCAGCAGAAGCAGATCAACTGATAGCACTGTCAAAAAAGAAAAACAAGATCCTTACTGTATTTCAAAACAGACGTTGGGATGGTGGCTTTCTTACAGTAAAAAAAATAATCGAAAATAAATTAGTAGGGAAGATAGCGGAACTGGAAGTGCATTACGACCGCTTCCGAAATTATATACAGCCCAACACCTGGAAAGAAGAAACCGGTAAAGGCACAGGTATACTATATAATCTGGGCTCTCACATGCTTGATCAGATTATAAACCTGTTTGGCTTTCCAAAGGAAATTGATGCACGCATCGGCATACAGCGTCCAGGAGGTAAAGTAGATGATTACTATGACATCCGGTTACAGTATAGCGATTTTCATGTCATTGTAAAATCAAGTTACCTCGTTCGTGAGCAAGGGCCACAGTATATATTGCATGGCACCGAAGGATCGTTTATCAAGTATGGTATAGATCCGCAGGAACAAGCATTGAAAGAAGAAAAGATACCGGGTACAGCGGGCTGGGGCACAGAGGAAAAACAGTACTGGGGAAAATTGAATACTGCCGTTGATGGATTACATGTGGAAGGTGTTATCGAAACCCTGCCAGGTGATTACATGGGCTTCTACAACAATGTATATGAAGTCATTCGCGAGAATAAACCGCTGGCAGTAAAACCGGAAGAATCACGTGAAGTTATTCGCTTGATTGAAGCATGCTATGAAAGTAACCGTATAAGACAAGCGATAAAATTTTAAACATCACATCCATGTATATTGAAGATATATTCAATTTGAGCAATAGGGTAGCCGTTGTAACAGGAGGAACCGGAGTATTGGGTAGTGCCATGAGCAAAGCATTGGCAAAAGCTGGCGTTAAAGTGGTTATCCTCGGACGAAGAAAAGAAGCTGCAGATATATTAGCAAAGGAGATAAAAGAAGCGGGAGGCGAATCAATCGGAGTCTCTGCCGATGTATTGAATGAACAGCAACTAAAAGAAGCAAAGAAAATTATACTCGACCAGTACGGAACAATTGATATACTGGTAAATGGTGCAGGAGGAAATATGCCTGGAGCTACGATTCTTCCCGATAAGAATTTTCTCGATCTGAAAATCGATGACTTTCAAAAAGTAGTAGACTTGAACTTAACCGGAACGGTATTGCCATCGCAGGTATTTGGTGAAGTGATGGTTGCCAAAAAGAAAGGTATAATTATAAATATATCATCGATGACATCGGTTCGTCCGTTGACGCGTGTTGTCGGTTATTCTGCGGCAAAGGCATCCATTAACAATCTAACGCAGTGGCTGGCGGTTGAAATGGCGAAGAAGTTTGGTGAAGGAATTCGCGTAAATGCAATTGCACCTGGATTCTTTTTAACAGAACAAAACAAAACGCTATTAACCAATGCTGACGGAAGCTTAACGCCAAGAGGCGAATCCATTATACGAAGTACACCCTTTGGCCGCTTCGGTGCTGCCGATGAACTGAATGGAACATTACTATGGCTCTGTTCCGATGCATCACGATTTGTATCCGGAATAGTAGTACCCGTGGACGGAGGGTTTAGTGCGTTTGCGGGCGTATGAGTTAAAGGTTGCACCCGAGCGTATAGCGCTGGGATATTTAGTGAGATATAGTATATATGTTTTAATGATGACGGGATTTAATTAAAGTATTCGAAGAATGCGCCGCAAATGACTTTCGGTCATCCGGACTTCCAGACTTCCGTCTTATCATACTAAAAATACAAGAGAAAGAATGAATAAAAGAGTAATCACATTCGGAGAAATTATGCTTCGGCTTTCTACACCGGGATTCGCGCGGTTTACACAAGCCGAAAGTTTTAAAGCTTTATATGCCGGATCGGAAGCTAACGTAGCAGCATCGCTAAGTCATTTTGGAATTGATACAGCCCATGTTACACGTTTCCCCGAAAATGATCTTGGTAAAACGGCGACACAAACCTTACAACGATACGGTGTAGATACGCGCTATATAGTATATGGTGATGAGCGCATGGGTATATATTTTCTGGAGAATGGATCTATGCAACGCCCTTCGCGTATTGTATATGATCGTTTCAACTCAGCGTTTTCCCACATCAAACCTGGAATGATTGATTGGTTAGAAGTATTGAAAGATGCTTCGTGGTTTCACTGGACCGGTATTACTCCGGCTATCTCGCAAGGTGCTGCCGATGTTTGTAAAGAAGCTATACAAGCTGCAAAGAAATTGAACCTCACAATTTCCGGTGATATAAACTATCGCAGAAATCTATGGCAGTATGGAAAGACTGCACGCGATATAATGCCATCGCTGATCGAGTCAACGAACGTGATCATTGCCGGTATAACAGATATGGAGAACTGCGTTGGTATATCTGGCGATACATTTGAAGCCGCCTGCAAAGCCTTCAAGCAAGCGTATCCAAGTACAACGAAAATTTCAACAACACTACGCGATTCGGTAAGCTCGTCTCATAACAGACTCACCGGTCTTTTGTGGAATGGAAAAGAGTTACTCCAATCGCAGCAATATGAAATGACGCATATAGTAGATCGTGTAGGGGGAGGCGATGCTTTTATGGCAGGGCTGATCTATGGAGTGCTAACTTCTAAAGCCGATGCCGATACGTTAGAGTTTGCAACCGCAGCAAGCGTACTGAAACATTCGATAGAGGGCGATGTAAATACGGTTACCGTAGACGAAGTTGAACAGTTGGTAAAAGGTGAGAATGTTGGAAAGTTGTTGAGGTAATTTAAAGTGCTTCAATGCCAAGTACAAAAACTGAATTGAGCCTGGACTAAATATAGTATAGAATTATAAAACATTTTGAGATGAAATTTACAAACCAGCACATAGTAGATACAATGAAGCGTATAGGGGTGGTGCCTTTGTTTACGCATGATAATGCCGAAGAAGCACAGCGTGTAGTAGAGGCTGCCTATAAAGGTGGTGTACGCGTATTTGAATTTACCAACCGGAAGAAGAATTCATACGATGTATTTGTTCACCTGCTGAAACAACGGAGTAACTATCCGGAACTTATGATTGGCATCGGTACCGTGATGGATGGAGACACTACAAAGAAATTTATAGATGCCGGTGCTGACTTCATTATATCTCCCATTGTGAAATTGGAAATGGCAGAAGTTTGTCGCGCGCATGGTAAGCTATGGATGCCGGGATGCGCTACGCTCACCGAAATTGTGACGGCAAAAGAAAATGGTGCAGAGGTTATAAAAGTATTTCCTGGCTCGGTACTTGGCCCTGGTTTTATTTCTTCCATCATGCCGGTCGTTCCCGATTTACAATTGATGATCACAGGAGGAGTAGAACCCACTGAAAAAAATCTGTCGGCCTGGTTTAAAGCAGGAGCTATGTGTGTAGGAATGGGCTCACAGCTTTTCACAAAAGAGATTCTTGCAGAAAAGAATTGGCAGCAGCTCGAAAACAATGTACAGGAGATATTAGGTATAGTAAAAAAATTAAGAGGCGAAACGCTTTGAATAACAATGTAATTCATCAACCGTAAAACGATTCAACAACCCAAACCCTTATACTGTGGAAAAAACTCAAAACGTAAGCCAGGCGATTGGTAAATATCGATGGACGATCTGTGCTTTGGTGTTCTTTGCAACAACCATTAACTATCTCGACCGCCAGGTATTAAGTCTTCTGCAGCCACGGCTCGAAGAAATTTTCGGATGGACAAACAGCGACTATGCAAACATCACCGCTGTATTTCAATTTACCTATGCACTCTCCATGCTTTTTGCAGGGCGCTTTATTGATAAGCTTGATACCAAGTGGGGATACGGATGGGCAATTATCATTTGGTCTGCCGCAGCTATAGTGCATGCTGTTGCTATACCCTTGGGTGAAAGTATTTCTGCTTTTGTTGGATGGCTAGGTATAGGAGCGATTTCTGTTTCTGTCGCTGGGTTTATGTTTTCAAGAGCTTTACTTGCTATAGGTGAAGCCGGTAATTTTCCGGCCGCGATTAAGGCAACCGCTGAGTATTTCCCGAAGCGCGAGCGTTCTTTTGCTACCGGTATTTTCAATTCAGGTGCAAATATAGGGGCTATCCTTGCACCAATCACGGTGCCTTGGATTTACAGAAACTGGGGATGGGAAGCTGCCTTCGTCATTATCGGATTTATTGGATTTTTGTGGTTATTCTTCTGGCTATTTTTTTATGAGAAACCCGAGAAACAGAAAAAACTTTCAGCTGCCGAGCTCAAGTATATCAATAGCGATGAAGATGGTAAAGCATCCGTTGTGGATGAAGAAATTATAAAACAGAAAGTATCGTGGGTAAAGTTGTTAGGCTATAGACAAACGTGGGCCTTTGCCTTTGGCAAATTTATGACGGATGGTGTGTGGTGGTTTTTTCTTTTTTGGTTGCCAGCGTACCTCAAAGCACAGTATGGTATAGTTGATCAGGCCATCGTACTTCCACTTGCTGTATTGTATACATTGGCAATGGTGGGCAGTGTTATGGGCGGCTGGTTTCCCATGTACTTTATTCGCAAGGGATATTTAGTATATGATGGACGTATGCGAGCCATGCTTTTGATTGCGTTGATTCCATTGGTTGTACTGGCAGCGCAACCGCTGGGAACCGTTAGCTTCTGGCTTCCGGTTCTGCTGATCGGTATAGGTGCCTCGGCACACCAGGCGTGGAGCGCAAATATATTCACGACCGTATCAGACATGTTTCCTAAGAAAGCGATTGGGTCTGTTGTTGGTATAGGTGGTATGGCAGGAGGTATTGGCGCTGTATTCCTTACAAAACTGGGAGGTGCATTGTTCGATCATTACAAGGCACTCGGCCATATTGAAACCGGCTATACAATCATGTTTACAATCTGTGCTGTTGCTTATCTTATCGCGTGGAGTGTGATGAAAACATTGGTGCCGAAGTATAAACCTATTACAGATTTATAAAAACACATTGTCGTACGAACATTTTGGTTTCATGGAGTGTATAAAAATTTAATTATTTATATTTCACTTCATCTTCAGAGGTGAAGCTCCATGTCAATCAGATTGTTTATTTATTGTTTTGCTTTTTTATTATTGACTGTCAACGGTGTGTACGCACAAAACGGTCAATATCGATTCTCACACGTTGATCTGAACCAGGGCTTGTCCAACAGTCAGGTGAAAGCCTTTCTGAAGGACAGCCAGGGATTTATCTGGATTGGTACTATCTCGGGCCTGAATAGATTTGACGGCAGCACAGCGAAAGTGTTTCGAAACGATCCTCGCGATACTTCCTCCCTTGGTGATAATGACATCTTTAAAATTTTTGAAGACCCTTCCGGGAAAATTTGGATTACCACATATGCAGGTATAAGCGTATACAATCCTGCAACAGAAAAATTTACACGTAACGTAAATCCCCTTCTTCGTCACTATACTATTCCTGACGGATTGATCAGTGATATAGTGAAAGATCGTAACGGAGATTACTGGTTCATGCATGCTACGTCTGGTCTGTTTAAATATATACCTGCACAGAAAAAGACGGTTCACATCAATCAAAGTGAAAAGGATACTACCGCGATACACAGCAGCAGGGTGGCTTCCATGGCGCACGATAAAGCTGGAGATCTCTGGATCTTGCACCAAAACGGTATACTTGAAAAACTCGATGGAAAAACACTTGCTGTAGTATACCGGAACTATACTATTCACAGGCAATACAAGAATGAGTCTTTGGATTATAACCTGATTGCAGATGACGATGGCGACTTGTGGATATACTTCACGAATTCAAATAAAGGTATATATTACTTTGATGCTTCCAAATACACGCTGCATCATTTTCATAAGGGTTCTGCAAAGCTGCAACTTAACACAGATATTATCCGTGGTGTCGTGCAGGATAATGAAGGGATGATCTGGGTTGCAACCGATCATGGAGGTGTTAACATTATCAATAAAAAGAATTTCTCCGTTCAGTATATACTACATAATAAAGACGATGATAAAAGCTTAAGCCAGAACAGTATCCAAACTATATATAAAGACTATGATGGATTTATCTGGATTGGTACCTATAAAAGAGGTGTCAATTATTATCATGAAAATGTAATCAGGTTCCCGTTATACCGGAACGAAGCCGGCAACAAAAACAGTTTGCCGTTTAATGATATCAATTCTTTTGCCGAAGACGATGATGGTAATATATGGATCGGAACGAATGGGGGAGGCTTGATACAATACGATCGGAAAAATGATCACTTCCGGCAATATATGCATGACCCGCGAAACCCGAATAGCATAAGCGGCAATGTAATTGTAAGTACCCTTTTTGATAGCTATAAAAAACTTTGGATTGGCACATACTATGCGGGACTCAATTGCTTTGACGGAAAAAGATTTATACACTATCGACATTCAGCTGATCCAAAAAGTATAAGTGATGACAACATCTGGGATGTCTTTGAAGACTCTGAACGTCAATTATGGATAGGAACATTACGGGCGGGGGCAGATCGCTTTGATCGAAACACGAATTCTTTTATACACTATCCCTTTGGCGGTGTCAATTCTGTTCACTCTACATATATAACGGCTATTGTGGAAGATGTCGATAAGAATTTATGGATGGGCACCGGGTATGGTCTTGATTTCTACGATCGGAAATCAGGAACTTTCACACAGTATTTAAATGATGTAAATAATCCAAACAGCCTCGCGCATAACAATGTCTTTACGATGCTCGATGATGGGCATGGTACATTATGGATTGGTACAAAAGAAGGATTAAATCTCTTTGACAAACGGAAGAAAACATTCAGAGTACTTCGTCAGGAAGATGGCTTGCCTCATAACACCGTACTTACATTGCTACAGGATGGTAACGGTAATCTCTGGATGGGCACACCACAAGGCTTGTCACATTTAACTATTACACGAAATGCAGACGGCACCATTGCTTCATTTCGCTTTAGAAATTACGATGAGTCGGACGGTTTACAGGGAAAATTATTTAACGAGGCTGCAGCCTTTAGAACACGCGAAGGCGAACTCATCTTCGGTGGCCCAAACGGTTTTAATATATTCAAACCGGACGATATCCGGATGAACGATAAAAAACCGGCGGTGCATTTTACTGGCTTGCAGATTTTCAACAAAGAAGTAAAGATAGGAGAGGAGATAAAGGGAAATGTGATCCTTGAGAAAGCCATCACGCAGACAAAAGAAATACGACTTTCCTATAGCGACAATGTTTTCTCGATAGAATTTGCATCCTTGAACTTTTTTCTTCCAGAGAAGAGTCGATATAAATATAAGCTGGAGGGATTTAACAAAGAGTGGCTTGCTACGGATGGAAACTCCAGGCGTGTAACCTTTACGAATCTTGACCCTGGGGAATATATACTTCGTGTGAAGGCGTCCAACAACGATGATGTGTGGAACGAAGCCGGGACGTCTATGAAGATCACAATCCTTCCTCCCTTTTGGAAAACGAGAGCTGCGTTTGTGGTATATATATGCCTGTTGATGGCAGCGTTACTGGTTACCAGACGGCTTATACAACAGCGCGAGCGTCTTAAGTTCGCGATTGAACAGGAACGTCAGGAAGCACAACGTATGCACGATCTCGACATGATGAAGCTCAAGTTTTTTACAAACGTGAGTCACGAGTTTCGTACACCGCTCACATTAATCCTTACACCGGTTGAAAAACTGATGAAGGCAGCCAACGATGATCAGCGCACACAGTTTCAACTCATTCACCGCAATGCAAGACGATTGTTGAATCTTGTGAACCAGTTGCTCGATTTCAGAAAGCTTGAAGTACAAGAAATAAAATTCAATCCATTTGAAGGCGACATTATCAAATTTATAAGCGAAACAACTTTTTCGTTTTCTGATATGTCAGAGAAAAAAGATATCAAGCTTGATTTCAAATCGTCCCTGGAATCACTTGAGACTATATTTGATCAGGATAAACTTGAGAAGATTCTTTTCAACCTCCTGTCAAACGCTTTCAAATTTACCCCCGAGCATGGCAGTGTTTCTGTACTCGTAAATGAATTTCAGCAAGCAGAAGGAAAGTGGCTGGAAATAAAAGTTATTGATACCGGCATCGGTATATCACCAGATAAGCAGGAAAAAATATTCGAACGTTTCTTTCAAAGCGACCTGCCCGCCAGCATGGTTAACCAGGGCAGCGGTATAGGATTATCGATCACCAAAGAGTTTGTGCGCGTACACGAGGGCTATATCACCGTTGAAAGTGAGGTAGGCAAAGGAAGCTGTTTCACGGTATCTATTCCAGTGAAGAGTGTAACTATGCATGAAACAACATCGGTTGTGAATGAAGACGTTGCTCCTGTATGGGACGAAAGCCAGCAATCGGAAGCTCCTATACTCTTATTAGTAGAGGACAATGAAGACTTCCGTTTTTACCTGAAGGATAACCTTCGCTTACACTATAGAATTATAGAAGCCAGAAACGGAAAAGAAGGATGGAACCAGGCTCTCTCAGCATTGCCTGACCTGATTGTAAGTGATGTGATGATGCCTGAAATGAACGGCATTGAACTTTGTCGTAAAATAAGGAATGATACACGTGTGTCGCACATCCCGGTAATTCTGCTTACCGCACGTACTACCGAAGAGCAGAAGATGGAAGGCTTCGAAATTGGCGCGGATGACTATATTACCAAGCCCTTCAATTTTGAAATTCTTCAATCGCGTATTCGAAATCTGATTCAGAAACGCGAATCGTTCCAGAAAGACTTCAGAAAGCAGATTGAGATAAAGGCGAGTCATGTGAACATAACTTCACTGGACGAGAAACTTATTGAGCGTGCAATCAAGTGCGTGGAGGATAATATATCGGACACTAATTTTTCTGTGGAAGACCTGAGTCGTGAGCTGGGTATGAGCCGTGTACACCTTTATAAGAAGCTGTTGGCGCTAACGGGAAAAAGCCCGCTGGAATTTATACGAGTGATCCGCTTGCAGCAAGCCGCGCAAATGCTGGAGAAAAGTCAGCTTACGGTTTCGGAAATAGCCTATAAAGTCGGCTTCAATAACCCCAAGTACTTCACTAAATACTTTAAGGAAGAGTATAAAATGTTGCCTTCCGCATACGCAGCCGAGAGACGAATCAAGAAATGATACTATACTTCGACTGATGAAAGTATACTTTTTATAAAGTATAGTACTTGCAAAGTAAGTAACCGATATTTCATATATCGTCAATGTAAGATTATACCTGAAAACAAAATTTAGTAGTATATCCTTCCGCTTTTCTATTTTTTACATGTATAGATGAAACCGTACTATATGCATACGTACGCTGTTATGTAGCAGAAACTTTTTATTTCTGTTTTTTCTGGAAACGATTTCAATTAAAACCTTCTCAGAGTAAGCTTTTCTACTTTATTAAACGGTCTGTAAGTATAGGGTTGAATAAATTTGTTGTACCACCCAAATAAAAAACCAGTTTTATGAAATCTCCGAAAAACTCTCCCGACCAAGAATCAATCGCTATTATTGGAATGTCTTGCCGCTTTCCGAATTCAAATTCTCTCCAGGAATTCTGGGAACTCCTAAAAAACGGAAAAGATACTATAGCAGAAATACCCAAGGAGCGTTGGGATGCAGACAAATATTACGATCCGGATCCAAACGCAGATCGTAAAACACATCAACGTCACGCATCATTGTTATCAAACATTCACGACTTCGATCCATTATTCTTTAATATATCTCCAGCCGAAGCCAGCGAGATGAGTCCATCTCAAAAATTGATGTTGGAACTTGCATGGGAAGCGATTGAGAATTCAACATTACCTTTCAATGAAGTAAAAGGAAAAAACGTAAGCGTTTTTGTCGGTAACATCTGGACAGACTTCGAGCACTATCGGAAAGCAAAAAATGCCAAGGCTACATTGCACTCCGCTGTCGGCATGTCATCCAACGTAGTGGCTAATCGTGTTTCTTTCGCATTGGGATTTACCGGACCAAGCCTGGTGATCGACACCGGTTGCTCTGCCTCTTTGGTGGCGCTGCACATGGCTTGTCAGAATCTGCTGAGTAGCGAATCGGAAATGTCTGTGGTGGGAGGTATAAATCACATTCTTGATCCTGACAAATATATAGAGCTTACACAGTTTGGAGGTTTATCCCTGAAAGGCAAGTGCAGTACATTTGATACAGACGCGGATGGTTTTGTTCGTGGTGAAGGTGGTGGCGTTCTGTTGTTAAAGAGATTGTCGGATGCTGAACGTGATGGTGATAAGATATATGCAGTAATCCGCGGAACAGCGGTTAACAACAATGGATTCAACGATACACTTCCTGCCACCAGCACGGAAGGCCAGATATCACTCTTCGAGAAAGTATATACCAACTCCGGTATAGATCCGCATGACGTACATTATATAGAGGCTCACGGTACCGGAACAAAGCTGGGTGACCCGAACGAAGCGATTGCTATAGGACAGTTCTTTGGAAAAGGCAGAACCGGAAATAAACTTCGTATAGGTTCTGTAAAAACAAACATCGGCCATACCGAAGCAACGGCAGGTATAGCAGGACTTGTTAAGGTTGTGCTTGCCATGCAACACAAAACGTTACCTCCGAACCTGAATTTTAATAACCCAAATCCGAATATTCCATTCGAGGAATTACAACTGGAAGTTCAAAAAGATTTATCGGCGTGGCCGATAAACAATGGAGAAACATTTAAAGCCGGAGTAAATTCATTTGGCTGGGGCGGAACGAATGCACACGTAGCACTGGAAGAATATCGCCCGGTTCAAAAACAGCCCACCGAGACTATCGCTACTCCTGAGATATATTGCTTGCCACTTTCTGCGAAGTCATCGCAGGCATTGAAAGATTATGCACGGGCGTATGCAAAAGAAATCGAGCAAGGCGATGATGAAGCTTTTAAAGCTATATGCATTGCCACAGCGCTACGCAAGCCTGAGTTTGATCACCGCATGCTGTTTACAGGAAGCACACCTGAGCAGATGTTATCCAATCTGAAAAATTTCATTGAAGACGAATCAGAGGTAATTCCAAGTAAACCTATATCTGACAAAGCAAAAATTGTTTTTGTATTCCCGGGACAAGGTGCACAATGGTTGGGCATGGGACGCGAACTCCTGGTAAAAGAGAAAGTTTTCAGAGATACTATATTTGCATGTGATACAGCATTTCGTCCGTTTACTGACTGGTCGTTGATTGATCAGATCAATGCTACACCAGAGACTAGTCGCCTCACCGAGATCAACGTTATTCAACCTGCTATATGCGCGATGCAAATTGCGCTTGCCAAACTATGGATGTCGTGGGGTATACAACCACAAGCCGTTGTCGGACACAGCATGGGTGAAGTAGCCGCTGCCTATATTTCAGGAGCATTGAAACTTGAAGATGCAGCAAGAATTATCTGTGAACGCAGTCGCTTGATGAAAACGGTAAGTGGTACTGGCGGAGCAATGGCTGTAACAGAACTAAGCCGTCAGGACGCTGAAAAGGTAGCTGCTACATATGGCGGTAAACTTTCTGTAGCGGTTAACAACAGTCATAAGTCAACGGTATTAGCAGGAGATAAAGCTTCCATCGATGAAGTATTGGTACAACTTGAAGCAAAAGGATTATTCTGCAGGCTTGTAAAAGTAGATGTAGCTTCACACAGTCCACAGATGGACCCGTTGAAAGAACCACTGCGTCAGGAATTGAAAGATATAGTACCACAGGAAATTACGATACCATTTGCATCTACGGTATATAATAAAGTAATGCAAGGCTCTGAAATGGGCGCAGACTATTGGGTAAATAACCTGAGAGGTACTGTACAATTTGCATCCGTACTTGAAACCTTATTAAAGGACGAGCATACTATATTTATAGAGGCGAATCCGCACCCGGTACTGGTAAACGCAGTAAACGAGTGTGCAGAGTATAATCGTAGGAAGATCATTACCCTTGCATCGCTACAGCGTGATAACCCTGAGCTCGAAGCCATGCTTAAGAACTTAGGTGATCTTTATAGCAAGGGATATCCGGTTAACTGGAAGATGTACTATGGAACAAATAAGGCACCGGATGCTACACTTCCGTTGTATCCTTTCCAGCGCGAACGATTTGAAATAGAAGATCTTTCAAAAGAACTTGAGACTATAAAGGATGTAACCGCAAAGTACCCATTGCTGGGAAGTAAAATTAATCTGGCTAACATCGCGAATACATATTATTGGGAATCGGCTGTGAGCCTGAACAAGTTCCCATACTTGCGCGAACGTCTTGTTCAGGATCGCGTGGAACTTCCGATGTCGTGCTATATTGAAATCGTATTGGAGGCGGTCGCCGAGATATTCAACGATGTACCCGTACGCATTGAAGATCTGGATTTCACCCGCTATATAACATTGTCTGACAACGGACGTGTAGATATACAGGTTAAATTGACGATCAATGAAAATCAAAAAGGCCAGGTATATATATTTAAAAAGGATGATCAGGAATCTGGATGGATCCAGCTTGCACAAGGAAACATTCGCGTGACAAAAGAAACCGTGCACGTTCCGGAGATATTCGATCAAATAGAATATCACGCGCCTGCTTATACCGAAGGTATCACATACTATAACTTACTCCGCTCTATCGGATTTAATTACGGCAAACACTTTCAGCAATTAACCGGGTTGGATAAAGTTGGAAGCAGACCTTTCCCGAATGTATTGTTCTCCATTAAGGCTGATCCGAATGTTCATCTTACGGCAAGTAAGTATAAAGTACATCCGGCCCTTATGAGCAGCTTCTTCCAACCTATATATGGACAGCTTACCAGTATACTGGAAGAGGGTAACTTCCTGGATGTACGGTTCGATAAAATCGACAGCATAATGTTGCATGCTGCTGTAAATTATAGTCGTGAGTTAAGAGGCTTCCTCGTATTTCATCCGTTGGTGAAGCATGAGAAGAATTCAAATACATGGCAGTTCAGTGCAGATATAACGATCTCTAATTTTGATAACACTCCGGTGATGAGCATTACCGGTTTGCAAGGTATAGCTGAAAGAAAAGCAGCAAAGGCAAATAGTAACGGTCAGAAGAAAGAAGGCTTTGCTTTTCTTGAAAACTATGCAACGATAAAAGCAGAGAATGAAAAGCAGCACGTGCTTGAGCAGATGATCACACATCATGTATCGAAGGTAATCAAGATCTCTCCGAACCGGATCAAAAATACAATGACCTTTAAAGGGATGGGAGTTGATTCACTGATGGCTGTACAACTGCGGAATCTCCTTGAGAAAGAGTTGCTGATTAAATTACCGGTGGGTATGTTCTGGTCGCATCCTAGTATACAAGATTATTCTTCTTACCTGAAGGATGTTCTGGCGGCAGAGATTCATGGACACACCGAAACTACTATACAACCAAAGAGTAACGCCAACAACTGGTTTACTATTCCGAAACCAAATCCGAAAGCGTCTTTCCGTGTATTCTGTTTTCATGATGCCGGAGGAAGTGCATCGCTCTTTAATGGTTGGGAAAATCTTCTCGATGAATCAACAGCCGAGCTCGTACTTGTAGAAATGCCAGGAAGAGGTAGAAGGATGGAAGAAACTCCGTATGTGGATTTCAAAACCTTTATGTCCGACATCATGCCTTTGATTACAGGTTTACTGGATAAGCCCTATATATTCTTAGGTCACAGTATGGGCGGTATGATCGCGTATGAAATTAGTCGCGAGTTACGCAGAAGGAAAATTGCCTTACCAGAAACGCTTTTCATTTCGTCAACTTCCGGACTTGGTGCTTACGATAAAAAACAGGTAGACTATACGTTGTCTAACGAAGAACTTGTTCAGATGTATCCACACCTTGACATCAATAACATTGGTGATGTGGAGATCCAGAGTCTCCTTATTAATATACTGCGTGCCGACTTGCAGCTCTTGTATCACTATGAGTTTGTTAGAGAAGAACCATTAAACATTCCGATTGTTGCCATTCACGGAAATGAAGATGAACGCGTGAAGAGACATCAGATGGAAGAATGGGAAAAAGAAACGGCTGTTTCCTTTAAACTTATAGATCGTTCAGGCGGACACCGCTATATCGAACAAGACGCAGTGTTTGTAGCACAACTGGTGCAAGAAGAGATCTATAGCAAGACGCTTCAAACTGTAAAAACTCTTTTATAATTTAGTTTCTTAATCCTGACGTAATACAAAGTATACATGTGGTGGTAATCACTACACGTATACTTTGCATTTAACGCATTCATGTTTCACTGTTAAAGAATATTAAATGAAAGAATCCGTAAAAGAAAAAATTATAGGAACCTGGAAACTTATATCGTGGAAATATCTGGATGGCGATAACGAGCCTGTTGATTTTTTTGGCGAGAACCCTGTTGGCATTTTAACGTATGATGCCAGTGGATATATGAATGCCCAGTTAATGAAGAGCGGACGAGGTAATTTCGTTTCAGAATCTTTAACAGGAGGCACAGCCGAAGAAATTAAAGATGCATATCTTAGTTACGCTGCATATTGGGGTAAATATTACGAGCGGACTCCTGGGGAGTTAATTCATGAAGTGGAAGGAAGCTTGTTCCCCAATTGGGTTGGCCACGATGAAATCAGGTATGGCAAGATTGAAGGAGAATATCTCACGCTGAGCACTCCGCCTATACACGCACAGGGAAAGAAAATTCTATTCAACGTTACCTGGAAGAAGGCATAAAAAAACATCTCTGAAATTCATTGCCTTCCGGCAGGATTTCAGAGATGTATATAGTGGAATTTAAAATCTATTTTGTAACAGCAACCTGTTCCTTCAACCACTTTCTTGCATCGGGCTCAGAGTTAAAAATGGCCACGGTATACGCGCCTTTTGTAGCTTTTGTAAAACCTTGCAGTGAAAGCTGTGTGAAAATGTTGTCTGACATAATTACCGCCATATCAGTGAGTCCTTCTTTCGCAGCACGTGGATTCCAATCCGTTTGATACCACTCGTTCGCTGCCTGCCATGGACCTGAAACTTTACGGTTATCTACCAGTACTTTATTGCATTTAACTTCTTTAATGATCTTGAGCAATTCTTCAGAACCTGCTTTTACCTGATCTACGGTAAGGAAACCGTTCCAGTCTACGTAGATCAGATCGTTTGCCTTTTCGAAAGTAATAGTGACGTAAATTTCTTTACCGTTAGGTCTTTTAAATTCCTTTTTCATAATTTTTAAAACTTTAATAGTGTTGAATGTCTTTACAATTTGGGGTATTCTAAGAATATATATTAACCTTAAACATTGAAAATGTTACACTGATAAAATAAAAATCAACTTTTTTTCAGTTCGTGTTTTTATGTAAGTTCATTTCAATCCGAAAAAACAACGGTAACGCTATACTACAATTTTACGGCACTATGCAAACCATTACCTTTATGGGCGCAACAAGTTCCTAGAGATCAAGTATATTTATTACATATAAGTGACATTGCATGGTCAGAGTTTTGATTTCGACAGTATCGGAGGTAGCAAGAACAACGAACTTGGAATCTGCCAGCAATAAATTAAATATACATTTTTTGGGTGATGATGACTACCACTTTTCGGATAAAAAATTTCCGAGCATCATCGGACGTTTAATGTTACAACGCTTATTGATCGAAGCAAATCTCGGAGAAGATATACTACAAACTTTACATCGCGGCCCATATGGTAAATTGCAACTTTCTGCTGCTGTAGACTTTAACGTTTCTCATTCGGAGGATAAAGTGGTGGCAGTATTTTCTAGCCAGCGAGCTATAGGAGTAGACGTTGAAAAAATCAGAAGTTTCGAATGGAGGGAGTATAGTGAATTATTTTCTTCTACTGATTGGGGTATAATTACATCGGCAAATGACCCTGAAAAAACATTTTTTGATTTCTGGACAAAAAAAGAAAGTTTATTGAAGGCTTACGGCTTTGGATTGCAAATTCCGCTGAACCAGGTAGCTATACATGATAATGTTGGAAGAATTGAGAATACATCGATGACCGGTTTTTTCAAAGAAATAAGAATACCGGAATATATCTGTTATATATGTACACCTTCCGATGACTACGATTTGAGAGTAGAGAATTTTATAGTATAGGCTCTATACTATAATGCGCGGTGAGGATCAGTTGCTTGCGAACAACATAAGTTCTTCATTATTCTGCTTTACATTTTTCTCAAAGGCAAACCCGAGGCGGGTAAGAAGACTTTTGGAATTGCCGTTCGATGGCGTTGTAATCGCTACAATACGCTTCAACCCTAAAACGGTGCGGCCATATTGCAGAACTGCTGAAGCAGACTCGTAGGCATATCCCTTTCCCACAAACTCCGGTAAAAGTGCAAAGCCCAGATCTACATCTTGCAGCGTCTCCCTTTTCAACAAGCCGCAAATACCGATAGGTGCATTTTCATTTTTTAAGACTACCAGGTAAAGACCAAACCCAAAACGAGTATAGCTGGTTACGGGTCCGTTAAGAATATACTTTCGGGCATCGTCTGCGTTTCTTACACCTCTGTCTCCAATATACTGTAGCCACTGTGGTGTATTCAGCAGTTTCAGAATAAACATGTCATCCTCAGCGTTGAGCTTTCGGATAACCAAATTATCTGTTTCGGCTATAACGGATGAAGTATTCAACTGATTTTAATGTTAATGTATTGATTGTGAAAGATAGGATAATAAGAAAATTGTCTTCGCATATTTTTGATATTCGGAAACACCTGTTTGATATAGTATGAATAGCTCACCTATTTCTAACTTGTTCCGGCAGTTTTAACCTTGCAGTTTATACGGATAGAATTGATTTTAGATAAAATAAGAGACTGTCGAACGCTCAAGTGACTGTCATTTTCTGCAAATCCTTCAGCACTCCTTAACATATATAGGCACATACTTGAAGATAGCAGACTTCACCATTTACAGTTCTGCTGATGTTGCTCTCAGTGATTATAAGGGCTAGTTTTTTGTTTGAGCAGAAGTTTTATATCAACGATTGGTGTCCTAAAACATCCTCTTATAATATATACTTTAAAAGAGTCATGTGTTTTAAATGCACGACTTTGCTTTGATATAGGCTCATGCCTGAGAAACAATTCTTCATTTATTTCTTGAAATAGTGAAGCAGATAACAAATCCCACCTAATTCATAACGATTTCATGACGTTGTAAAGGCGATGATGACTGTACATTTGATTACCCCAAACAATCGTTGCTAATGGACAATCTTAAAAAGAAATCGAGATGGATGCTTGCTCTGGAAGTGGTCATCTACCTGATAATCGCTATTTCTATATCACTGGCCATTACGCTTTGATAATAATCTCTCTTTAATTCAGCATTAAACATCCTTCCATTAAAGTCTTTTCGGTACATTTTTGGTGTACTCGGAATGCCATTTTATTCCAGTAAGAAGGATTAGATCCACCCCCTCAATTTTGGATATTTTAAGGAGTTGTTAACAAATAATACGTACTTCTGATACATTTTCGCCCCTCCTGTTAACGTTTGCACCCATACTCCTAAACAAATTCATACCACCGATTAGGCGTTGAATCACTTACCTTTATTGCAATCGTTTACGATAATTTTATATCGGATTACGATTGCGGTGTAGAACAATCTAACGGGAAAAATGCAGCCATCGAATATTATTTTGTCACTTCAGGCGAATACTTGTCCTTCTCCACTTGGATTTGAAGGAATGCGATGCAGCCATCTTACAAAACAGGGGCGTCCCCTGAAATCAATCCTTCTCAGTTCACGCCAGGTGGAAGACCTCAACCCAACTTCCTTTTAAAATAGAATCGACTCCGAAAGGAATAGAGATAAAAGCAAAAACAAAGTAACCGCTAAACCAAAATTAACCTATGACAAAACTTTACAGGAAACTATTACGAGTCTCCGTGATATTGTTTCTGTTAGCATCTGCAACGGGCGCCTATGCGCAGAAGCAGATAGTAACAGGAAAAGTCACGGATGTGACGGGAGAAGGAATGCCCGGAGTTAACGTCCTCATAAAAGGCAGCACCGTTGGAACAACTTCTGATACCAATGGTGACTTCACTATTGAAGCAGGCGCTGAAGATGTATTAGTGATGTCCTTCATCGGGTATAAATCTCAAGAGGTTCTTGTGGGCAACAGAACCACTTTCAATATCCCGTTAGAGGAAGATATAGAAACACTCTCAGAGATTTTAGTAATCGGTTATGGAGAAGTAAAGAAGAGTGATATCACAGGATCGGTAGCTTCTGTTAAAGGAGAAACTCTTGCTAAAACCATAACATCGGGTGTAGATCAAGCTTTGATTGGTAGAGTTGCAGGTGTTACCGCAGTTCAAATGTCAGGACAGCCTGGAGCAAGTGTATCGATACGGGTGCGAGGAACTTCTTCAATTCTTGGTAATGTAGAACCTCTCTATGTTGTTGATGGTGTACCGCTTTCAGCAAACAATGGTTCAGTATATGATTACGGACTTGGTGCTGTAGGTGGTGCTGGTAAGACAACCTTCAGTCCGCTATCAACATTAAATCCAAATGATATTGAATCTATAGAAGTATTGAAAGATGCTTCGGCTACTGCTATATATGGTAATAGAGGATCAAACGGTGTTGTTATTATAAGTACCAAACGTGGTAAAGCAGGACAATCCTCGATTACTTATGACGGATATTATGGCGTTCAGGAGATATCGAAAAAACTTGACATGATGAACTTGCGTGAATACGCGCAATTCAGAAATGATTTTGCAGCAGAAACAGCAGGGCAGACTCCTGATCCTCTTTTTGCTGATCCTTCAGTTTTAGGTGAAGGAACAGATTGGCAGGACGCTATTTTCAGAACAGCGGCAATGCAAAATCATCAGCTTACATTTTCAGGAGGTACTGAGAAGTTAAGATATGCTATGTCTGGAAATTACTTTGATCAGGATGGCGTAGCCATCGGTTCTGATTTTAAAAGATACTCGCTTCGTTTAAATTTGGATACCGATATAACCAAGTGGTTGAAAGTAGGAAACAGTCTTTCAATAAGCAGAACAGATGAACGGTTAGGACAATACGATCGTGGTGGGATTATTAATACAGCACTAAAGTCTACACCAGATATACCAGAACGAAATTTTGATGGATCATTTTCAGGTGGTAAAGGACAAGGTGCCCGTGTAAGTCCGTTGGCTCAAGCGCTTGATCTTGAAAACTATTTGAAGCGTACACAGATCCTCGGTAATCTATATGCTAATATACAGTTGCTGCCTTCGCTTTCGTTCAGAACAGAGTTCGGTGGAAATGCAGACATGGCCAATGCATCTTCTTGGAAACCAACCTATAATTATGGACCGAATGCTCGCAATACTGTAAGCAGTATGAGCAGACAGAATAACTCTAATTATTTCTGGCAGTTTAAAAATTACCTGACGTATACTAAAACATTTATTGATGCACATAACGTTTCTGCTATGATTGGACAAGAAGCATCTGAATGGGGACATCAAAATATATCAGGTGGTGCTACGAGTCTTCCTACCAACGATATAACTTCTATAAACCTTGGTGACCCGCTCACACAAGCAGCAGGAGATAGTAAAGGTAGCGGTGCGTTAAGTTCTTACTTTGGTCGTCTGAACTATAATTATAAAGACAAGTATTATGCTACGTTTACTTATCGTGCAGATGGATCATCCAATTTTGCCGAAGGTAATAAGTGGGGATACTTCCCATCGGCTGCAGTTTCCTGGAGAATTTCTCAGGAACCATTTATGGCAGGAGTTGAAAATGTAGTAAGCAATGTAAAACTCCGTGCGGGCTGGGGGCAAACTGGTAACTCAGGCAGAGAAGGCTATATGTATGGCTCACGTTTAACAACGATGGCTACTAACCTTGGTCTTGGTTTCAGAGTGGCGAATCACGCCAATCCAAATTTAACATGGGAAACTTCTGAGCAGATAGACTTGGGATTGGATGCAGGTTTCTTAGGCGAACGTATTCAGTTAACAGTTGATGTTTATCGGAAAACTGTAAAGGATTTGTTACTGCGTGCACCTCTTCCTGCTTATCTGGGAAGTCTTGGAAACTCGGCAATCATTATTCAATCTCCTTATGTTAATGGTGGAGAAATTGAAAACAAGGGGCTTGAGATTGCTTTGAAATCAATAAACACTACAGGAGAATTGAAGTGGGAAACGGATTTCAACATCACTTTTAACAAGAATAAACTGGTGAGCCTGGATGTTAAGGATGCGGCACTGGATGGATTTACAGGCGGTGCAGGAAATATACTTATATCACGTACCACAGAAGGTCAGTCACTCGGAGAATTCTATGGCTATAAAGTGGCTGGAATTTTTAAAGACAAAGAAGATATACTCAATAGCCCGATGCAATACTCCGTTGATAAAAACGGTGCGGTATATTTCGATCGCAATAGTACGGTATGGCCCGGAGATATAAAGTTTGCAGATATTGATGGCAATGATACAATAGATGTTCGCGACAGAACATACCTGGGATCACCTCAACCTAAATTTACTTTCGGATTTAACAACACATTCCGTTATAAAGGATTTGAGCTGGATATATTCCTGGTTGGTACGTACGGCAACAAAGTATATAATTTCAATAAGCAAGGCGATGGCAGTGGCTTAGCCGATATGCGAAGCGCATGGAACAATCAATTGCAGGAAGTAACCGGTCGCGCTAAACTGCAACCTGTTACAGAAGCTGTTGATGAGTGGTGGAATAACATAGACAACGTTCAGGTAATTAACCCGGGCACAGACATTCCACGAGCAACCTATCAGGATCCAAATCAGAATTCACGTGTATCAGACCGCTATATTGAAGATGGATCTTATTTGAGAATCCGCACAATAACACTGGCCTACAATATACCAACGTCAAGTTTGAAAAGAGTGAAATTCAGTGGCTTACGGGTATATGCACGTGTTCAGAATGCATATACATTCACGAAATATACCGGATATGACCCAGAAGTTGGACAGGACACTTGGGACGGCCTGGTAAGTGGTTTGGATAATGGACGTTATCCATCGCCAAGAGTATATACTTTAGGATTATCGGCTAGTTTCTAGTCTTAAAAAAATTAAATAACGTAGTATGAAAAAATATTTCAAATTCTCAAAGGTGATTGCGCTTGCGGGAGTATTAGCGTTAGGGTGCTCAGACGATTTTTTGAATCGTCCACCAGAAGATTCTTATGTAGTAGATGAATGGTATCAAACAGCTGAACAACTTCAGTTAGCAGTAAATCCACTCTATGGTGGTGTTTGGTTTGATTATCAACGTTCATGGCTAAACATCGGAGATGTTATGGCAGGCACCTATCATAAAGGTGATCAGGATGCATTCTATACATTTAGTATTAATCAGGCGACACAAGGATTAACAGATGCATATGCTTCCTTATGGATGGCCGTAGCATATTCAAACAGTGTTGTTGAAAACATCAGGTTAAAAACACCCGCTAGTGTAGATGCCACAGCAAAAAACACAGCCCTGGGTGAAGCGCTGGTTTGGAAATCAATGGCTTATTTTTATCTCGTACGTGGTTGGGGTGCAGTGCCTATCATTGAAAGTAACACTGCGTTGATTACATCTGGTGAAGCCAACTCAGTATATAGGAACAAGACTGAGGATGTGTATGAGTATATCGTACGCATGCTTACAGAGGCTTCTGAATTGCTGCCTGCTGCTAATGAGTCAGGCCGTATTAATAAATATAGTGCCTATGGGTTGCTTGCTAAAGTATATCTAACACGTTCTGGATTTGGACAGTCTGGAAGTCGTAAGCAAGAAGACCTGGATAAAGCTAAAGAGTTCGCAGGAAAAGTAGTAAATGAAAGCGGAATTATACTGGAACCTGAGTTCTCGAATTTACTGACAATGGATAAAGGAAACCGAAATCCGGAGAATCTTATCTCATGGCACTGGCGTGCAATTAAAGATGGTTGGGGAACGCAGAATGCAATTCCTGCTGATCTTACTGTAGCACAAGTAACAGGATTTGGAGATGGCTGGGGTACCTGGACAGGCCCATCTATATACTTGCAACGGTTATTTGGTGAAAACGCAGAACTCACAGGAGCCGCTAACCGTGTGAACGATGATAAAAGAAGAAAAGCCACCATCATGATGGATGGCGACTTCTATAACGACCTGAACAGAGATGGTAAATCTTTTGCAGATAACCCTGCTTCTCCTTATGAAGTTAGCAACAAAGGATTAAAGGTGTTTTGGGATGCCAAAGAAGTTTTCGCATCACCTACAGGTGCGTGGGCAAGAAAGCACGTCGTCGGAAATAAAGGAGACAATGATGCACAGTCGAGTGAATTTATTGACTTTATGCGTACCAGTTTATCATCACATATTTTACGTGCTGCAGATGTATACTTAGTATATGCAGAAGCGATCCTTGGAAATGCAGGATCAACAGCTGATGGTGAGGCGTTGAAAGCTTACAACGCTGTTCGCGCACGTGCTTTTGGCGATGCACATGTACCTGCTACAAGTATAACGTTCGACGATATCTTTGATGAGCGTACCCGTGAGCTTGCTTTCGAAGGAGACAAGTGGTTCGACTATGTTCGTTTATACTACTATAAGCCTGAAGAAGCAATTTCAAAACTATCCAATCAGGAAAGAGGATATTATAGCGGTAATGCCGATAAAGGACCTATAGCCTTGGTGTCGAAGAATTATGCTCCCCAGGACAATGATTTCTTCTTGCCAATTCCAGAGGTTGACATTTTGAAAAACCCGAACCTTCTGAAAGATCCGGTTTCATATGATTTTAGCCAGATGGGCGAGTAGTAATTACTATAGTATATTAAATCTGATAATATGATACGATTGAATAATTATATAAAAATAGTTTGGGTGTTTGCAATTGCCATCACTACGCTCATGTCCTGCAGTGATGATGATGAAGGCAACCCGGTAATCACAAATGTACGCTTGACAGATCCGCAATCAGCGGGTTTGGCTTTGGAAGCAGCCCCCTTGGGAGCAAGCATTGTAATACAAGGTAGTAACTTGGGAAGCGTTCGGAAATTATACCTCAATGACTATGAGGTAGGATTAAACCCGGTATATGTAACAAACACGAATATAGTAGCAACTATACCTGATGAAGTGCCAACAGTCGCTACAAATCCTGATGTAACAAATATGCTTCGCGTTGTTACAGAAGGTGGTTTTACGCTAACCTTTCCATTTGAAACGCTTCCACCGCCTGCGGTAATTGAAAGTGTTAGTAATGAAATGGCTAAAGAAGGTGAAGAGATAACATTAAAAGGAAAGTATTTCTTCTTCGTTACAAATGTCATCTTCCCTGGAGAAGTGGAGGGATCAGGAATTACAACAGCACCAGACGGCTCATGGCTTAAAGTTACTGTGCCTGCAGGTGTTGATGCTGAGGGAGGACATATATTCGTAGTATCTGAAAGTGGTATATCTTCACAAACAAAGAGAAGCCAGTTTGCAAACACAACAGGTATATTCATGAACTTTGATGATTTGAATCCTTTCGGCTGGGGAATTCCCAACCCGGATAATATTACGGACGAGACACCAAGTGGTATAATTCAGCCCATCAGTAATAAATTCGGATTGATAAATACCCTGCTTCCTAAAAGCTACGGATGGTCAAATGGTAAAGTGATTGACATTACCTATTGGAGCACTCAGGCAATGTTTCCTTTCGATGAGTCTAAAGGTTACGGTGCAACCACCGTTATTTCAAACATGGATTTGCGTGCAGAGGTTGCAGTCGAAAAACCAGGGAGCATGGCAGGTCTTGAGTTACTAGTATATTACGCACTGGATGGTGCGGAGTATAGCTATGCTGCTCCGTTGGAAGATTTTATTCTCACCCAGGATGGCAAGTGGTATACGGTTGCCGTTACGTTAAGTGATTTGGCAACATCCGCTGGTAAAAAACTCTCCACTTATGGCCAAATGACTGGACAAGGGCAGGAAGAGATCAGACTTGTTGTCAATAATTCTTTAGCAGAAGATGTGGATGGTGTTATTGCTATAGATAACATTAGAATCGTTAACAATACACGATAATTATCATACACCTTATCTGGCTATCAATAAACATTTTGTTTAATGGTAGCCAGATTTTTATTTATACTATCTCTACTGATGATTCCATCTATGAAAAAATATTACTTAACCGTAGTTTTACTGATACTTGGTACTGGCTTACAGGCCCAAAATCCACAAGGATTTTTTCTGGATGATGCAGAACCCAAGTCTATAACTAATCCTTTTTCCTACGAAGATCTTCAGAAACCATCCAAAAGCAGCACAGCCACCGTTACTGTAGATCATTCCGATATGGTGGCACCAGTATCTAAGTATATATATGGAAATAACGCAAATATATACATGTCACAAATGGTAGATCAGCCTTCATTACTCAATCATATAAAAACATTATCTCCCAATCTTCTTCGTTTTCCAGGCGGTAACATCAGCAGCCTCTACTTTTGGAATGCCAAGGATAAAACAGACCTTCCTGCAGATGTTCCTGAAGTAATACTGGATGCGAACGGTGTAGGAACTACTTCGGATCCTTATTGGTATGGTGGCAATACTGCTAATTGGACAATGACTCTGGATAATTATTATCAAATGTTGAGCATGACTGGCAGTACCGGTATCATTACCGTTAACTATTCATACGCACGCTATAGCAAGGCTGCTAATCCTGTTGCAGCAGCAGCGCATCTTGCGGCAGAATGGGTTCGTTACGATGATGGTAAAACAAAGTTTTGGGAAATCGGCAATGAAAGCAACGGAGCTTGGCAGGCCGGCTATCGCATCAACACCGCTGATAATAAAGACGGACAGCCACAGATTATAACGGGGAGCCTATACGGCGAGCATTTTAAAGTCTTTGCAGATTCTATGCGGGCTGCAGCTGCCAAAATAGGGGCCACTATATATATAGGAGCACAACTACTTCAGGAAGAGCCAGCCAATTGGGCTACGGCAACCGACAAGGCCTGGAATGCTGGAGTCTTTCAGAAATCTGTAAACATACCTGATTTTTATATTATCCATAGTTACTATACACCGTATCAGACTAATTCTACAGTAGCAGACATACTAGCTACAGCATCCACTGTGACACATGATATGATGCAATATGTAACCAATGCCCAGATTACAGCAGGTGTAACACAGAAACCTGTAGCACTTACCGAGTGGAATATATTTGCAGAAGGTTCCAAACAACAAGTGTCCTATATAAATGGAATGCATGCTGCCTTGGTATTGGGTGAATTGATAAAGAATAAATATGGGGAAGCCAGTCGATGGGACTTGGCGAATTCATGGGGAGACGGCAACGATCATGGTATGTTCAGTCAGGGCGATGAACCCGATAATAAAGTAAGATGGAACCCACGTCCAGTTTACTACTATATGTATTATTTCCAAAAATACTTTGGAAGTGATATGGTTAGCGCATCCGTATCGGGAAGTAGTGATGTGGTAGCGTATGCCTCCAGGTTTGAATCGGGGCAATCCGGTATTGTTGTTATTAATAAAGGTACTTCGGAGCAGACAGTCGCTGTTAACCTCCAGAATTTTGGTTATGGTAATCGGTATTATGTATACACTTTAACAGGAGGAACAGACAACGGTGAATTTTCCCGAAAGGTATATGTTAATGGTGCGGGTACAACATTAGCTTCCGGCGGCCCTTCCGATGTCGAATCTGTAAAGGCAAAGAGCGCACTCATCGGTGCGGGGGTAAAGATCACAGCACCGGCACGATCCGTTAATTATATACTGGTTGAAGGCGGAGACAACGTGACGGCTATTGCATCTGAATCAAGTAGATTTTTGAAAGCATTTCCGAATCCTGCCACAAATTTTTTTACTATAGAATTACCATCTTCTGGTTTTTCAAAGGTTGAAATAACAAATGTTAATGGCAAAAGTATTCTGACTGACACAATTGATCCATCACAAACTTCATTTCAGATTACCGGAAAATTTTCTCCTGGGCTTTACTTTGTGCGGCTTATTGGTAAGGATACGTTGCATACCAGAATAGTTCTTAAGTAATTTGATGATTAAATGCAATCTAGCCTTCTATACATTTGAAAGCTATAAATTCTCCAATGAAATACATCTCGATTATTATAGTTGTATTTTTAACAAGTTGCCTGGAGAAGGTTCGGATGAAGCCGGTAGACCTAGCAATGTATAAGAAAGCTGAATTTGATGAAGACGTACCAAATGTGCAGAATTGTAATGGTCATGATAATTACTTAAATGTATACTTAGTTATTGACCTCCACACTGGCGACAGCTTGTATGTATTTCAACAATGCAGTAAAATACCTATGTTTGCGACAGCCGAGTATAAAAGTAATGATCTGTTGGATATAGAAATTATAAAGAGAGAGCTCACTTCCGGGTATATTTATATACCTAGTGCCGTAGAGTTAACGCCTAAGTTTAAATATATTGTTGCAGACCTGAAGCAGTTATCGCTTTAGCGAAGCTCGTATTTTTCTTGATATCGCAGATGTAAGAAGCACCAACTAGTAAATTGCTAGTCTAATGTCAAATGGAAATGTGAACAGCAAAGCATGATTGTATAGAGAACTACCTGACGAAGCGAACAGCCCCTATGTTTGGATAAATACAGGGATCATACGTAATTATAATTTCAACGGTTTCATTAAATTCAAATGACTGTATTAGTTTTACAAATTGTCAGATTTATATTCTATTGAACATGCATAAGAAGCTTTTACTCTTCATCCTTTTAATACTAACTGTTAACTATGGATGTACCCAGAGTACAAAAAAAACATCAGCAGAACGCATCCCCCTCAACCAAATTGGATATTACCCGAACGCACCAAAATCGGCAGTGGTAATTGACGATATCGCCACAGAGTTTTATATAGTAGCGAAGGGTACAGGTAAAGAAGTATACCGCGAAAAATTAAGTGAAGTGCGGAAGTCAATTTTCTCTGATAAGAAAACCAGGATTGCAGATTTCTCTTCCTTTACTACACCGGGTACCTATGCCGTGGTAGTTCCACAAACAGGTGAATCATATCCGTTTGAAATAAAACAGCATGTACATGATGCTGTTGCAAAGGCTTCGATCAAAGCATTTTATTTTCAGCGGTTATCCACTGCGCTTCCGGAGCAGTATGCAGGTAAGTGGCACAGGGCGTTTTCGCATCCGGATAATAAGGTAATCGTTCATGCATCTGCAGCTTCGGATACACGCCCAACCGGAGCCATCATCTCTTCTCCGAAAGGATGGCTGGATGCAGGTGACTATAATAAATATATAGTGAACAGCGGGATTACAATGGGCACGTTGTTATCTGCCTATGAAGATTTTCCGGTATACTTTGATGCATTGGCATTGTCTATTCCGGAAAGCGGAAATGATATACCGGACGTACTCGATGAAGTACTTTGGAATCTTCGGTGGATGTTAACCATGCAGGATCCTGGTGATGGTGGGGTATATCATAAACTCACCAACGAAAAATTCGATGGCATGATCATGCCAGATAAAGCAACCCGCCCCAGGTATGTAGTACAAAAGGGAACGGCTGCTACGCTGGATTTTGCAGCAGTAACGGCACAAGCTGCTCGTGTATTCAGGAAATTTGACAAGCAACTTCCTGGACTTTCCGATTCATGTTTGACTGCTGCTGTAAAGGCATGGCAATGGGCGCAGAAGAATCCAAATATAGTATATGATCAAAACGCCATGAATCGTGCTTTTGATCCCGATGTAACAACCGGTGGATATGGTGATCAGCATTTCTCCGATGAGTTTGTATGGGCTGCTTCGGAGTTATATACCTCCACGAAGGATGAACAATACTTTTCAAGTATAAATCTTTTGCCTGATGAAGCAGTTCAGCTTCCTTCCTGGGCACAGGTTCATCTGCTGGGATATTACACACTGATTCGTTTTCAATCTTCGTTGCCTGCAACAACGCAGCAAAAGATCGAAGGGATGAAGAGCTCGATAGTGAAATTTGCCGATGCATTGATCAACGGTGTGGATACACGCGCATTCAATTCTGTGATGGGCAAATCTGCTAAAGACTATATATGGGGAAGTTCTTCTGTGGCGGCCAACCAGGGCATTGAACTGATCCAGGCCTATAAAATTACGAATGATAAGAAGTATCTGGACTATGCTTTAACTAATCTTGATTTTCTCCTTGGAAAAAATGGAACAGGGTATTCGTTCGTTACCGGGTATGGCGATAAAACACCGATGCATCCACACCACCGTCCTTCTATAGCAGATGGTGTTGTTGACCCGATCCCGGGCTTGATTGCAGGCGGACCGAATCCGGGTATGCAGGATCATTGTAAATATGCTTCTTCTGTTCCGGATGAAGCTTATACCGATGATGATTGTTCTTACGCCTCTAATGAAATTGCTATTAATTGGAATGCTCCTTTCTCGTATCTTGTATGTGCGCAAGAGGCGCTACAGGCAAAATAAGGATCATCACATTAATATACTTCTATGAGCAGACTGGTTTTGTGTCTTATACTGTTGATCGCAACATCACAGGTATATGGACAAGCTAAAACTGATTCGGTAAAATTCTTTACTTCTTTCGATGGTGTCAAAATTCACTATGAGATTAAAGGCTTTGGCGAACCCGTTGTACTTGTACATGGATTTATTGTCGATGGTGAATCGTGGAAGCGAACAGCGCTTTATAATGATTTGCTGGTAGCAGGTTTCAAAGTAATCACACTGGACCAACGCGGAAATGGTTTGTCTGATAAACCGCATACACCTGAAGCGTATGAGAAAGATGCAGAAGCAAGAGACATCATGGGTCTTGCTACTAAACTAGGTTTGAAAAAATATAGCGTTGTAGGATATTCACGTGGTTCTATTATAGTATCACGATTGTTAGTCTTCGATATTCGCATCGAGCGGGCTGTGCTTGGTGGTATGGGATCAGATTTTACAAATCCTGCATGGTCACGGAGAGAATTGTTTTACAAAGCATTGATGGGTGAATCCGTTCCGGAATTGGAAGGCATGGTTAAGTATGTAAAGGATTCGGGGTTTGATCAGCGTGCGCTTGCCTATTTGCAAAAGGCACAACCTTCAACAAGTGTGGAGGAGTTATCGAGGATAAATAAACCGGTACTTGTATTGTGTGGTGATCGCGATGAAGACAACGGATCTTCCGAGACACTTGCTTCGTTCATTCCGAATGCAGTATATAAACGCACTCCGGGCGATCATAACAATACCGCGCGATCGCAAGGTTTCTCAGATCTGGTAGTATCTTTCCTGAAAAAAAAGTAAAGGATGATCATTTTACGCTCACAATCTATACTCACGTTATTGTCAATCGTGCTGTGTTTAAACCTGTATGCACAGACACCTGTTAACACGCAACGCCAGTATCTGTCTGGTACAGATAAGGACCATACTATACCTTGGGATTTTTTCTGTACCAAAGGACGCAACTCCGGTAAGTGGACAACCATTCCGGTGCCGTCTAACTGGGAGTTACAAGGCTTTGGTGAATATACGTATGGCAGGGGGGTAAAGAAGATAGGTGAGCAGGGCTTGTATAAATATACCTTCACGACTTCAAAAGAATGGCGTGGAAAAAAAATCTTCATTGTGTTTGAAGGTTCCATGACGGATACAGAAGTGAAGATCAATGGCAAACTTGCAGGACCAATACATCAGGGAGGTTTTTATGAATTCAAGTATGATGTGTCTGGTTTGATTAACCCGGGTGCAGCCAATTTGTTGGAAGTGAAAGTCAGTAAGATTTCGGCAAACGAATCTGTATACCGTGCAGAGTCTGACGGAGACTTCTGGGCGATGGGAGGTATATTTAGACCTGTTTACCTGGAAGTAAAGCCTGCCTCTTATATTGACCGGGTAGCCATTGACGCAGAAGCGGATGGATCATTTCGTATGGATGTATATACCGGAAATGCATCTGCAAACCATACTATAGACGTACAGGTGCTGGAATTAAATGGTGAAAAAGAAGGTGATGTATTTTCTAACCAGGTAACAGCAAAACAAAATATAGTTTCAGTTACCAATGTTTTCCCTGGAGTAAAATTGTGGAGTCCTGAGCATCCGAACTTGTATGAAGCAATTGTTTCTTTAAAAGATAAGCGGGGAGTAGTCCACACCATACGACAACGTTTTGGTTTTCGAACTGTGGAGGTGCGGAAACATGATGGTATATATGTTAACGGTGCTCGCATCATTTTCAAAGGGGTAAATCGTCATAGCTTTTGGCCAGAGAGTGGGCGCACGCTAAGCAAAGAAATTAGCCTGCTCGATGTGAATCTTATCAAAGATATGAACATGAATGCAGTGCGCATGTCTCACTATCCACCCGATCAGCATTTCCTGGATGTATGCGATTCGCTTGGACTTTTTGTATTGGATGAACTCACGGGCTGGCAAGCTAAATATGATACGGAGGCAGGAAGGAAACTCGTAAAGGAATTGGTGGTGCGCGATGTTAATCATCCAAGTATAGTATTATGGGCGAATGGTAATGAGGGCGGATGGAATACAGCGTTGGATGATGACTTTCTTAAATATGATATTCAACAACGATTTGTTTATCACCCGTGGGAAAAATTCAGAGGTACAGATACGAAGCATTACCCTGACTATAATTATGTAACGAACTCGGTACTGTATGGAAATGAAATTTATTTCCCGACTGAATTCATGCATGGTTTATACGATGGTGGTCATGCTGCAGGGCTGGATGATTTCTGGAACGCCATGTTGTCTCATCCCTTTCGCGCGGGTGGATTTCTTTGGTCGTTTCATGATGAAGGTGTAGTACGCCACGATCGCAAGGATAGTATAGATACAAATAGCAACAGTGCACCGGATGGAATTGTTGGGCCACACCGCGAAAAGGAGGGAAGCTTTTTTGCAGTAAAAGAAATCTGGTCACCGGTATATATAGGTATGAAATCGGTGCCTTCCGATTTTGAGGGCTCAATCGCTGTTGAGAATCGCTATAGCTATACGAATCTTGAGCAATGCAACTTTCGTTGGAAACTGGTATCCCTCGCTTCACCACATACAAATGATACCGGTGGAAAAATTGATTCAGAGGGGAAGTCCCAAGCTATATCACTCGCACCAGGAACAAAAGGATTCTTGAAGTTATCGCTTCCTGCGCACTGGCGAAATAGTGACGTGCTATACCTGACGGCATCCGATCCACATCACCGTGAAATCTTTACCTGGTCATGGCCGTTGAAATCTCCTGTAGAAATGGTTCAGAAAGTTCTTCCCGCGTTGACTGCTCAAACGGTTCAGGCACAGGAAACATCCACAATGTTAACGGTAACAAGCGGTGACACGCAGTATATATTTGATAAAGCTACAGGCTATCTGGAGAAAGTAATTGTAAAAGGTACAACGATATCTTTATCAAAAGGACCTGTGCAGGCCGGTGTTGCACATAAGCTCAAGCAATTCAATCACCGTAAGGAAGGCAGTGAATATATAGTAGAGCCTATATATGAAGGTGAAACCATGTTTACGGTAAAGTGGATGTTTGCTCCCGGCAAACCTGCAAAACTCGACTATAGCTATTCTCAAAAAAGTGAAGCCGATTTTATGGGGATTTCCTTTAAGTATCCTGAAGATAAGATCACGGGAATGAAGTGGTTGGGACAAGGCCCTTATCGTGTGTGGAAGAACAGGTTAAAAGGAATGCAGTTTGGTATATGGGAGAAAAAGTATAACAACACCGTGACAGGAGAAAGTTGGGACTATCCAGAATTTAAAGGATACCATGCAAAGCTCTATTGGGTTAACGTGACTTCGAAGGAAGCACCTTTCACAATCTATAGTGAAAATGAAAATACTTTCTTGCAGATGTTGAAGCCGCTTCGACCCAAAGGAGCCTACAACGAATTTAATAATCCTCCGTTCCCGGAAGGCGAGATTAGTTTTCTTCAGGCTATAGCACCGATTGGCACCAAATTCCAGGATTCTAAAGTTATGGGTCCGCAAAGTCAGAAGAATATCATGATGAATTATACTCCCATCAACGGAACGCTGTGGTTTGATTTTGGAATTAAAAACCCATAAAGAATGAATAAACTGTTTTTAGGTTTACTACTCAGCTTTGGTTTAAATGTCCAGGCACAATCTTCGACCAATGCAGATATATACTTGTTCTCCTATTTCAAGGGAAATGGTGAAGATGGGTTACATTTAGCGTATAGTGAAGACGGCTATACCTGGCAGGCACTCCACAACGACAGTTCTTTTCTGAAACCCGCAGCTGGTAAAGATAAGCTGATGCGCGATCCGTGTATCATACAATCACCGGATGGCACCTTTCACATGGTTTGGACCGTGAGCTGGAATGAAAAAGGAATCGGGTATGCCAGTTCAAAAGATCTTATCCACTGGTCTGAACAACAATATATACCCGTGATGGAACATGAGAAGGATGCCCGCAACTGTTGGGCGCCCGAGATAGTATATGATCCACGGAGCCAGCAGTTCATGATCTATTGGGCTACAACCATTACCGGGCGTTTTACTGAAACTCAAAGCTTAAAAGAGAACGGTTACAATCACCGCATGTATTACGTTACTACAAGAGATTTTAAAACGTTCAGCAAAACAGCCCTGCTATATAATCAAGGCTTTAATGTAATTGATGCGACTATTGCAGTAGATGGTAAGAAGTATATCATGTTTTTGAAAGATGAAACCATTGAACCACCTCAAAAAAATATTCGCATCGCGACTAGCAATGATTTGACAAAAGGATATACCAAACCTGGAAAGCCTATTACGGGCAAAGAATGGGTTGAAGGTCCCACAAGTCTCAAAGTAAATAACCAATGGATTGTATACTTTGATAAATACGGAGCAAACAAAATGGGTGCTGTTACTTCGTCAGATTTAATTTCATGGACGGATATATCTGATAAAGTAAATTTTCCTTCAGGAACAAAGCATGGAACCGCACTTAAAATTTCGAGAGCGGTGGTCGACAAATTGAAGTGATATTTACTTATGATAACACGAGAAGTATAGTGAGATAGTTCAATAAAAAAGCCCATGATTAAAATCACGGGCTTTTTTATTGAATTGAAAAATGTGTTACTCTTCTACTTCGCTGATAACAACTTTCTCCATTACATCACCTTGGCGGATCTGGTCGATTACATCAAGGCCTTCGTATACTTTTCCGAAGACAGTATGGTTACGATCAAGATGTGCTGTATTCTGGCGGCTGTGGCAAATGAAAAATTGTGAGCCTCCTGTATTTCTTCCGGCATGTGCCATAGAGAGAACACCACGATCGTGATATTGATTATCACCCGTCAGTTCACAATTGATTTGATAACCCGGGCCTCCATTACCAATGCCATTTGGGCAACCACCCTGGATCATAAAATTTGGAATCACGCGGTGAAACGTTAATCCATTGTAAAATCCTTTTTCGGCAAGTGTAATAAAATTGTTGACTGTATTCGGGGCATCCTTTTCAAAGAACTTAATCTTCATCACACCCTTTTTTGTATGGATTTCTGCAGCTTTCATAATCTGTTTTGTTAATTGGGGCGCAAGATAATAAAACCTTACAACTGATACATCCATAGTGTTATGTGCTGCGTGATTCTCCGTCCAACAAAGAATGTGATCACCCTATAGAATGAAGAAAATCGAACGAGCGATGAATCAATTAAACGAAACCGAGTAGCTGTTGGTAACATAATTGAGACCACCGCTTGAGGATGTGATCTCATATCCCAATTGTACATCGCCTACTGTTATATCTCCAAACCACCCACGGGTTCTTACCCAGTTCATAATATCTTTTAGATTAATCGTTGCCGAGTTCGTCTTGCTCGTTCTCAGGAAAGAGTATACATGATTACTTCCATTGTTGCCACGGAATACATTCCAGGTATGGCCTCCAATGGAGACATTGGTGTGTGTAGGAACGGGATTGCCACTTGCATTCCAATTATAGGATATAGGCTTGATGTTGCCGCTTCCGTTCGCGTTGCTGGTATAATTCATCCACAACATGATCTCATGTTGCTTGCCACTGTCCCATACATCATACGCTGCAGTCCATGCACCGCCAGCAGGCGTTGTAATGTTATAGCTGGTACTGCAAGTGTTCAAAGAACTGAGTGTCCGTCCCACATAACGTGTGCAGTTTGGATACGATTTGATTCCATTCGTGTTCGGGTGATTGGCCCACACGCCCCAGTTGCTATAGGAGTTGGCCCAGATTGATTGAGCTCCAGCCCCCGATCCCCAAATGTTATTATAGAGTGTATAACCACCATTAGACCATGTGGCGTACTGAGCGCTGGATCCCCACGCGGCCAATACTTCGGCATTAGATGGTTGAACTTCTTCTGTTTGACATGCCAATACGAGGCTCGCCATGATTAGAAATGCAAAGATGTTTTTCATGATTGACGTTGGTTTAAATCGTTTGCATGAAGGTAAAAAGTGACTAAAAGAGCGATGGGATCATTTTGTTAAAGAATACGGATCATTCACGCGAAGAGGGGTATAAAATATCTTTTAGTAGGGTATAATTCTGGTTTTTCAATCGATTTCTGTGGGGTTTACATTGCTGAAATCTGCTAGTCAAAGCAAGCCGGATACTTTAAAAGTTTAAACTCCAGATATATCTATAGTATATCTGCTTATCATGATAGATGGTGCACCACTTTTGAGTCACCTGGTCTGATTGTGCAGTCCCTGTATCGATAGCTTCTTTATAAGAAATGCAGCACGCCATATACTTTACTGTAACTTTGTGTTTCGAATCTCTTCAGGCAATCAGTGCAACATATATGTCAAATTGCATCACACATAAAAAATGTTATCTCTCCAAAGAAATTGCTGAGGACGTTCTGATTGAAACAAGGACAGCGTTTGATTATGCCCCGGGCATGGGACCGGTGTCGGTATATTTATGTGATGAGTGTGGTTATTATCATCTCACATCAAAAGGGCCGATGAACGAAAAGTTGAATCAATACTTATCTGAAGGAAAGATACAACGACAAAAAGAAGCCAACCGATGGCTCGACAAGTTCAAGAAAAGATAGATTACTTTTTGTCTGATAAAATCCTGCCAGGTGGGTGATAACCATTTATCACATTGGTATCGTTTCTTTAATATACTAAAAACCTACGGCCATGATTCGAAATTATCTGCTCATCGCGCTTCGAAATTTCAAACGCCAAAAGCTCTTTGCTGTACTGAATATGTTTGGGCTCGCGTTAGGACTTGCCTGCGCTATTCTTATATTCCTATATATCAGTGACGAGTTACAATACGACACCATGCATCCGTATCACGAAGATACATATCGCATCGGCTGTACATTTACCAATCCCAGTGGACAAGAATTTGACAATACGGTAGCACCAGGATATTGGTTAAAACAATTGAAGGAAACACGCAGCGAAGTTACACACGGTATACGCATTGATAATATAGGGTATCCTACATCGTTCCATCACAAAGCAGGTGATAAAATTATTTTGACGGAAGAAGTGCGTTGGGCCGAACCGGGCTTTGATGCTGTGCTCGCCTTTGATCTTCTAAAGGGAAATAAAGAGAAGATGTTTGAAGATTATAATACACTGGTGATAAGCGAAACCGGTGCAAAGAAATTATTCGACGAGCTTGATCCTATAGGACAAGTGGTTTCTATAAAGCACAACTGGGCCACCGATGGCAAAGAGATCGATGTTGTCGTTACGGGTATATATAAAGACTTTCCTTCGAACTCACATTTTAAGCCGCAATATATAATTAACGTAAATGCATTGCGAAGCGTGCGCAACAATTTTACTGTATATATGGAGGGCACATCCTTTCGGGATGCCGAATTTTTCGAGAGCTATATTGTTGTAAAGCATTCGTCTGACATCAAGCCACTGGAAAAAGATTTGCAGACGTGGGGAAACCAGATGACACAAGCTGATTCTGGTTTTGTTGCCGGTGGATGGAAGCTCAAACCATTTCTGGCCAAGATGTCAAGCCTGCATTTTGATCAGAAGAATTTGTGGGAGAATGGTATTCGTGGTGATAAAAAATACCTGGCCATCTTTAGCTCTGTCGCTATATTGATATTGGTGATCGCCTGTATAAACTATATGAATCTAGCCACAGCGCGTTCTGCACGAAGAGCAAAAGAAGTAGGACTTCGTAAATCATTGGGCAGCAGAAGAAGTGAAATCGCGTGGCAATTTTTCAGTGAATCTATACTGATGACAGCCGGGTCTCTTATACTCGCGGTATTGCTCGTCATTATTTTCTTGCAACCTTTTAATCAGTTGGCGCATAAATCGTTTACAGTGGCATCCTTACTGAATCCATTTATGCTACTGATCGTAGGCGTTATTGTAATGTTCATGGCGTTTGTATCCGGAAGTTATCCGGCCCTATATCTGTCAGGATTCAGACCTGTCGAAGTGTTAAAAGGAAAAGTAATAAAAGGTGCTGGCGCAGAATTATTCCGGAAAGGATTAGTGACCATTCAATATACTGTCTCTTTGGTATTGATCATTTCCACGTTTATCGTGATCAGGCAGATGGAGCACATGCAGAATACAAAACTCAATGCACATGGAAGTCAGCTACTGTCTATTCGGTATGGAGGAACAGCCCCACAGGATAAATTTGCTGCCTTCAAGCAAGCTATATTACAGGATAAAGATATAGAGCATGTAACGATGGCAAATCATTTGCCACGGTTGAATTATTTCGGATGGATTGGGACAACGCTTAAGTTTCCTGAGCTACACGACAAAGATCTTCAATGGAACCAACTCAATATAGATTTTGACTTCGCTAAAACATATCAACTGGAATTTATAGCAGGTCGTGATTTCGATGCAGCCAATGTAGCGGATTCAAGTTCTATGATTATCAACGAAGCTGCAGTAAAAGCGCTTCAGCAGCCGCTTGAAAAAATTATCGGTTCATCCGTTATGGAAGTTGACGATAATAACGGTAATGGTAATCGGACTTACAAAGTAATTGGCGTAGTAAAAGATTTTCCCTTTCGTTCCATGCACCAACCCATCGAGCCCTTGGTATTAAATCCTCATGTACACTTCATCGATCGCATTGCCTATATAAAGTTACCTGTAGGAAATTTCCAGGAGGAGATTAAGTCTATCGAAAAAAAATGGAAAGAGATTTTTCCGGGTGTTGGTTTTGATTACTGGTTCGTGAGCGATGAGTTTAACAGAATGTACCTTGCCGAAAGCAGAGTATCTTCCCTTGCAAAAAGTTTTGCTATACTCGCTATCATCATTACAGTGCTTGGCGTATTTGGATTAGCTTCCTATACTGCAGAGCAGAAAACAAAAGAGGTAGGCATTCGCAAAGTGTTGGGTGCAGCCGTTCGACAGGTCGTTGTAATGTTTGTGTGGGTGTTTGTAAAAATATTTTTGGTGGCAGCCGTCATTGCTATTCCTATAGCTTACTTTTTAGCAGACCGTTGGTTGAATGATTTTGCATATCGCTCCATGATTAGTCCGCTTATATTCTTTGTCAGCCTTCTTGGACTATTAGCCGTTACGTTGATTACTGTAAGTTATGAAACGTGGAAGGCGGCCCGCGCAAATCCCGTCAACTCATTGCGAAGTGAATGATGCTTGTGAAATTCAGAAGACCTTCAAATATAGGTTTATCTATAGCTATATATAGTTGTCAGTATAAATTCGCGTCATCCTAACACTTATAAAAAGCACGGACACGGACTTTTATATCATGATGATGTTGTAACGTACGTTAAGTCAACACTCTATATAGTGTGAAAAATAATGTTGTGAGATAAAGTGTAAATTTTTTCCGTGTCCGAAAACGATTGTATCAAATTTTATTTAAAATTGTATGGAGTTGCTGAATGTCGCACCTGAACCTCTATACAACCGAAGAACAAATGCTACAAGGTTTACGCCTTGGTAGCGAGCATGCTTTTGAAGCAATCTTTAAAAAGCATTGGCGGCCGCTATATAACCAGGCATACTCCAAAGTACAATCTCGCGAAGAAGCTGAAGAGATTGTGCAAAGTATCTTTTCAACATTGTGGGAGAAGAGAGATTCATTTCTGATTACCAACCTTTCATTCTATTTGCAAACCGCAGTGCGTAACCGTGTGATCAATCACATCCGGCAAAGAGTTACGCAGCGTAAATATTGGGATTACTATAAGAATTTTATACCACAACAAAAAGATGACACGGAAAACACGGTGATCTATGATGACTTGTCCCAAGCTATAGAACATGCTGTGAGCAAACTTCCAAAAAAATCACAGCAAGTATTTCGACTTAGTCGTATAGAAGGTCGCTCTACTTCTGAAATTGCAAACAGACTGAAGCTTTCGGAGAAAGCAATTCAATATCACCTCACGAAATCGTTGAAAGAGCTTCGTATACAGCTCCGCGATTTTATACTCACTATCCTTCTCTTTATCGTTCAATAAGAACGTTTATCTGCTCATTAAAAAAACTTTACATAAGAATTTAGGATAGCCGACCACTTCTGTGTCTTTACTATTACTGTTTATGACACCCGAAGAATTCAGCGAGCTATTAGAGCGATATACCCGTGGCGAATGTTCACCGCAGGAAGAGGAATTTATACTCAAGTGGTATGAAGCCATTGATAGCCCGAACCAGGAGACGGGTGAAGAATATACTATAATTACGCAGGCACGACTTTGGGCACGACTTCAGTCGCAAATAAAACGTACAAAAAAATCAACATTTCATTATTCGTGGAAGATTGCAGCAACGGTATTGTTGCTGATCATGGCAGGAGGCGTAATCTTTCTTTCGTCACATTTTTCAAACACTAAAAAGTTACCTCTGTCGCTTGAAAATTTCGGGCAGAAATTTTCCGGTATACAGTTGATAGAAAATAAAACCAGTACTCCGCGCTTGATAGCGCTGGAAGATGGAAGTGAAGTAACGCTCGAACCTGGAAGCGAACTTCGTGTAGCCAATATATTTCAAGACGATAAACGTGAAGTATATCTTACCGGTGAAGCCTTCTTTCATGTGAAGCGCGATACGCTTCGGCCCTTCCTGGTATATGCGAATGAAGTGATCACAAAAGTACTGGGCACAAGTTTTACGATAAAGGCGTACAAAGGCGCAAAGCAAACCACCGTGGCAGTAAAGACTGGCAAAGTTTCAGTTTCAACCAATCCAAAAGTAATTCAACATGATCAGGAAGTTATACTCACGCCAAATCAGGAGGCCGTGTATAATAGTGAAATCATGAGAGTAACAAAGAAGCTTGTAGATGATCCGAAGATCGTACTTGAAAAACCAACACTTTTTGAAATGAAATATGATGGCACTCCGGTGACAAAAATTTTTGAAGTCCTGGAAGCAAACTACGGTGTTGATATACTATATGATCCGGATATCCTTTCGAATTGTATTCTCACAACCTCTATGTCGGATGAAGGTTTGTATCAGCGAATTGAAATAATCTGTAAAGCTATCGGAGCTGAATATAAAGTTCAGGATGCAGCAATTACTATCATCAGTAAAGGATGCCAATGAGAAATTCTAATGTTCCACCAAACCCGCGAGCTATGAAATAGACCCCTACTATATATAAATAAAAAATGGGCTAATGATACTGGTACTATCATCAGCCCGTCATGCCTGCGCGATTACTCGCGCAGCATCAAGTTTTTGCCTATTGTCTAACAAAAACATTCTAAGGTATGAATAATAAACCTAAACCTTTTAGAAAAGCATTTCTATTCTTTATGAAAATCACCGTGATCCATATGATGATCAGTTGCGCAACGATCATGTTCGGTTACGCTGTGGATACAAGCGGGCAGGAGGTGTTAAAACGTAAGGTGACCCTCCAGGTAGAAAATGCTAAAATCAAATCTGTTCTCGCAGCCATCGAATCTAAAGCCGGTGTAAAATTTACATATCGTCCGCGTCTCTTAAAGAATATTGAGAACGTAACATTAAATGCTGCTGATGCACCACTGGAAGATGTGCTGACAAAAGTATTTAACAGCACGGTTGAATACGAAGTGATCGGAAAACAAATTGTATTAACAGAAGCCGCTCCACCCGAAGAGCCCATACGTACAGCAAGTGAAAACTATAGCATCATTGCGATACAGCTTTCCGGTGTTGTAAAAGATGATACAGGGCAGCCACTGCCTGGTGTTAACGTAATTGAAAAGGGAACATCCAACGGAACCACTACAGATGCAGATGGAAAATATTCACTCGACCTGGTCAGCGATAATCCGGTTGTGGTATATTCTTTCATCGGATATGCTACACAAGAGATTCCTGTCTCTGATCGTACGATCATTGATGTTACATTAACGGCCGACACGCAAACACTCGAAGAGATTGTTGTGGTAGGTTATGGTACAGAAGAGAAGCGTGAACTTACCAGTGCCGTTGTTTCAGTAAGCAATAAAGAAATGTTGCAAGGTGCATTCAACAGCCCGTTGCAAATGATCGATGGTAAAGTAGCAGGTATGACCGTTTCCAACCCTGCGGCTGGTGATCCAAACCGTGGAACAGATGTACAAATCAGAGGTGCATCTTCTTTTAAAGCAGGAAACGCTCCGCTGATTATCATTGACGGTATGCCGGGTGGTGATTTAAGAAACGTTGCACAGCAGGATATAGAGTCTATCACTGTATTGAAAGATGGTGCTGCCGCAGCTATATATGGATCACGCGGTGCCAACGGAGTTATACTCGTGCAAACCAAGAAAGGAAAGTCTGGCAAAGTAATGATTACCTACGACAGCTACATCGAACATGATGCCGTTGCCGCCAAGCCAAATATACTTTCTGCTGATGAATTCCTTGCACGAGGAAGGGATACAGATCGCGGTGCGCGTACCAACTGGTATGACGAGTTGATCCGTACCAATAACATGGGACAGAACCACTTTCTCGCAGTATCCGGTGGTAATGAAAACACAACGCTGCGTATCTCTACGAACTATCGTACGAAAGATGGTATAGATATAGCTTCCGGAAGACAAGAGTATGGCTTGCGCACAAACTTTGTACAGCGTGCGCTTGATGGTTTCCTCGAACTTGGTGGAAATATATCGTATCGCGTAGCGAATGAAGATCTGCTCGGAACCGATTTTGGGAACCCTGTAAACAACTATGGTGCGTTTCAGCAAGCGGTAAAGCTCAATCCAACGCTGGCGGTAATGGATCCGAATAATCCTGCTAACTATAACAATCTTCAGGGATACGATACTTATAACCCGGTACAAGCATTGAAAACACGCGACCTCCGTGCGGAGCGTGTATACTCTATATTTGATTTCAACGTGAAGTTAAACCTGCTGAAGAACTTAACTACAGAAGTAAAGTTAGCACGGCAGGCACAAGACATGTTGCTGAAGGAATATTATAGTGGTAAATCTTCCGAATCAATCAACGGCGGATTTACAGGCCGCGCAAGGCTACAAGACGAGCGCTGGACAGACTATACATTGGAATGGATTGGTAACTATAACACTACCATCGATCGCCACGATATAAAAGTGTTGGGTGGATATTCTTACCAGGAATTTAACAATGAAGGACATTGGGCGCAAAACAGACGTTTCCCTTCCGATGCCTATAGCTATAACAACATTAGCGCTGGTAATTATGGAAACGGACTTGCCATCAACATGTCGGATGTTATGGACTCCTGGAGAAGCAAGGAAAAAACAATTGCGTTCTTAGGTCGCCTTACCTATAGCTTCGATGATCGTTACTTCCTGATGGGATCGTTCCGTTATGAGGGTAACACCAAGTTTGGACCGAATAACAAATGGGGATTGTTCCCGGCTGTGTCAGCTGCGTGGCGTATATCTTCATTGCCTGCTATACAGGATATAGAATCAATCAATGATCTGAAACTTCGTGTATCGTATGGTGTTACCGGCCGTGCAGGATTTGATCGCTATACTTCCATGGCGAAGTACCAGGGATACGGTCGCTATCAAAATGATGAAGGACAGTGGATACAGGTATATGGACCTGGAAATAATTACAATCCCGATCTTCGTTGGGAAAAGCAAATCTCTTATAACGTAGGACTTGACTTTGCTTTATTTGATAGTCGTGTAAGCGGTAGCATCGATGGATTCATCCGCAAAGGAAGTGATCTGATTAACGATTACCTGGTACCGGTTCCGCCATACTTGCATGATCGTATGTTTGTAAACGTAGGTACACAGAGTGCACGGGGTATAGAATTAACACTTGCGTGGAATGCAATCAAGACATCAGACTTCAACTATAACATAACCATTACAGGATCCTATACGAAGTCACGCATGGATAAATTCGGTGACGATAAATTCAAAGCAGACTTCCGCTATATGGGCGATCTGCCTTCACCGGGTAATCCTGGCCCTGCATATCGTCTGGAAGAAGGTACCGAAATCGGAAGCTTCTGGGGGTATAAATATGCTGGTGTAGATCCGGATGGAAAAATACTCATCTGGAAAAATGCAGAAGTAGGAGGTGAAGCTATAGTTGCTTCAACACAGGCTGATGCAAACCGTGATAAAACATATATAGGACATGGCATGCCGCGGTATGAACTTTCATTCGGCAATTCCTTTAACTATAAACGATTTGACTTGTCCCTTTTCTTCCGCGGAAGATTTGACTACCAGATCATGAACTTGTACCAGATGTACTACGGCTTGCAGGCAGAACCCAACGTTAACTTGCTCGAAGATGCGTATGGTCGCAATGGACAAATCACCAGTGGAAAAGTAATTACCGATTACTTCCTTGAAGATGGCGACTACTTCAGACTTGAAAATATCACTCTGGGCTGGTCACCAAAGATAGGACAGGGCAAGATCAGCAGTCTTCGTGTATACGGCACCGTGCGAAATGTATTTACCATTAGTGGTTTTACAGGACTTGATCCTGCAGCTATAGGTGTAACAGGTCTTGAGCCAGGCATGGGCAGTCTGAATGTATACCCTGTCGTACGGAATTTTGCACTCGGTGTGCAAGTTGGTTTCTAAGTACTTACCCAATCTTATTATGAAAAGTATGATCAAAAATATAATGCGATATACGTTGCTTATTACGGTAGTGATAGCATCGTCATGTACAAATCTGGATGAAGAAGCATTTGACGTATTGCCGGCAGATGTATACTACCAGGATAAAAACTCTGTCATCGCTGCACTCGTTCGTCCGTATGAACATGCACATTGGTGTGGCTGGGATGGTGACCGTTGGTTATTGCAGGAGTTAACTGCTGATCATTTCGTGTGGACACAAAAAGGTAAACACGGATACGATGATGGTAATTGGATTCGCTTGCATAATCACGCATGGAATCAAGATCAGGGGCAGATCTATGGTAGTTGGACAGGTCCATATCAAGGTATAGGACAGTGTAACATATTGCTACGCGACATGGCTAAACTTGATTACCCTACACTTGGATTAACGGAAGCAGACAAAGCACAACACATTGCAGAGTTGAGAACTTTGCGTGCGTGGTTTTATTTCTTCCTGATCGATTTCTTCCGTAGTGTTCCCATCGTTGAAGATGTTGAAACCATCAAGGCTCAATCGACACCACAGGAAGTTTTCACCTATATAGAAAAGGAACTGAAAGAGTCTTTGCCAAGTCTTCCCAAGAATACAAGATCCGGTCGTTGGGATCAGGGAGGTGCCGCTTCATTGCTGGTAAGACTATATCTGAATGCAGAGAAATGGATCGGCAACGCGATGTATACTGAATGTGCTCAATATGCACAGGCCATCATCGATGGCGAGTATGGTACTTATACAATAGATCCTGATTATAAAGGCCCATTCCGTTCAGGTGTAAAAGGCTACAAATCTCCGGAGAATATATTCGAGTTTCCACATGCTAAGAATATATACGAGTTTGGCTGGATGTATAATGCAATGATGCATTACCAGGCGCGCTATTCATTGGATAATGATTGGGGTGGCTGGAATGGTATACATTTAACTCCTTCACTTGATCTCAACGGAGACGAACTTCCGTATACATTGGGTAAACCGTATGAAAAATTTGCTGATAGCGATAAACGTAAACAGCCGTTCCATACAACTGCTACCGGTGGTGAATACGAAGGATTTTTCCTCATTGGTCAGATGTATGAATTTAACAAAGCAAAAGGTTTTGGATACGATAGCACCAAAACAGTGAAAGGTACAGAAGAGTGGAATGGTCAGCCGTTGAAATTTGTTGACCAGGTTGGACGCTTCTCCGAAAAACCAAATGGTCGCTGGCAGGAAGGTTCACACGTAAATACGGGTGAAGAAAATTCAGGAGTACGCTTGCTGAAATTTCCATGGCTGCCCATGTCCCAAAATTTATTTCAGTTCAATGCTGCACCCGAAATCAGACTTGCTGAAATATACTATTCACTGGCCGAGTGTAAATATAGGGCTGGTGATAAAGCCGGAGCTGCTGTATTACTCGATGCTGTGCGTGAAAGAAATTTCAAAGCAGAAGATTGGGATGACCAAAGCTATGAGGCTGATCTGAGCAAATTAACGGATGATGAATTTGTAGATGAACTTGGAAGAGAATTTTTAGGAGAGCGTCATCGTAGAACAGATCTTATCCGATGGAATAAATTTGGTTCGGAGTGGTGGGATAAACCAGCAGATGCTGCTGATAAAACAATCTTCCCGATTCCAAATCAAGCCATCAATGCGAACCCGTTGTTGAAGCCAAACGGTGCAAACTGATTTCATAGTTAGTCATTGAATTATAGTTGTCTTGGGTTAGTTATGAAGCCGCTACCAGAAATGGAGCGGCTTCTTTTCTAAAAAAAATTATCCGAGCAGTAAACATTTTTTAAGCACTTAAACGACTGACTAACAATGAAAAAGTGATTCGCAACCGTTTACAAATCACTTTTTTTAGGTGAAAAGTGTAAAAAAGACTGTTAATCCGCAGGAAATTGTTTTAATATTGTTATACCCCTAGACCAAGGTTCTTCATGAATAAGTTCAAAGATTATTCTGACCAAAATCTTGTAGACTTGCTCAAACAGCAGAACATGTCTGCGTTCGAGGAGATTTATAATCGGTATTGGCGCAAGCTATACTCGACAGCCTATAGGCGGATTCAATCCAGGGAAATCGCTGAAGAATTCGTACAGGATATATTTACCAGTCTCTGGATCAATCGTGAACTTGTTCACATCAAATCACTCACAGCTTATTTATATACTGCTGTGAAATATAAAGTGATCAATCACCTGCATCACGAAAGTATCCGGAAGCAATATTTCAATCTCCAACTCAAAACATTATCGGAAGCTGATAACTGTACAGAAGAACTTGTGTTTGCAAATGATCTTCATGTATCGGTACAAAAAGAAATCAGCAAGCTTCCTCCTAAATGTCAGCAGGTATTTAAATTAAGCCGCCAGGAAAATCTTACCATGAAGCAAATTGCTTCACAGCTCGGTATATCTGAAAAAACCGTGGAGCATCAGCTGGGCAAAGCACTTCGTGTTTTGCGCATGAACATCAAACACATTATAGTCGTCATCTCATCAACCATCGGATTGATCTGATCAAGTCTCGGATTCTTTTTTTTAAATATTTTCGGGTGCCTATAGGGGATCGGCCCGTAAGATCTGACTATTTAGTAAGCGACCTTCTAAAACGATTGAACACGGCAAACGGATCGTTTTAGTAAATGCCTGAACAATGGAAAGAATTACACCTGAGCTTCTGCAAAAATACCTTCAAGGAAAATGTACGCCTGAAGAGAATGACCTTGTTAACACCTGGTACGACTCTTTTGATACATCTGCCGACGATATCAGGTTGCTGGACATTCAACAACACGAACTGCTCAGGAAAAAGATGATGCAGCAGATCAAGAATAATCTGAATGAGGCGGATCAATTTCCGGAAGACGAAAAAAAGCAGGACAACGATAATTCTACAGGGTGGCTGTTTTTCAAAGTGGCTGCTGCGATCAGCGTACTCGCAGTTATTGGTATAGGTATACTATATAAAGATCGCAAAGCTGCCGATGCTCCAGCTAATCTGCAGGCAACCATTGCTACTGTAGTCAATAAAACACAATCTATACTTCGGCAGGATCTTTCCGATGGAACCACGGTATGGTTGAAGCCAAGCAGTAGTATAGAATACCCCACTATATTTTCAAAAGCATCACGCGTCATTCAATTGAAAGGCGAAGCATTCTTTGATGTTGCCAGAGAAGAGAGCCGTCCCTTCATTGTTACCACCGGAAATGTTACCACCAAAGTACTCGGTACAAGCTTTAACATAAAAGCTTATCACGATGCTTCCACAATAGAAGTATCGGTAATGACGGGTAAGGTAGCTGTACAAATGAAACCAACAGATACACGCGACTCTTCATCTGTTCTGCTCACACCAAACGAACGTGTTACGTATGTCAAATCTGAGAATCGTTTATTGAAGGAAGCACCAGTTCAATTACCAGAACTATCCATGTGGCAGGTAACAACGATAGTATATGAAAACGTACCCGTAGATCGTGTACTGCGCATGCTCGAAGAAAAGTATAACGTAACGATACAGGTTAAAAACGAAAACCTGAAGAACTGCCTGCTGAGGGCAGATTTTACCAATCAGAACCTGGCCGACATTTTAGAAATGCTGAGCCGTTCGATTGAGGCTACCTATGAACTGAAAGACAACACAATATACCTCGATGGAGCGGGGTGTGTGATAGAAGACACAACCACTAAATCAAATTAACTATGTAAGGATAAAATCTACACCCCATTTGTAAAAAAGAGATTAGGAGTGATTGCGGCACCCCTAATCAATTAAAATGTGACCCCTGTTTATGAAGTATACATAATCAGAACAGGGGCACTTGTCTCATTTGTAAAAACGAAACAATCAAAATTATGCAAGAGATTCTACAAACGCACGTCAACCTCAGCAAAATTATGCGAATTACGTTGAGCCAGATTGTCGTTATGCTGATTCTAACCGGTATTTCCCGGGCGGAAGTAGGCAAAGCACAAAGTCTTTTGGATCGAAGCGTTACGCTTACGGTCGAAAAGGTAAGTCTGAGCAAAGCATTAGACAGAATTGAAAAAAATGCTTCTGTTCGGTTTGTTTACAGTAAGAACTTTATCTCGCTTAAGGACGAAGTCTCCTTTAGCGCAGAAAAAGAAAAACTGGAGTCAGTTTTAAATAAACTTCTCGGCCCGTTGAATATACAATACCAGGTAATTAAAGACCGTATTGTACTCAACAAGGTTAGAGGTATAGAAGATGATACGGAAGAAATAACAGCAACCGAAAGTCCTGTAACAGAGAACACATTGTTCAGCGTTACCGGACGGGTAACAGATGGCACTGAATCACTTCCCGGTGTAAACGTTTTGGTGAAAGGAACAACGGTAGGTACAACTACTGATTCCGATGGAAAATATACTCTGGATGTACCCAGCGGAAGCACTACGCTGATCTTTAGTTTCATCGGATATGTAGCACAGGAAGTAGATATCACTAACCGTACTACTGTCGATGTTGTATTGGTAGCCGATGTACAGCAACTGTCCGAAGTTGTAGTCGTGGGTTATGGAGAGCAGAAGAAAGAAACCGTAACCGGTTCGGTAGCAACCGTAAAAGGATCGGACCTGGTAAAATCACCAGCGTTGAATTTAACCAACTCTATTGCCGGACGTATGCCGGGTGTAATCGCTGTAAACAGAAGCGGTGAGCCGGGATATGATGGTTCAAGTATACGCATTCGCGGATCGAATACACTGGGTAGCAATGATGCGTTGATCGTGATCGATGGTATACCTGCCAGATCAGGTGGTATAGAACGTTTGAATCCTGCAGACATTGAAAATATATCTGTATTGAAAGATGCAGCTGCTGCTATATATGGATCACGTGCAGCCAATGGAGTAATCCTCATTACAACAAAGCGTGGTAAAACAGGTAAGCCTGAAATTTTATATTCTTTCAATCAGGGATGGTCACGGCCAACCGTTGTGCCAAAGCTCGCAGATGCAACACAGTTTGCTGAGATGAGAAACGAGTTGGAGATTTTCAATTTACCGGTAGATGAATGGAGCGCTGCCAACACAGCCTTTAAACAAAACGGAACTTATACCCGCCCGAATGGAACTGTGGTAGATGCTCCGTATACTCCAGATGATTTCCAGAAATTCAAAGATGGGTCAGATCCTTGGGGGCATCCAAATACAGATTGGTATGATGCTACCTTGAAAAACTGGTCGCCACAATCACGTCATAATCTGCAACTCAGTGGTGGTACAGAGAACTTTAAATACCTCACATCACTTGGCTACCAAAATCAGGATGCATACTATAAGAATGCAGCCACTGGCTATAAGCAATATGATATTCGTATTAACCTCGATGCAAATGTCAATAAGTATATAAAAACAACGATCGGTATATTAGGTCGCCAGGAAAACAGATTCTATCCTACACGCAGTGCCGGTGCTATATTTAGAATGCAGATGCGCGGGTTACCGACACAGCCAGCTTTCTGGCCAAACGGATTACCCGGACCGGACATTGAGAACGGTGAAAACCCGGTGGTAATCACAACGAATCAAACTGGTTACGATCGTGACACACGTTACTATGTACAAACGAACGGGTCTGTGGATGTTACTATACCTTGGGTAAAAGGTTTGAAACTTACCGGAACAGCTTCTGTTGATAAGTATATAAAGCGTACGAAAAAGTGGGAGATTCCATGGTATCTATATACATGGGATAAAGTTTCCTATGAAGACGATGGCGTGACTCCGAAACTATCGAAAGGACAACGCGGTCCTGCGGAGCCAAGATTGTCGCAAGGCGATGAAGATCAGCTCAACGTTTTACTTGGTGGTATACTTACCTACGAGCGGACTTTCAACGATCATGCACTGACGTTTCTGGCGGGTACAAACCGCGAGACCATTGATAATGATTACTTCAATTCCTATAGGAGATTCTTTATTTCTTCTTCAGTCGACCAGTTGATTGCAGGAGGGAATGCTGAAAAGAATGCGAATGGTGGAGGCTGGGAACGCGCCCGCATAAATTACTTTGGTCGCGTAGCCTATAACTATAAAGAAAAGTATCTGTTGGAATTCCTTTGGAGATATGATGGCTCCTATATGTTCCCGGAAAGTACACGCTATGGTTTCTTCCCTGGTGTTATGGCCGGATGGCAAATCTCTGAAGAAGATTTCTGGAAGAATAATGTAAACGTTGTAAGCTACTTCAAGCTCCGCGGTTCTTGGGGACAGTTGGGTAACGACCAGATATACTATGATGTGAATGCGAACGGAACCATTGACAGTGATGAACTTCAGGAATATCAATACTTGTCAACAAACGCTTTCCGCAGCTATATAATTGGTGGACAGGAAGTAGGAACTATATATGAAACACGGGTTCCCAATCCAACGGTTACGTGGGAGGTTGCTAACAACTTCAACCTGGGTTTAGAAGGAGCATTGCTCTCAGGAAAGATAAATTTCCAGTTTGATGTGTTCTGGAACAAGCGCAGTAACATTCTGTGGCGTAAGAATGCGTCCGTACCACAAACTACCGGTATGACGTTGCCTGCTGAAAATATAGGTAAGGTAAACAACAAAGGCTGGGAATTCCTGGTCGGTTACAACGGACAGGTTGGTGAGTTTACATACAACGTGAGTGTAAATGGTGGTTATGCGAAAAACAAAGTTATATACTGGGATGAAGCTCCGGGGGCTCCAAGCTGGCAGCAAACTACGGGCAAACCAATGTATACATACTTAGCATATCAGTATGATGGTGTATTCAAAACGCAGGAGGATATCGCTGCTGAAACACTTGATTATTCAGCCATTACTAATACACTTCGCCCTGGTGACATGAGGTATAAAGATTACAATGGCGATGGTGCTATAACACCCGATGACCGTGTACGGAATGACAGAACGAATATTCCTCTTTTTCAAGGAGGTTTAAGTATGGGAGCACGGTATAAAAACTTCGACCTCTCTATATTATTCCAAGGGGCAACCGGTGCACAGGTATATGTGAGCACAGGTGAATCCGGAAGTATCGGAAACTTCCTGTTGGATGTATATAAAAATCGCTGGACCATCGAAAACCCAAGCAGTGAACATCCACGCATTGCAGACAGAAGCAATCAGTATTATTCAAACGATAATACATACTGGCTCAGAAGCTCAAACTATGTTCGCCTCAAGAATATAGAGTTGGGATATACTATACCATCGACCTTAGGCAGCAGAGTTGGTATCAGCAGTTTACGGATTTATGTCAACGCATTAAACTTGTTAACCTTCGATAAATTCGATGTATTCGATCCGGAGTCTACAGGCGGAACAGGTCAGTACTATCCGCAGGCAAAAATTCTGAATACAGGTTTAACAGTAACATTTTAACAACCTTATCCATGAAGAATATGAATAAGCTTAAAATTTTAGCGCTTGGTACGGTCGTAGCCATGTTCGCAGTAACAGGTTGTAATGATGACTTCGTAAGTACAAAGCCCCTGAATGAAGTGCCGTCTGAAGATGTATGGAAAGATCCAGGTTTGTCGCAGGCCTTTGTTACCGATATATATAACGGACTTGGTAACGGAGGATTCGATGAACAGATGCTCGCGTCTCTCACGGATGAAGCTATGTTTACGCACCCCGGCCGTGGTATAAATACCATTACAGAATCACGTTCCAATCCTGCAGATATAGGATGGGTGAATAATACACTCAACTGGACAAACATGTATCAACGCATCCGTGCGTGTAACCTGGCTATCGAAAACCTGGAAACACCACAGTTTGAAAATACAGGTCAGATTCAGGCAAGTGTATTGCAAGGCGAAGCTTACTTTATGCGCGCATACTTTTATCACCAGTTGCTCCGATACTACGGTGGCGTACCCATCGTTGACAGAAGCTATAAACTCGGTGAAACGGACTATACTATAGCACGAAATACATTTGCGGAATGTGTTGATTTCATTGTAGCCGATTGTGACAAAGCGGCACAACTGCTGGATGATAAGACAATGCCATCGGGAAGAACTTCTGAGACGGCAGCATTGGCGTTGAAGGCGCGCGTTCTGCTATATGCAGCAAGCGACCTGCATGACCAGGCGAAAGCTGCAGCCAAATCACCTTTGTTAGGCTCGTTCCCGAGTTATGATTTGCTTGGTTATTCCAGTGGTTCACAAATAGAACGTTGGCAGAAAGCCAGAGATGCTGCGAAAGCTGTTGTAGACCTGGGATTAGGATACTCATTCAATTTAGCAGCGCCAGTATCAGCAACCGAGGGTACAACCAACTATGCAAATATAGCCTTGGCAAAAAATGGTGGTGAGAGAGAGTTGATCTTTGCGCGCTACTTTATCAATGCAAAAGATGAAGGCGGTGCATGGGTTGGTCGTAACAACGGTCCGAACGGTTATCACAACTGGGCAGGTAATACACCGATCCAAAATCTGGTAGATGATTATGAGATGATGGACGGTACTGCATTTGATTGGGACAATCCGGATCACGCTGCAGCGCCCTATACCGACAGAGATCCGCGCATGGATGCAACCATTCTGCGTGATGGCTCACCCTGGAAACCACGTACCGCAGATGCTGCTGGTAAAGATCCATACAATGAAATTCAAACCGGCCAATATCAGATTGTCAATGCTTCAGGTTCTGTCGTTAGTTATTTCGGTCTTGACTCCAGGCAAAGTTCTATCGAAGATTGGAATGGTACACGCACCGGATACTATATGAAGAAGTTCATTGATCCCAATCCTGCTATAGTAGATCAGAATACGCGGCAGCAAATACCTTGGCCATTCCTTCGCTATACCGAAGCTGTGTTGAACTATATAGAAGCCTGCATTGAACTTGGAGAAGAAGGCGAGGCGATCACCTGGCTTAACCAAATCCGTTTCCGGGCGGGTATGCCTGCCGTTGTAGATGCCGGAGATGCACTTCGCGACCGCTATAGAAATGAACGCAGAGTTGAGCTTGCATACGAAGAACACCGCTATCATGATGCAAGGCGATGGATGATCGCGCCTGAAACGCTCGGACAAAAAGCAGGAAGGATCAGCATCACCGCTACACTTAAAGCCGGTAAGGATGTGAAAATCTATCGGTATGATCCGGACAATTATAACTATAAATATGAACCGTTGGATATAGATCCGGGTATTGAAAACCGCCTCTGGCTGGATAAGATGTATTTCCTGCCGATACACCGCGATGAAATAAATAGAAATGATAAGTTAGATCAGAACCCGGGATACGAATCCCAGTAAAGTAAGCTATATTTAGAGTCTATGCTGGTGCCTGAAAACACCGGCATAGATTTTCTAAATTCTCTAAATATATCCTGACCGCGTTGAAGCATTATTTTCTCAATAGTCTGCTGACCGTTGCATTGCTTGCAGCAGGTTGCAAAGATTCTCCGAGGCAGGAAACGCCTTCTGCGCCACCTCCGGTTGAAACACTTTTTAAATTACTTCCTCCAGCAGCTACGCATATTGATTTTAGTAATGCGCTCACAGAAGCGTTCAACACCAACGTACTCATCTACGAATATTTTTATAACGGTGGAGGAGTAGCGGCCGGTGATATCAATGGTGATGGTCTGGACGATCTATACTTCACTGCAAACATGGCTGCCGACAAGCTATATCTTAATGCTGGCGGAATGAAGTTCACGGAGATCACACAACCATCGGGAATACATACACGCAACGGTCCTTGGAAAACAGGTGTTACCATGGCTGATGTGAATGGCGATGGTAAACTAGATCTATACATTTGCTATTCCGGAAACCTCCGGCCCGAACGTAGGGTAAATGAACTATATATCAATTATGGCAATGATGCGAATGGTATCCCTCAATTTAAAGAAGAAGGAAAGAAATACGGATTGGACAGTCCTTCTACTTCTACACAGGGATATTTTTTTGATTACGATCGCGATGGCGACCTGGACATGTTTCTGCTCAACCACAACATCAATGCACTGCCGGTATTAAACGAAACGAGTACTGCGCAGATGTTAAAGGAACAAAACCCGGCAAGTGGAGTGCGGTTATTTAAAAACGTTAACAATCATTTCGATGATGTTACGGCAAAGTCCGGTATTAGTAGTACAGCATTAACGTATGGGCTGGGGGCCGGACTCGCGGACCTCAATAATGATGGCTTGACAGACATCTACATCACCAACGACTATAACGTTCCGGACTATCTATATATCAATAATGGCAACGGTACATTTACCGATAGGCTCAAATCCATGATCGGCCATACTTCTAATTTCTCAATGGGAAATGATATAGCCGATGTGAACAACGATGCGCTACCTGATATATTTACACTCGATATGCTTCCGGAGGATAATCACCGGCAAAAATTACTATTGGCGCCCGATAATTATGGCAAGTTCGATCTGAACGTACGTATAGGTTTTTATTACCAGTATATGCGTAACATGCTTCAAGTAAATAATGGTAATGGTACTTTTTCGGAGATAGGACAATTGTCTGGCGTCTCTAACACAGACTGGAGTTGGGCAGCACTCTTTGCCGATTATGATAATGACGGATGGAAAGACCTCTATATAACCAACGGTTATTTACGGGATTTTACCAACATGGACTTCGTGAAGTACATGGATAACTATGTACAACAAAAAGGAAGATTGATGCGAGAGGATGTACTGGAACTCGTTCATAAAATTCCGGCATCAAATCTTACAAACTATATATTTAGGAACAATGGCGATCTCTCGTTTACGAAAGCAAATACTGTCTGGGGCTTTACGAGTACATCCAACAGCAATGGTGCAGCCTATTCTGATTTGGACAACGATGGCGATCTTGATCTCGTTGTAAATAACATTAACGCTCCGGCTTTTATTTACCAGAATGAAACAGATAAAAAATCAGAGCATCATTATCTTAAAATAAAACTGGAGGGAGCTGGTAAAAATACAGCTGGTCTGGGGGCCAAAGTTATAGTATATGTAAAGGGTATGAAACAGACTCTTGAGCAAATGCCATCCCGTGGCTATCAATCCAGTGTGTCACCCACCTTGCATGTTGGCCTGGGCAAAGAGGCTAGCATCGATTCAATACAAATCATTTGGCTTTCCGGAAAGCAACAAAAAATTAAGAACGTAAAGTCCGATCAACTCATTACTGTAAAGGAGGCCGATGCGAATAGTAAATATATACCTTCACGAACGCCCGCACCAGTTTTTACAGAGAAAGCAATGCTGGCCTTTACTCACGAGCAAGAGCGTGTAAATGATTTTAAACGTCAACCGCTGATGGTAAATCCTATGTCCTTTTCAGGGCCATGCCTGGCGAAAGACGATGTAAACGGCGATGGACTGGAAGACATATATGCTGGTGGAGGTGTGAACCAGGCAGGCGAATTATTTCTTCAGCAGAAGAATGGACAATTTGTTCGCAAAAGCCAGCCAGCGTTTGAAGCTGACAAAAAGAGTGATGATACAGATGCAATATTTGCAGATGTAAATAAAGACGGCTATACCGACCTGTATGTATGCAGCGGAGGCTATCATAATTTTATGCCAGAAGATGAAGCCCTGCAAGACAGACTATATATCAATGACGGCAAAGGTAATTTCAGGAAGAGTACAGACGCTTTACCCGCGATGCGGACAAGCAAAAGCTGCGTTCGCGTTAGCGATATTAACGATGATGGCTATCCTGATTTCTTTATAGGGAGCCGCGTGATTCCTGGAAGGTATCCTGAAACTCCACTCAGTTATATATTGATCAATGACGGTAAAGGAAACTTCAAAGATGCTATTGCTACACTTGCTCCTGCCTTGCAAACTACAGGCATGGTTACCGATGCAGCATTTACGGATTTGAATGGTGATGGGAAAAATGATCTCATAGTAGTAGGAGAGTGGATACCGGTTACAGTATGGATACAAGAGAACGGAAAATTTATTGAGAAGACTTCTGATTACTTCTCCCAGAAATATAGGGGATGGTGGAATAAAATTCTCACCGGTGATTTTAATCATGATGGAAGGACAGATCTTATTGTGGGTAACACTGGACTCAATACACAATGTAAAGTAAGCGATGCCGAGCCCGCTGAACTATATTTCAAGGACTTCGATAACAACGGTTCAGTGGATCCGATTCTTTGTACATACATACAAGGCAAAAGCTATGCGTATGTTACCCGTGATGAATTGCTGGAACAAATTGGCTCCAAGCGAAAGCGTTTCCCCGACTATAAAAGTTATGCTGACGCTACGTTACAGGATATCTTTACGCCTGAAGAGCTCATCGGAGTTAGCAAACTTTCAGCGAATTGTCTTCGTACCACTCTTTTTTTAAGCGATGCACAAGGAAAATTTCATGAAAAAACGTTGCCGGTCGAAGCGCAGGCATCTCCCGTTTATGTAATTATGCAGTTGGATTACAATCATGATGGAAAAGATGATTTAATTTTAGGAGGAAATATACATCACGCGCGCCTGAAGTTTGGTAAGTACGATGCGAACTTTGGAACACTGCTTGAAGGCGATGGCAATGGCAATTTTAAATATGTTACACAACAGCAATCAGGTTTTAAGCTTATTGGAGACGTCAGGAGTTCAATTGTGATAGATCGAAAAATACTCTTTGGCATAAATCAAGGTCAGGTAAAATCATATACCTATAAATAGTTAATAATCTCGGAAATTTAAAATGGTAAAAACATTCGTTCGGAAAAGCCTTGCCTTGGTTTTAATGGCAGGTATAACATTGTGGTTAAGTGCATGCGAAGATTCTTCAGGTCCACGCATACTCGTCTTCACCAAAACAGCAGGCTGGCATCACGAATCCATTCCAGCCGGTGTTGCAGCTTTGCAAAAGCTTGGAGCTGAAAATGGTTTTGAAGTCGATACAACCAGAGATGCACATTACTTTACAGACGACCAGTTAGAGAAGTATAAAGCAGTTGTATTTCTGAGTACTACAGGCAATGTATTAAATGCCGATCAGCAGGTGGCATTCGAGCGCTATATCCAGGCGGGTGGAGGATACGTTGGTATTCACGCTGCCGCTGATACTGAATATGAATGGCCCTGGTATAATAAACTGGTAGGTGCCTATTTCTTAAATCATCCCGGTAATCCCAATGTACGCAGTGCAACGATCGATGTAATCGATACAACACACCTCGCAACGAAAGGGCTACCGCTTCGTTGGGAGCGCACCGATGAGTGGTATAATTACAGAAGTATTTTCGGTGGTATAAAAACGCTGATGAAGCTTGATGAAGAAACGTATGAAGGTGGAGAAAATGGTGACGACCATCCCATCGCATGGTATCATGATTATGATGGCGGACGTTCCTTCTATACCGGCGGTGGACATACCAATGAAAGCTTTAGCGAACCATTATTTATCAAGCATCTTCTCGGTGGTATAAAATATGCGATGGGTGCTAACATCAAGCTGGATTATGCAAAGGCATATGCTGTAAAGTCTCCTGAAGAAAACCGGTTTACGAAAACGATCCTATCCAATGATCTGAACGAACCGATGGAACTTGCTATAGCACCGGATGGCAGGGTATTCTTTGCCGAACGTACCGGTAAGTTCTATGTATACCAACCTACTGACAACACGACTAAACTTCTCTATCAATTTCCGGTAATGCCAGATACGAAGGAAGGCTTCGGCAACGGACTACTCGGACTTACACTCGACCCGGAGTATGCTGAAAACAACTATATATACTTTTTCTATACTCCCAATACATTACCGGCACATCAAAATGTATCGCGATTTAAAATCAGTAAAGACAATGTACTCGATCTGAAATCAGAAAAAGTGCTGATCGAAATTCCATTGGAACTCGAAGTGAGCGCGCATACTGGCGGATCACTGGCGTGGGATAAGGACCGGAATCTGTATATATCTACTGGAGATAACACCGTTCCTTTTGCTTCTGATGGCTTTGCTCCAATCGATGAAATTCCAGGACGCATTACATATGATGCGCAACGCTCTGCTGCCAATACAAATGATTTACGCGGGAAGATCCTGAAAATCCACCCGGAAGAAAACGGAACTTATACTATACCGGAAGGTAACTTGTTTCCAAAAGGAACACCGCAGACACGACCAGAGATCTATGCGATGGGCTGCAGAAATCCATATCGTATATCCGTTGATCCCGCTACATCTATAGTATATTGGGGAGAGATTGGTCCGGACTCCGGGAAGGACGGAGCAAAAGGTCCGCGGGGTTATGATGAGATCAATCAGGCAAAGAAGCCTGGTAACTATGGATGGCCATACTTTGTAGGTGATAGTAAACCGTATCCGGAGTTTGACTTTGCAACGAAGTCGGTAGGTATACTTTTCGACCCGAATGCTCCGATGAATACATCTCCGAATAATACCGGTGCAAAAAATCTTCCGCCTGCGCAGAAGGCCATGATCTGGTATCCGTATGATAAGTCGAATGAATTTCCGGATGTAGGTACCGGTGGACGAAGTGCCATGGCTGGTCCTGTATATCATTTTGATGATGACCTCTCTTCGACTACTAAGTTTCCGGAGTATTTCGACAAGAGCTTGTTCATTTATGACTGGATGCGTAACTGGGTATATGTAGTGCGTCTGGATGATGAGTATAATTTTAAACGCCTGGAACCATTTATGTCTTTCACTGGAGACTTCAGAAGGCCTATAGATATGGAAGTTGGTCCGAACGGATCGTTCTATATGTTAGAGTATGGTTCAGTATATGGAATTGATAACGTAGATGCCAGACTTGTTCGTATCGATTACAACGGTGGTAATCGTAAGCCGTATGCACGTATAGCTTCAAGGGATACCGTAGGACTTGCTCCACTCAAAGTAAATTTCAATAGCAAATCAAGTGTTGACTTTGATGATGACGAACTTACCTATGAATGGTTAATCGATGGAAAGAGAATAAACGAAACGAACCCGGTATATACTTTTGAGAAGAATGGTATTTTCAAAGTGACTTTAAAAGTTACTGATCCATCTGGAAAATCCGATACCGATACGCTCTCCATCAAAGTAGGAAATACAATACCGACTGTAGCGGTGACCACACCAGATAACACTACATTCTTTTTTGACGATGTTCCACTTCTTTATAAAGTATCCATTCATGACAATGAAGATAAAGCTATAGATCCTGCGAATGCATCAATCGCACTTAAGTATCTTCCGAATGCGGGCAAAGAAATAGGACATCAGCAGATTTCTTCTTTCAACCTTGGTAAATCATTAATGGAGGGAAGTGATTGCAAAGCGTGTCACCAGATCAATGGAAAATCAGTAGGGCCGGCATTTATAGAGGTGGCAAAGAAATATGAATCTGATAAAGAAAAAGCAGTCGTAAAATTAGCAAGTAAAGTTATAGCCGGAGGCGGTGGTGTATGGGGCGATCATGCGATGAATGCACATCCTCAACTTTCCAAAGAAGATGCGTCTGCTATTGTTCGCTATGTCCTCTCACTGAATGATAAGAAGGAAGTTGTTAGTCTTCCGGAATCCGGAACGGTAACTTTCAAAGAACACAAAAGTAAAGATGCGCGAGGCCGTTATGCACTGAGTGCAGTATATACTGATAAAGGAGGAGATGCGGTGCCGTTATCCGGAAGCGATGCGTTGATCCTGCGACCGGCACGTGTACAAGCTGAGGACGCTGATCGTTTGCGCAACATTAATCGTGATGATAATTTCCTGGGAAGCATTCATCATAAATCATACTTTGCTTTCAATCAGATTGACCTGAAAGGAATAAAGCAGCTTACGTATCGTTACTCTTCCAAACAAGTTGGCGCGACAATTGAAGTGCATGTTAACTCACCAAAGGGGCCGATTATAAGTACGCTGAATTATACCGCAACAGGAGATTGGGAAACGTATAAAGAAATCAGTACACCTATACAAGATCCCGGGGGAAAGAACGATCTTTACTTTGTGTTCAAAAAAGATCAGGAGCCAAATCAGCATATGTTTTCAGTTGACTGGATAGAATTTAAACGATAAACTTACCGAACTTTAACCATCAAGGATATGAGTCAAAAATCATCACGCAGAAGCGCCATTATGAAAATAGCCGGATCAGCAGCGGTGGCGGCAGCAGGCCTGTCGCTTTCACATCGTCTTTCAGCAGCCGAAGCGGCACTGGAAGGAAACCTGAAAGGAAAAGTAAATCACTCTGCATGTCGCTGGTGCTATAGCAGTATCCCCTTGGAAGATCTTTGCAAAGCTGCAAAAAATATAGGGCTGTCCTCTATAGAATTGACAGGACCTGAAGAATGGCCGATCCTAAAAAAATACGGATTGACTTCTGCGATGCCATGGGGAGCAGGTAAAGGAATTACAGAAGGATTTAACAACCCTGCGTTGCACGATGAACTCGTGAAAAGCTATACCGATATAATTCCGAAGGTAGCTGCAGCTGGTCTGAATCAGATCATTTGTTTCTCCGGTAATCGTAATGGATTAGATGATGAAAAAGGAATTGAGAATTGTGCGATTGGTTTAAAACGCCTCATGCCGATTGCCGAGAAGTATAAAGTGACCATGTCAATGGAGTTGCTGAACAGCAAAGTAGACCACCATGATTACCAGTGCGATCACACTGCGTGGGGTGCTGCGTTGTGCGACAAAGTAGGATCCGATAGTTTCAAGTTGCTGTACGATATATATCACATGCAGATTATGGAAGGTGACGTGATTGCAACCATCCGTAAATTCAACAAGTATATATCGCATTATCACACCGGGGGTGTACCCGGCCGTAATGAAATTGATGAGACACAGGAATTAAATTATCCTGCGATTATGAAAGCTATTGTTGAAACAGGTTTCAAAGGCTATGTAGCACAAGAATTTATACCCAAGCGCGAAGACAAAATTGCTTCGTTAAAACAAGGAGTATTGATTTGCGATGTAGCGTAATTATATCATAGCTGAAAAGGCCTTGTCGGATACTATCTGACAGGGCCTTTCTTTTTTATGGCGATACGTGATATATATAGTTCTATCGGCTTAAATCAAATCATTCGCTTTTCCGGATACAATTTGCCTTCCTTAATATTAATCCTGCCTCTACTGCTTACTCATCATAGGTACTCCATGTATTGTTCCAACGGTCAGTTGTCGCCTGAGTATAAAAATCTACATCCTATCCATTGGCGAAAGGGTAGGTTTACGAATTTGTCGCGGCACAGTTTTAGGTGTTTATAGTATATACTAAATGCAAATTGTTATGAACAAATTCATATTACTTTTCTGCGGTGCTATCGTTTTTAGCATTGCTTCCGTACAGGCGCAAGCTCCTGTGCCAAGAGCCGATTCTGTACGCGACCCTATTAAGCAAGGTGATCCTGCTCCCGATAATGTTCCATCGCAGGCAGCGTATAGAAAAGATATGGTAGAGATAAAACATAAAGATGTCCCTGCTGAATTACGCAAAACACTATCAGAGGATACGTATAAAGGTTGGGAAAATGCAAGACTATATAAGGACAAGTCAGGCAGTGGATATTTACTTGAATTCCAGGATCCACTCAAAACAAGACTATATCGTTTTGATAAGAATGGAAAACTGGTTAAAGAAAAGACATCGCGTGATGTTCAATAAGGAAATATAGCCCGCTATATTATCCTACTGCCTGGGCAATTAATGTTCCCACTTTTGTGGAGACTGGAATTTTACCAGCTTCGGCAATTGCCCGGGCAGACATTTTTTTCAAAGTCTTCTGAAGAATATCAACAACCTTAGCATCGTCATGTAGTGATGCAAAGTCTTCCAGGTAATATTGAATGAAGACAAGACATATTACATCTTCCAGCAATTGCGTGTCCGGATTGGTCTTAAGCTCTTTCTTCAACAAAAGAAATTTTACTTTCTCTATTGTATCAGTATCATAGCGACAGCTTAACAGAATTTGCTCAGCGATTTTTGCGTGATGTACTTTCTCAGCGCTGCGCCATTGCAGATAACCTTTCTTGTCCATTGGGTACGAACTCCTCGGTATTTCCCAACGTCCTATATGTTGACAACGTGCAGCAAGTTGTAAATATTCAGGAGCATCCGGAGCAAATTTATTCAACCACTCCGTCATGCGCTGGCCATACATTAATTCTTTAGGTTGAGATTCTCCGTTGACCATTTCTTGATGAGGATCATTGGCATTATAGGCGTCAAATGTAATGAAGGCTTTATCAAGACGTTCGTTAAATGGCATGCGTAAAAGTTTGAGAACCAGTGGTCAATAAAAATTATGCTATCTGTATAACAGGAACAAAACTGCCGATTGCGATAGGAAGTTAGGAGAATGATACGGTATATCAAAACGCCATCATTTTTGATGTGAGGTTACAGAAGCCGTTTGTATATACCTTTCTGTAAATTCATCGAGCAAATAACTTTCATTAACAACATTGCCAATGACAATAACAGCGGGCGAACTGACCTGTTGTTCCTGTACCAATTGATAAATTGTGCTCACTGTACCGCGAACTACTTTTTGATTCCTGGTAGTTGCATGATGAACCACCGCGGCCGGTTCTAAAGGTGATCGTCCCTGTTGAAAAAGTTTAGCGATCTGTTCGAGGTGTGTCATGCCCATCAGTATAACAACGGTTGCTGATGACTGCACTGCGAGTGCTATATCTTTAGACATCTCTCCTGACGATAACATACCTGTTATAACCCAGAAGCTTTCGTTAACACCACGTTTTGTCAATGGTATACCACAGGAAGCAGGTGCAGCAAGTGCACTTGATAGTCCTGGAATGACTTCCACATGTATACCACGCCGCATAGCATATTCAAGTTCTTCATGGCCGCGACCAAATACATAAGAGTCACCGCCTTTCAGCCGAACAACGTTCGTATAGCGTTGCGCATAAAATACGATCAGTTGATTGATCTCTTCCTGCGAGAATTCTTTTTTGCCTTTTCGTTTTCCAACATATACCCGCTTGCAGGAGGACTTAGCAAATTCAAGTAACTCTTCGGAAGCCAGCGCATCATATAAAATGACATCAGCCTTTTGAATTGCTTTCACTCCTTTAATAGTGATTAACTCGGGATCACCAGGACCGGCTCCTACCATGGTTACGGTCGTTGTCGTCTTCTGCACGTTAGCCATTACTTAAATTTTATACGTAATAGTACGTAAATTATCTTTTAAATTGCTTGCCAGTACTGAATATTTACGTATAATTACTTAAAAATTGGCTTCGAATTACTTAAAACGATTGCAATGAAGAAGAGGATCATCGTAGTAGGAAATGGAATGGTTGGTTACAAGTTTTGTGAAAAACTACGTAACCGTTCGGCCGCAGTTGAGATCATTGTATATGGAGAGGAACCGCGACCTGCGTATGACCGCGTTCATCTGAGTAGTTATTTCTCGGGCTCAACAGCAGATGATTTGTTGATGGCGCCTGCAACATGGTATTCCGAGAATGATATTGAGCTCCATACCGGTGAGTTGGTGACAGAAATAAATCGGATCGATAAAACAATTCGCACACATACCGGGCGGTCAGACCGATACGATTACCTCGTGCTTGCTACAGGCTCCAGTGCCTTCGTTCCTTCCATAGAAGGTGTTGAGCGCGATGGTGTATTTGTATACCGTACAATTGAAGATCTTAACCAGATTACTGAGTATGCACAAAAAGTAAAACGCGGTGCTGTTATGGGCGGAGGTCTTCTTGGACTGGAAGCGGCAAAAGCATTATTGGATCTCGGGCTTGAAACACATGTAGTAGAGTTTGCATCCCGTCTCATGCCACGGCAAATCGATGATGCTGCCTCTGAAATTCTGGCGCACAAACTCACGCAGTTAGGAATCACTATACATACAGGCAAGAGCACGAAAAAAATTGAAGGCAATGGCAAGCTCGAAGGACTGTTGTTTGCTGACGATACAAAATTAGATATAGAGATGCTTGTCATCTCTGCAGGCATCCGTCCGCGCGATGAGCTGGCAAAGGCAACGTTGCTGAATGTTCATCCGCGTGGCGGTATTGTAGTAGACAACTACATGCGCACAACGGATGTGAATATATATGCTATAGGTGAAGCCGTGGTGCACAACAACATGGTATACGGATTGGTGGCACCAGGATATGACATGGCCGATATAGTAGCGCGTCAAATCACGGATGATACTTCAAAACAATTTACTGGTTTTGATATGTCTACCAAACTAAAATTGATCGGAGTAGATGTAGGAAGTTTCGGAGATCCGTTCTGTGATGCAACACCACATATACCGATAGTTTTTAAAAACAAACACAAGGGTACTTATAAACGCATCAACATATCTGAAGACGGTAAGTATTTATTGGGCGGTATTCTCATCGGAGATGCGAGTCAGTATAATATACTTCATCAGATGGTGATGAATAAAATGATACTGCCCGAAAATCCGGAAACGTTAATCGTTGGCGGAGGAGGTAAAGTAAACGATGAAGCAGCCGGAGTAAAAGGTTTACCGGATACAGCACAAATTTGTTCATGCGAGAATATCACCAAAGGTGCGTTGGTAGAACAGATCACATCCGGTGGTGTAAAGTCATTGGACGAAATTAAGAAATCAACAAAGGCATGTACCGGTTGTGGCGGATGTACACCTATGGTGAATGACTTACTGAAGATCACACTGCAATCCCTTGGACACACTATAAAAAAATCACTTTGCGAACACTTCAACTACACCAGACAAGAGTTGTATGATATCATTAAAGTGAAGGGTATCAAAAGCTACGACCAGCTTTTGAATACCCATGGCGCAGGTGACGGTTGTGAGGTATGCAAGCCTGCCGTTGCCTCGCTGATGTCCAGTATATGGAATGAACTTGTGGTAAGTCAGGATACCATCCAGGATTCCAATGATCGTTACCTCGCAAACATTCAACGTGGGGGTACCTACTCCGTTGTGCCACGCATTGCAGGAGGAGAGATCACACCACAAAAACTTTCTGCTATAGGCCGCATTGCTGAGAAGTATAATTTATATACGAAGATCACAGGCGGACAACGGATTGATATGTTTGGTGCGCACATGGATCAGCTTCCGGATATATGGGAAGAACTTATTGCAGAAGGCTTTGAAAGTGGACACGCATATGGTAAAGCATTGCGTACCATTAAAAGTTGTGTCGGTTCTACATGGTGTCGTTACGGTGTACAGGATTCAGTTTCATTTGCAGTATATGTGGAAGATCGCTATAAAGGTTTACGCGCTCCACACAAATTAAAAGGCGCAGTATCCGGATGTATTCGCGAATGCGCGGAAGCACAATCAAAAGACTTTGGCATCATCGCTACCGATAAAGGCTGGAACCTATATGTGTGCGGTAATGGTGGCGCCAGACCACAACACGCTAAATTGTTGGTAACAGATGTGGATACTGAAACCTGTATCCGGTATATAGATCGCTTCCTCATGTTCTATATAAAGACTGCCGATCCGTTGACGCGTACTGCCACCTGGTTAAACAAAATGGAAGGTGGATTAGAATATCTCTATGATGTAATCGTAAATGATTCGCTTGGCATCGGTGAAGAACTTGAAAAAGATATGGCTACACTGATTGCGAACTACCATTGCGAATGGAAAAAAGTAGTAGAAGATCCGAAGCTTCGTGCAAAGTTCAAGCATTTTATAAATGTCGAAGAAACGGATCCTACCATTCAGTACGTAGATATGCGCGGACAAAAAGCTCCGATCGATTGGAATAAATAAAAGGTATATATATAGTTGACACAATGGAACTACATAACGAAATAAAAACATTTACACCAGCTGCAGAAGGCGAAGTTTCGATTTGGTTCAAGGCTGCGCGTGTAGAGGATTTTCCGGAGAATGGCGGAGCCTGCGTGAAGTATAAAGATATGCAGATCGCGGTCTTCAATTTCACAAGACGAAACGAATGGTATGCATGCCAGAATCTTTGTCCACATAAAATGCAGATGGCGTTGTCGCGTGGTATGATTGGCTCACACGACAGTGAACCGAAAGTTGCATGTCCATTTCACAAGAAAACATTTTCATTAAAGTCGGGCGACTGTCTCAATGCCGATGAGTGCAGTATAGCAGTTTTCCCGGTAAAAGTAGAAGAGGGATTTGTCCATATAGGGTTTACCCGCTAAGCAAATTGCATTCTGTTAAAATTAGGTTTAGGTAGAAGAATGTCGGGCGACATCGTCCGGCATTTTTCATTTTACTGATTTCCCGCAAGGGAAACATTGCATTAGTATTTCACCGTATTTATTACGTAAATTTCCTACGTAAATGACGTTAAAATTTAATCCCGAAGGCAAGTTAAAGTTCAACCGCTTCAGCAAGCTGGGCATGTGGTATATCATGGCTCTGAGTGTTATTGCTACGGTATCCATCATTGGCCAGTTCCTCATTCAAAATCACCTTGACAATCAGTTGAGTGATTCGCATGTGATCAACGTAGCAGGACGTCAGCGGATGTTGAGTCAACGCATTACAAAATGTGCACTGCTACTGAAACCTGTGCAAGACAGCAGTGAACGTGTGGAAATTTTGGATGAGTTAAAAGGAGCACTTCATCTTTGGACAATCTCACACAACGGTCTACAGAGCGGTAACGATAGTTTACGTCTCCCCGGAAAAAATAGCGCAGCCATTGCAGCTATGTTTGGCAGAATCAATGCCCACCACCTGGCTATACGCCAAAGCGCCGCTACATTAATTACGGAATTAAGCAAAGACCCCGATGTATCGTATGAGACATTAGGCGCCTCTATCGATACTATATTAGAAAACCAGCGTGAATTTTTGGATGGCATGAACCTGATTGTATTTCAATATGATCACGAAGCGAAGCTGAAAATTCACAGACTAAGCACTCTCGAATATGTTTTACTCATTATTTCCATTGTCGTAATTATACTTGAGATTCTATTTGTATTCAGGCCTACAGCAGTACAAGTAAATAAAACGGTTAACCAGTTGATTGCTTCCGAAAAGAACGCGAAGAAACTCTCGAAGGAAATTGGAGCCCTATATGGTTCACTCGAAAAATCGTACGAAGAATTATCGCATGTCAATGTTCCCATGGAGACTCCCAAGATCTATGCGAAGACTGATCGTGGCGGAAATGTAATTTTTATATCCGATCTCTATAGTGAGTTAACCGGCAGCACACTGACAACGAAATCCGTTCCCTTGAAAGACCTGTTTTTAAATTCACGGTTGAATGATGAATGGATGGAAGAAGTGATAGACTTGCTTTCGGATGGCCATTCATGGCAGGGTATAATTCGATACCAGGATAAAAATGGTAAAGACCGATGGGTTGATGTTATGATCGTGCCTGCACTGAATGAACTGACAGAAGTGGAGGAGTGGCTCGTGCTCGGTTCGGATATAACACTACAAAAACTGGCAGAGCAAAATATACGTGCTAAAAGTAAAGCAGAGATTGAAAGAAAAATCAATCAGCAGAAATTTCGCTCGGTGTTAATCCTGGAAGGACAAGAAGAAGAGCGCAAGCGTCTCGCGATGGATATACATGATGGTATAGGACAGATGCTCACCTCGCTTAAATTTCAGATTGAGTCGATCGATCTTAAAAAAGATGAGAACGTTGCTAAGAACAAGTTGTCTGAGATTCAGCAACTCATCAACCAGGTAATTAAGGAAGTAAGAAGAGTAACGTTTAACCTGAAGCCTACTGTGCTTGGTGATTATGGTTTGCCTGCAGCATTAAACGTATTCATTCGTGAGATCGGTAAGCTTACTGACATTGAATTGGTATACTCGATGGAAGGTGATACCAGTTTCCGTCTTCCTCAGAAAGTGGAGAACAATATATTTCGAATTATACAGGAAGCTATAAATAACGCTATTAAATACTCGGGCGCTTCGCGGATTGAGGTTACATTACAAATGACTGAGCTTGACCTTCTGATTTCGGTAACGGATAATGGAAATGGTTTTGATGAAAAACTGGTGGAGGCAAGAAGTGTAAATATAGAGTCTGGGCGTGGTTTCTTTAATATGTATGAACGCACCGAGTATATTAACGGCAATCTCGATATAAAATCAACCTTGGGAAAAGGCACTACCGTGATATTGCGGAGTCCCGTGAAAACATTAGCAACAGCAGGAGAAGTATGACCAAGATAAATATAGTTTTAGCAGATGATCATGTGCTGGTTCGGAATGGAATAAAGGCTATGCTCGAATCCGATGCAGACATTGATGTGATTGGCGAAGCAGGCAATGGTGTAGAAGCATTGGAAACGGCACGCAAACTTCACCCGGATATACTGGTGCTGGATATACGCATGCCAGAGATGAACGGATTGGAAGCCGCTGCAAAACTAGGGACATACTCGCCCGGAACGAAAGCTGTTATACTGTCCATGCATGATTCTGAAGAATATGTATTGCAGGCGCTGGATGCTGGTGCATATGGCTATCTGCTGAAGGACACTGATAAAACTGAATTTATCAAAGCGCTGAAGCAAGTATATAACGGAAACAAATTTTTCAGTGGTGCTGTCTCAAATGTACTCGCAAATCGTTTACTCAATACCAAACCTTTCACCACTAGTAAAGACGCCACTATCGAAATTGACGACAGCTATAGCCTCACGCGAAAAGAAAAAGAAATTCTTCAGATGATCGTAGAGGGCAAGCAAAATAAACAAATTGCTGAAGCGTCTGGTAAAAGCGTTCGCACTATTGAAACACATCGTTTCAACATCATGAAGAAGCTTGGTGTAAACAATGCGATCGATATGGTTAATAAAGCAGTAAAAGAAAACCTGGTATAACTTTCCCCGTGAGTAAAAAAATACTCACCATGTGCGAAACGCTCCTTACCCTATAGCTCCTATAAAAAGCCTCACTTCACAGGCATAGTTATTTATTTTATTCTCAGGAATTCATTTGTCTAACTAAAACAAAAGGAGGTACTATGGCTATCCTGGAAAAGAATTATGAAATAGACAATCGTACAGGTCTGAATCATGAAGGCCCTGATGCGAACATTCCGGTTCGCAGATTAACTGCGTCATCGATTATTGGTGATCGTGTTGAGAATCCTCAGGGAGAAAGTCTTGGAAAGATTGATAACCTGATGGTGAACCTGAATGATGGACATATTGAATATGCTGTGATCGACTTCGGATCATTCCTCGGTATAGGCGGAAAATTATTTGCGGTTCCATTTGCGGAACTTCGCCTTGATCCTGATAAAGAATTGTTCGTATTAAATCGTGATAAAGAGTATCTGAAACAAACTCCTGGCTTCGATAAAACACACTGGCCCGACACGAACGATCATACTTATTTCAATGACGTGAATTTGTACTGGGGATCACCATATCCACACTATTGATCCGCTGTCACAAAAACAAAAGGACACTACCAGAAGTAGTGTCCTTTTTTATTTATCAGATATATATCAACAGTTAGATGTCAGAATACTCGGTAGGGTATAGGAAGTAAATATTGATCTTGGCAACATTGTTCTGATATTCCGGCATAGACGATAATTTTTTCCATTCCGGATCACTGCCAAAAGCTTTCCAGTGTTCATCACGTGAAGTTTGATTTTCGAAGGACGTCATATACATCAGGTTCGGCATCCGGCTTCCAGATAACACCTCACCATAAAATATAGCATTGAAGCCGAGTCTTTTGAAAAGTGTTACCTCGCCACCTTCATTAAACATCTGCACTTTGTTTCTATAGATCTTTTCGGTGTGACCTTCATAGCTACGCAATTCATAAATGCGATCTGCCTTAGAGCCGGTTAATGCCGGGGCTTCAAGCTTGGGCATATAGCTGAACGCTCGTAACAATATAGATTGCAGCCTCGCAAAAGGCGGAGTATTATAGGGAGCATCTATATAGTTTTTACCTGCTGCCAGATATAGCTTATCTTTTTGAAGGACATCCGGAAGAACTGTGAACTGTTCGAGTGATGAGAAGGGTGTTAGCACATAAATTCTTTTTCCAAAATAAGCAGTGTCTTTTTGGACAGGCTTGAACACGCCAACGTTACGTATACCCGCACGGTGAAGCGCTGGGAGGTAAGCATCTTTCAGATACGCATCAATTTGTTTTTCCTGATCGGCACCTGTGATTTCATAGATTTTGATTTCATAAAACTCGCGCTTGGGTGGAGCAGCATGGCTAAAGGAGACTGCCGCAAGCACCAGCACCATTACTTTAAAGAACTTCATATATTTTTTGATTTGGTTGTATTTCAAGTGAAGATAAAAGATGTTCAGGAACATGTGCCATATACTTTGATGGAAGGTTATGCCGTGATCTGAAGATCGATATGTAAAAAAGTTATGTGTTTTTTATAAATGAATGAACATTCATTTATATTTGCTTCAGAAATGCGAACACGTGACGAAAGTAAGGAATTAGCGATCCGCCAGAAGGCGATCCAGATGATTGTAGAGAAGGGGTTTGACGGATTGAGTATGCAGAAGCTGGCGAAAGCTGCAGGCGTTTCACCGGCAACCATCTATATCTACTTTAAGGATCGGGATGATTTGATCCTGCAGCTTTGGATCGCAGAGATGAAAAAAATGGTAGATGCTATTCTTAAAAACTTTGATCCCAATGCCTCTTTCGAGGATGGGTTAAGAGTACAATGGATGAACCGTGCAAAGTTTCTCATTGAGAATCCGATGAGTATGCATTTTATGGAACAGATAAAATATTCACCCTATCACAACGTCTCTCTTACTAAGATGGACAGCAACTTTATTGAGATGATGGGGAAGTTTGCGCATAATGCAATCAAGCGAAAAGAACTCGTAAAACTTCCATTTGATGTTTACTGGTCCGTTGCCTTTGCTCCGCTATATCAGCTCGTAAAGACTCATATATCCGGAAAAGGTTTGCACAGCAGTCCTGAAAAATTTGTGCTGGACGAAAAGATGATGAACATGACATTGAAGCTGGTGATAAAAGCGTTGCGACCTTGATATTTATATAACCGTAAATCTGAAATCTTATGAACACAATTCTGACAGATATATTGATTTTCAAAACCAACATTCAGGAAGCAGATATACCTGCTGTAGCGGTTGTTCTGAATGCGGAGTCACGCATTACCCGGTGGAGTGTAGACTGTGGTGATGTAGATTGCGTGTTGCGAATTGAGGCGCAGCGAATAACAACAGCAGATGTTATCAGGTTGGTACGCAAAGCTGGTTTTCATTGTGAGGAGCTGCCTGATTAATACTTTCTCCCACTATATAAAGCGGTATTACTATTAATTTTTAAGCATGGAAAAAAAGACATTTACAAAATACGAGATCTTTATAATTGCTATACTCACCATCCTGCAGTTTACGATCGTTCTTGATTTTATGGTGCTCTCACCCCTGGGAGCAATCCTGATGCCGACCTTGAAAATTACCCCAGCACAATTTGGTATGGTAGTTTCCGCGTATGCTTTCAGTGCGGGCACTTCCGGATTACTGGCAGCTGGTTTTGCAGATCGGTTTGACCGGAAGAAGCTATTACTATTCTTTTATATCGGATTTATATTCGGGACATTTCTCTGCGGTATAGCCACAGATTATAATTTCCTGTTGATTGCCCGTACAGTTACCGGTGTATTCGGTGGTGTAATAAGCTCGATCAGCTTCGCTATCATTACCGATCTCTTCAGAATGGAAGTGCGCGGTCGCGTTATGGGATTTATCCAGATGTCGTTTGCAAGCAGCCAGGTATTGGGCATTCCCCTCGGACTATATATGGCTAATAAATGGGACTGGCATTCACCCTTTATGCTGATTGTTGGTGTCAGCATTGTAACCGGTGTCTTGATTATACTATATATGAAGCCGATCAATGCACACTTGCAAGTTCAAAATAAAGCGAACGCTATTGTCCATTTGGCTAAAACGGTTTCGAATACGTCATACCTGAAAGCATTCGCTGCAACTACATTGTTAGCTACTGGTGGTTTTATGCTAATGCCTTTTGCCAGCGCATTTAGTGTAAACAATCTGGGTATACCACTGGATAAACTTCCGATGCTATATATGATCACTGGAATTTTTTCAATGGCCAGCGGCCCGGTCATTGGTAAGCTGAGCGATACTGTGGGCAAATATACCGTGTTCTTCTGGGGCACCATGTTGAGTGCTGCGATTGTGGTCGTGTATTGCAACCTTGGAGTCACTCCGTTTTGGGCCGTTGTAATTGTGAGCGTGATTATGTTTGTAGGGGTGTCTTCCCGTATGATCTCTTCATCAGCGCTGATGACAGCCGTACCAGAGCCTGCCGACCGTGGTGCATTCATGGGCGTTAACTCTTCCATTCAGCAAATTTCCGGAGGTATCGCGACATTTGTAGCCGGTCTGATCGTTGTACAGACAGCATCCGGTAAATTAGAGAACTATAGTATTCTTGGTTATACGGTAGTCGGCACCATGATGCTAACGGTAGCCATGATGTACATTATACATCTTCAGGTGACCAGAAAATCACAGAATGAATTAAGAAAGGCAGCGTAGCCTGGTGGCTATACTATAGATGATAATGTGGATGTTATTTTCGCAGCGGTTGCAAGAGATACATAAGCCCGTTCAGCTTGATCTCATATATAGTGCCGAGCATCATGCCGAGTTTTCCGGGAGGAAATCCCTTCTTGGCAAACCACTCCAGGTAAGATACCGGTAAATCGCAGAGCACAATTCCTTTGTATTTGCCGAACGGCATTTTCATGGATACCAACCCGCGAAGGATTTCAGAATCAGGTGAAGCAGGTTGAAGTGGTTCCATAGATATATATTAAAACTGAGAATCGTACGAGATAATGAAGTACGATTCTCAGTTTGTTTTAAAAGGCAGTATTAAAAATTCCAGCGGAAGGTTGCACCATAGTTTCTTGGATTGCCAAGATGAGCAGCCCCGAAATCGTACGCATACGAAATATACTCTTCGTCTCCGAGGTTGCGTCCCCAGAACATCAATTCAAAGTTCCCGAAAGATGCACCTGCTTTGGCGTTGAACACGCTATAGCCAGATTGTTTATTGTTGTTATACAGATCGAAATATTGATCTCCTAAATTCATCCACTCGCCACGTGCTATCAGCGTGAGGCGTGAACCTTTGAAGCTATAGCTATATTGCGCAGCTAACATAGAAGTATGTCGGGGCGTAAAGATCTGGCGGTTGCCATCCAGATTTACTTCGGTTCCATTCTGCGAAACTCTTAACTTTTTATAAGTCGCATCATTCACGCCTAAAGCGTAATCAAATTGAAGTCCCTTTACAGGCATTGCAGAAATCTCCAGTTCAACTCCTTTGCTGGTAAGCTCGCCTGCATTGCGTGTTATCGTGATGGCATCTGGCAAGACCAGAGTAGGCACTTGTGCATCGTCTACTTTAATATAGTACCCAGCAAAATTTACCAGTAACCGGTCATTCAGAAATGAGTTCTTCATTCCGAATTCGGCATTGATACTATATTCCGGTTTGTACGCATATAGAGGGGCTTGTGAAGGATCAGAAGATAACTGCGTTAAACCACCGGCGCGAAAACCACGACTTACCGTAATATATGCTGTGTTGTTATTTGTGAAATGATATGCTACGCTAACTTTGGGGGAGAAGGCGTTAAAAGACGTTGAAGCTGAAGTGTCTTGCTGTGTTTCGAAGACAGGTTCACTCGACCCGTCCATAAAAAATTCTCCATGTACATTTTGCTTTTTCTTTTCGTAGTCGTAACGAACGCCTGCTGTAAAATCCAGCTTTTCAAATAGAGTATATGTAGCCTGACCGTAGAATGCAACGCCTGCACTGCTGCCATCGGAAGTATTTAAAATTTCAGAACCCGGCATTGCATTTGGATCTATATAGGCTGCATCTTCTCCGAAGTGTGTTGCTTGCTTTACAGGGTTATCCTGGTGAAATAAATAAGCACCGGCTGTCCATTTGAAAGGAGAAGAAGAAATTGTCGGGGAAGAGAATTTAAACTCTTGCGTAAATACTTTTACGTTGTTCCAGTCTTTACCATAATTATTGATGACGGTAACACCATCAATTGGAGAGAAGTCTCCATCAATCGGATCTTTATAGTAGCGATAGTTGGATTGATACGTTGTTAACGCATTGAAGTTGATAGCATCACCTGCGTAGTTAATGTTCAGTGAGCTGTTAAAAACATTATCTACCAAAGTAGTAGTCGCATTCTGATTTACTTTGAACGGATTGCTAATTGCATCCGCTATACTTCCTGCCAACGGAAACGAGCCATCGTTCCGGTTAATGCTATGCTTCGCGTTAAGCGTTATTGAAAGTTTCGAGGTGGCCAGATACTTTAAGTAGTAATTGCCAGTGATGTTATGTTTCTTATCGAAGTTTGAATTCGTGTATTCATTATCATAGAAGCCATCATTCGCATCATACATACCGGCAATGCCAAAGAACAGCTTGTCTTTTATAAGAGGTGTACGTACGCCAAAACCATAACGTTGCTGACCGTAATTACCTATCGTTGCTTCCACAAAACCCCGCGTTGTATTTCCGGGCTCTTTGGTAATGATGTTGATTACACCAGCCATAGCGTTGCGCCCATACAAAGTCCCTTGCGGACCTCTCAGAATTTCGATGCGCTCTACATCAAACAGCTGTGCTATATACGTGTCGAGGCTGAATTGATTTACACCATCTATATAGGTAGCTACCGCAGGATCATACGAAGTAGAAGTTATTCCGCGGATGGAGGTAACGTTCCGGTTGTCTCCTGGATTAGCAGAATATAAATTAGGAACGATCGCAGTTATATCTTTAATATTCCACAGGCGATATTCATTTACTTTTCTGGAAGACAGCGCACTGATACTAAACGGTATCCTCTGAAGAGACTCTTCTGTTTTTTGTGCTGTTACCACTACATCATCCAGTTGTGTTATAGATTCCGTGAGCGTAATAGTCAGCGGTTGTGCGTCCTTACTGGTTGTAATCTCTCCTTGTATACTGGCATAACCCACTGCCGAAACGGCAAATATATACTTCGCCAGGGGAACGTTGGCAATTGTAAATTCTCCATTAGCATCTGTAACAGCGCCAAAATTTGTGTTGAGAAGATGAACGGCAGCACCCGCTAAAGGTCGTGCGTCAGCATCTGTAATTTTTCCCGATAGCGATGTCCCCTGCGCAAAAGCAACGGAACACGTCATCAGAAAGTAAGAAGTTAATAGTAGTACTCTTTTCATTCGGTAATGATGATTGAAGATGAAAATTAAAACGGGGTGCTATACTACTCTGGAAAACCATAAGATCAAATCCAATTTCTATGTAATAAACCGCATAAGTCTATGTGCAAATGCTGCTGAAACTGTGGTTTCGCGGGTCCTCTGGCGTCTTTTTAACAACTCATGCCCAAGCAAATAAGAAAAGAGTATGATAAAACACGTAGCGATGCAAACGATTTTTTACGTATATCAATCCGTTTCAGAAATATATTTACGTATTAATACGTAAAATTAACCTCGAATACGTAAGTTTAGTACGTAATAAATACGTAAATGATGGATCAGATCACACAAGCTGGCAAAGCCACCAAAATCAACCTTCTGGATTTCAAATCCCCATCCATGCGGGCGTTCCATATTACATGGATCACTTTCTTCCTTTGTTTTTTTGGATGGTTTGGAATTGCTCCTCTTATGCCGATCGTACGAAAAGACCTGGCCTTAACACAAGGACAAGTCGGTAACATTATTATAGCATCGGTTTCCATTACCATTTTTGCACGTCTGATTTTTGGCTGGCTCTGTGATAAGATCGGTCCAAGAATTTGCTATACGATATTGCTGATTTTCGGATCTATACCAGTAATGTTCATCGGGCTGGCGGATAGTTATGAATCGTTCCTGTTATTCAGACTTGCGATTGGTGTGATCGGTGCTTCTTTCGTCATTACGCAATATCATACTTCGGTGATGTTCGCTCCCAATGTAGTCGGTACCGCTAACGCCACGGCTGCCGGCTGGGGCAACATGGGTGGAGGCGTAACGCTGATGGTTATGCCGTTGATCTTCGCAGCCTTTGTAGGTATAGGATATATAGATGAGACAGCATGGCGCTATAGCATGGTTGTTCCGGGTGTAGCACTGTTTATCATGGGGTTTGTATACTATTTCTATACACAGGATACACCCGAAGGAAACCTTTCTGACCTGCGAAAAAAAGATGCTGAATACAAAGCGAAAAAAGGTGATGAGAAAGGAAGCTTCTTTAAAGCTTGTAAAGATTATAGAGTATGGATTCTCTTCCTTGCTTATGGTGCTTGCTTCGGCATTGAAATCACCATTGACAATATTGCCACACTATATTTTGTAGACAATTTTAATTTAGGATTAAAAGAAGCCGGTATCATCGCGGGTACGTTCGGTATGATGAACATTTTTGCCCGTGCACTTGGTGGAATTTTTGGTGATAAAGCCGGTAAGAAATTCGGATTGAAAGGACGCATTCTTGTCCTCAGTATATTTCTGTTGTTTGAAGGCTTGGGCATTATGCTCTTCTCAACCATGGATGTATTGGTGTGGGCCATTGTTACCATGCTGTTGTTTGCATTGTTTCTCAAGATGTCCAATGGAGCTACGTATTCTGTAGTTCCTTTTATCAATAAGAAAGCTATAGGTGCCGTGTCGGGTATAGTAGGTGCCGGAGGAAATGTAGGGGCAGTACTCGCAGGATTTTTATTTACATCGAACGAAGTATCCTATCGCGATAGCTTGTTTACCATTGGCGTAGCTGTTACGGTGGTATCGGTTATATCACTTGTAGCCGGTGCGATGAAGAAACAACATGCAAACGACCAGACTACCATAGTTACTGAACAAGAATTAAAAGCTGCCTAACCCCTATACTATATATACCACGATAAAAATAAATATGAATAAGATTATGAAAGAAGCACCACCAGGTGGCGCTTGCTGAAAATAGAAAAGTCCCCTTTATGAACTGCGACATTCTTTCCAGGGGACTCACATTTAGTTACTACTAAACCACCAAATTTATGTATAAGAAGAATTACTTACCAATTTTACTTACGCTTTTTTGCGCGATGGGTCTGCAACAGGCATTCGCGCAGTTCACGGTATCGGGGCAATTGCGTACACGCACAGAGCTTCGCAACGGTCAGGGCACACTACAAATTAAAGACACAGCCCGTGCGCTCTTCACTTCGCAACGAACGCGTTTAAACTTTGGTTATTCAGGCTACCGTTTTAAGCTATATGCTTCAGCACAGGATGTTCGTGTGTGGGGACAGGATGCTTCTTCTATCAACAGAATTACGACTGATGCAAATGATGGTCTTATGCTGCATGAGGCATGGGCGGAGATCAGTCTTGTTGACACTGGAAAGGTGATTAAAAATTTTACGTTAAAAGTAGGACGGCAGGAACTGGTATATGATGATGTAAGACTTCTGGGAAACCTCGATTGGTTGCAACAAGCACGCAGGCATGATGCGGCACTTGTTAAGTTCGATCACAACGGTTGGACAGCACACTTGGGTGTTGCCTACAATCAAAATGCAGAACGTAAATCGAATACTATATATAATGGTATACCCACCGGGTATACTGCCAGCACCAATGGTATGGGAGCGATGTATAAATCCATGCAGTTCCTATATCTGGGCAGAAAACATTTCTTCGGAAACTCGTCACTGCTTTTTTTCAAAGATGACTTCAGTAAATTTCACTTCGCTGCCACGGATACCGAGAAGAAAACTCCAATCTACGAACACGGAGTATGGAGCCGCTATACAATCGGTGGTAATGTATTCGGAACAGCAAAAAGGAAGTTAGGATTTGCAATCAGCGCCTTCTATCAGGGCGGAAAATATAGGGAAGGTACTTCGTTAAGTGAATACTTCGCATCGGTATCAACACAATATGCAGTAGGCAGAAAATTGAGTGTTGGCCCTGGTGTAGATATAACTTCAGGAAACAACGGATCCGATCCAACAAAAAGATATCAGCGCTTTGATCCACTTTACGGAACACCACATAAGTTCTGGGGGTATATGGATTACTTCTATGTAGCCGATGGTTTTGGCGCGAACGGCCTTGTAGATTATTACCTGAAAGCGAAATATAGATTGAAAGATAATTTCACGCTTTCTCTTGATGGACACCGGTTTGTGTTGCCAACAGCTGTTGTCAATAATGATGGCGCTACGATGAAGAAGAGCCTCGGTACAGAAATCGACTTTGTATTCAATTACGCCATGACAAAAGCTGTAACTATTGAAGGCGGTTATTCAACTATGTTCTCAACAGCAACGATGGCTTCTGCGAAGGTGAAGAACGTTGGCCGTGCATCGGATTTCTCTGACTGGGCTTACCTGATGATTTCCATCAAACCAGAATTCACTTTCAAAAACTAATAAGAACCATCCCATGAAAAACTATATAAGAAGAATTTATACTGCGCTGGTTCTGCCACTGGCATTGCTCATGCTTACATCTGCTATACCGGTTAACAACGGTACGGGTACGGGCACAGGTGAAGTGATACGTTTAGGTTTTATTCCACTGACAGATTGTTCGCCAATCGTTATGGCGAAAGAACTAGGGCTGTTCGAAAAGTATGGTGTTAAAGTAGAAGTTACCAAGGAAGCTTCCTGGGCCAACGTACGCGATAAGATTTTAACAGGCGAGCTGGATGGTGCACACTGCTTGTTCAGCATGCCGTTATCGGTATATACCGGAGTAGGAGGAAAGGCAGGTTCTGAGATGAGGATAGCGATGGTCCTCAACAACAACGGACAGGCTATTACACTTTCAAAAGATTTTTGTGGCAAAGTAGGTTTCAAACAAACTGCAAAAGTTGGGCCTGTGGTGGCCGCGAAATTGAAGGAAGATAAAGAAGTAACATTTGCCATGACTTTCCCTGGAGGAACGCATGATATATGGTTGCGTTATTGGTTAGCGGCAGCAGGTATCAGTCAGAAGACTTCCAAGATCATCACGATTCCACCACCACAAATGGTAGCGAACATGAAAGTAGGGAACATGGATGGATATTGTGTAGGCGAACCTTGGAACGGTTTGGCTGCAAAGCAAAATATAGGCTTCACCGAAATATCATCGCAGGATATATGGAAGCATCATCCTGAAAAAGCATTGGTAGTTAATAAGCAATTCAGCGAAGCAAGAAGAGAAGATCTGAAAAATGTGATGAAGGCAATTCTCGAAGCATGCAAGTGGCTTGATAATCGTGCGAACAGAAAGAAAGCGGCCGGTGTCATTGGTAAACCTCAATATGTAAACGCACCTGCTGATGTAATTGAAGCGCGCTTAATGGGCGACTACACTTTAGGTTGTGACCAGGGAACACAAATATATACCGATGACTATATGCAATTCCACCGCGGTGGTGAAACGAATTACCCTAGAAAGTCTCACGCCATCTGGTTCATGACTCAGTTTGTACGCTTTGATTACCTGGCGGCAACTCCTGATTACAAAGCCATTGCTGATAAGCTGATCATGCAGGATCTATATGTTGAAGTTGCAAAGAGCATGGGTATAAAAGTACCGGCCGATGATATGAAGCCGTTTACATTAACGCTGGATAAAGTAACATTCGATCCTAATAAGCCGGATGATTACCTGAAGCTTGCAAAAAAATAAAGTAAAGAAGGCGTTACGTTTTCCCACAAGAGAAACGTAACGCTATTATATATACGCACAAGTATAATTACGAAATTCAATGAGAAGAACAATAGCATTAACACTTTCATCTACACGCGATTTATTCAGTGGTAGCAATGAAGCAGGACTTATGATCTTGGCAAAGATCATTACCCTGGGGAAAGGTTTACTGTTTAACGTACTCGGCTTTGGTGTACTGGTTGGTATCTGGTATATAGTTAGTCTTATTACGAAGGAAGCATTGCCTACACCGGTAGCAACGTTCAGCGTTTTTTGGGAGTTGGTTAAGGATCCGTTTTATGACTATGGTCCCAACGATAAAGGAATCGGTTTACAATTGGGAAGTTCAATCGTACGCGTATTCTCAGGATTTCTTTTAGGCGCGATGATCGCTATACCTATGGGATTGTTAATCGGAGCCAGCAGCTTCTGCAAGAAGATGTTTTACCCGATTGTGCAAGTATTGAAGCCTGTATCGCCACTCGCGTGGTTCCCAATAGGGTTGGTTGCATTTGAGTCAGCAAGCAAAGCAACGATCTTCATTATCTTTATAACGTCTCTTTGGCCAACACTGATCAATACAGCATTTGGTGTTGCTTCTTTACCAAGCGATCATAAGAATGTAGCCAAAGCGTTTGGCTTTTCACGGTGGAAGTATTTAACGAAAGTTTTGCTTCCCTATAGCTTCCCTCACATCATCACCGGACTTCGCCTGAGTATAGGTGTAGCATGGCTGGTAATCGTAGCCGGTGAAATGCTTTCCGGTGGAATTGGTATAGGCTTCTTCGTATGGGACAGCTGGAATGCATTGAGTCTTGAAAAAGTAATCTCTGCAATTCTTATCATCGGCATTGTAGGCCTCATCCTTGACAAAGGATTCTCCTGGCTGGAGAAGAAGGTAACTTATGAAGCATAGTGGTATACATATATAGTTAATACGTCACAATTCAATATACAAACATGATTTCCATTCAAAATATAGAGATCGCCTTCAACACTCCGAAAGGAAAATTTGTAGCCGTAAAAGATATAAACCTTGAAATAAAGAAAGGCGAGATCGTATCCATCATTGGGCACTCGGGCTGTGGTAAATCAACTATACTAAATGCTGTCAGCGGCATGGTATTTCCTACGAAGGGAAAAGTACTTCTGAACAATAAAGAAGTAAAAGGGCCTGGTCCTGATCGCGGCATCGTGTTTCAGAATTATTCATTGCTTCCATGGCTTAATGTAGAAGAGAATATATACCAGGCAGTAGATGCAGCGCTACCATCCAAGACAAAAACCGATAAACGTGATCTCGTAGAAAAATACCTGCGCATGGTAAACCTCTGGGATCACCGCGAAAAACATCCCAAGCAAATATCCGGAGGTATGAAACAACGTACAGCGATAGCGCGCGCATTCGCGATCGATCCGGATGTATTGTTGTTGGATGAACCGTTTGGTGCATTGGATGCGCTGACAAAAGGCTCGCTTCATATCGAGTTGCTGAAGATGTGGAACCTGACGCAGCGCAGTAAAACTATTGTGATGGTAACGCACGATATAGAGGAAGCTATATTTCTGTCAGATCGAATCGTAGTGATGAACAATGGGCCGGCAGCGACCATTCGTGAGATTGAAGAAGTTCATTTGCCACGCCCGCGTAATAAAAAGGAGATTGTAAATCTGGAAGAATATAAAATCATCCGCGAGCGCTTATTGAATTTGTTAATGGACAAAGTAGAGATCGATGAAGAAGATTTCTACAAAGAGAAGGCGGCTTAATGCAAGCGTGTGATGTAGTGAAGTATAGATATAGGTGCATAAGCATATTTCAGTATTAAAAATTTTCAACTGTGACCAGACGACCTGAAGAAAGTTTTAAGACAACCTGTTCCTATTGTGGTGTAGGATGCGGCATGGTGGTGAAGAAAGACCGTAAAGGTGCCATTACGGTGGAAGGTGATAAGGACCATCCCGTGAATAAAGGAATGCTTTGTTCGAAAGGGATGAACCTTCACTACGCCATGCAGGATCGGAGTGATCGATTGCTATATCCCGAGATGAGATATAGCAGGAGTCACCCGTATCAACGTGTCACGTGGGACCAGGCGTTGGAACGAGCCGCGGCTGTATTCAAATCCATCACACAAACCTATGGACCAGACTCCGTAGGTTTTTACGTTTCAGGTCAGTGTCTCACAGAAGAGTACTATATCGCGAATAAACTCGTGAAAGGTTTTCTCGGCACAAACAATATAGATACAAACTCACGCTTGTGCATGAGCAGTGCTGTTGCCGGTTATGCAAAAACATTAGGTGAAGATTCTGTTCCGGTATCTTACGAAGACATTGAGTTGGCAGATTGCTTTCTTATAACCGGAGCAAATCCTGCATGGTGTCACCCGATTCTGTTCAGAAGAATAGAAGCACACAAGCAAGCAAATCCCGATGTAAAACTCATTGTAGTAGATCCACGAAGAACACAAACCTGCGCCATGGCCGATCTGCATTTGCAAATCACGCCTGGTACAGATATATACCTTTACAATGCCATTGCCAGGATCTTGATCGAGAATGGTGAAGTCGATTATGATTTCATCAGCAAGCACACCGAAGATTTTGAAAAATATCGTGATGCTGTATTTCAATATACCGTAGAGGAAGCAGCGTTGAACTGCGATGTACCGGTTAATGATATACGGTTAGCAGCGTCCTATATAGCAACGTCAAAAGGTTTTCTTACGTTGTGGGCGATGGGGTTGAATCAAAGTGTGATTGGTGTTAACAAGAATATAGCGTTGATCAGTTTAAACCTGATCACAGGACATATCGGTAAGCCAGGCTCTGGTCCATTCTCTTTAACCGGACAGCCGAATGCGATGGGTGGAAGAGAAGTAGGTGGATTGGCCACGATGCTTGCCGCACATCGCTCGTATGCAAATCCTGCGCATCGTAAAGAAGTTGCAGAATTTTGGGGCGTTCCTTCTCTCTCAGAAAAACCAGGGCTCACGGCTACACAGATGATCGATGCACTGGAGCGTGGTGAACTGAAAGCCATCTGGATCATCTGTACAAATCCATTGGTAAGTTTGCCTGACGTCAGGCGTGTAGAGGCTGCGTTGAAGAAGGCACGCTTCGTTGTGGTGCAGGATATATCCCGGAAATCAGATACCCTGGAATTTGCAGATCTTATACTTCCTGCAGCGGGACATTTTGAGAAAGAGGGCACGATGACAAATTCCGAGAGAAGGATCAGTTATCTGAATAAAGTAATGGATGCTCCCGGAGAAGCGCTTCCCGATGTTGAAATTCTTTGTCGCTTTGCCAACCAGATGGGCTTTGATGGCTTTAAGTATATATCTACAGGAGATATATTTGAAGAGCATGCTCGACTGACAAAAAATACGAATCTTGATATTAGTGGACTCACCTATCAATACCTGAAAGAAGAGGGGACAGTCCAATGGCCAGTGCCACAACGTGGTCATAAAGGTACACCGAGACTTTTTAGTGATCACCAGTTCTTCACGCCATCCCGCAAGGCAAAGTTTCATGCGCTTGATAATCCGCAGAATTTGTCGGAGCCGGTAACGAGCGATCTTCCGTTGATTCTTACAACGGGACGGATACGCGACCAATGGCATACCATGACCAAGACGGGTAAAGTAAATAAACTCAAGCAACATATAGACCGACCGTTTATAGAAATACATCCGCATGATGCCTTGCTGCGCAACATCAATGATGGAGATATAGTAGAGGTCGATAATTTTCGCGGCTCTGTTCGTGTAAGTGCAAAAGTTACAGACGATATCAAGAAGGGCGTTGTATTTCTTCCGATGCACTGGGGAAAGATATTGCAGAATGACCTCGCGCGTGCTAATAATCTCACGAGTGATCTGGTAGATCCTACTTCGAAGGAACCTGATTTTAAATTTGCAGCTGTAGAAGTACGGAAGTATGAAAAGGCGGTAGAGAAAATAATTGTAGTGGGAGCGGGAGCTGCTGCCTATAGATTTTTACAAAGTTACCGCGCCTTGAATCAGCGTGATGAACTGCATGTATTCTCGAAAGAGAAAGATCCATTTTACAACCGCGTGTTGTTACCCGAATATGTAAATGAAACACTATCGTGGGAGCGCCTGCAGAAATTTAAAGCTGGTGAATTTGAAGAGTTGAATGTAACACTTCATCGCGAGAATGAAATTGTGATGATCAACCGCACACAACAATTTGTGGTAGATATACATGGCAAGAAGCATACGTATGATAAACTTATACTGGCTACCGGCAGTCGCGCTTTTGTGCCGAAGGAAGCACCAGTCCATTTGCCGGGTGTATTTACCATGCGCATGCGAAAGGATGCCGATGAACTTAAAAAATTCCTGAAGCCACAAGGACATGTATTGATCATCGGTGGTGGATTGCTGGGACTTGAACTTGCCGCTTCGCTTCGCGAAATGGATGTAAATATATCGATCATCCAGTTAAGTGGACGATTGATGGAGCGTCAGCTGGATAACCTTTCAGGACAACTGTTACTGGAGTTTGTGGAGGAGATGGACATTCGCGTATACCTCAATGACCAGGTGGAAGGTGTAGGACAATCGAACGATGCAACGGGAAGGCTGGATGCCGTGCTGAAAAGCGGAAAAACACTGAAGGTAGATGCTGTAGTATATGCAGTAGGTACGCGGCCGAATATAGAGTTTGCAACGGAGGCGGGTGTTGAAAGTGCGCGCGGTATAGTTGTAAACGACTATATGCAAAGTAACGATCCCGCTATATTTGCGATGGGTGAAATTGCAGAACATCGCGGTAAGCTGCTTGGCATTACTTCCGCAGCGGAGCAGCAGGCAGATGTGCTCGCACGATATCTCAACGGAGATGTGCAAAGTACATATGAAGGTTCTGTGCCTATGAATATATTAAAATTCTCGAACCTCGATCTTTGTTCTATTGGCATTGCTGAAGCACCTGTGAACAGCGAAGGGTATGATGAAATTTTATTTATAGACAAGTCGATGCGATACTATAAGAAATGTATCGTGAAGGATGATAAATTGGTTGGCGCTGTATTGGTAGGAGACAAATCTGAGTTTGCTGATTTCAAAACGTTAATTGAAAGCCAGATCGAACTATCAGAACGAAGACTGCAATTACTACGCTCTGGTAAAAAGACCGAACCAATGCTTGGTAAATTAGTATGTTCGTGTAACCAGGTAGGAGAGGGCAACCTTCGAAAGTTAATAGAAGGAGGATGCCGTTCGTTACCCGTACTTTGCCAAACTTCAGGAGCCGGCATGGGCTGTGGTAGCTGCAAACCGGAGATACAACGCTTACTGAAAGAGGAAGTCGCTGAAAGCCTAAAGCTTAAGGCTTAAAGTGATCGGCCTGACATTAACGTGTAGTTGAAGACTTGTATCAACTTATCGTTTAAAGCAGGCAGCAGTAAATTAAAATATACTTAGTAAATTTATACTCATTACAAGAAGGAGTCAGCAGAATAATCAGCCACACGCTTTCTGCTTAAACTTTGAGCTTTCGAATCATGGAAACAAAGAAGAGTGACTTAATACGTGCGTTTGTAAAAGGAGGTATATTGTCGCCTGCGGATTTGTTGAAGATCATGGAGATCTCGCAGAGTCTTGATAACAAGTTTGTACTCTTTGGTTCGCGCCAGGACATCATGTTTCCTTCCAATGGCGCTGACGAAAAAAAAATCGATTATGCCTTTCGTGATATACATATCGATTACGAACTGGGTAGTGACCAATCTATATACCAGAATATTGTAAGTTCCTATATAGCGGTTAACGTTGTGGAGACCACGAACTGGGTAAAGGAAGATACATACCATTTTGTAATCGATAACTTTGACTATAAGCCGAAGATCAAGATCAATATCGTTGATCCGGTACAAAGTATAGTTCCGTTGTTTACAGGTGAATTGAATTTCATTGCTTCCCGTGAGGATAATTACTGGTATCTATATATTCGTGATCCCCGTAAGGGAAATATAGTAGAGTGCTGGCCCAAGTTAATCTTCAGTCATGATATAGCGAAGGTTTCCAAAGCACTGGAGGAGTTGATTTTAAATTTTCAACCTTTCGGGATGGATGAACTCTTTGTGATTCTGCAGGGTAAGATGCGGATTAACTATCGCGCGATCTCCGAGAAGCTGAAATATCCTGATAGCACGTTTCCGTACTACGAAGGATTGAATGCGATGTTGAATAATCAATACTGGCTTGGACTATACTGGCGTAACAATCAATACGACATCGACTTTATGAGTGCTGCCAGCAAGTTGTGCCAGGAGACGAATGTCGGAAAGATCAATATCATTCCTTGGAAGGCTTTTATCATTAAGGGTATAAAAGCATCCGATCGTATCCGTTGGGAAAAGCTGATGGGTAAATTTGGTATCAATGGTCGTCACTCATCGCTGGAGTTAAACTGGCATTTGCCGGTGATCGATGCTGAAGCCCTGGAATTAAAACGCTTCCTGGTTCGTGAGCTTGATCAGCAGGACATCAGCACGCATGGTCTTACATTTACCATCAAGACGAAGCATGACAGCTTTTTGTTCACCTCTATTGTTATTGAACGTAATACATCGCTTGAAAACACAGAGCGTTATAATATACTATATGCGAAGGATTTCAATCCCAACAAGATTGCTTACCTCACGTATGCACGCGATGTAAAAAAGGAAATCATACCGGCACTGCTTATCGAGTTAAGTAAGATGTACTATCGCCAGCTTAATCCGGAAAGAGAAAAACAAACGGAAAAGAACAAGGAAGAGAAGTCTGGTATAGTTGTGTCAAGCTATCAATGCAGCAACTGCCTTTCTATTTACGACCAACGCTATGGCGATGCTACCGTAAACATTCCGCCCGGAGTTCCCTTTGACGAACTCCCAGAAACATACCGATGCCACGTATGTAATTCACCAAAGATGTATTTCACGGCGATGACTATATCTGCGAAGGTGTAAAGGGTAGTCGTTAGTATTTAATAGTTTTAATAATGAGATGTGAAAGCTTAAATTAAGCCGATCGCATTAACTCCTCCCTATATTTGGTAAGTATACTTGATTTGGAAACAAAGCCGAGATACTTGTTATTTTCAACGACTGGTAAATTCCACTGGTTCGTTTCGTCAAACTTTTTTAGAATGTTGTGCAGATTTTCGTTGGCGTGTATAACAGCTTGAGGTGTTGTCATCAGATCCTGTACAAAGACTTTATCGTATTGATCGTGTTTGAAGATGATGTTACGAACGTTATCGAGAAAGACGAGTCCTTTTAATTCTTCATTGCTCAACACCGGGAAGATATTACGTTTTGAATTCGAAATTACTTTCACCAATTCTTGTAACGTAGCTTCTGGATGGATCGTAGAGAAATTAGTTTCAATAAGCTCAGTAAGGTCCAGACGGTTTAGTAAAGTTTTATCGCGATCTTCTACGGGTGACTTTAGTTTTTCAGAAAGCTTTTTTGCTTCCATGGAAAGTGGCTCAAAATAATTTACAACGGTGAGGCTGATGGCCGATACGAGCATAAGGGGAATCATCAACTCATAGCCACCTGTAATTTCTGCTATAAGAAATATAGCGGTAAGGGGAGCGTAGAAAACACCGCTCAGCATTCCGGCCATAGCTACCAATGTAAAATTGGTTTCCGGTATATAGGATAGTCCCAGCATGTTGATGATACGTGCAAATACGAATCCCAAGTAAGCACCCATAAAAAGCGAAGGCCCGAAGCTTCCGCCATTACCACCGCTGCCTATGGTTAGCGCAGCAGCAACGCATTTTAAAAAGGCCAGGCATCCCAGGAAGATCAGCAATGTATAGTCGGATGAAATAAATCGCTGGATCAAACTATTTTGTGCGAGCTCAGCAGGGTGAAGGTCAGAGAGCGTCTTGATGGTTTCGTATCCTTCACCAAACAAGGGCGGAAATATGAGTAACAATACCGACAGCATCAGACCACCCGAAATCACACGTACCCAGATATTGCGGATTGATTTTATTTTCGCATCAATCCACTCAAAGGTGCGTGTATAATATAGCGCCATGAATCCGGTTAATATACCCAGCGCTATATAAAACGGAACGTTGTGATAATTAAATGGCTGTTGCAAGGCGAATGAAAGAATAACACCTTCTGATAAAATGATCTTGGACAATAACGCACCGGATGCAGCAGCGATGATCAGCGGTATAAATGCGGACGCACTGACATCCGTCAACAATACTTCTACAGCGAAGAGTACACCGGCAATTGGAGAGTTGAACGCTGCGGAGATTCCTGCCGCAGCACCACACGCAAGTAAAATAGTTTTTTCTTTATAGGACAATCCATATACTCTGCCATAGTTGGAGCCAATGGCGGCCCCCGTTGATACCATGGGTGATTCAAGTCCGGTTGATCCGCCAAAGCCAACCGTAAGCGCGCTGGTGATCAGGTTGGTATACATTTGACTGGAAGGAAGTACACTTGATTTCTTCGTTATAGCATATACAATTTCAGCGCTTCCTTTTTTGAAGTTACCGTGCAGGAACCGGTGAATATAAAATACAGTAAGTCCTATACCGATAATTGGAAACAGGGTGAACAAAAAGAACTCTTCATAATTATGCGAGTAGTACGTGACGAGTGTCTCAATGCTGTGTACAAAATATTTTAGAAAGATAGCGGCAAGTCCGGAAGTGAGCCCGACAATAATACTCGAGAGAATGAAGAAATGGCGTGGAGATAATTTATCGTGAACGTAAAGTATAAGGCGTTTAATAATGTTATGAATTCTTTTTACCATCTCTTCTCTCTGTAAGCCTACAAGATAGGAAATGATCCAGGGAAGCAAAATGCTATTTTGATAATACCGTTATCGCTTTCTTTTTGAGTTCGTCCAGGTCGATAACAGGCATGTGCATTTCTTTTGCCATCTCATCCCAATGGCGCATACGGATGCTGGTTTGAAAAAGAGGATCCTTCTCGAACGCATCAGCTTCTTCTGCTTGCATAACTCCGCCCTGGTACTCCAATGTCTTTTTGCTGGCTTCGCTCAATTGTTCATAGTAATCAGGGTACTTGAACGTAAGGTATCGCTTGGCTTGCACGTGATTCTCTACAAGCTTTGCAATACGCTCCGGAAATCCTTTTTCACGCAAGTAATCACCGCCAATCTTCTCATGGCTTTTAACACCATATCCTCCCATGTTATTTTCTTCACGCACCATAACACAGATATGTCCGATGTCATGAAAGAATGCAGCGAGTATAACTTCATCATCGTACCCTTCTTCGATAGCAAGTTGTGCTGCTTGCGACATATGCTCAAGTTGAGATACAGGTTCGCCAATGTAATCGGCATTACCATATTTTTCATAGAGACCGAATACTTCATCAAGGGTAGCCGCGGTGTTCATAGCACTGTATTTTTATTTCGAAGATAATAAGAACTGTATTATCCACGCATTAAGTTTAAGCGTTTCATGTAAATAGTATAACACAAGATCAGCCGGAACTATATCTTGCACTAAAAATAAAAGTATGGCAATCGAATTGATTGTATTTGACCTCGCGGGTACTACCGTGAAAGATAATAAGGATGTACACCGTGTGTTGCAGCAGGCACTTGCTATACATCATGTGGCTATATCTATTGAAGACGCAAACGCGGTGATGGGTATTCCCAAACCCGTAGCGATTCGCGGACTTCTGGAAAAACGATATATAGGTACACGTACGATCGATGAAGCGTGGATTCATGAAATACATACTGTATTCGTGCAGACCATGATCGAATTTTATAAGACTGATCCGTCAGTAGGTGAGAAGCCTGGTGTAAGTGAGACGTTTCGCAAGTTGAAGGAGAGTAAACTAAAAGTTGTGGTTGATACTGGATTTGATCGTCAGATCACAGACCCGTTGCTGGATCGTCTCGGGTGGAAAAAAGCAGCGTTGATTGATGCGAGTGTTACTAGTGATGAAGTAGATCGCGGCAGACCTTTCCCCGATATGATCTTCCGCGCCATGGAACTTACGGGTGTGCAGAATTCGAGTCGTGTGGCAAAAGTTGGTGACACCGCTTCTGATTTGCAAGAGGGAAATGCTGCAGGTTGTTCGTTGGTGATTGGTGTTACAACGGGAGCCTTTTCAAGAGAAGAACTTTCAAAGGAAAAGCATACGCATCTTATTGAGAACGTACACGAGGTTCTGGAAATTATAAGGACTGTCGCTTGATGTTATATTAACGAAATGTTAACTTCATGTTAATCAAATTTTAACATGAGGTGAAAAGAGGTATATGTTTTCTTTTATTTTCGTTTACTATTTGTAAACTCGCAGCGCAGGAATATACCTGGCATGAAGGAGCACTGGTACTCCAAACACAGCAAGTATTGGTGGGTGCTATAGCGGTGGAGGCAGAGCATGATATAATCCTTTTTCGGTCAAACGACTCTATACATATATACCCTGCTCATAGAATTCAGTACTTTCAATTTTTTGATGTAAAGAACAATATTAACCGAAAGTATGTATCACTCCGGGAAAGCGAAGCATGGGAAAGACATCGGTTGTATGAAGTAGTGCTGAATGGTACTATAGATATACTCCGAAGGCAGAAACGCAATGTATCTCCGGCTCTGTCTGACGCGGATGATTTTCTCTATTATATATACATGGAGAATAACCTGCTTTCGCTGAAAACATTTCGTAGTAAAGTATATCCGGCATTATTAAAGGATGGTGGTGTTTCGCTTTCGATGTTCGTGATGGAAAAGAACCTTAGCCCGCAGGAGCCTTCTCATGCTATTGAAATCATTCGGTATTATAACGGATTGGTACAGAGGGATGCTATCGTGGCAACACGCTGATCGGAAGTATATATCAGCGTAATTATATATATCTAATTCGATACGTTGATCGACTAAGCACCTTTCCGCAAATCATTTATACGCATGGAAGCTTCTTCCTCCTTCATGGTCGACAAGATGATCCAATGAACATCCGGTATATTGAGTGGCGCGAAGGCATTGAGCATCTCAATGTTGTGCTTATTTTTTTCTATCTGCGTACCTGTTTCTCCTTGCAATGCCTTATCCACGGAAGTGAGCTTGATGGTCTCAAGCAAAATACTGGTGTTCATTTTGTCGATCTGCAGCGTAATGGAATCGCTATAGCCAATCTTCTTCAATCCTGATAAGTATCTTTTTTTATTCTCCATCAACTCACGGGCAATTGAGCGCAGTTTGTAATCGCTTCCAATCATGAGCGTTTCGCCACTTTCGCCAAGTCCGTCATCGTGCCAGTTAGCATCTCCTGTCAGTATCTGGTTGATCTTGTTGATGGGCATCTGGAATACAAGTATACCAGCCTTCTCATTTCCGTCATATATAGGGCAAGCTATAAAAGAAGCAGGCGTATGATAGGAGGGGTCGTAAGGTTCAAAATCAGCAAGCTTCACAAAGTTCTTGTCAGTGCTTTCAATCGCTTCTTTTACAACGCGACCGAAATTCGTCTTGCTATAGAGTCCTGTCAAAAGACTCGTTGCAAAATCAATTTCCTTAAATACACTATATACCATTTCGCCCGTAATGTGGTCGATCAGGAATATATCATAGTATCCGAATTTCTCCAGGAAGCTTCGCATCACCGGGTGATAGTGCGCGTGAACTTTGCTATACTCGCTTCCATCCTCGGATCTGTTCAGAAGTGATTTTTGTCCTGTAGGATGCGGGTTGTTAGAAATATATAAGTATTGCAACACATCGGCCCTTATTTCCTCGGGGAAATAGTGCTCGATGCGTTCAAGTTGATCGGTGTTGTCTTTAATGCGTGGTATAAATTCATTCGCATAGTATTGCCGCAGGCTGTCTTTGATGGTCGCCAACTTTTCATCCGATATACCTTCATGAATTTTAGCAAATGCTTTTTTAAAATCATTGACTGCAGAAATTACCATTTTATTTTCTGCGAAGGTCTGGATCTGGTTACGGATGATATCGAAGTAATACTCGATGTTTCTCTTCTTCGTGGAGTTGATTGATTTGAGCTGATCGAATTTAGATTGATAGTTCAACTCGGCCAGTTGCTTGAAGAGTGCATTATACTTACGACTGATCTCTTCCTGTGTAGCTTGCAACTCTTCCTGATTCTGACGCAGTTCCTCTTCCTGTGCGCGCATGTTTTCTGCCTGCTGATGCGATTCATCGAGAAGGCGCTTTGTGTTTTCATTTGTGCGAAAGGAAAGAATGGTGTGTGCTATATTTTCTCCGATCTTTTCAACGAAAGCTATTTCATGTTCCTGAAACGGTTTGAATGACGCCAGTTCTACTATACCTACTACATCTTCATTTACTTTTAGCGGAGTGATGAGAAGATTCTTAGGATTAGCTTCTCCTAAACCTGATGTGATACGCACAAAATCATCGGGTACTTCTTTTAAATATAGCGTCTCTTTTTCCAAAAATGTTTGGCCGATAAGACCTTCACCGATCGCTACCTTTTTGGTGAGGTGCTTGGTGCGATTGAAAGCATAGCAGGCCAGCATCTCCAGGTGTTTATCGTGAGAATGATCATCGTTAAGTATAAAGATGGCGCCTTGGTTTGCGTTCAGCAGATTAACAAGACTCTTCGTGATGTCATGCGCCAGAGCATCTATATTTTTATTGGAACGAAGTACTTCTACAAATTTTGCAAGACCATCGGTAGTCCAGTTTCTTTTTTGATCCTCTTCTTTTACCACCAGCAGATTTTCTTTCAACTTCAATAAAGAATGCCCCAGCAAGTCATCAGCATTGTTTGGCTTGTAAGCAGCATCGAGATTTCCTTTCCTGATCTCTTCAGCGAATTCAGTTTTATGCATCAGGTCATCTTTCAATGTATTTATACCCAAGGCAATGTCTGCGATCTCGTCCTTTCCACTGACGGTAACGGTGTTATTAAATTTACCAGCGGCAAGATCAGCGATGGAAGTTCCGATCGTCAGGATTCGTGTTCGTGTTTTTTTTGTAAAGGGAATCAGCAGTACAAAGTATAGTATAAGGAGTGCCAGAAAAATGGTGATGGCAGTGAACCGTTCACTTGCCAGTTTCTCAGGACTTCGCGCGGCAAGGTAGCAGAGCAATACAAGGAGTAGAAAAACGGGTATTAAGAATAGCGACAATGATTTTAACTGGAACTGTCGTTTCTTTAGAAAGATAGCCATTTCGAGAGTATAATTTACCCCTCAAAATACGAAATTTATAGTTGTGGCCGGGCACAAATGAAAATTTTTTAAGGTAATTGATTCTCGAAAAGACGGCCTAACTTATTTCTTCTTTCTTCCATCGTTTGTGCTTATTGTGGAAGTAAAGCATGGAACCACATATAAGCAGTGTTCCGGCAACGGAAATAATATACCCCGATGTAATGAACACCTCTACCCAGCTTAACTTCGCGTAGCCGAATTCCTTGAAAAGCAGAATACTCACGCTGCCCAGGTAGCCGAAGGAATCCGCCACATACATAATGAAGCCCACAGTGCCTATATATTGAAAGGCCGCGATCAGGCGGTCGAAGAAGATGCTGTTGAAAGGAACGTATCCCATGTAAAGTCCAAGACCGATCAAGATCATCCAAGTCGTAGGACCAATCATGTGCTGCTCAAACAGAAGTGTGCTGATGCCGATCAATACCATGCCGAGTGCAATGATTACATGGTTGATCATCAGTGCGAGTTTATTGTTTTTGATGATCATGATGCTTCCCATGATCATCAACACGGCAATGGAAACGGGTACCTCGGTTGTTGTAAAGATCTCAGGGGAGTTTCCGTGACCCAGTGTCTTCCATACTTCTGCTGAGAAGTTATCACGAAAATCGCGAAAGATGGTGAGCAACATATAGCAGCATACAAACAGAATTATTCCAGGTAAAAATGTACGGATGAATTTTTTACGTTCAGCAAGATCCATCGGTTGTCTTCGCGTTCGCAGCTGCTCATCGAGTGCAGACGGTGGCGGAACTTTATCGAGTAAGTATAAAAAGATCAGCAAGGGAATGCTATAGATGCAACAGGCAACAAACGGCATCCAGGTTTCTGATACTGTCCAATCGCGAATGAGGTAAGCTCCTGTAGAGCGGCAAAGTCCTGAAGAGAAAATAAAACTTACAGACAGAGCGGCACCGAGAACTTCAGTCATTCTCCTTCCTTCCAAATATCCGAATACCATGCCCCAGATCATGCCCAAGGGCAGACCGTTGGTAAACAGGAATACTATATTATAGGGTGCAGGTATAAGCGCAAACAAAAACCAGGATATACCGGCTACCGATACAAGAATTACTATACCCACCGATCGCGAATGCGCTTTTAATTCTGAAATAACTTTGATACCTATAAACTTCGACAGCCCATAGCCTACCACTTGAAAAATTACCAGCCATACTTTATAGCTTACTCCCCAGTAAAAAATTCCCTCGAAAGAGGCTGCGGCAAATGTTTTACGAAAGGCATATACACAGGTATATAAACAAAACGCTGCCAGCGAAGTATAGATCGTAAACCAGAACGCGTTGGTTTGCCGAAGCCATTGAGTTATAGGATGCTCACCGGACAATGATGCCATGTTCGTTGTAGGGGAAAGGTTGCCAGTGGCCTTCATGTAAAATAGTTAAGGTTTTAAAGCCGATTTTTTGGAGAAGAATGGCAGTATCCGAAAACTGATTGACCAAGTCATCAGGATGATGCGCATCACTGCTCAATGTAACGGGTATAGCTTTTTGAAGTATATATTCCAGTATCCAGGGGCCGGGATATGTAGTTGCTGATTTCTTTTGATATAGGCCACGCGTGTTTACTTCGATGATCGCTCCGCTCGCGGCAATCGCATCAATTGTCTTTTTTACTTCCTGTTGATACCAGGCATCGCTTTCGCTGAATAGTTTTTCATCAACGTTCTGGATCTTAATTTTATCGAGATGGCCCACAACAGTAGGGCAGGCAGTTGCAACCATCTCTCGTGTCAGTTCATAATATCGCGTGAGCGTATCACGAATGTTGTTGTTGAAAATCTTCTCGTAGCCTTCCAGGAAGAAAGCATGTGTGCCATCGATCTCCCAACGTGTTCCATCCGGAAGTTGTTCTACAAAATGAATAGACCCAACCGTATAGTCAAGCTTGTCACGAAAATCATTGGGAGAAATTACTCCGGGTATAAAATCAATCTCCAGACTGGTATATAGATCTACCGGGGATTTTTTCTTGAGGTCACGCAACTCGTTCAAGTATGCATCCAGGTTTGCAGGCTTCATGCACCACTTATTGGCAAACGGCAATGGTGCATGCGATGAAATGCCGAGGCTGAGCATCCCCAGTTCTTCCGCTTTGCGGATATAGTCCTGTATAACACCTTTACCATCACAGTACGCATTGTGAGTATGAAAATTAGACCACATATACAGGTTTAGATTCGAAGTTTACAGTTAAATGTTGCAAGAAAAATATTAAAGCGCAACCTTAACAAAATGATAAACTTCGGGGCCGGTCTAAATCAATGTAAACGGCAACCTTTGAATGTGGTAATAAATTTACTTTCACTATAAAGTATACTATACAGAATGGATCGTTCAGCAGACATCGCCATTGTTGGTGCCGGTATTGTAGGATTGGCACATGCCTACATGGCGCTTCGTAAAGGATATAGAGTTGTGTTGTTTGAACGTGAGCAGTTCGCGGTGGGAGCCTCCGTACGAAACTTTGGGTTGGTATGGCCGATCGGGCAGGAGCCGGGTGTTGGCTTGAACCGTGCATTGCGTGCACGACAGCATTGGCAAGAGGTAGCGGCACAGGCAGGCTTTTGGATCAAAACAAATGGTTCACTTCACGTTGCCTATCATGAAGACGAATGGAATGTGCTAAATGAATTTATGGAACTCTATAAAGATGCTGCGTATCAATGTAGTTTACTCAATGCATCAGAAGTTATAGAACGATCGCCAGTAGTTCGCTCGAAAAATCTGTATGGCGGTTTATGGAGTGATACCGAGGGAACTGTATATGCACGTGAAGCTATTCGAAAAATTCCGTTGTGGTTGGAGGAGAAGTATGGATTGATTTTGAAATTTGGGAACGTTGTAACGGAGATAGCAGTGCCACATATAAAGACTGCGCGTGAGAGCTGGCGTGCCGATAGGGTTTATGTATGCAGCGGCACTGACTTTGAAACACTATACCCGGAGGTATTCGATCAGCAGCCGGTAACGAAATGCAAGCTTCAAATGATGAAGGCGGTTACTGCCAAGCCTGTGAGCATAGGCCCTACGTTGTGTGCAGGACTTACTCTACGACATTATGCAGCCTTTGCAAAATGTCCGTCTCTAGCAAAGCTTGATGAACGCTACGACCGGCAATCCGAAGATTTTAAAAAACATGGAGTACACGTACTGGTCGCGCAAAATGAAGCAGGCGAGCTGATCATTGGCGACTCACATCACTATAGCCGTACAGTAGAGCCTTTTGATTCCGAGCATGTCAATGACGTTATTGTTGACTACCTCCGTTCATTTGTTGACCTGGGTGATTTCAAGATCACCGAACGATGGCATGGTATATATCCGAAAGTACAAGGCAATATAAGTCTTGTGATCGAACCTGAACCCAATGTTACCATCGTGAATGGACTCGGTGGTGCCGGAATGTCTTTAAGCTTTGGTCTTGCCGAAGAGTTAATAGATCGCTTATAGTATTCAATCTTTTACATATACTATACTTATTTCGCCAAAATAAAGTAGATCACCAGCATGATTACTTTCTTCCTGGAATGATTTAGGGGTACATGTGGAATAGAAGCATCGAAATAGATGGAGTCGCCTTCCTCCAGCAAAATTACTTCGTTATTAATCTGGTATTCACAACTACCGCTGAGTATATATTTGAATTCATAGCCATCGGTAGTGGTTGGTTTTCCCTTTGCGCCCGGCTCAAGTGTTAGGAGCACGGCATCCATGCTGCAGTTTGTTATGTTCTGCGAGAGTATAAATTGATAGTGAAAGCCTGACCGCCCTTCGCGTTCCAGTGGAGTATAGTCGTCTTTCTTTACCAGCAAATAATCTTTCCCATTAGTCAATACCATGTCATGAAAGAATTCTTTCAAGGATATATCCAGTGATTGGATGATGCTGACAAAAACCGGAAGCGATGGGATGGTGCGTGAGTTCTCCACTTTGGACAAGAGTCCTTTACTGACGTTGGAGCGCGTGGCCAACTGTTGTATAGTGAGATTTTTTTCGAGCCGTGTTGCTCTTATTTTTTGTGCGATGCGCGATACAACTTCATTGTCTACCATTACTGTTTTGTTTACTGATTGTAAACATAAAAAATAGCAGCGTACAGATGAGTGTGCCAAAATCGCTGTTTGGCCTTATTATACCAATGTTACGTCTATAAATGGTTTTCATCGGTTTGTTTCCGTGTTTCTTCTTTGTCAATAGTAAAATCGTTAATAGAAGATTCATCTGCTCATGCAAAGTTTAATTCATACGTAACGTTCCTCTAAACGCTACTTTAATTCTAATGCCAACCTTTGATTCGAATTAAGGCAGGTCTATGTACTTATGACTATATATAAAAGTATAGTATAGCGACCGTGCTTGCTGTGTATCAACAACCCTAACCCTTTTCATCTATGAACAAATCTCTACTAAAGAATTCTGTTTCTTTAGGAAAAAGATCTGGCCGTGTACTGCTCGCGTTGGCAGCATGGCTTTTTGCCGTTTGTGCTTACGCACAAACTTCGGTGTCCGGGCGCATAACTTCCGGTGAAGATTCTTCACCACTGCCCGGAGTAAACATTCTTGTAAAAGGAACATCCGCAGGAACAATCTCAGATGCCGAAGGCCGGTATTCTGTCGCTGTTCCTTCTACTGATGCAACCCTTGTGTTTTCATTTGTAGGGTATATTTCGCAAGAAGTACCGTTGGCCGGTAGATCATCCGTTGATGTAGCGTTGGCTACCGATGCTACACAGTTATCTGAAGTAGTGGTTACAGCACTAGGTATTGAAAAGGATAAAGCAAAGGTAGGGTACGCTGTACAGGACGTAAAAGGTTCTGATCTTGTTAAAGCGAGAGAGCCTAACCCGATAAATTCGCTGGTAGGAAAAGTAGCGGGTTTAACAGTGGCTCCCTCAGCAGAACTTTTAGGTGCACCACAACTTTACCTTCGGGGTAAGAAGCCTTTGTTTGTTGTAGACGGTGTACCGATACAATCTGATACCTGGAACATCAGTGCAGATGATATTGAAAATTATACCGTGTTGAAAGGCCCTGCGGCTTCTGCGCTATATGGCTCCCGTGGAATTTATGGTGCTATTCAAATTACTACCAAGCGTGGTTCAAAAGATAAGCGTGGCTTCTCTGTAGAGTTCAACTCCTCTACGATGGTAGAAAATGGTTTCCTGACAATACCAAAAGTGCAAAGTGAATACGGCCCGGGCGACCATGGTAAATATGCTTTCGGCAATGGTAAAGGCGGAGGTAAAAATGATTCTGACTATGATATCTGGGGACCAAAATTCGAAGGACAGTTAATACCTCAGTATGATGGCGAGTATACTCCGGAAACTGAATACACTACAACCTTCGCAGATGGAACAACCTATACTGGCAATATAAAACCTACTCCGTGGGTTGCCCGTGGTAAAGATAATTTACAGCGCTTTTTACAATCCGGTATTGTAGCCACGAATAATATAGCCGTATCAACATCAGGCGACAAATACGATCTTCGTTTTTCATACTCTCATAATTATCAGCGTGGACAAGTGCCTAATACTGATCTTAACGCTGACAACTTTAATATAGCAGCAGGTGTAGACTTGTCGCCCAAGATCAGGTTCGAGTCGAACATCAATTATAATCGTCAGTATACCAAGAATATTCCCGATGTGAATTATGGTCCTAACAGTATGATCTATAACATCATTATCTGGGGTGGTGCTGATTGGGATGTTGATGATATGAAGCAGGTTTGGCAACCTGGTAAAGAAGGTATACAACAAAGCTATGCGGAATACACCCGGTATAACAATCCCTGGTTTCTGGCGAATCATTGGTTAAGAGGACACTATAAGACGGATGTATATGGCTATATGTCACTGAAAGCAGAACTGACTCCGGGACTTGACTTGACGGCCCGTACACAGATCAACACGTATGATATCCTTCGCACAGAGAAATTCCCATACTCAGCAACGGTATACGGACGTGAGCAGGCTAAAGGAGATTACCGTGAAGATCAGCGTCAGCTTTTTGAGAACAACACCGATCTCCTGTTAACGTTTAATAAAAATCTGTCACCAGACTTCACGCTCAAAACTTCCCTCGGTGCTAACCTGCGTACGTTCACCTATAAATCGAGCTATACTACTACAGATTATCTGAGCGTTCCGGGACTATATAACTTTACCAACTCCTTAAATCCGATCCGTGCCTACAATTTCAATTCTACCATGCAGGTGGGTAGTGGTTACGGATATATAGACCTTGACTACCAGGATTTCATATCGCTGTCTCTTACGGGACGGGTAGATAAGCATTCTACTTTACCAACGGGTAACAATACATTCTTTTATCCATCGGCTTCGTTGAGCGTTGTCCTTTCAGAAAAAATTGCACTGCCGGAGTTTATCTCCTTTCTCAAAGTAAGAGGTTCTTACGCACGTGTAGGAGGCGCTCTTACAACTGCTACGGTTGCACCGTCCTATAGCTACTCCGGTGATGGAGAAAGTCCTTTAGGATATGGTTCTGATTATTCTACACCTTATGACGGACCAAGCTTTGTAAATACAGAAGCTTATCGTGGCGGGAAACTCTTCAACAACATTCCAGGCGCATACTATAGCGATCTTCTGGCCAATAAAGATCTGGAACCATCTTTCAGTTCTACCTGGGAAACTGGTCTAGATATAAAATTTCTGCAGAATCGTTTAGGCTTAGATGTTGCGTATTTCCAGAGCCTGGATGGTCCTGGTATATTTAACAAGCAGATATCTGAAACGAGCGGATATACTACAATTGTATCCACCGGTATAAAAACACTTCGTAAAGGATGGGAAGTGACCGTTAGCGGAACGCCTATTCAGAATACAGATGGCTTCTCGTGGAATGTAATGGTGAACGGATCAACCTATAAAGAATTCCTGGAAGAAATAGCTCCGGGAATAGATCGTATCGAAGCAAGCTTCTTCAATGGAAGTGTAAACGGTAACAACAGTTTTATTTACAAAGGTGACCGTATCGATAAATATTATGCGGAGGTATTTCTGAAAGATCAGCAAGGAAACCTGATCAATGATGACAGCGGAAGACCAATCGCAAATCCGATACCACAGTATATGGGTAATCTCAATCCGGATCTGGTGTGGGGTATCAATAACAAGTTTAACTATAAGAACTTCAGTTTCAGTTTTCAGTTTGACGGACGCATTGGTGGCAAAGTCGTAGACTATATCCAGCGTCAGACGTATCGCGGTGGTCGCATTATTAATACAACCGAAGGTGCTATGGGCGAAGCGCGCTATTACGATTATCAGGGTGTGAAATCATGGATCGGCCCTGGTGTGAGCGTAGCGAATGGCAGTATAGAAACAGACGATCGTGGTAATATTACCAATTACGATGAGTTGCAGTTTACACAGAATACGACAACTACTTTCTTACAGGACTGGATTAGTCGTTATTATTCGAAGGAAGAAGCAAACCTGGTGAGCCGCTCATATGCTAAACTGAGAGAAGTTATAGTAACCTATAATTTTCCATCTTCTGTACTGGAAAGAACATTTATCAGAAATGCATCCGTATCGCTTGTAGCACGTAATCTTCTGTACTTCGCAGAACGCAAGGACTTTGATATAGATCAATACGGCAATAACCTTTCCGGTTATTCAACCTTGCAGACGCCAACAACGAGACGTTACGGTATAAACATTAACATCACTTTCTAATTCACGCATCATGAAAAATATACGATATTATATGGTGATTGCTTTCCTGGTAGTTTTTACACGCTGCCAGGATTTTGAAGAGATCGAAAAGAATCCCAACCAGGCTACTACTGTTCCGCCTTCTCTTTTGCTAACGGGTATACAGAATGACATGCTTGAGCAGCCGTGGTCGCTTGAACACCGGTGGAATCAGTACTGGTGCTGTAACTATAATTACTATGGTAACAACGAATATAGCTGGACCAATGCTTCACTTAAATTTCAAACGTTGAAAAATGTATTGAAGATGGAAGAAGAAGCGTTGAACACCGGAGCCAGAGCGCTTAATCCATATTCTGCACTTGGTAAATTCTTCCGAGCGTATTTCTATGTTAGCATGACGGAACAGGTTGGCGATTTACCGTTGGAGGAATCGTTACAAGGTCTTGATGACACTACACCGGTATATGCCAGTCAAAAGGAAATATATATACAGGTATTGGAATGGCTGGAGAGCGCGAACAGCGATTTGGCTACCTTGATTGCAGCCGGTACACCACCACCTACATCGCCACTCGGTGATATACTTTCAGGAGATATATATATGAGCAATAGCCTGGAGTCATGGCAGAAGATTGTGAATTCATTTACGCTGCGGGTGTTGATCAGCTTGAGTAAAAAAGAAAGTGATGCTGATCTTAATGTAAAGAATCGTTTCAATTCTATAGTTACAAACAACACCAAATACCCGTTACTGGGAAGCACGAGCGATAACCTGCAAATTTTTTACAACGGTTCTACCAGTCTGTATCCTTCTAACCCAGGCAGTAAAGGTTTTGATAAAGGCCGCTATAACATGGCTGAGACTTATGTAAAGACGCTGACGGATCTTGCAGACCCGCGCGTATTTGTAACCTGTAACCCTGCAGAAGCAAAACTGAAAGCAGGTATAGCGTTCGATAACTTTGGTGCATACATCGGAGCGAGTTCAGCAGAAAGTCTGGATAATATGTCTTCAAAAGCCGGAAAAGGTGAGTATTCATATGCTAACCAATTAAGATACTATGGGACTTTTAGCGGGCCTGAACCAGCCTTGATGCTAGGCTATGTTGAACAATGCTTTACAATAGCAGAAGGGATCAACAGAGGTTGGACTTCAGGAGATGCAGAATCATTTTACGAAAATGGTATTATTGCTTCTATGGATTTATACGGTATCAAAGATGGATCGTCTTTGAAAGTTACAAGTGCAGATGATGTTGTACTCGGCGAAGTGACCCCGTCTATTACAAATTATCTGAACAGTACCGCTGTTAAATATGCTGGTAACAATACCGCAGGTCTTGAGCAGATATTGACTCAAAAGTATCTTGCATTTTTTCAGAACTCAGGATTGGAAGCATACTATAATCAACGGAGAACCGATATACCGGAATTCAGAGAAGGAACCGGAACGGGTAACAACGGAGTGATTCCAAAACGATGGCTATATCCGAGTGCAGAGGAAACCACGAACAACGAAAATCTCAGCAAAGCAATTGAAAGTCAGTTTGGCTCCATGGGCGACAGCAGGAATGCCGAAATATATATTATAAAAGATTAACTTGAGAAACACACCCGGAGTACTGCTTCGGGTGTTTCTCTTAACTAAAAAAATAATTGTACGACCCAATGGCAAACCGGAGAGACTTTATTAAAAAAACAGCACTGGCTGGTATGGCTACCAGTATCATTCCTTCATGGTTAAGTGCAAAAGCTGTAGATGCACCGCTTGGTAAAAATAAAAAGCGTGCGCTTCGTATAGCACACATTACGGATGTACATATGCTCGATCGCGCGAACGCAGAAACATGTCTCGCTCGTGTGCTTCGTGAGATTAACAAAATGAAGGACAAGCCTGAGTTGATTATCAACACCGGTGACACGGTAATGGATGAGAACAAGCAGACGGTGGAAACGGTAGAAACTCGCTGGGCCTCCTGGAATAAAGTTGCTAAAGTTGAAAACGGTCTTCCTTTATATAGTGCGATTGGTAATCACGATGTGTGGTATGGCCCCGATGAGACATTGGATGCTGCCTATAAAAAAGATAAACGCTACGGAAAACAGTGGGTTATTTCTGAATTGAAGTTGCCCAACCGGTATTATGCTTTTGAAAAGAATGGCTGGAAATTTATAGCGCTGGATAGCATCAACGGCGATCATGGTTATCAACTGGATCAAGAACAATTCACATGGCTGGAAAAAGAGTTGAGTAAAAATCCTGTGATGCCCGTATGTATCTTTAATCACGTTCCGATTCTTTCGATGGGCGCGTTGTTATACTATACCAAAAGAAAACCGCTTGAAGAAGTAAAATTCCCGTCAGGCGATATGCATGACGATCACCAGCGTATCAAAGATCTTTTCTTTAAGAACAAGCAGGTTAAGATGGCGCTAAGCGGACATGTACATTATGTAGATGCTGTTGAGTACCTGGGTGTAAAATATCTTTGCAACGGAGCAGTATCAGGTAACTGGTGGGGCAATCCGTTGGCGCTCGATGAATTCGCACCGGTATATGCGATCATTGATCTCTATGAAGATGGATCATCCGATTATAGTCTGGTATACTATGATTCAAAAGTGTAGTCCTAAAGTATAGTTCCTTACCTGAATTTTAATTTCATGTTGATTTTTCGGCTGCATCTCCCCGTAGCGATACGCCTGGTGATGTTGGGTAGTATTGTTTTGCTTTTAAATATAGACGTGAAAGCACAGGAGTGGTGGTTCTGGCCTAAATATACTCTGGGACAGAAAGCCGAGAACTATCCTGGTAATCGCATTGATGAGCCGATTTCATTTAAGCCGTTGGTAAGTACAGAGACCGTACCACTCGTCTTTCACGGTGAAGAGCCTACGGAAAGACGCGAAGATTTTGTAGATATAGCCAAGCTATCCAAGGGAAGCTTCTCGATTGAGTTGTGGGTTGTCAATCACGTCAATCAACCGGTAGGTGTTTTGTCGGCCGTTAAGAGTAAATACGGAAGTGAATCGCCTTCGTGGTTGTTGGGTATATATGATCGTAATATTCTCTTTAGTCTTTCTACAGAAGATAACCCATTCTCAAACTTATTAAGCTACGATATAAAATCAGGTGGCTGGAAGCAATACTGGTATCACATCGTGGCCACCTTTGATGGAAGCACCATGTCGCTCTATGTAAATGGTGAACTTGTGAATTCCATGAAAACAGCGAAGCGTAAAGACTATAATGATTATCAGTTAGAAGTAGCATCGTACACCCACAACGAGCCTTACATGGATTTGGGTAATTTACTGAAGATGATGCGGCTCTTGGACAGAGCACTGTCCAAAGACGAAATCAAGAAGCGATTTGAGGCGTTAAAAACGATGGTAGTGGAAGGAAAGCTTTTTCCGAATACATTTCATTTCAATGCAGGTCCGTATTTGAACAACGCTACCACCTCTTCAATAGATATAGTATGGGAAACGGATCGTCCGGCAGACTTTGTTATTGAATATGGACAGCAAGTGCCCATGGATAAGAAGATCACCCTGAATACACAAACTATAAATCGTGAAAATATAGTTGCTAAAGAGAGTAATATTTATACCGTAAAGCTTGACAATCTGGATCCTGAAACGCCTTACTTCTATACTATAAAAGCAAAGGCACGCGATGGTTCAGTAATGGAATCGGGTATACTTACGTTCTCAACGGCAGTAAAAGAAAACAGTTCGTATGCATTTGCTGTGATAGGGGATACAGAAGCGAGACCTCATATAAATGATCGCGTTTGCAAGATGGTGTGGGAAGAACGTCCTAATTTTTTAATGCTCGTAGGCGATCTTACGGACGGAGGAACTGAAGACCACAAGTTTGAATGGAATTACGAATACTTTCAAGGCGTTACACAACTCGCTTCACGTGTGCCTGTCTTTCCGGTAGCAGGCAATGGTGAAGAAGATCTGTACTGGTATGATCAGTATCACGTTCTGCCAGAACCCGAAGGATACTATTCATACAAGTATGGTAATGCTGAATTTTTTATGCTCAACAGTAATCGGCCGGAAGAATTTGCTCCGGGAGAGAAACAGTATATATGGCTGGAAGAACAGTTAAAAAAATCTACAGCTGTCTGGAAATTTGTTGCGCATCATCACGCCCCCTATTCTGCAGATGAGGATGATTATGGCAATGCCTGGCGTGGTAAAGGAGATTTGGGAGATAAAGCCATTCGCAAGATCGTTCCCCTATATGAGAAGTATAATGTTAACATGGTTTTCTTTGGGCACTTGCATACATATCAGCGAACGTTGCCCATCCGGAATAATATAATTGATAAACAGAATGGGGTGATTTATGTGCAAGGTGGTGGTGGAGGTGGAAACCTCGAGGATTTTGCGCCATCACGCGCATGGTTCAGCGCCAAAACATATAGGGGCCATCACTATTTTATAGTGACTGTTCATGGCAACGAACTCAATTTTAAAATGTACGATACGGAAGGAAGACTCAAAGATTACCTGGATTTGAAAAAATAGTAACCGACTTCATTTTGCCGTGATCATTATCTAACACAGGTATAAATCTATACTAATCATCAAGTAATACTGTTGTTGCATCTTCGGACATGTTTAAAAGATTTTTTCAACTATGTCTGGTGGGTTGTTGCTCCTGTGTCTTTGCGCAGGAGCGCCAGACAGAGAATGTCATCTTGCTAACATTGGATGGTTTCCGTTGGACAGAATTATTTGAAGGTGCTGATTCATCTCTTCTCTATAACAAAGAGTTTGTAAAAGATAAAAAAGTTGTTGAACAGTTTTGGGATAGCTCATACGTTGTGCGGAGAGAAAAACTCTTACCATTCTTCTGGAGTGTTATCGGCAATGAAGGCCAGCTGTATGGAAACCGTAATCTTGGTAATCGTGTCAATTGTGCAAATCCGTATTGGTTCTCATATCCCGGCTATAGCGAAATGCTGGTCGGCTTTGTAGACAAGCGTATCCGATCAAATGACAAAATCGAGAATCCCAATTATACCGTGCTTAACTATATAGATGAGCAACCTGCATTCAAGGGAAGCGTAGCGGTGTTCTCTACATGGGATGTTATACCTGCCGTTGTACGGGAGCAGTCGTCCGGTATATATGCAAATGGTGGAGATGAAGCAGCCACAGCCGATTCACTTTCTGCGCAGGAAAATCTTTTAAATGATTTGCAGCGCGTAGTGAAGAATCCCTATGGTAATCGATATGATGCCTTTACGTTCCAGTATGCATTCGAATATCTTAAACGTGCGCGTCCTCATATGCTCTTTATCAGCCTGGATGAAACCGATGAACATGGACATGGTGGACGTTATGATGAATACCTGAAAGCTGCGCACCGTACCGATGAGATGATCGCACGACTCTGGGAATGGATTCAGTCACAACAAGACTATAAAGATAGAACGACTCTGCTCATAACCACCGATCATGGTCGCGGTACCGCAGGAAAGAAAGGTTGGAAGAATCATGGCCGTTTGATAACGGGCTCCAGCCAGATGTGGTTTGCTGTGATAGGGCCGGATACTCCTCCATTGGGAGAAATGAAAAATGAAACACAGTATTTCCAAAAGCAGGTAGCGAAAACTATAGCAGCATTTCTCGGAGTAGTATATCAGAATGAAGAACCGGTGGGAGAGGTGATTGAAAGGATGTTTACTCCGGACTTGCTTAGCGATAGTCAATTGCCCGGTCACCATCGGTGATCAGGCAATTGATATATACATATACTTGGGTTTTAATACGGACTCTTTTCAAGTTTACTGCCTTCAGGCAATGTAAACAGTTTGCCATCGAGCGACATTGGCTTTACTTCGGTTGCTACACTTTCCAGAATGAACTGAGGAGTTTCAATACTCATTTTTAGTGGCAACGCTTGTGCCCTAGATATATACTCATAAAAATTCTCGTATTTGAAGTTTGCGAATGGCTTAGGATCAATCTTGAGTTTTGTACTATAATAATACCTCTGAACTCCGGATTTACAATGGAGTGTTATTTCATCACAGGAATGTCCCAACACTACAACGGCATTTTTCTTTGTCTCAACTTTGATCAGTTCATCTGAATTGGTGGCGGCATCAATCCACAACAGAGCTTCAGAATTTGCAATTTTGTTATACAACTTATTATCCTTCGGAACATAGATTTGCCATTGAAAAAATGTTCCATTCGTGCTGATTTTATACTGGGACCCTTTTATGAAATAATCTTGTGTGGTTCCCATCATAGCATTGAACTGCTCATCTGTAACATTGGGAAGTTTGCTTTTGTATTTATTCTGGTAACTAATCTTTCCTTCAAACGACTGCGCGGATGCTGCTGCAACCACGAAGAGAAATGCAAACAGAATATATAGTCTCTTGATCATAAGTATATATTTTAAGTTGATGATGATGGAATTCTTAAGCTATACTATTCAGCTTTGCCATAGCCCGCACCGGAAATGTGCCGACTCCTTTGAATTTGGGAGGCACCGCACTGAATGTAAAACCATCTGCAGGCAGCAACGATAAATTACACAAGTGTTCTACAATGAGTATATCTGCTCCTAATAATGTAGTGTGTACCGGCCGCGTTTTTCCACGGGTATCATCGATGTTGTGTGAATCAATCCCAACGAGTTTTACGTGGCAATCGCGCAAATAAGCTGCTGCCTCTCTAGTTACGAAGGGATGATTCTCGTAGTAGAATTCTGTATTCCAATGTGCATCGCCCCAGCCAGTATGGATGAGTACTGCACGATTTCGGATTTCATGATTTTTCAAATGATCAACCGTAACTGCCAGTGTTTCCTTGAAGGGTACATGAATGACAATGGCAGGGAGATCAGCGAAAGCTTCCAATGCTACTTCTGAAAGATCTTTCCCATTTTCAAATCGGTGAAACGGACAATCTATATATGTACCTGTATTTGTCACCATTTCAATTTTGCCAATCTGAAATTGCGCGCCTTCTTCATAGAATTTTTTGGAGTCTTCACGGCTCAGATAATCGCAGATGATAGGAGCAGGGAGTCCTTTATAGGTGACAAGTCCATGTTCTATGGTATGACTGAGATCTACAAATAGACTTTTGCCTGAGTTCTCGTTGAAGGGCTTTCGTTTATGAGGCTCGGAGATTATTTCTTTATTAAGAATTTTGGTTTCGCCCACCATCAGCAGGCGCATATCATCAACCAAATAGTCGGCAAGTTCCTTGTCCGTAATGTCATCTCCGGCAATATCCAATCGGAAATCTTCGCCTTTTATGCCGCCTCCGTTCGTGAAATAAATCTCGAAATCAAATTTAACGCGCTTCGTCATTTTCTTTTTTGAAAAAAAATTGTGATCAGTAATTATAATAAGCCGAATCGGATTTGGCCTTATAATGTTTCATTTAGAGCGAAAATACCTTCACTGATGGTAAGGTTCCGCCTGAATTGTAACTCATGTTTCTGTGAATTACCATGTTAAAATTTAAACAGTTGTGAAAGAGGCATGGAGAGTGCAGTAAAAAAGGCTATCTTTGCGCCTCAATTCAAGAAAAAAAGAGGAATTTGACGATTTATGGACGTTAACAAGATCAGGAACATCGCGATTATTGCCCACGTAGACCACGGTAAGACCACTTTGGTGGATAAACTTCTTATGGCAGGTAAACTTTTTAAAGACCATGAGACCCCAGGTGAGCTGATCATGGACAGCAACGACCTGGAACGTGAGCGTGGTATCACTATTCTTGCCAAGAACGTATCCGTTCGTTACAAAGATTACAAGATCAACGTTATTGATACACCCGGTCACAGTGACTTTGGAGGAGAAGTAGAACGCGTACTCAACATGGCCGATGGCTGTTTGTTGTTGGTGGATGCGTTTGAAGGTCCAATGCCACAGACTCGCTTCGTATTACAGAAAGCGTTACAACTTGGCTTAAAACCAATTCTGGTTATTAATAAAGTTGATAAACAAAACTGTACACCTGATGAAGTGCATGAACAGGTATTTGAACTTATGTTCGCCCTGGATGCTAACGAAGATCAGCTGAACTTCCCTACATTCTATGGTTCTGCCAAGAATGGCTGGATGAGTACAGATTGGAAAAATCCTACTGACAGCATTACACCATTATTGGAAGGTGTTATACAATATATACCTGAACCGAAAATTGATCACGGAACAACCCAGATGATGATTACATCACTGGAGTACTCTGCTTACATCGGTCGTGTGGCCATCGGACGTGTACAACGCGGAACAGTTAAGCCTGGCCAACAGATAGTGCTGGTAAAACGCGATGGAACAATCGTGAAAACCCGTATCAAAGAAGTTTACGTGTTCGAAGGATTTGAAAAGAAAAAAGTAGAAGAAGTAAATGCCGGTGAAATCTGTGCACTGGTAGGACTTGAAGGTTTTGACATCGGTGATACCGTTGCAGATCCAGAAAAGCCAGAAGCATTGAAAGCCATCGCCATTGATGAGCCAACAATGAGTATGCTCTTCACGATTAACAACTCGCCTTTTTATGCTAAGGAAGGAAAGTTTGTTACTTCCCGTCACATCAGAGAGCGTCTTGAAAAAGAATTGGAAAAGAACCTTGCCCTTCGATTGGGTGAAACTGGTTCAGCTGATAGTTTCATGGTATTCGGACGTGGTGTTCTTCACTTGTCTGTATTGATCGAAACTATGCGCCGCGAAGGATATGAACTTCAGATCGGTCAGCCGCAAGTAATCTTCCGTGAAATTGACGGTGTGAAATGCGAACCTGTTGAAGAATTAACAATCGACTTGCCAGAAGTTGTTGCCGGAAAGGCAATTGAAACAGTATCGATGCGTAAAGGTGAGATGCTGAATATGGAACCGAAAGCAGATCGTATGATTTTGAAATTCCTGATTCCTTCAAGAGGTATAATGGGATTGAGAAATTACCTGTTGAACGTAACAGCTGGTGAAGCTGTGGTAACACACCGTTTCAAAGAATATCAACCATACAAAGGTGAAATTCCTGGTCGTATCAACGGATCGTTGATCGTAATGGAGCAAGGTGAAGCGATTGCTTACAGCTTGCACAACTTACAGGATCGCGGTAAATTCTTCATCAATCCAGGTGAAGCTGTTTACGAAGGTCAGGTAATTGGAGAACATAGCCGTAGTGGTGACTTGGTGATCAACGTTACTAAAACCAAGAAGCTTACCAACATGCGTGCTTCAGGTTCTGACGAGAAAATGAAAATCGCTCCTCCATTGAAACATACTTTGGAAGAAGCATTGGAATACATTCAGTCAGATGAGTATGTAGAAGTGACACCTAAATCTATTCGTTTACGTAAGATCTATTTAAATGAGACAGATCGTAAACGCTTTGGAAAACAGTCATAACGAATGAGTAATAAAATATCTAGACTCATCACCATACTTCTGGTGATGAGTTCTTTTTTTGTAGCAGGTCAAGGCAAAGCAAACGAGGCAGTAGCCTGGGAAACGTATGCCGATACACTCGTATCACAGGAGAAATTTGCTGATGCGATTAAGCTATATGATAAGATCATTGATAAATCGAAACTCAAGACAGATGAAGATTATCGCGTACTCTATAAGCGGGCTTACGCGTATTATGGTATGCACGATTTTGAAAAATCGCTTCGTGATGTAAACCAGTACCTGGAACGTGTGCCGGATCAACAGGCTAAGTTACTACGTATATATATCAACCAGGAACTTGGTGATCATGCAGCGCAGCTTGCGGATCTAAATGAATTCATTGAACAAAGTCCTGGAAATCCTGAATTGATTCGCTGGAGAGCATCTATATTGATGGATGCAGGTGAATATAAAAAGGCTCAATCTGATCTTCGTACTTTACTGCAACAACAGCCGAACCCGGAAATAGAGTCATTCCTTGGACTAACGTACTACTATCAAAATAATCCGGACAGTGCATTGATTGTATTCGATCGGGTCATCGCTCAACAACCATCCTTTATACAACCCTACCTCTATGCGGGATCGTTATGCCTTGAAGAAGGCGCGTATGCACTGTCGCTACAGTATATTAATAAAGGACTGAAGTATGAACCCGCCAATGCTACGCTGCTATTTTACAAAGGTGCAGCGCTTGTAGAGATAGAGGGAAAGCAAGACGAAGGTTGCAGTTGTCTTAGAAAAGCCTTTAACGCAGGTTTTGATGACGCTGCTGATTACCTGAAAGAGTATTGCTACGGCGCGGACTAAAGTGCTTGATAGCTATATATAGCTGGTTTTATCTCCCGCAGACTTCGCAGATTAACGCAGAAAAATGCACCTATACAGGTGCATTTTCTTTGCACAGCTTTCAAAGGTTAGGCGAAAAAATAAAATGCATTTAAAATCTGCGTCTATCTGCGAAGTCTGTGGGAGAATGTATTAACATTTACATATAATTTGCCCTGATGTATAGTGTACTATATACTATGAAAAAATTTATATTAATTGTTTCGTTTTTGTTATTGAGGGTATCTGTATACTCTCAGGAAACAAAATTAGTTGTAAAAGAAGGATTAAATGTTAGTGAAGAATACTACGTGCTTAAACATGATAAAAGGATTAAGCATGGTGCGTATGTAAAGTATCAGACAGTTAGTATCTCTGGAGTAAAGTTGATTGAATCCGGCCAGTACAAAAACAATCAAAAGGATGGTTTATGGGCATATTTTTACAGACTTTCATTGAAATCTGGTGGAAATAACATTAAGGAAAGAGGACACTACGCCAACGGAAAGAAAAATGGCGTTTGGGTATATTATTACTTGGATACCATTCCCGATGCAACGAACGTGTTGCCATTTGGGAGCGAAAGAAAAAAGGATTCTATAGTTGTTGATATAGATCATGGCCAGCAAAAAGTAAGACTTGCAGGCTCATATTTAAATGACAAGAGAGTTGGTGAGTGGATATCCTTTGATAAGAATGGTAACGTTTATCAGCAATATAACTTCTCCAAAAGAAAGTTAATTCTGGATAGATCATTTAAGGATACTGTTGAATATAGTATAAACAGGATGCCTTTATATATTGGAGGGCCTTCTTCTTTGACTAACTTTTTGAACGAAGAATTCGATGGTATAAAAGTTATTCCTAAAATAATTAAAGACTCAGCTTCAGCTATAGTTTCTTTTGTGATTGACAGTTATGGTCACGTGACAGATGCTAAAATTTACAAAAGTAATGGCCCAACGGTATTGGATAATGAAGCGATAAGAGCAGTTGGCTTAACCGATATGTCTTGGATACCTGCTACATCTCAGACTGGTGAAATTTTGCAGTCAAACTATAAGATTCAATTTACGGTTTTAAAATCGAGTGACCTGTTGTCACGGTCAGTGAAGAATGTTATAATAAAATTTAGGGCTGTTTTTGACTAACATTTTTATTGCCACAGATTTAGCCACGTAGACAGACGCAGAAAATTGCATTTAAATCTGCGTCTATCTGCGAAGTCTGTGGGAGAATGTATTTAATCGAGCGACTACATATTCCTTCTATACTGCCCACCCACTTCAAATAACGCTTTGGTAATCTGCCCAAGTGAGCAAACCTTTGTAGCTTCCATGAGCTCTTCAAATATATTCTTGTTTTGAATGGCAGCTTGTTGCACGCGCTCCAATGCTTGCGAAGACTTTGTATGCTGGAATGACTGCAATGTGCGCAGCATCTTAATCTGATACTCCTTCTCTTCCGTAGTAGCACGAATTACTTCCTGCGGAATTATAGTAGGCGACCCTTTTGAGCTTAGAAATGTATTCACGCCAATGATCGGATATTCGCCTGTATGCTTTAGTGTTTCATAATATAGACTCTCCTCCTGGATCTTGCCGCGTTGGTACATCGTTTCCATTGCTCCCAGCACACCACCACGTTCTGTGATCCGATCAAACTCGGTAAGTACAGCTTCTTCGACAAGGTCTGTTAGTTCTTCTATAATGAAGGATCCCTGCAAAGGATTTTCATTCTTTGCTAATCCTAATTCTTTATTGATGATGAGTTGTATCGCCATCGCCCTGCGTACACTTTCTTCTGTTGGTGTAGTGATGGCTTCATCATAAGCATTTGTATGTAGCGAGTTGCAGTTATCGTAAATTGCATAGAGCGCCTGCAGCGTAGTACGGATGTCATTGAAATCTATTTCCTGTGCATGCAATGAGCGTCCCGAAGTCTGTATATGATACTTCAACATCTGCGAGCGCGCATTCGCACCGTATTTATTCTTCATAGCCTTCGCCCACAACCTTCGGGCTACACGGCCGATCACGGCATATTCCGGATCTATACCATTGCTGAAGAAGAACGAAAGATTAGGAGCGAAATCGTTGATGTTCATTCCACGGCTTAGGTAATACTCCACGTATGTGAAACCATTCGCCAGCGTAAATGCTAATTGTGTGATCGGGTTTGCGCCCGCTTCTGCAATGTGATAGCCAGATATAGATACCGAATAGAAATTACGCACATTTTGATCGATGAAATATTGTTGTACATCTCCCATGAGACGTAACGCAAATTCAGTGGAGAATATACATGTGTTCTGTGCCTGGTCTTCTTTCAGTATATCTGCCTGTACAGTGCCTCGTACTTGTGATAGCGTGTCTGCTTTGATTTTAGTATATACTTCCGTTGGCAAAACCTGGTCGCCTGTAACGCCAAGCAACATCAAACCTAATCCATCGTTGCCCTTCGGTAAGGGTCCTTGGTAGGCAGGGTGTTCACCTTCGTGGCCTTTGTAAATTTCAAGGATCGTATTCTTTACCTCTTCCTCCAGACCATTTTTCTTAATATATATTTCGCACTGCTGATCAATCGCTGCGTTCATGAAATAGCCCAGCAACATCGGAGCCGGACCGTTGATTGTCATGGAAACAGATGTCTTCGGATCAGCAAGGTTAAAACCACTATATAATTTTTTGGCATCATCGAGACAACAGATACTTACTCCGGAGTTCCCAATCTTGCCATATATATCCGGACGATAATCAGGATCGTTACCATAAAGAGTAACCGAATCGAATGCGGTCGATAAACGTTTTGCAGGCATAGCCATGCTTACATAATGAAATCTCCGGTTCGTTCTTTCCGGCCCGCCTTCACCAGCAAACATACGGGTAGGGTCTTCACCTTCACGTTTAAAGGGATATATACCTGCCGTATAGGGAAACTCTCCCGGTACATTCTCCTGTAAACTCCATTGTAACAATTCGCCCCACGCTTCGTATTTCGGAAGCGATACCTTTGGGATTTGCAAATGAGAAAGAGATTCTGAATGCGTTTGTATACCAATCTCCTTATCCCGCACCTTGAATTTGAAAAGTGGCTCTCTATACTGCTGCACCTTTTGTTTCCACTCATCAATTAATTTATAGTTCTTCGGATCAAGTTCAAGCTTCAATTTTTCATATTGCTCTTGAAGCCCTTTAATGATGCGATCTTTATCATCCAACGATGATTGTTGAAGTGTTTGAATCGATAATGTTATAGCATATAGTTTCTGCGCTATACCAGCCTGCTCCTTTACCCAGCTATCAAAACTACGGTTGCTCTCAGAGATTTCGCTTAGATAACGTGTCCGGTGTGGAGGAATCACAAAGATCTTCTCCGACATTTCCCGGGTAATTTCAAAAGTAGATTTCAAAGAAGCGCCTGTCTTTGCTACAATGGTATCAAGTATATGTTTATAGAGTTGATTTGTACCTGGATCATTAAACTGCGAAGCAATGGTGCCGAACACCGGCATGTCTTCCACCTTACTGTTCCACAGTTGATGATTCCTCTGGTATTGTTTCTTTACATCGCGTAATGCGTCCAATGCGCCACGCTTGTCGAATTTGTTCAAAGCAATAACATCAGCAAAGTCGAGCATATCGATTTTCTCAAGCTGTGTCGCAGCACCGTACTCAGGAGTCATTACATATAGTGATGCGTCACTATGGTCAAGAATCTCCGTGTCACTTTGCCCTATACCCGAAGTCTCAAGAATGATCAGATCATACCCGGCAGCCTTCAGTACTTGTATAGCTTCCTTGACATAAGCAGAAAGCGCAAGATTACTTTGTCGCGTAGCCAGTGAGCGCATGAACACCCGTGAATTATTAATCGCATTCATTCGGATGCGATCACCGAGTAAAGCACCTCCGGTTTTTCGCTTGGAAGGATCAACGGAAACTATACCTATAGTCTTGTCTTTAAAATCAATCAGGAATCTTCTTACCAGCTCGTCCACCATGGAAGATTTACCAGCTCCACCTGTACCAGTTATACCGAGGATTGGAGCTTTTGATTCAGACGCTTTTTTCTTGACCTGCTCAAAAACATCCTTATGCTTGTCATAATAATTTTCAGCTGCAGAAATAAGCTGTGCTATAGGGAGATGGTTTTTTGTATTGAGCTGTGCTATATCTTGAATTACTTCTAGACCGGTAGGATAATCACTTTGCTCCACCAGGTCGTTGATCATTCCCTGCAAACCCAGTGCACGTCCATCATCCGGAGAGTATATCCGTGTGATACCATGCTCCATCAATTCTTTTATTTCGTCAGGAAGAATTACACCACCACCGCCACCGAAGATTTTGATATGGCCTGCACCTTTTTCAACGAGCAGATCATGCATATACTTGAAGTATTCATTGTGCCCACCCTGATAGCTCGTCATCGCTATAGCTTGAGCATCTTCTTGTATAGCAGTGTTCACTACTTCTTCAACACTGCGGTCGTGACCCAGGTGAATTACTTCACAACCTGTGGCCTGTATAATTCTGCGCATGATGTTAATGGCAGCATCATGTCCATCAAATAAACTGGCAGCTGTTACAATCCTCACTTTGTTCTTGGGCCGATATGGCTCGGGTGCAACATGTCCGCTTAGGGACGGTTTGTGATCGGTTTTAGAAGATGAAATTGTCTCCGTACTCATTTGCAATGGAATTCAATTGCCAAAAATACACAGAAGCGCGATAATCCCTAACAGTTATTAGGAGAACCTTGACTGGTTCGTTTCTTGTAACCATTGTGTATTCTTTAAGTATTCTTACAATACGTGGGACGGGAGGGAGTAGGTGCTAAGGAAGACAAGAATACCAAGGCCACGTGCAACTTTAAATGTAAAAGCTTCATCTGATCATTATATTCTTCCAACAACCCAACCCGTATGTTTAAAAATTATCTCACGCTTGCCATCCGTAATCTTCTGAAACGGAAACTGTACTCGTTCATTAACATCGCTGGTCTTGCTATAGGCGTAGCGGTTTGCCTGGTCATTTTAAAGTATGTTGACTTTGAACTGAGCTATGATAATTATCACAACAACGCTTCAAATGTATACCGTACGGTAACGGCAACCTATACGAATGGTGAACACCGTGGTGCCGGACCACTCTCGGGCTATGCGCAGGGGCCGTTGCTGGTAGCAGATATTCCGGAAGTGAAAACATATGTACGAACACACCCTATGTATGGAGGAGCAGTGGTAAGTAATACGAAAGGTGCGGTTGAACCTTTAACGTTTCACGAAGAGAATATACAGTTTGTTGATTCAACGTTCTTTGATGTGTTTACATATAACGCATTGTCGGGTAACCTCACTACTGCGCTGGACAAGCCAAATTCCATAGTGGTGACGAAAACCATGGCAAAAAAATATTTTAATACGGAAGATATAGTGGGTAAACCCCTGACTATATCCGGAGGATGGGCTGATGGTGATTATGAAGTTACTGCGGTGATTGATGACGTGCCGGACAACTCTCATTTTACGTTTGATTTTCTTTTGTCTTTTCAGAACATCATGCAGAACGGACAATATAAAAACGACAACGGCTGGGGCTGGTATAATTTTGTGACGTATGTTGAGCTGCAACCTCATGCTGATCCCAAAGAAGTTGAAAAGAAGTTGCCTGCCTTTATAGAAAAGTATCAAGGTAAAGATCTCGCTCAATCAAACAGTAAGCAGGTGCTCACCTTCCAACCGATTCGTGATATACATTTAACGCCTGGCTTCAACAATGAATCGAGTGCCACCATGAGTGTTAACTCGATCTATTTCTTTATCATCATCTCTATATTTATACTGGCTATTGCCTGGGTAAATTATATTAATCTTTCAACAGCTCGCGCTATAGAACGCGCACGCGAAGTAGGTATTAAGAAAGCGATTGGTGCTTTTCGTACACAATTGATATCGCAGTTTATTTTTGAATCTGTATTGGTAAATTTTATAGGCATCGTACTGGCGGTGTTGCTATCTATACTATTACTGCCAGTATTAGGTGGTATAGTAGATAAAAATTTGGTATTTGATTTCACCGATGGCCGTCTGTGGGGAGTGCTATTGTCATTGTTTGTAGTAGGTTCATTGGTGTCAGGAGCGTATCCTGCTTTTGTACTTTCATCCTTTAATACCACGGCCGTGCTAAAGGGCGGAGCCGATAAAGTTACCGGCGGTTTCTCGTTGCGTAAAGTATTAGTCGTATTTCAATTTGTTGCTTCGCTGATATTGATTGCAGGTACATTTGCTATATACCGCCAGCTTGTATTTATGCGCAGTCAGGATAAAGGCTTCAACATGGAACAGATGCTCATCTTTAATGGTCCGAGCGTGATAACAAATCAGGAAACAGTGGAAGAAAAACTCATTACGCTTAAAAATGAAATCAAGAAAATAGCATCCGTAGAAAATGTAGCAACATCAGCATCTATACCGGGTGGCGGTTTCAATTGGGGAACGGGCATGCGCAAAGATGGCAGTGAACAAAGCGAAAGTAAAAGCGGAAATGTGGCGTGGGTTGATCCGGATTTCCTGGCAACGTATGGTATGGAGCTGGTATCGGGAAGAGCATGGGATGCAAATCGCGAATCTGATAAAGGAGCGATGCTGGTAAACGAAGCTGCATTAAAAGCGTTTGGCTTGGGCGATGCACGACAAGCCCTGGAAGAACGTATCATTCTTGGCGATGACACTGTTGATATCATTGGCGTATTGAAGAACTATCATTGGAATTCTCTCAAGAGCGAGCATATACCTATACTATTGGCATCGGATAAAGTATCACGAAGAAATTATTCTGTAAGACTATCTGGCAATATACAGGAGTCTATAAAACAGATTGAAGCAAAGTATAAAGAAGTGTTCCCCGGTAATCCGTTCGACTATTATTTTCTTGATGATTTCTTTGATAAACAATATAAAGATGACCAGCAGTTCGGAAAAATATTTAGCTTGTTTGCAGGCCTTGCTATAGTTATTGCGTGTCTTGGTTTATGGGGACTGGCCAGCTTCACTACAACGCAGAAGCTCCGCGAAATCAGCATTCGTAAAGTATTAGGCGCGTCTACTTCAAGTATTATGTCGTTGCTTTCAAGTCAGTTTATGAAGCTCGTGTTCATCGCTGCAATTATAGCGATACCCATTACCTGGTATGGTATAGATCGCTGGCTTGACAGCTTTGCTTTTCATATCGACATCACTTGGGATCTTTTTGTAGTACCGGGAGTTATACTTGCGATCATTGCACTAGCCACCGTCAGTGTTCATATCTTTAGAGGAGCAGGCGCGAATCCCGCGAAGGTGTTGCGTTCAGAATAGTTGTAGCCGCTAGCTTCAGCTTATACTATAGCCTGAAGCTAGTGGCCTTTTAACAAGTTACTATTGTCCTTCAACGCTACTCCCGATAGCTTAAGACGAAGTGCTTCTTGTATGAGGTAAAATATTTTGGTGGCAGCATCAGTATATATCAGTCCTTCCGGACGGATGTTGCTGATGCAGTTACGTGATTCATCAGTAAGTCCTACGCGTGGCGCATAGGTTATATAAGCACCCATGCTATCCGGAGAGCTTAGTCCCGGACGTTCACCAATCAGGATTACTACGAGTTTTGCATTCAGTAATGATCCGATTTCATCGCCAATGGCTACGCGCCCTTGTTCGACAAGTGAGATTGGAGCCAATGCTATATTTGATTCTTTTAATGCCTGGATAACATTTTTTAAAACGGGTATAGCGTGCAGGTTAATGGCCTCTGCTGATAACCCATCTGCCAGCACGAAAGCAACATCGGCAGGTTTATGATCGGTAGCTTGTAATAGCGATGCTGAGGAGACTCCAAGTCTTCTGCCACGGTCGGGCCGTTTTAGATATTCTTCCCGGTTAACCACTTCGCTCTTTAGGTGGTATATAGGTACCGCAAAAGATTCGAGCGCTGCATGCAATGCTGCTATATCTAACAAAGAGTATACAGCATCACGGGCATGCGCATGCGCCAACTTAAATTTCAAGGCTTCTTGCAAAGGAACAGATACACCGCTTCTGCCGAGCGCAATTCTAGCTGCAGTGAAAGACTTGAGTGATCCCCAAGGATCTGTTGCTATAATAGTTTTCTTTTCAGGAGTCATGCCGGTACAGGTAAAGATAATAGGAGGGATGGTATATTTATCGAATTCATTCACTAAAAACGAGAAATCAACCGTAATTGAATAATCCGTTGTTTGCCGTAAAGAATAATTTGTATAAGATATAGTGTTGTGTATATTTAGATAAACTAACATCAAATAAACCTGAATCAGCAAAGCTTGTCGAAGAACTGAGTACAAATCGAGATTCTGATTTAACTGTTGCTGCGTAATCACATGAAAGTAATCGATTTTAAAACCACAAGATATTTTTCTTTGATGATCGTTTTTCTGGGAGTTTGCCTTTTGCTTACATCGATATTAGTAATGTTCGAAAATTTGATTGCAGGCCTCTCTTTACTTTTTATTAGTTTCCTGATCTTCACTACCCATTATCGATTGAGTATAGATTTTGAAGGAAAAGTATTTTACGATTATATCTGGATATTAGGGATGAAGAGCGGGAGTAAGCAGACATTTGAAACGATAGAATACTTGTTTGTAAAAAAGAATAAAACCGTTCAAAGAATGAATCATGTCGTTGGATATTCTGAAGTTCGGAAGGAGAAGTACGATGGATATATAAAATTCTCCGAAACGCAGAAGATTCATTTACTGGCAAAGGATAGTAAAGAGGCCTTGCTCACCAAGCTTGGACCCATCGCCAAACAATTGAATCTTAAAATAATAGATTATTCAACGGGAGTGCCAGTAGAGATTTAATATATAGATCTTTATTCCTATCATTACAAAATTAACAGCGTGTAATGAGTCTTCTATATATCTTTAATACCATTCTTGTTTTGAATGCTTTGTGGTTTGGAGCCGGCTTTTGGTATTTCGGTATAAAGTCACGTCAGGCGGCTAAGCTCATTGTAAAGAAAAAAAATCGGAGTAAGCCATCGTTTGATATATTAGCCTATTCACTCAAATTTTTAGGCGGATTGAATCTCGCATTTGCCATCTTATCACTTGCAGTTCTATCACAGCCATCAATCTTTTCAACTACATTGGAGCAAGCTGTATTCGCTGGAATCTTCAGCTTCGCACATGGCACGCAATTCTATTTGAATCTTCCAATCGCTATACGAGAGTATAATCATCAGCCTCACGTATGGCCAGTGCTGAAAGGTAAAATGTATTTTATATTTCTTGTTGATGCTACATTATGTGTGCTCAACCTTATGTTTTTATTCCTGGCAGCACAGTGAGTTGACAAACGAATTAATTTACCATTTTTCTTTCAGCAGAGGATGCGACTCCACGACAGACAAAAAGTTGCCATCACTATCGACTATACCTTGTTGTTTTAACCAGCGTTCAAATTCAGGTGCGGGCCGAAGACCAAGTACTTTTCGGATATATAGCGCATCGTGAAATGATGTCGACTGATAATTAAGCATGATATCATCGGCACCAGGTACCCCCATTATATAATTACAACCAGCTACACCCAGTAGCGTCAATAAATTGTCCATATCATCCTGGTCGGCTTCAGCATGGTTAGTATAGCATATATCCATACCCATTGGTAATCCAAGAAGTTTACCACAGAAATGATCTTCCAGTGCAGCGCGGATAATCTGTTTCCCATCGAATAAATATTCCGGTCCTATAAATCCAACAACAGAATTAACCAGTAGCGGCTTGAACTTTTTAGCAATAGCATATGCACGCGCTTCACAAGTTTGCTGGTCGACACCTTCATGAGCATTAGCAGAAAGCGAACTCCCTTGTCCTGTTTCAAAATACATCACATTGTTGCCAACAGTACCCCTTCCAAGAGAAAGCGTAGCTTCATAGGCTTCTTCCAACAATGGTAATGTTACACCGAAACTCTTGTTCGTTTTTTCTGTGCCACCGATGGATTGAAAAGTTAGATCAACAGGAGCTTTTTGTTCCACCAGTTGAAGCGTTGTGGTAACATGACACAGCACACAAGACTGTGTAGGTATAGCAAAGCGTTCGCGTACGTGATCAATCATGTTAAGAAGCGCAATCACAGCAGCTGGATTATCACTCGCTGGGTTGATACCTATGACAGCATCACCACTTCCATATAGTAATCCATCAAGTATACTTGCAGCAACTCCTTTGAGATCATCCGTAGGGTGATTTGGCTGAAGGCGAGTAGCGAGATGTCCTTTTATACCCAGCGTATTTCTGAATCGTGTTATTACTTCACATTTAGTAGCGACAGCGATTAAGTCCTGGTTGCGCATCAGTTTGGATACAGCAGCGACCATCTCCGGTGTAAGCCCATCCGCTATAGCTTGTAAACTTTGAGTAGTAGCATGATCGGAGAGAAGCCAGTCGCGGAGTTCGCCAACGGTGAGGCTACTTACAACACTAAAGGCTGTTATATTATGAGAATCGATAATGAGCCGCGTCACTTCATCTTTTTCATAGGGAATGACAGGTTCTTCCAGAAATGTTTTTAAAGGTATATCTGCCAATGCAAGCTGGGCTGCAACACGTTCTTCATAACGCTCGGCTGCCAGGTTGGCAAGTGCATCTCCAGAGCGAAACGGAGATGCCTTGGCCAGCAATATTCGTAAATCGCTAAAGGTATAGGTACGATTTTGTATAGTATAACGATAAGCCATGTCCGATCGATTAGCGCGTTTCGGGCAATACAACTAAATCAGAATTCTCCATGAGACTGGTATCTTTTTTCTTCCATACAAAAAGTATAGCGGTAATACCAAATCCTCCAAAGAAGATCATGCTCAGCCAGAAATTATAGTATACAATGGCAATCAGACACAAACAGGAAAGTATAAGGGCGATCCAGGGAAAGTACGGATACAATGGTGCTTTTACCGGTCGTGGTAAATCAGGTTCTTTTTTACGAAGCATGAAAAGACTCAACATGCTGATGATATACATCACTACAGCCCCCAGTCCGGAGAGAATGATAAGTTTATCCGTTGTACCTGAATAGAGGGCAAGTATACCGATAAGACCGCCAACGATCAGCGCCCAGTGTGGTGTCTGGTATTTTTTATTTACCTGTGAAAGAATGGAGGGTAAAAAGCCACTTCGTGCCATTGCGAAAATCTGCCGCGAGTAACTGATTATAATACCGTGGAAAGAAGCCACTAATCCAAATATACCTATACCTGCAAATAATTTAGTTACACTGTTATCTTTACCAAGCACCTGCCCGATAGTTTCGGGTAACGGATAATCGATGACAGAAAGCTTCTGCCAGTCAGCAGCGCCTCCGGATAGAATCATAACACCTAAAGCCAGTATGGTTAACGTCAGGATTCCGGATATATACCCTAACGGAATATTTTTGTGTGGGTCTTTAACTTCTTCTGCTACCATGGCGACACCTTCAATGGCAAGGTAAAACCATACTGCAAATGGAAGTGCAGCAAAAACGCCTGTCCAATGTATAGGCATCGCCTCTCTCATAAAATTTTTCACTTCAAAATGAGGTGTAACAATCCCCATGAAGATCAGTAGTTCGGCAACAGCGAGCAAGGTTACCACGAGCGAAAAGATAGCAGATTCTTTTATACCCAACATGTTGATAAGGGTAAAGATCAGATAGCAGCCTACAGCCGTATACAAGGCAGGCACGGTTGGGTATATAAAATGAACGTAGCTGCCAAGCGCAAATGCAATGGCAGGTGTGGCGAGAAGAAATTCAATTAGTGTAGCATAGCCTGCAATCAATCCTCCCCACGGTCCAAAAGCTTTAAAGGAATACGCGAACGGCCCGCCTGCATGTGGTATCGCTGTGGTTAGCTCGGTAAAGCTGAACACAAACGTGATATACATTACCGTGATAATAAGCGTTGCTATAAGAAAGCCAACGGTGCCGGCAACTCCCCATCCATAGTTCCATCCGAAGTATTCACCTGATATAACAAGGCCGACTGCGAGCGCCCAAAGATGTATTGGTCGAAGTGCTTTTTTGAGTGTTACTTTTTCGGTAGAATGATTCATGCTACACAATGTAGTAAAACGTGGCATCGACTGTATAAACATTGTGTGGTTTTTTGGGGAAGAACTGATGAAAGGTTGATGGTTTCGATTGCAGAAAAAACTCCCTAATCCCCTCAGAAGGGTTGGCACCAAATTTTTAAGGCATCTGTAAACAATCACTACCATGAATAAAGTATACTATAAGGGGCAACCCTACGATTTTAAAGTAACAAAACTGGAATCCGGACAACGTCATTATTCGCTTTACAGAAACGGTATGCTAACACATTCTGTAATGGAAGACGACTTGGATAAACGCACTATTGTTTCCATGATCCTTGATTCCTATTACAAAAGTATCAGTGAACCCCAACCAACTTTCCTGCAATTGTTTAAATAATTTGTGGAATTAAATGCGCAGTGTTATGGAACTCAGTGACGAAACTACAATGTCGATATCTAATGAGAGTGAGGACGCTTTCATTGTTCAAAAAGCGAAAATTTATTTGCCACTGCTGTCCTATAATATTTCGCTTATGGCTTTTAAAGTAGTAAAAATATTTTTTCAGGTATAGCTTATAACTTCAGGCTAGCTTAAGGAGAAGTGTTCGCTCACGCTATCAAGTACCGGTTGATTTCCGGAGTTTTATAAAGAAAAACAAAGTGCTATGAAAAAAATACTTGTTCCAACCGATCTTTCTCCCATTGCTGAGCTTGGATTAAAGCTTGCCGTAGAGATTGCTAAACGTTCTGATGCTGTTATCAGCCTTGTAAATTTTACGCGTCACCCTTTAGGTGAGAGCTTTTCTGCTACAGGTGATATAAATATGAAAGTAGATGATGAGGCGAATCTATATACTGTACAATTACTTCATGCTACGAAGCAAAAAATGGAGGAGCTTGCTGCTCGCTATTCTATTGGCAACGTCATGATTGCATCATCTATCGTAGACGATGATTTTAAATCAGGTATAGATGAGTATCTCAAAACCGAAGAAATAGACCTGATTGTGATGGGGACATCCGGAGAAGAAAATGTAACAGAAGTTTTTACAGGAAATCATACAGAGCAAGCGATTATGGTTTCGTCTTGTCCAGTGATTTCGGTACGTGATGGTTTCAGGATCGAGCAGTTCTCAAACATCGTAGCTGCAGTGGATATAATTCCAGGGAATGAAAGTGCTCGTGGACTTGAAACACTTCGACTTCTTGCAAAATATTTTGATTCACATATACACCTTGTGCACGTTCATGATACTTCTTCCGATAATGAAGTGATGCAAACGGAATATTTTAACCAAATGGCAAAGATTGCCAATCTGGAAAATTATTCGGTTACAATTCTTGAGGGCAATGACCCTGCCGAGCGTATCATTGATTTTGCACGACAGGTGAGTGCAGGGCTAGTAACAGTACTAAAAAATAGCGGTAGTGGCTTCAGACTTTTCTCAAACCATTTTTCAGATAGGGTAGTGAAAGAGGTTGGTCGTCCTGTATTCACAGTTAATCTTCACAATACATAAGTAACTATAAAAATATCTTTCTTTAAAGGACTTCGCAGTGGCATTTTAAGTTCACTTGAGGTCCTTTTTCTTTTTTGACGATACTCTTTGCTTTCTTAATACGTACATCGAATTAAGTATAAATACGGATATAACTATACCTAAAGAACGTAGATACTCTTGTTTATAAATACTGACTTCTAAGAATATAGGTCTGGCGTATCTTTCACGATCAAAAAGCAGGACTTGATATAGGTTCAAGATCTCATGCTGAATCGAGAAATGAAACAAGCAAGTATTATCATAAGTCTTGAACCACAGCGTTCAAGCATCAACGGTAGGTTGATTATGTTTAAGAGAGCATTTATTTTGCTACTCTTGTTTTTGCTCCACTACACCGTACAGGGTCAGCGCTATTGGATAGCAAGTACATCTTCTAACTGGAATAACACTGCAAACTGGTCGGAAACTTCGGGGGGAGCGGGCGGGGCTTCGGTTCCCGTAGCTGGTGTGGCTGCAGTTTTTAATAGTGGAGGTACCGGAAATTGTACACTGGATATCGCGCCAACGATTGGTACGATAACGATCACTGGATATACCGGTACAATAAATTTGAATGGCAATAATCTGACGATCTCAGGTTCAACCGCCTTAACATTTTCATCCGGAACAATAAGCAATAGCGGAGCAACGGCTGCTGTTGCGTTAAACACTACAGGAGCAGCTACCTTCGATGGCTGTACTATCACGGCAAACATTAGTGGTACAGCAGGAAGTGTTACGTTTAATGGCGGCTCAACCTTTGGTGGGACTGTAAATCTCTCGGCTCCTACTATACTTTTAAACGGTACCACAAGCTCAAAGAATACTTTTAATAATACAACGACTCTGACTAAAACCGGATCCACTACTGATTTAGGTACAGGAGCTAATATATTCAATAGTGTTACTACCTTGATAAATTCAGGAACAGGGACTTTTGAATCTGCGAATAATTATGCTGATACGTTTAATGGAGATGTGACCTTGACAAATACAAGTACATCAAGGATTCACATGGCGGATGGAACTACAGGGACTGTTTTCAATGGGAATATTATTGTTAATAGTACGGGTAGTGGCACAACCTCAGGAGTCAGGTTTGGATTCAATTCTGGAACCTCTGCATCCCTTGCGGAAGGTAAGACTATAACAGCAGGTACATTTACAGCGGGTACACTTTACCTATGCAGGTTTACGCAAGGTACTTCAGTCGGAACAACAACCCAGACATTAACATTGACAGGTACGGCTATCCTCAATTTAGGGCCGTCCTCTACTTTCAACGGTAATGTAACCTTTAAAGCACCACAGGTATATTTGAATGGATGTACTTACAATGGAACTGCATATGTACAAAAAAATGGGGCAAGCAATAATTTGGGAGATGGTGGCAATGTATTCAATGGTATAACTACGTTGGTAAATTCAGGTACTGGATATTTTGCAACAGCGTTTATTTCTCCTGATATTTTTAATGCTGATTTAACGGCAACAAATACAGGTACCTCTTGGGTCGCATTATCTGATAATGCAATAGGAACTAAATTCAACGGAAATATTATAGTGAATTCTACCAACGGTACCGCGAACGCTGGTGTAACGTTTGGTAATGGACCGAGCTCCACAATGACTTGTACCCTTGCAAGTGGAAAGACAATTACGGTTGGGAGTACTGGATTTACTGCAGGACGTTTACGATTCAGGGGTTTCATTCAAAGCGGTGCTACACCTCAAACATTAACCCTGACGGGGACCGCCCAATTGTTCGTAGGGAATCGCTCAACATTTAACGGTGATGTAACTTTTAAAGCACCACAGTTATACCTTGATGGCTGTACCTATAACGGCACTGCCTATCTTGAAAAGACCGGAGCCACGAATAATTTGGCAACATTGGGCAGTAATATTTTTAATAGTACATCTACAATTATAAATAGTGGGAGCGGCTATTTACGGACAAATGGTAACAATGTATTTAATAGTACTACAGCAATAACGAGTAGTGGCAGTGCCGATGTATTACTTGAACTAACAACAGCCAGCACTTATAATGGAAATGTAACCTTTACAAATTCAGGGTCTTCAAGGATTTGGGTGGCATATAATGGCGCCAATGCGTTTAACGGAAACATTATGGTAAATTCCACTGCAGGAAGTGGAATTACCTTTTGTGGAAGTACGGGTACAGCAACGCTAGCAAGTACAAAGACAATTACGGTTGGAAGTTTAGGATTTTCAATCGGGACATTAACCTTGCAAAGTTTTACTCAAAGTGGTTCTACGTCACAAGCCATGACTTTTAGTGGTACGGGTATATTAACCGTTGGTCCTAATTCTACTTTTAATGGGGATATAACGTTTAAGTCGCCACAGTTATATCTTAACGGCTGCACATATAATGGTGCTACGTACTTGGAGAAAACAGGTCCAACGGACAATTTTAGTACTGGGAGTAATACTTTTTCAACAGCTGCTTCTATCATTAATAGTGGAAACGGATATCTAAGAACTAGTGGAAATAATACTTTTAACGGAACGACAACAATCACTAACAGTGGTAGCGGTGATATAGCACTGGAGTTTACAAATGGAGATACCTATAACGGTGACGTAACATTTTCGAATACAGGTAGTAGTTCTAGCTCCATATTGTATGTAGCGCACAATAGCTCAACATTATTTAATGGTAATATACTTGTAAACTGTACAAGTGGTATTGGTATAACTTTTTGCGGAAATACAACAGCCTCTGCTACGTTGGCCAGTGGTAAAACAATTGCAACTGGTGCCGCAGGTTTTTCAACAGGTACTTTGACGTTACAAAGATTTACCCAAACCGGTTCAACATCACAGGCTATGACATTTACTGGTACAGGTATATTAACAATTGGTACCTCAACTACTTTTAATGGTGATGTAACCTTTGCAGCCCCACAGGTATACCTAAATGGAGGTACCTATAATGGTGTTGCGGATATACAAAAGGACGGAGCAACAACCAATAATTCTATCGGTGGTAATATATTTAGCGGTGCTACGTTGCTTACAAACAACAGTACAGCACAATGGCGCCTAGCGAGTACCACTGCAGATACCTATAATGCTGCTATAACATTTTCTCAAAATTCTACTGGGGCTCTGCAACCAGCCTATGCAGGAACAAACTCCTTTTATAGTGACATCACAATTAACAGCGCTACGGCTGTTACGTTTGGTGCAGGCGCAGGTATAGTGCAGCTCGATGGAAGTAATAATCAGACTATCACTTCGTCAAATTCAATCCCTGTTATTCAGCAACTCATTGTAAATAAAACGTCTGGTACAAATACGGTTACATTAAATTCACCTGTTAGTATAGGGAGTGCAGCAACCTTAACGACTGGTATAATAAATACAACATCTGCTAATTATCTGAATTTTAACGCAGGTAGTTCAGTATCAGGAGCAAGCAGCGCAAGCTACGTGGATGGGCCTGTTCGCAAGACGGGCAGCACGGCATTTGATTTTCCTACAGGTAACAACTCAATTTATCGCCCTATAGCAATGTCAGCACCAAATGTAGCGGCTGATGCATTTACTGCTCAATACTTTAATGCTGCCCAACCGTATGGTGATGAAGGAACTTTTGCTTCGCCTCTTTATACTATAAGTGCGTGTGAATACTGGACACTGGATCGTACTATAGGAACATCAGATGTAGCAGTTACGTTAGGCTGGAATTCTGCGGATTGCCCTCAAGACGCATATGTTACAGACCCTTCTTCTCTAGTAGTTGCACGATGGGATGGAGGTGCATGGGTAAGTCATGGCAACGGTGGGACTACTGGCAATGCAGCAACCGGCACGGTTAGTTCAAGTGCAGCAATTACAAGCTTCAGTCCTTTTGCATTGGGTACTACGTCTCCTGTTAATCCGCTGCCTGTAGAGTGGCTGTCTTTTGCATGTAGTAAAACCAACACCGGCACAGTCAAGCTAACATGGATTACTGCCAGCGAATTGAATAGCGATTACTTTTCAATAGAGAAATCAAAGGATGGGTTAAGCTTTCAATCTATTGGTAAAACGAAAGCTTCAGGAACTACTAATAATACAAATCGGTATGTCTATGAAGACTCAAGCATTAATTCAGGGCGAGCATACTATCGTTTAAAGCAAGTTGATCTGGATGGTAAATTTGAATACTCTGAAGTTTGTTATGTGAATAGTCCTGTAGAAGAATACACTTTGAA
>CABHOV010000040.1 GCA_902168185.1 uncultured Bacteroides sp.
CTTTCACCCATTGATGGCCTGTCGAGTCCCAAAGTTCTTTAGAAAATAACGATCGGTATAGTATACTTCACTTTCCAATCGTCCATTAGTATGATAGGTCTCCCATTTTCCGATGCTCCTGTTATCTTTATAGCGACCAGCAGAGGTATAGGTGTTGTGATCTGAGTAATATAAAAACACGCCATCGCGTTTATCGTCTTTATAAGATCCCTTCATTTGTATAACACCGTTTGCATAGTGGTCGCGCACAGCTCCTTGCCACAAACCTAATGAATCGCGATAGCCAATCCGGTAATATTCAGCGGGTGGCCCCGACACTTCTTCCCAATTGCGATCGTACCATACCGTTGTCATTTTCATGGGAGGCTGATCAGGTTCAGGCTCCTCTTTCTCAACGCGTACCCGCGTCATCAGTAAAGGGTAATCCAGCGATATAAAAGCCTTCAAAGAATCCTGCGCCAATTCTATACTATCCAGGTATATATAGGATTCACGATCAATCATCGCTACGCGCGCGATATTGATTTTCTTGCGTAATGCTATATACCGCTTTAGCTTAAAGGTATCAGGTTGCAAGGCTTCCGGTATATATTCCTGCTCCTGCAAGAGTATACCGGCAGTATCCCACAACATCGTATTTTTCCGGAACGCATCGGCAAAAGCCTCATCCGACAGGTTCTTCTTATCGAAGACCGCATTCGCGGAATCTTCTGCCGCCAATACTTTCTGAAAGAAATCAAAGTAATGTACCTGGTAACGAGGAAGCGCAAAATATAGCAGTATAAGGATTGGAACGAATGCATACTCCACTAAAACCTTGTGAAACGACCGGGTGAACACCAGCGTAAATACCGCCAGCACGATACCGGCCGCAAGACCACCGAAGTGTGCCGCCTGATCTCCATTGAGTGCAGCAGAGAATACTATATTGATACCCAGAAAGACAATGAAAATAATCAAAATGGGTATTACTGAAGTTTTCTGTTGCCGGCTATAGTATAGATTACAAACAAGCAAAAAACCTATTAGCCCGAAAAGCGCACCTGACGCTCCCACTCCAACACTAAACAAATGCCAATACAAACTACTGTATGCAGCGGCTATGCCCGTACTGAAGTATACCCACAAGACCTTCTTCGTTCCTACTCTTTCTTCCAGCTCACTTCCTACCACCAGCAACAAGCTCATGTTTAGGGCGATGTGTAGTAAATGTCCATGCATAAACATGTGCGTGAACAATCTATACCATTCATCGCGCAGTACATAGGGATTGAACAGTGCTCCATGTTTCAGAGCATTCTGACTCCAGGCAGGTTCATCCAGCGTGCCGGCCTGAAAATACATCACGACAAAAACACCGATGTTAACAACCAGGAGTATAATGGTGGCCGGATATTTCTTTATAAACGCTAGCATGACGGTGCCTTCATTAAATTGGTGGGCTAAACAGCAAATTTATACCAGCTATACAGTTACAGTATAGATCTATTCGTCTGGTCCTTTTCTCCATTTCTTTTTCTCGGAGTGAAGCTTCTTCTTCTGAATCCGGTTTTGAACCGATGTTTTGGAGGGCTTCGTGGCCTTGCGCGCTTTCTTTTTTTCAAAGGCTTTCGCGATGACCTTTTGGAATTTCAGAATTACGGCTTCCTTATTATCAAGCTGCGAACGTTTATCCTGTGATGTCAATACCAGTACCCCCTCCGTTGTAAGGCGGGTGGCCAGTTTCATGGCCAGGATCTGCTTTTCTTCTTCGGTGAGAATAGATGAATTCGCAACATCGAACTTCAACGTTACTTTCGTATTTACTTTGTTTACATTCTGCCCGCCAGGTCCGCTGCTGCGCGATGTACTGAAAACTAACTCTCTGCTTAACTTTGTTGGATCCATGGCGTGGATACGGATTTATACCGGTATATGTTACTTGATAATTTCCTTTACTAGCTTCCGCTCTTTTGCTTCTCCGTTTTCTTCGTAGACGTAGTAAGCGTTACTTTCATCTTTAAGAGCGATTACTTTCTTCACTTCGTTATCTTCAAAATATATCGCAGCCTGATCATCGCAGGCATAGCCCGGTTTAAATTCCTTGGACTTTATATACGAGTGATAGAGCGGCCTGCGCGTGGGCTCGGAATCATAATGTGGACAATGACTTCCTTTGATAAAGCCCAGGCATTCAACCTTGGATATACCTTTCGGACGTGAATCAGTAGTACCATGTTCGAACCAGCAAAGTGAGCCTGCGCTTCCACCAGCCAAAACAATTCCTTTGTCCCATGCCTGGCGTAAAATGGTATCTATACCTTGCGCCTTCCAGATAGCCATCATGTTCAAGGTATTGCCACCTCCTACTACAATACCATCCATGCTCAGTAAAACTTCTTCAAACGATACCTTCTGATTATAGCTGCTGATGAACATGCGTTGAACAAAAGGCTTTACATCCAGCGGAGCACAAGTCTCAAACCAGTTTGCAATACCAAACGGATTATCGGCAGATGCCGTGGGTATAAAACAAAGACGCGGCATACTTTTACCCGTAAGCCCAGCCATATATTTGATAAATGTTTGGTTATAACCTCCTCCGAAAATCAGGATTTTACGTTTGTTATTTTCTACAGACATGCTCATAGCGTTCGATGATGAGAGTGGTAAATTCATTCCTACAAAGGTCGTACTTGTTATTCCGATAAATTTTCTTCTTTTCATACTCTTGAGAGGGTCAGGTTTGAAGAGCTGTTTTAAGATATATATTCTTTCATACAAAATAAACCGAATAACAACGAAAAGCTGAAAAGTAAGTTAAGACTGTTTGCGCGCCAGGGTATATTCGTCTACCAGCGTACGCACGATCTGCGCCATTGGCAACACGCGTTTCACATGTTCAATTGCGGGACCAGCGCACCAAACGGTTTTATAGGTAGCACCAAAGGCGGCCTTCTCCACGGCCTTCATGCCGCGCAACGCGATCAGCATTTTAGCATACTTCTTTAAGGTCTTGTTATTATTCAGGATCCACTCCAGCCAATTGGCTTTCGTACCAAGCTGCTGCACATAAGGCGTATTGATCACCGTAAGCGGTGAACCGGACAGCTTGTTTGTGCGGACTATATCTTTTTCACCGTAGTCAATCATCGCCTGTTTATACTCGGGAGATATATCCGATTCTTCACACGCTATAAAGATGGTGCCAACCGATACACCCGCAGCACCCCAATCTGTAGCCTGCTTTATGTCTTGTCCGTGTGCTACACCACCTGCAGAGATAATCGGAATGTTGCAATGCTCTTTTAGCTCGGTAATCAATTCCTGTGGAGATAAATTTCCTGCATGGCCCCCAGCCCTGGAGTTGACAGCGATCACAGCATCGGCTCCGAGGGCTTCTACTTTTTGTGCGTATTGCAGATCCACTACATCACAAAATACTTTTATACCCAGTGGCCGGCATCGCTCGATTACTTCTTTCGGATTACCCAGCGAAGTAATGATATAGTCTACTTTCAATTCCAGTAACGTATCCAGCTGGCTTTTATACTTTGGGTTTGATTTGTTCACGATCAGGTTAACACCAAATGGCTTTGATGAAAAGGCTTTGATCTCCCGGATGGCTGCCCGCAATTCCTGGTCCGTTCTGTAGTTCAATGCCGGGAATGCGGCTGTAACGCCCTGGCTAAGGGCCGCCTTGATCATCTTTGTGTTCGAGATCAGAAACATAGGAGCGACAATGACGGGGTACTCGATTCCAAGGAGTTTATCCAATGTGATGTTCGACATGTATATATAGGTCAGCGGTTTTGTGATAGTGCAGTACTTGCTATAGCAAGTGGATCGTGGTGAATAAATGTATAGTTTAGCAATTGCTTCAGCTTCTCTGAACTCACAATTTTAGATTTGCTACTATCGGACTCAACAAACGTTGGGGGTTCCATACCGAGTATTCCACTGGCACGGGTATAAAACTCTTTTCGGGTTGGATGCAGATCTGCACATGCGTTGAATACTTCATCCCAGATTTCCTGTTCAATAACCTGTTTGATTATATCGATGCAATCGTCCAGATGAATGATATTGACAGCATGGTTTTTACCTGCTAAGTCTTTTTTACCGGAAAGAAACCTACCGGGATGTCTGCCGGGGCCAACGAGTCCGCCGAAGCGTATCGTGGTCGTTACAAACTGTGCATTGATTATCGCCTCTGCTTGCGCGAGATAAGAATCCTGCGCAGCATCTTCTTCGTGTACTATACCGTCACGATCCGGGTAAACCGCTGTTGAGCTTATATATACTATGTTCGAAATGCTACCGCGCTTTGCTTCACCCAATACTTGCTCGAGTAGCGCAAGATAGGTTTCCGGTGAACTTGATTTTATCCGTGGTGGTATACTGATGATCAATATATCCGACTGAAAAAAAAACTGAAGGTCTTTTCCTTCTGCACGTGGATTGAACTTTAACAAGTATGGCTTTATACCGAGCTCTGTGAGTTCCCTAAACTTAGCTTCCTGTGTAGTAGAGCCTGCAACATTATATCCCGACCTGACAAGTTCTGCACCAAGCGGTTTCCCCAGCCATCCGCATCCCAGTATACTAATCGATTTCAACGTATTATTTCTTTAAAGGATCTGGTCAGCGGACGCATGTATATATACCGTCAGTTTGCTGTAATTTCAATTTCAATGCGATCGTTCAGTTTGGCACTCGGTCCGTTTTCAGGGGCAAGCATGTTCTGTGAACCCCATGCATAAATGTCTGCGCGGCTTTTATCTATACCGTGATCAATGAGATAATTCTGTACGGCTACCGCGCGCAGCCTCGAAAGCTCTTTGGCATTGCCGGTCACTTCTTCTGCACCCTTTGTTGTAAAATAATTTTTGGATTCCCCTACCGCTATGATCTTCTTCGAATTCATGGTGTTGCAATGACCGTGGATCTTGATCCTGTAATTTGGATTATTCGTCATCATGCTGACAAGCTCATCTAATTCGCTTTTAGATTCCGGTAACATCACCACAGCATCCTTGTAGAAGGCCACATGATACATAACGGATACATCACCCTTCTTCATGCGTTCCAACGTATAAGGAATAACCCAGGCACCTTTAGCATCTTGTACCGAACCACCTTCAATCGTAGACGGATTATTGTAGTCCATAAACCGCACAACTTCTTTATACCCAAAGATACCGCATACCAACGACATCGGATTGTTCGCGTTGGAAGGACGAAGTATATCTATATACTTATCTGTTTTATAAGTCGCCAGGTCACGACCACGGTTAAAATCCACATTGTGTACTTCACCTTTCACTGGCTTACCATCGGCTGTTTGCAATACGAATCTAAAAAGTTTACCACGCACCACGGCGGGTACTTCGGGCTCCGCGTTCGCCGCACTATCCGGTGTAGCTGCCGGAATTTCAGCCACAGCCACGGTGTCAGCCGTTACAGGAGGAGCGACATCCGGTATAACTGCAGCGGTTGTATCTTTAGGGGGATCAACTTGCACTACCGGTTTTTCTATAATTACGGGTGGCAATGCGCCACCTTCCAATACACCGGTATAAAGCCAGGCATCTTTAAACTCACTTTCTTTCTGAAGACTCGTGACTTTCGCTTGCACCTCAGCACGGTTTGTACTTTTAAGAGTATATACATAGTAGAGATGCTTCTTGTTATATAGTCCGTAATCTGCATAATACAGACGACTGCGGACATAGCCGGTAAACTTTTCCGCATTTGTTTCTACGGCAAATACTCCTACTACAGCATAATGATACTGCTGTGCGAAAGTGGCCGAAGCGATGAGAACAAAAAATGCCATGACGGCCAAACGGGTAACTATATTTTTCATAGGCTTTAGAGGGGGAATGCTGCTAAATTAGTAAAAAGGTTTTAGCTATGAATCATCCGCCGTGAATTGATCCTGATTTTTACATTCTTTTTGTTAACGCCTACATAATGTAGTTCAGCTCATCGGGTGTCTTTAAAATTTTTAGAAACATTTCCTGAGCTCTTTCACACGGTATATCCACGAAATTAAAAATCAGTATTGGGCTCTTTCAAACTCAACTCCTCGATCCAGATATTACGGAAAAGAACATCGTGTCCTTCGGCCTGTAACTTCAAGCCACCCGGAACATCCGTAATACCCTTACCTCCATCATTGCCACCATCGATACCTGAATTAGCACCGCCCCACACTTGTTGTATAGGTTGGTTGGTATATACTTGACGGCCGTTAAAGTACATGGACAACATCGCTTTTTCCGTGAGCTTTCCATTTTCAAATCGTGCTGCACGGAATACTATATCATACGCATTCCATTTGCCCAGACCGTTGTATGCATCGTATGGTGATTCGGTTTCATTAATCACTGCTGCCATACCATGGCTGGTGGAGTCACCATCCAATACCTGGATCTCATAGCGGTTTTGCAAATACACACCGCTGTTGCCACCTGGCTTTACAATTAGAAATTCAATGTGAAGTCTGAAATCACGAAAGTCTTTTTTCGTAACTATATCTGCTGTGCCGTATTTACCACCGGCAGCAGTAGGGTCGTTACCATTCAGTACCGTGCCTTTATCAACGGGATCCTTCACGATGGTCCATTTTATAGGCAATGAAGCCGCCAGCCGCGGGCCTTTCCAATACGTCCACTTCTCATCCAGCATTTTTCGTGTACCGTCAAAAAATACCTCTGCCTTTTTAGGAGCCTTCGCTCCCACACCAACCTGTGCGTGTATGGGAAACGCGAACGCTATACTCACAATTGCCAGGAATACGATGCGTGTGTTGAGAGTCTTTTTCATTTTTTCCAAGGGTTATAGTTCTATACTTTGTTGAAACATCTATCAGATGGTATAAGGTTGGTCACTATGTATTGCAGCGCTTAATTATTATACCCAATTTCTCTTCTCAAAAAAACGAAACGCCAGGTAGCCCAGCCCTACCCCTATAATATTGGCAACAACGTCTGCTATAGAAGGACCGCGTCCAGGAACAAACTGTTGTAAGAATTCGATCATGATACCAAAGGCTATACTATACAGTGTCGTGATCAAAAGCACCTTGGCGGGACGCCCGGTATAATCGCAGGTCTTCTTCAAAGCATAAGACGACAGCAACATCAGTGTACCAAAAATAAAAAAGTGAACAACTTTATCGATTTGAAAGAAACCTACTTTTGGAAGGGTCTTTCCCGGAATCAATGTTACCACCAGAATTATAAACGACCACAGCAATGCTGGCCAGGTATACCGAATCCACATACTCAGAAAACTTTTGCTTTATAGTCAGCATCTTCCAACGCGATAAGATCCTTCAATAGTGAGAGACTTACTTCGCCGGGTTTTCCATTTCCAATTTGTGTTTCATTTATCTGTACAATCGGAACAATCCGTTTGGTTGTACTCGTGAGGAAAGCTTCTTTTGCCTGACAGATATCATCGAGGGTAACAATGGCTTCTTCAGCCCTATATCTTTTCGCGGCAAGCTTCAGTATATTTTTACGGGTGATGCCGTGCAACACATGATGTGCCGGTGTCACTACAGTATTGTCTTTTCGTACGATAAAAAGATTACAGCGCGGAAATTCTGAAACTATACCATGCTGATGGTATAGCACGTCCATTGCTTTACTTTCCTTTACCTTGTTGATAAGCCAGATACCAATGGAGTAATTGATCGTTTTGGCGGATGCCAGATCCCTCCCATACTCATGGGTAATGATTTTGACACCATTTTTGATTTGATCCTCACTTGGTAGTGTAAGTGAATGCTGTGTGATGATCAGGTTCGGTTCACCAGGTTGATAGCCATCATCTGAATAGCCACCCGTAAGAATCATCTTTATACCTGACTCTGCTATATCATTTTTTTCAATCAAAGTATAGATCACCGACTTGAGTTCTTCGCGCGTATGCGGAACTGCCAAGTGCATGGTAGCCGCAGAGTTGTAAAACCGGTCGAGGTAATCATCCAGGAAGTAAGGATGTCCATCATGGATCTTGAAGAAATCAAAAATACCATACCCTCGTTGAATGGAGAGATCGCGCACATGCAGAAATGCATTTTCAACGGGCACGATTTCATGATGTATATAGGCAAACTTACTATTTGATGGCATTGTGTTTTTTTAGAATTTCAAGTACGTCCTCAATGGGTAATGCTTTTACTGTGCGCTGCTCCTTTCCCTGCAAGGTTTCTGCCTTGAACAAGGAATTGATAATGGCTTCTTCGGTAGCTTCAATCGCGGCCATAAATAACGGAGACATTTCATCATTTAGCAACAGTGTTGTGGTGTGTGTTTTTCCTGATGAAGTATGGGGTATACGAAGCGACTCCGTGGTAGAGAAAGCAATCACGTAATCACCACTACCGTTGGAAGCTATACCTCCTGTGCGGGCCAGTCCCATGAATGCACGTTTGGCAAGACGCTCCAGATTACGAGCGTCCAGTGGGGCATCCGTTGCAACGATGATCATGCACGATCCATCGCCAGAATCTTTTAACTGATCGCTCAGGTAAAATTGTTTAAGCTCCTCGCCTACCGGCACACCATCGATTTGCAACACACCGCCAAAATTAGATTGCACCAGTACACCAACGGTATAACTACCCGATGCCTGCGGAAGTTTCCGCGATGCGGTACCAATACCACCTTTAAATCCGAAACACACGGTACCTGAACCCGCTCCTATATTTCCTTCGGCCACAGTACCGGTGCCTGCTTGCTTTATTGCCTGCAATACATCAGTCTTGGTAACTGCGCGTGCGCGGATGTCGCTCAATCCGCCATCATTCGTTTCTCCTACAACTGCATTTACTGATTGTACCTTTTCGTTACCGGGTTGTTGCAAAGTATAGTCGATCACCGCGTCCATCGCAGTAGATACATTTAATGTATTTGTAAGTACAATCGGAGTCTCCAGGTTGCCGAGCTCCATCACTTGTGTCGTGCCTGTAAGCTTACCGAATCCGTTCCCTATATATACTGCAGCTGGTACTTTCTGCTGGAAGATATTGCCATCGTGTGGAAGAATAGCCGTGACACCCGTATGGGTATTATCGCGGTGAATGGTGGTGTGTCCAACCTGAACACCTTTGACATCTGTGATCGCATTGTATGTACCGGTAGGTAACACACCAATCTTTACGCCATAGTCGCGTGCACGCTTACGAGGTTGTGCGTTTGTAAAGATGACACAAAATATACCAATCGTTAAAAATAGAATTCTAATCATAGCATTCTGAATCGAGCAGTAAGATACAAACTAAAGAAGCATGTATATAGTTGCACGAGAAACAAAAAAACCGGAATGCTATTCCGGTTTTGTTTTATGAATGATGTGTTGTATACGAACTAGTTACGGATATAGCTTGCATGAAGCTCTCTTATTTCTTTAATATCCTGTCTGAAGAATTTACGTTCAGGTCCTTTCATGTGTTCAAGCTCTTCATTCAGTTCTGCCAGTTTAACTTTGAGTACATCTGGTTTATTGATGGCGATCAGGAATTTGCAAAACTCTGCACGCTGCTTGTAGTTTTTAAAAGACTTATCCATACTTTCAAAAAGACTTTCCGCTTTCGCTATGTTCCCTGTGTGATACTGTGACCACGCATAGCCTGCTTTTTCTTCCGCCTCTACAAAACGTTTTTCAGATTCAAGTGCTTCACCATATTGAATTACTGCATTGTAATCTTTATTCAGATAACTCGCATGTAAAAGCTTGATACGCAATGCGGGGTCATCCGACATAAATCCCGTAAGGCATTCTTTATACAATACTATTGCATCGGTATATCTGTTATTGCCTACGTATGCATCTGCAAGATTTGTTTTGTTCGTTATATTATCGCTGAACTGTAACGCCTTCTCTAACTGCTCAATCTTATAGTTACTGTTTACAACTTCTTTTACTCCCTCGGCAATAGTGTTGATATTGTTCCGGTTATAAAAATTATGGTACATATAAATTAGACAGCCCAAACCCGGTAAAATTATAATGAACCAATACCAGCGTTGTTCAACATTATTTTTATAGGCGTGATATAAACAGAATGCCTGGAGAATCAAGAGTGGAGTATAGAAGCCGATCATACAAAAACGATTTAAGTACCTGCAAGGTGAGTCTAAATGTACTTATAAAAATTGATTCGACTACTGCCACACCTGTTAACATTCAGTTACCTGGAATATAACGCGGTGCACGCCTGTGTTTTGTGCCTTGCTCATAGGCGAAAGCGATTTCGAGCAGCAATGGTTCGCTCCATGCTTTCCCAAAAAACGACACGTCTACGGGCAATTCGTCAATAAAGCCCATAGGCACTGCAATAGCCGGATACCCTGCAATCGCGGCAAGCGATGAACTTCCTCCCATAAAATGATCGCCATTGATCAGGTCGGTCTTCCATGCTGGCGAACCTGTCGGTGCCATGAGCGCATCCAGTTTATACAGCGCAATCAGTTTATCGATACCCTCTTCGCGTGTAGCTTTGTGCATCGCGGCCAACGCTTCTTTGTATTCCTTACTTTCAAGGTCTCCTTTCGCGTGCGCCATTTCCAATAACTTCTGGTCGAAGTAACGCAGCTCAACAGAATCTTTTTTATTGAACGCGATCAACTGCTGAAGATCTTTAACCGGTGCGTTGGGTATACTTGCAAAATATTTGGTAAGCCCATCTTTAAATTCATATAGCAGCACCTGGAAAGAAGGGCCACCTGCACCTTTACCGGTAGACTCTTCAATCTCTATTACTTCTGCTCCCTGACTTTTTAAATACGCAACGGTCTGTTTCATTAATGTATCTACCTTCGCATGATATCCGGAAACATCTTTCAATAAACCGATACGCTTTCCTTTTAATCCATCCTTTTTCAAGAACGAAGTATAGTCCTTGTGAACTATAGCATCCGGGTTCAGCGTCTTGCTATCCGATGAATCTATACCTGCTAATATACCCAGGGCAATTGCTACATCTTCTACCGTGCGTCCCATCGGGCCGGGTGTATCTTGTGTAAAAGAGATCGGTATAATTCCCGACCGGCTGATCAAACCAACGGTGGGTTTCAACCCTACTATACCATTGTTATTCGCAGGACAAACAATGGAGCCATTGGTTTCTGTACCAATGGCCAGCGCACATAAACTCGCAGCTACGGCAGCACCCGATCCTGAACTTGATCCACACGGATTCCGGTCTAATATATAGGGGTTCTTCGTCTGACCTCCCACTCCACTCCATCCACTGGAAGACATGTCCGCACGGAAGTTTGCCCACTCACTCAGGTTTGCTTTCGCGATAATAATGGCACCTGCATCTCTTAACTTACGGGCAACCCAACTGTCTTTGGACGTAAATGAATTACGGAGTACAACGGCTCCGGCTGTAGTGGGCATCTTGTCATGAGTATCTATATTATCTTTGAGAATTATAGGTATACCGTGAAGTGGCCCGCGGATCTTGCCCTCCTTCCATTCTTTCTCAAGTGTTTCAGCAATCTGTAAAGCATCCGGGTTGATACAAATGACAGCGTTGATCTTCGGACCATTTTTATCGATGGCGTCAATGCGTGCGAGATAATCTTTCACGACACCCGTTATAGTATACTTATTTGTGCGAAAGCCTTCCTGCAATTGCCGGATGGTAATTTCTTCGAGGTATGCGTGTTCTGCAGTGGGTGCGTTACTTTCGCTTCGCTTGGGTTCACAAGACCAGAACATCCCGGTTATAGCAATACTAAGAGTAAATATACGGAGCAGATAAAATCTCATCGTGTAAGGGTTAGGTATCACTATAAATGTAAATCATTTCATCAACCATCGTCTCCCTTTTATGAGCGATCCTGCGATTATCTTGTTTAACTGGTTAATAAAAAAGATTAAAGGAGACTGAAAGATTACCCTATATGCTTACAAGCAAGCGATGTTCATCTTAACGGAGATACTGCGGCTGCGGAGACCTGTACGATTTCGCAGGTATATCAGAGAAGTATATAAAGAAGCAGGATCTAAAATCAAGCACAAAAACAAATCATGCTATGGCATGATTTACATGCTTGTCCACAACAACGTGCTTTTGCTTTTCAGCAACGTGGATGGTAATACGTTGAAGTATCACAGACAGAATTAAGCCGAACAATACGAATGCTACAAAGAGTATGAACCCGGGCTGTAATGATGTTTCGTTGGTGGATATACTTGCCAATGATTCCGTCTTCATATTCAGATTCGAAAGCTGGCTATCGAGTATACCCTTGAAACCTATATATGCCATAAAGATTGCTACAACATTTACATCGGCCATGCTCCATTTACCTGATTTAAAAGCAAAGAACTGAATCACTTTACTATTGCGCCATTTTTCACTGCCTAATAAATACAGTTTGGTAGCCAGTAATTTTCCGATTGGGAAAACGATACTGAAAATCAAAATCAGTACACCCACAAAAGCAGAATCGAATTGGCCGGTCTCCAGCAATACGCGAACGACATCAACAATGCTTTTACTTTGGAAGAAGATCACCTGGTCACTAAACGAAATCCGTTCACCAATCAACAAAAAGCTCATCTCTTTAATACGCGCGTCAATCTCGATCATCGGCGATGTCAGCCCTACAAACAAGACAATCAAGGCCAATAAAATCGATATTATAAACAATGGAGTATGCAACGCTACCTGATTTTTGAGTGCCCACCACATAATCAGAAATACGATCATTATACCCAGAATTATATAGGCAAAAAAGTATGCTTTCTCCTGCAAAGACAGAAGTGCATTTTCGCTTACACGGTTGAAGTCCGCTACATCTGCTGTACCGTATTTGTTTAATATAGCCTTCACGCGGTTCACATCATTGGCACTGTCGTACGTGACCGAACCAAAATCCTTCAGTTTACTTTGCGCCAGGAATTTAAGCTTCTCTCTATTTTTGGGTTTCTTGATTTCATTGACAATGGTAGCAGCAAGCTCGGGTACTCTCGCATGGATCTTTTCTTCATCCACCAGTGTCTTTACTGCGAACCTTCTGAGTTTACCGCGAACTGTTTTTTGCTTTCTATCAACCATGCTATCGGCTTTATTAATGACGGCATGAAGTACTTGCGATAGTTGTTCTTTTACGATAGTTTCTTGTTCCTTTGTAAATTCAAAGTCATCGATGCGATGTGTTACAACTCTGACGAGGTGATCGCGCCAGGCATTAACAGACAATAGCCCATAGGTTATGTTGTTCAGAACGCTATAATCTTTTTTAATCTCTGCCCTTTCATTAGAGAGATGATATACCTGAAATCCACTCCATGCTGCAATAACTAATAATATTCCACCTACGAATATTAAAAGCGAACGTTGAAGTAGTTTCATAAGAGTGTATCATTAGGTAGTATGCTATCATTTAAAATATACATGCCGGTAATAAGAAGCACGGAAGAACCGTTTGTCTGTCTTTTAATTATCTTTTTAGGGTAACAACTTCTACACCTCTGCTTTGTTTTTTGTAAATTCCCCCTTAAGAGGAAATTTATACCTATAAAATATGATTAGTTTTATTTCAATACCTTTGTCAAACTATGGCAGAATCACTGAACCTTTTAGAAGAAACGATCAATCACTTTGAGGAAGGCGCTAAGTCTGTGCGGGCTTATACCAATAACACCACCTATATAATCACGAAAGCTGGCGAGAGCGAAGATTTTTGGGTGGCTGCTGAAGAGCCAACCTTTCCAAAGACCAAAACAAAATCACTGGACACTTATTTCAAAGATGTCTTCGGGATCGATGCCCGTTACTAGATCAGATTTTCAAATGCTGGAATATTTAGATAGTTTACTTTCTAAAATACTCTAACGTTAAGAATCCATGAGATCCGCAACCCTGCTTTTTATACTTTGCTGTTTATTCAGCAATTGTCAGGAAAACAAACCCGCTATATCTTCGGGCGATACCCATGAAATGGTCGATTACCTTACGGTAGCCTCTATGATAAATGAACTCGGCGGCCATACGGTATTGGATCTTAAAAACAGCAAAGGCCAACAGGTAGTGCTGGTCGGATGTCCGCATTCGCGGGATACCACAGCCAAAGAGTTTGATCTTATCGATGTATACTTTAAACATCTTAACCCGGAAGTCGCTTTTAATGAAGGCGGCAGTATACAGGAAAGCGTTCATTATGCTTCAAGGAACGAAGCTATAGTGAAAGGTGGCGAGACTGCTTTACTTAAATATTACTGCGATCAGTCCGGCATCAAAATGTTGAATGGCGACTTTACAGAAGAAGAAGAATTCGAAGCCATGCTCAAGCGTTACCCTAAAGATGAGCTCTTGCTATACTATAGCTTCGAACGTTTCATCATTCCATACAAGTATGGTATGGATAGCGATAAACCTATTGAAAAAGCATACGCTGATTTCACAAATGCCTATCTGGCCAAGCACAAGTTTCCGCTAACCGAAGAAGAGAAATCATTCGATTATTTTAAGGTGCTATGCAAGAAGTACATGAAAAGTGAGTTCAACTTGGAAACAGCCGACATCGAACAATTCGATTTTCTGAATGACAATTGCAAGTTCTGTGCTGTTGGCAGAACTTCAAAAGTCGTGCGGGATGAAGTGTTGCTTCAGAAAATAAATGCGGCACTCGATCAATACAACCGAATCTTTATAACCTTCGGGGGAGCGCATGCCCTTGCCATTGAACCGGCCCTTAAAAACCTTTTGCGTAAAAAAGCTGGGGAATAGTTAGTAATTTAAAACGTTAACCTCCTGCCTGTAATGGGATTATGCGTAAATCATAATACCGGCATCAAAGTGATATTTGAATATTCACGCTCCCTCCCCATATTCGCACACGAATAATTCAATGGCCCGTTTTCAACCTATTTATGACATCGCTGAGCTCTGTTCCCGAAAAGGTTTAACACAGGCTATACTTTGCCCTGGCTCGCGGTGCGCTCCTTTAACATTAGCATTTGTCAGACATCCTGATATTACTACACGCACGTTCAGTGATGAACGCAGTGCTGGTTTTGTTGCCCTCGGTATAGCGCAGCAAAAAAAAGCTCCTGCTGTTGTGGTATGTACATCGGGCTCTGCTGCCTATAACCTCGCTCCTGCTGTTGCCGAAGCCTGGTTCAGTGAGACACCGCTCATTATACTTACGGCTGATAGACCTGCAGAATGGATCGCACAACATGATGGACAAACGATTCATCAGACTGAAATTTTTGGCAAGCATGTCAAAAAGTTTTTCCAGCTTCCGCAAGAATATGAACATGCCGATAGTCAGTGGGCGATCAACCGGATTGTAAACGAAGCGATCAATCTTTCTTTTCAGGAACCAAAAGGTCCGGTACATATTAATGCTCCGTTTCGCGAGCCGCTATATCCTTCGAAAGAAGATGCCATCACGTTCAGTACAACCGTACGTGTTATGGATGAATATACTTCTCCTTTCACACTGTCGGAAGAGCAAAAGAAAAAGCTCACGTCCGAGTGGCGAACGTTTCATAACACATTGATCGTTGCAGGCCAGCACGAAGATGATCCAGAGTTGAATCAAGCACTGTCCTCTTTCTTCGCACAGCATAATATACCTATAGCAGGCGATGTCATTTCAAATCTTCACGGTGTTGAAAAACTGGTGAGGCATGCGGATACATTTCTCGGCCAGGCTTCCAATGATGTAAAGAAAACATTGCGTCCCGATCTGCTGATCACATTCGGAAAGTCTATCATTTCAAAAAATCTAAAATTGTTCCTTCGGAAATATTCTCCGAAAGTACACTGGCATATACAACCCGCCGGAGTCGTAGCCGATACATTTCAAAGTATAACCAATGTATTCAACGCGAGTCCTGCAAACTTTTTTCAATTCTTAAGCTCGCTTCCAAACACAGAATCATTCGAGAACCAGAAGCAGAACAACTTCAATAAATTTTGGGAAGTTGAAGAACGCAGAGCCGTGCGTACGCTGGAAGATTTTTTCCCGCAGGATGAATTTGCCGAGCTTGAACTGGTACATACCATCATTCAGAATCTCCCCGGGAATTGCAATCTGCATCTTGCCAACAGCATGAGTGTACGCTATGCGAATTCCATCGGGTTGATGGCGCATCAAAAAGGAATCCAGGTATATTCAAACCGTGGCACCAGTGGTATAGATGGTTGTACGAGTACAGCCATAGGACATTCATTGTCCAATGACCGGCCGAACGTTCTCATCACAGGTGACCTCGCTTTCTTTTATGATCGCAATGCTTTCTGGCATAACTATACTTTACCTAACTTGCGCGTGGTGCTGCTAAACAATCATGGAGGCGTGATCTTCAAAATGATTGATGGCCCGGGATCCCTGCCGGAAGCTGATGAATACTTTATCACCAGACAAAAACTGTCAGCGAAAAAACTATGTGAAGAGTTCGGGTTCGATCATTTGAAACTTGACAATAAACGCAAAATCAAAAACCTGGTGAAGGACTTTTTTGATTTTGATGGCAAGACTAAAATTCTTGAACTGGAAACGGATACACTGATTAATAAAATCATATTTGATAATCTGAAAGAGAAAATAAAAAAGAGTTATGAGCTTTAAATATCCCTGGCAACCTGTTAAAGAGTATAAGGACATACTGTTCCATAAATTTGAAGGCATTGCACGTATTAGTATAAATCGTCCGCATGTACACAATGCTTTTACACCTTTAACGGTGCAGGAGATGATTGATGCCATGCACATTTGCCGTGAAGATGCAGATGTACGCGTTATCATTTTAACAGGTGAAGGCGGAAAGGCATTTTGCAGTGGTGGAGACCAAAGCGTGCGCGGTCATGGAGGATATGTAGGAGAAGATACAACGCCACGGCTAAACGTTCTGGATCTGCAGAAGATGATCCGCTCTATACCGAAGCCAGTAATCGCTGCTGTAGCAGGCTGGGCCATTGGTGGCGGACATGTATTGCACGTGGTATGCGATCTTACAATCGCAGCAGAGAATGCCCGTTTCGGTCAGACAGGTCCGAAGGTTGGTAGCTTTGATGGTGGCTTTGGTGCATCTTACCTGGCACGAGTCGTTGGCCAGAAGAAAGCGCGTGAGATCTGGTTCCTGTGTGATCAATACGATGCCAAAGATGCTCTGGACATGGGACTGGTAAATAAAGTAGTACCGCTCGAATTACTGGAAGAGACTTATGTTGAGTGGGCACAGAAGATCATTACAAAAAGTCCGCTGGCGATTCGCCTGCTGAAAAGTTCTTTCAACGCGGAGCTCGATGGACAAGCCGGTATACAGGAACTTGCTGGTAATGCGACACTTCTATATTATCTTAGCGAAGAGGCAAAAGAAGGTAAGAATGCCTTCCTGGAGAAACGTGATCCGGACTGGTCAAAGTATCCTAAATTTCCATAGTCGTCTATATATATCTATATACTTACATGCAAATAGAGAAGCTTGAAATCTTACGCAGTATAGCAGAGATGGCATACGTGATCGCGAAAGCCGACAAAGGCCTTAGCGCGGAAGAACGTATTGCCTTTAATAAAATTATAGTAGATGAATTAAGCTATGATTCATGGGCAGCCCAAAGCCGGTTCGATTTGTTGGATGAAGTTATTCAGCCTTCTATTGAAACGGCCTATAACCAGGCTATACATGATCTTCGGAAACATAAGGAACACCTCACGGGCGATCTCCGGTCAACCGCTATTCGTGTGGTTGAGCGTGTAGCCCAGGCATGTAGCGGAACGCACGAGATTGAAGCGTTTATCATCGACCGGTTCAAGAAAGATCTGCAGCACCTGTAGTTATGGCGCACAGAGTAATGTTGTTTGTAGTATTGTTGCAGCTTGTTCTCTGCGGCAACGTAAAGGCACAGGATAAAATGGAATCTTCATCAACTATATATGTGTTCCGGCTCAAGCCACATGAAGATCTGAAGAAATCCATCATGGCCTGGGCGAAGCAACATCATATAAAGGCGGGCATCATCGTCACGTGCGTTGGTAGTCTTGAACAATATAGTCTTCGCTTTGCCAACCAGGAGAATGGCACATTACATAAAGGACATTTTGAAATTGTATCCTTAACAGGAACATTCACTCAGGATGCTGCGCACCTCCACCTGGCGGTTTCAGACAGTACTGGCCAGACCACAGGCGGCCATCTACTCGATGACAACCTCATCTATACTACCGTTGAATTAGCCGTTGCCGAATTGAATGATGTTGTGTTCGAACGCGAGACCGATGCCACGTATGGTTATAAAGAGCTTGCTGTACGAAGAAGAAATAGAAAACCATGAGCTATCCGTTTTTATCCGTCTGGATCAATGGCCGGAATGTATACCTACAGGATATTATAGCAGACAAAGCTTCCGCTGAAAATGAATTCGAACAGAATACATTCGACTTCATTAAAGACTGGCTTGGAGACAAGGACGTTTTCGAAATTCAAACCAGTGGTTCTACAGGAACTCCCAAGAAGCTGATTGTTACACGCGATCAAATGATAGCCAGTGCCCGGATGACCGAGCAGGCACTTGCGTTAAAGGCCGGGGACACAGCACTGGTATGTCTGAATAGCCAATATATAGCAGGCCGAATGATGCTGGTGCGTTGTTTCACTACGGGTATGCGTATGGTAGTGACCGATCCTTCTGCCAACCCGCTGGCGTATAGACCATCCGATGTGTCTATTGATTTTACAGCCTTTGTGCCTTATCAGCTTTATACCATCTTGTCTTCTGAACAAGCCCGTGTGCTGAATACAATCCGTTGCGCCATTATTGGCGGAGCGCCTTTGAATGCTGAAACGATAGAGACACTACAAGACTATACGTGTCAGTTTTACGCTACGTATGGAATGACTGAAACCATATCACATATAGCATTGCAGGCATTGAATGGTGCTATAGCTTCTCCTGCATTTAAAGCACTTCCCGGAGTAACCCTAGGGGTAGACGCCAGAGGATGTCTTACCATTGAAGCGCCTCACCTTGAAGAAAAGATCACTACAAATGACTTAGTCGACCTGCAGGATGCTATGCATTTTATATGGCTTGGACGTTGGGATAACGTCATCAACAGTGGTGGTGTTAAGATTATCCCTGAGCATCTTGAAACAAAAGTGAGCAATGTGCTATATAGATGTGGAATTTTAAGGTCATTTTTTATAGGATCAATCCCCGATTATAAATTAGGAGAAAAAATAGTGCTCGTTTTAGAAGATGACAGACCGTTGGATGAGAAAAATAAATCAAAAATCTTTGAAGAATTTAAACAATCGTTTTCTGCTTACGAAAGTCCGAAGGAAATATTCACGATTACGAAATTCATTTATACTGATACCCATAAAATTAACCGTAGAAAAACGATTGAAATGCTTACAAAACAAGTGTAAACGTTACATCACATATTACTTCCCCCAATTAATCATCGAGTTTGGATATTAACGCATTTTTTGCCGTATTACCCTTATTTATAGGGTATTGACACAATCTTTTAATTTATTTTACGAATAAAGGTTACATCTGTATCAATTATTTTATTTAGCTTTGGTATGTCTAATAGTTGTCTTTAAAGGTCCCGCCTACTACAATCAGATCTTTAGAGCAGCACATCTTTTTTTATTGGTTTAAAAATTTATATACCATGAAACGGGTATTGGTTATTGAGGACGATGTTCCTTTATGCTGGCTTTTAGAAAAAATACTTCAAAAGAAACATGAAGTAGTTATCATGAACAATGGTATGGAAGCATGGTCATGGCTCTCCGATGGAAACTTGCCAGACCTCATCATTTCTGATTTGAAGATGCCGTCTCTGGATGGCATTGAACTGTTAGAAAATTTAAGTACGAGTGGTTTATTCAAAAATATACCTGTCATTATCCTTTCGGGATATGAAGATGCCAGCAAGCGCAAGCAGTGTCTTGATTTAGGGGCCTTTACTTATTTAGTAAAGCCTTTTGAGCCTCAGTCTTTTTTGGCTGAAGTGGATCGTGCGTTATTATTTCAGAGACAAAATGTAACAGTTAATTAACCATGGATGTTGCCGTGAATTTAAATGTAAATGAGTCCCCTATGTCTGTTGTGTTTGAAGCCCAAACCCATACACCATCATTTACTCAAAACATTGTCAGGATTGGCTTCACTGATTCATCAGTGGAAAATGACTATGCTCAGGAAAAAGTACATTTTATCAATGCTACATTAAGCAAGACTATAGCAGACCTCAAATCGGACACAGCCGGGTTTGATGCTATTCTGATCAACCCTGCGAGTGTAACCTCTGAAGTAGATCATTTGAAAGTACTTGCCTCACAAAAAGCTATACCCTATATATTCTATACTCCTAAATTTGATCAGGCTGCTAAAGATCTCGCATTGCGATCTGGCGTAGATGAGTATCACTACGGCGCTATCACTACAGCATTCTTCAAACGTGTCGAGTTCATCAAGAAGCTTAAGTTATATAAAATACAACGTGGTAATAAGCCATACGCTATGGTTCGCGCACATGAAGAAGTGCCTACTATAAAACTATGGACGTTGAAGAGAGCTTTTGATATTTTCGTTTCATTGACAGCTCTTCTTTGTCTCTCTCCGCTCTTGCTGGTGATTGCAGTGATGATCAAGTTCGAGTCAAAAGGATCTGTATTCTATATTTCGAAACGTGCCGGTGCAGGTTATAAGATCTTTGATTTCTATAAATTCAGATCTATGCGCTCCGGAGCAGATAAGGATCTTCAGAAACTGCAACACCTTAACCAGTATGCAGAGAATGCTGATAACGCTACTGATAATGTATTCTTCAAATTAAAGAATGATCCACGGGTAACGCGTGTTGGACATTTTATACGCAACACCAGTCTTGACGAAATACCTCAGCTCTTCAACGTGCTGAAAGGTGATATGTCTTTGGTGGGCAACAGACCTTTACCACTATATGAAGCTGAGAAGCTGACAAAAGACCAGATCGCATGGCGCTTCCTCGCTCCTGCCGGTATAACTGGTTTGTGGCAAGTAACCAAACGTGGCAAACAGGAAATGTCTCCTGAAGAACGTATAGCTCTTGATATGGAGTATGCCATGAAGAACTCTTTCTGGCTGGATATGAAAATATTGTTCAGCACCATTCCTGCATTGCTACAGAAAGAACAAGTTTAGTTAATCCTTATCCCTCATTATAACAGCGCGTTGATACATGTTCATCCTTGAACTCATTATTCTATTGTACTTTGTTTATGTAGTAGTATATACTGCTTTCTTCGCATTTGCCGGAGTGTTTTACAAAGCATTGCCACTACTACCCACACAACGGAATCTGAAATTTTGTGTATTAATTCCCTCCTATAAAGAAGATGCTGTCATTATAGATGTAGCACAAAAAGCATTGAATCAGAGTTATGCACATGACCATTATGATGTAGTGATCATTGCAGATTCTCTGCAGCCATCTACTATAGCTTTCTTACAAACGCTTCCTATTAAAGTTATAGAAGTGCAATTCGAGAGCAGCACAAAAGTGAAGTCATTAAACATGGCGCTTGGTCAATTGCCTAACGATAAATATGACTACGCAGTTATACTCGATGCTGATAACATTATGGAACCTGACTTCCTGCAACGGCAAAATGCATTGCTTGCAGGGTATGGATTCAAAGCTGTTCAGGGTCAAAGAAAACCAAAGAATCAAAATACAAATCTTGCTTTCCTCGATGGCGTAAGTGAAGCCATCAACAATCATGTATACCGTCAGGGCCACACTGCTGCAGGACTATCTTCATCTATCAGTGGTTCTGGAGTTGTTTTTGATTTCGCTTTATTGAAAGAGAAGTTAAGCAAGATGACATCCATTGGAGGTTTCGATCGCGAACTTGAACTTCAGTTGTTACAGGAAGGCATCAAAGTATATTACTATAAAGATGCTGTTGTCTATGATGAAAAAATATCACAGGCAAGTGCTTTTCAAAATCAGCGCAAGCGCTGGATTTCCAGTCAGTATTTTTACTTGCGCAAGTATTTTAAATCGGGCATGCTCGCATTCTTCAAGGGCAATTTTACATTCTTCAATAGTGCCATTCTCAGAAACATACAACTCCCGCGACTCATTAACCTGGGACTGCTTACAGTGCTCACAGCGATAGCCGTGTTGGTACATAATTATTTGGCATGGGGTGCAACACCGTGGGTAGTATTGTTCACGGTAAATACAATCGCTGTATTGATATCTATACCGGGTGAATTCTATTCAAGGAAAATGCTGAAGGCACTTCTTGATCTTCCGGGTATATTTGTTCGTATGTTCTTATTGCTGTTCAAATTAAAAAATGCCAATAAGAAATTCATTCATACTCCACACGGAGCAACTTCTGAGTAATTTTTATGAAGGCGACTTCCTACCCTCTTGTTTCTGTAGTCACTATAAATTTCAATCAAACTTCAGTAACACGCGATCTGCTTGTATCGCTTCGTAACATCACCTATCCAGCTATAGAAGTTATTGTGGTGGACAATGGTTCACGTGATACATCTGTGCAATCACTCAAAGCAGAATTTCCTGAAATCAACTTGATTGTAACCGGTAAAAATCTTGGCTTTGCAGGCGGCAATAATGTTGGCTTGAAAGAAGCCAAGGGTGAATATCTTTTATTAGTGAACAATGATGTTGAAGTAACGCCTGGCTTTCTGGAGCCGCTCGTTGAAACATTACAGCAACAACCGCAGGCAGGAGTAGCTTCACCAAGGATAGTATATTACGACCGTCAGGAGCTTATCCAATATGCGGGTGCCATAAAAATCAATCCGTATACCGGTAGAGGCAAGAAACTCGGGTATCTGGAGACCGATACAAATCAATACAATACTATACAGGAAACTGAATTGGGACATGGCGCCTGCCTTTTGACTTCGAAAGATGTATTGCAAAAAGTAGGACTTCTTCCGGAAGTATACTTTCTATACTATGAAGAGCACGACTGGACCGAGCAGGTAAAACGCGCTGGGTATAAAGTGTTCTACGTCGGAACGTCTAAAGTATATCACAAAGAATCTATATCTGTCGGTAAAAACAATCCGCTCAAAACGTATTACCTGACCAGGAACCGAATCCTATATTTAAAACGGAACACAAAGGGTGTCACTCAGCTTTCATCGATGCTGTTCTTTTTTATACTTTCCGTGCCGAAAGACATTGTGAAGTTTCTGTTGCGTATGGACTTTCCAAATCTAAAAAGCTATATTCAGGGGATTTCCTGGCATTTGAACCATTGAGGTTATGATGAACGAGATCAAAAAAAAGTATCAAGAAATCAAAAAAGAGAATCCAAGGTCTTCGGGCTTTGGCGTTTTTATGTTAACCATTGGCAGGATGGTGTCTATATTTTTACGACTTCTTTCGGCCAAAATATACTTACGGAATTGTGTGAAGGTTGGCAAATATGTAACCGTACTTGGAAAGCCGCTGATCAACGCAAATGGTACTATCATCATTGAGGACAGAGTAGCAATCTGGTCTGTATTCGAGCGCACCAAACTTCTTGTGAAGGGAACAGGAACGCTTCGGATTGGTGAAGGGAGTCGTATAAACGGTACACATATAGCCGTTTCAGGAAACGTGGTGATTGGTAAATTTGTAAGAATCGCGCCCTATACTTTAATATTGGACAGTGACTTTCATGATCTTCAGGATCACACAGCAGAAGGCAAGAAGGGAAATATAGTAATAGAAGATCATGTGTGGGTTGCTTCACGCGCCACTATTTTGAAGGGAGTAACCATTGGAGAAGGGTCTGTTATCGCTGCCGGTGCAGTGGTAACAAAAGATGTTCCCCCATATTGTGTTGCTGCTGGTGTACCCGCTAAAGTAATCAAAAGACTAAAACCGCAACTTGTGGAACAAATTGCGGTATAATTGAATAATCTGACGTTATTGTTGATTAACTAGTATATTATCAATTAGTTACTATCCTTAAAAACCCCTTCCTGTATGAAGAGAATACCTGTTCCTTCAGAGTCGTTTTTTTTTACTAAAGCGCTCTTCCTCTTTCTCTTTATAACAACACTAAATTTCCGTGCCAACGCTCAATGCGGATGTACATTTACGATACCTGCTGGTTCGGGAAGTACAACCTTTAACGGTACAGCCCAAGGTGTAAAACCGGGTGATGTAATTTGTATTCAGGCTGGTGCGCGCGAGCGTATCATTTTTCAAAATATAGTAGGCTCGGCTACCAATTATGTTACTATAAAAAACTGTGGTGGTCAGGCGCTTATTGGTGGCCCCAATGCTGGCAATGGTATACTCATAAACAGTTCCAGATATTTCCGCATAACCGGAACAGGCGATGCAGGTGTTGAGTATGGTATCAAGATCATTGAAACAAAAAGTGGTACCCAGGGCATCGTAGCAACGTCCCTGAGTTCGGATATAGAGATTGATCACATAGAGATCACTAAAACCGGTTTTGCAGGGATCATGGCGAAGACCGATCCAAGCAGTAACTGTGCTGACAAAGCTCCAGAGCGTCCTAACTTTACCATGCGGAACATTCACCTTCACCATAACTATATCCATGATATAGGGGGCGAGGGCTTTTATATCGGTAATAGCTTTTATACCGGAACAACTATCTATTGCGGCAGCACACAATATCCACACGAAGTACGCGGTGTAAAAATCCACGATAACCTGGTGATGAATTCAGGATGGGAATCCATTCAGGTAGGAGCCGCGGTGGCGGATGTTGAGATCTATAATAACAAAGTATATAATTACGGATCTGCGAACAACCCGTCTCAGAACGGTGGTATACAGATGGGTATAGGTACCACCGGTAAACTATATAATAATTTTATAAAGGGCGGGTTTGGTCCTTGTCTTGTTATTCAGGGAATTGGTTTGAACTATGTGTTCAACAACGTTATTGTGAACCCCGGGGCTGAAGCGATCAACATCAATACACGACCTACTCCCCTCGCCTCTGATATTGTTCCTATTGGATATCTTGGAGGAGTATATGTTATCAATAACACCATTGTAAATGCTACTACTGCCGCTGTCAAGGAGAATATAAATACGGCCCTTGGAAACGTGCTCTTCAATAACCTCATCGTGGCCTCAACCACTAACTGGAATCAGTTAAAGACCTATACGGATTGGACACAAGGTAACAACGTAGTTATACCAGTATTGGCAAATGCAAGATTTGTTAATCCTAGCCTTGATGACTATAGAATTCAATCCGGCTCGCCTGCTATTAACGCGGGTCGTAATGTAGCCTTGTGGGGAGTAACGTTTGACTTTGATAAACTTCTTCGTCCTACCGGAGCGAACTGGGATGCCGGTGCATTTGAATTATCCGGCAACCAAAAACCAGTGGTAAATGTAGGGTTGAATCAAACCTTAATCTTACCGATCAATACAACCACGATCATTGGTGCTGCTTCCGATGCAGATGGCTCTATAGCTTCGTATCAATGGACTAAAACCAGTGGTCCTGCAGCGACCATGACGAATGGAAATTTACCGGTTCTTTTGCTTACTGATTTAGTGCAGGGTACATATGTATTCCGGCTCACCGCTACAGACAATGCAGGCGAAACAGGATATGCTGAAGTTACTATAACAGTTCAGGCAGCAGCCGTAAATCAGCCCCCTGTTGCTAACGCCGGTGGCGACAAAACAATAACACTTCCGGTAAGCACCACTACTATAAATGGATCAGCAAGTGATAACGATGGCACTGTTACAACATATGCCTGGACACAAGTGAGTGGAACGACAGCAACGCTTGTAAACGCAGGCACAGCGACATTGACGGTGAATGGTATGACAACGGCCGGGACATACGTTTTCAGATTGACGGCTACAGATGATGATGGCGCTACAGATACCGATGATGTTTCGGTTGTAGTACAGCCCGCAGCTGTTAATAAGCCTCCCGTCGTAAATGCAGGAACGGACAAGAATCTTACCTTACCAACCAATGCCGTTAACCTGGTAGCAACAGCAAGTGATCCGGATGGATCTATAGCCACCTACGCCTGGACAAAGGTAAGCGGACCTGCTACTACAACAACCGGTATAAATACAGCTACGCTTTCGTTGAGTAATCTTGTTGTTGGTTCGTATGTATTCCGATTAACGGTTACCGATAACTCAAATGCCACCGCTTTCGATGAAGTTAATGTCGTTGTAAATGCGGCCAATACCGCACCCGTTGTAAACGCTGGTACAGATAAAACCATCAAGCTTCCAACCAATACGGTAACACTTCCTGGTTCTGCTTCAGACGATGGTTCCATTACAAGCTATCTCTGGACAAAAGTTAGTGGACCTGCTGCTGCACTTGCCAATCAGACCACTACAACACTTACCGTTACCAACATGCTGCAGGGCACCTATACTTTCCGCCTTACAGCGACCGATAATAACAGTGCCAGTGCCAGCGATGAAGTGGTTGTTATTGTTCAGGCAGCAAATGTAGCACCCGTTGCAAATGCGGGTACGGATAGAACACTCACACTTCCTGTTAACAGCACAACGCTCACGGGTTCGGGAACAGATTCTGACGGATCGATCGCTATTTATTTCTGGGAGAAGTTAAGCGGTCCTGCTGCAACACTGGGAGCGACAAACCAAACGACATTAAATCTCACAAACCTGGTAGAGGGTTCTTATAGTTTCAGGCTTCGCGTTACAGATAATGAGGGGGCTACAGGAACTGATCTTGTCGCAGTGGTTGTGTTACCTCCCACGGTCAATCAACCGCCAATTGTAAGTGCAGGAAATGATGTTACACTTACATTACCAGTAAATTCTACAACGCTTACCGGAACTGCTTCTGATAATGACGGAAGCATTACTGCATACCTCTGGGAAAAAGTGAGCGGCCCTACAGCAACGCTTAGCGGCACCTCTACCGCCACGCTTTCCGCTTCTAGCTTACTTGAAGGAGTATATATATTCAGACTAACCGTTACCGACAACAAATCCGCTACCGCCAGCGATGAAGTAAGGGTGACAGTAACATCTGTCAATCAAAATCCTATAGTAGATGCAGGTATCGATAAGATCCTGATACTCCCAACAAACCTGACGTCACTTACAGCAACAGCATCCGATCCGGATGGTACGATCGCTACACATGCATGGTCACAACAATCTGGTCCTTCTGTAGCGACTCTATCGGGGGCGTCTACCGCTACCGTTGATATATCCGGACTTATCATTGGCACCTATGTATTCCGCGTTACCGTAACCGACAATGATGGAGGCCAATCCTTTGATGATGCTAAAGTAATTGTACAGGCAGCCACCAACGTAAACCCGGTAGCCAATGCAGGCAACAATGTAGTTTTATTTCTGCCCACCAATACAGCTACACTTACCGGATCCGGAACAGACTCCGATGGAACAATCACAGGTTATCAGTGGGTGAAAGTATCGGGGGGAGTCGTTACGATGGCCAACGAGACAACTTCTATCCTGACTATATCTGCATTAACGGCAGGCACCTATGTGTTCCGGTTAACCGTTATGGATGATGATGGCGCGACCGGTATAGATGAAGTAACGGTTACAGTAAATCCTTCGTCTATCAATCAATCTCCTATCGCTGATGCTGGTCCGAATATAACATTGTCGCTTCCTGTAAACAGTACAAACCTGATTGGTTCGGGTACCGATCCGGATGGAACGATTGCTTCGTATTCATGGGTAAAAATAAGCGGTCCCTCTGCATTCATGATCAACACCACCTCTCCTGTTTTATCCTTAACGGATTTGGTGGAAGGTGTATATATATTCAGGCTAACGGTAACGGATGATGATGGCGCAACGGCTACTGACAACGCCCAGGTGATTGTACTTCCGGCAACCGTAAACCAAACTCCTTCGGTAACGGCAGGTAATAATATTACGGTTACACTGCCTACCAATTCATTAACACTTACCGCTTTTGCCAGCGATCCGGATGGAAGCATTACATCCTATATATGGGCTAAACAGGTCGGCCCTGCAGCTACGCTGAGCGGAGAAACAACAGCAAGTCTGTTACTGGAAGATCTTCAGGAAGGTACCTATACTTTTCGAGTTACGGTTGCTGACAATGCAGGCTCTACTGCATTTGATGAAGTCAACGTGATTGTTCTTCCGGAAGGATCGAATCAACCTCCGCTTGTAAACGCAGGTTCGGATAAGACTTTATTTCTTCCCACCAATTCCCTCAACTTAACCGGAACGGCCAGCGACAATGACGGCTCAATCACAACGTATGAGTGGATCAAGATTCAAGGTCCTTCGGTAACGGAATCCAACACAAACTCTCCTACCGCTTCGTTAACAAATCTTGTTGCCGGACAATATACTTTCAGATTAACTGCTACGGACGATGATGGTGCTTCAGCTTTTGATGAAGTAAACATTACTGTTTTCCCAGGCACTATAAATCAGTCGCCTATTGCCAATGCAGGAAGCAATCAATCATTGGTGTTACCAAACTCTACGGCTACCATCACGGGCTCTGGTTTTGATCCTGATGGTTCTATCGTTTCCTATGCCTGGACGCAGGTATTAGGGGCAAGTTCGGTGTTAGAAAATATTAACTCGCCTACACTTATCGTGAATAACCTCACTGAAGGCGTATATCGCTACCAACTTACCGTGGAAGATGACGATGGCGCCAGCGGCTCTGACTTCGTGGACATCACCGTCGTAGCGGAAGGAACCAACTTACCTCCGATCGCAAATGCAGGGTTTGACCAAGTAATTTATCTCCCACAAACCACAGCGGATCTGCAAGGAAGTGGAGATGATATCGATGGAACGATTCAAAGTTATTTGTGGGAAAAGAAATCGGGAGGCGTTGCCACGCTGAGTGGTCAAGCTACATCCAAGCTTTCGTTATCAGGACTTGCTGTAGGTTCGTATCAGTTCACCTTGACGGTAACGGACAATGGAAATCTTACTAACGTAGATGAAGTGAATGTCTCTGTATTACCGGGATCTATCAACAAGAATCCCATCGTAAGTGCGGGCAATGATCTTTTCTTTCGTGCACCGATCGCCTCGTTCCCTATTACCGCTACTGCTTCTGATCCCGATGGATCGATCAGCTTTTATAACTGGACAAAAGTAAGTGGCCCGGCAATCTCTCCTCCAGCAGGAGTCACAACGCCTGTGTTAACAATATCAAATCCACAGGAAGGTACTTATGTATTCCGCATTGATGTTACCGACAACGGAGGGTCTACTGCTTCTGATGAAGTTACAGTTGTTATTGCTCCTCCGGGAACAAATAGTCCTCCGGTAGTTACCACCGGTAACTCGTTCATTGTATTTAAACCAGCCAGTACAGCAACTATAAATGGATCTGCTTTTGATCTGGATGGTGCTATAGCTTCGCTTGTATGGACGCAAGAAGCAGGCCCTTCTACAACATCGTTGTCTGGTGCTAACAGCACAACGTTAAATGTTGCCGGACTTGATCTGGGCTCCTATACATTTCGTCTTACAGCGGTAGACAATGAAAGTGCTGAGGCATTTTCTGAAATTGTCATTGAGGTGAGAGCTGAAAATCTTCTGCCTACTGCTTTCGCAGGAAACGATACAACGCTATATCTTCCTGATAATTTTATAGCCCTTACCGGAACCGGTGATGATCCGGATGGTACCATTGCTGATCTTACGTGGCAACAGTTGAGTGGGCCTCCGGCCAATGTCAATCTTGACAATAATCCGATTATATCTCTATCTGATCTTATCGAAGGTGTATATCTTTTGAAGTTAACAGTTACTGATAATGCTGGCGCTACTGCATCTGATGAGATTACCATCACTGTATTGGAAGACCCTGTTAATCCAATTGGTGCAGCAAAGTTATTCTCACCCAATGGCGATCTGACCAACGACACCTGGGTTGTTAAAAACATTACCATGATTGATAGTTGTCCAATTCAAATTTTCAACCGCCTTGGGAAGAAAGTTTTCGAAGCTAATGTATACGAGAATAACTGGGATGCCGTGCTGAATGGAAGACCTCTGGAAGAAGGAGACTACTACTATGTTATTCAATGCAGCAGTAATAAAAAATACTCAGGAGCGATCCGACTAATTCGTTGACCAATTTTTCATGAAAAGACCTCTACCTACTACCGCTCTCTTCCTGTTGATTTTTCTTATTGTAAATCAAGCAGCCTTTGCACAGAACCCACCTGTGTTCAGTCAGTTCTTTGCAAACCCATTTCAGTTTAATCCTTCCCACGCAGCACACCAGGGATATGCCGAAGCAAATGTATTTTACCGCAGACAATGGCTTGGCATTGACAACACGCCTACAGTAGGTGCACTTAATCTTCAGACACCAGTAGGAAGAAACGTTTCATTAGGACTTACAGCTTATTCTGACAAAACAGTATTGCTTACAACGACATCGGTATTGGCTACATTTGCATATCGTATTCGGTTCACACAACATCACAATCTTAACTTCGGAATTTCCGGTGGTGTTGGTTTTAACTCTTTTGATTTTGCTGCCCTCGAAGATACCAATGACCCTGCACTCGCAGGCATCACTCAGAACAATACTTTCATCAATGGACAGTTCGGTGTAAACTATCAGTTCAAAAATTTCAATATCGGTTTCGCGCTACCTAAACTTTTCGATTCACAACCCAATAGTGTGAGTCAGTTTAACGATGTAAAGATGAGCAAATTCGATAATCGTTTTGGTTCTGCTTCCTATACTTTTAAACTGGGTAGTGTAAAGGTATCGCCTTACGTTATATATCGTTCGCTGGATCGCGCGCAAGATCAGTGGGAAGGACTTCTTCACGTGTCTATTAAAGATGTAATCTGGATTGGCAGTTCCTATCGGGATGGATATGGAATCACGGGATTTATAGGTCTTAATTTAAAAGGCCTTCTGCGTATAGGCTATGCATATGAACGCGCTACCGGTGATATATCAAGCGTAGCCGATGGCACGCACGAGGTATACCTGGGTGCCCGCCTTAGCCACCGTAATCGTGAAGATGAAATCTTTGCAATGAAGCAAGAGCAAGACTCTCTGAAAGCTGTTGCTAAAGCTGAAAAGAAAACAGATATACCTCCTGCAGATCAGAAGGAAGATTCAGCATCGATAGCAGACAACACGCCTGCTTCGAAAATACAAACACAAGATATAGCATCACCAAGTGTTAATGCTGCAAAAACAGAAGAGCACAATACCAAAAAAGCTCCTGAGCAAACTCCAGTTGTCGCGGAAGCTGCACCTGCAGTCGAAGTGCCAGAAGAAACCATTGCTGAGGAACATGCCCTTGGACACTATTTGATTCTCGGAGTTTACCAACATCCGGACAATGCTAGAAAACAACTTAGCAACCTGAGGGCTAAGGGACTGGTACCTTCCATTCTTTTCCAGGCAGAGAAAAAATACTACTACGTATACGTCTTTTACTCTACCGACCGCCAGGAAGTCATTGATCAATGGAAAATGATTCGCAGGCAAAACCAATATTTTGGCGCCTGGATTTATTCAGCAGTAGGTAATTAATTCCACAATTTTCTTCGATTTCATACACCGTTTGGGTACACGGAGAGGTACGTCAATTTATTTTTATTGCCTTTTTTACTCAAAAAGTACTCAAGACATGTTTTGGGTAGGTATTAAAATATTACATAAAAAAATCGGTTGTGAGGTTACATTATTCGCCAATTCGATATACATTTATATCAGAAAACGTTTTTACGTCTTCTACTGTCTATAAAAGGTAACAAAATATTACATCATTATGGTGGGGCTTTTATCTGGATTCCGTTCCGCGGGTCCTTTTTCGTGTCTGCCTATGCGGGAATCAGTGATCACTGATTTTTCAACCGCTTTTGATATCCTATTACAAACAGTCGCAGCTCCGTGTAAGGGGCTTGTTTCGTTCCCCTTGTTTAAATCAGTTTTCAACTTAAACACTCATATCTATTTGAAACATTTCTAAAACAAAACAAATCCTCTAATGTCTATGGCTAAATGGTTTCTTAGTGGTCTGCTCAGCATGTGCTGCGTAACTACATTATTCGCTCAAATCGTTTATGATAGCGGTTATTCGCTTCGTAACAATCAGCTCTCTCACTACTACAAAATGGTGAGTTGGGACGATAGTCAGTTCAAAGAATTTGCCTATCGCTCCATGTCCGGTTCTAACGTTATAGAATTTATGAACTGGCGCGCAATTTTTCCTGCCGGATATCAAAAGAACGGATCAACGAAATATCCAATGATTGTTATGCTTCATGGTGCAGGCGAATCAGGAAGATCATGGCAAGGACACTATTCATATACTCCTAGTGATGTTCGTTACGATAACAACGGTCTTAACCTTCTTCATGGAGGTCAGGAACATCGTGATGCCGTCAACAGATCTCCTGCAGATCAAAGAGCTTTTCCCGGTATTGTAATTTTCCCTCAGGTTAATCACAGCGGTGCATGGGAAAGCGGCTGGGCCAATGGCGTGCAAACTCAAAACGAGTTAATGGCCACAAAAATTATTGAACACATGATCAGTGACTACAACGCAGATATTAATCGCGTTTATGTTCACGGTCTCTCCAATGGAGCTAAAGGCACATGGGACTTCGCAGCGAAGCGCCCTGATATATTTGCTGCTATAGCACCAATGTCAGGTGTCGGCAGTAGCCCAGACGCCATGACGAACGTGCTGGTAACAACTCCCCTTTGGCTTTTCCAGGGAGGCGTAGATACAAATCCTAATCCCACCTCGGCACAAACGATCATCAATATGCTGATCAACAAAGGAGGAAAACCACGCTATACACTTTATCCAAATACCGGACACGGTACGTGGTATGCTGCGTATGCAGAGCCTGATTTCTTCTCTTGGTTATTGGCACAGGATAAACGTAATATATATGTATTCGGAGATGCTCCTGTATTCTGTCTTGGGGAAGCCATTAAGCTTGGATTCTCTGCTGGATTTCTGGAATACCAATGGACATTCAACGGCGCAAATATAGCAGGTGCTACTACACGGTATTATGACGCAGGCCAGGCCGGAACATATACTGTTAAGTTCAAGAGAACGAACAACCAATGGTACGAGTCTTTCCCGATCAATGTAACATCACAACCTGCATCCACTTTTACACCTGCTTTAACAAACACAGGATCGAAAGTACTTCCAATCGATATCAGCTCTAACAACGTAGTAGATCTTGTTGCTCCTGCAGGGTATAGCCAATACTTCTGGTTTAAAGATGGCTCTCAGGTTGCTACTACAACTTCCAATATCCGTAACATCTCAACCGGTGCAGGCGTTGCTGGTACAGCAGGTTCATACTCGGTAAGAGTTAAAGAAACTTCAGGTTGTTCAAGCTTGCAGTCCAATGCGATTGCAGTAGCGTATACTTCACCACACGTTGGTCCTACTCCTCCGGTACAGGCTAATGCTACAGTATTGTCTTCTACACAAACAAGTCTGGCTTGGTCTGACTCTCCAACAGAAGAATATTATGAGATCTGGAGAAACAGACGTGCAGCAAACGGATATAGCTCAGAACCCTATAAAGTTGTTGGTATCGTTTCACAAAACGTATTGACAACCGTAGATGCTGGCTTGAGACCTAATGCACAATACTTCTATCGTATTCGTGCCGTAGGAGGAAATGATGGACGGTTCTCAAATGAAAAACTGATTACAACACAGGAAGATACTACACCTCCTACTGCTCCAACAGCACTTGCAATCAGTAACTCAACTGGATTCCAGGCTACACTTTCGTGGACAGCTTCAACGGATAACGACCAGGTAGCAAGCTATCAGATCTTCCTCAACTCATCTCTTGCAGGAACATCTACAACTACCTCCTTTGTATTAACAGGACTTGTCCCAGGTGCTACCTATAATGCAGAAGTAAAAGCTGTTGATGCCAGAAATAATGTTTCTGCTGCTAGTGCTATATCTTTCACTACACCAGAAAGCGGACTCTCCTATACTTACTATGAATCTGAAAGTTCTATAGCAAGTTTAGCAACGTTTGATTTCAATCAAGCTCCTGTTAAGACTGGTATTGTAAACAATTTTGACATCAGTGTGAGAAATCAAAACGATCTGTTCGTATTCTCTTACGATGGATACATTCAGATCGATGATATAGGAGCCTATACTTTCTATACTTCTTCAGATGACGGTAGCAGACTATATATCAACGGTACGATGGTAGTAGACAATGACGGCCTGCATGGAACGCAGGAACGCAGCGGAGTATATAATTTCGCTTCTGCCGGCAGATACGCTATCAAAGTAACCTTCTTCGAAAACGGAGGTGGTGAAGTATTAAATGTACAATACGATCCTGCGGGAAGTGCTCCTAAGCAATCTATCCCGAATGCAAAACTGTTCTTGGGCAACGGTGGCTCCGGAGCGCGAATGGCTAGCCCTGATGCAACGGTGTCGGTATATCCTAACCCAGTTGTGAATACACTTTCAGTTGACCTTACTAAATTGAAAGCTCAAACCATTACGATCTACGATCAGATCGGTAACCCGGTTAGAAAGATACAGGTTGATGGAGCACAGGATATCAAAAACATAGAAGTTTCCGACCTAAAAGACGGAGCTTATATACTTGGCATCGACTCAAAAAGAATAAGATTTATTAAGAAAAATTAATTTTTTTGAATTCTCCCCCTTTAAAACGCTGCCTCCAAGAGGCAGCGTTTTTTATTTCATCCGTTTGATTAAAGTAGAAAATAGCTTTTTATAATTTACACGGTAAGCACGGTGTTCTAAAAAAATTAAAAGTTACTTTTTTATTACCTCGGTTATATATCGTTACTTTTGTACGTCTATAATTGTTTAATGGCTCTTTAATCCTATGTCTCTACCTAAGTTCCTTGCTGCTGCAATGCTATCCTTTATTGTGGCATTTTCAGCTCCCGTATTTTCTCAAACGGTTATTCACTACGACAGTGGATATACTCTTCGGAACAACCAACTCGGTCACTATTACAAAATGGCAAGCTTCACGAATGAAGCGCGGTTGCGTGAATATACTTACTGGAAGAGCACGGGCTCTGTGGTAAATGAATTCATGAACTTCAGAGTAATTTTTCCGAATGGGTATAACAAGAAAGATACCGTTACAAAGTATCCGTTAATATTAATGTTGCATGGAGCTGGTGAATCCGGACGCTCATGGTCTGGCCGCTATGATTATGGGCCAGATGATCTTCAATACGACAACAACAGTACTAACACAGCTCACGCTGGGCCATCTCACGTTGCAGCTGTTTTAAAATCAGCTTCCGATCCGAAAGCATTTCCGGGTATAGTAATTATGCCACAAGTCAGTCACAGTGGTAGCTGGCAAAATGGCTGGGAAGATGGCGCTATCAGCAATGATATGCGCATGACGATCGGCATTGTCGAGCACTTCATCAGTACATATAATGTTGACCAGGACCGGGTAATTGTTCACGGACTTTCAAACGGAGCCAAGGGTACATGGGATGCAGCGGCAAAACGCCCTGATCTTTTTGCGGCCATTTTGCCAATGTCTGGTGTAGGAAGCGAATACGAAGCGATGACTGATATACTGGTTACAATGCCAACATGGTTATTTCAGGGCGGTACGGATACCAACCCAAGACCTCAGGCTGCTCAGGATCTTATCGACTTGTTAAAAAGCAAAGGGGCCGCTCCTATATATACTTTCTATCCGACTCTGGGTCATGGAACATGGACCACAGCTTATGCAGAGGCTAACTTTTTCCCATGGATCCGAAGTCAGAACAAAAAGAATATATATGTATTCGGTGGCGCCACCGAGCTTTGTGAGAATGGCTCAATCAAGCTTGGCTTCTCTGACGGCTTCCTGCAATATCAATGGACTTATAATGGGGTAGATATACCGGGAGCAACAACCCGATACTATACCTTGAATCAAACAGGTACCTATAAAGTTAAATTTCTGAGAAGGAATAACAAGTGGGCTGAATCATATCCAATCCAGATCACTCCTAAATCGAACTCCACATACTCACCAGTACTCACAAATACCGGTACACGTATTTTGCCGATCGATTTTAGCGGTGCTAAAAATGATACATTAAAACTTACTGCCACAGAAGGATTTCCTTCCTACTACTGGTATAAAGACGGGGTCGCTTTTGATACGACTACAAGCAATGTGAAAATTGCATACTTCCTGAACGCTTCAGGTACTGCTGGTACAACTGCAGAAGCCGGAAACTATGCCGTGAAGGTTCGTGAAAATTCTGGCTGTCTGAGTTTACTCTCATCACCCGTTGCTGTTACGTACACTAGCCCACACGTTACGCCCAACGCTCCTACCGTTGCTACCAACGGCTTGACAGCAGTTTCTGAAACAGAAGTTAAAATTACGTGGACTGATAATTCCACCAACGAAGAATACTTTGAGATCTGGAGAAACCGAAACAACTCGAACGGCTATACCAGCGAGCCCTATAGATTAGTGGCGATTGTCCCTGCCAACACTACTTCCTATAACGACAAGGGCTTGAGACCGATGGCGAAATATTTCTACCGTGTTCGTTCTGCTGGTTCTGGTGATGGAAGGTTTGCTGTCGAGAGAACCATAACGTTACCGAATGATCTTATCAAACCAAGTTCACCAGGGAACCTGACCGTTACGAACATAACCGATACTCAAATTTCTATTTCCTGGGATGCTTCAACCGACAACGACCGTGTTGCCAAATATGAAGTATACCAAGGCTCCACGCTTGTAAGCAATGCTGTTACAGCAACGAGCTATACTATAACTAACCTCGCTCCGAATACAACTTATTTTATAAACGTTCGTGCTGTTGATTCACGGGGTAATTTTTCTGATTTCCCGGGAGAAGCTATACAGGTAACCACCTTAACGCCTCAGAATGGTTTGTTCTATTCATACTACGAACCCAACACGGTACCAACAACCTTTACACTGGCCAGCTATTTTGCTACGGCACAGACACCCGTTAAACAAGGCGTAGTCAGTAACTTTGATCTTACCGTAAGAAACAGAAACATTAAATTCGTTTTTGTCTACGAAGGCTTTATCCAGATCGATCAAACCGGAAACCATATCTTCTATACACGTTCGGATGATGGAAGTCGCCTATATATAGATGGCGTGCTACAGGTTGATAATGACGGATTAAAATCTGCTCCGCTTGAAAGAAGTAAAACGGTGAATATCACCACTACTGGAAAACATGCTATACGTGTTGAATATTTTTACGCAAACAGTCTGGCACAAATACTCACCGTATCTTACGATCCTCCAGGAACAACCACAGGTTTAGGTAAACAGGTTATTCCTAATTCTAAACTGTTCCGCACAGCGGCCACTCCTATATCTTATTATTCAAAAGCTACTGGTAATCTTCAGGACGTGGGTACATGGGGTACCAACACCAACGGTACGGGTACTGCTCCCCCGAACTTCACCAATGGATTTCAGTATTACTACATTCAAAATCGTACAGGTGAAGTAAACCTGGCGTCAGCATGGGCAGTAACTGGAACGGGTTCAAAGATCACCGTAGGTACAGGTATAACGCTTAACCTAAATGCAGCACTCACCGGCAAACTGGAAGCAGCTGGTAATGCAACGATCAACCTGAACAATACAACGATTCCTTCCTTTGGAGTATTGGCGACTACCTCTACGGTAAACTTCAATGTAGATGGCGCAGTTCCTTCCGGCTCCTATGGAAACCTGAATCTGAATACACCGCAGTCAACGAAAACATTACCGCTTAGCTCAATCAAAGTAAAAGGAAACTTGAGCGTTGCTGATCAGGTTGCTATCCAAGGCAGTGAACCTAACCTCTCGGTGGTTTCGCTTGATGGTAATCTTTCATTCCTGGGTTCAGGAAGTTCACTCACCAGCAATCAGTTATACTCTATAATTTTCAAAGGCGGCAAAGCGCATACGTTGACGGTCAATCCTGATGAAGACTTAAGTATATATCAACTTACGTTGGATTATGGTGATGCATTGTCTATTGACAATGGAGAAAACCCTGTTAACCTATATATCGGAAATGCAAACGGAGGTGGACTGGTTCTGGAAACAGGTTCTATACTGCAACTCGATAACAACAACCTGGTGATGAATGGAAATGTTTCCATCAACCCTGACAGCGAAACCGGATCGATTGCCATGAATAGTGGCGACCTTACACTGACAACAACCTCTACCCTTTCTTCGAACTTGTTGTTCAGCGACACCTATAACAATATCAACAACCTTACGCTATCCTCTACAGGCGCTGCTGAATTTAACCTGTTGAGTCTTATCAAAGCATACGACTTGGTTACTCTTACAAGAGGTGAACTGAATACATATAACGGCAATATGATACTGGTATCCAACGCGAGCGGAAGCGCGCGCATAGGCCCACTGTTGTCTGGTGCAAAAATAACTGGTGACATCACCTATCAGCGCTTCATGCCAGGCGAAGGAAGAATATACCGCTATATCGCGTCTCCTATAAAAGGGATGAAAGTAGCGGACATACAGAAATATATACCTGTTACCGGTATTTTCACAGGCAGAAGCACAGGAACAGGTTTGGCATCAAACACAGCCACCATGTTTAACTACAATGAGTCCGGCGGTGGATGGTTGAACTTCCCTCCAAATGGTGGCACTAACCAGGACAGCTTACGCATCGGTAAAGGCTATGCAATCTTCGTTCGCGAAGGAACAAATCCTACTACGTGGGAAGTTACCGGCAATCCTTATCAAGGGTCATTTATATTCCCGCTCACAGGCGGAACATCAGGACAGGACAATGGATGGAATTTATTAGGCAATCCATATCCGGCACCTATACAATGGACCGGCAGCAGTGCCGACGGTAAATGGTCTTCCATGCAAAATGTGAGCAACACAGTAAGCGTTCGTGAAAATTTTGGAACAGAGTATAGATGGAGAGTATGGAACGGAACAACCGGAAATTTGGAGAATGGTATCATCGCTCCGGGGCAATCTTTCTGGGTACAAACTACTTCCGCTACACCTTCGCTTATCATTACCGAAAATGCGAAGTTTACTTCCGATGGTGAATTTCACCGTGCCGCCGGTGCAAGTACTGACGCACTCGAAGTTACTATGACAAACGGAACGTTGGTGGATGAAACGTATATTCAGACAGCTGCTACAGCTTCCGATAGCTATAACAAGTTTGAAGATGCTATAAAACAATCCAATACATACTTCAACCTTTCTTCAAAATCAAAAGACGGCATTTCACTTGCAATCAATATTGTTTCAAGTGATTTCTGTAAACATGATATACCGTTGAACATTGACAACGCAGCAAAAGGAAACTATACGTTGAAGTTCAATGGTATAAATACATATCTCGCTAAAGCATACCTGGTGGATGCGTTCCTCGGAACACAGGTTGAATTAACCAATGATTTCGTGTACAGCTTTAGCATTACCGATAATGTGTTATCCAAAGGAGCACGCTTTACAATTACCCTGCAGAAACCTGAAGTGGAGTCAATCCAGTCTGTAAGTGCAAGCAGTGTTTGTGACAGTAGTCCGATCGTTAACATCGAAAACACACAATCGGATGTTGAGTACCAGGCATTCTTTGGAACCGAACAGGTTTCTGATAAAGTTCTTTCCACAGGTGGTGTGATTCAATTACCACTTAAAAAAGAATTACTGGGTAACGGTACGTTCCTGGTGGAAGTAAAAGCAGGATATGGTTTTACTGATTGCGCTGCAGTTAATGTGGCTGAAGCGATCAGTGTTACTATTGACTCTTTATCACAACCAAAAGTTTCCGTTGCAGGGAATAAACTTACCACTGCTTTCAAGAGCAACTATAAATATCAGTGGTATCTGGATGGCACACCACTGGATGGCCAGACGCAACCTGAGGTTTACCCTTCGTCTCATGGTGTATACAATGTAGAAGTTACCAATGGAAGCTGCGCAAAATTCTCAGACAATGTGAGCTACTTCCCTACTGCGAATGAGACAACTTCTGAACGTGGTGCTACAGCATCGCCGAACCCTTTTGTTGATAAACTCGTAATAAACCTTCAGGGTACACATGCAACCAAAATCACAATCGCAAATGTAGTGGGTGATACAGTTTTTGAACGCCCGGTATCTGCATCGGATGAAAGTGTTACCTTAGATCTCTCTGGTTTACCGCAAGGCACATACGTAGTAATTATAGGTATAACAAAAATCAAAGTGATCAAGAAGGCATAGTGTAAAGACCCTCTCTATGAAAAAGACCCTTTTAGCAATTTTAATAAGTGGGATAGTACTTTTAGTACTATCCTATTTTTTTGTCTCCCTGAACCAGGAAACGAAAGCCCTCACCAATGAGGACCGATCAAACGCGCCTGGAAAATTTATTACACTGGAGCACGGCCTCGTTCATTACGATTATGAGAAGAAAGATTCCTCCGAGTTGATTGTCTTTATTCATGGTGGCGGAATTACCGGAATGGAAGTATGGAGAAACAATATTCCATATTTTCAGAAGAGAGGATACCAGACGCTCGCGTACGATCTATACGGGCGAGGCTATACGGACCGTCCTTCTATAGTATATACACCAGCGTTGATGGTAGATCAACTTGTACAGCTATTGGACACTCTACAAATCACACAACCCTTTACCATCATCTCCATGTCGATGGGTGCTATGGTTGCACTGGAGTATGCAAACAAGTATCCTGAACATGTTAAGAAGATTGTTTTTCTTGACCCTGCTACCACCGGAGACTATAAACCGAATGCGTTATTAAAGATGCCGGTTGTTTCAAATTTACTTATGACTTTTTACTGGTATCCAAAAGCAGTTGAAAATCAACGTAAAGAGTTTGTCGATCAACAACTCTTTGAAAGCTATAGCGAACGCCTGAAGTATTTCATGGAGTTTAAAGGATATAAGTATGTAAACCACTCTACGTGGATGCATACTTTAAATAAACGAAATATAGAGCTACTCAAAAATTTACACCAGGATGTACTTCTTATCTATGGTGAGCGTGATCCGTATTTTCCAACCGGAAATATAGCAACGTATCAATCGCTCTCACCAACACTTCAACATCATGGAATTAAAGATGCAGGCCACATGCCTCATTTTGAAAAGTCACATGAAGTAAACCCGCTGATCTATTCTTTCCTTACGGGATCTGCGGCAAGTGAATAACGCTTATAGAAGTCCTCGATTAACCAGAGCATAGCAGGGATAAAGATCAGTGCCTGAGGAACCAGGAATAACCTTGACTCCATCGCTGTACTTTTTACCATGTGGATTACAAGCCAGAAGGGCACGATCAGCAGGCACCAGCTCTTCAACGGAGTGGGTAGGCGCCTGAAACCGAAAACCGTTATAAAAGGTATCAACCCGAGTGTTCCGAATAACTGCGGATACATTCTGAAAAAAGTGAGATTGAACTTCAAGTAGGCGAAAGGACTACGCATGCCGTGAATTCCTTCTGCTTCCTGGAAACCAAAATATAGTCGTATAGATACAAATACAATAGCGAATACAGCGAGCGAAGCAGCAGTAATAATCCACTTCTCTTTCGTTAACAATTCTTTATTGGCGAACAGAAAAGGAACGACTACCATGAAAGGTATAAATCCACTGGTCTCCCGATTGAGTGCCGCGAAAAATGTAATGGGAATGATCCAATAGAATTTTCCATTCAGTATAACACAGGCGGCGAGCAGATAGAAAATTATATCGAAATATGTATTGAAGGAAAAATCCGATTGAAAAACACTGTTGCTGATGGTATAGCATAACAACATAAGACCAGCAAAAATCAGAATCGGGTTTTTGATGTTCAGCAACTTGTAATAATAGAAGCTGATGTAAAAAATCAGCATATTTTGTATGAATTTAAAAAACAGATACGGGAGTATTTCGTATTTACCTGACAAGACCTTATTAAACAACTGTATCAATGATTCCAATATGTAGGGAGACAAGATTCTATACTGCCATGGATTGTAGAACTCGGAGTTGCCTGCAATTATATTCTTATGGCGTGTAAACTGTGTGGCATGATCAATGGCAAGGCAACTGGTTGCGTGCTCATATAATATATATAAACTCATGAGCAGGAAAAAGAAAAACCAAATCCATTTGTCTAATCGAGGGTTTACGAAATTCATGGCTAAAGTTTGAAATTGTTACCTTGCAATTTATTGAAATTCTTATGCTATTTTAACACTTTACCACATGTTGCTATGCATTATAATTTAATAGTGGTCGGAACCGGTTTTGCGTCTTCATTCTTCTTAAAGAAGTTTCTTGAAAAGTCCAATGCAAATGTACGTGTACTTGTATTGGAGCGCGGAGAGTTCATTCCACATCAGAAGAGACTTCAGGAAGCCAGAAGCCGCCCGCTTGGAAAAGTGAGCTATGTGAGCGGTGGTAATGGAGGCAGTACGTTTAAGAATAACAATCCTGAAAAATCATGGATCTTCGATCCAAGCTTTGGTGGCAGTTCCAACTGTTGGACAGGCTGTACACCACGCTTCATGCCTAATGATTTTGAATTAAAGACGAAATACAATGTGGGCGAAGACTGGCCACTAAAGTATAGCGATATCGAATCGTATTATGGAGAGACCGAAGAGATTATGTCCATCTCGGGACCTGACAAAACTCCATACCCGATGTCCAAAAAATATCCACAGCCTGCGCACGAACTAAGCACAGTGGATAAGCTCTTGCAACGCGAGTATGACGAATTATATATCAGTCAGCCAACGGCACGCAGCAGTATATCAAACAAACGGAACAAATGCTGCACAAGTGCCATATGTCACCTCTGCCCGGTGGAAGCTAAATTCACGATCGAAAACGGTTTCAAGAGTTCTATTTATAGTGATCCACGCGTAGAAGTTATATACCAGGCACAGGTCATCCAGTTAGAAACTCAGAACAATGTGATTCGTGCTGTCCAATACAGAAATGACAATCAGGACAAAAAAGCAACAGCGGATCTTTTTGCATTGGGAGCAAATGCCATTTTCAATGCACACATCTTGTTGAATTCCGGAGATACCAATATTCACACCGGTCGTAATCTCTCGGAACAAGTGGGTTATTATGGCTATTTCGATTTGAAGGATTTTCAGAATGTAGGCGGAAGCTCTATTATCACAGCCAACGGCTTTATGCTATATGACGGAGCACACCGGTCGGATCGTGCGGCTTGTATTGTAGAAAGCCATAACGATGTCTTTATACGCTACGAACAGGGAAAGTGGAGAAATATAGCCAAGTTCAAATTTGTGTTTGAAGATATTCCGCAGGCGGGAAACAAAGTTGATAAGTCTCCGGACCCATTGATTCCACAGGTAACGTATGTTGCGCATAGTAACTACGTTGCAAAGGGTTATGATTACCTGAAAAATAACATCAACAAAATATTTGGAGCGCTCCCGATTGAAAACGTTTACCTCGATGATAAATACCAACCTTCAGAGGCACACATCCTGGGTACAACACGCATGAGTAAAGATGCTTCCACGGGCGTGATCGATCCCAACCTGATTCATCACCAGTATAGAAACCTGGCCGTTTTAGGAGGAAGCTCCTTCCCTACTATCACACCTTCCAACCCTACATTGACGTTGGCAGCACTATCGCTTCGCGCTGCTGATAAACTGGTATAATTATGAACAGACGCTCTTTCATCCGTATATCTTCGCTTGCTATACTCGCCGCTATAGCAGGTTACTTTCTTTTAAGTTTTGATAAAGTAGTGAGGCGAATTCTTGTGAAGGATAGTGAAGCCCTGGATTTGGGCGAAGATGTTATCGACCGGTTTATAGCCGATGCAAAAAAGGAATACTTCTGGGACAAGTTCTCATTCTCGAAGAAGATGTTCATCTGTGTCCAGCATTTCCTGTTTTCACTTGGTTTAAAAGTGAAATATCATCACAAGTATATGCAGTATAGAAGTATGATCACGGGACAGTTTCTGCTCTCAACTGATTTCTTCCTGAACAAAATGGACACGAAACAAAAGGTAACATATATCGGATTTTTCAACCCCTATAAAACCGGTTGCTCCAATCCTTTCTCCAGTCTTCGCTTTACTGCCTGAACGGCTTGTAATGTGAATGTGTACCCAATGCCAGCATGGGGCGATCGCCACTCGTATCGCCATAGGTATAGATGACAGGGTACTCCTTTGTGTCCAGGTATTTTTGTACACGAAGTACTTTCTCTTCACCATGGCAGTTCATCCCTTCGAAACGTCCTGTTAGTTTTCCGGAGACAACTTCAAGTCGCGTTGCTATACATTCAACCTGCAGACTCTCTGCCCAGGGCCGTACCCAATTTTCAGGAGACGCTGAGACTATAATTACTTTATGTCCGTTTGCCTTGTGCTGTCTGATCTCCTCCAAAGCCTTGGGACGGATAAGCGGTGGTACACGTTCATTGGCAAATGCCAGACAAACATTATTGAATTCTGCTACGCTTGTTCCTTTAAAGAAATGCGCCATTACAATTTGCTTTGCTTTGGAATTTGAAATCACACCTGCTTTAAAAAGAGTAAGCACGGGTGCCAGTAACATGAAGCCAGAGAAGAAGCGCGCTTTCCCTTTGCTATACATGATAAACTCGAACAATGTATCACGCGTTGTGATTGTTCCGTCAAAGTCAAATAAAGCGAGAGCAGGTTTGTTGCTCATAGATTGTCCCAAATTACGTTGTCCGATTAAAGTATAGAGCGAACACTTCCGATTATATATATATAATGATCAGGAATGTGATGACAAAGCCAACGATGGTGCATTGTATAAACCTGTCGGTAAGCAGAATTTTTGTAGGCGACCCACTATCGTTGTTCACCAGGGTGATCTGCAAATACCGAAGTAAACCCGCGAACACAAAAAGTGCTGTAATGTATAGGTAATCTCTGCCGATGCGATCAACTACTTCTTCAGAAATCGTGTACATGATATACGACACCATGATGACACCGGAAATCAAAGCAAGACATGTATTGATAAATTCAATATTATACTGTCTCACAGACGCACGCAAGGCTGTACCGGAAGTTTGTGCGAGGACCAGATCATCTCTTCGTTTTGCAAAGGCAAGGAAGATAGACAACAGGAACACCATGATGATAAGCCATTGTGATATGATCACACCAATCAATATACCACCTGCTACAGCACGAATCAAAAATCCGGATGATACCAGGAATATATCAATCAGTGATAAATTTTTGAGGCCAAGAGAGTAACCGATATTGATGATACCATATACCAATACCAGTATTGCAAACGTTGGATTAGCAGATAAACTATAGGACCAACCCAATGAGACAATGAACAACAAGACCATAATTACCAACGCGAGTATTGGTGATACTTTTCCAGCTGCGAGTGGACGTTTCTTTTTTACAGGATGTACTTTATCTGCTTCAATGTCCCGATAGTCATTCAGGATATAGATAGCAGATGCCATCAAGCAAAAACATAGAAAGCCTTGGCCGAGCAATAGGACAATGTCTTTTTCCAATAACCGCCCCGCGAAGAAAGCTGGTATGAAGACAAAAAGGTTTTTAATCCAATGATGGATTCTTAAGAGGTAGAAGAAGCGCATTACTATAGTAACATTTAGTAGTGTAAAATTATTACTAATACTCTCCCTTCCAAATGGTTAAAAGATTATCTTTGAATGGTTTTAATCTTAAAAAATTGTGCAAGACAAACATCCCCGATTCGTTGATCTAGCGATCTGCGTTCCATTTCTAGTTATCCCTCTATTCATTAAACTTCCCTACAGAGTTAATATCTTTTTATCATGGGAAGGTGCTTACAGGCTTTCTATAGGACAAATTCCATTTGAGGATTTTGGATTACCTATGGGAATTTGTTACTGGCTCATTCCAGCTTTATTCTTTAAAGTATTCGGCCCTACATTTCTTTCATTGGTGAAAGCACAGGTATTTATTAACCTGATCAGTATGCTTTCATTACGCGGTATTCTATATAACCTGAAATTGAAACCGTATGCTGTTACTTTAAGCATCCTGGTATTCTGCCTTACATATATAGTGTACAACTTCTGGCCGTGGTATAACCACTCCGTTGTAGTGTACGAATTGGTGGCATTATTCTTTTTGACACAATCTTTCAATGCAGAAAGTACCAAATCAAAAATTGGCTGGATTGGGTTGGCCAGTTTATTCTCTGTTGTCACATTCTTTACAAAACAGGATGTAGGAGCTATTTGTATTCTGCTAAGTTTGTTTCTGCTGGGCTACCGTGCCATTGTAGAGAAAGAAAGAATGCCCGTTGTCGTGTACTTTGCCGCTACACTAACGGTAGGCCTACTGGCCATTATGCCATTTATTCCATTTGATTTTTCATACTGGTTCAATTACGGACAGGCACCGCACAGTTCACGTCTTGACATTATCCTATTGTTAAATACATTCCTGGAAGATTCAGTAGTCGAGAAGATTTACCTTGCGCTGATCACCATTTTACTTCTGTTCTCTTTCAAATCCTTTAAACAGTTCTTTCAGGATAAAGACCAATTTACCCTGGTAGCAATTTGCGTGTGTCTCATTGCACAAGCTATCGTTACTAAGATGACAAGCCCGCTACCTACGGATCACATGACGTATTACCATGCCTTCGGATTTGCATGTATTTTGAACTTCTTCCCATGGCAGCGATGGACTTCTCATTTGAAACCTGCTGCTGCTATATTGTTTTTTGTCATGATCATTTATTCGGCAGGATACTGGAAATATGTAGCGGACATTTTTCATCTGCGCACTAAAAAACAAGCGACCGGTACTACGCCTCTTGTTAAATCAAGTCCGTGGAAAACAACCACTAACTATCAAACTTTAAAGCATGTGATGTTACCGGAAAGTACCATTGCAGGAATTGATAGCTTAGCAAAGCTTCCGTTCATCCGTGATAAGAATCTGAAAGTATTGAACATGTCAGAGATCACATCGCTGGCAAAAGAATTCGGATATACTCCGCTCACCAATCATCCGCTGTGGTTCCATGTAAACATCGGCATGTTCCAGCGGGAAATTGATCAGATCAATGAACGTGTGCGTCAGGGATATTATGATGTCGTGCTCTTTGAAGACATCCCCAGCCTTACGGAATTCTATCCATACAAAGTCAGGGATGAGCTTCGGAAACACTATACATTGAACAATACATTCCTCGCCCCTCGTAAACTGGAAGACTCCATCATAGAGGTATACATTAATCCGAAATTGGCAAAGCAATATTTGTCTCAATCGGAAAATGATCAGACAAAATAACATCATGATAACTTTTGTAGTCCAGGAAGGAAATTCCTGGATCTGCAAAAACATGATCGATGCGAACCGGTGCACCGGCAAACCAATAGGAGAAGTCATATCCGAGGCCTGCATCTTCAAAGGCATTGTGCAGGGGCTCTGAGATCGTGTGATATACATAACCATGGGGGGGCTCGTTAAAGTCCCCGCATAATATCACCTTATAATGTGAGCGTGCTATAAATTCACGAATCAGCTTTGCATGGTAGCTTCTCGCAATCAATCCATTCTTTATATTTTTCAGCTTTTTGAACCGTGATGTTTTATAGAAGTTATACGACTTCAAATGGACATTGATGATTTTCACGGTGTCCTTATTGATTACAACATCGGCCCATATTAAGCGATTATAGGAGTTAAAGGCAAACTCAATCTTTCCTGCATCTGCTATAGGAAATCGTGAAAGAATGAACAACCCCAGGCTATCACCTTCCATAGTCTCCTTGCCTGAAAAATAGCGATAGTATGTAGGAAGTATGCTGTTGAAGTTGGTGGGTACAGATTCCTGTAGGCATAGTATATCCGGCTTAACTTGCTTCAGCCAGGAAGAGAACGCTGTCAAGTTCCGCTGGTAGGCTGTGTCTCTGCTATAATACCCCAATGACTTCACGTTATAGGACATAATTTTTGCAGTCTCTGCAGCTTCTTTCTTTCCGGAAATGCCTCCCCATGAAATCATTCCCTTTACTACGATCAGAAAGAGCAATAGGACAGTAGCAGGTGCAAAAGCCCAACGGCTTCTCCTGACGAGGAAATATACCAGTATACAAAAGTTGCACAACATCAAAACCGGAATTGCGAGGCTTACAAATCCCGCCGGATAGAATTCATCCGGTGGTATATATATAGACAGTATCGCAGGTATAGAAAGTGCGGTAAACAATAAGAGGGATCTTCGTAACATCATTATGTGATAAAAGTTAAGGTAAGTCCATAAAAGAAATTTCAAACGATTTCTGTAAATTCATTTGATTTTATTAATCCCCTAATTAAGCATGTTCCAGTTGAAAATAAATGCGCCTTGAGCGTTTTTAAAAATTACCTCTATACTAAAAAACCCCTGACCCCTATGAAATTTATCAACATGACTGTCGATGAGCTACACCGGCTCGCTAAAAGAAGGAGTGAAGAGTATAAAACAGCTGACCCCTTCCCTAACATTTACTTCGACAACTTCTTCAATGACGAAAGACTATCGGAAATTCTAAATGAGTTTCCTGATATGAGTAAAAAACCTGATTTGAAATTTGAAGATACAAATCAAATCAAACTTGCCTCAAAAGGCGAATACCGTTTTGGTGAAGAGACCAAAGAATTCATGCATTTTCTAAACTCCCAACCGTTTCTCGAATTCTTATCTACACTTACCGGAATTGACGCGTTAATTCCCGATCCTTACTTTGATGGAGGCGGATGTCATCAGATTATGCCGGGTGGACTCTTAAAGATCCATGCAGACTTCAATAAAAACAAATTGACTAATTTGGACAGGAGGCTAAATGTACTGGTATATCTAAATAAGGACTGGCATGAAGAATGGGGTGGTTATTTTGAATTATGGGACACAGAGATGAAACATAGCATCAAGAAAATCCTACCTGTATTCAATCGCATGGCCATCTTTACTACTACAGATTTTTCATACCATGGTCATCCGGATGCACTCAAGTGTCCTCCTGAAAGATGTCGCAAATCTTTGGCGCTGTACTATTATACCAACGGAAGACCTGCAAGCGAAGTAAACAGTGGACTCGAAAGCCATTCAACACTCTTCAAAGCGAGACCTCATACCGATAAATCAAGAATTTCAGTAAAGGAAATCGTAAAGCAAATTACACCTCCTATACTCTATAACGCTGCCAAGAAAATCACCAAGTAACCAACGATAGCCAACGGGAAATTTGCATTGACTGTTTTGTCATGTCAGCGCAATAATCTTGCTGTGTCTATTCCAATTATTTACTATGTCTCTTCTGAAACAAAGAAGTAACACGTTGAGATTTTAAAGCTCCCCCCGCATGGTGTGTCCAATGCTCTCTAGGCAATGGAACTGCCGTGATGCCTATGTCAACTAAAAGTATAGATATGATATACCTGATCTATACTTTCGGACTATCCTTATCAACATCCTAACCGTCTTAACCATGAATTATCACTATGGAAGGACCCAACACATTTGCAGTGAGCGAATGAAGCGGTCACCTTTTATCTCAAAAATGATTTACAATATCTTCGGATATACCAATGTGGGCAACTATGCCCGTTCGCGTGTATTTATAAATCTACTGGATACACTTCCTATAAACTCTTTCAGGAACATTATCGACCTGGGAGCCGGCCTTGGCGAATTTACTTTTATGATGGCCGAAGCGTTTCCTGAAACTAAATTCACAGCGGTAGAAATCCTGCCCGAACGTGTTGAAAAATTAAAAGAAGTCGTGAATCACTTTCACTTAAAGAATGTAGATGTATTCTCTGATACGATTGAGCAGCTTGAGGAAGATGACGCTGATTTCATTTTTGCGGTCGATGTATTCGAACACATTTCAGAAGATCAAATGCCTTTCCATGATTGCTACGAGAAACTAAAGCCCGGTGGTTATCTGCTCGTGAAAATTCCGAACCTGACACAAAATACAATTCTACCTGACTCGCTGTTTGAAGACCACCTGCATTGGCTTGATGATGCGCATGTAGGACAAGTATACGATCTGGCTGGCCTGGAAAATCGCTTCCGCGAAGAAGGCTTCGATATAGTATATAGTTCTGCTACAGATGGTATACTATCGCGTATCGGTTGGGAGGTCGGGTTCCTCAGCAAAAAAGGAGGCTCTGCAGTCCAGTTGATGTGTCTACCGTTCTGCAAAGCCTTTGTATTATTAGATCCCCTGCTATACTTCCCGAAAAATACTGGGAATGCGATCCAGGTGATTGGCAGGAAAAGGGCTTAGTTTGCTAAGCCTCTTCCCTGCTGGTTACTGCAAACCGAGCTTGAATATTTTTCCGTAACCGCTGAGGCCAGTCTTTATGCATGCATGGTTTCTCAACGAGCAGGTAAAAGATTATGCTTATGCCCAGCAGGAATGGTATAATGATTACAAGCTGAAACAAATAATTGATGGTAAAAGAATGCGTTACCGTAATGTTTTTTGTTGCCCGAATGAAGAATTCAATAAACGGCAAGTGTATCAGGTATATACTATAGCACATCCCTCCGATCGCGGTTATCCAGGGTGTTGTAATGAACTTGTTAACCCAGGTAGCTTTGAATACAGAATAGAATAGTAAGAACAAGCAAACTAAAAATCCAATGCGATTAAGCAGTTCATGATTCCAGCTCCAGATTAGTATCATGGACACAAAACTCAGTATCGCGATATAGTTATATACCGTGTGCTTCCGTATGCCTTCTTTCCATTCATTCAGATAAAAATCTGCGAAGATGAAGCCTAACAAAAAGAAATGAAGATGACCGAGAATCGTGAGTTTCGTAAACTGGTGAAGGATGCGGAAATGTTGTTGCAGAAGCATCAGCACCAATATAAAACCGATTAGTAACGATCTGCGCAACAGGGCAGATTTCGGTTTGAATAAGAACAAAGCCAGGAACGGAGCAAGTATATAAAACTGCACTTCGATCTCCAGTGTCCAAACAGGTGGATTGATAAATGTCCATCCTTTATAAATGATGTTATGCAAGTAAAATATACTCGCAAAGTAATGCGGTATAATGTCCTGAAAGGTATAGTATCCCATTACCACAACGGCCAGTGCAAAAATGGTCATAACAATAATATAGGGAGGCTCGAGCCGCGTGATTCTCCGCCAGAAGTAACTCTTCAGGTCAACCTTCTTTGCGTTGTTTAAACTATGCGCTGCGAACGGAAGACCGAGTATAAAACCGCTGATAGCAAAGAATATATATACTCCTATAAACCCTCTGTTGGTGACAAAGTGCGTGAATTCATATTCACTACCCGGAGTAAAACTAGTAGATGTATAGCGCTCAAAACGTTCACTCAAATGTTGAACGACAACCGGAAATATAGCCAGGAACCGAAGACCATCGATCTCCTTGATTACCTTACCACCCGATGTAACGCGCGTGAGCTTTTCAGGAAGCTTTTTTAAAAAACCAAACATGATATATCCCCCTCTGTTCCCTTTTTACAAGTCTTGTTTTGCTTCCTCATCCAGCTTGGCCAGGAAAGCACTATATCCTTCTACATCTTCCAGCTTTATACCGGTTAATGATTCCAGGTTGATTTTTTCCTGATTAAAACTGGACTGCGCCTGAATGAGATCTTCTGAACGGCCATAGTATTCCTGCAGCGTAGCTCTTAACCGCTCGAGGTTTATTTCATTTGTCTGAAACTTCTTTTCGGCTTCCTTATACATCTGGTAAAATTCTTCCTTTACAAATTGTCTCAGCTTCAGAATTTTGTAACTCTCTTTCATCTTCTCCATGCTGGTGAGCACCTCATCGCGGATTAAAAGTTTTTGCTGGTTAACAAGATGATTTGCATTTACCATCTGGCCATTTGCAATCTTGGTTTGGATAGGCGTTTGTACAAATGTTCCCAGGCTAAAGCGCACACCGAAGTTATAGCGTGGATAAAACGTCGACCTTTCGTTGCTGGAGGGTTCAATTGTAAATTCATTCAAGTTTCCTACCGCGTAAATGTTGTCGAGCCAGGCCCAGCGTGCGAGGTTCTTTTCATTCTTGGCGATCTCAACATTCTGTTGTACGATTTTATTAGAGGGGTGATTTTTCCAGGCAAGCTGCACCAAACGTTCATCAAACGTTACAGCAGTGATTCTCTCCGGAATTACAATTTTGTTGTAATCGACAGTCTGTGCAGTAACGATCAAAGGCGCAAGTGTAAAAAGCAAAGCGTTGAAAATTTTCATATGGGTTTATTCTTTGTATGTTTCTTCATCGAGTTCGCGAAGCCTGACAATCATCGCCATGATCGCGTAGAAAATCAAAACAGTCGGTACCTGTATTAATACTTGTTGCGGGTAATTCCCAATTACAATTGCAAACACTACGGCTACGAGGGCGGCCATATAGGCCTTCAGCTCGGGCGATCGCATTCGGTAATAGTTTCGTATACCAACACTTAAAATCACCGTAAAGAAGATGCAATAGAGCAAGAGGCCTGCCCATCCTAACTCCACGGCTACACGCACATAGCCGCTATCAGGCGCAAACTCTGCCAATGCTGAGCCAGGGTTAAATCGTTGTCCCCAAATACCGATACTTCCCAGACCTGCACCAAAAGGATGTGATTGAATGAACGGCTTGATGAAAGCCTGACTCCTCTCCCGTACTTGAAATGAGGGATCTTCACTTGGTGAGAACGTAGAACGAATCCGTTCAAGACTATTGGTACTTAAGAACGGCCCCACACTACGTATACCTGAGAAAATTATAAAGGCACCTACGGCCAGTCCAAAGCCGGCAAAGGCCAGTGTCCTGGTTTGGAACGTGAGCAATGCATAGAAGATAAAACCTGCGGGTAACATGGCATAGGCTGTACGTGTTCCGGCATATACCATGGCCAGCAGCATGACTACTGCACAAAATGAAAGGAAGATCTTATATAGTATATTAAAAGGTCCTGTGAGCAGTGTTACGCATAGTAGTCCGGAGAAGGACATCAATACTCCAAATACGGTTGGATCATTGAGGAAGGAAAAAATTCGATAGCGCCCCCAGTTAAAAATCAATTTATACCTAAATTCATCCGCTGCTATCCAGCTTTTCTCAAAGGGCAGCATGCCATTGAATTCCTGGAACAGCCCGTATAGCCCGCAGATCAGTGATAGCACGATCCACATGTTGAGCAGCACCTTGAAGTATGCAACGCCATCTATAGCATATAGTATAATAAAATAAAAAATCATCAGGATGGCGATACCGCGAATAACGAAGATCCATGCTTGTGTAGAAGCGATTGGATTAAAGAATTCCAGAACGTTATAGATTATCCATGCCCACACCACATAACTGATAGGGTTTCTGGCAAGTGTATAATCGCCTGCCTGCCATTTACGGATCATTAATCCGATCAGCATCACTACTAAGAAAATATCCAGAACAATTCCCAGCGGTACACCGGATACAAAGCGATTAAATCCTTGCAGGAAGAATGATATAATCAGTAAGACAACAATACCAAACTTGAGGTTGATCATGGAGTATAACACAGTCGGAATACCGATCGTCATACCAATGATCAAAAAACCGAATGTAGGCCCGAACAATGAGAAGGAGAATCCTATACCAACGGAAAGGAACAAAAGCACTACATATATCAACGGTGAGTGCAATATACCTTTGGGGTTCCGCAAAAACGGAATGCCTGGTCCTTGCTTCTTCAGCGTTGGATCAGCTGTAAAATCTAATGTATAGTTCTTTTTTTCCTCCACGTTTCTTTAAAAAACAATGATTGAAAAGAATATACCATTCACCGCGATAGCCATTATAATAAGCAACCACTCCATAAGCTGATGATGTAACGGAATCTTTCTATTATCCATATACCTTCTTGTTTTCAATTAACGGGGACACGATCTGCCAGAAATTCTCCACGCGTGATGCCCATGTATTATGACTTGCCATTTGCATGCGCTGCTCACGTTTACCGATGGAGTCTGCGTTTATTTCCTGTTCTACTCCTTTTACAAAACCATCAATTGTATTTTCAATCCGTATAGTATCGCCAAAATCGTCAAGGTCGGGTGAAAAGCCTGTTGTTACAATAGGTTTTCCAGCTGCCAGGTATTCATTTAATTTAAGAGGATATATACTAGCCGTCAGGTCATTTCTTAAAAAAGGAATGATTGCACAGTCGATAAACTTGAGGTATGCCGGTAAATCATCAAATGATTTCTTTCCGGTGGAGATGACGTTAGGCAGCCTTTCCAGCTTATCCTTATCCGCCACATGCTCGGGTCCTACCATGAGTATAATCTTGTCAGCATGGGTACGCGATAACGTGTTCAATAATTCGTAATCGATACGAAAATCGACATGTCCAATATAGCCAATTATTTTCTTAGACTCCAGCCCTTTCAGTTCAGTGGGCCTTAAAAGGGGTTCATAAACCGCTTTTTGGAAATGAGTGAAATCTGCCGCATTTGGCAAACAATGCACATTTTGCGTATAGCGCAGCGCCATTTCGCAAAGCTTCTTCGAAGTGGTGATGGTCACATCATAATCACGCATGGCTCCGGCCTCCAGAATCTTTCCATGCTTGCCGATATACTTTGATTCGGCTATATTATCTACACAATGATATACTGTTAACGCGGGGTTAAATTCGGTAACATCCTGCAGGTAAAACGGATTGAATGAATTAATGAATATAAACCGGGAAATATTGTATCGCCTGATGATGGAACGAAGCGCCTGATTCACGACATGGTTATTTACCCGTGAGAGCGAATTGTAAAGTTTTCCGTACGGTATAAAGTTGATTGGAATAACTGCTTTCGTGCGTACGTTAATCAGGTTCGGGTTGTCAGGATATATTTGTTTTCCTATACTCTGTCCTGTAAACAAAGGTGTTAACCGCGATCGAATCTGTGTCTTGTCCAAATTGGAAAAAACATCCTTCATGGTAAAAGGATTGTCGATATAGAAGACGCGATTGTTTTTTGATAACTCCTTCGCTAACGAAAAAGCTGTTGATGCATACGGTCCATCCCAACGCGCCAAAGCAAGCATGACTATATCTACTCCTTCGTTCATCCTTGTAGTTTCGTTTTTAGTTTCTTCTGAAGAAAATCAAATCCCACTCCGTAATAAAAGAACATATAGTGAAATACCTGTCGAAGTTCAATCTTAAAAATCCGGGTCAACATAATGTTACCCACTATAAAGATCACGACGTTCGAGAGCAGTGTTCCAAACGCAGCGCCGATCATTCCGTATTGCTGAATGAAAAAATAATTACTCGCTATATTGAAGAATACACTGGAGAAGTTGAGTATAAAATTTAAGTTGGGTCGCCCGGAAGAATCCATCACTGTACCAAACTGCCGGCTGAAAGGCGTAAAGATTCCATACAGTATAGTGATTCTTAATATTGCTGCGGCTTCGTGATACTCTGGCCCGGCAATGATAAGGATTATATAATCCGCAAGAATAACAGTACCTATTACAACAGGCAGTGTCAGCGCAAGCGTTAGTCCAACCGACTTCTCATACAAATCTTTTGCTGCATGATCTCCTTCCGAACTTGTTCGAAACGCACTTTGTGGATATACCACTTCTGCTACCGCTGTACTGGGATATTCGATGAGATTGGACACCCGTATAGCTGAGTTATACAGTGCCACTATATTTGTGTTCAGGAAATATCCTACCGAGAATTGATCGACTGTCTTAAACAACAGCGAACTGATGTTGGTACCCATCACATACTTGCCAAAGCCGAGCACTCTTTTGATAATGTTAATATCCCAGGCGTACGTTACCTGAATAAATTTCCTTGCAGAGAAGTACGCGCAGATCAGTCCTAAAAATGTACATGCAGATTGCACCAGTACAAGATCCACCAGGGTGATTTTAATTTTGAGCAGACAGATGATCAGCACGGAAATGAAAAAGCTTCCCTGACGAAATACCGTGCTCCAGAATATACCGCTAAAGCTGAACTTGGATTGTTGTATATAGTTGAACTGCGAGAATGGGACCAGGAGGAGTATCGTTATACCATAGTATACGAACATGTCTCCGATTTCTGGTATATGAAACATCCTGCTGAGCACTCCCGAAAAACTTGCCAGCAAAGTATAGATCAGACCGGAGTATAGAATGTTAATAATAAACGATGATAGTACAATCTTGCCGACATCATCGGGGTGACTGTTGTGAATGAGCTTGATCACTGCGTTCTGGATCAGTCCATTCCTGGACATCTCTATAATGGTAGTGATACTAATGAAAAGAGCCCACGCCCCGAATTCTGCTTTTGTAAAATAGCGGATTAGAAAATAGAAGCTTCCAAAACCAAAGATCAGTACAGCCAACCTGTATCCCATGGAGTAAAAACCTGATCTAAGCCAATACGAGTTTTTGCCCATAGTTTACCAGCCGATGCTAAACTGAAAGATCTTTAAGTTGTACTTTATTAAGAATAGCGCCAAGCATTTTTTCTTTCATGGATTTGAGATAATTAATAGACTCTTTATCCAAGTGATTAAGATTTGTGTTGGCATCAAATACTGCGATTACTTTATCGACATAGTCGATCAACTCTTTTGAATCTGAATACTCGTTGATCGATGGACCTTCCAGAAATATATAGTCGTACTGCAGTGACAGGTTTGTAATCATCTCTTTGAAGTCACGTCCTGCCAATATCTCTGAAGGTGAATCCGTCCCTCCTATATTTCCAATAATGTCAACACCTTTGAATTCTGTTTTATAGATGATATTGTGATTATCTTCCAATGCAGGTTCCTCCTCTTCTTCTACGTCCTTTCCATTCAACAACAAGGTCTTGTTGTCATCTACTGCACCACGTTTCAAAAGCCGGCTGCTATCAGTAACCGGCAAGAGTAATTTAGTAAGCGAATTGCGTTTAAAGTTTGTATCGATGATCAATACCCGCTTGTTTACAAGACTCAAGGTATAGGAGAGACAAATGATGATAAAGGATTTTCCAACATGCGATTGCGTACTGGAAACCATGAATACTTTACCTTCTGATTTTTGTACTTCATAACGCAGCTTCCGCAGAAAGTGAACAAATGTAGTAGACTCTTTGTCGGTTGCTTTTGCAGCAAATGTTTTACGCAAATCAAATCCTTTGATCTTTATTTGATTCAACGATCCAATTGTACTTAACCCTGTGAGACGTTCTAACCGATCCGGAATGCGAATACTCATATCGGCAAATTCAATGAGCAAGAGTATCACAACACAGATCACGAAGCTTCCTATACCGGCCAGTGCGATGATGAGTATACCTTTAGAAGGCTCTGGCTCAAGGCTCGGTTGTGCCTCCAGTATCTGACGTATAGAACTTCCCACCACCAAGGCTTTATTCTTGGAAGAGTTGAATTTATCCTGTGCATCCAAATACTCTTGTGAGGCAACCTGTACATCGCGTTGCAATTCGGATATCTTCGCTTCTTTCGTAGCAAAGCCTGATACATCGTACTTTAATCTACGAAGTGCCAGATCCGCGGAAGAGAAATTAGACTCTGCTATCTGCAGCTGAAGTTTGATGTTATCGCGCTCTTTTTTCAAATCTGCAGACTCGTCTTTTTCTTTTGATTCATTTAAGAAATCAAGGCGGCTGATCTCCAGCTGCAATTCATCGCGAAGCTTTCCAAGAGATTCTTTTTCCTGTGCAGTACCGGAGTTCGTGATCTCGTTTATTCTTCTTCTTAAATCGATGATATGCTGATTGACCTGTATAACTTCTTGCTTGTTAAGCGTTGTACTGCCTTGCATTTTTTCTTCGATCTGCGCCAGCGCGAGGCGATATGCGTTGATGTTCTTCTCTTCACGCTCTTTGTTCATTTCGGCTTCGGTGATCTGCGCTATTTTGCCTTCGCTCTCCGCGCCATAGTTAAACACGTTGTTGTTTACTTTATAGTCGTTCAGCAACGCTTCCTTTTCATCGAGTATACGTTTTTTATCACGTACAAGAGTTTCTAAAAAGTCAATGGACTCTGATGAACGATCGCCTTTCAAAATTTTATTATAGCGTATGAATTCCTTGCAAAGTGTATTAACCGCCAATGCCGAAAGGAAGGGATTCTCAGAGCTAAAGTCTACCGAAATAAAATCGGATGTGGTGAGTCGTTTGATGCTGAATTGCTCAGACAGCGCTTCATAATCGTAACCATACGCTTTCAATAATTCAAAAAGCTGGTAATCAAACTGGTCAGATGTGTTCAGCGGTTTAATTTCCTCTATACGTGTCTTGAAACCCTCTTTCGCTTTCGCCAAAAAAGTTTGGGTAAGCGGGAAATCAAGGTCTTCTTTGTTTTCAATTTTACGAAACGGTGTGTCGCTTTCAAGATCATGAAGAATCAACTGATACGATACAAGGCTAAGTACGGGCAATGAGTGCATGGACTCGATTACGTTCGTAAAGCGAGTGTTGATCTCGAAAGAGTTAGAAGATTGGTCATTGAGTCTTACAGCATCATCAGCCGTAAAACCCGTTGCCAGATGTGCATACGAATTATAAACCTTATCCATCTGCAACACCAAAAAAACAGCGCAAGCGACTGCTATTAACGGGAAAACAATTAACACCCAAAGTCTGCGCTGAAGAGTTTTTAAAATAAGATAGAAATCCATCTGTACATGATTAGATCAAAAATACTAAAATTAATACGGTTAATTCCATATTGGGTTATTTGTAAAAAAGAATATCCACTTGCTCTTCGTCCGAAATCGATGTAGCGTTCTTTAACTCAACACCAAAAGTAATTCTTGATCCGGTTATCCCTCCTCTTTTCAATTGATTGAGAATTGTAAACAATCTTTTTTGGTAAACATCCAGTGATGCCGATTCAGCGGGTTTATGGGCAACTAAATGAATTTTAATTGTGCTTAACGGTGCAAACGCTGCTGACAATTTCATCAACTGTTGCATTTGTTTTTCTGAAAGTGATGATGATGCTGGGGCAAATTTATATACCGTGACGACTTTACCTGCTTGTGCTTCTATCTGTGCATCCGTAAGGTACTCACGTGAATCCGTTTTTATTTCTACAGCAGGCTTCACCGTTTTTGCAGTATAGATCTCGGATGAACCTCCTGCCCGATTGCTTGCAAAAAATGCTACGCTATCGCCATACACCGAAAAGTATGCATCAAAATTTTTAGTATTAAGTTTCTCCATGTTTTTCGGAACTGACCATGCTTCCCATGAATCATACAGTCGCTCTGAATAAAAGATGTCCGCATCCCCAGCGCCACCATGACCATTGCTTGAAAAGTATAGTCGTTTTTTATCTTGTGATAGATAAGGCGCGATCTCGAAGCCTGATGTATTTATAGTCGGGCCGAGATTCTTGGGCTTTGACCAACCTCCTGACGGATTTTTTACGCTCACATATAAATCTTCTTCTCCTTCGCTGTCCTCGCCCATCATTGAAATAAAGATTACCTCCAGATCGGGAGAAACAAACACTCCGAGGAATTGCTGTGAATCAAATCCTTCAATGGGAATTAATTCAGGATCGCCCCACGAATCACTGATTTTTCTACAAGTATAAATCCCTTTTGTCTTTCGTGTTGCAGCCGTGCGAAGCAAATATAGTATATCTCCCTTGGTGCTTGTACCAATCACCATGTCGGTCATGCCTGTATTTATACCGGATCTCTTGTTGTCAGATTTTCCCCAGTCTTTTGATGTTACATCGTATCGGCTCATCCATACATCCGAACCTGCATATTGCCCGCCCGTGTTAAGAGGCGACAGGGAGCGGGCAAAATATAGTGTATATCCATCGCTGGAAAGCAGCGGCATAAGCTCTTCTGCTTCCGTATTTATACTGGAAGAAAGTTTTCGCGCTTCACCAAACTCAACATTTTGAGCAGCGCCCGCTATAGATGATAAAATTGTAGCGAAAAAAAAGAAATACTTTACCATGTGTATGACCGCTGACCTTTAAAGTTGTTTAACCGTAACGAAAGCACGAGATCATGACTTCCATCATTAAACTTACTGAAGCCTCCCATGGCCATTTCGTATGAATAGCCAACGGTTAATGTTTTTGTAAAATCGAATCCTGCCAATACAACGGCAGCTTTAATATCCCGGTAGGTCAATCCAAACCATACTTTGTTTTTCAAATATCCCTTTATGCTATAGTCGAGTAGAACGCTATGATCGGTTTGTACTACTGCCAGCACACTTGGCTTTAACGTAAGGTCTGAATTTAACGGAAGTATAAATCCCGTTTGAACGGCTCCCTGGTAAAATGGATCTGAGAAATCTACATCGGAATTCGTTACCACCTTTGTATATATAGGGAAGTATGATAAACCGAGATAAAAATTCTTACTATATAATAACATACCTCCACGTATACTAAACTCAGAGTGCTTGGAGCTTCCTTGCATCAAGTGATCATAAAAGGGATCCTGATCTGGATTCTCGCCAAGGTAAATTCCATTTACATCCAACGATGTATTCTCTAAAAATGCTGTGACGCCTGCCGATAGTCTGAATGTTTTCGATATCGGATAGTGAAAGGCATATGACACTCCCCCACCCAATCGCTCGATCAATCCGACTTTTTCATTAAACACATTGATTCCCAGTCCGTGAATGATTCTTTTCCCTGCCGGCACAGTGCTTAACAGTCCTTTTCCCTTCGAAGGTCGTAACGAATTTGTAACTACATCCGCCGGCTGCTTTAAACGCACATTGGCCACCACATTGATAAACTTGGGTGCGTTGGTTCCATACCCTGCCATCTGGTAACGATAGCCGAGTCGTATGTCCGTAAATTCATCAACACCGGCAAAGGCAGCATTATAGGCTGTGGCAAATTGAAACGCTTGACCACTGTTGGGTATATATTGACACAAAACTTGTGCTACTGGCAGAAAAATAAAAATAATGGTAAAAAATCTGCTCATATATTCAATCCTATCGTAAAATCGTTACTATGCCTTTATATGTGATTTTGTTATACTTCAGATCAATGGTATAATAGTATGTGTCTGGCGGCAGTACTTCACCGTTATATATACCATCCCAGGAACGACCGAACCCTGCTGTTTTATAAAGGAGCGTGCCACGTTTGTTGTAGATCTTGATTTCAGCATCATCATATTGATCCAGTCCTTTGGAAGCAGATATCTTCCATACATCATTGGCGTTATCACCATTGGGCGTAAACGCATTGGGAATGTCGATGCCCTCGAAGGTATAAATGAGCTGAATATACCGGAAGCGGTCATCGATGCTGCTCAGGTTAACACCATCGCTCAATGCAATGGAAACCCGTTTTGTAATAAGATTAATGTCAATGAGATCTATATAGTTATATTGAATTGTGCGGATAGCCTGTACATACTCTATTACGGTTGCCTTTCCGGACAAGAGTAATTCTCCTGTTGTCTCGTTGTAAGTGCCTGTGATATTTGTTGTCGGGGTAAAGATCAACAGGTCGTGTTCAGGCTCGAAATTATCAGGACGAAACCGGATCTCGGCGCTCGTTAAGAATTCAGAATCTACATCTTTGGCATCAAACAGCGCAGTCAGTATAAGAGGATCTTCACTTCCAAGTTCGTACTGCAAAGAATCTGTTTCCAGGAATGTAATTACAGGAGCATCGTCTACCGCAGCTATCGTATAGCTTATATATGCGCTGGCATTGCTATAGCTAAAGCCATCGCTTGCTTTCCAGTAAATTGTATCGTTGCCTACATAGTCTGTGGCAGGACGGTATATAACATTTCCAATGGATGAAAAAGGGATCTTGGAGTCTACTGTGAGCATGGTGCTGTTTAATGACAAGTTACCGTGTCGTGGAAGTGCCGTAAACTGAACTTCAGTCAGCGGGTTTCCATCCGGGTCGGTATATGCACCTGAAAAATTCTGTGCCAGGAATGCCGTTGCTATATCTTCATTAATGCTCAAGGCAAACGAACTCACCACCGGCCTGTGATTAACCGTTAAGGTATACTGCTGCTCATCCAATACATTTGCGCCATCCTTGATTTGTAACTTCACTACACTGGTAGCGGGCGCGCCAGCCGGAGGTGTTCCACTCAGCTTTGCCTTATTTTTACCCGTGGACGTCAAGGTGGCCCATGCTGGTTTTTGAGTCGCTACAATAGTAAGGTTATCAACAACATCGGTAATGGTAATATCATACTGATAGGCTTCTGCTTCCACTGCAACCAGCACAGGATCGGACGTAAATTTCACCTCGACTATATCTATAGTAAATGTCCGTGAAAATTCCTTGAAGCCGGGGTCTATCAATTTTACAACTATATCTGTGGAACCTGATTGATTCGCTGCCGGCTGGTATTTTAAAGTAGCCGTTGCTGCGGTACCATTGTAGGTAACAATCGGATTAGGAATCAGTGTAGTATTTCCGGACGTAGCCGTTAATAATAATTGCTCACTCTCACCAGGACCCGGAGATATACCGGTAATGGTAATGGTTTTCTGCGCACCGTTACGAAGCACGCGTTGTGGATTCGGAAGTATATCATCAAATACAGGCGGATCATTTACGGCTTGCACCGTTACTGTGATTGTTGCTGTATTAGAAGTTACTCCGGTATTGTCATTCACGCGGTAATTTACCGTGGCTGACCCAAAGAAATTTGCAGTCGGTGTAAAGGTAACTTCACCAGTAGCACTGACAGCAAAGGTTCCGCCGGTTACGGTGTTGCTGTTTTGAATGCCGGCTGTGGTTGTATTCAAATCAACCGTGGCATCATCGATTGTACCATCCACATCTGTATCATTGGTGGTGACATTAAATTTAACGGCAGTGTCTTCGGTGGTGGTAGCTACATCGTTGACAGCAACTGCAGCATCATTGGCTGCAGCTACGGTAATGGTGATCGTAGCGCTGTTTGATGTTAACCCTCCATTATCGTTCACGGTATAGGATGTCGTGGCGGTGCCCGTAAAATTTGAGACCGGTGTATATACTACAATACCCGGTGATGCTGTACTTGCTGTAAATGTACCTGCGGAAGTAACGATCGTATTTTGTATACCGGAAGATGATGGATTCAAATCTATAGTTGCTCCGTTAACAGGTCCTTCAGGATCCGTATCATTGAGGGTAACATTAATACTAACCGCGTTGTCTTCTGTGGTTGTTCCAGCATCATTGGCGGCTACCGGTGGATCGTTCACTGAGTTGACTGTTACAGAAATTAAAGCAGAGTTTGATGTAGCCCCACCGTTGTCGTTGACACGGTACGGAAGTGTAGCGGTGCCACTGAAATTAACGACCGATATAAACGTTACTATACCAGACGAGTTAACTGACCAGGCTCCCGCTGCTGTTGATTTGGTACCTTGAATGCCTGTTGCAGAAGGATCAAGATCTACAGTCGCAGCATTAACGGTGCCATCCACATCCGTATCATTGTTGGTGACATCAATGGTTATGGCGACTGCATCTCCTCCGCTGGCGGCATCAGCAATGGCAACGGGTGCATCATTTATACTGTTGATTACAATGGTAACAGTAGCTTCGTTTGAAGTAGCACCGACATTATCGTTCACGGTATAGTTAAAGGTTACAGTACCGGTACTATTATCCGTTGGATCAAACGTTAATACACCGGATCCATTTACAGAGAAAGCTCCTTGTGAGTTTGTAATTGAATTTTGAATTCCGGCAGCAGCCGTGTTAAGGTCAACGGTTGCAGCATTAATGCTTCCATCGGGATCCGTGTCGTTGGTAACAAGATTTAAAGTAGCGATTGCATCTTCGTTGATCGTGATACCGTCATTGGCGGCAACCGGTAAACTGTTAATGGAATTCACAAGAATACTAAGGGTGGCTGCATTGGAAGTGGCCCCGGTGTTATCACGTACCGTATAGTTTACAGATGCTGTTCCGTTATAGTTAACGTTCGGCACATAGGTTACCTCTCCAGCCGTGTTAACTGTAAATTTCCCGGATCCATTCGTAACTGAATTATCGATTGCCGGTGACGCTGTATTCAGATCCACAGTAGCAGCATTCACGGTTCCATCAACATCAAGGTCGTTGGCAACAACGTTTACCACAATCGTTTCATTTTCATCTGCATTCGAGAGGTCGTTGTTGGCAATGGGTACATCGTTCACAGCATTCACGGTAATGGTAATGGTAGCAATGTTTGAAGTGGCTCCTGTATTATCATTTACCGTATAGTTTGCGGTAACCGTTCCATAAAAATTTATCAGTGGTGTATAACTGATCACCCCGGAAGCATTCACTGTGATTGTTCCGCCATTCACAGGAAACGATGTTTGTATACCTGCTGTACCCGGATCAAGATCTACCGTACTGGCAGCAACAGGTCCTTCGGCATCGGTATCATTGGAAACTATATTTAGTGTCGCTGACGCATCTTCATTGATGGTGACCAGATCATTCACAGCAACCGGTATATCATTTTGTGCATTTACTAATATAGTGATCGTAGCAGCATTCGAAGTTGCTCCTCCGTTGTCATTTACCTTATACAAAAGTGTAGCCGTACCGGTATAATTAGGCGCCGGTGTAAATGAAACTATACCGGAAGAATTTACACTCCAGGAACCTACATTTGGTGTAATCGCAGTACCTTGAATACCCGCGTCTGTTGTATTCAGATCTACGGTGTTCGCGGCAATGGTTCCACCGACATCAGGATCAGTATCATTCGTAACCACATTCACGGTAATAACAGCATCTTCATTTCCGGAAGTAGCATCGTTTACAGCCACCGGAGGATCATTGACTGGGTTCACCGTAATGGTTACCGTACCTGCATTGGAAGTAAGTCCATCATTGTCATTCACGGTATACTGAAGCGTTGCTGCCCCATTGAAGTTGGTAGCTGGTGTAAAGCTTAATATACCCGATGTACTCACTGCATAATTACCAGCAGCATCACTGTAAGATCCTTGTATACCCGAAGTAGTCAAATTCAAATCCACCGTATTGGCAGCGATGGTTCCATCACCATCCGTGTCGTTGGTAACTATATTTATGGTAACCAATGTCTCTTCGTTTGTTGAGGTTAAATCATTAGTAGCAACGGGAGCATCATTGACATCGGCAACGCTTACAGAGATCGTGGCTTGGTTGGATGTAGCCCCTCCGTTGTCGTTTACCGTATACGTTAGTGTGGCAGAGCCTATAAAATTCGCCACTGGCGTAAATGTAACATCGCCAGTAGCGTTTACACTCCATGAACCTACATTGGGCGTTGTGAATACATTTTGGATATTTGGTGCGCCTGTGTTGAGGTCTACGGAATTGGCTGCGATGGTTCCATCAGCGTCTGTATCATTTCCTGTTACATTGAATGTTACTGCGGATTCTTCATTCGTAGAAGCGTTGTCTCCGTTTGCAACCGGCACATCATTTATAGCAGTAACCGTTATTAAAATGTTTGCAGCATTGGAAGTTGCTCCTGCATTATCCTGAACCGTATAATTGAGAGAAGCCGGGCCATTAAACTCAGCCTTCGGGCTAAACGTAACGAGTCCTCCACTCACTGTCCAATTACCGGCATTGTTTGTAAATGAACTCTCAATAGAAGAACTGGTAACATCGAGATCGACAGTAGCGGCATTTATAGTTCCATCCGGGTCACTGTCATTCGCGACAACATTAACAATGAATGATTGTTCTTCCGGAGTAGTCAGATTATTATCATCATTTCCTGCTATAGGAGGATCGTTAACAGTAGTAACTGCAATTTGGATCGAAGCTTGATTGGACACCGCATTATTTTCGTCACTCACGGTATAGCTTAGGGTAGCCGTACCGGTATAATTAGCCAAGGGAGTTAGCGTAACAACTCCGGCACTTACACTCCAGTTACCTGCTCCAGTAGTATTGGTAGTCTGGATTCCCGAATCAGTAGTGTTTAAATCAACCGATGATGGTGATACTGTACCATCAACATCTGTATCATTATTAATTACATTGATTGCTATAGGTGTATCTTCCGGAGTAACACCGTCAACATCATCATTGGCTACAGGTGCATCGTTGATGGAATTTATTACTACTGTAATCAACGTTGGAAGGGATGACACCCCTAAAGTATTCTGAACAGTATAGGTACTTGTAACAGTACCGTTAAAATTGGGATGAGGAGTGAATGTAACAACCCCCGAAGCGTTCGCCGCGAACTGCCCCTGATTGGTGATCGTGATAGAAGATTGTACTCCGTTTTGGGATGCATCAAGATCCAGTGTAAGTGGATCAAGCCCGGTAAGATCAATATCGTTCGACAGTACCATGATGGTGAGGGGCACACCATCTTCATCCATGGCAACAATGTCTGGTAAAGTAACGGGCACCTGCGCACAGGCAAGGCCAGCCTTAACCAATAAAGTACAAAGTAATATTTGGCGCAAAAAACGCATATTCCAACTATAGACCTGCAAAAATAATTAAATTAATAATAACTCTATCCTCTCAGAATTTTAAATGTAACTCGTAGTTTCGTGGTTTAATTGGTCAGAAACAATGGTTAGCATGACTTTAGTAATCTTTTGGCTTGGTATACTGATCGTCGGGTATACTTATGTAGGGTATGGCATGATAATTTATATTTTCTCGAAGTTTACGAGAAGAACAAACGTTGTAGCATCATTGCCAGATGAACAATTGCCTATGGTAACCCTCCTGGTTGCAGCCTATAATGAGGCCGATATTATCCGCGGAAAAATCGAAAATACCCTTTCCCTTGACTATCCAAAAGATAAGCTTGAATTGTTTTTTGTCACCGACGGATCAACGGATCAGACGCCAGATATAATAAAAGAATATTCCAATATTCAACTATTTCACTCCTTCGAACGGAAAGGTAAAATACATGCCGTGAATCGGGTGATGAAACAAGTTAAAACACCTATAGTTATATTCTGTGATGCCAACACCGATCTCAATGATCTGGCCATCAAAAATATAGTGAGACATTACCAGGATAAAACGATTGGTGGTGTAGCCGGTGAAAAAAGAATTTTAAGTAAGGATAAAGACAACGCATCCGGATCGGGTGAAGGACTTTATTGGAAGTATGAATCTTTTTTAAAGAAGAAGGATGCCGAAGTATATTCCATCGTAGGTGCTGCGGGCGAATTATTTTCACTGCGTACGGAATTGTTTGAAGAACCTACGGAAAATATGATCATCGAAGATTTTTATTTGTCGATGCGCGTGACTGCCAAAGGTTTTAGATTTGCTTACGAGCCGGATGCTTTTGCCATTGAAACTGCGTCTGCTTCTGTAAAAGAAGAATGGAAAAGAAAAGTACGGATCTCGGCAGGAGGTTTTCAGGCTATGACCAAACTGTCCTATCTGCTAAATCCGTTTCGCTATGGTATATTAAGCTTCCAGTATATATCACACCGGGTTTTACGCTGGACACTCGCTCCTCTTTTTCTGCCGCTCATTTTTTTAAGCAATGTATGGCTCGCGTTTCAGGGAATACCGTTCTATCAGTTAACCATGGCGCTGCAGATTTTCTTTTATGGTCTCGCTTTCGCGGGATACCTGTTGCGCGACAAGAACATTTCTATTAAAGGATTCTTTGTTCCTTACTATTTCGCAGTTATGAATTTGTCGGTCTACTTTGGGCTGAGTCGCTACCTGCGTGGCAAGCAATCTGTGGTATGGGAAAAGGCCAAGCGTGCTACAGCATAATGCTGAAAGCATATTAATCAAATATATTTTCATTTCATTGCTTTATAACAGGCTTATAGGACTTGACTAATTCCTGATCTGGTATAATTTTGCCATCCTTAATAGTACAACCATGGGGCGTATATTCGAAAAACGAAAGCACAAGATGTTTGCACGCTTTGACCGTATGGCCAAAGCATTTACCAGGATAGGAAAAGATATAGCGATTGCTGTAAAGCAGGCAGGTCCTCTCCCTGAAAACAATCCCAAGCTGCGTCTGGCCATGCAAAACGCCAAAGGCCTTAACATGCCGAAGGATAAAGTGGAAGCTGCGATCAAACGTGCTTCTTCCAAAGAAGAAAAAGATTTTCAAGAAGTTACCTACGAAGGATATGCACCGCATGGTGTTCCGCTGATGGTAGAATGTGCTACCGATAACCCTACCCGTACCGTTGCCAATGTTCGTCTTCACTTCTCCAAGAATGGAGGCGCTATGGGAAATTCCGGTTCGGTTGCTTTCCTCTTTGAACGTAAAGGAGTTTTCAAATTTGATCCGGCAAAGCTGAATCTCGATGAACTCGAGTTGGACCTGATCGATGCCGGAGCTGAAGATATAGAGCGCAACGATGAGGAGCTGGTGATATATACCAAGTTCACCGAGTTCGGCCACATGCTGAAATTCCTTGAATCAAAAGGACTGGAAGCAAAGAGTTCTGAACTGCATTACATCCCCACTACAACCAAAGAGCTGAGTGAGGAGCAGCAGGATGAAGTATTGAAACTGGTAGAGACACTTGAAAGTGATGATGACGTACAAGCCGTATATCATAACCTTGCATAGTCTTTTACCTTAGAGTTTTAATTTCTTAAAGATGCCTTCAGGAATGTTCCGGATGATCAACATGATCAATCGCCATATCGGAAGAACATAGATCACATCTTTCTTTTTCTTCGCAGCTTTAAATATAGCTTTACTGAGATGTGAAGGCTCCGCTGTTAACGGCTTGGGAAGTTTCAGACCTTCCGTCATTCGGGTATTGATAAATCCAGGCTTTATGGTAACAACCTGGACATTGCTTTTTGTAAGGCGATTTCGAAGTCCGGAAAGGTATGCTGTAAATCCAGCCTTGGCACTTCCATAGATATAGTTACTCTGACGGCCGCGCTCTCCGGCTACAGAACTCACGCCTATAATAACACCAGCCTTCTTTGATTCGTAGTCATTTGCAACAGCGTTCAATATAGAAACTGCTCCGGTATAGTTTGAGTGTATAACTCTTTCTGACGCGCTCCAATCGCGTTCAGAAACTTGCTGATCTCCCAATAAACCAAATACACAAATGGTGATTTCCGGTTTAGGATTCAGTGCATCATAAAAAGATTGGTGTTGGACAGATTGCAGTGCATCAAACTTCAATGACTGTGCTGTAATACGATAACGGATCTGAGCATCCTTCGCAAGAATATCAATTGCTTCAGTATCTCTTCCCGCCAGGTATAGATTATAGCCTTTGGCAGCGAACTCATGCGCGCAGGCGACAGCAACATCACTGCTGGCTCCCAAGATTAAAACGTGTGACACTTATAGTAGTTGATTAGGGTCTTTACAATGAAAACGATTGCTATAACATCTTTCCGTCATTGCTACAGAAGATCTTCCAAACATACTAAATATATCTATCATCCATAACAAACCATGCGTTTCAGTGACTTCATAATTTCGCAATACTTGTATAATACAGGAAGCTTAATTTGTCGCGAGGTTATTGAAACGTGATATCTAAAAAGTTTTACTGGTCTGCCGGAGTACTATTAGGGTTGATTTATATCCGCGGACTTTTCATCCCGTTGATGGATAACGATGCTGCACATCACTCCAACATTGCATTACACATGTTCCTGACTGGTGATTACATTTCGCTTGTTGACCAAGGACATGACTACCTGGATAAACCCCATTTACTTTTCTGGCTTGCAGCGGGAGCCTACCCTATATTTGGAGTCAATACATTCGCCTATAAAATATCTTCCCTCCTATTCAGTATACTGGGGATTTATTCTACCTATAGGCTTGGCAAAACACTGTATTCAAAAGAAACCGGGCGCCTTGCCGCGTTCATTCTCGCAACATGCTTTTCATTTATACTCGCTAACCACGATGTGCGCATGGATGCCATTCTTACGGCTTCCATCATTTTTTCGATTTGGCAATTAGTTGCGTTTACCAAAACGTTCCGATGGAAAAATCTTGTTCTTGCCAGTCTCGGGTTAGCATTGGGTTTTGCCACCAAAGGAATGATTGGTGTAGTGATGCCCGGCATTGCCATTGCTATACATATACTCTATAAACGTGATTGGACAACGCTCTTTCACTGGAAATGGCTATTGCTCCCTGCATGTACATTTCTTTTTATCAGTCCGGTGCTATACTGCTATTACCTTCAGTTCGATCTCCATCCTGAAAAAGCTATTTGTGGACAGACCGCTATCTCTGGAGTCAAATTTATACTCTGGTCCCAAAACACGGAACGACTGGAGGGTGAAAAATTCGGAGCGGTGGCCAAAGGCGATCCATTTTTCTTTTTGCATACTTTCCTGTGGGCATTCATTCCGTGGAGCTTACTTTCCATCGCAGCCTACTGGAAGCGGCTGAAAAAGTTTATCAGTAAAAAACTCAGATATAGCAGCACGCGCGAAATAATTTCTTTCGGAACCATCACCGTGATCTTTGTAATCATCTCCGCTTCCAATTTTAAGCTTCCACATTATCTCATAATATTGCTTCCGCTCTTCGCTGTTCTTCTCGCAGGGTATCTTACCGGCCCCATCCGAAGAAATCAGCAAAAAGACCTGCTCATTACACAGGCTATTCAGGCTGGCATTTTATTTATATTCTTGCTGATCACCATCTGGATATTTCCACTGGCCAATGGTTGGGCTATCCTGCTATTGCCTTTACCCGTTATACTATATTTCTATTTTCAACGAGACGCTGATACCATGCAACGTGTAGTGATGCTTTCGATTTGTACAGCATTGCTCTGCAACATTCTCATGAGCTATCATTTCTATCCGCAGCTACTTTCGCATCAGGCGGGCAAACCTTTGGCCTCCTATATCGAAGAAACTTCGATCGATCGGAGTAAACTATATTTTATCAAGGATGCTGAAAGAAGCAACAGCTTCGAATTCTATACGGCAACCCTGATGCCGGGTATTTCCGCTGCAGAACTTTCAACGATTAAAAAACCGGTATGGATCTATACCGGTGATAATGGAAAAGCAATACTGGAAAATTACAACGTATCTTTTAAAATACTGAAGCAGGTATATAACTATCGTGTATCAAGACCCAAGACAAACTTTCTGAATCCCGAAAGTCGCAAAGATCATTTGAAACATCATTATATACTTGCTATTGAGGAGTGACATCCTTAATAGTAAACCGATCTTCCACGAGCCTGTTATTGTATTGCTGAAGAACTGCTTTCATCGTGTTCTCCATCGACACCAGTATATCACGTTGCGTGTCTATCAAATTATGTTCGAGAAGTCTATCCGTTTTGAAATTGTAAAGCGCCACCGTTTTGATACCATCAAACTGAAGCAAGTAATCGCCTTCAAAAAGCTGGTATACATTATCCTTATAATTGAAAACAAGAGGTTTGATAGTCTCTCTGAATATATCTCTGCCAAACGCAACGTATGGACTATTGAAATGCAGATTGCCGAGTATCGAGGGCATGATATCAATTTGTTGAATCAGTTGATCGGATGAGCCGGCAAGGCTATGATCCGGCTTATAGAAAATTACAGGCACCGAATAAAATCCCCAGGCAGTTCGTGATTCGGGGAATTCAATCTCGGATGAAGTGTGATCAGCAGTGATTACAAAAAGTGTATTCTTAAACCAGGGCATTGTTGATGCCTTTGAGAAAAATTTCTTCAACGAGTAATCGGTATACTCTATACATTTATGAATGACCAATGGACCTCCTTTGAATTTCCCTTCATATTCTTCGGGCACTTTGAATGGATGATGTGATGACACAGAAAATATAGAACTCATAAACGGCTGCGGAAATCCGTTCAGTTGGTCTGCATAGAAATTGAAGAACTTGTCGTCCCAAATTCCCCACATACCATCGGAGTCATCATTATTTGCATACTCCGTCATTCCATAGTAATGATCAACGCCAGCCAGATTCATAAATGCCTGAAAGCCCATGGAACCATTGGGTGCTCCATGAAAAAATGAGGTGTGATATCCTTTAGGTTTAAGTAAAGATGCGAGACTGTTTATCTTATTGCCGGCATACGGTGACAAGAAGTAAGGCACGCCTAATGAAGGTATACTGCTTATCACGGACGGCAGACCATCAATGGATTTTCTTCCATTGGCAAAAGAATAGTTAAAGGTGAGGCTATGTTGAATAAGTGAATCTAAAAATGGTGTATACCCTTTATAGGTGCCATTCTCTTTTTCTTTATTAAACGCCCCAAAAAATTCTTTTGAAAAACTTTCCAGGATAATGACCACAACGTTATCCGGGCGAAATGCTACTGTGTCTACCGGTATATGTATAGGTGTATATATAGTGCCCAGTTGCTCGTCCTTGAAATAGTCCAGCTTTTGAATTTTGGTTTTGCCCATGGTACGCAGCAACGCGAATGGAGTATTCAGCACAAGGCTGATCTCCTTTGAATCTTTCACATACTCTCCTGCATTGCTTAATGTAATCGGCCGTGTGCTATGTCGAAAGCCCCCACGCATCCCTCCTATCACCAGGTATATTATAGGCAACATCATAAGAACGCCCGTACTATAGAACACAATTTTATTCTTGAGCATGGGGCCTTGAACCTTAATCTTATTATATAGCCATACCATCAGAACGATAAGCGCGATCAGGAATAGAACGGCATACCAGTAATCCCATATAAAGCGCAGCCATAATCCTCCGAGGTTCCCTTCATTTTCAAATTGTTTAAAAACATCTGCGGTGGTTCGTCTCCCGGTAAATCTGAAATAAATAAAATCCGAAACGTTAGTCGCTAATGCTATACCGTTAAAAACAAAGAAGAGCCATTTCAATACCTGTTGATATACCCGATGAAAGCGTATCTGCAACGGAAGAATGGTAAGCAGAATGATCAGTGAATTTGTATAGAGAATAGCCGTAAGATCAAACCGCAAGCCACCCAGGAAGAGGCGCAGAAAATCATCGAAGCCTAACCCAGGAAAATAACTTTGATTGAAAAAATAAAAACCTATTCTGCATACAGTGTACAATGCCATTGCCAGCAAAAGCCTAAGTACCAACACCACATAAATATTACCTTGAAGCTTTAGCCCTTGAAACAGGTTTCGCATGTTGTATCTCAATTATTCGAATGCGATTTAATACAATTTTAATATAATTATGACATCACTGCAGCTTAAATTAACCTGCACCGTAGAGTGAAACATTTATTGCTTATTTTGCCATCGTAGTTAACTTATGACAAGCTGAATGACTCGACTTTATTTATTTGTTGTATTGTGGTCGCTTCCATTTTCTTTCAGTCAGGCTCAAACGCATACACTTTCCATTGGTGTTGGTACTGGTATGACATCGAGTTATACCATGGATGAAGGTATCAATAAAGATCCACGTTATAAAGATCGTTATGATATCAAGTTTGCGCCCATCTCTTTGAACTACGGCATAGATTACGAGGGCTACGGATTCTTTGTTAATCCGGGCATTATAAACATCGGCCAGAATTTTTACGTAACCAATACCGTTGGTGGTCAGCAAGGTTTACGAAAGATTAATCAACAGTATATTAATATACCTGTCGCGTTCAAGCTCCATGTTATAGATCTCGCTTTTTTCAAATTAAGCCTTGTGGCTGGTGGGAGTTTTGCATACCTGTTAAAAGGAAAAGAAACAGTTAGCCACTCCGTAACAAAACTTAATTTCCCAACGGAAGTTTACCCCATCTTACCATCAGACTATACCATTGTGTACGATGGCGTAGTTACGCCTGAAGTTTCGAAATATACTATGCTTGAAAAAAAGGATTTCAAGTCATACCAGGTATTTGCTTTGATGGGATTTCGTTCAGACTGGCAAGCAACAGATGATTGGCTTGTGTCTTTTGACTTCCGAATGAACTACGGAATTTTCGATCCTCGTTCCGATAATTACCTGCAACGCCTTAATACCTACCAGACACTATATGATTTTCCTGGCAGGCGTAGAGATTTATTCGCACAGATAAACGTAACGCTCTCACGCTACCTGGAGGTCGAGAAAAAAGAAAAGAATAACCATCCTTGGGGATCTCCGCGCAAGCGCAGGCCGCGCGGATAAAAAATGATTCTATCTTTGTTCCCTCTCTTATGTTGAAGATAGATTCTCATACTCATATTATACCTGAGAAACTTCCTAACTGGACTGAAAAATTCGGTTATGGTGATTTTATATACTTGCAGCATCATAGATCTGGGTTCGCCAAGATGATGCGTGGCAATCAATTCTTCAGGGAAATCAATGAGAATGCATGGAATGCAACACTTCGCATCGAAGAGTACAATCTCTTCCAAACACAAGTGCAGGTGGTCTGTACAATTCCGGTGATGTTTGCCTACTGGGCAAAACCTGCCGACTGCCTGGCGATCTCGCAATACCTCAATGATCACATTGCTTCATTAATAAATCAATATCCTAAAAACTATTTGGGGCTGGCAACCATCCCGATGCAGGACACTGAGTTGGCGATTCAGGAACTGGAACGATGCAAGAAAATTGGCATACAAGGGATTCAGATTGGCTCTAACATTAACGATCTGAACCTGAATGAAGCTCGGTTCTTCCCTGTTTTTGAAGCTTGCGAGAGGCTCGATATGGCGGTGCTTGTCCACCCCTGGAATATGATGGGCGAAAAAAATATGCAACGCTATTGGCTTCCGTGGCTTGTTGGCATGCCGGCAGAAACTGCGAGGGCCTTGAGTTGTATGATTTTTGGTGGGATATTTGAAAGACTGCCTGCTCTGCGGGTTAACTTTGCGCATGCGGGCGGATCGTTCCTGTCAACTATTGGAAGGATTCAACATGGTTTTGATTGCCGACCTGACCTGGTGGCGATTGATAATCCGGTAGCACCTAAAAATTATTTAGGGAAGTTTTGGGTCGACAGCATTACGCACGATCCGCTGATGCTGGAGTATACCTTGAAGTTGCAGGGATCGAAGCGGATAACGTTGGGAACCGATTATCCATTTCCATTGGGTGACCTGAAGGTTGGATCATTTATTGAAGAGATGGACCTTGACAGGTCAACGAAAGAAGATATTTTTCACAACGCTGCTCTGGAGTGGCTTAATATAAAAAAAGAACGATTCGAATAATGGATATGCCGTATTGCTTTCGCGAATTAAGAGTTATAAAAGGAGGAGTATATATTTTTCTGATGTTGTTCTTCTTTATCAGCAGTGCTTCTATGCTTCAGGCACAGGATAAACAACTGGCAGATGAATATGTGCGGCAACAAGAACAGGCTAAGAAAGCAGCCATCATGCGCGAGCTTGATTCCGGTGTTTACTATATGGACAATGGTGACTATAAGAAAGCAGACGGCATCTTTCGCCACGTACTGGCTACTGTTAAAAGTGTTCCTTCAGACCTCACGTATTATTTCGGTAAGAACTCATTTCACATGGGTTTGTATAAGCAAAGTATAGATTGGCTGAATAAATATATTCAGTTGAAAGGAACAAACGGTCAGTTCTCACAAGATGCTATACAATGGAAGACGCTGGCAGAAGCTGAATTCCTGAAAGAGAAATCAAAGCAAGCCGAAAAAGTACAGGAAGTACTCTCGATGGATTATGATATAGACTGCGGCCCCAGCGGCAAGGTTGTTTGCCCGGCTTGCAAAGGCGATCACGTAATTATACACCGCGGTGCTTTTGGCAATGAATACAAGACTTGCCCGTATTGCAATGAGCAAGGTATTCTCACATGCGAGGAGTATAATCTTCTAATTCGCGGAAAGCTTCAAGCCAAGAATAGCAATCGCTGATGTATAGTTTCCATAGCGATTTGTTTTTATCCCTTTATCTAATCTGAAAATTTTTCGCAACTGGCATTGTAAATAGAGACTTTCAATAATCTTATTTGACAGATTTGAATTCTTAGTAAATTTGCACCGCCTTTGAAGGCATTAAAACACCAACGATTAACCTGCAATTAATCCATGGCATTATACAATCGCGTTGACAGCCGTCTGCTCAAGGAGAAGATGCGCATGACCCCAGAGAAGAGGGTTACAATTTCCTTCTATCGATATCACCTCATAACAAATACTCAGGAATTCAGAGATCAGCTCTACAAAGATCTGGACATGCTAGGCATCCTGGGCAGAATCTACATTGCCAGTGAAGGTATCAATGCGCAGATCAGCGTTCCGGAAGATAACCTGGCTGAATTCAAATCGCGTCTTTATAGCATCGAATGGCTGAACGGTGTCAGACTGAATATAGCCGTGGATGATAACGGCAAGTCATTCTTTAAACTGAAAATCCTGGTCCGTAAAAAGATAGTAGCCGATGGACTCGATGATAGCTCATTTGATGTAACCAACTCCGGTATACATGTGGATGCTGATACGTTTAACAAGCTCGCGGATGATCCTGATACATTGATCATCGACATGCGCAATCATTACGAAAGTGAAGTGGGTCATTTCAAAGGTGCAGTGTGTCCAGATGTTGATACGTTTCGCGAAGAACTTCAGGTGGCTGAAGACCTGATGAAAGATCAGAAGGATAAAAAACTTTTGATGTATTGCACCGGAGGTATCCGTTGTGAGAAAGCAAGCGCATGGATGAAACATATAGGTTTCAAAAATGTATTTCAACTGGATGGCGGCATCATCAAGTATGCACAGGACGTAAAAGAAAAAGGGCTGGAGAATAAATTCATCGGAAAGAACTTTGTGTTCGATGAAAGACTCGGTGAGCGCATCACTGAAGATATAATTGCAGTCTGCCATCAATGCGGCAAGCCTTGTGACGATCATACGAATTGTAAAAATGATGGCTGTCATCTCCTCTTCATTCAATGCAAAGAGTGCACCGAGAAATATAATAACTGCTGCTCAGCCGAATGTAAAGACATCATCGCGCTTCCAGAAGAACAGCAAAAAGAACTGCGCAAAGGAATCAATAAAGGAAGGCAAGTATTCAAAAAAGGAAGATCTGAAAACATCAAATTTCAGTCATAGACTTCATTTGCTTCCAATTTTCAAGGCTCTCACGTTTAAAGGTTGAGGTTGTTTGTGTACATTTAACCTCACACTTTAAACTTATTGAGTGTTTTGAGTCTATCACAAATCATTCGCATCGGTATTATTAACGTGTCTGATCGCGCCAGTCAAGGTATATATGAAGATATACCAGGGAAAGCAATTGTTGAAACGTTGAATGAATATTTGAAGAGTACTTGGGAAAAAGAATACGCAGTAATTCCAGACGAGCAGCATCTTATTGAGGAAACCATGATTGACATGGCCGATAATCGTAAATGTTGTCTGATTATTACATCGGGAGGTACAGGCCCTGCTAGACGCGATGTTACGCCTGAAGCCACGGAGGCCGTTTGTGAAAAAATGATGCCTGGCTTTGGAGAGTTGATGCGAGCAGAAAGTCTTACATACGTACCCACGGCTATTCTTTCGCGCCAGACCGCCGGTATCAGAAACCAGACCTTGATCGTAAATTTACCAGGGAAACCAAAGGCTATCCGGCAATGTCTGGATGCAGTCTTTCCAGCAATACCATATTGCATTGATCTGCTGGAAGGGCCGTTTATCGAATGTAACGAAGAGGTGATGAAAGCCTTTCGTCCGAAAAACATTTAATTTACAGATTTACCTTTACTTACTATGGCTCGGATTAAGTATTACTACGACACTGAAACCTGCAAATACGAGCGGGTAAAGACCAAAACCAGTGATGTTGTGATGAATGCGTTAGGCATTCTTTCGTTGACCGTAGCAATGGCAGTCGGTCTTCTTATTCTGTACACCAACTACTTTGAATCTCCCAAAGAACTCATACTCAAAAATGAGATCAAAGAACTTGAGTTCTATTATGAAAAGCTCACACAAGATGTAAAGGGTCTCAACGAGATTCTGGGTGATGTTGAACATCGTGATGACAATATATACCGTGTTGTGCTGGGCGCTGAACCCATTGACAAAGACATTCGTAATGCCGGTGCCGGTGGTGCTGATCGCTATGAAGATATTCGTGAGAAGAACATTGATCACGAAGACCTTGTAATTGATCTGAACGAAAAAGTTGATCTGCTTCGCAGGAAACTATATATCGAATCAAAATCGCAGGATGAAGTTGTTAAGCTTGCTGAGAAGAAAGAAAAACTTTACGCTTCGATCCCTGCCATCCAACCTATTTCCAACAAACAACTTTTAGCACTTGCTTCCGGATTTGGATGGAGAACACATCCGATTTATAAAGTGAAGAAGATGCACACAGGAATTGACTTCGCTGCTTCGATCGGAACTCCGATCTATGCTACAGCCGATGGAACAGTGGCCGAGGTTAGTGTTAAATTCAGTGGCTACGGAAAAATGGTAGAAGTAGATCATGGCTTCGGATACCGTACCCGCTATGCGCACATGCACGAGTTTGCAGTGCGATCAGGACAAAATGTAAAACGTGGTGACCTCATCGGTTATGTAGGCAATACAGGTTTATCGACCGCTCCTCACCTTCACTATGAAGTATTGATCAACGGAAGCCAGGTAGATCCAGTCCATTATTTCTACAACGACCTTACTGCGGGTGAATACGAAAAAGTACTTGAGCTTGCTTCTATCGAGAACCAGTCTCTGGGAATGTAATTCGCAAGAACATTTTGTAACAATAGACTTTACACGAACCCCGAAGATCAGTCTTCGGGGTTCTTATTTTTTAGAGTACCTTCGTTTGTTGATAATATACCTGTCATGCCCAGATTTCTACCTGCCTGCTTGCTCATCATGATGGCCTACAGTACAACTTTCGCACAAGGATGCAGCGATGCAGGATTTTGTACGATGGGTGCCATGAAGCCTGACCAGCCTTTTAACAAGAAGATAGAACTGAAACTCCGATCTATGGAAATCAGTTTTTACAGAGGTACGACAACACTGACGCCTATCGTATACGTTGCAACAGCCGATCTTAACTTTAGTCTTAACAGCAAAACGTCCTTCCAGGTTAAACTTCCGTATCAAGCGATATCAGGTTCTCTGGCGAATACTTCTGGTCTTGGTGATATTTCACTTTGCATCACACGCACTTTATATACCACAGAAAAATTTGACATCAATCTTTCTGTCGGAGGGAAACTGCCTACGAATAAATCCGACAAGGATGAAAACGGTTATCCGCTGCCTATGTATTACCAGACAAGTCTGGGTACATATGATTTCATTACCGGCATTTCACTCGTGAGTAAAAACTGGTTGTTTGCTACCGGCATTCAACATCCCTTCAACAAAAACAATAATCAATTCTTATGGTCAGCATGGCAAAGCAGCGGTGAGAGTATGCACTATATACAAGAGTACGCAAGGGCAAAAGAGCTAAAGCGTGGAACCGATATCATGTTCCGGGCAGAACGTAACTTCCGTTTTTCAAGAATCAATTTTTCTCTTGGCGTATTGCCCATCATACGAATTAATAAAGATGAAATTGCCGATGCCAATGGCAACCGTTTCAAACAAGATGAAGCAAAGGGCATGGCGTTATCCGGAATTTTTACAACAGGGTATAACTTCAATGTCCAATCCGGCATAAAACTTTTGATCGGTCACAAGATTTTTAACCGTGATATTAATCCTGACGGATTAACACGCGAATTGGTTTCTACCGTAAGCTACTATCACCGTTTTTAATCATGAGAAGATTTTTTATACTACTCTCCTTCTTATGGGCATCGGCTGCTGGTATACAAGCACAAGATATAGTCTTGATTGATCAGTATCTACTGGATGCAGAATATAGCAAGGCACTTCTTCAAATCGATCAGTCGCTGGCAAAAACACCGGATACCCATACCGTTGTTTTACTCGAGAACAAAAAAGCGGAAACACTGATTCGTCAGGGAAAGCTTGATGAGGCTGAGAAATTATTGACCCGGATCAGCACAAAAGTTTCATCGAAGCTTCAACAGGCTGTGACGCAAACAAACTATGGACTGCTATATCTGAACCTGGGAAAGAACGACCAGGCCGAAGAAGCATTGCTTAAGGCATCGCAGCTATATAGTGACGATGGAAAAGAGGAAAGCCTGGAAGCAGCGCAAGCGCTGGCATACCTCGGAAATCTATATAGTGCTACCGGTAAATATACACAGGCCGAGGAACAACTGAACCGGGCCCTCTACTTGCGACAAAGACAATTGAAGGAGAATCACGAGTTGATCGCAGCATCTTATAATGACCTTGGATTAGCATTCACCGCTACGGACCCCGACAAAGCACTGGAGTACTATGAGAAAGCGCTTGTTATCTATAAAAATCTTCATGGCAAGCAACATCCTAAAATAGCAATTGCCAATACAAATATAGGCTTCGTTTACCGGAAGCTTGAACTCTACGGTGATGCTGTTAACAATTTTGAATCAGCACTAAAAATCTGGGAGAGTGTATATACTACAGCTCATCCGTCCAAAGCATTTGTGCTTTTTAACCTGGGAGAAACCTACTTAAAGATTGGTGATCGCAAAGCAGCCTCTGCGTTTTATACACGTGCATTAACGATGTACCAGGAAAGTTATGGAAAGAAACATCCTGAGATAGCACGGGTGCTGAATGCTATGGCCAGCATTAATATTTCATCCAATGAATATACTACAGGGCTTCAATATTATCAACAAGCACTGCAAGCGAATGTAACTGACTATGAAAGCAACGACATCACAACGCATCCTCGTCTTCGGAATTTCTATGATGGCAATGTGCTGCTATATTCTTTGCTCGGAAAAACACAGGCACTGGAGTCGCAATATTATGGACGAACACTGAATTTCAAGAATCTCAATATTGCTTTACAAACATTGCTCGTATGCGATACGCTGATTGATAAGCTGAGGCAACAAATCACCAACGAAACCGACAAGATCATGCTCGGTGTCATTGCCAGTGAAGTATATGCTGATGGCGTACGTATAGCGAATGAAACCGGAAATGTAGCGCTCCACAAGAAACGTTACTTCGAACTGGCTTTTTATTTCGCAGAGAAAAGTAAATCTGCTGTTTTACTCGAAGCCATCTCAGATGCCAAAGCGAAATCCTTCGCGGGTATACCTGCGGATCTACTCGAAGAAGAAAAGAATCTGAAAACAGCTATAGCGTTATGTGCCCAGAAGCTGGCACAAAAACCATCTGCGGATGAAGAGAAATATTTACGTGAAGCCTCTTATAGTCTCAATAGGAATTACGAAAGCTTTATCAAGCGACTTGAGAAGCAATTCCCGGAGTACTTCAATTTGAAGTTTAACGCGAGCTCTCCTTCCATTCAGCAATTGCAAAAGAAACTCGATTCCAAAACAGCTCTGCTCAGTTATTTTATTGATGAAAAGAACAATCACCTGTATATATTTCAGATCACAAAAAACAAGTATAAGATCATTGAACATGCATTGCCTGCAGAGTTCGGAAAGTATATAACCGGTATGCGCAACGGGATCTTCTTCAATGACATGAAAGTGTTTTCAGTCGCATCTCAAAAGTTATCGACATTACTTCTCCCGAAACATTTGCCGGCTTCTATACGTGATCTGTTAATACTCCCTACAGGAAGGTTAAGTATAATTCCGTTTGAGGCGTTGTTCACCCAGGAAACTAAAGTTGCTGATACGTATAAGACATTCCCCTACCTCATCAATCGATATACCATACGATATGAATTTTCTGCAGGCCTCATTCTGCAAAAATCCACTACGCAACGTACGGCCCATGCTCCCTCTATCCTGCTATGCGCCCCCGTAACATTCCCTGAAGAAGATAACCTGAACGAATTACCCGGAACGGAATCTGAGGTAAATGAAATCGCTAAACTCTTCAGTACACAGAATTATACCAGCGGACTTTTTCTGAAAGAACAAGCGGATGAAAAGTTAATCAAGTCAGAAAAGGTAAAGAACTATAATTACATACACCTGGCAACACACGGTGTGGTGGATGAAAGCAACCCTGCATTGTCGAGAATATTTTTACAATCAGATATAGGATCCGAAGATGGAAATCTTTTCACAGGAGAGATTTATAATCTTAACCTGGATGCCGACCTCGTAACGCTTTCTGCGTGTCAGACCGGGCTTGGAAAAATCTCGAAGGGTGAAGGAGTCATCGGATTGTCGCGCGCCCTGGTATATGCGGGGGCACGAAGCATTATCGTTTCATTCTGGAGTGTTGCTGATGAATCAACCTCTGAGCTCATGAAAGATTTTTATAGGAAGATGCTTGAAAATCGAAGTGCCGATTTCAGTACAAGCCTGCGAAATGCAAAGCTCGAACTCGTGAAGAATGAAAGCTATGCTGCCCCCTACTATTGGGCTCCGTTCATCCTTATCGGTTTTTAGTATATAGCTATAGTACAGGACGAATGCGCATATTCCGGATGACGCCATCCTCAATCTGGAATACGTGTTGGACATCTTTTATAGATACTATATTTCCCTTCAGATCCCGGATTATTTGATTCGCGTCAACCACAAATTTACCGTCCTCGTCCGTTTCAAAATTTACAGGCTTTACATGGGGATCCATATAGCTCCATTGGCGAGACCAATACTCACGGATGCCGCTATGGCCTTGTACAAGCCCACCCTCCAATGCATTTGCCCAGTCGGCTTGAGGATGTATCACCTCCAACGCTGCATCTATGTCGCGTGCATTAAATGAATTATAGACATATTGCAAAAGTTCACGATAATCCAGGTCTTGCGAAATAGTCATACTCCAGGGTTAATTATAATCTAATTTCATACCCCGGTCGCTGCATAACAACAAAATTGCCACAGACTGCCTGGATCAGCACACTAAGCCGCAATTATGACGACAGATGTTAGGTATCTATACCCCAATATCAGGCGCTATTTATTCGTAGCGCAACGACTTCGCGGGATTTGTTCGGGCAGCCTTTATTGTATGGATACTCACTGTAAAGAGCGCTATAGCAATTACCACAAGACTTGGCAACGCAAAGATCCACCACTCCATGGCTATGCGATTGGCAAAGCTCTGCAGCCACGTTGTCATAACCCACCACGCCAGCGGTGTTGATACGACAATGGAAATGGCGAGAAGCGCTATATAGTCTTTACTGATCAAGCTTAATATACTCGGTATAGATGCTCCCAAAACTTTGCGGACACCGATCTCTTTGGTGCGCTGAATTGCTGTAAGGGAAGACAATCCAAATAAACCAAGACAAGCTATAAATATTGCGAGTGTTGAAAATATACCGAACACTTTTCCGAACTGCTGGTCTGCTTTATACTGTTGATTGTAATGATCATCCAGGAAAAAATGAATAAATGGATTTCCCGGGAATAGCGTCTTCCAGTCATTCTCAAAATTTACCAGTGACTCTTTTACGTTAGCTGTATTGAATTTAATGGAATAGTAACCACCGGGTGATTTACCATAGCGAAAGACCAGTGGATCATACGCTTTCTTCAACGACTCCTGGTGATAGTTTTTCACTACACCAACGATCTTGAAAGTATCACCCCAGAAAAATATCTTATCATTCAACGCCTCTTCAGGATGTTGAAATCCCATTAGCCTGCATGCTGCTTCATTCAGCATAACAGAACTTTCCTCATCGGAAGTCTCAGCAGAGAATGACCGGCCGGCTGCCAGCGCTATACCAAATAATTTAGTGAAGTCATGGTCCGTCAAAATTACACGGTATTGCTTTGCATCTTCTTCACCTTGGCTCAATCTTCGTATACCGCCTGCATTCCATCCCGGCTGACGACCAGGTATAGATGTTGAGGCAGTCATGCCTGCTACTTCGGAATATTGTTCGATGGTATTTTTGAACACCTGGAATTTCTGCTGATACGTTGAGTCAACAACGTTCGGAGAGTTCAGTACTAAGGTCTGGTCTATATTTACCCCTAACTCTTGTTCCTGCATGTGGCGGATCTGGCGATATACCGTAAACGTACCAACGATCAATGTAATGGAAGCGATGAACTGGGTAATCACCATGCCTTTGCGGAAATATATACCTTTGTTTGTATTCTTGAACCTACCCTTTAATACTTCCACTGGCTTATAGCTTGATAATACAAATGCAGGATATAGTCCTGATAACAGGGCACCGCCTATAATCAGTAAACCCATCCAAACCCAGAACATTTTTTGCCTGAATAAAAGGTAATCAAGTTGTCGGCCTGTTACATCACTGAATGACGGTGTCAGTAAAATCACAAACGCAATGGCGATAATAACAGCAACAGCATTTAGCAGTACGGACTCAAACAAGAACTGTTGGACAAGTTGAGATCGAAAGCCTCCCATTACTTTACGCACACCAACTTCGCGTGCCCGCTCGATAGATTTTGCAGTAGACAGATTTATATAGTTGATCCATGCAATGATCAGAATCAACACGGCTACAATGGAAAGAAAGTATGTTGATTGCCGGTTGCCATTTTGTTTAAATTCACCAATGAAATCGGAGTCGAGATGAATATCTGTTACAGGCTGAAGATGAAATACCATACTGGCGCTATATTTCTTTAACTCTTCGGCTGCATGCTTCTGTACAAAGGCAGGAAGCTTCGACTCAAATGCCTTCACATCGGTCCGTTCATCCAACAATATATAGGTTAAGAATCCATCCCACTGCCAGGAGGTTATCGGATCATTCCATAGTTTATTGAGACTGGCGAATGACATCAACATGTCTATCTTCATATGAGAATTGTCTGGTAGATCTTCAAACACTCCGGTTATTTCATAATCATTTTCGCCGTTGTTCTTTAAAAATTTACCGATCGGATTTTCGCTGCCGAAATATTTCTTCGCCATCGACTGTGACACTACAATTTTAAACGGGTCTTTGAGAACAAGAGAGTCTGTGCCTTCTAAAAGCTTAATGGAAAATACCCGGAAGAAGTCCTCCGAAGCAAAGTATGCATAATCCTCTTTGAAGAATACATCATCGTGCGCAAAAACAGAATTACGTTGTGTAAGCCTGGTATAATACTGCACCTCCGGAAAATCATTCTTGAGATCGGCACCAACACCAGCACAACCCGAGGCCCAGCGTGTCGAAAGCTCTCCCTTGTCGTAACGATCAAGCTGTACGCGGAAAATTTGATTTTTATTCTTGAGGAAATCATCGTAGCTGAACTCATGCATCACATATTGCGTGATCAGCATACAGGCCATCATGCCTATGGCCAAGCCTAAAACATTGATACTTGTAAACGCTTTATTCCGTGAAATATAGCGCCATACGGAAGTCATATAGTTTTTAAACATAGGGAAGATTTAAACGATATACTACTATATATATGAATGGTTACAAGCTGATGTGAAATTTATCCGAATGTTCAAATTCACTATATGTATCTCAGAAGATGAGTACAAGCTTTAACACACAGGTATCCGGATTCCTTAGAGCCAAGCAATCACGGTGCCATTGGCAAAATGCGGTTTTTAAATAACAGATAGTGATTTTAAAATTGAAAGCATTGTACAATCGTACGAAAACGTCCGTGAGCGGACAATGGTACAACTACTTATTACGACTGCCTTCGAGCTTACGATTGATGATGCGAATGATCTCGTCAAGCTCTTGTGCTGCTTCCTGAAGACGTTCAAGGATCTCCTCCCGGTCGTCCATCAACTCTTTGATTCTTGCTAATTCAACCAACCCAAGGATTCGTGCTAACGGTCCGCGCACTTCATGCGCTGTAAAGAATGCATACTCTATAAGCTTTTGATTTTGCTGAGCTATCTCTTCTGTGCGTTCCTGTACTTTCATTTCCAGGTTCTCATTCATTCTATTGATCTCAATGTTCAGCTTCATCAACGCCTCCTTAGCCTGATGGTTGGTTTTATTGAGAGCATAAAACTTAAATCCCAACATCACAGCGAGGATCAGAATCAATGACACTCCTCCTATCGCTATATATTGTCGCTTCACGATCTTACGTTGAAAACCCAGCTCCTGTTCCTTCTGCTGATAGTCGTATAGCATTTGTATCGTAGCGATCTGCTCACGCCTTTCATTCTCAAAGATGACACGTTCAAGACCTGACACCTGTCGGGTAAAATAAAGCGCAGAATCAAGGTTCCTTTGTTTCTCAAAATATATACTTAAAAACTTTAATGCTTCCATTTCCTGCGCCCGATTATTCCGCTTTTGCGCCAGTGCAATGGTTGCGCGCAGATAATAATACGCAGAGTCAAACTGTTGGGAATTCAGGAACAGTTGTCCTAATTTATTATTGGCTGCGATGACTTGCATGTTGTCGTTCGAGATCTTCGCATAGCGAATTGCATCTTTATAGTAAGAAGACGCCAAGGTGTAATTATCCAGATCTGAATATACTTCGCCCATGGCCAGGTATACATGGCTCAATCCTCCTTCATATTTCAACTGTTGTAGCCTGATCAGCGACTCTTTACAGAGCTCCAATGCTTTGGCGAAGTTTTTAGCATTCCTGTAATATTCCGACAACAGCAGCAATGAGTTTGATACTCCCAAGCTGTCTCCTATAGTTCTCTTTAATTTCAGTGACTGCTCGGAGAACTCACGCGCTTTATCAAATTGATTCTGCTTGCTAAAGATAAGGGCGAGATTGTTGAGTACTTTTGCTCTCCCGGATGGATCGTTGATCTCTTCATACAGTTTGAGCGACTGGTAACAATATTCGACCGCTACAGAATATTCATTTCTGACATAATGAAGTATACCAAGAATTTTGAGTGATTCGGCAAGTCCTTTTTTGTACGATATTCCGCGAGCCTTAACGACTGCATCGTTGGCAAATTTTTCGGCATCGCTGGGAGATAATATAGTATACTGAAAGGCAAGCGCATTGAGCAGATCAATACGCTGCTTTTCGTCTTCGATTGTAGGAAGAACTTTTAAAAGCGAATCAATCCTGTGCTGCTGGGCGAATACAATTGTACTCGTTAAAAAAATAAATATAGCAGTCGAAAAAAAATTCTTCATTATGGCACATACCAACAAACAGGGCGCTAATATAACTTAAAATAATTCTTTTGCTATTCTATAGATAGGATCTGATTTGCCCATGGAATAAAAATGCAGTGTTGGAACACCTTTCTGTATTAACTCTTTCGATTGCTGAATACACCATTGGATTCCAACTTCCTTTAATGCAGTGTTATCTTTACACTTCTCTGCTTCATCAGAAAGTTCTTCCGGAATGTCTATATGAAAAGTTTTAGGCAAAACGGTTAATTGCCCTTTCCCGGTCAATGGCTTTATACCTGGAATAATCGGAACATCAATACCGGCCTCACGACATTTATCAACGAACTCGAAATACTTTTTATTGTCGAAGAACATTTGGGTAACTATATATTGCGCACCCATTTCAACTTTAAGCTTCAGGTATTTTAAATCTGCTTTCAGATTAGGCGCATTAAAGTGCTTCTCAGGATAGCCCGCTACACCAATGCAAAAGTTTGTCGGTGCCGCTGTGGTCAACTCATCATCAAGATATACCCCCATATTCATGTTGACTACCTGGCCAAGTAAATCCGATGCATACCGATGTCCATCCGGTTCAGGAACAAATTTGGATTCACTCTTGATCGCATCACCCTGCAATAACAATACATTATCGACTCCTAAAAAATGAAGATCGATCAATGCGTTTTCTGTTTCTTCCTTACTGAATCCTCCGCAGATAATATGCGGAACTGTATCAACCTTATAGTGATTCTGAATAGCAGCACAAATACCTACAGTACCCGGGCGCTTGCGTGTCGTTATTTTCTCCAGCAGGCCACCATCTTTCTTTCTATATACATATTCTTCGCGGTGGTAGGTAACATCTATGAACGGAGGCTTGAACTCCATCAATGGATCTATATTATTAAAAAGACTTTTGATGTTCTCGCCCTTTAACGGAGGAAGGATTTCAATTGTAAATAAAGTTTTACCGTTAGCGTTTTTCAGGTGGTCGACTACTTTCATTTTTATCGTATTGTGTGCTGAAACGTTTTTATATTATTGTTGTGTGTCACTTAAGATGTTCAAATATACCTGCAATGTCTTTGGCAGTAATTATACTCAACGGCCTATACATCGTAACTCAAATTAGGAGAAAGCCATTTTTCAATTTCTTCGATGCTCATGTTTTTCCGCTTGGCATAGTCTTCTACTTGGTCTTTTTCAATTTTTCCAAGACCAAAGTATTTTGAGTCAGGGTGTGAAAAGTAAAATCCACTGACTGCCGCGCCTGGATACATAGCGTATGATTCCGTAAGCTCTATACCTACCTTACCTGCGTCTAACAATTCAAAGAGCAATTTCTTTTCGGTATGATCAGGGCAAGCCGGGTAGCCGGGTGCAGGCCGTATACCTTTGTACGCTTCATCTATCAACTGTTCTTCTGTTAAATGTTCATCGGTAGCATAACCCCAGATTTCCTTGCGCACTTTTTCATGAAGGCATTCTGCAAAGGCTTCTGCCAAACGATCTGCGAGTGCTTTCGCCATAATCTCAGAGTAATCATCCTGATTGGCTTTATGAAAATCTACAAGCTTCTCAAGACCAAGACCAGCGGTTACAGCAAACATACCGAAGTAATCTTTATGTGGCTCGGGTGAAATAAAATCAGACAAGCAGAAGTTCGGGAGGTTCTGCGCTTTTTTATTCTGCTGACGTAGGAAATGAAACGCTGCAAATGGTTTTGTTTGCGTCTCATCTATATACAAATCTATATCGTCCCCGGTGTTCACGGCAGGATAGAATGCAATTACGCCATTCGCCTGTAAGCTTTTATCTCTGATTATTTCGTCTAACATTTTGTTAGCGTCATCAAAAAGTTTTTTGGCCTCTACTCCCACTACGGCATCTTTGAAAATGCCGGGGTAACGTCCCGCAAGCATCCAGGTTTGGAAGAACGGTGTCCAATCTATATACTTCCGAAGTTCATCTAACGGGAAACTGACAAATTCCTTCCGCCCGATAAACGCTGGTTTGGTATACCTGGTCTTGGACCAATCTATATTTACCTTGTTCTTACGGGCATCCGCTAAGGAAATATAGTTCTTGGTTCCCTTCCTGTTTTCATGGTCAATGCGTAACTGTTGGTATTCCTGTTTTACTTTCAACTTGAAGCCTGCGCGAGTTTCCGTACTGATCAACTCACTGGCTACCGGCACGGAGCGTGATGCGTCCAGCACGTGTACAACAGGGCCTTCATATACCGGGTCAATCTTTACGGCTGTGTGAATCCGTGATGTTGTAGCACCGCCAATGAGCAACGGTAAGTCGAGTTTCTGGCGTTGCATTTCTTTTGCAACGTGTACCATTTCATCCAGCGAAGGCGTAATGAGACCGCTCAAACCAATGACATCAACCTTCTCGCGTATCGCTGCTTCTATGATTTTTTCAGAAGGCACCATCACACCAAGATCTACTACGTCATAGTTGTTACACGCCAATACAACGCCGACTATATTCTTTCCTATATCATGTACATCGCCTTTAACAGTTGCCATCAAAATTTTCGCGGCAGCTTTACTTTGTTCGCCACTGAGTCTTTTTTCTTCTTCAAGAAACGGTGTAAGGTATGCAACAGACTTCTTCATTACCCGTGCACTCTTTACCACCTGTGGTAAGAACATTTTACCTGCACCAAACAGATCGCCCACTACATTCATGCCGGCCATCAAGGGTCCTTCAATCACAAATAGCGGTCGGCCATACTTGACACGGGCCTCTTCTGTATCTGCATCTATAAAATCAATAACACCTTTTACCAGTGCATGGGTAATGCGTTCTTCAACCGTACCTTTTCTCCATTCATCGTCAAGTTCTTTTTTCTTGGCAGATCCTTTTACAGTCTCAGCAAACTCCAGTAGACGTTCCGTTGCATCCTCTCTGCGATTCAACAAAACATCCTCCACCCTTTCCAACAGTGCTTTGTCTATCTCATCATATATTTCGAGCATGGTTGGATTCACTATACCCATATCCATACCGTGTTGAATAGCATGGTATAGGAATGCTGAGTGCATGGCTTCACGAACTTTCTGATTGCCGCGAAAACTAAAGGATACGTTGCTGACACCACCGCTTACGTGAGCACCGGGCAGATTTTCACGGATCCACTTTGTCGCTTTGAAAAAATCCAAAGCATAATTTCTATGCTCATCAATTCCAGTGGCAACCGGAAAAATATTCGGATCAAAAATAATATCCTGCGGTGCGAACTGTACAACGTTTACCAGTATATCGTACGCTCTTTTACAAATGGAAATTCGCTTTTCATAAGTATCGGCCTGGCCTTGTTCATCGAACGCCATAACCACTACGGCAGCGCCATAACGCTTCACAAGCTTTGCCTGCCGTATAAATTCTTCCTCACCTGCTTTTAAACTGATGGAGTTAACGATGCCCTTTCCCTGTAGACATTTCAAGCCGGCTTCGATCACTTCCCATTTAGAAGAATCTACCATAACGGGTATCACAGCAATCTCTGGCTCAGAAGCCATCAAGTTCAGATATCGAACCATGGCAGCCTGGGAATCAAGCATCCCTTCATCCATGTTTACATCTATCACCTGAGCACCACCACGAACCTGGTCGAGTGCAACCTCAAGGGCTTCTTCAAATTTGTCTTCCTTAATGAGTTTTAAAAACTTCGCGGAACCAGTTACGTTGGTACGTTCCCCTATATTTACAAAATTGGAATTAGGAGTAATCTCAATTGCTTCGAGTCCGCTTAATTTTAATCTATAATCCATAGTCAATTATCAGTATCTATTGCCGCGCGCTATATTTTGCGTCCGGGTTTTGAGTCATTTCAATGATTTCAGTTATCGCTATAAATGATCCATCAAATTTTTATAGTATATTCATGATATATACTTTACTTTTATAATGTATATATCACAAGCTATTTACTTCCGATAAAGGAGCATCTACCAATCTTGGTTTATACCGTGATGCTATATCTGCTATCAACTTAATATGTTCAGGTGTTGTGCCGCAGCAACCTCCAACAATGTTGATCAATCCTTCTTTCAGGAACACTTCAACTTGTTGTCCCATTTCTTCTGGTGACTGATCGTAGTGTCCGAATTCATTGGGAAGTCCTGCATTTGGATATGCACTTACAAAGAAGGGAGCCTTCTCATTCAACACTTGCAGATATGGTCTAAGCTGGCTTGCACCCAATGCGCAATTCAATCCTATACTGAGCAACGGAACATGTGACACTGAAATTAAAAACGCTTCTGTAGTTTGTCCTGAAAGCGTGCGACCACTCGCATCGGTTATTGTACCGGATACCATCACCGGCAACTTCCTTCCTATTTCATCGAACAATTCTTGTATAGCAAAAAGCGCTGCTTTTACATTTAGCGTATCAATGATCGTTTCAAGCAAAAGTATATCTGCACCACCATCAATCAATCCTTTGGCTTGTTGCTTGAACGCCAAGGCAAGTTCATCAAATGTTATTGCGCGGTAACCTGGATTGTTAACATCAGGAGAAAGTGAAGCGGTTTTATTGGTAGGTCCCATTGCACCCGCTACAAAACGTGGCTTGCTTGGATCCTTCTTTGTAAACTCTTCGGCTGCTTCTTTTGCAATCTTGGCTGAATAAAAATTCAGATCATATACAGCATCTTCCAAATGGTAGTCTGCTTGTGCGATCGTTGTTCCGCTGAATGTGTTGGTCTCGATGATATCAGCACCTGCCTCCAGGTATTGACAATGTATAGCTTTGATAATATCCGGCCTTGTGATGGAAAGAATATCATTGTTTCCTTTCAACGGATGTGTATGATTCTTGAAACGCTCACCACGAAAGTCGGCCTCCTCCAGTGTATACCGCTGGATCATCGTTCCCATAGCTCCATCGATAACGAGAATGCGTTCTTTTAAAATGTCTTCGATTTTCATAATGCCCTCCGAGTTTAGTTGTCGCTATCCAGAGAGCCCTGTAAGGTGGGTCCGCTTATCTTTTCCGCTACATTTCGCAATGCAACGAAGGGGATTTAGCACAACACTCTTTCAACCTTGGTTGATGAATAGGATGCTAAGACGTCATAGGGCCCGTTCCCTCAGTCTTTCTGGATAAGCTATCGCAAAGAAAATGAATAGGAATGAAACTACAAAACAAGTTATCGGAAACGATACCCTATTCTGATTCCTAACACCGGTGATGGGACCACGCGGTCCTCTTCGTTGGGTATATCAAACATAAAATCTTCTACGTCACCTTCCGGAAATGCCGGAACACCATTTGGCATGAACGCATCGTAATCTATAAATCGCATTGACCAACCCGAATTTACATCCATAAAAAAGTTAGTAAAGAAATACTTCACTAATCCGAATTTCAGACTGAAGCCTTGTTCGTTATACCGAACGGGATAATAAGAATACCGAATGATGGCGTGATCACAGTCGAGTCCAAAGCATTCTTGCTGGCTAAAGAGTCTATCGAAATCAACGTCATTCCAATAGAATTCTGCAGCACCATAAAATACCAGGTTACGATATACTACAGGGGCGAAGTATCTCCGCAGCTCAACCTTCATTTTGTAGCCACGTTTGTCTTTATACGATTCATCGTTGTTACCCGGATAATCCAGTATATAACCATACTCTACCTGGGCCGTGAACACTTTAGTCAGCTTTTTTTCATAAGAGAATTCAAGCGTTGGATAAAAATTAATCAGGTGAAATGGACTGAACTTGAACGCATGGCTGGGAACAAGTCTTTTATAACCAAGTGAATCCTGACTATATACAGATGCCGCACTCAAGATAAAAATTACGAGCAGAGAAATATACCGCATGACTATATCTCCGATCGGTTAACAGGTATTTTACTTAACAGCGACAGATTGCCAGCGTCATCATAGTGATATTGAAATACGCCATCATCACCTGTCAATAATAAAATTTCATTACCAGGAATTACATCATACGCATGGAGGTCATCAATGTGAGTAACTAATTGTATAGATTCTTCTTGGGTGATGTCAAAAACTTTAAGACCTTTTTCGCCTTCGCAGATGAACAAGAGATTGTTATCAACGCCAAGACCATGAGGCGACTCCATAGGGTAATTTGCAATGAGAGATGGATTATTACGATCTGTGATATCAATTATTTCCAATGCATTTGCGCCCCGGTTACAGGCGCTGCCTGTACGCATCGTTACATACGCTCTGTTCCCTTGTACGACCACCGGATCGCATGCGTATATATGCGAATACCTGAAGATAAAAGTAGGTGATTGAGGATCTGCGATGCTATAGATATACATTGCACTGTTTGCTCCCAGGTATAAATATTCCCCGTAAGCAAAAATTGTTTCCAGGCCTATCTCTACATCAACGACTTTAATTTTCTCAAAGGCATCATTGCGAATATCAAATACAGTAATGGACGATTGATCAGCTATATACATAAACCCGTTATGAATAGCGAAGCGTGTCATTGATCCTCCGGTTCCTTGATTATTTAAATCATTTGAACCGCTTGAGTCGGCATCACAGCCTACTGCGATAATCAGGAGACAAAAAAAGAAGAGCTTAGTAAATCGCATAGCAGTCAGTTTTTGGAGTGATCATTTTTTCCCATCCGATTACCAGTCCCTTGGACGCATCTACACATTGGAAGTATGCACCGGATGGAGGTGGCAGCCCGAGGTTCCAGTTTTGCAGAGGCAATGTTCCTTGTTCCGTAAGTTTTTCGAAGTCATGTATCTCAAGCGCTACAAGATCACCCATATGGTCCGCATATAGAACATCATTGCGGATAGCCATATCGGTGTTTCCCAACATCTGTATAAAACCGACTGCTTTAGGTGCTTCTGGATTCTGATTATCAAATACATGTATACCTTTTGCCGTTTCATTCACCAATAGGTAATTTCCATATACATAGATCTTTCCGGGATTCCTTATGCTTTGTGGTGCTATTAATTTTATCTCATCGGCATCTTGTGTACCGTATACCGGGCGATAGCCTTCTACTACGTCTTTATCTTCGTCTACCCAGCAGCCTACCGAGAAGAGCAGCAGGAATATCGGGAATATGTATTTCGAGATGTACTGTTTTATCATAAGCACAAACGTTTATTTAAATTTAACTTTGAAGAACACAATCAGAATGAATGATTTAATGATCTTTGCATTATCAAATTGTTTATAGGCTGATATGAACCAACGACTTCTAGGTATATATGCGAACGGTGTGTGTGATTCTTACGCACATCACGTTAGGAACAATCAGCGTAACCCCTATACATGTAACGCATGAAACTAGCTGCCATCGACATCGGTTCTAACGCCATCCGCTTCCAGGTATCCACCGTGCTGGCTACAGATAAGACACAACCTGTTTTCAAAAAGTTGGAATACGTTCGATTTCCGTTACGGCTTGGTCATGATGTTTTCACTACAAACCGAATCAGCGATACGAGCATCGCTAAATTCAAGAAGTTGATGAAGGCCTATAAGTTGCTGCTGGAATTATATGAAGTAGACGATTATATGTTCTGCGCTACATCGGCCATGCGCGAATCTGACAATGGTATTGATTTGGCCAATGAAGTAAAGGAAGAACTAGGAATTACTATTCATGTGATCGATGGAAACCGTGAAGCTGAATTGATCAATCGGGCGATCAGTTCTTACCTGGCTGACAGTACTTATCTTCATATAGATGTCGGTGGAGGTAGTACTGAATTGAATCTCTACGCAATGGGAAAAAAGATTAAGACGCGCTCTTTTAAAATCGGATCGGTACGGGTGCTTGAGCAAATTGATTCTCCCTTGATGTGGAAAGATATGGAGAATTGGATCAAGGAAAATGTGAAGAAGGACTATGGCAAAGTAACAGCTGTTGGAACGGGTGGGAACATCAGTAAAATTTTCGAACTCGCGAAATTGAAGCCAGGCAGTATCATGTCGGTAAAGAAGGTAAAACAGATTCGCGACATGGTGAATGATCTTTCGATTGAAGAGCGGATCTATAAATTACAAATGAATCCAGACCGCGCAGACGTAATTATACCTGCAAGTACTATTTATCTCCAGGTTATGGCGTGGGCACATGCCAGCAGTATACTTGTGCCTGAAGTAGGATTGAAAGATGGAATCATGCTTCACCTTTATGAGCAAAGTCTGGCCCAACAAAAGTTTGACTTTCAATAAAAGAAGCAGTGCTATAAATAAAAATTAGAAGGAAAATTACTTTGGTCTTCTGCGATCAATTGTACTCTTACCTTTCTTACGGTCTTCCACCTTCATATCAATAAGGTATGCAAGAGAAACACGAAAACCCTGATTACGAATCTTCTGAGTTTCACTATAGCTTGGAAATGTAGAACTAAACACGCCATCACTTTCACGACTCAAGTAACTGTGGCCAAGTTCGTAGCGTAATGTTAGAACTACTTCACGGTAACGCGCTGGTTCGAATAAAAATCCTGCTGTAAAATTTAATCCAAGTTGAACGCGATTCGGCTTCTGGACTATCATCTCATTTTCTGTAGCGGTTCCGGGGTCTCTATTAAATACAATCTTTACTGGTATAATAGACGATGGGCCGTTATGAAACTCGTGTGTATCTGTATTTTCAAAAGTACCTTTCCCTCCCAGCCAATAACTTATATTCGGACCAACTCCGAGAGAATACTTGAATTGCTTTTGACCGATAGTACCTTTAAAGTATGCTGTGTAAACTATTGGCATCTCAATATATTTATAGCGCAGTTTCAGTCGCAGATCATCGTCATCGGCTTTCATGTTCTTGCCCTTCGTTGAATAAATAATAGAAGAGTGCAGGAAAAATCTTTTACGAACCTTGAAGGCCAGGTGACCACCAACATGATAACCAACAACAGGTGACACTTCGTAGTCATCTTTCAAATCCTTATCACCAAAGGAGGTCCATGAATAATTGACGCCTGCAATCGGCCCAACGAGCACTTGCGAATAAGTGGTTCCGCAAAACAGAAAAGTAACAATCAGAACACTTGCTATACGTGTTTTCACTAAGGTCACGGTTTTTCTTGAGATCAATTCTTTAAATGCTCAAAAATAAAGTATTTCGGTCAAGTAAGGCGTTGAACCATTCTGTTAATAACAAAAAAACACTGTATATTCGTGAGTTTTACTGTAAACAGACTTTTTAAACTGATATAATTCACTCCAACGTTTGAATGTTTTTATAATAATGGGTTTTAAGCCTATAACGAAGAGTGACTTTTAAGCAATTGCCCATATTAATGGACGGTAATGCGGTATTTTTTTAACTTACTTATTAGCTGCCTTTGTCTGCTGTGTGGATACGTTACATCCGCACAGAATTATCCTGTTTATAATAATTTTTTCATTAATCCTTATTTATACAATCCGGCCGAGGCTGTTACTGAGTACGCATATGTTTATGCTTTGCACCGTCAGCAATGGATGAGCATCGAAGGAGCACCACAACTTTCCACAATTACATTCAATACCATGATGAATGAAAGTCGTGCAGGGTTCGGAGGCAAAATATCTTCCTACAAGCGAGGCCTTTTAAATACCACAGATTTTTCTCTCTCATACGCTTATGCCATGCCAGTAGGGCAAAAAAATTGGCTGATGTTTGGTCTTTCCGGGGGAGCTATTTCAAACAGCATTGATGTTGATAAGATCACCGATCCCAACGATCCTGCTCTGGCCAATTATGCAGCCAACAACATGCAGCCCGTATCCAGTTTTGGAATGCTATATAGATCCGGTTCCGGACTTAATGTAGGGTTTTCATTGCCACAACTTTTCCCCTCTAAATTTAATAGTGACGCAAGCTTCAATGTTACAACGGTCTCACCTGCCGACAATGTATTCTTCACGATCTATTATAGGAAAACTGTAGAAAGTAAAATTGTCAGCAGAACAAAGGGTGGCCTTAAACGCAAGGTAAAAACCAGAGAAGCGATTGCTCCGCTTGAGCTATACTTTAACTATAAATACTCTAAATTTGGAACCAGTCAGTTCGAGTTTTTAGGAAAGCTCAACCTATCCGAAAATTTCTGGTTGGGTGCATCCTACCGGCTTCCGTATGGTTATACTGCCAACGCAGGTATAAAAATAAACAGGTTCATATTGGGGTATTCTTATGAACCCAATAGTCAGCCCGAAGACGCTTTCTCTCAAGGTACACATGAAGTGATCCTGGGATTGAGGCTCGGTGATGCGAAGAAATTCAAACGTGCTGCTCCCGTGTTACGCTCTACGTTAACGCGATCGCCAAGCGAGAAACATACTGCGCGTTTCCAGGAAGGTACAGAAGACCCGGATAACATCACGAAAACCGGAGAGGTTAAGAAAGTTTACTTTGTGGTTATCAACGTTTTCCCAGATTTCAACAAAGCAGACGCCTTCAAAAGAAAGCTTGTCGGTGATAAATTCAATGCTGATATTTTCTACAATCCGGCAGATAGAAAGTACTATGTGCATGTGCTTGAAACTGTGAAAGCTTCTGAAGCACATGAAGAAATTAGAAATTTGAAAACTTATACGAAACTTAAAACAGCTCGTCTGTTGGTTGTAACCACCGATAAGTAAGAAGATGAACTGGGTTACGTTTTCAACTCCCCGCTGCATTTATAGTATAATGAAGTTACTATTTAACATTATTACAAAATCGACTGGCGTTATAGTACTGGTTTTACTTTCAGGGATGCTATATGCTCAACAACCTGTCATACTATCTGTTGACAAAGCGAGCAGCAGTATGTCTGAAACCGTTACTATAAAGGGCAGTAACTTCGGTACAGACCCAACCAAACTGGTAGTATACTTTGGTGCCGTGAAGGGCACTATAGTTACCGCTTCCAATCAACTCATTGAAGTCAAGGTTCCAGCCGGAACAACATACCGTGACATTGCCGTGACGAATATAGCCACCGGCCTTTCAGGATATAGTGTCAATCCTTTCCTATTGAGTTTCAGTGGAAAACATCCGTTCACTACTGCTGATCTTAGCGCTCAATCTGATTTTGATGCCGAGACTGGACTATATGATCATTGCCTTTGCGACCTGGATAATGACGGAAAATCAGACGTTGCTACAGCGAACAATGGTACCAATAACATTACTATTTTACGAAATACAAGTAGCGGAGTTGGCAACATTAATTTTGTAAAAATCCCATTTGCGATCGGTACAAGAACGCTGCATGTTCGGTGTGGAGATTTAAACGGAGATGGTAAACAGGATCTTGTTTTAACAGAAGGTACCAGTGCCCTTAGTGACCGTGTTTTCATTTTACAGAACATCAGTTCTGGTGTAGGCAATATCAACTTCAATACAACGTCCATCAAATTAACCGGAAGAAAGAACACAAAGGTAGATATAGCAGATCTTGACAAGAACGGAAAGCCTGAGCTATTGGTAACGGATCAGGGAAGCAATACAATTTCCGTACTTGTTAATCAAAGTTCTGTCGCTTCCATCGCATTTGATGCAACGCCTTTCAATATAACAATCCCTTCAACGGCAAGTACAGATGGTATTTCAGTAGAAGATCTGAATGGAGATTCCTTTCCCGAAATTGTTACGAGCCAATATCAAACTGCTACCAGCAATCTTTATATCATTCAGAATAACAGTACGGTTGGCACTATAAATATAGGGGCGATCACAACGTTAACGATCGGTAACACAGTAAAAAGAATTCGTATCGGAGATCTTGATAACGATGGCAAGAAAGATATAGCGGTCACGCAATTACTAGGTTCCTCTGTTTCAGTTTTCCTAAATCAAGGAGCTGGCTCTGCGATCAGTTTTAGCGCTCCTAAATTAATAACAACGGAAGCTAATCCGTGGGGATTGGATTTTGGTGATCTCGATGGTGATGGTAAAATTGATATCGTAGTGGCTTCTGTAACTCAGACTCAACTCACGATCCTGAACAATGAGAGTACTCCTGGAAATATCTCCTTCGTAAAACAAACAGCAAGCACAACCTATATCACCCGTCACATTCGTATTGGTGATATTGATGGAGATGGGAAACCAGATATATCTTTTACAAGCGTTGATAACTCTACGATCCCGGCTTCAAAAGTTTCGGTCTTTAGAAATAGTCATTGTGTATTTCCGGTGATCTCTCCTACCGAAACGCCGCTAACTTTATGCACCGGTGGACTGCCCTATAAACTGTATGCTACCGTAAGTAATGGTGCTTACTATGAGTGGCGCAAAAATGGTGTTGCTGTTTCGTGCGGTCTTAATCAGAATACATTTGATGTAACATCCGCTACAGGCACAGGTATATATACGGTGAAGATCATTGCGGAAGGCGGCACGTGCGCTTCTCCTACAGGCTGTGGTGAAGAGTCAGATGGTATAAATATTACAGTTGTTGCAGGTTCTGCTGCGCTTACAAATCCTGCCAGTAATGGACCTGTGTGTTTAGGTGGTGAATTAAAATTGACACTGGGGAATAACGTTGCGGGAGCAACTTACAAATGGACTGGACCTGAAGGCTTTACCGCTACAGGGGCTGCTCCGACATTCAGTAATTTTCAGCTTATCAATGCAGGACGTTATTATGTTGATGTTACTGTTGGTAGTTGCCTGGCACGAAGGGAATCGATTTTAGTTGAAGCCATTGACGTCCCTACATTCACGATCAGTCCTGCTGATGCACTTGTATTGTGTCAGGGCGCTCCTAGTAAAGATCTAAATGTTGTACCGAATAATCCGTCCTATACTTACCAATGGTTCAAAGACGGATCTCCTGTAGGAACAGGTTCTCCACTTACTATTACCTCTGTACCTGCTTCATCTGGTAGTTATACCGTGAAAGCTAATAATGTTGGCTGCAGTGTAAGCGAAGAAACAAGCGCGGTTCAAGTTAACATTGCAACATCCATTACTGCGGCCTTTACTGCACCAGCAACAGCGTGCGCTAATCAAAAAGTAAAATTCACCAATCAGTCAACATCCGATTTATCAGTTGCCGCTGTATATAAATGGAATTTCGATGATGGTAAGACTTCTACTGAAAAAGATCCAGAGCATATTTTCACCTCTGCAGGAGGCTACGATGTTGAACTCACGGTCTCCTATAAAGACAATGCTTGTGCAGAGACTATAATTGTTCCAATTACGGTAACTCCAGCACCCGCTGTTTCCATTACAAACCCCGATAACAAATATCTTTTCTGCGAGGGCGCTAAGCTTCAACTTCAGGTTGCCGGATCATTCACAACCTACACCTGGAGCACCGGCGAGACATCTTCTTCCATAGAAGTAAGTACGGAAGGAACGTATACAGTAGACGTAACGGCAACAAACGGATGTGTTTTGACCGCTAGCCGTACCGTTGAAACGCTGCCTGCCCCTGGAGTAATTATAACGGCTACACCACCTCAGATTAACGAAGGTGAAACTTCTCAGCTCGAAGCATCCGGACTTGAAAATTATACATGGGAGCCTTCCGCAACATTGTCGAATGCTACTATCGCAAATCCTGTTGCGACACCTTTGTCATCAACCACCTATAAAGTGACAGGTTTGGATGCAAATGGTTGTGAAGGAACAGCATCTATAGACCTCAAAGTTGCTGGAGAAGCAATCGTCAACAAATTGAAACCAGGCAATTTTATATCTCCCAACAACGATGGTCCGAATGAACTGTGGGTTGTTGAAAACATTCAGACTTATCCACAATGTGGCATCGCTATATATGATGATAAGGGAGTCAGAGTATACGAAGCCAAGCCGTACCAGAATAATTGGGATGGCACTTTTAATGGCAAACGACTTCCTGATGGTGTCTATTACTATATCATCCGTTGCGATGGAGAAGAAAGTGTACCAAGATCAGGAAGCATCACATTAATTCGTTGATTGTCTTCCAGCAATTTGTCGGTCGATTCTGACAGGCTATCGATAATGCCCGTTTTTACGCTACATTTAAGGTATAAAACTTACATCATTCGGTTACAAGCTCCTTCGGATTTTAATATAACTCTTGGATACGGGTCTGTGTAAGATGTTCAGTAAACCAGTTCTAACAATAGAATTCACTGGTAAAGAATATTACTAACAGGCAGCACTGATTCACTTGTGTCCTTTAGATTTGTACAAAATTTTCTACCCCTATGAAAAGGTTAATTTTACTAATCTTATTCCTTAGCCTGATAGCTATAAATTCGTTCGCACAGGAGACAGGTACTAAGTGTAATAACAATTTAGATGACGATGGTGATGGCTTAGTCGATTGCCGTGATGGAGATTGCGCTGGTAAAGTTTGCGAAATCTGCGATAACGGTGTTGACGATGATGGAGACAGATTCATTGATTGTTATGACAAAGAATGTTCTATCGATGCTGTCTGTGAAGATTTTTTCATCGGAAAAGATATAACCTGTGATGTTAAGCCTACTACCTTCCCTCCTTTCGAGATGAAGCTTAAGTTTAAATCAGAGCCTAACCGCACCAACCACGTTAACAGATTAATTGTAGGCGATGTAGATAAAGATGGCATTCCTGAAATTGTAACAACCTATAGAAGCGGTGACGCCAATCCATCAGAAGGATCTGTCAACATATTGCAAGCTCCGCTGGCCGGCAGTACACTTGCGCTCGACAAACAAATTGATCTTCTTGCCGATGGATTTGCTCCAGTATTTGAGGATATCGCTATGGCTGATATCAATAAAGATGGCTGCGCGGAAATGTTTATTTTGACCGCTACCAGCGATGGAACAAATTATAGAATTATAGCCTACGACTGTAATGGAACTAAGATCTGGGCAAATCCGATAGACTGCGGTGTATATCCTGGTACATTGGGGTTAACAGATTTTGATGGTGACGGTGCTGTAGAACTATACTTCCGCACAAGAGTCTATGATGCGCATTCGGGAACATTAATGGGCCAGAATAATTTTGATGCCGGCGGTAACTGGTTCGAAAATAGTAACGCTCCCATAGCTGTCGATATTCTTAGCTCAAACGCGGGTCAAGAACTTGTGGCGGGCTGTCGTATTTATTCAGTCAATATCAACAGACCAGCGCCTCCTCCAGGAATTCCACCTTCTACTTCTACGTTAACACTTGTAAAACAACGGACTGAATATTTTACAAGAATCATACGCACTTCAGGAAGCGGAACAAGCGTGGCTGATTTTAACCTGGATGGCTTCTTAGATGTGGTTGCCGTTGGTTCAACAACCCAATCGGGCACTAACCAGGACAGAACAACTACTATATTCTATTGGGACGTTCAAAATGATCAACTCAAAACCTATACCGATCTTTCCAATGCAAGTGATTCCAAGTATAAAAATGGCTGGCAAAATGGAGCTGGCCGTATAAACCTAGCTGACATCGATGGTGATGGGAAGATGAATGCCGTTTATGTTTCCGGTAAATTTTTATATGCATTAAAAGAAACAGGCAGCGCGCTGGACACGCTTTGGAGAAGAAGAGTTACCGAAGAAACGTCCGGTTACACAGGATGTACCATGTTCGATTTTAATGCGGATGGTAAATCAGAAATTGTTTATCGCGATGAAGACTATATCTATATATATACTACCACCAATGTAAGTGGTGTTGTTACAGTAACGCGCAGTACTCCGGTACGATGTGCTTCCCGTACATCAAACGAGTATCCGATTGTTGTCGATATGAATGGTGATGGCTCAACAGAAATTTGCGTTACGTGTGCCATTGATGAAACTGTTGCCGGAAAGGATCACTCCTTGTGGGATGCTGCAGAAGTACGGGTATATGAATCTGCCAACGTACCTTGGGTGCCCGCACGTAAACTATGGAACCAGCACGGTTACTTTGTAGCCAACGTAAATGATGACCTTACTATACCAAGACAAATCCAAGCGCACCATTTGGTATATGCTGAAAATGCACAATGTTTTGTAGATGGGAAAAGCAGGCCACTCAATAGTTTTTTGAACCAGGCTCCTTACCTGAATTCATTTGGCTGTCCTTCATATGCAGCACCTAACCTGGCGGTTACTCCGTTTGGACCAGGGCTCAACGTTGAGGTGAATCCACCAACATGTCCGGATAAGAATTTTACGGTATCCTTTAAGTTTAGAAATAAAGGTGACATCAGCGTGAGCGGTAATCTACCGGTTTCATTTTATAATGGAGACCCCACTGTTGCAGGAGCTATCTTCCTGGGAAAAACAATTATTCCATTGAGTAGTATGAGTCCAGGTGATACCCTTACTCAAACCAACGTACCTATAACAGGACCGGGATCTGCCTTTAAATTATTTATAGTATTGAACGATGATGGAACAACTATACCATCTCCTATAACGATTCCAAATCCGAATTCAACAATTAAAGAATGTGATTACGGCGATAACATTTTGGAAGCGGATGTAGTACCTCTTCCTGTATCGCTTCAGGCAGAATTAGTTCGCGATAATTTAAAATGTAGCAATCTTACCAATTCACCTAACAATGGTGCTGTTCGCGCTTATGTTATTTTGAATGGCATTAAGGATTCTACGAGTTTCAATTTCTATTGGTTTAAAGGAACTGTTGCTAAACCTATTGGTGCTGCTGACCATGTCGGCCATACGTACTCCGGTCTCGCTGCTGATACCTATACGGTATATGCGATACACAAAACAGCAATGTGTAGTTCTGATACAGTAGCAAGTGTTGTCGTAAAAGAAATATCGCGGGCTATCAATGTAAACGTAATCACGGAAAGAAATTATGACGACTGTAAAAATCCGAATGGAAAGCTACAAGCTATCGTAAATGACACAGACGGTGATGGCGTTGGAGAACCTACCGGTAAATTTGAATATATATGGTATGCCGGTCCGGATATTCTTGTTGGTGATACTTTAGGAATCAGCCATACTATAAACGGCTTGAGACCGGGAACATATTCGGTTCTTGTTGTTGAAAAATCTACGGGTTGCCAGGGGAATGACACGGGCGAAATACTTGACCTCACTGTTCCTTTTACTTTAGATACAACGCATGTTGATATAACTTGTTCTGCAACTGATTTAGGAAGCGCAACAGCGACCATTAATGGCGGAACAACCGGATATACAATCTCCTGGTTTAATGGAAGCTTTGTCAAGCCTACTGACGACTTTACCGGATCCGTATATAATAATCTTACTGCAGGCAGCTATACTGTCTTTGCAATGGATAACAACACAAAATGTAATTCCGATACTGTAACTATAAAAATAAAACAAACCAAGCCTCCTGTAATAACGGGGATCGTTAAGGATTCTGATCAATCATCTTGTGTTAGTTCGATCGGAGCCGCTACAGTTTCAATTCAAGGCAACGTGGCTGATTATAATTTCCAATGGTATAAAGGCGCCAACACATTACCTGCGAATGCTATTGCAGGTGCAACCAATCCGTCTGTAACGGGTCTTGCTGCTGGTACATTTACTGTAAAAGTTACGGATAAGGTTACCACCTGTTCTTCAACTGCACAAATTACAATTGGTGGTCCGGTAACGACCGAGCTACTTACTATCGTTGCAACAGCGCAATCGACTTGTACTCCAAACAACGGTCAAATAGAAGTACAGACCGTTAGCCCCGGTCAGCCAAGTGACTATACATTTGAATGGTATACAGGAACTTCTGTAACTCCGTCAAAACTGATTGCTTCGAGTACTACCAATATACTTTCAGGAGTTAACCCTGGCACGTATACTGTTCGTGCACGTCATAAAGTATATGGCTGCGTAACGCCTGCCAAACAAGCGGTGGTTTCGAATAACATCACAGCAATTGCTATCAATACTCCTGTTCTTACAGAGCCCAACGATTGTATCTCTGAAGATGGACAGATACAAATCGAGGTAAGTACAGCAAATGTGCTTGGATATGACTTCCGCTGGTTTAAAGGATTTACCGTTACATCAAGCAGCGTACAGATTGCAACGGTTGTTAATACATCTTCTACTTCTCTTGTTACTGATCTCCGATATGGACAGTACGTTGTGGAGATCACCAATCGTGATACAGGATGTAAAAATGAATTTCCTATATATCTGCCATTCTTAAATGGACATACGTTAACTCCTTTCTCTCAAACAGATATAACAACTTGTGTACCTGACAATGGAGGAAGCATCACCGCAGAACTGAAACCTACAGTAGGTTTTACAAATACTGACTACTCGGTTGTATACTACGAAGGAAGTATAGATCCAGAAACTGGCATAGGTACAGGAACAACCTATACCGGCCCGAATGGAACGAATTACTTGTTCAGTTCAAACGGACCGTTCAATACTGTTACAAAGTATTATACAATGGTAGCAGTTGCCAATACAGGGTCTTTGGCAGGATGTCGTGCATCAGCAACTTTCGCGATCAAACAGACTATTGTTGATCCGGTTATTGATGCCACAGCAACTACAGCAAATACTACTGTCAATAAATTTTGCAAAACTGAAGTAGTTGGTAACCCTGGAAGCGGATCGATTGATTTAACATTAGGCTCGGGAGTTCCTGCAGACTATGATTATCAATGGACATCTGATACCGATCCAACTTTCTCGGCATCTACCGAAGATATATCAGGCCTTAAGCCTGGGGAGTATAGAATCCTTGTTGTTGACAATGGCGGTGCAAATGCCGGTTGTTTCACAGAGAATGTATTCACTGTGCTCAACGATCCGATGGAAGTAACTGTAGATCCTGCTAACGGTGATCTCACAACAACGAGCTTAACAGAATGTGGTCCGGATGGTGTAACTGCCTTAACACAGGGTGGCGCAGCATTCCAACGCATTATGGCTGATGGTATAGCTGTGACATCTCCTTTTGCAGGCTATACTTTCGACTGGAGAAAAATAGACAACTCTGTGGTAGCAGACAATGATGCTGTTATCGGAGACATTGGAAACCTGGGAGCTGGAGAATTCTATGTAACGGCAACAGACAATGCAAGCAAGTGCGATATTACTGCAAGCTTTGTTATTGAAGATGAAACGATTAATTCGATTGGTGTTGACCTGTTTGAGTTTATAGTTCCTTCAAAATGCTTAAAACCGGTTAATGTTTTAGGACAACTCAAAGTTCAGGCAACAGGTCTTCCGGGCACATCCTATACCTATAACTGGTTTGCCGGAACAACAACAACGACTGCCCTACCTGCCGCGAATGTAACAGGTACTGATAGTTATGGAAACGCTGGTAACATTGCACAAACCATTAATCCTGGCTTCTTCACAGTTGAAGTAGAAAATAATACTTCACATTGTAAGGTTACAGATACCTATGAATTGTCTCAGGATACTGCTATCGTTACAATGACTGCGTCCTCCAGCCCGCTTACGTTCTGCGTTAATCCTGACGGAGCAGTATATGGAACGATCACCAGCTCTACTCCAAATGACTACGATTACAAGTGGTACATTGGAAATACAGTAAAACCAACACCTGATTATACAGGTAAACTGGTAGAGAATCTGCAGCCAACCACCTTCCCGAACTCTTACTTAGTAGTTGCAACGGATAAGTTAGATGCTTTCTGTGAGGTCTCCGATACTGTAGAGATAGAAGATATTCGTGAATATCCAGTTGTAGCTGCGATGTCGCTGAGTCCCAGAACAAATTGTGATGTCGTTAAAGCTGACGGAATTGCGTCTGCATCTGTCGGTGGCAACATCCTTGACTATAACTTCGACTGGTATGGTGAAACAATAACGCCTCCTCCATTTGTAACGGGCTCACAAATCAGTGGCTTGAGAGACAGCACTTACACGGTAATCGCCAGCGACATTGTTACAGGCTGTTCAGATACTACACAGGTGTCCATTGAATTCGCTCCTATAGGCGTTGAACAACCAAGTATAGAAGTAATTTCTCACGTAACGAGTTGCGTTGAAAACAACGGTATACTGAGTGCATCGGTGAATGGAAATACATCTGACTATATATTCGAATGGTATATCGGTACAACCGTAAAAGTTACTCCTGACTTCGTAGGTCCTTACTATGACAGTCTTGCAGTTGGCATTTATACAGTACGGGCAACAAGCCGCATAACAGGCTGCGTGTCTGATCCGGTTAGTGAAGAAATACTTTCACAACCTATACTTCCGGAATTCGACTTTGCGATTATCCCGGCAAGCTGTGAAGAAGACAACGGTCAGATCATGCTTACCATAACGAACAATGTTGATATTGCAGAGATCATTTGGGTTACAGAGACTGGAACCATTGTGGGCGATCCGGTACTCCAAGGTATTCCGGCTGGGAAGTATACAGTGACCGTCATTACGCAATTAGGCTGTGAAGCTTCTAAAGATGTAGAGGTGAAAACAGATATCCGACCTTACAACGGTGTGTCCAGAAATGGTGATGGTAAAAATGACATCTTCTTTATCAACTGTATCCAGGAATTCCCGAACAACATCGTGAAGGTATTCAACCGTGCCGGTACATTGGTATACGAACATGAAGGGTATAACAACATTGATATATTCTTCGATGGTAAATCGAATAAGGGTATCAGCATGATGGGTACAAACCTTCCTGACGGTACATACTTCTACGTCATCGATAAACGCGATGGTACTAAACCTTTAGCTGGTTATCTTGAAATTGTTAACTAATGAGTAAAATGACCTCTACCCCTAAACGCATTTTTTTAACTACACTGGCTATACTTGGCATTACGATGGCAAGTATAGCACAGCAGTACCCGGTCTTTACGCAATACTATTTTAACGAGATGGTTATTAACCCGGCCTATGCTGGGGCACACGTGAAGTTCAGTGCAACGGCCATGTACCGTAATCAATGGGTTAACTTTCCGGGTGCACCCCGAACCTTTAACTTCAGTGCGCACACTGCATTGGCAAAGAATAAAGTAGGTGTCGGAATTATGTTTGATCATGACGAGATCGGCAGTTATAGCAACGATCACATTTATTTAAACTATGCCTATAAAATCCACTTCCCGAATGCTACATTATCGATGGGATTGCAGGCTGGTATAAATCTATTGGGTGCAGACTATAGCAAACTTGATTTGCAAAATCCGGATGATGCTTCCTTTTATAACATTTCAAAACAGGTGAAGCCAAACTTCGGAGCGGGTTTATTCTATAGTAAGAAAAATTTCTTCCTGGGTTTCTCAGTACCTTTCATATTGAATAATGAAGTCGCGAATTCCGTTGAAACACTTTTAGGTGGCATCAAAGAAGCCCGCTACTATTTCTTACGTGGTGGTGCAGTGTTGCCACTAGACAGAATGGATAAGGTAAAGATCAATCCTTCATTCCTGGTGAGAACTCAGGAAGGCCAGCCTTTAAGTTTTGATATCAATACAGCGTTGATCTTTTATGATGTATTCAGTATCGGTGGCTCTTATCGTCTTGGAGATTCATTCATAAGCTTTATCGATCTTAAACTGACAGATAAACTACATTTTGGATATTCATATGATTGGACTCAATCTGATTTGAATAATTTCTCTAATGGTACGCATGAGTTTATGCTAAACTTCCGATCTATATTCAGAGGAATTCATAAAAATCCGGAATGTCCGCAATACTATAATTATCGATAGTACACCAACCTAAATAAAAATCCCGGGTATATAGCCCGGGATTTTTTATTTGTAGATATCACTTTGTATTTTAAAGGAGGCTGGCATCCATTACAATCTCTCGGGTTACATGATAGAACTCTTTGTGAATATTAAACGGTGCTTCACCGTTTAATTCTTTGATAGCGTATGATCCGTCTTCCTTCATGATATACGAATTGACGTTATCTTTCAGATTATACCGAAGATTGTTGATGGCCTGTTTTTTCAGGAAGTCATCATCCAATAAGAAAAGAGACTCAATTCTGCGATCAAAACTTCTCACCATGGCATCTGCGCTGCCAATGTATACTTTCGGATTGCCAGCATTGTGGAAATAGTATATACGGGAGTGCTCAAGGTACTCTCCTACTATGGAAATCACCTCTATATTTTCACTTAATCCAACTCTTCCGGGACGCAAGCAACACATACCACGGACAATGAGCTTTACCTGTACGCCTGCCTGAGAAGCAAGGTATAATTCATCGATCAATTCTTTATCCTGAAACGAATTAAGCTTAATGACTATACTTGACCGAATTCCATTACGTGCATTCTCCGCTTCGCGCTTTACAAGATTGCAAAGCTGGATACGCATATCACGTGGAGATGTGATCAGGTTCCTATAGGTTGATGGCTGAGAGTGCCCTGTTATAACATTGAAAAATTCGGAGACATCATTCGCATAGACTTCCTTTGTCGTTAGCAGGCCTATATCTACATACAGCCGCGAGGTACTTTCATTATAGTTACCGCTGGAAAGATGAACATAGCGATATACTTTATCATCTTCTTCTTTACGGACAATGAGCAACAATTTTGTGTGTGTCTTTAAACTACTCACACCGTATATAACAAAGCAACCTGCCTTTTGGAGACGTTGTGCTTCACGTAAATTATTCTCTTCATCAAAGCGTGCCTTTACCTCGAACAATACGGCAACGTGCTTCCCGTTTTCTGCAGCACGGAGCAAAGCCGCTGTAACACGTGACTCTTTCGCAACCCGATAGATGGTAATCTTAATCGAGAGTACATATGGATCATCTGCAGCTTTTTCCAAAAGCTCGAGTACAGGCTCCATCGAGTTATAGGGATGATGCAACAGTATATCACGCTCTTTCAAAACCTCAAACAGATCACGGCTTCCTTGCTCCGGAAAGTTCAGTGGTTTGATTGGAGCCGGTGGCTGCGATCGCTTGCTCTTAAACTCCTTATGTCCGATGATCTGCATAAGTCCGTTGAACTCAAGCATACTCTCCTTGGGAACATAAAAGATATTGTGCTCATCAAGATCCCATTGAATCTTCAACAAGCGCATCATCCACGGGTCAGGATTTTCTTCGACATCCATTCTTACCACGCGTCCGCTTCTGCGTGTCTTCAACTTGCGTTTTAAGTCTTCCAGAAAGTTTGACTCTATATCTTCACTTTCTTCCAGTGTAAAATCTCCGTTTCTGTTGATCCTGAAAAGGTTGATACCAGTGATCTCTATATTTCTGAATAGATGATGGATATTATTGCGGATGATCTCTTCGATGGGTACGAACTCAATAGTATCTTCTGTTGCCAGTTCATAGAATCGTGGCAGATTTTGTGGCACCTGTATGAATGATACCCGCTGCTGATTCTGTAGGTCGGTGGTATTTTTGGTTACTACACCAAACAGTAATCTGTTATTCATCAGCACCGGAAAAGTGTGATAATTATCAAACACCATTGGCGTGAGCATCGGATAAATGGTATGATTGAAATACTCATTTACCCGTTGGGTATTTTCCGGAGAGAGTGATTTATACTCGGAGATTACAAAGCCATTTTGAGGAAAGAGTGGCTTCAGATTATTGACGTAATAGTCATTCTGATCATTAAAGAACTTCTTTGTTTCAGCCAGTAACAATTTACGGAAAGGTTCTTCGCGCAAGCCATTATAGTCAAAACGTTCTTTATTATAGTCCAGGTAATTATATAAACTTCCAAGCCGGATGGTACAAAACTCATCCAGGTTGGAAGCTGTAATTGAAAAGAATTTTAGGCGATCAAAGATTGTGCGATCTATATGCTTGGCCTGCTCAAGCACCCGATAGTTAAACTTCAGCCAGCTGAGGTCGCGGCTGATGTAGTTACTCTCATATATCTGTTGTGCTATCTTATCCGTTGAAATTTGTAACTCGTCCATGTCAGCAAGGTAAAAAAGTTAAACTTATCCGTTAACTCTTCACTGCTATCATTCAGTTAACATTTACCGGATAAGCACAAAAGAAAAATTTTAGATATCAATGCGCGCATATTTCGCATTCTTCTCAATGAAATCTCTTCGTGGTGCAACTTCATCTCCCATTAACATCGAGAACAAATGATCAGCTTCTGCAGCCGATTCTATACTTACTTGTTTGAGTGAACGCTTCGCCGGATCCATCGTTGTTGTCCACAATTGTTCCGGGTTCATTTCACCAAGACCTTTGTAGCGCTGTACATTGACAGAATCTTCTTTACCTCCGGAGATCTCAGCCACTATAGCAGCACGTTCTTCTTCCGTCCAGCAATAGCGTTCTTCTTTACCTTTCTTCACAAGATACAAAGGAGGAAGTGCTATATATACATATCCGCTTTCGATAAGATCTTTCATATAGCGGAAGAAGAAAGTAAGGATCAGCGTACGAATGTGGCTACCATCCACATCGGCATCGGTCATGATAATCACTTTGTGATAACGAAGCTTGTTCATGTTAAGCGCTTTATCATCTTCGGGAGTACCGAAGCTTACGCCTAACGCAGTGATCATGTTCTTGATCTCTTCGTTCTCATAGATTTTATGTTCCTGTGCTTTCTCAACATTCAGAATCTTACCACGCAATGGAAGTATAGCCTGGAAGTTACGATCTCTCCCTTGTTTAGCAGAACCACCCGCAGAATCTCCCTCTACAAGGTAAAGCTCACAGATAGAAGGATCAGCACTTGAACAGTCAGCCAGTTTACCAGGAAGGCCTGTACCGGACAAAACGTTTTTACGCTGCACCATTTCACGAGCCTTGCGTGCTGCATGACGTGCCTGTGCGGCGAGTATAACTTTATTAACAATCAGTTTTGCTTCACGCGGATGTTCTTCGAGGTAATGAAGAAGTACTTCACCCACTGCCTGGTCAACGGCACCCATAACATCGGAGTTACCGAGCTTGGTTTTTGTCTGGCCTTCGAATTGTGGTTCGGCTACTTTTACAGATATAACAGCAGTTAATCCTTCACGGAAGTCATCACCACTGATATCAAGTTTAACTTTTTCAAGCAGCCCTGATTTATCAGCATAACTTTTCAGGGTTCTGGTTAATGCTCTGCGGAAACCTGCTACGTGGGTTCCTCCTTCGTGCGTATTGATGTTGTTAACGTAAGACACCAGGTTCTCACTGAACGAAGTGTTATAGCTTAACGCAACCTGAATTGGAATTTCACCTTTCTCGTTTTCAACATAGATCGGAGCTTGAATCAGTTTCTCGCGTGTTGAATCTATATACTCGACAAATTCGCGCAAGCCGCCTACCGATAAAAAGGTCTGCCCTTTTACTTCGCCTTTTTCATCTTTCTCACGAAGGTCTTTCAGATTGATGGTAATACCAGGATTCAAAAACGCAAGCTCACGCAGACGTGAGGCGATCGTTTCATAATTATACTCCCAGTTAGCAAAGATTTGTTTATCGGGAAGGAACTGTACAGTAGTTCCTGTTTTTTCAGATTCACCAACTACACGAACAGAATACTTCGGAGCACCGCGCTCATATTCCTGTTCGAATACTTTACCTTCACGCTGCACAGTAACATGCAACATTTCTGAAAGTGCATTCACGCAGGATACACCTACACCATGCAAACCTCCGGAAACTTTATAGGTATTCTTATCGAATTTACCACCCGCGTGAAGTACCGTTAACACAACTTCCAATGCAGAACGTTTTTCTTTTTCGTGCATATCCGTTGGGATACCTCTACCGTTGTCTTCTACGGTGATGGAGTTATCTTCATTAACGGCTACGTTGATAGTATCACAATACCCGGCAAGTGCTTCGTCAATCGAGTTATCTACTACCTCCCACACCAAATGATGAAGGCCTTTCACGCCCACATCTCCGATATACATTGCAGGACGTTTCCGTACTGCTTCTAACCCTTCTAAAACTTGAATATTACTCGCTGAATAATCAGCTGGAACTTTCGTTTTCTCTTCGCTCATTGTCTGTTTTTCGAACCGTCAAAAATAAGTTTTTTTGCCCGCCACACCGCATCTTTCAAGAAAAAAAACGATGTATTTTTTAAAAGGTAAGAGCATCAGAAAAAGCAGCTTTGACTTTAATAACTAAATTTTTAGTTTTGATCACTATGCGTCATCAAGCACTGCAATTTCTGATCGTTATAAGCTTGCACTTTTTATTCTTCGCCTCTTCCCTTGCGCAACCCTTGATAACAAAAAAACGCAACGTTGAAGTTCCTGTTTACAGGTCGGTGCAAGACTCTATTCGATTGGCGAACGTTGACGCTGCGCTTCAAGCAATATCAAACCACGAGCCTGTGGATATAAAGGTACTTGACAGCATCATGACCTTGAAGCAGACGATTTATCAAGAGGCAGTTCTTCGTCTTAGAACAATTTATAGACCATCTGAAGATTTTATACCGCTTGATAGTATACGCTATCGAAAGGACATTCATACACTCAAGAAGGTCAGCATCGCCAACCGAAAACTTAATACGCTTCCGGAAGAACTTCTTCAATGTGATAGTCTCGAAAGCCTGGAGATTGTAAACTGTTCGATTCGTAAAATTCAAAAGCAGATCAATAATCTTCCACGACTAACAAGCATTACGATACTGAATAATAAAAATAAAAGGCCACTGAAGCTTAGCAAGAATATACATGTAACTTCCTTCACTATCCACGGTGATCGCCCTAATGCATTGCCTCGCTCCTATCGCAAGTTCCAGGCGTTAACGATGCTTGATCTTTCCAATAATGCACTTACAAAATTTCCCAACGGTGCAGCACACAACAAGAAGCTCGATGAATTAAGTCTGCAGCACAATGAGATTACACTGGTTCGTGACAGGTTGAAGAGCCATCCCAACCTTCAAAAGCTGGCACTGCAGCAGAACAATATTTACCGCATACCGGCCAGCATCGCTCAATTTCCGAACCTTACGCGACTCAGCTTGAATCATAATAAAATTACCGAAGTAGCACCTGAAATAAGTACACTGAAAAAATTAGAACACGTATCGTTTTATAACAATCAGTTGACCTCTGTTCCATGGGGCGTATATCAACTGCGAAGTTTAAAAGTTATTGATCTATACTTCAATCAGATTGATACGATCAGTAACCTCATCAGCAATTGGTCATCGCTGGAAATACTTTTTGTTGCTCACAACAAACTGCTGGTGTTACCTGAGAAACTTACTGCTATAGCTTCGCTTCGGGAGATCTATGCATATGATAACCGGCTTACTCGAATTGCCGAAGATATAGACCGGTTGTCCAACCTTCGGATCATGCTGGTGAATAATAACTGTCTCAAGCAAATTCCGCTTTCCTTGCTAAACCTCGGATGGATTGAAGAACTCGATTTTTCAGAGAACTATATGACTGATCTTCCCGAAGGTATATTTGATTTTAAAAATCTGAAATTCATTTCGCTGATGAACAATCCCTGGAATGAACGAACCCGGGTTTTCATTGATAAAAAATCAAGAGCATTGGCTGACAAAGATATAACCATTCGGGTTTCAGGACCTTCCTATACCTTTCAATGATCGTTACTTTTCTTTGATTTCCGGGTGGTTTCTTTTTCTGCCAGCAGTTGTACTTTGGCTTTTTCAAGTTCCGCTTTTTGTTGAGCCAAAACGGAAGGATACTCGAGACTGAGGGATTGAAATTGTTTATAGATGATTGACACCATCGCGAGCCGTGCATACCATTTATCGTCTGCCGGTATAACAAACCAAGGAGCATGATCTTTCGATGTAGCCTTCAAGGCTTCTTCGTATGCTTTCTGATAGTCGTTCCAATGCGCACGCTCCTTTAGATCGCCAAGGGAAAACTTCCAGTTCTTGGTTGGATTATCGATACGTTCCAAAAATCTTTTCTTCTGTTCTTTTTTAGATACGTGTAAAAAGAACTTCAGGATGATCGTTCCGTTTTCTGACAAATTCTTTTCGAAGCGGTTAATCTGTTTAAATCGCCTCTTCCAGAAATCCTTATCTATATCTTCTACGGATTGAACACCGGGGAGATTTTCATTGAGTATATATTCAGGATGAACCCGCGTGATTAACACATTCTCGTAATGCGACCGGTTATGAATGGCAATTTCACCACGTGCCGGTAATGCTGCATTATGTCGCCACAAATAATAATGATCTAATTCCTGACTCGAAGGTGTCTTAAAACTATATACCCGAACACCAGTCGGATTAAGACCACTTAACATATGTTTCACTGCACTGTCCTTTCCTGCAGCATCCATCGCCTGCAGAATGATAAGCACACTATAGCGGTTATGCGCATATAGTTTGTCCTGGATCTCTGCGAGGTGTTCAAGTCCCTGGTCAAGTAATATCTTCGATTCTTCTTTTGTGATCTCCTCACCTGTATAGGATGTATCGTAGTCTGAGAGCTTAAATTTCTTGCCAGGCTTAACCAACAATTTCTTTATCTGTACAGCCGCTTCTTCAGTGATTGTCATGAGTGATTCTTTTATAAAAGAAAGATAGCTGTTTTCAGATACAGATGTTTATACTACAATCTAAAACTGGCGTGACCGCAGCATTACCAACGTACATGCTTCCAGTGCTTCAATACCTTTGTCTTCTGCCATTTTTTCGAACTCTTCATTTTCCGTTCCGGGATTAAAGATGATCCGCTTAGGGTTTAATCCCAAGATATAGTCATACCATTCAGGCTGCCGTTGTGGACCGATATACAATGTAACCGTATCAACATTTTCAATCTTTGGCTTCTGCTTTATATCGAGAATTTTATTGCCAAATACTTCACCAGTTTTTATACCGACCGGCACGATTTCATTTTCATACTGCGTAAGCATCGATGCGGCCAGGTAGGCATACCGTGATGGATCGTTGGTTGCTCCTATGATGACTGTTTTCTTATTCATTGCTTATTATGTTCAAGCTTATCAGAAGATCTACTGTTGTTAATTTTCATAAAAGCTGCCTCAGCACAACGCTCACCATCCATGGCAGCTGAAACAATTCCACCGGCATATCCGGCACCTTCTCCGCAAGGAAAAAGATTTTGTATCTGCGGATGCTCCAGTGTCTCTTTATCACGCGGAATCTTTACAGGTGAAGACGTACGGCTCTCAACCCCTACAATCTGCGCCTCATTTGTAAGATAACCCTTCATCTTACCTCCAAAGTTCCGAAAACCTTGCTGCAACGCGTGGGCTATCCGTTTGGGAAGTACTTCCCGCATCTCAACAGAAGCCAAACCTGGTTGATAAGACGTCTCCGGCAATGATGATGAAATCTTTTTCTCAACAAAATCTACAAGCCGCTGTGCGGGAGCCAGTTGTGTGCCGCCTGCCACAGCGCATGCCTTTTGCTCTATAGACGATTGAAAAATCATGCCTGCAAGTGCACCGTGCTGAGCATATTCTTTGAAATCATTTTCATCTATAGCGACTACAATGCCGGAATTTGCAAACCTGGAATCTCTTCGTGATGGGCTCATGCCGTTAACAACAACTTCTCCGGGGGCGGTGGCTGCCGGTACAATAAAACCTCCGGGACACATGCAGAACGAAAATACACCCCGATCTTTTCCATCTATATTTGCCTGGTGCACTAACGCATAGGATGATGCTGGTAAATATGGACCGCGATCCCCTTCGCAGTGATATTGGATCTGATCGATCAAAATCTGCGGATGCTCTACGCGAACACCCAATGCAAATGGCTTCGCTTCTATTTGTATTTTTTTATCATGAAGCAAATGAAATATATCGCGTGCCGAATGCCCGGTGGCAAGAATGACTGCTTCGCTTTCAATCTTATCGCCATTCTGAAGGACAACGCCCTTTATAGTTTCCTCTTTTAGTATGAAGTCTATAACTTTTGTATTAAAGTGGACTTCTCCTCCGGCCTGTATTATACTTTGTCTGAGTTCAGCTACAAGCTTGGGAAGTTTGTTGGTCCCTATATGTGGATGCGCATCGAACAAGATCTCTTCTTTAGCACCGTGTGCTACCATAATCTCCAACACTCTTCGGATGTCGCCACGTTTTTTAGAACGGGTATATAATTTACCGTCGGAGTATGTGCCTGCACCACCTTCACCAAAACAATAATTCGATTCCGGATTAACAACATGTTCTTTGTTGATAGACGCAAGGTCTCTCCGTCTTGCCTGCACGTCATTACCGCGTTCCAGTACAATGGGCTTTATACCGAGCTCGATCAAACGGAGAGCTGCAAATAATCCTGCGGGACCGCTACCCACCACAATGACTTGTCGCTTGTTGCTTACATCATCGTAGTTTTTGGTATAGCTTGTAGATGATCTTTTTTCTGAAGGAGAAAGCAATTCACACTGCACGCGAATCACAACCTGGCGCGAACGCGCATCGATGGAACGTTTAACCGGCTGGATGTATACATCTCCGTCTTTTTTCAAACCAAGCTTCTGGTATAGCAAGGCTTCGAATTGATCTTCATCAAACGCCTCTTCGGGCGATAATACTAATTCTACTGTTTTCATATCGGAAGGTTTTTATCCTTCAAAAATTTTAGCAAAGATAAAGGAGCTTAAAGTAAAAAGCTAAAAGCTTTTAGCCCTTAACGGAATGAGAATACATTTCCAAAGTTGAGCCCGAAATGAAAACTGGTTGATAACTTGGATTGATTGAGGTCGGCAAAGTAACTCGCAAAGGTGGGATCTACATCGAAGCTCCTATAGCCGAAATCATACGAGGCAAACGTGTCAATTGTGAAGCCGCGACTATTGTTTTTGCGCATGATGCGATAGCCGAGTAACGGGCCCCATTCAATACGTTGTTCTACGGAGTTAAATGTAAATATTTGACTAGGATTCTGGTCTGTTGGTTTATTGACAAAATGACCAAGGTTTGTAAACCTTATTTCATGACCGAAATACCACATGCCTGCCTTCAGTCCGTTGTAAAATTTCTGTTTGATGCTGATGCTATATCCGCGTTCGAATTGTTTGCCTTGTGCAATGTTCAGGTCTTTAGTAAAAAAGGGATCACGTATACCCACAAATTCGAATTCATGCCCAAGTCTTTCCTGCAAGTAGAATTCTACTCCGAAGGGAATTCTACCAACCGCGAGCCATATCGGATTCGTACTCATGATCACGCCTTGAAACTCGTTTCCTTTCTCCCTGAAATACCTAAAACCTTTTGTTTGTTGCTTGGCCCGATGTGTACTCTTGGTTGCAAGCTGCGTGATTTCCTTGCCAAGTTTACGGTCATTATAATACGGCCTATAGTAGCCAGAGAGTCGCCCATCCGTTTCGTATATTTCCCACGTGCCGGTTTTCAATTCACCTTCATACGCTCCCTTGGTTTGCAGGCTTCCATTGGGATAGTAGCCGCGATATATACCTTTATCATCTATATAGTCGCACTCACCTTCGCGTTTACCATCTTCATAATAAAACATCCACTTCCCTTGACGTTTTCCTTCTTTGACAAGTCCCTTTATTTTTAATTTTCCACTGGTATAGTATTCGCGATACTCTCCCGATCCCTGGTCAAATGTAGCTTCACTCTTTACAGAGCCATCGGTATTAAGCGTTTTCCAATATCCGTTCTTTTTACCTTCTGTAAATTCTCCCGAAGACCGTACAGTGCCATCTTCAAAATAATATTCCCATTTACCGGAAGGCTGATCTTGTATATACTTACCCTTCGATGAAACTTTACCGGAAGGATAATAGGTGACCCATTCGCCATTCTTCTTTCCGTTCTCATAATCCCCTTCACTTTCCAGCGATCCGTCTTCTGCCAGGTATCGCCAGTGTCCTGTGTTCTTGATTCCTGTCTTAGCACCTTCGCTTAATACTTTTCCCGAATGATAATACTCCGTATATCTTCCAAAATCATCGGTATAGTCTATCTCCCCTTTTAATGTGCCATCTTCAAAATAATTCTTCCAAATGCCAACGTGCTTCTTGTCTTTATAGGCCCCCGTTTCTTTTACTTGCCCATTTTCATAGTATGATTTCCATTCCCCCTGGCGGTCTTTGCCATTCACGATTCCTTCCATACTTTTCTGACCACTCTCATAAAAGTATTCCCACAAACCATAGTTTGTACTTTTAAAAAGAATACCGCGCATCTTAAGCTTACCAGTTTCATAGTAAAACTCCCAGACACCGGCTGTCTCATTATTCTCAAATTGTCCTTTTGATTCTATGTTGCCGTTCAGATAATACGACAAGTATTTACCATGCGCGATGTTGCGAATGGTGTCTTTGACCTGGTATATTTCCTTGATGTGTTTCTTCTCGGGATCGTGGTAGGTTTGCCGTGTAAATCCCTGACCGACAACAAGCGTTTTACTTGCCAGAAGAAGCAGAAGAAAGAGAAAGAGTTTTTTCACAAGCAGGCATTCAAACCTCGACCAAAGATACTAATTAGAAGTGAGATGATTGTATCTGCTTTTTCCTCAGAATATTAATAACACTATTCATGCGATCGAAAGACTACCAGGTCGGTTTCGTTGGTATCACCATTAAACATTTTAGCCTGATAATAGATTTTTGATAACGGGGGAACGCTTCGTGTAAGCCACACATTTCCGCCAATAACGCTGTTGTGACCGATAACCGTTTCGCCACCGAGAATGGTAGCACCGGCATATACTACAACGTGATCTTCCAAAGTCGGATGCCGCTTGCGCGAAGCATCTTCCTTGTTAACACTCAATGCCCCAAGAGTAACGCCCTGGTATATCTTGACATGCTCACCAATAACCGAAGTTTCACCAATTACCACACCGGTGCCGTGATCGATGCAAAAATGTCTTCCTATCGTTGCTCCGGGATGTATATCAATGCCCGTCTTGCTATGCGCGTGTTCTGTAATGATGCGTGGTATTTCCTTTACGCCTTGCTTTAACAACTGATGGGCCATACGGTATGCCGCTATAGCATAAAACCCAGGATAAGTACGCACTACTTCACTCCTGCTTTTGGCAGCCGGATCACCTTCATACATCGCGGTAACATCTTCTTCAATGCGTGTATGAATATTGGGCAACGCCTGAAAGAAATCATCCGCGAGTTTTGTTGAACCACCTGCATCGGAAGCCAGATTGTTTCGCAGCAATTTCTCAAGGTCATCCTGCTGTTTGTTCATCAGCCGCGCAAAATCATCCTCGGATAAATGTGATAGTTGTGTGAAGTCGGCAAACAATGCTCCTAGTAATTCAACAAAGAAATAGGACACCTCTGCAGGTGTCGGGCACGTTGGGCACGCCTGGTGCGATTGATATAGTTTCTGAAGAAACGACTTATCCATGTGTACAAATCTGGTGGTAATTGTACCGCATAAAAACGGCATTCTGGGTAATAACGTGTTTTCTAATCTTTTGATTGAGGGATTGAAGAATTAATCTTCATCCCTTATGATTCCATTCGCTTGCGGGCTTCGATACACCACAACAATTCGCTTACAAATCCTTTCGCACGTTTATCGAGTACGGCTTTATCTTTTGCATTGCCGTGTTCATCCAGCAACTCCTGCGCTTTCGGAACAGGGAACATTGCAGGCACTACCCAGGCCCGAATTTTCCACAGCGAAAATTGCAATGAAGTAATCACTTGCGTTCCTCCAAACGAGCCATCGGATACAGTAGATATAGCGATCGGTTTACGATGCCAGTCTTTGTATAGAAGGTCCGTTACGTTTTTTATACTGGCCGGATAGCCACCGTTGTATTCTGGTGTAACAATGATAACTCCATCAGACTTCCTGATCTTTTCGGCAAACTCCAATGTCTGCGGAAGCGGATTCTCCTGGTGATCCAGTCGTTCGTGAAATACAGGGAACTGGTATTCATTCAAGTCAAGGATCTCCACCGTTCCGAGTCCGTTTTCAACTATATAGTTTCGGAAATATAGGGCTACACGATGGCTGATGCGACCGGTACGAACACTGGCAGAAATTATGGAGATGTGCGGCATACAATATATACTTAAATAGGGATGATGAAATGGATTCTGAAAAAATGGATTAACCGCCTACTCAATACGTTGTATTTCGTATACTTTGTTGTTAAAGTTAAATGTGTCTTTCACCTTCAACCCCAACAGCTTTGTACCAATGGGCGATGCCGTTGATATAGCAAAAAAAGATTCATCATTTACCTTCAGCGGTCCTGCACTGATGGATATATAGAAGTTTCCCTGATTGGTTCTTACCAGGCAGCCTGGCTGCACCACATCAGTTTGTACCACGGTTTCCATTTGGCTGATGGTCTGCTTTAGTTTTACAGCTTCATTCAGCTGCACGCTATACTTCTCCATTTCCAGCTGCATCATAGCACGGCCGGTTTCATATTTATCGCCTACGCTACTCTTTGTCTCTTCATCGGCAGATATCTGCAAGGCTTCCATTGCTTTTTGTGTTGTTTCTATCCGTTGATCAACATAGGCGTGGCAAAGCTTATATAGCTTTGATTTGAGTTCACTCATGCGTTTAAAAAATATAGTCTGTTTAAAATTAACTTTTGATGGCAGTCACTTCTATCTCCACAAGGTAATCCGGATCGATCAATGAACTGATCTCGATCATCGAGGTAGCAGGTTTGATCTGCTGAAAGAACTCGCCGTGTGCTTTTCCGATAGCCTCCCATTGTGATATATCTGTTACAAACATACGGGTGCGCACAACATCCTGTAACGTAAACCCTGCTTGTTGTAAAACTCTTTCAATCTTCTCCAGAATAAATCTCGTTTGCTGGTAAAAATTTCCTTTACCAACCACACCATTCTCATCGGTGGCTACCGTTCCTGAAATTTCAAGATGATTACCAACCAACACAGCCCGGGAATACCCGACAATATCTTCCCATTTGGCACCAGAAGAGAAATTTTTTCGTTGCATTTGTGTGTATCGTATTTTTGAATTGAATGAGCAAGTTAACGAACGAAGATCATAAACGGTATAGCCGCCACCTTGTGTTACAAGAATTTGGCGTGAATGGCCAGATAAAATTAAAAGATGCAAAAGTATTGGTGGTCGGTGCCGGAGGACTTGGCTCTCCTGCCCTGCTCTATCTTGCGGCCGCTGGCATTGGTACGCTGGGGATTGTAGATGCCGATACGCTTGATCTTTCCAATCTGCAGCGCCAGGTATTATATACCGAAGGTGATGTCGGAAAAAAGAAAGCGCTGGCAGCAGTAACGCGATTGAAGACACTGAATTCTGCCATTCAACTCCAGGGCTATGCTTTTTCGTTGCAGGCTTCCAATGCGCTGGATATAATCCGTGAGTATGATGTTGTGCTGGATGGTACGGATAATTTTCCGACACGCTACCTGATCAACGATGCCTGCGTATTACTCAACAAACCTTTTGTGTATGGATCGATCCTGAAGTTTGAAGGTCAGGTCGCAGTCTTTAATTATTTGAAAAATGATGGAAGCTTCAGCGCGAACTACCGCGATCTTTTTCCGGTGCCACCGGATCCTGCGAGCACACCTAATTGTGAACAAGCAGGTGTTCTGGGCGTGTTGCCTGGCATGATCGGTTGCATGCAAGCCAATGAAGTCATCAAGATCGTTACCGGCATTGGCGAACCACTCGCAGATCGGCTGTTATTGTTCGACAGCACTACGATGCAGCAGAACATCATCACCATTCCAAACCGGCAGGCACGGGCTGCTATAAAACATTTAGTGGATTATGATGAATTTTGTGGTATAAATGGCTGGAAAAATAAATCTTTGAACCTTAATCAAGAGAACACAATGAAAGAAGTAACGGTACAAGAGTTAAAAGAACTCATCGACTCCAAAGCAGATTTTCAATTAATCGATGTACGCGAGCCACATGAATTCGATATCTGCAATATTGATGGTGAGTTGATCCCACAAGCAGACGTTCCGCACAGCATCGATAGAATCTCAAAAGATAAACAAGTGATCGTCCATTGCCGCAGTGGTGCACGCAGCGGTAACATGGTGCAGTGGCTTGAAAAAAATCATGGGTTCACCAATCTATATAATCTCAAAGGTGGTATCCTCGCGTGGGCAAAGGAGATCGATCCTTCCATGCCAACATACTAGGTTAACATAGCTTTTTTAAAATCAGCTTCAAGCAAAGAGACGATTCACAAACCAGACGACAGCTTGAGTATCTGGTTATAAAGACCAGTAAAAAAAGAAGGACGATTATAGATATAGTCGTCCTTCTTTTTTAGTGATCTAAATTTAAAGATTTGGAGTCCTTTTAAAGGACACTTCAAAGGTGGTTCCTATATCAACTTCACTTTCAATTTTAATCTTCCCACCCAAAGCAAACATTTGTGTTTGGGCCAGGTAAAGACCTCGCCCTTTACCTTCAATGTGAAGGTGAAACCTGGCATAAAGGGTAAATAACTTATCCTTGTTTTTTTGTAAATCAATCCCCATGCCGTTATCGGAAATGATAAGACAGATATAGTCATTTGTGTTTACAGCAGTTATTTTAATATCAGGAGCTCTGTCAGGATGCTGGAATTTAATTGAATTACTCACCAAGTTATATAACACACTTTCAAGGTACACTTTAGAAGTAATGATTGATTGAACTTCTGAAAAGTTGGTACTGATAACCGCATTTGTATTCTTGATTTCTTTTTCAAGACGTGAAATTACTTTATCTGTCACTTTTTCCAGATCTAGTTCTTCTAACTGACTAGGTGTATTTTTGATCTGTAGTATTTGATTGAGATCTGAAACTACGGAATCAATCTCTTCTGCCGTAAAAACCAGTTTATCAGTTATAGTCTTCACCTCATGAGGAACATTTTCAGTCAGGTTTAAAATGTTACCAAGCCCCAGTACTCTGGCAACGGGTCCCCTGAGATTATGCGCAGTAACAAAAGCAAATTGCTCAAGTTGCTGATTGTATTCTACCAGTTCTTTCGTTCTCCTGTTTACCTCTTCCTCAAGTGTCTCATTTCTGTCCCTTATCTCTTTGTTTCGATTTTCGATTGTAATCTTGGCATCTTGAAGTTGATGATTCTGTGCTGATAGTTCTTCATTAACGTTAATCAGCTCCTTGGTTTTTTCATTTACAACGCCTTCCAAAGCATTTTTCTGCTTTTTTATCCTTCGTATATTAAGTTGTATACCTATATATAGTAAAGCAAAAAATGAAACTATATAAAGGAGGTAACCCAGCGTCGTTCTATACCACGGAGGGGCTATTTTAAAAGAAAATAAAACTGGTTCACTAACAACTCCATATATATTTTTTGCCCTAACATAGAAAGTATAGTTTCCTTCATGCAGATTGGTAAAAAACGCTTCTTTGGTGACGGTCCAATCTGACCACCTGTTTTCAAAACCATCCATCTTGTATTGGTATTGGTTTTTTTCGGTATCCTCAAAAAATGAACAAAGAAACTCAAACTTGAAGTTATTGAAAGCAAAGGGCAAGGTACAAAATGATTCTCCTGCTGGGTTCTGATAAATTAAAGAATCTCTGGCCCAGACTTTCTGAATAGATAACTCTATAGAATCACCATAAAAATATTTCTGGTTCGGGTTATAACTATACATTTTCCAATTATTCCCGATCCATACTTCTCCTGAATTACTGACAAGTATAGGAGCATCTACATCTACTCTTAAATTCCGAAAGGAAGTGGCAATTTTATTGAAAGGCGTTAGTAACAGTTCGAAATTTCCATCAGGCTGTTTCTTTAAGATCCCTGCTGTTTCCTTTTTGAGTGGGTGAGCGCCCCAGAAATAAATATCACCTTCCGGACTTTCGGTAAGGGTATAGATACAAAATCCTTTCCCCAATGCCTTGTTATATTTCTCCAGACACTCAAATCGGTCACTGTTTTTGTTATACCGATATATTCCATCAACAGTAGCCGCAACAACTTCTCCATTCAAACGGTAAATTCTGTTATTAAGGTCTGACGGCAATCCGTTTGGTGCGCCATAAAAAGTGCTGGAGACCACCGAATCCATCTGCTCATTTAGCTTTAGTTTCCAAATCCCTCTGTTGTAATGACTGATCCAAATATTTCCTTCCTCATCCTCCTGTATATAGCGCGTCTCTACTTCAAACCCTTTTATTTTCTTCTTGCTCCATTCATGTCCTTTTTGCTGCAGTAACCAGATACCGGAATAATAAGTACCCATGATCATCCGGTCAGAATGCTTTTTAATCTCACATATTGACATTGCCCATTCATGATCGATGATCTTCTTAACCTTTCTGCCCTGTAGCTCCAACACACCCGATTCATGCATGGCGTAGAGTTTGTTCTGAAGGTTGTAAAAATTCCATGCACTACCTTTTGTCCCCGGAAGCAAGGCAAACGTAGCCCTGTTTTCCTGGTATAAAATTCCTTTATCAGTTCCTATATATTGATGATTTCCTTTTTTTCCAAGAGAGAGAACAAAGCCCTTCAGACCATTTTTACTTTCGTAATAAGAAAGCGGAGAACTGGATATAATCTGGAGGATTTTCGAATCGCCATTTACCCAAAGATTATGTTGCCTATCTTCAAAGAGATATCCCCATGCCATGAGGCCATCATTATATACACTATATTGCAATTCTCCCGCTTTGCTAAAGAAAAGGATTCCCTTCCCAACATGAATTGCAATATTGCCATTGTCGAGGCGCGTCATACTCTGAATTTCCTGATTCTCCAAATTACTGTTAAGCTGTTCTGAAAACACCTTCCACTGTTCCGGGGATTTTTCATCAACAAGCCAGACTTGATTTTTGCCATCCAACACCAGGAGACTGTCGGGACCATAATCTGTAACCCATTTATATACCACTCCCTTCACTTTCCTGAAATAAGGTGCATTCTCAAATCCTCCATTTTTGTATCGATGTAACCCATTATCTTTTTGAATATATAGGTTGTTGGGATTAAGAATCATTCCCTGACTCGGGGTATGCAAAATTTTGAAATGACCATCGGTATAAACATAGACGTGATTTTCACCTCGAAAAAAAACCTTATTGTCAATGACTCTAATCCAGGTAATCACCATGTTCTGTCTACAGGAGTCAGGCAGTTTTGAAAGCAATGAATGGTATTCATACTTTTCGTTGGCCTCGCGTTGAAAATAACCCAGATCATAGTCAGACGCAACGTAAACTCTACCAGTCGAATCAATGTCAAGAGTATAAATAGCTTCTTTATCATGTAGTGACAAAAGATCCCAACGGTTACCATCATACTTGAGCACACCTTCTGTGTTAGCAATATAAATAGTGCCTCGCTTATCTTGCCGCACGGACCAATTCTGACTGGCTCCCTGGTAAACCTCAATGGGATAATTCTGCACAAATAATTGCTGCCCTCTGGTAAGAAGACAGGTAAAAGAAAATAAGCAAGTAATTATCAGGTAGCGCATTTAATCCCTGCGTCAGTTTGTTGATTTTGAAAGTCTAAAAGTAAGGCTCTGCTCAGCGCTGAGCCTGATAAAATCACGACCATACATACAGCTGTGTTCTTTTAGGGGTATATATTTTAGTTGCTGTATGTATTCTTTGGGTGACTTAAAAATTGTTCGAATTTATGGTAATCAATCCATCCATGAAATAAAGAGAATACTGAGTGGAGCATCTATATTTTCACGGATAAAAAATGGTTTCTCTACTCATTATGTTCTCAGTAAAAATACGGAGCCGCTTCGGTCATTTTTTACCGATTCATTAGGTGACCACTTTTAATACTTTTGACATCATCTGAATAATTCAGATTATCTGACTTAACCAAACTCAAAACACCTATGAAATACATGGGGACGTTGAACATCATGGCAAGTCAATTGCAATTCTAACTATTGAAGTATAGTATAATGAGGTTCTATATATCTGTTATCCTTCTTATTGTTTGTTACTACAAAATAAACGGGCAGCAACTTTTGATACAGAAATATCCGACAGAGGTATATCAGGCTTCTACTCAAAACTGGCGTATGGTGCAAGACCACCAAGGCACACTTTATTTTGCTAACACAGAAGGGGTGCTCATATTTGATGGTATCCATTGGCAACTGATTCCACTACCTGGCAAAGCTAATCTTCGATCGCTTGACATTCATCAAAATGGCAAAGTATATGTTGGAGGAGATCGAGAATTTGGATATTTCGAAAGAACAGGTAAAGGCAATTTTAAGTACGTTTCATTCATGCCGTTACTCGAGGAAACGAGAAGACGTGAAGTAAAAAATATAAGCGATGTAGAGGTTTGGGGTGAAACAGTCTTATTTAGTGATGATGAACATGGCTATATATATCGAAATGGAAAAATTGATTATTTGGATATTACCCAACCCGGATTGTGGTTTTATCAATTGGGGGATTCGGTATATACAATAAGGGATGAACAATCTACGCTTTACGTATATAGGAACAATGCGTTTGTGGAAACAGGTTTAAATCTGAATTTCAACTTCAACCTGATAACAAGTTATAAAGGAGATCTCTTGGTAATGGATGATAAAAATCAGGTATGGGTCGTGGATCCGAACGCTGCCTCTAAAGACAAAATATCTATTCTCTCCGAAAATCTTAATGCAAGTTTGAAGCAACTTTCAATAATCAATATTCGCCCTCTATACGATGGAAGGCTTGCCATTCTCACTGAACGTGAGATTATTATTGTTGATCTAGATGGCAAAGTTCTCTACAGGGTAACCCAGTCAATGCTTGACGATAGTAATTTAGATAATACTATACTTTATGAAGATGCCCAACACAATCTATGGTTTACAACGGACGAATTTATAGGTTTAATCATTACAAGTTCTCCTCTTGCCTATTTTGACAAAACGAATGGCTATCAGGGAGTGGTATTTTGTTTAGGAGAACAAGATGGACAACACTATACGGGTACAAGTACCGGGCTGTATCACCAAATGGATGGAGGTGAATTTGAGTTAATTCCAAGAACGAAAGGTTTCATTTGGGATATTTATAAATCAGACGATCGCCTTTACGTAGCACATGATAGCGGCGTCTTCGAGGTAATGGGACGAAAGGCTACTAAACTAATATCACATGAATATCCTCAAAAACTATATGCCCCTAACAAACATCGTGATTGTTTGATTATGGGAAGTTATAATTCAGGTCTCTGGTTGCTGAAAGAAAACAACACGCTATGGACGAAGCATAAAATAAGAGGCTTTGAAGAAGATGCCATGCATATCCAGGAAGATGACAAGGGTAATTTATGGATTTCGCATGAAGGAAAAGGCATTTGGAAGCTACGATTAAATGAAGCGATGGACGCTGTCATTTATAAAAAATTCTATACAGCACCGCATCAACTTCCTTCCAGTCTCAACAACAGTATTTATAAATTAAGCGATCAGAAAATCATTGCAGCCACGCAAGATGGTATATATTCCTACAATGAATCTAAAGATATCTTTGAACCAGATTATCGTTTTCAAAAGGCGCTACAAGGTATTATTATTTATTCGCTGGCTGAGGGTGATGACGGTCAGATTTATTTTAGGGGAAATGACCACGTGAAAGAGATTGCTGGCGTACTGACAAAAGAAATTAACGGAACGTACTCAGCTTTACTCACACCATTTAATAAGATCACATGGGGCGATTCAGATGGGATCTTAATGGCTACGCGGCAAGGAGCCTGGTTTGGTAATAACAGCAGGATTATAACCTATAATCCTAAACAAAAAACACACTATGAGCAACCTCTCCAGCCTATTATCAAAAAAGTAATAGCAGCTGATTCTATTATCTATGTAAATGGCACTACGCGTCAGACGGCAAGTATTCCTTACTCGTGGAATAGCATGTTGTTTGACTTCGATGTGATGTACTATGAAGACGCTGAAAAGAATGAATTTCAATATAAACTGCTCGGGTTCGATAAAGAATGGTCTGCCTGGACTAATGCGAGAGAAGCGCACTTTACAAATTTGCCGGAGGGTGACTATACATTTATAATACATGCCCGAAATATTTATAAAAATAAGAGTCGAATTGCAAGCATGACATTTCATATAGATCCGCCCATTTACAGAACACTGTGGGCCTATATAGTATATTTGATACTGGTTGTCGTTGTTTTTACTAGTCTGCTATACTGGCTTATTAATCTCAAAACAAAACGGGTAAACAGACAAAAGGAAATTTTAAAGAAAGAGGTCGATGAAAAGACTAAGGAGCTGTTGGCAATGAATGAAGAAGTTAAACATCAAGCCGAAGTTCTTAAAGCTTCAAACTACACCAAGGATAAATTATTTTCGATCATCTCTCACGACATGCGTGGGCCTATACATCAGGTTCGGGAGATATTCAAAATGATTGAATCAGGATATATATCAGCGGAAGAATTCAGAATGCAACTCATGCCTGATCTTAAGGAACAGGTTACGTATGTGGCCACACTAACCGACAATTTGCTACACTGGGCAAAAGGACAGATGGAGGGCATTCAGGTTAAACCGTCCGTGTTTAATCTTTTGGATGTCATAGATGAAAATATCAATTTACTTAGCGCGCAGGCATTGAAAAAATCTATCAACCTGACTACAAGCTCACAAAAATCTCTTTACGTGTATGCAGATAAGGACATGATAAAACTTGTACTCCGTAATCTGATTAGCAATGCGATTAAATTTACTCCAGAGAACGGCACGATTGAAGTAAACACCAGAACAGAGGAAAGGTATATTTACATATCCGTGCGCGATACTGGAACAGGGCTTTCCGCCGAAGATATCGGTAAGATCCTGGACAAAGAATACTTTACAAAGTACGGAACGGCAGGAGAAAAAGGATCTGGACTTGGACTAATGCTTTGCCGCGAATTTGTTGAAAAGAATGGAGGTAAACTTACTATACAAAGTGAGCAAAATGCTGGAAGTACATTTACATTTTGTCTTGCAACACACTGAATCACGATTTCCGGATAACCTGTAACAATCACCGTACTGCAATCCGATGTGTCAGCACTTGGTTGTTCCAGTGGATGCGAAGTATATACAGGCCGGCTGCATAAGTTGAGAGATTGATCGTTTGTAAAGGATTCTCTTTGGAGAAAGTCAGGTCGCTGGTAAATAACAATTGTCCTTTTGGAGAAATAAATTCAATCTGACAGGCCGATACTTCTACCGCGCTGAAAGGTTTGATAGAAAGGGTATCATCAACAGCCGGATTCGGATATACTATAAATGGATTCTCGCGCAAGTATTTCAGCAAAGTTTCTACTGTAAGATAGTTGGGTATACCGTAGCCCAACAGATTGTCAGGTGTAGTGGCTTGTGAGCCGGACTGACGGATGATGTCCAATATTTCCTTGTTAGTTAAAGAAGGGTAATGCTGCCATATACCGGTTACCAGGCTCGTAATGATCGGTGCTGCCAGCGAAGTGCCCGAAGCCGACCCCACTGAACCACTCGGAAGTATAACACTTGTATTGGATCCCATCGCGGCTACATCCGGCTTGATAACGTTATCTATACTCGGGCTTGGCCCTTTGGAGCTGGAGGGTACGCGTATACCTGTACTGGTTACCGAGGCTACAGCCAGTATATCTTTAGCATCTGCGGGCGCAGTTATAATTTGCCACGCAACTGCGCCTTCATTACCAGCACTGCAGACTATAATTATACCACGGTCCGCGGCCCATTGTGCAGCTCGTGTGATCACTGTAGTCTTTCCGTTCAGGGCAGCCTTCGCGTAGTCCATGGATGAATCATCAAAGGTATTATATCCTAACGAAGAGTTGATCACATCTACACCGGCACTATCCGCAAGCTCTGCAGCAAAGAGCCAATTATATTCCTCAATTCTATATTCTGTACTAACATCTTCAGTAACGAAAAGCTGGTAACTTGCTTTGTACGCCCCTCCGGTATAGGTACCTTCCTGATAGGCAGCAATCACAGAAAACACTTCTGCGCCATGCTCATCGTATTGAAATATATTTTTTGTGTTATATACGAAATCATGTGATACCGTCAGGTTTATCCGGTTCTCCGAAAATATAGCCAGGAACGGTTCATTTACATTCACACCTTGGAAACCGCTATCAAAAATTCCAACGATCATCCCTTCACCATGAAATCCACCGGCATGCATATCATCTATACCTACCATGCCAAGTTGAGTTTGGGTTACATCCGAGGTTTTGGATGAACGTGCTTTGGTATTCGATTTTTTCCGCCCGTTGGTCATGAGCTTGGCATTGGGTGCTACATATTCTACCCGCTCAACGAATGATAAACCTTCAAGTGCAGAGACCACTGACTCATCGCACTGTACCAATACGCCATTGAACCAGCGCGTTTTAAAGTATACTTCTGCGCCAGCATCACGCACGGCAAGTATATAATTCGGATTTACCGGCAAATCCTGTTCTGTGATTGCTATATTTTGATTCGCCCTACGATCGATGGCGCGTTGAGAAAGAAATTCTGCCGGATTGGAAATCGTATAAGGTGTGCCTGCCTTATCTTTAAATATAACTACATACCGGTTTACCTGTGCGAAGGACGTTGCACTGATGAGCAGTAAAACTATAACGCGAGCACCATTACTCCACACCATACGCCCTGATTGTCTGTTGATAGATTGTACCACTCTCCACTTGTTGTTGCCCCAGGCAATTATCTTTTGTACAGAAGCTGAGTTGAGTTGTTGTCTTGTGAACAAGTCCTATATCTTTGGCGTATACTTCTTTGCGCTGATCAAGGAAGACAATATAATCGTCATTGTCGCTTTGGTTCACGGTGAGACAATCGGTAAATGATTGATCATTGAAAGTCTCTGTTGTATTTACCGACTCCAGTATATACTCGTCTTCTTCCAGCGTATTGTAAGCATTACCATTCCACGTGACACCTGCATTTACAGGAAACTTCAATTTTATATACGAAATATTTTCTTCGTTCTGTACTATTTCAAGGTTGCTGTTTCGTACCGACCATGTTGTAGTATAGACCCACGGATCGATGTCTGTATTTCGTTTGCTGCGGTGAATTACGAAAGTACTGTCGCCTTCCGTGTTCAGGAACTTATCAACGATCGCTACCTTCAATTGATACTGCAATGTTTCAGGGACACCTAAAGTAAAGATGATCTCGTTGACATCATAAACCTGGTAGGAACCTGTTTTGAGTGGGAAATATGCTTCACCGATGCTACGTTTTTTATCATCGTCAGATGAATCACAGGCCACCACCATCATGCCGGTAACTGCTGCTAAAATTAAATATCTGAGAAAATATTTCACTGATTAATCATTTTTCTTTAAATCCGCGCTCGAATTTGAACGTAAACACCCTCAAAGTTATTTTTTCCAGAGCATTTTAACTATGGCATTAAAGACATTCGTAAAAGTAGGCAGCATATCCAACCTGAGCGATGCACGGTATTGTGCAGGTATGGGCGTTGATTTGCTCGGTTTTCGCGCAATTGAAGGACAAGAGAGTTATATCAGTCCAAAACAATTTCAGGAAATAAGAGGCTGGGTTACGGGCCCACAGATCGTGGCGGAAGTATACGGCATAACAAACGCGGAGCAATTGGCGGCTGTTTTAGAAAATTACCGCCCCGATTACCTGGAGCTTGGTAAAAAAGAGTGGCAAGCTTTGCGCGAGCTTATAACGCTTCCTTTCATCCTTTCCATTGACTCTGGCGAAACGCTGGCATCTATTGAAGCCGAACCTAGTTTTATATTGGTACGTGAGCGCAGTGATCTGGCACAACTTGCCAACGATCATGAAATTTTACTGACGGTTGAATCTGCTGAAAATATCGAACGCATCGATAAACAGAACATTCACGGTATAGCGTTGAGTGGCAGCAGTGAGATAAAACCGGGACTTAAAGATTACAACGAGCTCTCCGAGATTTTAGAAATGCTCGAAGACGATCATTAACCTATAACACTTTAGTTATTGAATCTAGTATAGAATCGGTGTTGATTGCGTGAGCGATATCAACACCGATTATCTTTTAAGACACTTATTGATGTGTGACGCTGTCGCTATGTAAACGAATATAGGTTTCGATGATTTCGCGATCTATACCGGTCTCTTCAATCTTTTCAATGCCGCGTTGTACCAGGGTGTCACTTTTCAGTGTAACGGTGAAGTGAAATGTTTTGTCCTCCCACTCGCGGAAGTTACAATACTCCAGGTGCTCGGTATATTGATCGCCCTTAAACGTATAGCGACCACCACCGGCTACATACATGGCCTTGGTAGAATCTTTACCCTGACTAAGGTCGTGATTCAGGAATGCAAAGTGAGTATCGTTGATGATCTTTATCATCCGCTGACCTTTTTGATAATCTGTGTGTGTTGTGTCATTCTTTTGAATAGTTGTACCAGTAATCAGTAGCCATGTCCCTTGCAGCGACTTTACTTTGTCCGGTCCATGATTTAAAGCATTACGCTCGCACGACAGGAGCATAACAAGGGCGAACACGCAGAGAATTCTTACGTTCATATTGATAGTTGGGTTTATTTGGGGTCCGAATATAAACGATAACTTTTTACAGTCACATATTTACTTATCGTAACTCTTAAAATTTAAACTCCGCTACAACGGCGGCATGATCGGAGGCTTGATGCAGAGGACTTTCTATTGTATTCTTACCATTGAATATACCACCGCGCTCTATCCTGCTATCAGTATATTTATCCGACAACGCTTTTGAAACCAGCAGGTAATCAAATTGCTTCTTCGTGTTGAGATATGTGCCGTGTGTACCTTCATTACGGGCAATTATATTTTCCAGTCCTTGCATGGAAAGAAGCGGCTTTAACGATTTGCTGTCAGGAGTATCATTCAGATCTCCGGCTACCACTACATTATCTTTTGTGAGATTGAATTTTTGGTTGATGATTTCCTGTACGCGCTCGGCCTGAAGTTGCCGCTTTTTGTCATTCGCAACCGGGCTGCCATATCCATGGCTCTTAAAGTGGTTACACAAAATGTGGATAGGGCTTCCGTTGTAATCAATGGTATACATCGCACAATCACGGCTGAATATTTTATACTGCCGCTTGTTTGCTCCCGTGTAGGTATCAAAAATATGGGTCTCGATATTCGTGATTGGGTAGTTGGAATAAAGACCTACATCTATACCACGGTCATCATTACCATCGATCAGCATCGAGTATTTATATTTGTTCGTCAACATATTCTTGTTGAATTCTCTATTGCGGTACGGCTTTCAACTTCAATGGTGCAAAGTATATCTGCATCCAGTGCATCAACAATGCGCGCTGTATTTTGCGTAGCAACCTCGTGTGCTTCCTGTTTCACCAATTGCACTCACCCAAGCCAATCCTGCTTCCCTCCTGCTTTCAACTTAATCTTACCGGCGGCTATACTATATAGCTTTTCGCGAACTTGTATAATCTCAAAGTACTTTTTCTTTACCGTGGTTTCTATACGGTTCTTTATGATGTGCTTTATCTCCGCTTCATCCTGCATGTAACTATCCTTGCAAAGTAAATCTATCAGACGGTAATAGTATTTTAAGATAAGGGAAGCTTCCACAGAAAGTCCATCCAATTCAAAAACCTTCGGACGTTCGAACAGGTTGTTCAGGTTGTAAGTAGCAATTTTCATTTTGTCAAACAGGTATAGCTATCGTTCATAAGGTTAACCGGCAGTGCACTCAATCACTCTCAACATCACTATACCAGGCACACCAGAAACCTAAATCTTTCTTACGATAAGAAGGTTTATGATCATCTTCATTATAAAAAAACCTGTTTGATTTTTCTGAAAACAGAGCAGTATCATTTCGTTAACGTTCATCATTACTCACAACAGGTATATCAAATATCTGCTATACTTCCGGGGACTTGCAACTAAAAAGAGAATTAAATTTTTGATTACACTATATACTTTACTAACAACATATTTTTGATAACGCAATCTGTATTACTCAACATTAAAAAACGTACTATATTTTTGCATGGCTAACCTGCGCTATATCAACTTGCGCAATCGGCAAGGTGAATGTAAATACAGAACCTTTATTTTTTTCGCTTGCTACTTCCATCGACCCACCATTGTTTGCAATCATCTGCTTGCAAATCAGCAGCCCCATACCTGTACCTTTCTCCTGGTTGGTGCCCAGCTTCGTAAAGTATTCATCGTGGTGTAATAATTTTTGGGTTTCTTCCTCTGTCATGCCAATGCCGGTATCTTCAACAATCACCTTCACTGTATTCGCGTAGCGCTCACCTGAAATTTTAATTGAGCCGTTAGCCGGTGTAAACTTAATAGCGTTGCCAACCAGGTTCCGCATAATAATTTCAACCTGGTTCTTATCAGCCCATGCTATATGTTCATCGGTTAATGCGTTGTCGTATGTTATTTTTTTCTCGTCCAGATTTCTTCTGAACTGATCCGACACATGGTCTGCTATATCCCGAAGTATAATTTTTTCGGAATTGGTCTTGACTTCACCCAGCTGCGCCCGCGCCCATTGAAGGAGATTCTCCAATGCATTGCCAGATGCCTTTACCTGGTGATTGAGCTCTGCCAGGAGTCCCTCATATTGCTCGGGTGTAAGGCCGCCAATTTTATATAAGTCCAAAACGGCTTGCAGATTTCCAAGCGGCCCACGGAGATCATGGCTGATCACTGAAAACAGTTGATCCTTGATTCTGTTGAGTCGCGCCAGTTCCTGATTCGAATACGATAATTTATCATTGAGTTTCTTCCGCACCTTCCCTGTCCGAAGGGCGATATAGGCCAGTATACTGATGAGCGCTATAATAATACCAAAGGCAATCTGCACGTAGCGATGTTGACTTATGATCGCCACGTTGGCTTCGTTTATTTTTTGCAACAACTCAAGCTCACTTTGTTTCTGTTTGAATGCCTGTGTTGCCTGGAGTTGTTTCAGATTTCTGCCGTTTATCAAAAGTTGTTTCTCACGTGCAACCTCATAATACTTGTTCTGATATTCAAACGCCTTCTTATAGTCACCGAGCCCTGCATACAAAAATGCATACGACTCGTTGATATAGTCCATCGGATTGAAGAAGTCATTAAACTTGATCTGTCTATTTGAAATTATATACTGGGCACTGTCCAGATAACGCAACGCCATCGGGTAGTTATTCTTCTTTACAAATACTCGTCCAAGATGAGCATACGTTTCAATCTCGTTCTCAAATTCTGAAGTACGCTTAATCAATTTCAAGTTCCTGAAGTAATAGAACAGACTGCTATCATAGTTCTGCTGGCGCAAATGAATGCTTCCCATATTACCGGCCAGTATAGCAATCCATGCGGTATCGTTGCGGGTAGATGCGACCTGGTATGCCTTTCTGAAATCCTTTATGGCCTGCTCGTATACTTCCTGCTCGCGCAGAATCAGGGCAAGGCCGTTATAACAATTAATGATCGTTCTATAGTGCAGCGAGTCACCTCCTATAGCAAGCGTTTTGGTATAGTATTCTTTTGCTTCTTCATAGTTCTCGGCCTTATGTTGAATGAGCGCGATCTCAAAGTAACTATGTGCTTCTCCTATTTTATTATTTTGCTTCTTAAACAAGACTGAACTTTCCATAAAGAAAACAATGGCATCATTCATCCGTCCATTGCCAAACATAGTACCAGCCCAACCATAAACGCTGGGTAATATTTTTTCAGAAAATTTTTTGTCGCGGGCAATGTTTACAATCGTGATTACATCCTCATCCTGGAAATGTAGTTTTCCTGCGTGAAAAATAGTAATCATCTCATCGAAGGCAGACTGAAATTCGTGTGAAGTTGAAGCATCTTCAAGGCGCTCCCTAAAATCAGGAACAGATTGTCCGGTGACCTCGCCCAACATACAATGCAAGATCAACACAACCAGTATAAAACGTTTTAACAGTACGAGAATATGTTGTTGATGCTGCATGACTTATATCCTAAGATAATACCAGTTGTGTTTATAAACTACTGTGGTCTGAAAATAATAAGCGCTGAAATTCATAAATCAAATCGCTTTTCACTCGGTACTTTATTTTTATGCATTGAATCAGCGTTGTGTCAGGAAGTGTAATTCTTAATGTTATATTTCTACCATCATGGGAAAAGAGAAACTTATACAGTTCCTGAAAAGCACAGATTTAGTAACACCCGTGAAGGCAGAAGAAATTGCTGACCATTTTGCTCATCGAACAATCTATAAAAATCAGTTTCACCTGGAGGAAGGTCAGGTCAGCCAGGAGTATTTTTTTATGGAGCATGGATTTCTCCGGGCGTTTGCGCATGATACGCATGGAAATGAAGTCACGACCAATTTCTATTCTGATAACCAGGTTATCTTTGAAGTCTCTTCTTTCTTTAACCGCACACCATCAAAGGAAAACATTCAGGCACTAACCGATTGTGAAGGCTGGTATATCACGTATCAGCAACTCAACATGCTGTTTCACGCACTGCCTGAATTCCGAGAGTTCGGACGCGCTATACTGGTTAAAGGGTTCACATCCTTAAAAATCAGAATGCTGTCCATGATTACTGAAACAGCCGAAGAACGGTACGCACAGCTATTGAAAACAAATCCTGAAATATTTGTGCACTCACCTCTAAAATATATAGCATCGTACCTGGGTATAACTGATACATCGTTAAGCCGCATCCGCAAAGAGTTCTCCAAAAAATAGTCTACCATCAATGCTTTCTTGCCATTTGGCAAGTGATAATATTATCCGGTGTGTTTCCTTTGCTCAAGTCAAAACAACCATACACTCATGGAAACATTACCGCTATACATCAGCCTTTTATTCGGGCTTACAACGTTCGTAACTATATTTCTGTTTTATAAAGCTTCTAACAATTCGGGAGTGACTATAATTTTTATAGCCTTATGGCTTGTATTACAATCCATTATTGGCCTTAGCGGCTTTTATACAATTGTTGACACTATGCCTCCGAGATTTATACTGCTGATTCTGCCACCACTCCTGCTGATTGGTACAGCATTCGTTACCGCGAAAGGAAAGTATTATATCGATACCCTGGATCTAAAAACATTAACGTTGCTACACGTCATCAGAATCCCCATCGAGATTGTACTCTTCCTGCTCTGCGTAAATAAAGCCGTTCCTGAAATCATGACGTTTGAAGGAAGAAACTTTGATATTATATCCGGTATGACAGCGCCGTTTATATACTATTTTGGCTTTATTAAAAAGAAACTAAATACTACAGCTATACTCATCTGGAACTTCATTTGTTTGGGATTGCTTATAAATATCGTTGTCACGGCAATTTTATCTGCGCCTTTTCCGCTTCAGAAATTCGCATTCGATCAACCGAATATAGCATTGCTGTATTTTCCCTTTATCTGGCTGCCCTGCTGCGTTGTGCCCCTGGTTTTATCCGCACACGTTGCTGCCATCCGAAAATTAAGGAGTCCAACTCAACCGGTATATTTAGCATCCCCCGGAAAACTATAACGTTTACTTGAAACTTTTGTAAATTATGTCCGTACGTTTACAAAGGCCTTTCTATCATGACTGTTGAAAACTATTCGCCTTCTGCTATTTTAAAGCCTTTCATTAAAGCTTTTGTAATCATCGAAAGCGAAGATGGAATGGAGAATAAAATACTGCCTGATACTTCGATCATCATGGCGTTTCGATTTAAAGGAAGTATGGCATATGGTGTGCAAGGTTCACAAAGCACGATGCCTGCCGCTGTGATATCAGGACTTCGGAAGTCGCCACGAATTGTACAGTATTCAAAAAAGACTGCAACGCTGCTCGTTAAATTCAATGAAGGTGGAGCTGCTGCCTTTTTTAAAGAGCCGTTGCACGATCTCTTTGAACAGAGTATATCACTCGACAACCTGTTTCCTCGCTATAAATTGATACAAGTTGAAGACCAGCTGGAAGAGGCTAAAAATAACGCGGCACGGATTTCTGTTATTGAGCGGTTCCTTATCTCAGAGTTGAAAAAATCTTCAGACGATCTGCTGATCTATAGCGCTATTCAAAAAATTAAATCTACCAACGGAGCGATCCGTATAAATGAACTACTGGAGGATTTGCCGATTAGCCGTGATCCTTTCGAGAAGCGTTTCAGAAGGATCATCGGGACTTCCCCTAAGCAATTCTCGACCATTGTCCGTATCAAAGACCTGATCAGTATATATCCGCAAAAACAAAGCCTTACTGACACGGCACATGCTGCCGGTTATTTTGATCAGGCGCATTTTATAAAAGACTTCAAATCGTTTACGGGCCAAACACCGCTCACGTTCTTCAAAACTCCTCCACGTTGGTAATGTATCATTAGATACACTATACCTATACTTCTTTCCTATCTAAAATCCAACCGGTATCGGTTATCACTTGTACGGTGAATGAGATTGATGCCTAACTTCTTTTTCAGGTTTTGAATATATACATCAATAGAAGTATCGAACAAGTATATTTCGGAGCCCCAGATGTTTTGGAGCAAATTTTCATGAGAAATAACCTTGCTCGGGTTTTGTGCGAAGAAGAAAAGAAGTTCAAACTCAGGTTTGCTTAACGTTATTTCATGATCACCAATATGCACTGAATTTGATTTACGGTGTATCCTGAGATTGCCTACTTTTAATTCCGCTATACTCTTCCTGATTACAAATTTACGTTTCAGTACGGTAGCGACTTTATAGGTAAGCGCACGAAGCCCTATAACTTTTTCTATATAGTCATCACCCCCCGTATCGAGTGCAGCTTCGTGATAGTAACTTTCTGATTTAGCGGTAAGGAAGAATATATAGGTATCCGCAAAACGCTTCATACTCCTTAACTCGCGACAGATCTCGATACCATTGGGATGAGGCATCATAATATCCAGAATAATCAGGTCGGGTGCGAAGTCTTTTGCAACGGCTATAGCATCATGACTTTCATCAATCGTCTTTACGGTGAAGCCCTCTTTTGCCAGGTTGTACTCTAATAACTCAAGGATGTCTCTGTCATCATCCACCACCAATACCTTGAAATGCTTTTTATCTCTCATAACTTTTCCGATACGGAAAAATACAGAGCAAACGTTATCGGATCTTTACACGAGCATTACGAAGGAATGAATTTTATAGCGTTGAAAAGTCTGCACAGCAGCCAGTCCGTTACTTCTTGCCGAGCTTCACAGCACGATCTACCGCTTCTGCAGTTATATTCTCATACTGTACCGACACGCGGGCATCCGTCTCGATCCAATTTAAAATCTTCTCGAGGTTCTTTTTCTTTACGCGCTTTAGTACAGGTACTCCGAGTTGCTTTAAAGACGCTGCATTATAGTGCTGTTCCAACTGCGATTTCATAGGAACAACCATCAGCTTTTTCCCAAGGTATAGGGCTTCAGCAGGAGTTTCAAATCCTGCGCCACACAATACACCTTTAGCAGAAGTTACACTCTCTGCAAATTCATCTTTGTTTACAGGGTATACCGAAAGCTTTCCGATGTGGTATGGCTTCCGTGCATGCTTTGAAAAGATATGCCATTTTATCTGCGGGATCTTCGCCAGCAAAGGCACCAGTTTTTTATCATCGTATGATGGCAGGTAAACGGTATAGTGATCTTTCTCTATATTCTTACTTTCACGCACTGCTGCACGAATCACAGGTGTATATATATTCTTGTCGTAACGCTCAAAGTGAAAGGATACATATTTATCTACCGGAGCATAGTTATGAAGCACCCATTCTCCTACCGGGTCCATCGTTTTAGGTGTTGGCACTTTCGATGAAAGTAAAGCAGACTGATGGCTAAGACCTACACAGGGTATATCTCGCTTGCGACATGCCCAGGAAGTAATCGGTTCAAAATCATTTATCACCAGGTCATACTTCTCTACCGGAAATTTTTTAATTTCCTTATATACTTCCTTCGAGCTGTTGTGCTTGAAGGTGCGCATAAAATCTATACCACCGCTTTTACCAAAGTAAAAACTCAAACCTTTCGATTTATACTTTACAGCATATGGAAGTTTGATATCAGCTTGTGCACCGCTAACAAACAGATCAAGGTCACCATACTGTTGAAGAATCGGAATGATATCTTCGGCACGTGCCAGATGGCCGTTGCCGGTACCTTGAATAGCAAATAGGATTTTCACTTTTTAACTGTTAAGAATTCATTGACAAGGTCGCGAAAAATTTCATCGTTATCGAGCCTGTCACCCCTAAAACGCTTCGGTAATTTTATAGCCTGAGCAACTTTATCCTGGGCATAGCGGTAAATGTGCCAGTTCGTACCGTCATATTCCAGGCATGAAAGATTTTCAATCCAGTCACCGGAATTCAAGTACATCACCTCTCCCTTCTCGGTTTGAATTTTTTTAATCTCCGGATGGTGAATGTGGCCACACACAACATAATCGTAACCATTTTCAATGGCTATATCTCCCGCAGTTTTTTCAAAATCGTTAATGAATTTAACGGCTGACTTGACACTATCTTTTACGCGTTTGGAGAGCGATATCTTTTCGCGGCCCAGTTTCAGCAAACACCAGTTTACAAGCGTGTTGATCAGGATGAGTGTATCATATCCTATAGCACCGAGCTTCGCCAGCCATTTGGAATATTGCATTGTAACGTCAAACACATCGCCATGAAATATCCACGCCCGTTTACCATGAAGCTTGAGTACAATTTTGTTATCAATGATAAATGACCCGAGACGAAAGCCTGAAAACTTTCTGAGCATTTCATCATGATTGCCGGTGAGGTATATAACTTTTGTATTCTTGGCAAGCAGACCCATAATGTGTTTCACCACCTGCATATGCGACTTGGGCCAGTAACGTTTACTGAATTGCCACATGTCGATGATATCACCATTCAGAATGATTTTCTTGGGCCGGATCGTTTTGAGATAACGCAACAGCTCCTCTGCATGACAGCCATAGGTGCCAAGATGAATATCGGATAAAATGACGAGCTCAACGTCTCGTTTTTTTTTCTTGCCCATGGTTAAAAATAATGATTCCCCAAGACAATAAAGCCTTTGGGGAATCCCCAAACCTATGAAGAAGTTCTTTGCTTCAAAGATATAGGGCTATTGTGAAGTGAGTTGTCTGATGCTGTTATCAAATTGTTAACCGTTGAACTTTAAGCACCATTGCTAACGTATTCACGAATCATATATAATGCTTCACGAGTAACGACTAGGCTAGTATACTCAGCCAAGCAGTTCCTTCTTACGTTCGCAGCGTTTGATCGAGTCTGCGGCAGTTTCTATAGTCTTGGCATCAAACGAATTTTGAATATGTAGTCGGAAGTAATGTATAGCATCGTCCAGTTTACCCTGTGCTTCGCGAAGCAAACCATATTCATTATAGATGCTTGCGTAACTAATGCCGGATACTTTGATCGCCAGCTCCAGTACGCGCTCAAGTTCCTCGTGTTTACGAAGCGCTGAAAGGCAATAGCAATAGTTATAGTATGCCGCGGGATACTCCGGTGAAAACTTAATGGCTAATCGGTAGTGCTCTTCCGCCTGGACGTAATTTTTAAACTTTGTTTCATATAGCCATCCCAGGTGATTATGCGCTTTACCAAAATCAGGAGCCTCCGCAAGAATCTCTTCCAGCAGATGTGCTGCTTCACTCAGTCGTCCTTCGCCAATCATCCGGTCAGCACTCAGGAACTTCTCTTCGAGATAGAAATTTGTTGTATCACTCATACCGAAATTTAAAAAATTAAAAATGAAAACGAAGATACTTGATGGTCTCTCCTTTGGCTGCGAACGCTTCTTCGTAACGGGTTTTAATATCAAAACATTCCGGGCGCAGCTCAGAGGCATATACATCACTGGTAAATTTCAGATCATGTATATCATTCCTGTTTTGAATCTCTTCGAGCGAGTATTCATATAGTGGAGTATTATCGGTTTTGAGCCGGACATAACCTCCTGGTTTAAGAAGGCGTTTATACATCTCTATAAAACGCGGACTGGTTAATCGCCTTTTGGTATCACGTTTGGTAGGACGAGGATCCGGGAATGTAAGCCATACTTCATCGATCTCGCCTGGCTCAAAGAATTTTTCGATCATCAGTATGTGGGTACGGAGGAATGCTACATTCTGAAGGTTTTCTTCTATAGCAATGGTACTCCCTTTCCAGATCCGCTCTCCTTTCACATCTACACCAATAAAATTCTTGCCCGGGAAAAGTCGGCCTAATCCTACAGAATACTCACCCCGGCCGCAGGCTAGCTCTACCGTTATAGGTTGATCATTTTTAAAATGTTCCGTTCTCCACTTTCCTTTGATAGCCTCATAAATCGGCTTTGTTGGTTCAATAACATTACTCCGCTCTTCAATGATCTTAAACCGTTCGAGTTTTCGCTTCACAAATATATATTTTCTAATTTTTCTACTTTCTAGATTCTGAATTGTCAGATTAATAAAATTTACTATTCAATGAATCAATCCTTATACCTATGAATCATTTATATAGTATCATAATATAGAATTACAATCCTTCAATCTCGGCTACTATAAATGTACTTCCTCCAATAAAGATTACATCGTCTGTTGTGGCTGTGAGCTTTGCTTGTGCTATAGCATCGTTGACATTGGGTATTACCACGCCGTTCAATCCAAACTTACCCGCCTGCTCTGCCAACGCAACTGCATCCAGGGCCCTTGGAATATTGGCCTGGCAAAAGTAGTAGTTAGCATCCTTTGGCAAAAGCTGCAATACGCCTGAAATATCTTTATCCTTCACCATGCCGATAATGACGAATAGTTTTTCGTAGACAAGGTGTTTTAACTGATGTACTACGTTTTCAATTCCATCGATGTTATGGCCTGTGTCACAAATGATCAATGGAGAAGCACTCAGTTTTTGCCACCGTCCCTTTAAACCCGTTTGTGAAACGACCTTGAGTAGACCTTCAACTATATGCTGATCTGAAATCTTCCAGCCAGACTCCTGAAGTATACTCACTGCCTTCAAAACACCCGGTAGGTTTTTCCGTTGATACTCGCCTTGCAATGGCAGGTCTAAGCGTTCCACTACCGGAACGTTATCTTTAAAAACATCGAAGAGTAAATTTCTTTTTTCCTCAGCAAGATTTACGCTATATGTATCAGAGGCAAAGTATAACGGTGCGTTCTCTTGCTTCGCTTTATTTATGAATACTTTTTCAACGGTTGATTGACGTTCACTGATTACGACCGGAACATTCTTCTTGATGATTCCTGCTTTTTCTGCCGCGATCTTTTCAAGTGTATTTCCCAATAGGTCGGTGTGATCCCATCCTATATTTGTAATCAGAGAAAGCTCGGGAGTGATTACATTGGTGGAGTCCAGTCTTCCGCCCAATCCTACTTCAATCACAGCAATATCTACCTGTTCACGAACGAAGTAATCAAAGGCCATTGCTACCGTAATCTCAAAGAATGAAGGTTGAATCGAATCGATGGAAGTTTGAATACGATTCACAAAATCAACAACGAAAGATTGTGTGACCTCTTTACCATTCACGCGAATGCGTTCTGTAAAAGACTTCAGGTGTGGCGAAGTATATAGTCCGGTTTTATACCCGGCAGACTGCAACACCGATGCCAGCATGTGCGAAGTGCTTCCTTTTCCGTTCGTACCTGCTATATGAATCGATTTGAATTTTCGCTGTGGATTATCCAGTGATTCACAAAGCGCTATTGTATTGGTAAGATCGCTTTTATACGCCACCGCCCCGATGCGCTGAAACATGGGAAGGCTCGTGTACAAATACTCCAAAACATCTTCGTACTGCGTAAACATGGGCGCGAAAATAATTGCAATTCGTGATAGTCCGCGATCCCGAAACAATACTTTAAGCGTTGACTTTGGAAAGTGTAATTTTTAAGGGGTTTTATCCATTAAAAGATTTTCAAAAAATCCACACTTTTTAGCCATCCAGGGTTAAAATAAAGTCACCTACAACGTTTTCGGTCATTTTTCTTTCAAACCTGCGGTACTTTTAGAGGCACTCTTTAAAAAAATTCCGATTTTTGATTTACAACCAGAATTAACGCCTTATGAAGAAATCATTAATCTTTTTGCTGCTGCTCATGGGCTTCAGCATATTGGCCGTCTTTATGCCGGCCTTACCCAAACAAATTGTAACCGAGGGATTGAACGGTGGAGACATTGCCTGGATGCTTGCAGCTTCAGCATTGGTACTTTTGATGACGCCAGGTCTTGCTTTCTTCTACGGTGGTATGATCGATGTGAAGAACATCATATATACTATGTTCCAAAGCTTTATCGCGATGGGTGTAGTAGGTGTACTTTGGATCGTTGTTGGTTTTAGTCTGGCCTTTGGAGACTCCATCGGTGGACTCATCGGTGATCCCAGATCTTTCTTTATGTTTCAGAATGTAATGGATGGTAAGCCATGGTCACTCGCCCCGACTATACCGCTTATCCTTTTTGCATTCTTCCAATTGAAATTCGCGATCATCACTCCTGCCCTCATCACGGGTACATTTGCTGAACGCGTTCGCTTTAAGTCCTATATTATTTTCCTGGTACTCTTCTCGCTGTTTATATACTCTCCACTCGCACATTGGACATGGCATCCCGAAGGATTCCTTTTCAAGATGGGAGTTCTTGATTTTGCCGGTGGAACTGTCGTACACATGTCTGCTGGTATAGCTGCATTGGTAGCTTCTATATTTCTGAAAAGCAATGAAGAGAAAAAACACATCGCTCCTGCTAACATTCCCTATGTATTGCTGGGTACAGGTTTACTGTGGTTTGGATGGTTCGGCTTCAATGCCGGAAGTGCATTTGGTGCAAACTCATTAGCTGCATCTGCATTTGCAACCACCAATACTGCCTCTGCTGCTGCGGGCCTTGCTTGGATATTATTTGATTCTGTTCGCGGTAAAAAACCTTCTGCACTTGGATTTTGTATTGGTGCCGTAGTCGGATTGGTAGCCATAACACCGGCTGCAGGTTTTGTTACTATACCTTCCAGTTTATTCATTGGTACATTCGCGAGCTTGATCAGTAACGTGATGGTTCATTGGAAAACTACAAAGACTTCACTCGAAGATACACTGGATGTATTTCCTTGTCATGGTGTAGGTGGTGCTGTTGGTATGGTAATGACAGCGTTGCTTGCTAACACCGCTGTGAACGGTGCTAACACAACAGGCAATGGTCTTTTCTTTGGAGAGACTGCTCTCTTCATTGTTCACATGAAGGCGTTGGCTATCGTTGTGACCTATACATTTATAGGCACGGGTATATTGTTAAAGATCACAGACCTGATCTCACCATTAACAATAAGTCAATCGAAAAGAACAGTTGAACCTGCTTTTGAAGGTGAACTGATGCCTGACTTAAGCTCAGCTAAATAAACAATAGCATTTGAAAGAACTACAAAGGGCCCTGCATCTGCGGGGCCCTTTTTTTATTCCAAAATTTTGCCAGCAACACGATAACGGTTACTTTAGCTTCTCTGACCCTCACAAATTATGATCATCCACTCTTCCTTCTCCGACTTCGTTGTTTTTCTGTACGTTCATTTATCACAGGCTGATAGTAGTTATGATCCGTCTGAGCTCTCCGCTATCAAGGGGAAAATGGCGAGTCTGTACCCGGATGGAACCGACATTGAAAGGAAATTATATACTGCTATTCGGGAGTATAACTCTTTTGACAGTGCCAAGCTTAGCGACTTGTTTCTTCAGACTGTAAAACACTTTGGACAGGAACAACAACTACAAAAAAGTAATTTGCTTGACGCGATGCAGGAAATCATCCGAGCCGATGGTAAAGTAGACCAATCGGAAACCAAAGCACTTGAAGCATTGAAACAGCTTATCGAAATTACCGTATAACAAAACTATGAGAGGTCTTTCGATCATTCCGCTACTGATACTATTTTCATTTGCAGCCTGTAAGAAACCTGCATCTATAGCGAATGACGATTTCCCAACCACCACGCCGCCACCGCTGGTGTTACGTGCGTCTCTCAAAGATACACTTTCACAGGAAGCACTGAAGGCATTGCAACTAGGAGATCTCGCGGGAGTCAAGATAAAGTATAACTCCGGAAACTATGCGAGTTATTTTGAATACGAAGCGGATCGCGAAGTGCTTCTTAAAACAATGGCTTCATTGCCATTTCTCAAGTATGCTATAAAAGCAGATACGGTTTGTTACCAGGTTTCCTATCTGGATCTTGCTTCCATCAGACAACACATTACACCCACGGAGTACGAAGCGTCAGCTTTCTTTTGGGATACTGCTATAGATGAATATGATGTATTTGAATGCCTGAAATCTCCGATGCGGCACACGCTTCTCATTAGCAAAAGAACTAAAAAAGTATATCACCGTATCGAGTATACTGGTTGATGTATATATATCATTCCCAATAAAAAGAGGATGCCTTATCTAATCAGGCATCCTCTTTTGTTTTCAGTATAACATCTTTTGTTAATTCGTCATAAAAGCAAGTTGCGTTATGGTATGCTTGTCTTCATTGAAGCCCACTAATACTTTAAGCGGAGCCTTTCTATCTTCACCGGCACACATGATTGGCATTGGACAAACAAACTTAAAGGTCTTTACGCCTTGAAGCTCGGTCTGTTTTGTCTCGGTAGTAAGAGAAAGATCACCAAACATAAACTCGCCTTTAAAACTATTGGTAGCAAATTTTTTATCGCCATCCGTATTGAAAGTAAACCCTACAAGTTTAACCTCTTCAGCTTGTGCGGCGAGCACGATGCCATAGTTCTCGTAAAAATAAGTTACCTCGCCACTGGCATGAGTCTTCTTTTCACTGGGTTCACCATATGTAGCAACGAAGTCAGAGATCTTCAAGCCCTTTGCAAATTTCAGATCGCCTAACTGCAGATCGTAGGTTTGCGGATTGAATTTAACTTTGAGCGATGATTCGTTTGTAAAACCCGCAAAGGCTATACATATTACAAACAACAGTAACACTTTAGTTTTCATAGGGAGAGTTTAGGGTTTATAGATTAAGACTATTATTTCTTTACCGCCAATCTATATAGCATTGCCATCATGGCGATGAAAAATAATGTACCCAGAATCTGATACCCACCTGCTCCAAGGCTTTCTACTAATCCATGTTCAAGATTCAGCGACTCCATAATCGATGGTAATACCACGGCGAGGATTGCCACGATCACACCTGTCAATGCTCCTCCTGCAATGAGCCCGGTAGCAAATAAACTTCCACGTCCAAGTTCATCGTCTTGTGGTTTTTCTCCCTTACGCTCCGCTTTCCAATCAACATAGCCTTTCACAGCACCGCCCGCGAAAATAGGAAGCGTAGTGGACAGTGGTAAATATAGGCCTATAGCAAATGCGAGTGCTTTAATGCCGCATAGCTCCATGGTTATCGCTATAAATACTCCGACAATTACAAATTGCCAGTCGAGGTTATAGGAAAGTATACCACGCGCTAGCGTAGCCATCAGTGTAGCTTGTGGTGCAGGATATGTATCACTTCCTATAGCATGTTTTATACCTTGCGCTGCCATGGCCGCTGTTGGGGTATCCAATATCTTCACAATGATTCCTATCGCTATCGAGGAAACTATAGCGCCTATAAAGAGTGCGAGCTGCTGGTAGCGTGGTGTAGCACCAACAATAAAACCTGTTTTCAGATCCTGTGAAGTTCCCCCTGCATTTGATGCTGCAATACAAATCATACCGCCTACTACTAACGCGAGTGGTTCATAGAATTTACCCGACCAGCCAATGCTGGTAAAGATCAAGCAAGTACCCATCAATGTAGCAATCGTCATTCCGGAGATCGGATTGTTGCTGGTTCCTACCAAACCAACGATACGGCTGGATACGGTAACAAAGAAGAATCCGAATACTACAATCAGTAATCCGATAAAAAGTTTTTGAAATATACCATCACCAGGAATGATCGTGCCGGGAAGTATAGCAGTTAAGAGTACTAAAGCAACGCTTCCTATAATTACGAATTTGAATGACAGATCATCTTCTGTGCGCAGTACACTACCCTTTCCTTTTTCTTTTAATGAGCCCATGCTCTCGCGGAAAGAACTTACAATGGTTGGTATCGTTTTGATGAGTGTGATAAAACCTCCTGCTGCCACAGCACCGGCACCAATCTGGCGGACATAGGCGCGGTATAGAGCATCTGCATAACTTCCGAAGGTATGTGTCTGTGGATCCCAGTTGCCGTAGCCACCAGGTGTATTCAGATTGGCAAGACTTCCTAATTTTACAAGTTGTGTAGCCACTGTATCCGGAGCAACGAGTGTACTCAGCAGTGGTATAAGAGCCCACCACGCCAATACAGAACCTGCCACTAACACTCCTGAAATCCGTGGACCTATAATATAGCCTACGCCTAAATATTCTGGTGTTATTTCTCCACGTGTTGCTGCGGAAGGCCAATATTTACTTGCCTGATTTGTTACGTAAGATGGTACTTCTGCTATGACGTGAAATACTTTTTGAAACAGCGCATATACCATCGCTATACCCATTCCTGCGAAAGCAGTTTTTGCAAACACACCGCCTTTTTCTCCCGCCTGTAATACCGAAGCACAGGCTGTTCCCTCCGGATACGGAAGTGTGCCATGCTCTTTTACGATCAACGATCTTCTCAATGGAATCATCATCAATGTACCCAACATGCCTCCGAATGCAGCCAGTATAAGAATGGTGAGGTAATCAAAATATGCTTCACCTATACTTATGCCATCCTGACCGGGCGAAAGAAAAAGAAAACCGGGTAATGTGAACACAACCCCCGCTGCGATCGTCTCTCCTGCAGAGCCGGTGGTTTGTATAATGTTATTTTCAAGAATTGTAGTCTTCAGAATTTTACGTCCCAACGTAATGGCTATTACTGCTATGGGAATTGAAGCAGTAACGGTAAGCCCGGCCTTTAGCGCCAGATATACTGTTGATGCTCCAAAAAGAATTCCGAAGAGCGAGCCGAACGTAACTGCTTTGAGCGTAAACTCCGGAATGTTCTGCTCCGGTGAGATGTACGGTTTAAAAAATTTATTTACTTCCATAGGTGGTTAATGAGTGCGCGTGAATACTTATTGAATATTACCCATCAGTTTCCGGATTGGTTTACTAAATACAATTACGATAAGGCCACCAACGAACATGATCTTTACAATGAGACCAAAGAGATCGGTGAGTAATGAAGGATTGGCGGTGATTGCTTCGTTATTAAATTCTCCGGCATATATACCGGCAAAAAGATTACCGAGTGCAAGTGCCATGAAGAATACACCCATCATTTGGCCGACCAATCGTTTTGGAGATAACTTGGTTACACCGCTCAACCCGATCGGGTATAGACAGATCTCACCAAAGGTGTGGAACATATAGGTTACGATCAGCCACGTTGGTAAAGGTTTACCACCACCGATCACGATGTCTGATGCACCTATCATTACCAGGTATCCTAATCCCATAAAGATTAAACCTAAAGCCATCTTCACCGGAGTAGTCGGATTTAGTTTCCGTTTTGCCAATGAAAACCACAACCAGGTAAATACAGGAACAAAGAGTATAACAAAGAATGGTGGAGCTGATTGCAGCCAGCTTGCCGGCATGGTAAAGGTGCCAAATACGCGTTGTGTATAGCGGTCGGCAAAAAGATTCAGCGATGAACCTTGTCCTTCATAGCCTGCATAAAATGCCGTGGTGATTAAGAACATCAGGAATATAGCGAACACTTTCCTCTTCTCGTCTGTGTTGAGTTTCTCGAAGAGAAATACATACACGAAGTATATCAATACAGATATACCGATCACAATTCCGGAAGCTTCAGCAAATACTACTGGATTTATAGTAATGATTCCCATCAGCAATGATGTGACGAACGCAGCCAGTGATAACGCTGCAATCCATAGACCTGTGCGGATGGTATTGTCACGCTTTTGCTGTTGCGCTGCATTGGGCAATCGCGTTGGTTCGAGGCCTGCTGTTCCCAGGTATTTCTCTGTGATCTTAAACTGAATTAATCCGAAGATCATACCAACACCGGCTGCGGCAAATCCATAGTGCCAGTTTACGTTCTCTCCTAAATATCCGACAATGATTGGTGAGATGAGCGCACCGGAATTTATCCCCATGAAGAATATAGAGAACCCTGCATCGCGCCGTACTTGTTCTTCCGGAGGGTAGATTTCTCCTACCATACTGCTGATGTTCGGCTTCAGTAATCCTGTTCCGATCGTTATCAGCAAGAGGCCTATAAAAAATGTCTCAGTGGTAGGGAGTGCCAGACATATATGTCCTAAAGCGATAATACAGCCTCCATAAAATATACTCTTACGAAGTCCGAAGAATTTATCGGCGAGCCATCCGCCTGGCAGTGCCAGCAGGTATACAAACATGGTATAGAGTCCATATATAGCTCCACCAGTTTTGTCGTCGAGGCCCATTCCGCCCTCCTCCACAGAAGCCACCATGAAGAGCAGCAGCAGTGCCCGCATACCGTAGTAGCTAAAGCGCTCCCACATCTCCGTAAAGAATAAAGTAGCCAATCCACGCGGATGGCCAAAAAATGTTTTGTCAGAACTCATTTAAACCAAAGGTCAGGTAGGTAAAATAAAATATTGCTTGCGGTTCTTTAAACCGGCTTGAAAGTAGGCCGATAAATCCATTTTCGCAAATAGTCTTTGTTCACCGCAACTGGAAACAAAATATAATTGCAAACGATTGAAACGATTTCAAATTGCCCTAACTTTGCATCTAACTCATTAACCCAAATTGAAACATGTTGGAATTCGGAACCAGATCCCGATCATTCGGGATCGAACACCTCGGTATTCCCGAAGGGAAAGCCTATTGGAACCTCTCACCCGATGAACTAACCATGATGACACTGGAAGGTGGTCATGCAAAGATCACCCGAACGGGCGCGCTCGCTATAGATACGGGTGAGTTTACCGGCAGGTCTCCTAAAGATAAATTCACAGTAAAGGATGACGTTACTGAAAATTCAGTCTGGTGGAATAACTTTAATATACCTTTCGATGCCGTAAAATTCGAACAGCTCTATAGAAAGATGCTGGTATATTTGAATGGCAAAGAATTTTTTGTGCGCGATGTATATGCCTGTGCCGATGAACGCTATCGGATGAGTATACGAGTGGTCAACGAATATGCGTGGTCCAATCTTTTTGTGTACAACATGTTCATTCGCCCTTCGGAGGAAGAGTTGAAAGTGTTTGAACCCGAGTGGCTCATCGTAAACACTCCCGGATTCCACGCTGATCCTGCCGAAGATGGAACACGTCAGCATAACTTTTCAATTATAGACTTCACTCGCAAAATTATTCTCATCGGTGGAAGCGGCTATACCGGTGAAATCAAGAAAGGAATTTTTTCAGCGTTAAACTTTATACTTCCCTATCAAAAAAATGTACTGCCTATGCATTGCTCTGCCAACATCGGCGAGCAAGGTGATACGGCTATATTCTTTGGTTTATCCGGAACGGGAAAGACAACGCTCTCTGCGGATCCAAACCGGAAATTAATTGGTGATGATGAACATGGATGGACTCCGGATAATGTGATCTTCAATTTCGAAGGAGGTTGTTATGCGAAAACAATAGACCTCTCTGAAGAAAAAGAACCTGATATTTTCCGGGCTATTAAACCGGGTGCTCTCCTTGAGAATGTCTGCTTCAAAGAAAAAACAAATGAAGTAGATTACACCAATGGATCACGCACTGAAAATACACGCGTGAGTTATCCTATAGACTATATTCAAAATATAGCACAACCTTCTCTTGGCAAAAATCCAAAGAACATTTTCTTCCTTACCTGCGATGCTTATGGCGTACTGCCTCCCATTGCCAAGTTAACCCCGGGGCAGGCTGCGTTCCATTTTATATCAGGCTATACGGCGAAAGTAGCCGGAACAGAAGCTGATGTCGTTGAGCCTACCATGACTTTCAGCGCGTGCTTCGGTGCACCGTTTATGCCTCTTCATCCTGCTATATATGCAGAAATGTTAAGCAAGAAAATGAAGGAAGCCGGTGTGAACGTATGGCTGGTAAACACCGGTTGGTCCGGCGGAGCGTATGGTATAGGTGAGCGCATGAGTTTGAAACATACTCGAGCACTGATCACCGCTGCATTGAACGGAGAACTGGATACTGTTTCATTTAAGACACACGATGTGTTTGGTATTGCTATACCTTCCGATTGTCCTAACGTACCAACCGAAATACTCGACCCGCGAAATACATGGCATGATCAGGACGAATATGATCACAAGGCTCACTTTCTGGCAGAAGCGTTTTTGAAAAACTTCGAGAAGTTTGCAAAGAATGCGAGCGCTGAAACATTGGCCGGTGCGCCGACCATAAAGATGCACGTGCAATAACAAGATCGCACTGTTGGCTTTATAAGACGGGATTGATAAGAGGCCGCCTCGAAATTTTCGGGGGCGGCTTTATTATTTCAACGAGATCATTTCCCATTAAAATGGATTTTTTACCGCTTAGCGTTAACTCGCGATTGTTTCAACATTCAATTTGTTATACTGCGTATTGTAATAAATCGAAGTTTCACCTTAAAAAGTCAATCGTATGAAGTTGAAGTTTTTTAGCCTGGTGTGTTTCATGGCGCTTTTTTCTGCACCGTTATTCGCGCAAGACGCTGCGGCCGTCACCGATGAGGAGTTGAAGAAATATGCGGTTGCTATGGATTCTGTGAATGAAATGCAAGCTGTTCTTACTGGACAAATCAAGCAGATGGTTACAACGAATCAGACTGTAACAGCACAACGTTACAATGAACTTTTCAAGATCATTGGTGATGAAGGGAAGTTACTCGAAGCAAATGCAACTCCTGACGAAATCAGATTTGTAAAGGATGTAATTGCTAAGAAAGACGAAGGTACTGCGAAGATCAAGGAAACGTATCAATTGCTGGCGAAAGACTATGTTGGTGCTGCGGCATTCAACAAAGTAAAAAAAGCGATCAGTAGTGATGAGAGTTTGAAATCAAAGTATCAGTCCATTATGGATGAGTTGGCAAAAGACAATGCCGTGAATTAAAAAGCCGTCATCCTATAAAAAGAAGGGCTGCTCTGAATCAGAGCAGCCCTTCTTTTTTATCTGCTAATGCAAGAGCTATTGATTGTCCCAATATTTTTTGAAGCAATCGCCGTAGATGAGACCATAGTATATACGGATGTAAGTTTTTCAGCACAACCTTAATGTTATGGTAAAGTTATAGTATAGTAAATGTCATATATTTGCAACCTTAATGATGTTGCCAAATGCGTGATCTTGTCAAGCCCTTGCTACTTCTCTCCTTTGTATTGCTCAGTTTTATAGCCCATGCTCAATTTGATGGATTATTTTCCCCATTCGACTGCCGTGAGCATGCTGAACTGTTTTACAATGAACCTGTAGAAGAACCCATCGTTACGATCGACTCATCAACCTTTGCCGCGGTTCCGGAAGAAATGGAAATTACAGTTGATACCATCAACGGCTGGAAGCAGTGGAGCTCGGTGGAGAATTTTACATTTGGTAAAGATCGCGGAGCCATGACTATGATTACCGACATTCGCGCATTGCATCCCTATTTTCGCGACCAGATCAGAACGTTGATCGCGGCCTGCCATGCAAAAGGAATTGAACTTGCAGTAGTGGAATCCTATCGTACCCATGCGAAGCAAAATGAGTATAAAGTGATGGGCAAGAAATATACCAGCTCGGGCGCGGGCCGATCCAAACATCAATATGGCCTTGCTATAGATGTTGTTCCGATTGTTGATTCAGTAGCCGTATGGGATAATAAAGAGCTTTGGAAAAAGATTGGTGTTGAAGGCGAGAAACTCGGCTTGCGCTGGGGAGGTCGCTGGAGGACACCGTATGATCCTGGTCACTTCGAATGGACAGGTGGATTGACTTCTGTGCATTTGTCACAAGGACAACTACCTCCGGTTCCTAAATGTGATATACTATATCCTTGCATGGAAGAAGACATCCGGATTCTCCGGAAGTACTGGAAGGAATGGGAAATCACCCAGAGCGCTATGACGCGCAAATAGCTATGAGACTTACTTTTCCGGAACACTTTTTCTTTGGAACAAGTACAGCGGCTACACAAATTGAAACTGCTTTCGAACACGACTGGCAAGGACTCACATCGCGCGATGGTTTTCTGTTTGAGCAAACTACCGATCACGAACTTAGAATTGAGGAAGATGTAAACATAATCGCTTCTCTTGCTCCCAATTATAGGATGAGTCTCATGTGGAGTAAACTTCAGCGCGAGCCTTTAGGCAACTTTCATCCTGAAACAAAACAACATTACCATTCTCTATTACAGCAATTAAAATCACGTGGTATAGGTATCATGATGGTGCTTCACCATTTCACAAACCCGTTGTGGTTTGCCAAGCGTGGTGGCTGGGAGCGTGAAGAGAACATAGCATTGTGGGTAGACTTCGCTAAAAAGGTAGTGGATGAATTTGGTATATATACTTCGTACTGGAATACCTTTAACGAACCAAATGTATATGCAAGCTATGGCTGGATCACAGGGTTCTTCCCTCCTTTTAAGATCAATCCGTTAACCGCTGGCAAGGTTGTGATTAACATGGGAAAGGCTCATGATATAGTATATGACTATATCAAAACGAAACTGCCCGAGCAACCCGTGGGTATATCTCACAACGCAACAGTATTCTCTGCAGAAAATATATTAGGCTGGTTCCCTGCTCGCCTCAGCGACTGGTGGTTTATGGATTATGTACCGAGTCATTTTGAAAAAGTAGATTTCTTCGGGATGAGTTATTACGGGCGCATTCCACATGACCCGTTGCCCATTACCTATTTACAAACACCGCATAAAATAAAAGAGCTCGGCAGAAAGCATGATGACATCTGGGAGTATTACCCGGAAGGAATGCGCGTGTGCCTGGACCGTTACTGGAATAAATACAAGAAGCCCATTATCATTACCGAGAATGGTGTATGCGATGAAAGTGATTTCCTCAGGCTTCAGGCTATACAGGATTATGCTGAGGTTATGCACCAGGCAATCAAGGATGGCATTGATATACGCGGATATTATTTCTGGAGTACATGGGACAACTTCGAATGGCATCTGGGCCCTTCCATGCGCTTCGGACTATATGAATGTGACCTGAAAACCAAGAACCGCATGATGAAACCAAGCGGTGCGCTATATGCTTCGTTGGCACATTCAAAAAAAATCAGCATTCAAAAGCATAAAGAAGTTACCGTTTAAGAAATTTGCGCTATCTTCAATTTATTGCTTTACCTGCAACCGTACTATGATAAGAAGTTTACTTTGCCTGCTATTTGTAGCCCTTTCTCTCCTTTCGTCTACTGCACAAACTAAAAAAGAATTCCTGTACGTGGGCACCTTTAGTGTCCGTGGCAGTGAAGGCATCTATATCTATACTTTTAACCGCGCGAAGAAATCATTTACGCTGGTCCAAACCGTTACCGGACTGGAGAGTCCCTCCTTTCTCAGTATTCATCCTACACGCAAATTTTTATACTCTGTAAATCGTGGCAAAGCAAGTGAGAATGAAACGGGTGGTTCTGTGACGGCCTATACCATTGATCAAAAGACGGGTAAATTAAATACGCTGAATACGCGCTCTTCGTTTGGCGCCGATCCTTGCCACGTCAGTTTTGACAAAACCGGCCAGTATGCTTTTGTCTCGAACTATAACGAAGGCAACTTGGTGGTTCTCCCATTGTTTGAAGACGGACTTGTAGGCAATCCATCTGACTCCAAGAAGTATATAGGCAACAGTATAAATCCAGACCGTCAGCAAAGTTCGCATTTACACTCTGCGTTGATCTCTCCGGACAATCGCTTTCTGTATGCTGCAGACCTGGGTACGGATAAAATCTATATCTATAACTTCAACCTGAAAAAAGGAACGCTTGAAGATTCCAAACAAAAAGAAGCATCTGTAAAACCGGGAACAGGTCCGCGACACTTTACTTTTCATCCATCCGGTAACTATATGTATGTAGCAGAAGAACTGACTTCTACCGTTGCTGTTTTTAAAGTAGATAAGAAGACGGGTGATCTTAACATTCTGCAAGACTCTGTTCTTTCCTTACCAAAAACCTTTACGGGTAAAAATACAAGTGCTGATATACATGTCGATCCGAAAGGAAAATTCCTGTATATGTCTAACCGGGGATATAACGGTTTGAGCATTTATTCCATCGGTGCTGATGGAAAAATAAAACTCACCGGGCAGCAAACAACGGGTGGCAGCACTCCGCGTAACTTCATGATCGATGCGAAAGGAGAATATATATTTGTGGCGCACCAGGATACCGATACCATCGCTATATTTCGTATCAATCCGAAAACGGGTAAGCTCACGCCTGTCGGTAAACCCCTTAAAGTGCCCGCTCCAGTTTGTTTGAAGATGATCTCTTTGGGATAGACTTTCTTTTCGCGGCAAGATTTTATCAGACTACCAGCTCTCCGATACAACTCACAACTCACAGCCCGAAGCGTTTAGTTGCGGGCTGTGAGAATGAAATATACTATACCGTCAATTTAGTTAAACGATACTGAGTAGTTTTTCGTGGTATAGTTAAGTCCTCCGCTGGAAGATGTGATCTCATAGCCAAACTGTACATCTCCTACGGTTATATCACCAAACCAGCCACGCGCTCTTACCCAATCCATAATCGGTTTCAGGTTTACAGTTGCATTATTGGTTTTGGTCGTGCGCAGAAAAGAATATACCATGTTATTTCCATTGTAGCCACGAAACACATTCCACGTATGTCCACCTACTGAGACATTAGTATGCGTAGGAATGGGATAACCCAGAGCATTCCAATTATAGGATATAGGTTTAATGTTACCACTTCCGTTTGGATTGCTGGTATAATTCATCCATAGCATAATCTCATGTTGCTTGGCCTTATCCCATACATCGAAAGAAGCAGTCCAGGCTCCGCCCGGAGGAGTAGTGATACTGATACTACTTGTACAAGAGTTTAAAGAACTTAATGTGCGACCTATATAACGCGTAGAGTTCGGATAAGCCTTTATACCATCTGTATTGGGATGGTTTGCCCATACTCCCCAGTTACTATATGAATTCGCCCAAATAGATTGAGGACCAGGCCCTGCCTTTTGTCCCCATACATTATTATAGACAGTATACCCACCATTGGACCAACTGGCCCATGCTCCCGTAGCTCCCCATGCAGCCAGAACTTCAGCACTGTTAGAGGGTTGAACATCTTCATCCTGACAACTTAAAATAACACTTGCGATAAAAAGGAATGTAAAAATTTTTCTCATGTTTTGTTGGTTTAAAACGTTTGCATAAAAGTATCGCTACCAACAGGACGTTTTGTTTCCATTTTAGGGTCAAATGGATAAGTGAGGGATATCAAATATTCTAAACTGCGGTACGATTTCGATACAGCAAACGATTGAAAATGTGATTTTCAGTCTCTTTTACCAAAATCAAGCACCCAATAACCGCCTAAACTTGCACCTCCAGCGTCGAGATATATAGTATCCATGAGGTTTTTACAATGACTTTCGCTTTCCTTCCATCCTTCTATTACATCGGTAACATTAAAGTATCCGCGCGCAATGTTCTCCCCTACATATATACCTGCATACCCTGCCTGCTGTGCTCTGGCAATGGGTGGAGTTCCGTCTTGTGATAAATGGCTGAAGTAATTATGGGTATACATATCGCGTGCATGATCAAGTGCGACACTTTCAAGTGTATCATTCCAGGTTAATGCGGCTACAGGCGGCATTATGTCTTGTCCGCATTGGCAGCCTGTGCTGCGAAGTATATTAACAGCCTTCAGCAATTCTTCTCGTATATCCTCTGCTTTTACAGGTTCATCATCATTGGAACAGCTTACTATCGTAAGTGCTATATATATAATTAACGCTATACGAGGTACACTTTCTTTCATTTTATTAGTTCGTTAGCCGCTAATTGTTACTGATCATCTGTTATCCGGCAAGGCGTAAATGATTTCTTTCCTCAAATATAGATATTGAAATTAACTCATTGGCTCCTCTTACTTTCGAAACTGATAACGTTTGGGATAACCTGCGTTCATGACAACCTGACTATCTTCCAGATGTCAATGGTATTCAGCTTAGTTTTTCAATAGGTTGCTAAGGCCAAGGTAAGCGATCCCTCGGCCATCCTAAGGCCTTACTTTTTTCAAGCCACTTGGCTACTCATAAAATATAATTTAGGCTTCCAAACTTTGAATCAGAAATCCACGATCAAAATTTCATGAAAATTTGGGGGATGAAATTAAATCCTCATACTTTTGATGTGTAAGACAATTGCATTTGTCTTAGCTCCAAACTAAATCATCATCCGTACAAGTCTAATTTTTATTCACAGATGTTAAAAACTTCTCTTCTCTCACTTATACTGTTGCTTCTTTTGTCTTCAACATTAACTTCCGCTGCACAAAATTCAGGGGCGCTTTCCTATCAGGATTCAACATGGACAAAACCAACCGAGCCATTTCGCGTTGCGGGCGATATATATTATATTGGCACATACGACCTCGCGTGTTATCTAATAGTGAGTCCGGAAGGACATGCACTTATTAATACAGGTCTTGAAGAATCTGTTTCGATGATTCGTAAAAACGTAGAGTCGCTCGGCTTTAAATTTACCGATATCAAATTCCTGTTAACCACGCAGGCGCATTTTGACCATGTGGCCGCAATGGCGGAGATAAAAAAAATTACCGGGGCAACGATGATGGCCAATGAAGCCGATGCAAAAGTTTTGGCTGACGGGGGGAAATCAGATTTCGCGTTTGGTGGCAAGAGTGGTCTTTTTACGCCGGTAACAGCGGATCGCCTGTTACACGATGGTGATATACTGAAACTCGGTGACACAAAATTAAAAGTGCTGCATCACCCCGGGCACACGAAAGGTGCAACGAGTTTTTTAGTAGATACCAAAGACGACAAGCGTTCATGGAAGGTGTTGATTGCAAACATGCCTACTATGCTTTCGATGACTAGGATCTCGGGGATGCCTTCTTATCCAAACATTGGAAAGGACTTCAAATATACCTTGGCCTCTATGAAAAAACTTGACTTCGATCTTTGGGTCGCATCACACGCCAGTCAGTTTGACTTACACGACAAACGAAAACCAGGTGACTCTTATCGTCCTGACGCTTTCAACGATCGTCCCTCCTATGATGCTACTCTAAATAGCCTGCAGCTTGAATACGACAAGCGATTGAAAGACGGAAAGTAGGCTTTCAACTACTATAGCCTATACCGAATAACTGGAATCTATACTCTCCGGTATATCAGCATTGTTGAGCGGTATGCGAACGGTTACTGTGGTTAATTGCCTTCGCTCACTTTCGATGGTAATGGTGCCACCTAAAATTTCAAGTGCTTTCTTTACTATAAATAATCCCAATCCATTACCGATTGACTTATCTGATCCCCGATAGAACATTTCGAATATTCTATTGCGTACATCCTCGGGAATACCAATTCCGTTGTCTATCACTTGGATAACTAACTGTTGGTTTTCGAAGTAAAATATAGCCTTGACAAATGGATCTTCTTTTCTGAAGACTATACTGTTCTCCATCAGGTTTACAACAATATGATTCAACAAGACGGGATCACTCATGAGAGATTCACCTACTCTATTTTCAATTTCTATTCTTACTTCGTTGCCGGTGTTAATGGTATTTAGTTGATTTTTCAGAGATTGAATAAATTCATCAACACGTATATTTTCAATTTCACGTTTGGAGCGGAACAATGTACCGGTATCACTTAACCGCCCGAGAAGTCGCAACATGCGACTAGCGGTATACTCTATATTGGAAAAGTAGGCGTTTAATTCTTCCTGTTGATTTTGCATTTTAGCCAGCCGCGCTAAACCGAGTAGCGATGTAATTGGACCTCTTAAGTCATGACTGGACCGGTAAAGAAATGTATCAAGTCCTTTATCAGTTTCAATAAGTTGCTCGATGGTGAGCTTGAGTTCTTCTGTTCTGTTTTCAACAAGTTTTTCCAGATTTGAATTGACTCGCTGGAGTTCTTCATTTACAGAATTTACTTCTTCATATACTTGCTCCAACTTCTCGTTTTTATCTTTGATTTCCTCTTTTTGTGCTTCCACTAACTTTGTACGCAACGTTACCAGGTCTTCCAGCTTTCGTTTTTGTTTAAACAGAAAATTAGTTCGCATGTGAATAACTACAAGCGTAAATATGAGAAGTAAAATTGCAAGGCCAGCTTTAACGCTCATCCGTTGATGCCACTTGGGAACAACGACAATGTGTATACTGGCTGCATCGTCATTCCAATACCCATCTCCATTGGTGGCACTTACTTTAAGTGTATAGTCACCAGGTGGCAAATTAGTATACGTAGCTATTCTGCTTTCACCTATATTGTTCCAGCCATTATCAAAGCCTACCAGGTGATATCGATACCTGTTCTTTTTTGGAAACTTGTATTCAAGACATGCAAACTCAATAGAGAAAACATTTTGATCCGGTTGGAAAGTAATTGTTTCAAGCTTCGATATACTCTTCGATAACAGTTGTGACTTGTCGTTCATCTCGACAGCATCATGAAACAGGCTAAGCTTCGTAAACACAACTTTTGGTTTGCTGTGATCTTCCATCACTTTTTCAGGTCGAAATATATTCAGGCCGTTCGTGCCTCCAAAATAATATTCTCCTGTCGAACTTTTTAATCGCGCTCCCTCATTATACTGTACGCCTTGTAATCCATCAGCTATAGTATAATTAAAGATCCTGTCGTGTGCTGGGTCATACCGATGCAGACCATCGAAAGAAGTAAACCAAAGGTTATGAGAATCATCCTCGAGCACTGAAGGTATACTCTCTTCGCGAAAGTCCGGGAGAAGCTCGCTAAAACTAAATGTTTCCGGATCAAACCGAATCAATCCCTTGTCATCTGTACCAACCAGAAGTTTTCCGTTACTATCCAGGGTAAACTGAATAATTTCATTCGTTGGTAAGCCCGATGAATCTCCGGGTATATCTAAGAACGACTTGAATGTTCTCGTCTTCGGATCATACCGATGTATACCTGCCAACCGCGTTCCCATCCAGATATACCCTTGCCTGTCTTTACGGATACAGAAGACCGATGCTGTCTGTGTGGTGATGCGGCTATCGCCCGCTATTGTGAGTACATTGAATACTTTGCTATCAGGAAGAAATTCATTTAGTCCGCCCAACTGTCCTACATAAATCCGGTTGTCATCTTCCAGAAGTGACCAAACGTGATTGGTGCTGATACTGGTTGTATCATCCGGATGATGCATATAGCGGGTAAAAGTATTCGTCTTTGTATCCAGATAATTTAGTCCGCCAGCAAACGTACCTATATATAGGTTGTTCTTATGATCTACCAGCAGCGACTTCGCCACATTCGTACTAATGCTGTTTTTGTTTTTCGGAGAATGCAGATACGATGTAAACTCCTTGGTGACCGGATCAAATTTATATAGCCCGGCCCCATCAGTTCCAATCCATATCTTTTTATCGTGATCTTCTGCGATGGCTAATACAGAATTCTTCCCAATACTTTCCATATTAGCGTTGAAGTACCGGTAATACTCAAAGCGGGGACGCGCTCCGGATATAAACGTTAGTCCTGCACCAAAGAGCCCCAGCCAATAATTATTCTGCTCATCAACATAAATAGTATGCAACGTTGCATTGTTAAGGATGCGATTTTCCCTGATAAGAATTTGTGTAAACTTACCGTTACCTTCATATCGATAGAATCCAGACCCATCTGTACCAATGAGAAGTATACCATTGTGATCTATAGCCATGGACGAAATAATATTGTTACCAACAGAAGATTTACCTGGCGTATGAACAAAGTATTCGAACGTTCGATCATTTTCATTTTCCAGCCTTAACACTCCACTCCCATTGGTGCCGAAATATATAGCACCAGTTGAATCCTGTGCTATATTTACAACCAGCGTAGACGTTAACCCATCGGGTGCAATGCTCTGCGGTATAGTATGCTCTACACCCTTGGCTCCGATGATGTTAATTCCTTTACCAGTACATACCCATATCTTTCCATTCCTGTCTTCCAGCAGAGAATTTACCGCATTGTCTGCCAACCCAGTTCCGTCTTCACGGTAATGGTAGCGTGTGATGTCGAACGTCTCCAGATCGATCTTGTTCAGTCCCCAGTATGTACCCACCCAAAGGTTGTGGTTACGGTCTTCCAGTTGACAGAGGATTGTATTCTGGCTGATGGTATTCTTATCTGAGCGACTGGTTAGAAATTTTCGAAAAGTCTCTTTCTCGCTGTCATAAAGATTGAGACCATTATAGGTTCCTATCCATAGCCGCCCCTTGCTATCCAGCAATAAAGATCGAATTACGTCATTGCTAATACTTGAAGAATCGCTATCCGAGTGGCTGAAGTGTCTAAAAGAATATCCATCGAAGCGGTTAAGGCCATCACCAGAACCAATCCACATGAACCCATCGTGGTCTTTGGTTATACAAGAAATACTGTTTTGCGATAACCCTTGTTCACTGGTGAATGTATTGCTATATACAAAAATTGGAGATGATGATGATTGAGACAATCCATACTTACAAGACAATAACGCAGCTATCGCCAGAAGCAAAGTCTTTGCTCTGTTTCCAAAGAATAAGTAAAAAATTACGTTGGTTGACAACCCTCCCAATTTCGAAAATAAAATCGACATCAACCAAGAACACGGATTGAATCTTCACTTACAATATCACAATTTCCAGTTGTTTACAAATTGCTAGCATCCAATCCGACTATTTCATCCCAAATCTTTTTCGCCACCGGTATACCAGATTTAATATTCGCTTCGCGGATCTGTGCGATGTGCTCACCGGGATAGCGCACATCTTTACCATCTTCAGATTTTGAAGTATGATAATCGAGGATGATCTGATCCAACGAATTTGCTATAGCAGGGAAATGACTGAGCTTGGCTACATCGATTGCTATATATACTTGAGAAAGGGCATGCTCCGCTTCACGCTTTGATATCTCATGCGTGGACAGTCCACCGGAAAGTATAGTGGCCAGTATATCCAATAGTAATGATAACCCCGAGCCTTTCCAATAACCGATTGGTAATACTCTTCGTGAGGCAAGGATTTTATCCGCATCCTGCGTGATGTTCCCATCCACATCGTATCCCCCATATACAGGCAGCTTCTGATTTTTCAAGCGGTATAGATCCAAAGCGCCATACGAATATTGCGACATGGCTGTATCCAGCACGATGGCTTCATTTTTATAGGGCACGGCTATTACCAATGGGTTATTGCCAAGTTTACTATCTGTAGCACCCCACGCGGGCATATTGGCAAGGGTATTTGTCCAACCTATAAATATGAATCCTTTGCGTGCTGTATGCCACCCGTAATATCCTCCACGCATCCAATGATTCGTATTGGACAGTGCTATACATCCTATGCCATGTTGTGTTGCCAACGCCATAGCCTGATCGGCTGCATATATAGCATTGAGTGGCCCGGGGCCAAGATTGCCATCCCATTGCTCGATGGCACCGAAACCACCTTTCCGTGAAGGAACCTGGTCTACTTTTATATACCCGTCTTTAATATAGGATATAAATCGTGCGAAGCGATTTACACCATGGGTATAGATTCCCTCCGCACTGTTGATGGAAAATATCTCGGCGCATCGTGCAGCATTGTCAGGAGTAAAACCGTGTTTTCCTAATATAGAATGAAATGTATCATACATCTGCTGGTACGGTACATGTATAAATGCTGAATCGTTGCTCATAAAAAAAGCGCTAACCAGTTTATCTGATTAGCGCTTTTAAGTTAATAAATGCTTTCGAATTAATCTTTCAGAATACGCATCTCTACGCGTCTGTTCTTGGAGCGTGCCTCCGGTGTCATTTCATTTGCCAGTGGTTGAGAGCCACCAAATGCTTTGGTCTGGATTCTCCCTTTTGAAATGCCTTTCTCTACCAGGTATTTCTTAACAGCATCTACACGACTTTGAGAAAGCTCAAGGTTTGCTTTCGGACTTCCCACATTATCAGTATGACCTTCGAGTTGTATTTCGATGCGTGTGTTTTCCTTCATCATCTGTACCACTTCATCGAGCTCGCCGTATGATTTGGGATCAATTATAGATTTACCTTGAGAAAAGATAAGGTGATTAAGGATGATGGTTTGTCCTTTTGGAGTTAATGCTACATCACGGATTACTTTTTTGTTGGCATCTATATCCTTCGGATCAACTATAACCGTTCTGGGATTATACCCTTCTGCGGCTGCCGTGATCTGATATTTAGCGGTTCCAAAAATTGAGAATGAAAATGTACTATCATTAAAACGCCCGAAGATACTGCCTGTGGGTATACTGCTATAGCGGATATTGGCTTTTATACCTTTGCCGGTACGGGAGTCGGTGATTTTTCCTTCTGCAGAAATAGCATCGTTCTGGGCATAAAGCGTGTGAGTAACAAGAATAACTAAAATGAGGCTGATTATTTTTTTCATAGTCCTAAAAGTATAAAAGCTTAATCACCCAAACAAAACTTATGCCGCAGATAGCGCCTGAACATCGCCCTGTAAACCAGCCAATAGGCGAATTAACTTTCCTTTCATGCGGCTCTTCTCTTTTCAGAGGAAAAATCTTTGTCAATCCAGCGAACGGTCTCTCGCCATATAACAGCCTCCATATCTTTTCTGAAAAAACCGAAATGCCCTACTTTCTTTTTTAGGACATCCTCGGGAGTCAAGTGCCAGTGCTCTGTTTTCAAACTTTTATAAAACCGTTTCAGATCAAGTACTGCATCATATGGTGCCAGCACATCATCCGAGAAGCTGATCATTAATGCAGGCTGTTGCAAGGTGTCGAACGACTTTTTCTCGGAAGGCAATTCATCAAATATATAGTTCTTATTCTTCGCCCACCTTGCCCATTGCCGCGCAACGTCTGCGGGAAGGTCCTCAAACAACTTTAAACGCGATGCCGGAAAATAACCGAATACTTTTGTTGCTATAGGTATAGCGAGATACCAGAACATCAGCAATTTTAGTTTTATACCAAAGCCTTTATAGTTCTTCCAGTATGGAGTTTGTGAACCGATCATGATAAATGCATCGGCTTGCTTCGACAAATTGGACATGCCGATCAATTGTCCGCCAACACTGTGCCCGATGATGATTATTTGTGCGCCTGGATGTATATGCGTGATATAGCCTATCATCGCATCAACGTCTACGGACCAATCGTGCATATCGTACAATGCATCTTCCAATTTCTCAGGACGTGAATTTCCTATACCTCTGTAATCGAAAGTATATACATGAAAGCCTTCACGCGAAAGCCATTTTGCAAAATCGCTATAGTATTGTTGTCTTACTCCGGTGGCAGAATTGATCAGCACCACCTTTTCATGTGGGCTTTCAGCCATAAACCAGGTAGCCGACAGGTGAATACCGTCACGGGCTACCACATCTAAAACTTCTTTCATAAGGGTCTTTACTGAGGGTTCTTTTAAAGACTCTTAGTACTTGATTATCAGTCTAAAGGTTTCGTTTGTCTCTATAATGTTGACACATGAGAGCTTAATCCCACAGTCCTTTTCCCTTTGAAAGGCTATAGCGGCCTGCACCTGTGAAGAAAATGGCCAGTGCGGTGAGCATAAAAAGCATGTTCGTTTCAATCATCCAGCCGCCATAATCATTCAGCTTCAAGGCTATATCACGATGTGCAACCCAAATGGTCATAAACATATTAATGGCAATGATCAAAGCAGCAAGTCTTGTTTTAAAACCAATGATTACAAAGATGGGGGCTATACATTCGCCAATGATACTGCCATATGCAACAACTGCCGGAAGACCGGCAGCTGTTACTATATTTTTTACATGTTGTATATCTACAAATACTTTGAAGATGCCATGAAACAGAAGTATACCTCCGCAGGTGAGTCGCAGGATCAATCTGGCAAGATCATCGTTATGAAACTTCATCGCGTCAGCTTGCTACAGAAACGGATTGCACTTCATTCTCATCCGGTGAAGGATAATCGAACAAATTGTATTCTTTTATAGCTTCCTCTACTTTATGAGGTACAAATTTCTCCCAGCCATTCTCTCCTTTTCTGATCATCGCCAATACATTGTCGGAAATGATATGAAGCTTTCTTGAATCAGCATCACTTACATCCTCCAGTTTATTATTGTCCATCAGGTAACGGAACAAGTATTTGAGATTAGCCGGTAACTCTGTCTCGAAATCTTTTAATGTAAACAGTTCCTCGGAATCTTTTCGCAATGCAGGGTATATATATAGCTTCACGTTAGAGCCGAAGAGCGAGGCAAAGCATTCCAGAATGCCACCACGGGTATTCTCGTATGTCTTCTCATCAAATACTTTTTGCAGAGCATATATACCCATAATGATACCGATCTTCTTCCCTTTGGTGATCTTCGAGAGGTAATCCACCAGGCGGTAGTATTCAAAGTAATTCGAGATCAATACATTCTGTCCTAACGAACAAAGTATATCTGCACGATGCAGGAAATCTTTTTCATCGATCTTGCCATCGGGGCTAAGATCGTTTAACGTAAGCTCGGAAAGCAATACGATCTTGGAGCGATCTACGTCCTTCTCTTGTTTGAAATGTCTGCGTGACGTAAGCAGCATGTCAACGTTTACATGTGTAGGCGGTCTGAATCTACCACGCAACACGAGCACGTTCTTTTTATATAGTTCATCCGAAGGCTGCATCACATTGCCATCGGGTCCAAACATGGCAGCCTTTGTCAAACCGTTCTTTACCATCTTGAGTGCCATCAGGCGATTATCAACATGTTTGAAGTCTGGCCCTGACAAACGGAACATATCGATTTCAATTCTGCGTGCTGTAAGTCCATCGAGTAAAGACATCAGAATATCTTCCGGATCGCTCATAAAGTTACAAGCGTATAATAAGTTGACACCTACTATACCCAGCGCGAGTTGTTGCTGAAGCTGGTCGGTGTCGTGCATCTTCACGTGGATCACGCAATCATTGGGTTCGCTCTTCGGTGTTAGTTGAAACCGAAGTCCAATCCAACCATGTCCCTGGTTGGTGCGCTCATAGTTGAGGATCTCTACAGTATCCGCGTATGCGAAAAAGCGCGTGTTCTCAATGCGATGCGGCAATCGCTCGGGAAGCAATACATATTCATGGTCAAGCATCCGGAATAACCGGTCTTCACAAACATACCGATCGCATACCCCATAGATAGCGTCACTGAATTTCATGTCGTAAGCCGACATCGTTTTCGCCACAGTGCCAGAGGCGCCCCCTACTTTGAAAAAGTTAGCCGCTACTTCTTGTCCTGCGCCTATCTCGGCAAATGATCCGTAAATTGATTTGCTTAAATTGATTCGCAGGGCCTTCTCCTGCGTAGTAAGTTTTCTGAATTCTTCCATAAGCTGTCTCCTGCTTTCGCGTCTAATTTACCGCTAATGGCAACGCGTTGAAAGTTAATTTATTTAAAGTTCATTTACATAACTGATCAGTGGCCTGTAAAGTTTTGACATGTAGGATTTTGAGTCTATATAAAAAATAAAGGGGCAACTGTTTAGTTACCCCTTCCTTATCAGTTTTGTTTTGAAAAATTCTCGCGTGCTGCCCGTTTGATTTCTTCCCATTCATCGGGTGGCGGTGGTGTGCCCCTATGAAATTCTTCGAGCAGCCATTTAACCAGTTCTTTTTTCATTCCAAATTGCTCCACCGCTTCTTCACAGAATTCGATTTCGTGTTTATCTACAACATCATCGGCATATACCATAAGCACCAGGTCATAAAGAAGATTCATCCGGTCGTTATGATTGTCCGGTACATTCATGAAATGCTTTTCATCACTATCAACAAGCTCCTTTACCTGCCGATCTTTCAACCCATAACGCTTCCCGATTTTATATAGCAACGCTTCTTCCTTTTCGTGCATGTGACCATCCACCTTGGCAAGCGCCAGAAGATTTTTAATGTGATTCTTTTTATAGGAAAGATATTGATGCTCGAAAAAGCCAATCATAGTTAAAGGGTTTATTATACCATGAAGTTACGATGCTTGTACGCGACAGGCAACTTTTAAACATCGAATTGTAAAGTTTAATATGCAGATGTGTAGTATACATATTATACATACTCTCTACAAAACAACTTTATGCTGCAGTAGTAGTCGCTGTCTCCTGTTCTTTTAAAGCACGCCTTAGTATTTTACCAACATTGGTTTTCGGTAATTCAGTTCGAAACTCAATGTGTTTTGGCACTTTATAGTTGGTAAAGTTTTCATGAAAGAATGCTTTCAGCTCCTCTTCATTTAAACTCTGGTCCTTCTTTACTATAAAGACTTTAATCACCTCACCAGATTTAGCATCCGGTACTCCGATCGCTGCTACTTCCAGAACTTTGGGATGTCCTGCAATAACATTTTCAATTTCATTGGGGAACACGTTAAAGCCGGATACTTTGATCATGTCCTTTTTACGATCAACGATCTTGAAATATCCATCGTTATCCATTCTTCCTATATCTCCGGTACGAAACCATTCTCCCGGAAAGAATACACCTTCGTTATCCTTCTCCCAATACCCCGACATAACCTGTGGACCACGCGCGCAGATTTCTCCGGTTTCACCTTGCGATAACTGGTTACCGTTGTCATCAAATATAGCCACTTCCGTGCTCGGCATAGGTATACCGATGCTTCCGAGGCGATGCCCTCCATCCAGTGGATTACAGCAAAGCACCGGTGATGTTTCGCTCAATCCATACCCTTCTATCAAAGGCTTTCCGGTAACTTCCTGCCAGCGCTTTGCTACAACATCCTGAACGGCCATGCCTCCTCCTATAGCACCCTTCAGTGCATTGAAATCAAGATCCTTAAATCCGGGTGTATTGAGCAGACCATTGAACAATGTATTAACGCCTGTAATGATCGTAAACCTATATTTAGCAAGCTCCTTCACAAATCCTTTCATATCGCGCGGGTTAGTGATCATAACACTTTTAACACCGGTGCTAAACATCAGGAAACCATTTACCGTCAGCGCGAAAATATGATACATTGGTATAGCTGTGATGATCAGATCATCTCCTCCCTGCGACATATAGGGTTTGAACCATTCGGTGATCATGGAGTTGTGCGCTATAATATTTCCATGCGAAAGCTTCGCTCCTTTTGATATACCCGTAGTGCCTCCGGTATATTGTAATACTGCTATATCTTTTACACTTAGATCAGGCTTTGTGAATTTAAGCGATGCCCCTTTTTTTACTGCATCTTTAAATGGAATAACATTCGGAAGATTATATTCTGGAACCATCTTCTTAATATACTTTACAACGAAGTTTACGAGCGTTCCCTTGAATCCACCTAACATATCGCCAAGCTGCGTAACGATAATATGTTTGATTGATGTATTGGCGAGTATCTTTTCAAGATGGTTAGCAAAGTTTGCTACGATAACAATCGCGCTTACCCCGGCGTCTTTAAACTGATGCTCCATTTCTCTAGGGGTATAGAGTGGGTTTGTATTTACTACTATTAACCCGGCACGCAGTGCACCAAAAAAAGCAATCGGAAACTGAAGCAAGTTGGGCATCTGAATAGCGATGCGATCTCCTTTTTTTAATCCAAGACTCTGAAGATAGGCGGCAAAGTTTCGGGAGAGTTCATCGACCTCTTTGAAGGTCATCTCTTTTCCCATGTTTACGAAAGCAACTCTGTTGCTATACTTCGCACAACTTTTTTCAAAGAGATCAACTAACGAGGTGTAATCATACAAGTTAATTTCGTGAGGGGTGCCTTTAGGATAATGCTTGAACCAAGGGAAATCCTTCATAGTGTATACGCTCTTAAATTTCTTCTGTAAAGATTCCCAAAGCAAACGATTGTTTGCCAGCAAATCAAATCAGATTACAAGATTTATATAGTGGTCATGAGAACCAAAGCTTTAGAATAAAAAACAACAGCTTGTCATCAAACTCCATAAAAAAATAAACCCGCCTCTCCTGGAGAAGCGGGTAGCTCTGAATAACTCATTAACCTAAACTGAGCTGCTGTAGGAGAAGGATTCGAACCTCCACGAAGCGGTTAGACGTTGACCTGATCTTGTTTCATCAAAGAAGCGAGATCAGGGTGCATTGCTTTATTCCGTTTACCTTCACCCCCGAGACCGGAGGGCATGTCTGCCAATTTCAACACCCTACAATATGTTGTGTGATGCGTGTGTGTGTTGCCCCCGATAGTTATCGGAGGACTTTGCTGTAGAGGGAGGGCTCGAACCTCCACGGAGCAGTTAGGTCGCCAAAGGCTGGACTTTATCCTGTAATCTCCACCCTCGAGACCGGAGGGCATGTCTGCCAAATTCCAACACCCTACAATAGATGTGTGTGGGTTTTGAGTGTGAGTGTGTTTTTCAGTGCGTCTCGTTGTAAATTATGTAACAAAGTAACACCTAAACTAGTACCTGAATCAATAAACGATCAGAATATTTGTATACTTTTCAATTTTATTTCATATTTTTGAATTAAACTTAAAACCAGATTTCAATATGGCCGAAAATTATAAAGTTGACAATGTGGATCTGAAGATTCTTGAGATTCTGATGCAGGATGCCAAGAAACCTTATACAGAAGTTGCCAAAAAAGCTTTCGTGTCGGGTGGTACAGTGCACGTACGCATGAACAAAATGGAAGAAGCCGGGATTGTTGAAAAGACTACACTTAAAGTTAACTACGCAAAACTCGGATACGACATCACCGCTTTTATCGGGATATTTTTACAGAAGAGTGCCTTGTATGACCAGGTAATGGCGAAGCTTAAGGCCATTCCCGAAATCACCAGCATCCATTACACAACCGGTAACTATAGTATGTTTACCAAAATACATTGCAAAGACACCAATCACCTGAAGCAGGTACTTCATGATAAAATACAACAGGTTGAAGGTATTGAACGTACGGAGACGATGATCTCTCTCGAAGAAAGCCTGGACCGCAGCTTAAACTTGACCTGAACAACGCCAATCTTTTATAATAACTACACCCATTCGAAAGAAACTTTGATCCCGGCCTTAGAAGGCTGGGATTTTTTATGTCCTTGACTCCTAATTGATTGATAAATTGAGAGATCATAATTCCGCACTGTTAAATGCTTTATGAGGCGATAGAAAACTTCTATGGGGAAATAAACACGGTGGAGAACCTAAAAATCTCATTTTTGTTATAGCTTTGTAGGTTTATAATCAGTCTAAATAGACGAATTGAATGAGTAAAGATAATCAGGTATTAGAAGCGTTAACTTCCAAGGAATACGAGCACGGCTGGTCCACCAACATCGAGACCGATTCTGCTCCCAAAGGGTTGAACGAAGATATTATACGGTTCATTTCCTCCAAGAAGAATGAGCCCGAATGGTTACTTGAATGGCGTCTGGATGCATACCGCCAGTGGACTAAAATGAAAGAGCCTACCTGGCCAAACGTTACCTACCCTCCTATCAATTACCAGGATGTTATCTATTACTCTGCACCCAAGCAGAAGATAACACCGAAGAATCTGGAAGATGTAGACCCTGAATTGATAAAGACTTTCGAAAAGCTGGGAATCTCTCTAACAGAACAAAAGAGACTTACCGGTGTAGCCGTTGATGCTGTGATTGACAGTGTTTCGGTTGCCACTACATTTAAAGAGACGCTGGGAGAACTTGGAATTATATTCTGTTCCTTCAGTGAGGCTGTGCTGAAGCACCCTGATCTTGTGAAGAAGTATATGGGATCGGTTGTCCCTGTTAACGATAATTATTTTGCAGCACTGAACTCCGCTGTATTTACAGATGGATCGTTCTGTTACATTCCGAAAGGCGTTCGTTGCCCGATGGAATTATCAACTTATTTTAGAATCAACGCTGCCAACACCGGACAGTTTGAGCGTACGCTGATCATTGCTGATGAGGGGTCTTATGTGAGTTACCTCGAAGGATGTACTGCACCGATGCGTGATGAAAATCAATTGCATGCGGCTGTGGTTGAGATCTATGCGATGAAAGATGCACAGGTAAAATACTCTACCGTGCAGAACTGGTATCCCGGTGATAAAGAAGGCAAAGGTGGTATATATAACTTCGTTACGAAACGCGGCCTTTGCTTTGGCGATGGCTCGAAGATTTCATGGACGCAAGTTGAAACGGGATCAGCCATTACCTGGAAATATCCTTCATGCATCCTGAAAGGCGATAACTCCATGGGTGAATTTTATTCTGTAGCTGTAACCAACAACTATCAGCAAGCGGATACCGGCACGAAGATGATTCACATTGGTAAGAACACCAAGTCACGTATTGTATCCAAAGGTATATCTGCTGGTCATTCGCAGAACAGCTACCGCGGACAGGTACATATTATGAAACGCGCAGAAGGAGCACGTAACTTCTCTCAATGTGATTCTTTACTAATGGGCGATAAATGCGGAGCGCATACTTTCCCCTATATCGATGTTGAGAATAACTCTGCGAAGATCGAACACGAAGCAACTACATCCAAGATCGGTGAAGACCAGATTTTCTATTGCTTGCAACGTGGTATAGATGAAGAATCAGCAGTAGCATTGATTGTAAATGGTTATGCGAAAGAAGTACTCAGCCAGTTACCGATGGAGTTTGCTGTTGAAGCACAGAAACTTCTCGCATTAACCCTGGAAGGAAGCGTAGGATAATAATGATTAAAGCCCCGAGTGTATATACTATACAGAGGCAAGCTTTACTCCCAAGTATAAAATATAAAGCAACGAATAGAGATGTTAACAATAAAGAATCTACAAGCGAAAATCGGTGATAAACAAATCCTGAACGGGATCAACCTGGATATAAAGCCTGGTGAAGTGCATGCTATTATGGGGCCAAACGGTTCCGGTAAGAGTACACTTGCATCTGTACTTGCAGGTCGTGAAGAGTTTGAAGTTACCGGTGGTGAAGTTGAATTTCTTGGAAAAGATCTTCTTGAGTTAGCACCTGAAGAACGTGCACGCGAAGGTGTATTCCTCGCGTTTCAATACCCGGTGGAAATTCCAGGGGTAAGCACTATAAATTTCATGAAGACTGCTGTGAACCAGATTCGTGTTCATCGCGGACAACAAGCTTTGGATGCTGTATCCTTTCTTGGATTGATGCGTGAAAAAATGAAGCTCGTAGAGATTGATCAATCATTATTGAATCGCTCCCTCAACGAAGGTTTCTCCGGTGGTGAAAAGAAACGCAATGAGATTTTTCAAATGGCGATGCTTGAACCAAAGCTTGCTATACTTGACGAAACCGATTCAGGCCTTGATATCGATGCATTGAAGATCGTTTCAAACGGCGTGAACAAACTTCGTAATAAATCAAATGCTGTAATCGTGGTAACACACTATCAACGATTACTGGATTATATAGTGCCTGATTTTGTACACGTACTTTATAAAGGAAAGATTGTAAAATCTGGTACAAAAGAACTGGCCCTCGAGCTTGAAGCAAAAGGCTATGATTGGATTAAAGATGAAGTTTCTGTAGCCTAACGCAAGTACGATGAGTGTTACTGTATCTGAAAAAAATATAACCCAGGAAATTGCATCCGGAATTGAAAAAAATCTGGATGTAAATAGTTCTGATGGTGCGCTACGAAAAGAAGCGTTAGAAGCTTTTCGTACCCTTGGCCTTCCTCCCAATAAATCGGAAGAGTATAAATTCACACCGATTACACGTGCGCTAGAGAAGAACTTTGAATTCTCTGGACAGAATGCAATTGTAAAAGAGTTTGATATCACCCCTGTAGCAATTCCGGGACTGGATGCAGATGTGTTGGTATTTTTGAATGGCGTGTTTTCAAAAACTGCGTCTTCGATCACATCAAAAAATCTGACCGTTCTTCCTATACAGGAGGCTATCGCTTCTAAAAATGAAGTAGCCCTGAAGCATCTTGGTAAGTATGCTGATTTTAAAACGGATGCTCTTGTTGCCTGGAACACCGCTGCGTTTCAAGACGGTGTATTTGTGCATGTAGCCGATAATACAATCATTGAAAAACCAGTAGTGCTATATCATATTCATGATGCAAGCGCTGGTCAGGTTATATCCCTCAACAGAAATCTGATTGTTGTTGGCAAGAGCAGTTCAGTTACTGTGCTTGAAAAATTTGACTCAACGGGTTCGGCTAATTTCTCGAATACTGTAACGGAAGCCGTTGTTGCTGAGAACGCTGGTCTAGAATTATACTCTATCCAGAATGATAATGGACCTCGTTATCAATTCGGACTCACCCAAATTCATCAGTCAAATTTCAGTCGCGTAAATACCTATACTTTTACGCTCAGTGGAAAACTGGTTCGTAATAACCTGCACTTTGTATTGAATGGTGAAGGAATTGAATCGCATATGTATGGACTATATTTATTGGCAAAGGATACATTGGCCGATAACCATACCGTTGTGGATCATAAGAAACCCAATTCCTTTAGCAATGAGCTCTATAAAGGGATCATGGGCGACAGCTCCAAAGGAGTTTTTAACGGAAAGATATATGTTCGTCCGGATGCCCAGAAGACAAACGCTTTTCAAGCAAACCGAAATATACTCTTAACGGATAAAGCAACCGTTAACACAAAGCCACAGCTTGAAATCTGGGCCGATGATGTTAAATGTTCTCACGGATGTACGACAGGACAATTAGATGAAGAAGCGCTCTTCTATCTCCAGACCCGCGGCATTGGCAAAGACACTGCGCTGGCCATGATGCTCTATGCATTTGCCGGCGAAGTCTTAGAGTACGTAAAGCATCCGGTGATTAAAGAATATCTCGATAACGTAATCAGCGAAAGGTTACACAAAAATTTTTAAGTATGGTTTCCTCCTCTCCGGCTATAACTAATAAACTTGATATTGAGGCGATCCGAAAAGAATTTCCGATTCTGCATCAGCAAGTAAACGGACGTGATCTGGTATATTTTGATAATGCTGCCACTTCGCAGAAGCCTTTAAGCGTAATCAATGCACTGATCGATTACTATAAAGGTTACAATGCCAACATACATCGCGGCATCCATACATTAGCGGAGAAGGCAACGAAAGCATATGAAGAAACACGCCATGCTGCGAAACGTTTCATCAATGCACAATCCGAACAGGAAATCATCTTTACACGTGGTGTTACGGAAAGTATAAATCTTGTATCGTCTTCTTATGGAAGAGCCTTTGTCAAAGAAGGTGACGAGATTATAATCTCTGGTCTGGAGCACCATTCAAATATAGTTCCATGGCAGTTTGTATGTGAAGAGAAGAAAGCTACGCTGCGGACAATCCCGGTATCTCCGGAAGGCGAACTGGATCTTGATGCGTATCGCAAATTACTTTCATCCAAAACAAAACTTGTATCTATCAACCATGCTTCCAATAGCCTGGGTACTATAAATCCTATAAAGGAAATTATAAAACTGGCGCATGAAGTTGGAGCGGTTGTACTCGTTGATGGAGCGCAAGCCGGAGCACACATTGAAATTGATGTCCAGGATCTGGATTGTGATTTCTATTGCCTCTCATCGCACAAGATGTATGGCCCTACCGGAACAGGTATACTATATGGCAAGAAAGAACTTCTTGAAAAGATGCCTCCTTACCATGGCGGTGGTGAAATGATCAAAGAAGTAACCTTCGAGAAAACTACGTATAACGATCTCCCCTATAAATTTGAAGCGGGCACTCCAAACATTGCTGATGTAGTAGCCTATAAAGCTGCGTTTGATTTCATTAATGAACTTGGAAAAGAAAATATAGCCGCCCACGAACATGAGCTGCTGGTATATGCAACCGAGCGCGTTTCGAAATTAAAATCAGTGAAGTTGATTGGCACAGCCAAACACAAGGTTGGTGTTTTATCGTTCGCAGTAGAGGGTATACATCATTTTGATATCGGGCAAATGCTGGATGCGCGTGGAGTCGCGGTTCGTACCGGGCATCATTGCACGCAACCTCTTATGACTTGTTTCGGAATTGAAGGAACTGTGCGGGCTTCTTTTGCAGTTTATAATACAAAACAAGAGATTGATCAGCTTGTGGAAGGACTGGAGCGGATCATTAATTTCATGAAGTAACGTATGACTGTCAATCAGATTCAAGACGAGATCATTAGTGAGTTTTCCCTGCTGGATGGAGATATGGAAATGACCGTATTCTACATCATGGAGTTGGGACAAAAATTACCGGTGATGCCGGAATCTGACAAAACAGAAGAAAATGTAGTGAAGGGCTGTCAATCTAAAGTGTGGCTGACCGGTATTGTAAAAGATGAGAAGATTTTCTTTACGGCCGATAGCAACACTGCTATAACAAAAGGTTTGGTGAGCTTGTTGGTAAGAATCTTCAATGGCCAAACTCCGGATACGATTCTGAATACAGACCTATATTTCATGCACAAGATCGGGATGGAACGATTCATTGGGACACAACGTTCCAATGGTTTTGCGGCCATGATCAAACAAATGAAACTGTATGCGCTTGCTTTTAAAACTAAAATGGAAGTAAAGTCATGAGTGAGCAAGTTGAAAACGTAAATCTGTCATCTACTTCTGTTGCCGACCTTCGGGACAAAGTGGTACAAGCTATCAAAACGGTTTACGATCCGGAAATTCCGGTAGATGTATATGAGTTGGGCCTCATTTATGAAATCAATGTTTATCCGGTTAACAATGTATACGTCCAAATGACGCTTACCTCACCCTCCTGCCCTTCTGCAGAGGTAATACCGGGTGAAGTGGAACAAAAAATTAAAGCCATCGAAGGTATCAATGATGTTAAAGTTGAAATTACCTTTGATCCTCCCTATACGCAGGACATGATGAGTGAAGCTGCGAAACTTGAACTAGGATTTCTATAATTTGTTATACTATCAGATTTAACTGTCAATAAAAACTATGTATCCCGAACAATTAGTAGCACCTATGCGCACCGATCTTACGAGCGCAGGTTTTGCTGAATTAAAGACTTCTGAAGAAGTTGATAACTACCTTCAAAACAAAAAAGGAACAACCTTACTGGTTATCAACTCCGTTTGTGGTTGTGCTGCCGGTGCGGCAAGACCCGGAGTAAAGTGGGCTTTGCAATCTTCTGCCAAGAAGCCTAGCAACCTGGCTACGGTATTCGCTGGTGTCGATAAAGAAGCTGTTTCAAAAGCCAGAGAATATACGCTTCCATATCCCCCTTCTTCTCCAGCTATTGCTCTTTTTAAAGATGGAGAACTAGTACATTTTGTTGAGCGCCATCACATTGAAGGCAGAAATGCTCAAATGATTGGCGAGCACCTTGCCGAAGTTTTTGAAGAATTTTGTTAGTCATAAAAAAAGCGGGTTTATAGCCCGCTTTTTTATTTTACAAGTACTGTATTCAGGAGTTAGTTAATAACTCCTTTCTTATTTCCATTTACATCAAGCTCGACAATTTCATAGCCGAGTCGTTTGAGTCCAGGTAAGATGTTTGCCTTATCTCCTACCAACAGTATATTCAGTTTACTAGTATCGATCCATTTCGAAGCCAGTGTATTCAGCTCGTCTTTTGATATAGTGCTTACAATCTTGTTCTGCTGATCAACAAAATCACCAGGTAAATTATAGCGGAGTATATTGGCTATAAACGATGTCTTTTGAAAGCCCGTTTCATAACGCAATGCATCACGCTGCCCGATAGCACTTCGCATAAACGACAACTCGCTGTCCTGTATACCTGCCTTCGCATACTTTGTCAGCTCATTGATAACTTCTACCAGTGCACTGTCTGTTGCCGCGGCTTTTATACCGGCACTGAACACAAACTCTCCGGTATATTTATCGCCCGAGAAACCGGAACGCGCACCATAGGTCCACCCTTTGTCTTCACGTAAGTTGAGGTTCACACGACTGTTGAATGCGCCACCCAATGCATAGTTCATCAAGCCTGCTTTATAGTATTCACCGGTAGCATCGTATTTTAAACCTGTAACATATCCAACACGAAATTCTGTCTGGGCTGCTTTCGGCACATCCACTATATAGATACGTGTCTTCTCAACTGCAGGAGCTTTGGAAGGTATAGCAGGTTTCGCATCTTTGGCAGGAAGCTTCTTCAGGAAATCGAGCTTGCCAAGAATTGCACTTTGTGTTACATCTCCTACGATAACAACATCTACTCCTGTTGAAGTAAAATAGTTTGTATAGTAGTTCTCTACATCTTTCAACGTCAGGTTCTTTACGGAGTACTCGGTACCGATATCACTCAGACCAAGTATATTATTGCTGCTATAATTCAACCGGGTATAAACATCACTGGCAATAATTGCAGGTTGCGATTTACGCTGCTTGAATCCTTCAACAGTTTGCTTTTGAATTCGGGCGAAGGCTTCCGGAGTAAATTCCGGACGGAGAATGCGTTCTTCCAGTAAGGCAAGTGTCTTATCCAGGTTCTTCGTCAACGACTGCACATTCACAGTAATACCATCCAGACCACTGGCAACGCTGATGGAGCTTCCTAATTTCTGGAGCTCTGCCTGCAACTGCTCTGCAGTATATTTCTGTGTGTCTTCATTCATCATGGAAGCAAAAATTCTGGGCAGTCCAATCTTCGACGTATCATTCGCCATTAGTAAATGACCTCCAGGTATAGTAACCGAAAGTGTAACGATTGGAAGTTCTTTACTTTCAGTTCCGATCACGCGGATTTTATCGATATCTTTTCTCCAGAAGCCCGGTATTTTTACAACAGGATTTGCACCATTGCCCGGCAATTTGGTACGATCGAATGCATCGCTTGGCTTTGTATACTTTAATCCGCTATACCCATAATCGGGTGCTTTATAGTTTGATGTATTTACAGTATAGTTATCCGGTGCTGCTATATTACTTTCATTGCCCTTTGTAACTACACTGAGAATAACCGCTGCTTTCCCTTTTATATAGGTGTTGTAAACACGGATCACATCTTCTTTCGTAACTTTATTATAGGCATCGAGCTCTTTACCAATTCTGTTAGGACTTCCGGTAAAAGTCTGGTAGGCGGCGAGCTGTGATACCTTGCCGGATACACTTTGCAGACTATAGATCAATTGCGCCTGCACGCTTCCTTTAAACTTCGCTATATCTTCATCGGTAACGCCACGTGTTTCAAAAGTCTTGATAGCATTTTCGAGGAGCTTCTTTGATTCAGCTAGTGAAACTCCCGGAGAAGGCGTTAAGCTTAATCTGCATTCACCTGCAAGTTCCGTTGTAGAATTAAATGCTCCTGCGTTTAATGCCTTTTGGTCCTTGACGATCTGTTGATATAGTATAGAATTTTTACCTTGCCCCAGGATTTCCACCATGCAATCCAGTGCTGGTTCATCCGGATGATAACTGGGGACTGTCGGGTATGTGATCACAAGTTGTGGCAGGCGTGCATAGTTATCAACGAGCGTAACATAGCGATCGCTTGTGACAACCGGTGCCGGTAATTTCATATTCTGAACATCGGGGCCTTTTGGAATCGATCCAAAATATTTTTGTGCAAGCTTTACAACATCGGCAGCTTTAACATCACCGCCTACCGTTACCGTTGCGTTGTTCGGTCCATACCAGCGAAGGAAGAAATTTTTAAGGTCGTCTACACTTACTCTGTTCAGATCTTCTATATATCCGATGGTAAGCCATGAGTATGGATGTCCATACGGGTATAAATTCTTGGCAATGGTCTCACCCATCAATCCATACGGGCGGTTATCATAATTTTGTCCGCGTTCATTCTTTACAGTAGCGCGCTGGATCTCAAACTTCTTTTGTGTAACGGCATCGAGTAAAAATCCCATGCGATCGGCTTCAAGCCAAAGCATTTTTTCAAGTTGATTGCTCGGTACAGTTTCAAAGTAATTGGTGCGATCGCGATTGGTTGTACCGTTGAGTGTTCCTCCTGATTCAGTTACAATTTTGAAGTGTTGCTCATCTCCAACGTTATCACTTCCCTGGAACATCATGTGTTCAAAAAAGTGCGCGAAACCAGACTTGCCAATTTCTTCACGTGCAGAACCAACGTGATACGTTACATCGACATGCACGATCGGATCGCTGTGATCTTCATGTACAATGACGGTGAGCCCGTTCGGTAATATATACTTCTCGTAGGGAATAATGACCTGGTCACCCTTCTTCTCGATTTTTTCTACCAGCTTCGCTTGTGCCGCCAACATCATGGGCGCACAAATCAAGGCCAGAATTAATAACTTCTTCATAGATTAGATTAATGAGTTTATCCTGCGTTGAAATACGCGAAAAAATTCCGTGGCGTAAATCGATTTATGACAAACGCTAAATTGAAGAAGTCAGTGGTGTGGTGTCAGGTAAGACCTCTTTCGAGGATGAGTCTGGTTTCTTCGAGATCGAGTTCATATTCAATCCTGCGCAGTACTTCGTCACTGATCACTCCTTCTCTGCGCAAGCGTATTAAGTCTGCACGTTCTTTATGAAGCAGCTCTTGCTGAAGTCTGTGAAATTCGTTGATCTGCTCTTCCTTCAACTTTTGTTCCGTCTGATCTTTTCGCAGTCTTTGAATTCGAATCTCATACTTTGTTTTGATCTGATTCAAAACATCATCGCTTAACGACAACGCATAATTTTCTTCGATGTGCTCGATGATGGAAGACGCCAACATCAAACGGGCCCGTTGTTCATCCTCATAATCTTTTCCATCGAGTTCTATGCCAAACCAATTGATCATGGGCCGGAGTGTTAAACCCTGCAACACCAAGGTCGAGAAGATCACACAGAAAGTAAGAAAGATAATCAGGTTACGATGCGGAAACGGAGTTGCTCCGTTAATCGTCAATGGCAATGCGAGTGCTGCTGCCAAGGATACAACGCCACGCATACCCGACCAGGCTACAATCGTTGTGAGCTTAATGTCGGTGTCCGGTTCTTTTTCACGGATGCGTTTACTTAACCAGCGTGGTATATACGTGCCGGGATATACCCAGATGATGCGCCCTATAATTACAGCAAGACTGATGATCACGGCATACTTCCAGGCCCAAAAAGAATTCGCTCCGATGTTCCCTATAATTTCCGGAAGCTGAAGACCGATGAGTATAAAGATTACACCATTCAGAATAAAGAGTACGGTGTTCCAGGAGCCGTATGCCTGCAACCTGGTCTGTTGTGAAAAGACTTCACTGGAGTTCCAGCTCACATATAGCCCTGCTACTACTACTGCGAGTACACCTGAAAGATGGAACGATTCAGCTCCGAGGTAAGCAACAAAAGGCGCCAGGAAGGTTAGCGTTGTATCGGTTGTTGCATTGTCAGGAGTAAATTTATGAATCCATTTAAAGACGAACCCGACCAGCAACCCGAAGACTATACCACCGGTTGCTACAATGACAAACTGCAGACCTGCATGCCAAATATTGAACGCCCCTGTAGAGACTGCGATCACGGCATAGCGGTAAGCGATAAGACCCGTGGCATCATTTACCAGGCTCTCTCCTTCTAATATAGTAATAACACGTTTGGGTACACTGAGTCCTTTTGTGGCGGCTGTTGCTGCCACGGCATCCGGAGGTGAAATGATGGCACCGAGTACAAATGATTCTGCCCAATCAAAACCAGGAATCATCATGTGCGCAACCCAGGCGACAGCACATGTGGTAAAGATCACACATCCTATAGCCAGCAATGTGATGGGTCGTTTCGCTGCTCTGAAATCAGGCCACGAAGTATTCCACGCAGCTGAATATAGTATAGGAGGCAAGAAGACCAGGAAAACAATTTCAGGATCAAGTGAGATGGATGGCATCCCCGGAATCATACCGATGACGATTCCAGCTACCACCAACAAAATCGGATAGGGAATTCTGATCTTATCCGTTACCTCTGCCAGAGCAGTGACTACGGCAAGCAGAATAATAACAGTAGCAATATTTTGCATGCAGCGGGGTTAACTGACTGAAGACTATATTAGTAACTGAATTTACTCAGGAACTCTTCCAGTTCTTCCTTTAGTGGTCGATTATTAACAATCCCCAATATATCATTTACCTGTTGATTTACCTTCACGTTAAGTTCGTGCAATCGCAGGTGCTGGTTGATAAAAATAAATTCCAGTGGAGGAATGAGTTCTTTGAGAACGTCCAGTATATCGATGACCTTAAGATTGCGATCTACCAGGTTGTAAGTTCCATTCTCCAATGGAGCCGTCAGTAAGTTCGCAAGGGCATTCGAAAGCATATCCACATGAATGAATGTGCGCGATTGTTTGCCATCGCCTTGTATCGTAATGAGCTTATTGAAGTTTGCTTCGAAGGCGAACTTGTTGATGACAGCATCAAAGCGCATGCTCCGGCTATAACCGTATACATTACCACACCGCATGATATAGGTGTTGATCTTGCTGGATAATCTTCGTACATGTTCTTCACCACGTACTTTAGAGATCGCGTACAACGTCTGCGGATCCGGAGCCGTAAGTTCATCTACAGCTTCTTTTGATGAGCCGTAAACTCCTGTGCTGCTGGTATAAATAAACCGTTTTACATCGCTCTCTTCAACAGCATAAACGAGTTCTGCCGTACCCCAATGGTTTACCTGCTCATACGAATGAGCATCCGCATTGGCGAAAGGCGTTGTTACTTTGGCAGCGAGGTGATATACTACATCTACGCCTTTCAATACTTTACGAAGTGCACGGGAATCAAGCAGCTCTCCTTTTACAAAAGTTATCTTCATGTGCTTCTGAAGCCTTAATCCCAGGAACATGTTATAGTTCAGGCGGCTCAGGTTATCATATACTATTACTTGATCTACTTCAGGTTTTGCAATCAGCGCACTGATCAACTCAGTGCCTATATATCCGGCACCTCCGGTAACTAATACTTTCATCTTATACTTAAATGCTTTCTTACTTGTTGATTAAATCCGTATGCAGGCCACATTCAACTTTGTTCATTCCGAACCAGCGGGCTTCGCGCTCCTGCATTTCAGGGTCTAATTTACGGGTGCAAGGTTCACAACCTATACTGATATATCCTTTTTCTTCCAGTGGATGTTTAGGAAGATTATACTCCTTCTGGTATTGCCAGATCATTTTAGCGTTCCAGTCGAGCATCGGGTGATAACGAAGGCAGCCATGTTTGGCGGGTTGCTCTACTTTCATCGCGGCACGCACAGCACTTTGATCGGCACGCACGCCATTGATCCATACATCATGTGAAAGAAGGATGGCATCCGTTGGTTGTGTTTTATTGAGATAGCAGCAATGGTCAGGGTCTGATGTAAAGAGAAGTCTGCCGTCTGCATCACGCTGCATAAACTTCGGGACATCGGATTTCAGGTCGACTATATTTAGTCCGAACTGATCACCAATGTAATCTCTGAACTGAACTGTCTCGGGAAAATGATAGCCTGTATTTATAAAATAAATCGGGATCGTTTTATCGATGCGACTCAAAATGTGCAGCAGTACCAAACTGTGCGATTGGAAGGATGACGTTGTAAAAAGCTTCTTGCCTTCCGCCTGATACGCCTCCAGTTTAGTTTTGATTTCCTCGAATTTCACTGCAACTTATCGGTTAAGTAAAACATTCTAACTACTTAATAATCAAATAATCAATCGCACTGTACTAAATAACTACTTTATATTTCTATATTGGTTTACCTAAACCCTAAACCTTATCTACCTTGAGCTCGAAATATCGCGTTCTTTTAGCAGTATTGCTTACACTCCTGGCAATTTGTACCCAAGCTGTGTTTGGGCAAACCAAAATTGTGCAGAAAATAGTTCACATTAATCAGCAATCGGTTAATGTTTCGCTTGACAAATTAACACCTAATGATTGTCAGGTTGGTGCCGGCTCTATTGCCGTTTCTGTTTCCGGAGGATCCGGAAAGTATATATATTCCTGGACCGGCCCTTCCGGTTTCACCTCCTCGCAGGAAGATATAACAAATCTCAGCCAAGGCATTTATACACTTCAAGTCAGCGATGGCAGCGACTGTATCCTTTCCAAACAATGGGAAGTGGTCTATGCCTGCGCTTCAGGCTGCAAGCTGGTGGATGTATCCACCGTAACAAATTCAAAGACCTGCAGCTCGAATGACGGCTCTATCAATGTGGCAATCAGTGGTGGCTCCGGTGCATACTCGTTCATGTGGTATAATAAAAACTTCAACATCGTTGGCAATACTAAAACACTGACGAATGCTGCTCCGGGTACCTACTATCTCGAAGTTACCGACACAAAGAACACCAGCTGCACCACGATGTTCTATTATTACATCGAGTCCTCCTTAAAAGTAAACTTCACCACCGTATCAAATACCAAATGTACTATACCGTATACAGGCAATATCGCTGCCGTTGTCACGGGAGGTTCAGGAAGCTATTCCTATCAATGGCAATATCCGGATGGACAAAAAGCAACTGCAGGCGGAGCGTCTTTAGCAGGATTACGGGGCGGCAATTATATACTGATTGTCAAGGATAAGACTTCAAATTGTGAAGTAGAACAAAACATCTATCTCGCCAACACAGCTGCTGCAACGCTTGGGATAGGCGAAGTAATTTCCCCTGCCACCATGTGTGCACCAGCAAACGGCTCAGTAGATGTAACGATCACCAAAGGATCCGGAAATTATACCTATTCATGGTATGAGCAATCCACAGGCGTATCTGTAAGCACGGCTGAAGACCTTACCAACGCTGTCGCGTCAAACTATACTGTATATGTAACAGATCTTCTTTCGGGCTGCAATGCTTCCAAAAAGTTTGTGATTCCCGATAAAACCTTGAAGCCAGAATTTATACTTACAAAAACCGATAACACAAACTGCTCCGCTCCTTTTAACGGAGCTATCGAACTTGTGTCCGCAAAATCAGGAACGTATGCTATATCCTGGAGCAACGGCGCTATATCTCAAAGTATAAAAACCCTCGCTCCTGGCTCCTATGGTATATCGGTTACCGATAAAACAACAGGTTGTAAATCTATCATCAACCCAAGTGATGTTCAAGCTGTTAACATCAAAGATCTCTCTGAACAACCACTTGAGGTGACCATCGATGCGGTGGCTGATAATACCAAGTGTATAACTCCAAACGGATCAATCCAAACTTCGATCACATCATCTTCACCAACATCCATTTCATGGACAGGCCCGAATGGTTTTATATCGGATCAACAAGATCTGTCAGCACTGGCTGCCGGTGATTATATACTTACAGCTTCTATCCAATGTAACACCGCTCCTGTTATTGAAGCTCAGGAGTTTACCACTCAGGCAAGTTCTTCCATCGAACTGGACTTAAGAAAGATCATTTCAGATCGTGACAACAATCTTGATCCATCCAGTATAGTGATTACCAACATGCCACGAAGCGGAGCAAGTGCCTCCATCACCAATGAATTGCTCTTACGAATTCAATATCAAAATACATTTAAGGGTATTGATAGTATTCAGATACGAGCATGCGACCTGATGAAGGCGTGCTCCGAAAATATAATTACCATCAACGTTGAGACCATCTCTCAATCCAAACAAGATGGTATAGTGGTATATAACGCGGTGGCTCCCAACAGCATAGGCAATAATAAGTTTATGCGCATCGAATACCTTCCGCAGGTCGATAACCGCGTCAGTATTTTCAATCGATGGGGTGATAAAGTTTTTGAAGTACAGAATTATACGAACGAACTTCCTGGAAAACGCTTTGAGGGATTAAATGATAATGGTAAAGAGCTGCCTACAGGTACATACTTCTATAAAATAGAATTCGCAGACGCTACCAACCCTGTCACGGGATATCTCTCACTAAAGCAATAATCACATGAAGCATCTTTACCTTCTGTTTTTCCTGGGGACTTTCATTCAAGCTTTTTCCCAGGAAGACCCGCTCTATGTTCAGTATATAAATAACCCGATGATTCTAAACCCTGCCTATGCAGGGCTCAATAATAACTTCAACGCTTCGGTTTCGTATCGTAAGCAATGGGGAGGATTCGAGGGAAGCCCCACAACCTTTCATGTGAGCGGTCATACATCGCTTGCTAAAAATAAAATGGGTCTCGGTATACTTTTGATCCAGGACAAAACCGGAGCCAATAGCAACACAGAGATGAACATGACGTATGCTTACCGGCTAAACTTCAACGGCACGCATTTATCTTTTGGCATGCAGGCTGGTTTTATAAACTATAAAACAGATAACACTTTATTGAATACATACGACCCGACCGACCCTGCATTTAATTCCGATATAAATGTAATCAGACCCAACGTTGGTGCTGGCGTTATTCTGAACAGCGAAAAATTCTTTGCAGGGATTTCTGTTCCCAGGATGTTGAATACCACCACGCTTCTCTCTACGGATACAGCATCAATGAAGGCCAGACTTTATGATCAACATTACTATGGAAGCTTCGGGTATGTATTTTATTTATCAACACGTATGCGGCTAAGGCCTTCATGCCTGGTACGTTATGTTCAGGGTGCTCCTTTATCTGTTGATTATACTGTTGCTATAAATCTGGATGAGAAGTATACCGCGGGTTTATATACGCGTAATCTAAATGCGGGCGGATTTCTTTTACAACTCAGATTTGCAGGCGCTTATCGCTTCGGGTATGCATTTGAAGTCCCGCTGAATAACAATACGGTTGCTACCCGGTTTAATACCCATGAGCTTACACTCGGAATTAATTTGTCACTTTTCAGCTTTCAATCTTCTTCGATTACAAACTTTTGATTCTTTTATGCGGGCGATTTAAAATAATCTACTGAACCTTTTAACCTTAAACCTGTTTAACTTTATGACATGAAGATAAAGGTATCTCGGAAAGAGCATTTTAATGCGGCTCATCGACTTTTCAACCCGGAGTGGTCTCCTGAAAAAAATCAGCAGGTATTCGGAAAATGTAGCAACCCTAACTTTCATGGACATAACTATGAAGTCATTGTCAGTGTCATCGGAGATCCTGATCCCGCCACAGGTTATGTTTACGACATGAAGATATTGAGCGATGAGATCAAAGAGCATGTGTTAAATAAGTTCGATCACCGAAACCTGAATCTTGATCTCGAATATTTTAAAGACCTTAACCCAACAGCCGAAAATATCGCCCTTGTTATCTGGAGAATACTACGGCAGCGAATTGACTCTAAATTTGAATTGAAAATTACTTTGTATGAGACAGAAAGGAATTTCGTTGAATATCCGGCCAGTTAATCCTGAGGAAGAAGACATCGCAGACGATCATGTAGCAACATCTGCAGACACACCTATGCGTGAGGATGCTTTTAACATGGACGATGAGGAGAAGATTGATCTTATTGAAAAACACTTTCGTGAGATTATGAATGTCCTTGGACTTGACCTTACGGATGACAGCCTGAACGGAACTCCGCGCAGAGTTGCCAAGATGTATGTGAAGGAAGTTTTCAGCGGGTTGAATCCGAAGAACAGACCACATGCCCGGCTATTTGAAAATAAGTATAATTATGATCAGATGCTGGTGGAGAAGGACATCACGTTCTACTCACACTGTGAACATCACTTCGTACCTATATATGGTAAAGTACATGTAGCATATTTCTCCAGCGGAAAAGTAATTGGCCTTTCGAAGATCAATCGGATCGTTCAGTATTTTTCGAAACGTCCGCAGGTACAGGAAAGATTAACAGTACAGATTGGAAAAGAAATGCAACGTGTATTACAAACAGAAGATGTAGGCGTTGTGATTGATGCGAACCATATGTGCGTTGCCTCGCGAGGCGTTGGCGACACAAATAGCAAAACCGGTACTGCTTATTTCTCAGGAAAGTTTAAAGATGAAAATATTAAACGCGAGTTTCTAAACTACATAAATAGCAAATAAAGCCCGAAAAGGGCTTTTTTTATGAAGCATCGCAACATATGTGTTGTACCGGATTATTAAGGTATTATGTTCAACGTACATCATTAATGGTTAATTTGGTTCTATAAGTAAACCCAGACCCCCATTATATGTCATTAGAACAAGATCTCCAACAAGAAGACTTTCAGAACGAGTATCAGAAAGCCTTACTGAACATGCTCTTCACCAATTACTACATGGTGGACAAGATGAATGGTGTTTTCAAGAAACACGACATTACACGTCAGCAGTACAACGTTATGAGAATTTTAAAAGGCCAGTTACCGGGCCACGCCTCCATCAATCTTATCAAGGATCGTATGCTTGATAAAATGTCTGACGCTTCTCGTATCGTTGAACGGTTACGCGTGAAAGGATTTGTTACGCGTGAGTTTTGTGAAAAAGACAAACGAAGCGTTGAAGTAAAAATCACACAAACAGGACTTGCCGTCTTAGAGAAAATGCAAGTCGAAGTCGATGCCTTTGAAAATATTCTTCACAATCTTTCAGAAGATGAAACACATCTTTTGAATCATTTGTTGGACAAGATAAGAGGTTCGGATAAAGTGAAGCAAACGAGTGCAAAGCAAACGCTGGAAGCCGAAGCTTCTTCGCGATAAAAAATTTGCTACTTTAGCATCGCTTTAAATTTTAAACTCTTATGGTATTCGATTTAGAAATGATCAAGGCTTTGTATGCTAAGATGCCCGCACGCATAGCCAAAGCTCGAAAGGTTGTTAACCGTCCTCTTACGTTGTCTGAAAAAATACTGTATTCTCATCTCCATGAAGATCAAAAACTGGAGAATTTTGGCCGGGGAAAATCATACGTAGATTTCGCACCTGACCGTGTAGCAATGCAGGATGCCACCGCGCAGATGGCCTTGTTACAATTTATGTCTGCCGGAAGGCCAAAGGTAGCGGTACCGTCTACTGTACATTGCGACCACTTGATCGTTGCTAAAACTGGTGCACAGGAAGATTTAGTAAACGCCAACGCAGAAAGTAAAGAGGTATATGATTTCCTCGCTTCTGTATCGACCAAGTATGGAATTGGTTTCTGGAAACCAGGAGCTGGTATTATTCACCAGGTAGTATTGGAGAACTATGCTTTCCCGGGTGGTATGATGATCGGTACCGATTCACATACAGTAAATGCAGGTGGCTTGGGAATGATCGCCATCGGTGTTGGTGGTGCTGATGCTGTTGATGTTATGTCAGGCATGGCATGGGAGTTAAAATTCCCGAAACTTATTGGAGTAAAATTGACAGGTAAGCTGAACGGATGGGCATCTGCAAAAGATGTTATTCTGAAAGTAGCAGGGATCTTAACTGTAAAAGGTGGAACCGGTGCTATCGTAGAATACTTTGGTGAAGGTGCTATTTCATTGAGCTGTACAGGTAAAGGTACCATCTGTAACATGGGCGCTGAAGTTGGTGCTACCACTTCTACTTTCGGTTACGATGAGTCTATGGCACGTTACCTCGCTTCTACCGGACGCGCTGAGGTAGCAGAACTTGCCAACCAGGTACAGGAACATCTCACCGCTGACCCTGAAGTATATGCTGACCCTGAGAAATATTTTGATCAGGTAGTTGAGATCAATCTCTCTGAACTTGAGCCACACATCAACGGTCCGTTCACTCCGGATTTAGCAACCCCTATATCTAAGATAAAAGAAGAAGCTGCTAAAAACGGCTGGCCTACTACAGTTGAAGTAGGATTGATCGGATCTTGTACAAACTCTTCTTATGAAGATATATCCCGCGCAGCGAGTCTTGCAAAACAAGTTGCTAACAAAGGATTGAAGACAAAAGCAGAGTTTACCATTACACCAGGTTCAGAGTTAGTACGCTATACTATAGAACGCGATGGTTTTATCGATGCATTCGATCAGATTGGAGCGAAAGTATTTGCCAACGCCTGCGGACCTTGTATCGGTATGTGGAGCCGTGTAGGTGCAGAGAAAAAAGAAAAGAATACCATCGTACATTCATTCAACCGTAACTTCCAGTCACGGAACGATGGTAACCCGAATACATATGCCTTTGTAGCGTCACCTGAATTGGTTACTGCGCTTGCTATAGCAGGAGATCTTACATTCAACCCGAACACAGATTTCCTTACCAATGAAAGAGGCGAACAAGTGAAACTTGATCCTCCTTCCGGTGATGAACTTCCAACAAAAGGTTTTGATGTAGAAGATCCAGGATTCCAGGCTCCCGCTAAAGACGGAAGTAAAGTACCGGTTAAAGTTAACCCTGCCTCCGATCGTCTTCAGTTGCTTGATCCATTCAAACCTTGGGATGGTAACGATCTGAAAGGTTTACGTTTGCTGATCAAAGCGAAAGGTAAATGTACCACGGATCATATCTCAATGGCTGGTAAATGGTTAAAGTATCGTGGACACCTTGACAACATCTCGAACAACTTGTTGATTGGTGCTACTAACTTTTTCAACGAGAAGATCAACAGTGTAAAGAATGGTCTTACAGGTCAATACGATGAGGTACCAAAAGTACAACGTGACTATAAAGCAGAAGGTGTAGGTTCTATTGTAGTCGGTGACGAAAACTATGGAGAAGGTTCATCACGTGAACACGCAGCCATGGAGCCTCGTCACTTGGGCGTACGTGCTATACTTGTAAAATCATTCGCGCGTATCCACGAAACAAACCTGAAGAAACAAGGTATGTTGGGATTGACGTTTGCTGACAAAGAAGATTACAACAAGATTCGTGAAGACGATACTTTTGATATTGTTGGTCTGACTACATTTTCTCCTGACAAACCATTGACGTTGGTTATTCACCATTCGGATGGTACTGAAGAGAGCATTACTGTAAATCATACTTACAACGCTGGTCAGATCGAGTGGTTCAAAGCCGGGTCTGCACTTAACCTGATGGCAAAGAAATTTGCTGACGAGAAGAAGCAACCTGTCGCTGCGAAACCAGCTCCTGCTGCTAAAGTTGTAAAAACTACTTCCCTTCCTCCTGCTGTTAAAACGATCAGCAAGCTTATCGCTGCAGACAAGACGAGCAGTGCTCCTGCAAAGAAGGCGGCTAAGAAAGTTGTTGCTAAAAAAGCGGCCCCTAAGAAAGCAGTGAAGACAACAACAGCGAAAAAGGCTGCTCCTAAAAAAGCTGCAAAGAAAGTAGTTGCTAAAAAGGCCGCGCCTAAAAAAGTGGTTAAGAAAGCAGTAGCCAAGAAAGCCGCTCCTAAAAAAGCAGCGAAGCCTGTGAAGAAAGTAGTTGCTAAAAAAGGAGCCAAGAAGCCCCTTAAAAAAGTAACAGCAACAGCGAAGAAGGCTGTTAAAAAGTTACCTAAAAAAGCAGCGAAGAAATTCGCAAAGAAGAAAAAATAGAATTGTAAAAGGATAGAGAAAAGCCCCGCTAAACCGGGGCTTTTCTTTTTTAAAGACACGTTGAACAGCAGTTTCAAGTCGTGTAGAGAATCAAATTTAATCGTTAGCTTCGAGGCAAAAATATATAGTCAACGTGCAGTACGATGTTATTGTAATCGGAGGCGGAGCAGTCGGGCTCGCCACAGCTTTACAGCTTATCAACCGTAACCCGGACCTTAAAGTCATTCTTCTTGAGAAAGAAAATGTAGTCGCGAATCATCAGACCGGTAACAACAGTAACGTTATCCACTCGGGTATATACTATAAACCCGGGAGTTTGAAAGCGAGGAACTGTATCCATGGTTATAACCTGTTGCTCGACTTCTGTAAAAAGTACGATGTCCCGCACAACATCTGTGGTAAAGTTATCGTGGCTACAGATGAGCATGAACTTCCATTACTGAAAAACATATTCGACCGCGGGCAGCAAAATGGATTGCAGAATCTTAAAATGCTTACGGCTTCCGAGTTGAAAGAACATGAACCGCATGTAGCTGGTATAGCCGGTATATATGTACCTCAAACCGGTATTGTTGATTATAGAGTTGTTGCCGAAAAGTATGCTGCAGTATTCCAGCAGCAAGGTGGTGAAATAAAATTGGGCGAGAAGGTTGTTGATATTCACTTCCACACAGAGAAGGTTGAAGTGGTTACAGAGAACACTACCTATAGCGGGAAGCTGGTAGTGAACTGTGCAGGTCTATATTCTGATAAGATTGCACGACTTACTTCTTCGAACGTAAACGTAAAGATTATTCCCTTCCGGGGAGAATATTATAAACTGAAGAAAGAAAAAGAATACCTGGTGAAGACGTTGATATACCCGGTGCCGGATCCGAACTTCCCATTTCTCGGAGTACACTTTACCACGATGGTCGGTGGTGGTGTTGAATGTGGACCTAACGCGGTGCTTGCTTTTAAAAGAGAAGGGTATAAAAAAACAGATATCAACCTTGCTGAACTTGGTGAGACATTAGCTTGGCCTGGCTTCCGTAAAATTGTATCGAAGTACTGGCGCACAGGCGTTGGAGAAATGTATCGTTCGTATTCGAAGGCTGCATTTACCGAGGCCCTTCAAAAGTTGTTACCCGAAATAAAAGAAGATGACCTGATCGAAGGCGGTGCAGGTGTTCGTGCACAGGCATGCGACAAAACGGGTGGGCTACTGGACGACTTCATGATCCTGGAAGAAAAGAAGGCGATCAATGTTTGCAACGCTCCCTCTCCTGCTGCTACATCTTCACTCTCCATTGGAGAAACTGTCGCGGAGCTTGTCGAGAAAAGACTATAGCCGTAAATATTCTATCTGCGCACTTCTGCGTCAAGGTCAAGCAAAAAAAAGAAGAGGTCGGTTGACCTCTTCTTTTTTTATACTATATCTATACTTTTTAAAAATCAAACATCGAACTCGATGGTGGTGCCAGGATTGAGAGTTCCGCCTGACGGCGTGTCTCTTTTTTCTGACTTCTCATCTTCTCCCCTTACCTCTTCTTCTTCTTCTTTGCTGGCTTCACCTTTTTGGCCGGAGCTTTTGCTGCTTTCTTCACCGAAGAGGGCTTGCTGCTCGACTTGGATTTTTTTGGTGGGCTCACTTTTTTGCTGGTGGCTTGGGGCTTGGCTTTGACTGTCTTCTTGGCTTGCTTTTTCGGGCTCGCCAAAGAGACTGACTTGCCCGTCTTCTTCGATGATTTCAGGTTCGAACTCAATTTTTTTTTTGACGACTGATCGGTATCAGTAGTCTCGACTAACGTATTTTCGTCATCACCTTCTTCAAGTCCGGTTTCTTCTTCCTGAACAAGTTTAACCTTCGTTACCTTGTATTGAGAAAGTTTGTTACCAACAGCTTTCCAGCCTTTGACATCGACAACTTCCTCCAGGTTTATGACCTCCGTTGTTTTAGGTTTGTCTTTCGCCTTTACAACTTCTATTTCCACCTCTGGTGTTTCTGAAGTTGTTACCGCTACCAGACGTGACCCTATACCTTCTGATATAAATCCAAATTCTTTATCAAGTGTAGTGGTTTCAATAAGGAAACGCTTCACCATATACTGCTTGCTCTCGCCATCTACATATACCGCAGAGATTGCTTTCTCAGGACTAAACTTCTCCACGCGCAAAGTCTTTTCAGGATCAAAGCGATTGGTGAGTTCAAAGTTTGTGATCTTGTACGATCCGTTACGATAGAAGGTGATGATCTTGTCATCAACATCAAACTTACCAATATAGCGTCCGCGCTTGTCTTTATTCAAGCGGCCTGCATCTTCATCAAACCACAGATCGAGTTTGCTAAGTGTTGATCCACCGGCTTTCAGGAAATCTACTTTCCGAACCGGATATGGTGTGATGATATTTCCTCTTGAGCTTCTTCCTTTTATCTCCAACTCCGCGAAGTCGTACGTAAAGATCTTCTTGCGCGCTGTGCTGGACTGCGAAAGTTTTACTTCTACTTTTTCAGCTTCACCGTTTGGATTTCCGCTGACGTATAAAATCTTCGAGTTCGGATTTCCTTGAGTCAGATCATATTCTTTATCGCGGGTTACACCTGGGATATTGAAACGCTTCGCGAAGCTCTTGCCTCCCTTACCGTCAGAGTATATCACATTGAATACCATGCGATCATCCCCTTTCTTCCAGATACCCACGTATAGTATATCTTTACCCATAAAGACTTTTTCCTGAATCCGGGAGATTCTTGCTTTGCCATCCTTGCGGATCACGATAACATCATCCAGATCAGAGCAATCACAAATATACTCGTCCTTCTTCAGGCTATAGCCTATAAAACCATCGGTACGGTTTACATATAGCTTCTGGTTGTTCGCAATAACTTCCACAGCTGTAACCGATTGGAAGCTCTTGATCTCTGTTTTCCGTTCACGGCCTTTGCCATATTTTTCCAACAGTCTTTGGAAATAAGCAATAGCATAGTCGATCAGGTTTTTGAGATGATGCTCGGTTTCCTTCAGTTCTTTCTGGAGATCGCGAAGCATCTCATCTGCCTTGAACGAATCGAATTTAGAGATACGTTTAATTCTGATCTCTGTAAGACGAACGATATCTTCGGTTGTAATCTCACGATAGAATTTCTTCTTATGAGGCTTCAGTCCTTTATCGATAGTCGCGATAACTTCTTCCCAGCTTTCAGCTTCTTCAATGTCGCGGTAAATTCTGTTCTCAATGAATATCTTTTCAAGAGATGAGAACAGAATTTTCTCCATCAACTCTTGTCGTCTGATCTCCAACTCTTGTTTCAAAAGTTGAACAGTCTGATCCGTGTTATACTTCAGGATCTGGTTAACCGGTAAGAACTTCGGCTTGTCATCTATAATAACGCAAGCATTCGGAGAAATAGAAATCTCACAATCTGTGAAAGCATATAGTGCATCGATCGCTACTTCAGGAGATTGACCTGGCTGAAGATGAAGCTGGATCTCGACAAACTGTGCCGTGTTATCTATAACCTGCTTTACTTTGATCTGTCCTTTCTCACTCGCCTTCACGATTGACTCCATCAACGAAGTAGTTGTCGTTGAGAAAGGAATCTCTTTAATGGCCAGTGTTTTCTTATCTACTATTTCGATCTTGGCTCTCACCTTGATTTTACTTCCACGCAATCCCTGGTTATAGTCTGAGAAGTCAGCTATACCTCCGGTTGGAAAATCAGGATATATCTTCGGGTTCTTACCTTTCAATATATCAATCGATGCCTTGATAAGTTCAATGAAATTATGAGGAAGGATTTTGGTAGATAGACCTACGGCAATTCCTTCGACACCTTGTGATAACAGCAGTGGAAATTTTACAGGAAGTGTTACCGGTTCACGCTTACGACCATCATACGAAAGTTGCCATTCAGTAGTCTGTGCGTTGTAAACAACATCCAATGCAAACTTGGAAAGACGAGCTTCAATGTAACGCGGTGCTGCTGCACCATCTCCCGTACGTATATCTCCCCAGTTACCCTGCGTTTCAATAAGAAGATCCTTCTGTCCTATATTAACGATCGCATCACCAATAGAAGCATCACCGTGCGGGTGAAACTGCATAGTGTTACCAATAACATTTGCCACTTTATTGAAGCGACCATCATCCATTTCTTTCAGCGAATGCATGATCCTGCGCTGCACGGGTTTGAACCCGTCTTCCAGGCGAGGCACTGCGCGCTCCAGAATTACATAAGACGCATAATCCAGGAACCAAGTCTGATATAAACCATCAATAGCAATGGAGTGAATAACATCTTCACCCCCACCGGTACCGTTGGGTTTCTCTTCGTTCGACTCGTTGTCCTGATTTGCTTTCGGGTTTTCTTTCTTACTCATGACCGATTAAAAAATATAACTTCAAAAATGCTTTTTGGTTTCTCTCACCTATATACTGCAAGAGCTTACTGAACTTCTATGCCTCTACTTCTTCCTCTTCCGTTTTCTCGGCACTTGCCTCCACTTTATCAAGTTCAACACGAAGGTTTTCGATGATAAAATCCTGACGGGTCGGAGAGTTTTTACCCATATAAAATTCAAGTATCTTCTGAAGATGACTATCCTTGTGTAGCAACACGGGCTGCAGGCGGATGTTCTCTCCTATAAATCTTCCGAACTCATCGGGAGATATCTCTCCTAAACCTTTGAAGCGTGTGATCTCTGGTTTGCTTCCGAGTTTTCTAACCGCGTTTTGTTTTTCTTCTTCGCTATAGCAATAGATCGTTTCTTTTTTATTCCGTACCCGGAAGAGTGGTGTCTCCAGGATGAACACGTGACCTGCCTTTACTAAATCGGGGAAGAACTGAAGGAAGAATGTCATCAACAATAACCGGATGTGCATACCATCCACATCGGCATCGGTAGAGATAATTACTTTGTTATAGCGCAAACCATCCAGACCATCTTCAATGTTCAACGCATGTTGCAGCAGGTTGAACTCTTCATTCTCGTAAACGACTTTCTTGGTTAGTCCATAACAGTTCAGTGGTTTACCACGCAAGCTGAATACGGCCTGTGTTTCTACATCACGTGATTTTGTAATGGAACCACTCGCAGAATCTCCCTCGGTGATGAAGATCATACAGTCTGCACCCTTCGGATTTTTTTCATCGAAATGATACCGGCAATCACGAAGCTTACGGTTGTGCAGGTTCGCTTTTTTCGCGCGCTCATTTGCCAGCTTTTTGATACCGGCTATTTCCTTACGCTCACGCTCGGATTGTTGAATACGTTTCTTTAAAGCTTCGGCAGCAATCGGATTTGTATTGAGGTATATCTCCAGTTCTTTGGCAACAAAGTCGCCAACAAAACTTTTAATAGGCTGCCCTCCTTCCGGGGAGGTATAGATAGAACCTAATTTGGTTTTTGTCTGAGACTCAAACACCGGCTCCTGTACACGAATGGCTACCGCTCCAATTATACTGGCGCGGATATCCGCGGCATCAAAATCTGATTTATAAAACTCACGAACACCTTTTACAACGCCTTCGCGGAAAGCGGCCAGGTGAGTACCACCTTGTGTTGTGTTCTGTCCGTTAACAAATGAATAGTATTCTTCACCATACTGATTGCCGTGCGTAAGGGCGACTTCAATCTCTTTTCCTTTCAGGTGAATGATCGGATAACGCAAATCATCTGGATCAGACTTTTGTCTTAAAAGATCCAGCAAGCCATCCTTGGAGAAAAACTTTTGTCCGTTGTAATTGATGGTAAGGCCCGCATTCAAAAACGCGTAGTTCCACATCAGGTCATCCAGGTATTCCGGAATGAAGTGATAGTTTTTGAACATCGTGCTATCCGGCTCGAACTCAACATACGTACCGTTGCGTTCATCCGTCTTTCCGGGCTTCGGGTCATTTACCAAAACTCCCTTCTTGAACTCAGCAGTCTTCTGCTGCCCTTCGCGAAACGCCTGAACTTTGAAGTGACTCGACAAAGCATTCACTGCTTTTGTACCGACACCATTCAAACCAACAGACTTCTGGAAGGCACCTGAATCATACTTCGCACCGGTGTTGATCTTGGAAACAACATCCACCACTTTACCCAACGGTATACCACGCCCGTAGTCGCGCACCGTAACTTTGGATTCCGTTATATGTACATCGATGTTCTTTCCATAGCCCATCATGTGTTCATCGATACAGTTATCGACTACTTCTTTTACCAATACATAGATACCATCGTCCTTCGATGAACCATCACCGAGTTTACCGATATACATACCAGGACGTAAGCGAATGTGTTCACGCCAGTCAAGCGACTTGATACTGGACTCATCATAGGTAAAAATAGAGGACTCTTTCTCCGATTTTGCCATAGCACGAAAAGGATTTAGTGTTCAGAAAATTGAAGATCAAAAAATTCAAGTTCAAAGTTTAAAAAATCTGCTGTGTGGTAAAGTCCTGAAGCAAAAAAAATCGCGCTTCGGGCGCCTCAGCAAAAATCTATAAGCATCTAATAAAATGAATTTTAAAATCACTTCAAGTAATTCAATAAAAACTTTAACTATAAAAATGAATAAGATAAACCAACTTAAACATCTGAATTACAGACTATAAATGTGATCAAATTAAATTGATCAATTAGATTTTTTGTTTGTAAAAAACTTAATAAACGGCCAGCTTATCGCCCATATCACGATCAAGCCAACACTTCCATAAATAACAAAACCGATGCGGCTGAAATCAAAACGCTCATCGCTGTTATAGGCATTGATCAGGAATAATCCCACTATAAAAAATAAATTGAGGGTAACGATCAATCCACTGAACCAAGCCTTGAAAGATTGCTCCTGCTTAAAAAAAGCAGAGACTATGAACACCAGTACGTTGACGATCGTGACCAATCCCAGCACAATATAGAAGAAAATATCCCGCTCCAGTAAAACGGTTTCGATTCCCTCCTGCCGCACAATCACATTTTCGGGAAGGTCGGCATACACATATAACAAGGCTCCTAATAACCCTAGCAACGAAAAAAACCACACCGCACGAAACAGCTTAAACATCATACGTCTTTCAAATTTGGCGCAATTAACCACCATCATTTTTAACAACCAAAAGTCCTTTTGATTTAGGATGCGAAGAAGAATGACTTAAAATGTGCCCACCAGCTTCTTGCATATGATTTCATTATGCCTTTCATTTGCACACATAAACGCATCGGGGTGCTGTGAAAAACAGCTGAGATTATACCCGGGGAACCTGATTCTGGTTAGTACCAGCGAAGGGAATGCAAGCTTCGATTTTACTGCTAAGGGTATAAGATATTGAGCCGCATTCCTTTTGGATGCGGCTTTTTTATTTTCATTAAACTGATAATTATGTCTTTCAACCTTGTCACGCAGAACCTTCGATCATGGCAGAATCGTAAAGAGTGGTTCTTCAACCGCGAACACACCGATACCTACGAACTCTGGTATGAAGGCCGCTACAAGCGAGCGGAAATCTGGCAGAAGAAAATCATCGCTGATCTTATCAAGAACGATGAACGTATAGAAACCCTTCTTGAGTTTGGCTGTGGTACGACACGCTTCACGCGGTGGTGGAAAGATATAGGGATTGAAGCAACCGGAGGCGACCTCTCTCCTTTCATGTTAGGACAGGGTGTACAATTATTCAAGGGTGATCTTGTACTTGCTGATTCGCACTATATGCCCTTCAAAGACAACATGTTCGATGCTGTTGCCTTTATTACCACTTTCGAATACTATAAAGATCCTGTGAAGGTAATTCGTGAAGCTGCACGGGTTGGTAAACATGGAATAGTGTTCGGCATGATGAACCGGAATTCTCCGAAGATAGTCCGCAGACGAGTACAGCAGTTCTTTGGTAAAAATCCTTTTTACGTAACAGCCACCTTTTATACACCGGCAACGCTCACAAAAATTATTGAAGAGGCGCTGCGCGGAAGAGACTATACACTTGAATGGAATTGCACAGGACTTCCTGAATGGTTCCCGGTTCAACAATGGAAAGTGCCTTACGGAGATTTCTTCGGGCTATACGTGAAGATCAATTCTTAGAACATTTACTCAACACATCTATCTATGGAATCTGATTTCCCGGACACCGGAAAAATTCAAAATCGCTTTTTCAAAGAGAAAGTATTTCCGTTCTGTGGCGCTACACGCAGTGAAGTAGTCGTGGGGCCGGAGTACGGAGTGGATGTCGCGATTGTTACGTTACCCAACGGACTGGCGATGGCGATGACGAGTGATCCGCTTTCACTGATCCCGACACTCGGCCTGCGCGAATCTGCGTGGCTATCGGTTCAATTGATGGCGAATGATATGGCTACCACTGGCTTTGCTCCGCAGTATGCACAGTTTACTTTAAACCTTCCAGCAACGCTTGGGGTACACGAATTTGAGCAATACTGGAAATACATTCATGAGTTTTGTTTGCGACTTGGTATCGCCATCACGGGAGGCCATACAGGTCGTTTCGAAGGAATCAATTCCACCATAGCCGGAGGCGGCACCATGATCACAATCGCTGCGGGCGAACAGATCATTACCAGCAAGGGTGCGCAACCAGGCGATCTGTTGATCATGACAAAAGAGTGCGCGTTAATCGCGACCTCTATTCTTGCTTTAAGTTTTCCGGAGACGGTAAAGGAGGCGTATGGTTCATCTGTTCAACAACAAGCATCCGCGTTGTTTTATGAAACGAGTTCTGTTGAAGCGGGTCTCGCTGCCGGAGAATTTCATCGTCATATAAATGCTATTTCCGCTATGCATGATGTTACGGAAGGCGGTGTACTCGGTGCAATCTTTGAACTCGCGCATGCTTCCGGATGCGGTATTGTGGTTGAAGAAGATGCCATACCGGTTGGTGAAGTCCAGAAAAAAATAGGCGATCTGTTTAAGATTGACCCGATGTACTGCGTTGGAGCCGGCTCCATGATCATCACCGCGAAAGCAGATAAAGCACCTTTATTGCTCGAACATCTGCGAAGCGCTAACATAAAAGCGACTATCATTGGCAAGGTAACAGAACCTTCGGAGGGCTTGATCCTTCACAACTCACAGGGTACCCGCCCGCTGCAGCATCCCGGTGCTGATCCTTACTGGAATGCATTCTTTGATTCCCTGAGCAAGGGATTGAAGTAATGTATAGATCGATATTATAAAATTGATTGTGAGTAGATTATGGGGTTTCAAGTTAAATCTAAAGTTCAACACCAAATTAAGGGAGGAGTGTATCTGGTAGTCAATGCAGCAGAGGGTGTTAATGCTGTTCTTCCAAAAGTTAAAGCTGCCCTTGCGGGAGGCATAGATGTACTGCAAATCTGGAATCACTGGCAAGAACATCAGGATCAAAAAGCATTCATCGATACTATTGTAGTCGTTGCCCATGAATACAATGTACCGGTATTCATCAACGAAGAATGGCAGTGGCTAAAGAATACAATGCTGGATGGTGTGCACTTTGATAGCGCTCCATTAAACTGGGCATCAATCCGGCAAGAAATCGATCGACCATTTTTGACCGGCATAACCTGTGGTAATGATGCAGAACGTATTCAGTGGGGCATCGACCATGCGGACTATCTTTCATTCTGTTCCATGTTTCCATCCGCATCTGCCGGAACATGTGAGATCGTTCGCCCCGAAGTCGTTCGGGAGACGAGACAAAAAACCTCGGCTCCTATATTTGTCTCCGGAGGTATAACGCCAGACTTAATTAAAGATCTATTGCCACTCGGTATCAATGGCGTTGCTGTGATCTCGGCCATCCTTAAAGCAGATGATCCTGCACAGGCAGCGCGCGACTTCAAGCTTGAATTGAAGTCAAAGTAAATTCCCCTTTATCAATCTATAAGTATAACTATATACATCCATTACTTACATGAAAACTTCGCTGCTCCAAAAACTCGCCTGCCCTTTCGACAAACACGACCTTGAGCTTAAGATCTTTAAACAGGAACAGGATACGATCCTGGAAGGTATCTTAACCTGCACCCAGTGTAATCGGTATTACCCGATCATCTATGGCGTACCCATTATGTCGCCTGATGAGTATAGAGAGAAGTCACTGGAACATCCGTTGCTACACCGATGGGGATTGCAACTTGATAACGATTCCAAAACTTTTAGACTTCTTGCCGCTGGTCAGGAAATTGAAAAATGAGTGAGGAAACACATCGCGTCTGTAAAAACTTGTGATAAATTTACGCCCTTACTAAAAAAGATCATGAGTGAGTTACTTCAAAACGTGCAGGAAAAAGCAGAGACCTGGCTTAACAGTCGCGCTATTGACAATACAACCAAAGCTGAAATCAAAGCCCTGTTGGCAAAACAGGACCCCAAAGAATTAATCGATAGTTTTTATAAAGAGCTCGAATTTGGTACCGGTGGACTTCGTGGTATAATGGGTGTTGGTTCTAACTGCATGAACAAGTATACCGTTGGCGTGGCTACTCAGGGACTGGCAAACTATCTGAATAAAACATTTCCGGGCAAACCAATCAGCATTGCCATCGCGCATGACAGCCGGAACAACAGCGGTTACTTTGCCGAAATTGTGGCGGGAGTTTTTTCTGCTAACGGCATCAAGGTATATATGTTCGATGAACTTCGCCCCACTCCCCTGCTTTCGTTTGCCATTCGTTATTTGAAATGTGATTCAGGTGTGGTGATAACCGCTTCTCATAATCCGAAAGAATATAATGGGTATAAAGCATACTGGAATGACGGAGCCCAGGTTGTACCACCTCACGATAAAAACATCATCGAAGAAGTAAAAGCCATCACATCATTCGACCAGGTGAAGTTCAAACCTACACTGGCGAACATTCATCTTATTGATGAAGAAGTTGAGCAAGCTTACTACGAAGAAGTAAAGAAGATCATCCCCAACCACGAGGTGATCGCTAAACATAAAAACATTCCACTGGTATACTCAAGCCTGCATGGTGCCGGTATAACGATGGTGCCCGAGTGTTTGAAGCAAATCGGTTTCACCAACATTCATGTCGTAAAAGAACAAGAAGAACCGGATGGAGATTTTCCAACCGTTAAGTCTCCGAATCCGGAAGAACCTTCTGCGATGGAATTGGTCATTAAAAAAGGGAAGGACGTAAATGCCACCATGGTAATGGCTACTGATCCGGATACGGATCGTGTTGGAATGGGCGTGCGTAAATCCAATGGTGAGTTCATTCTTTTGAATGGCAACCAGGCGTTTAGTCTGATGATGTACTTCATCATGAAAAACCTGAAAGAAACGAACAACGCCTATATCGCCAAAACGATTGTTACATCAGAACTGATCGATACCATGGCCGCCAAGTTTGGCGTAGAGTGCTATAACACCCTTACGGGATTCAAGTATATAGCAGAGTTGATGGGCAAGTTCGATGGCAAGAAGAAGTTCGTTGCTGCTGGTGAAGAAAGCTATGGCTACATGGCCGGAGATTTTGTTCGCGATAAAGATGCAGTTTCATCGTGCGCATTTTTTGCTGCGATGGCGGCAAGTGCTAGCGATGAAGGTAAGTCTATGTACGACTGGCTTATCGATATGTATGTAGAGTTCGCATACTATAAAGAAGGCCTTCTTAACGTAACTAAAAAAGGACAGCAGGGAGAGCAGGAGATCAAAGCGATGATGGAGAAATTCAGAAACAACCCTCCAGCAGAAATCATCGGCAGTCGCGTTGTTCGTCTGTTAGACTATAAACTCTTGAAGGAAAAAGATTTGCTGACCGGCAAGGAAAGTGATCTGGAATTTCCAAAGTCAGATGTACTTCAATTCTATCTTGAAGATGGCACTAAAGTTTCGGTGCGCCCATCCGGAACCGAACCTAAAATAAAATTCTACATAAGCGTGAATGCTCCTTTAGCATCTCGCGATGAATTCGAAAAAGTTGATCAACAGTTAGATAAAAAAATCAAAGGTGTTGAAGAATACCTGCTAAGTGTTTAATAATCATAGGTGTTTACGTTTTTGGAGCAATCTATTTTTACCAGCAACGTAAACACCTAAACACTTTACATTTTCTATCTTTGCAGCTTGATCATGAAAAAAGTTGCTTTTTATACACTGGGCTGCAAGCTGAATTATTCAGAGACATCCACTATTTCAAGGGCATTCGAAGAAAAAGGCTATAAGAAGGTCGATTTTACCGATACTCCTGATATTTTCATAATCAATACTTGTTCGGTTACTGAAAATGCCGACAAGAAATGTCACAAGATTGTACGCGAAGCACGAGGCATTTCTCCCGATGCATACGTGGCCATCATCGGCTGCTATGCTCAATTAAAACCAAAAGAGATTTCTGAAATTCCTGGTGTAGACGCAGTGCTGGGAGCTGCGGAGAAATTCAGACTCGTTGAATTACTGGATGGCTTCGTTAGAAAACCACAGCCAGAAGTTTTCGCCTCTGAAGTTGACCAGGCCACCAAGTTCAACACCTCCTACTCGATCAATGATCGTACACGCACCTTCCTTAAAGTACAGGATGGATGCGACTACTCTTGCACGTTCTGTACTATACCTTTAGCCAGAGGAAGCAGTCGCAGTGATAGTATTGAAAATATATTTTCAACAGCACAAGATATAGCGAAGACCGATGTTCGGGAGATCGTATTGACTGGTGTGAACACCGGAGATTTCGGTATTCAACAAGGACAGCGCGTTGAGCGTTTTATAGATCTGATAAAAGCACTTGATAACATTGAGGGCATTGATCGCTTTCGCATATCTTCGATAGAACCGAATCTCTTAACAGATGATATCATTGAATTTGTAGCACAATCCAAAAGATTCGTTCCGCACTTTCATATACCCTTACAATCAGGGTCTAACAAAATTCTGAAGCTTATGCGCAGAAGATATCTGCGCGAACTATATATAGAGCGTGTTGCAAAGATTAAAGCGCTTATGCCACATTGTTGTATAGGTGTTGATGTGATTGTAGGATTTCCAGGCGAAACTCAGGAAGATTTTCTGGAGACCTATAAATTTCTAAATGAACTAGACATCTCCTACCTCCACGTATTTACATATTCAGAGCGCGAGAATACACCTGCTGCCTCTATGGCAGGCACTGTGCCTGGAAACCAGCGATCTGATCGTTCTAAAATGCTCCATATACTTTCGGATAAAAAACGGAGAAAGTTTTACGAAGAAAACCTCGGCAGGAACTCAACTGTGCTGTTTGAAAATGATATCGAGAATGGAATGATGCATGGGTTTACGGAGAACTATATTCGCGTTTCAGCGAAGTATGATCCTATCTTGATCAATGAGTTGAAACACGTCAAGCTTCTCAATATCAACGACCAAGGCTTAATGGAAGCAGAAGATGTTCAAACTGAAATTTTAGCTCATTAAATTATTTCTTTAAGCACCACCTTGAAGTAGGTTAGCTGTAAGATTACGGCCTGCAACTTTAAAATTCTATACTATATAATCGGTATTTCTGCAGAATTATCATTCACCTTACACTTCTGCCATCTTTCCTTTCTCTGCAAGAATCAGTTTGTTCCGCTGTTATACATTTGTATTATCAATCCAACAAAGAAATAAGCAGTCTACTCCTAACCTGTCTGCTTTTAGGTTGAAGGAGAAAGCCACGAACTGGGGGTTTGGTTGTGAGGGGCTTTCTCTTTCTTTATTTATATACTTTCCCGTCTTATCCGATCCTCGTTCTTTACTGTTTTACAATTCCATCCTTTATCTCAATTCTCCTATCCGCCATCTTCGATAATTCTTCATTGTGAGTAACAATGATAAATGTTTGCTTTAGATCCTTGCGCAGTTGAAAGAAAAGGGAATGAAGTTCCAGCGCATTTTTTGAATCCAGATTTCCGCTTGGTTCATCCGCGAGTATAATAGCTGGTGAATTGATAAGTGCCCTGGCTACAGCAGTTCGTTGCTGCTCCCCTCCTGAAAGTTCAGAAGGTTTATGGTTTATCCGTGAACCGAGTCCCAGCATTACCAATAAATCTTCTGCGCGTTTTCGGAGCGCTCGTTCATCGGAGGTGCTCGCAATCAATCCAGGTATAAGTACATTTTCAAGCGCAGAAAATTCCGGCAGCAGGTTATGGAATTGAAAAACAAATCCGATGGATTTATTCCGGAAGGCCGCCAGGTTCCTGGACGACTGCGAAAAAACATTCTTGTCGTGAATGAAGACTTGTCCCTTGTCGGGTATATCAAGCGTCCCCAGAATATGTAGCAAAGTACTCTTGCCAGCACCAGAGGCGCCAACAATGGCAACTACTTCTCCTTGATGGACTTCTAGATCTACTCCCTTCAGCACCTGCAGCTGACCGTAGGATTTTTCAACCTGTATAGCTCTTAACATCGCTAATTATATAGATTCCTTTGAAATAAAGCTTTAAATACGCTAGTTTCGCCCAAAACAAAAAATCAATGAACATTCACGAATACCAAGGGAAAGAAATTCTGAAGAAATATGGTGTGGCCGTTCAACGGGGCATTGTAGCAGATACTCCTGACAATGCAATCATTGCTGCAAAAGAATTACAAGCAGAGACCGGCACGAAGTGGTTTGTAATTAAATCTCAGATACATGCAGGTGGTCGTGGAAAAGGTACAGTTAAAGAAACAGGCTCACGAGGCGTTGTTCTTGCAAAAGGTATAAATGAAGTTCCTGAAAAAGTAAAAGCTATCTTGGGCGGTACACTGATAACAATTCAAACCGGACCTGAAGGTAAAAAAGTAAACAAGGTATTGATCGCTGAAGATGTATACTATCCAGGCGAAGTAGAACCAAAGGAATACTATATGAGCATTCTGTTGGATCGCTCAAAAGGTTGCCCTGTAATTATGGCGTCTACCGAAGGTGGAATGAACATTGAAGAAGTAGCCGAAAATCATCCTGAAAAAATTATAAAAGAATGGATTGACGCAGAGCTAGGCTTACAACCTTTCCAGGCGCGCAAGCTCGCTTTCGCATTGGGATGGGAAGGAAATGCTTTCAAAGAAGGTGTGAAATTTATTCACTCACTTTATAATGCATACTTAGGATTGGATGCATCGATGTTTGAGATCAACCCTTTATTAAGAACATCTGATAATAAAATACTGGCTGTTGATGCCAAAGTAAATTTAGATGACAACGCATTATATCGTCATAAAGATCTGGCAGAGTTGCGTGACATCACAGAAGAAGATCCATTGGAAGTAGAAGCAGGCAAAGCAGGTTTGAACTATGTGAAGCTTGACGGCAACGTTGGCTGTATGGTAAATGGAGCTGGCTTGGCAATGGCTACGATGGACATCATTAAGATCTCTGGCGGTGAGCCCGCAAACTTCCTTGACGTGGGTGGTGGAGCAAACGCTGAAACGGTAGAAGCTGGTTTCAGAATTATCCTTAAAGATCCGAATGTAAAAGCTATACTCATTAATATTTTCGGGGGTATTGTTCGTTGTGACCGTGTAGCCAATGGCGTAGTGGAAGCATACAAAAAGATTGGCGACATCAAAGTTCCAATCATTGTCCGTCTGCAAGGAACAAATGCAGAAGAAGGAGCTAAAATTATAGAGCAATCAGGATTGAAAGTGTTCTCGGCTATACTGTTAAAAGACGCAGCACAACGAGTAAAGGAGGTATTGGCATAGGAATTTCCATTACTTCGCAAATTTCCTATATTGTATAAACTTTGACCGTAATGCGATCAATTAAAAGACTCCTCGTTATTTCTTCTTTCATTACTGGTGTTGGGCTTCAATGTGCCGATGCTCAAAGTTTCTATGCGGTAAGAAAGAACAGAAACTTCTTGGTTGGATTGGGTTCTGGAACTGCCAACTATTATGGTGAGATGGTTAATCCAGGAGAGTTTGGAATATTGAAATTCAATATTGCCGCCAATGCTGAGTACTATGTTCATAGTCGAATCAGCGTTCGGGCCAATTTAACTTTCTTTCAGGTATCTGGAGATGACTCAAAAGCAGATGATGATAGACAAGAAAGAAACCTCTCCTTTACCTCAAACAATATCGAATTAAGCGCGCTTGGTGTTGTGAATTTAAGTCCCATGGGACTTAGGTTTTATCAACGATCCAAGCTAAACCTTCATGCGTTTGCAGGTATAGGGCTTCTTTACTTCAATCCAAAGGCTGAATATCAGGGTAAGAAATATGCACTTGCTCCTTTGGAAACAGAGGGCAAGAAATACAGCAGGATTACACCTGTCATTCCGGTTGGTTTAGGAGTTAGGATTAAATTAGATCCTTTTTTCAACCTCTTAGTAGATGGCGGTTACAGAATAACATTTACCGATTACATGGATGATGTTAGTGTAAGGCGTTATCCTGACGCTTCAACTTTAAAGAGTGATCTATCCAGAGCGCTTTCTGATCGAAGAGTAGAGATCGGAACCCAGCCCGCTAATCCGACTCAAGCAGGAGTAAGAGGTAATCCGAAAAAGAATGATGGATATTTCCTGGCAAATATCACTGTCCAATACTATATACGAAAAGAGTTGTTCAATAATTCTCAGCGGAAGCTATATAACAAGAAGAGAAAGTATTATTACAACAGGCCATAATTACTTTAGCGATATAAATGAAAAAAGTGTAGTGACTATTTAGCCGCTACACTTTTTTCATTTATACTCGAATTGGAGAATTTTTACGTCTTCGTAGCAGTGGATACCAACGATAGAAAACTATCCTTCTAAAGACATGCAATTATATATGATGCGTGAGTGAGATGCCTCAGTGAGCGATGTCAAGAGCTTCAAACCTCGAGTAACTACTTTTATATTCAGGAACAACTTCCTTCATAAGCGTTACCATTTTGTGCTCATTTTTATCGTCTATAAACTCTTCCAGCAAATCAAGGTTTCGACAAACTTCATCATATTGATACTCCGATACTTTTGCCTTTAGAATCTTCTCATGGTGTGTAGGGATCGTATTTTCCTGATCACTTAAAAGTTCCTCGTACAACTTCTCTCCATCACGCAATCCGGTAAAGACGATCTCTATATCTTTATTTAATTCTTTACCCGAAAGCTTTATCATTTTGCGGGCTAAATCAAAAATCTTCACGGGCTTGCCCATATCAAATATGAAGATCTCTCCACCATATCCCATAACACCGGCTTCAATAACTAATTCGCATGCTTCCGGAATTGTCATAAAGAACCTGGTGATCTCTGGATGGGTTACCGTAATGGGACCTCCCTTTTTTATCTGCTCCTTGAAAATCGGAATAACTGAGCCGTTGGATCCCAAAACATTTCCAAACCTGGTGGTTACAAAAGACGTCTTGCCCATACCCGTTTTCTCCAGATGACGGTTCAATGACTGTACATAGATCTCTGCGATACGCTTTGTACATCCCATGACATTCGTAGGGTTTACCGCCTTATCCGTGGAGATCATCACAAATTTCTGAACCTTGAACTCAACCGCTAGATCTGCAAGTAGCTTCGTTCCAAATATATTAACCGATACAGCCTCGGAAGGATTACTTTCCATTAGCGGAACATGCTTATACGCCGCAGCGTGAAATAATGTATGTGGTTTAAACTCATTGAATATTTTCCAAATTCTTGATTTGTTACAGACGTTGGCAACAAATACAAACAACTTGGTTTGCTGATTTTTGCCTCTAAGCTCCCGTTCGATTTCATATAGCGGAGATTCAGCCTGATCAATTAATACAAGTGTGTGAGGCTTGTAGCTCAACACTTGGCGAGCGAGTTCAGAACCTATAGATCCTGCACCTCCTGTTATAAAAATAACTTTACCGCTTATCTCTGTTTCGATGCTCTTATTATCAAGTTTGATAACTTCTCTTCCGAGCAAATCTTCAATGTTTACATCGCGGATTTCTTTTACATCCCAATCATTTCTTAACCACTTGTCGAATGATGTAACATAGCTTACGCGGATGAGGTGATTTAAAGCATCATCTACTATTTCATTTTTTCGCTCGATGGAAAGATCCTTCACAGCTATAATGATCTTTTTTATTTTATGCTTCAATACAAGCTCAGGCAACTTATCATAGCTATATATCTTGGTTCCATTAATATCCTTACGATTCTTTTTAACATCATCATCCAGAAATGCAACAAGTTTATATTGGCCGGTCATGTCTGCTTCAATCGCTTGCTTAGTTAAAAAGCCAGCCACGCCTGCACCAAAAATCAAAACAGGAATTTTATTAGGGAAGCTTGACTTATAGTAACTAAAAACGCTTTTAACAATTAATCTATATTGATATAGAAGTAACGAAGAAACAAAGAAGGAGATAAACAGAACAGAGTATGGAATAAGATTCTTCCCAACGTTGTAGAAGTAAATCAAGTTTAAGATAATCAAAAATGATAAACTCAAAAATTCAGTATATAGAATCCTCACCGCGTCCTGTATGCCTGTATACCTTACAATTCCGGCATAGGACTTTGTCAGCAAAGTAGATATAAGTGAAATGAACAAAGCAATCGGAATGCTGTAGGACGGATCGAACATGTCGATCGTATTGACATTGAAATTAAACCTCATGAAGAAGGCTAACCCCAACGACAAGGCTATCACCGATAAATCAATAAGTATTATAACCCATCTGGGTAGAAAGGTGAGTCGATTAATGATGTCCTGAAACAAAGGCGTAATTTTTAGTTCTTCTATAAAGACTTCACTCCCCTATTCCTTTGAGGAAAGTTTTCTGGAGCCCAAAAATCTTTTTAATCCCAAAACACAGCCTCCAGCAATTAACCATTCAAGACCTGTGATCGGGACAGCAGCATCAGGATCCGTTGTCTGCGGGTTGCCCGGCTGTGCTACGAGAGTGAAACTTCCTACAAAAAATATAACTAGTAAGACAAGTGTAAATTTTATTCTCCGCATCATTTTAAGCTCAAAACCTTAAAAATCTTTATTTTATTTTCATTCTTAATACTAACAAAGTAAACCCCTGAAGGAAACTCTGTCAAATCAAATTTTCCAATGTATCCATACCCCTCTTTGGGTTGCATTAAAATTCTTCCGATCACAAGGCCCATGGAGTTTACAACTGGTAACTCAGTGGCATTTAATTCTTTGGCTTCCACAACTAACATGGTTCCTAAAGAAACCGGATTAGGGTAGATACGATAGCCTTCCAAAGATAAGTCAGATTCTGATCCTTTAATAGTGATATCTTGTTTTGATACAGTAATGCAGCTACCCTGCGTCACTTTTAACTGATACTCACCTGATTCATAGACATTCAAAAGCCTCTCACCGCCTATAATCGTGCCATTCAGGTACCACGTATTTCCTGATTCAAAATTCGAGACTAATATATTTTCTCCCTCAATTGAGATGTTCGCTTGTTGAATTTCTTCAACATTTAGAGAAGTTACCTGCTTTTTGATAACCACCTCACATTTTGAAGTCTTCTCTGTTACTTTTAAAATGTTGGCGCCAATTACAAGCTTTTCTTTTGGAACGCTTATTTCAAGCGTACTTCCGTTTCCTGCCTGACTGGATACTTCTTCATCTCCGATTGTAACAACGTAGTCATAGGCTGACGTAGTATTATTCAGGTGTATGGATACATCTTCTCCTTTACAGAAACTATTCTTCGTTGTCGACAAAGAAAATTCTGATGTGTAGGAAGGTGAGACAGTAATTTCGAATCGATCCGAGCCGAAACTTTTAGGATCGGAAGTCACAGCAAACTCGTAACTCCTTACTGTATTAACATCAATGCTGGTACCAGTAAATTTATCGGAAAGGGAAATAATAACATTATTTGTGAACGATTCAATCTCCGTAAAATCAAGTTTATAGGAACCTGCTTCCACATTGTCAACATTAAGTCTGATAGTTTTATTGCAACTTAAAGCGGGCATCGAATTAATTGAAATCTTTGTACCATCGTCAAGCGAACTTGAAAGATTCAAAGCATTATTTTGAAGCTTAAAGGCATCAGCATAGTCGTCAAATTGATCGGTAGCATCGTCACGAAAGTGAATAGCCGTTTCATCACGGTTAGTACCCTGGCGCAAAGTAATGCGTAAGACATTGGCTGGTGCTTCCTCTCGGAAGAAAGTCCCCTGCCCTGTTGGTGCCTTAACAGATTCTGCGGCACTAAACGTAATCGGTCCACCATTACTCTTCACGAAGAAAGCCTGCCCTAATGGTATATATCTTGTTCCTCCGTTAACACCAATCGTGCCGTTATAGGTTGCATATATAAATGGACTCACTGCGTTGTCAACCATGTATATAGTATTTGTCAGGCCCGTTTTTGTCCAGCCTGTAGCAGCATCCCAATCGATCATAGAGGGGTATGGATTACCTACTAAGTTCCAACCGTCATTTGCATTATTGCCAGAAGATGTATAGGAAACCAGTGGCGAAAAATTAACGGTTCCTGAATTGATTGGATTTCGCACATCCCATAAAGCATTTCCCCGAGTTGATATAGGGGGTATATTTCCACGTATAAATAATGTATACCCTTTTCCTGTCACCAAAACTTCCTTGTTACCATTGACGGGAAAATCCTGATAGCCATCATTTGAATCATTAACACCATCGCCATTTGTATCGGTGACGGTCAATTCACTATACGAAAACATAGACTGAAAGGTACCGCATCCGGAGCAAACACTCGTACCTGTAAAAGAACCCGTAACCGGGATCTCACCTTGAATATCCTGAACAATGGCATTCTGAACAGGTGAAGATATATACCGGTATATTCTTCCGTTGTTAAAAGTTGGACTATTACTTCCACCTTCAATGGACATATACCGTTGTACCGTTACACTTCCTAAAACCTGGGAGGTGCCTGAAAGAATGCCAATGGCTGCATCCACTGACGGATCATCGTCAGTGGAAAGTAAAGTAAAGACGGCTGTATCTGCGGCGCCATCAGCGTCCATCGTTGCATTGGCTGCCAGCGTTAGTATACCCCGTAAGTTTTGATTGTTTTCTATACGAAGATCAGGACTGGCCGTGGTGTTTGCTACAGTCGCATTATTAAAAGTAGTTATACTGCTTCCGCTAACCACTTGTGTTACACCTGCTGTTCCCAGGAAAGCCACTGTATTAGTACCCGCCACAAAGGAACCATTGTTAGTGAAAGAACCATATATATTCAGCGTGGTAGGTGATGTCAATGTCCCGCTAATAACGATGTTCTGAAAAGAAGGATTGGATGTGCCAAGTATAGAAGAAGTGCCATTAAAATTAACGGTTCCGTTGTTTCGATTAAATGTACTGTTATTCGTCAGGTCTCCAGACAGTGACAGTGTTGAGCTGGGTGCATTAAAAGTTCCTGCAGAAATCACCAACGAACTAACCAAAACTGTATTGGCACCACTGGTAAATGTCCCTGATGTAAGGGTAAATATACCGGAAGCATTCAATGCAGTGGTTAGTGTTATAGTACCAGCATTACAGGTAACAGCATTGAGCACACCACGCGCCTCAGCGCCTGTTGACATTGTACCACCGGTATATATCAGATTATAGGGGCCTCCTAAAGGAATAGCGCTGGTTCCTGTAAAGGATGCCGCAGAGTTTCTGGTAACCGTAGCACCGTTGCCAAATGTTAATCCAGATATATTATCAAATATACCATCTGTAAGTGTAAAGGTATTCGATATAGTCAGCGGACTTTCTAATGTTACCAATGTTCCAGTCGTTGACCTGTTCAAAATAAACGTACCTAAAACATTGCCTGTTGGAGAAAATGACAGCGTACCTAGGGTGCCAGTGCCTGTAATTGTTACCGATGAAGTTGCACTTGAAGAAATCACACCTCCCGAAAGTGTGTTATTAAATTGAGACTGTAAGTCAAGGGAGTGGTCTTCAATATATAGTGTTGTACCGGTGGCAAGGTTCAGGTCGTCCAGAATAACCAACGCGGCGTTCATATCAACGCTTCCATTAACAACGGTCAGATCCAATGTGGTAAGATCATTTGAGAAAGCTATAGTGGCATCCGTTCTATCAACCGAGATGGATTCAACGGACGTCACGCCTGGGAGAGGAAAATCCATTCCCAAACTACCCGATCCATTAATCTCAAGGTTGCTGTTATCACCATTGAAAGCTATTGTGTTTGATCCGCTGATCGTGCCATTAACAACCAGGATTGCATCCGCATCACCACTGTTGACATTTATACTTCCTCCTGTGAGACTTATCTCGCCATCGATTTGAAGTGTCCGTTCCAGCGTTGTTGTGTTCAATAACAGGTCACCGCCTGTGAGGTATACATTTCCAGGAACAATCAGATTGTCATTGCCAATGTTTAAATTTCCTGTAGTCACGTATAAATCATTTCCTAATGTTAATGAGGTAGGCGCACCGAGTTCAATTGATACACCTGAAGCATTATTGATTTCGGTATCAACACCTGAAGTTGAAGTATGCCCTGCTCCTATAAATTGGGGATTTGATCCTCCATATACTATACGCGAGCCAGCATTGAAAATACGATTCGCTACACGAATATTGCCCACACCACTTGATGAGCCTGTAACAATCGCTCCGGTGGCATTTTCAGATTCAACGATAACAGTTCCACTGACAGTCAGGGAGCTTCCGTTACCTCCCATCATTTGGGACTCTCCTATCAATCGCAAAGAATGTGAAGCCGGTATACTATAATTCAATAGGCTGACATTGCTTATGGTGCCTGTGTTCAAGAACGTATGATCCACACCTGGTGAAACGAAATTAATACTTCCGCTACCAACACCTACTTCTGAAAATGTTCCACTGATAAGTTCGAAATTACCCGCTATGTTTAAAACATCTGTGCCGTTTCTTGAAACAGCAAGAAGGCCTCCAGGTGCGTTCATGCTGAAGTCACTCCCTATATTTATAGTACAAATACCAGAAGTAGTAAGATCTGAACCTGTGGCGTTTGTTGAAGTATAAATAAAATCTCCGGTAACATTATATATGGTGCCTGGCGCAGCTCCGGTTGTTGACAAGCGTACACGGGAAGTTCCTTCAACCGTTAAATTTCCTCCAATAGCTATGGTTGGATTCTGCGTAGTAGCCATCTGAAAAACACCTGTACCTGTACTTAATACTCTGAAATTACCTGCTACAGAAGTCAGCAACCCATTCATGTTAAAAGTGCCCGTCTGCAGTGGACAGTTCCAAACAACGTTGCCAAATGATTGCGACCAATTACCTCCTGCACTCCCTACTGTGAATGTAGTATAGCCTTCTACCTGTAACGTCGAGTTAACATGCCACGAAGCAAGTGGTATCGATCCCTGTGTGGTTGTAAAAAGATGACTATATACCGATCCTGACTGGAAGACTAAATTGTTGCCGGTAGTACCTGTTAAGTTTGAGTTGTCTTGTCGAATTAACGTGCCATATATATAGTTCTGAGAGAATCCTGGGCTGCCTTCCGATAGTATAGTTAAGGTTCCACCCGTATTAATTGTAACCACAGCATTCACAGTCATACCATCTACAGTAACCGAGTAGGCACTGGGTATGGATATGTTATGATTGACAATTATTTCTGTGGAGTTGGCTGTCGTCGGAATTACGCCCCCAGCCCAGGTCGATGCATCATTCCAAAGCCCATCCTGATTTGATGTTATAGTCTGGGCAAGCGAACAAGTGGTAATCAGTATAAAACTGATTACCACGCTAAAGCAGGTAAGTTTATTCATAGAGTAGCAGGTATCTGATTCTATCTAAAGTTAGCGGAACCATCCAAGTAATAAAAATTTACAAGGATGTTTATACCGCTAAAGAAGTTACCATCTCTACAAATAGTATAATACCAAATGAGCTATAAAACAAGTTTAAACACTGATTGTTCGCACAACCCTGAGTTAGCTTATAGCAGACAGTTTTTTAATCACTGCCACTATCCCTGACAATTGTTTCACGGTAAGATTCGATCCGGACGGCAAGCATAACCCGGATTCAAAGAGCTTTTCAGAAACACCAGAAGAAAAAGAAGGGAATGATTTAAACACAGGCTGAAGATGCATAGGCTTCCACAGCGGTCTGCTCTCTATATTTTCTTTCTCGAGTGCTAAACGCAACTGCTCGCGGTCGAATCCGCTTTGAGTTGGATCAATCAATATCGTTGTGAGCCATCGGTTTGAGAATGCTCCTTCAATTTCATTTTGAAAACTTATTCCCTTGATGTCAGACAACTCCCTTCTATAAAAGTTATATACTTCTCGGCGTTGTTGTACTCTTTCATTGAGCACCAGGAGCTGACCTCTTCCGATACCAGCACATACATTGCTCAATCTATAGTTATACCCGATCTCAGTATGTTCGTAATGCGGAGCAGGATCACGAGCTTGTGTAGCCAGGAACTTTGCCTTGGTTATCCAATCTTTATTCGCAGCCACCAAAGCTCCGCCTCCGGAAGTAGTAATGATTTTATTTCCATTAAAAGAATAAATTCCAAAGTCGCCAAAGGAACCAAGCTTCTTTTCAAAATATGTAGAACCTAGTCCTTCCGCAGCGTCTTCGATTACCGGTATCTCATAGCGTTTGGCAACCGCCATGATCGCGTTCATTTTAGCAGGCATTCCATAGAGATGTACAGCAATGATAGCCTTCGGCTTTTTACCTTTTGCGATGCGATCTTTTATTGCATCTTCCAGCAATGCGGGATCCATATTCCAGGAGTCAGCTTCTGAGTCAACAAATACAGGTATAGCTCCCTGATACCGGATGGGGTTACAAGAACCAGAAAAGGTAAAGCTGGAACATAATACTTCATCTCCGACTCCTATGTTTAAAATAATGAGTGCAAGGTGAATTGCCGCAGTACCCGATGAAAGTGCAGCACAGTAACCGACTGAATTATAAGCTGCAAGTTCCTCTTCAAAGGAACTTATATTGGGTCCCACAGGAGATATCCAATTCGCATCAAATGCTTCATTCACAAACTTAATTTCGTCTCCTCCCATATGGGGAGATGAAAGATATATTTTTTCTGTATTCATGTTTAGAGTGTAATATTCGTTATTTGAAAGTATCCTTTGTGTTAATTTTCTTTTGATAGTAAAAAGCAGGGATTAGTAACAACAAAAGTGTTGGATTCAAAATCAGCCTGTGCAAAAAAGAAAGTAGCGGTCCATTATAGTCTGGATAGTATATTTTCATCACAAAATATGGAATCAGAAAAAAGATAATTCCTATACCCTGTACCCAGAAAGAAAAAATCAAATACTTTCTCTCATAGAATAAAGCATAAATCAACCCGATCGTCAACAAATCGTTTAACAAAAAACGAATGGTTCTGTTAATAATAAACTGATGAATGCTGCTGCTGGTCAAATTAAAAATTTCCGCAACATTAATGCGTTGAAAGAGAAAAACCAAAGCGAGTCCAATGGCTGAAAGTATTCCTATGACAATGCGTAACCTCATTTTTTTTGAGATATCGTTGTAGGTGAAATCCTCACCCACCAAATCCATAAAACCAAAACAGCAACATAAATTATAGCCGTAAAGAAATATTTGTGCGTAAAGTACATATAATCTGGTCTGCTACGGGCTACCCAAAAAAGCATGGTGATTCTTCCCAGATTTATCAAATGTATAAGTATGAATCCCAAGGGAATAAACCAGATCATTTTTTTACTAAAAGGTCCAAAGGCAATAATGAAGGAAATAAAGACAATCATTACGTTGATACCATTGCAGCCTTCATAAACTGAGACGATACGCTTTCCATCACAAAAAAGTGTGGTTGTAGGTTTGGTCATCGAATTTTCAGTGATCACATTCGTTCCCAATCCGATTAAAACAGCTGCTGAGTGGTTTGAAACTACTCGCGTTATAGGATCAGGTTTTGGATGAAACGATGTTATATATATGCCATATAGTAAACTCAATACTATATATAGTCCGACAAATTTACCCAGGAAGTAAACAGTTGGTTTGAATTCTTTAAAAGATAGAGCGCCCATGTTCAAATTTCTTTTGCCGGTACACCGGCTACCGTTACAGACGCAGATACATCTTTGAGCACAACAGATCCCATGCCGACCTGAGTGTTATTTCCTACTGATACTCTATTTAAAATATTGGCGCCTGAGCCAATGAGCACAGACTGGCCAACGTTTACTTCTCCTGCAATGTTAACTCCACACATAATGGAGGTATAGTCTCCTATTTTAGTGTCGTGTCCGATGGTACTGTTGAGATTAATCAGTACATGATTGCCGATATGTATATCGGTTGTTAAAACAGAACCTGCACCAATTACACTTCCGGTTCCTATTGCAATGCTGGTTGGGTCTTGTAAAATCACTGAAGGATGAATCAAGACTGGATATTGTACAGCGAACTTCTTCAATTGTGCTTCGACTTTCTTTTTAACCAGCGGGTCACCTATAGCAAGAACGATATAGATGGGGTGCTCCATTGATTTCAATACAGACATATCACCTATGATTTCAAGTTCTTTTATATAGGTATTAGGTGCTTGAAGATCGTCGATAAAACCAACTGGCTCCCATTCGGGCAATGAACGCAGAAGAGCTAAAATCTCTCGACCAAGTCCTCCTGCTCCATAAATCAGCAGGGGCTTCTTCATGGTTTATTATATTTAATAATCTTAGCTGGATTTCCCACGGCCACAGCGAAATCCGGTATATCATTAATGACAACGGAGCCCGCACCTACCGTAGCCCATGCTCCTACTCTCTTCCCGGGAATGATGACCGAACCCGCTCCTATAAATGCTCCCTCTCCGATGGCAACACAACCACAAAGTGTGACACCCGGTGCTGCGTGAACATAATCCTCCAGAATACAATCATGATCTACTCGCGCTCCTGTATTAATGATAACATGATTTCCGATACGGGCTTGTGCCTGTATAATCGTGCCTTGCAAAATCATGTTGCCAATTCCCATGGTGGCGAAGGTAGACACAATGGAAGAAGGATGGATTACATTTGTGAATTGATGCCTAGTTTGAGAGACTACTCGTTTACGAATGAGATTACTCCCAATAGCAACCACTGCTTTAGCAGAGGGTTCAAAGTCTGGATCATATTGTCCTTGTTGTGGTATACCAAATAAATCTCCGGTGTATTTCGGATCGAACAGCGCAACAACATTTTCGCCTTGAACCAATAAACTGTCAAGTACCACACGGGCATGCTCACCACCGCCTTGTAAAATTATTTTATGTGTTGCCACGAAATTTTTCCATTGTTACCGAGGTGCCACTGCTAACACCTTCAGCTTTAAAAACTTTTACAATCGTCAAAAATAATATTTTAATATCTAACGCAAAGGATATACGGTCAACATACCATACATCACAGACAAAACGTTCTGGCCAGTTCAGTGTATTACGACCGTTCACCTGTGCCCAGCCGGTAATACCGGGTTTAACTTCATGCCTTCTTCGTTGTTGTTGATTATATAGCGGAAGATATTCGACCAGCAACGGACGCGGTCCTACAATAGACATATCTCCTTTCAGTACATTAATCATTTGAGGCAATTCATCGAGCGAAGTCTTTCGTACGAATTTGCCAACGGCTGTCAGGCGCCTATCATCGGGCAACAAGTTGCCTTGAGCATCCCGTTCATCGGTCATTGTTTTGAACTTAATGACCTTGAATATTTTGCCATCCTTTCCAGGGCGCTCCTGCAGAAACCACACGTTTCCCTTGTTGGCAAACCATAATAGTATAACAGACAACACCAATACAGGCGAGGCTATAATCAGCACCGCAAAAGCAGTGAGTCTGTCGAAAAAAGGTTTTAAAATCGATACGTACACACCCGATACTTTATTGACAAAGATACGCTAAGCTATACATGACACGTTGCATTTTATATTGTTAAGCGCACTGCATTTTATATTCATTCAACAATTCGTTCCATACAAACTGCTGATCAAAATTTGCCACTATATAATCTCTGGCAGCTTGCGAATATGATTGTCGTAAGGACATATTTTCCATCAGTGTAACCATGGCTCGGTATACTGCTTCCGCGTTCTTTACAGGAACAATGATTCCGGTTTGTTCATGCTGAATGATTTCATTGCAACCATTGATGTTCGACACGATACAGGGTACATTGAGACAACACGACTGCATCACTACATTCGGAAATCCTTCTCGATAACTTGGAAAAACAAAAACATCAGAAGCCATTATCCAGGGGCGAACATCAGACTGAAAGCCTGCCAGGATAACGCTCTTATTATTGTGCAAAAATTTATAGTCGTCTTCATGAAGCGGATCAAGCTCCTGCTCAAACGGACCAATCAAGAGTAAATATACCTTTGCTCCTCCTGGTAATTCGGGGAGCTTTTTAAAAGCATAAACGAGTTCTCCTATACCTTTATCTCTAACGATTCGTCCGACAAAGGAAAATACAATATCGCCCTGTTTTATTCCGTAGCGTCTGCGCAGTTCGCTTGCCTGCTGCTCCATATCTTCGGATCGTTTAAAACGACCGGTATCTATACCGTTACTACTGCCTTTGCCGATGATCTTCAGTTTGTCGTTATTAACACCCAGCGATTGCGTCATATAGTCTTTCAAGCCTACTGAGTTCGGATATACACCTGTAGCACAAAAGTAAGTTATCTTCTCGGTGACTACGAGTATAGATCGTTTCAACCCGGTTGCTTCAACCAAAGGCAAACCTGCTACGGTATGCATGCGGACAGGCACGCGACACAGCCAGGCTGCGAGCATTCCAATAAGCCCGGCTTTAGGCGTATGCGTATGCACTATATATGGACGGATAGACCGGATGATTCGCATCATTTTCCAAAGACAGAGAAGATCCTGAATGGGTGTGATCTTTCTTGTAAGTGGCACTTCAATGTGCTTTACCCCTTCCTTTAGTACTTCCGGTATTTCCTTGCCCGCTGCACTCATGGTATATACTTCAAAACCTTGTTCGCGCATAAAGCTAAATTGTCCCTTCAGTAAAAGGTGCAGTGAAATAGGAACCGTAGTAATGCGCAGCAATCTAGTTTTTTCCATGAAGCTGATAGATACGATCTGCAGTTTCTCCCATCGTTAAACTTTCCATTTTATAACGATTCTTACAAAAGTTGTAGTGTTCCAGAATTTGCGTCAGTCCGGCTATACTTTGCTCCGGAAAGCTTCCAAAATTGTGTGGATGCCACCACAAGTGATATACTTCGCCGCGCTTGGCAGCACGCTCCAGTTCACTCTTAACGCGGCCTATCTTCATGGTATTCAAAAAGTATTCCGAAGGCCTATACGGGCGTAGCAACCTGCTTGCCGGCAAGCACAATGGAAGACCAGAGCGTACTTCGACTGTATCCAATGCATAGGTGTTTTTCTTCCCGATAGGTATATATGCATCAGCTCCTCGATTGAGACGTTTTAGCATTGATTCATTTTGTGTGCTGCGGATATCCCAGAACCAATCGCGAGGATTATCGCGAACCGTTACAAATCCTTCTTCATAACAGGCACGAAGATAATCTTCATTGAATTGGTTTCGCGGGAACACCAACGATTTCAACTTCTTTCCATACAGGGCTGCTGACTGCTGTGCTGCGCGAAGATCCGCACGAAACTGTTCCAGAGTCTGCCCTGCTTCGTTACAGTAATAGTGAGCAAAAGTATGTGACCCTAATTCCTGGTATTGTGTATTTAGAATGATCTTTATCAGTGAAGCTGCATAATGAAATGGATCTTCTTGCTCATCTTTACCTATGCCTTGGGTATCGATAAAGTTATAGGCCGACAATTGTTTATCGGCATAGGTTGGTTTCTGCGAAGGTATAGCATTACGTAGCGACTCATTGTTGTTATGAAACAACATTCCTACACTGGCCCAGGTAACATGTACTTCGTGCTGTTCAAACAACGAAAGCATTTGAGGTATAACCTTACGCGTATTAAAAAAATACTGCTGATACTGTTGCAAACTCCATTTTTCAAAGCCTCCCCAATGGAGTTCAAAATCAAGAGAGATTGTAAATATACCTTTCGTCATGTGGTTGCATTTGTAGCGTTCTCCCGGGATCGTCTCAGCTTGATTAATTGTTGATGCTTCCAGGCTTTAAATTTTTCTTCATCCATAAATGCCATAACAACAAACAAAACCAAAATCATAACCTGGCTTTTCTGTCGCATCGCTAAACCTAAATTTCCGGAAATCTGTGCTAAAGCAATTGATATAGTTATAAAACTTAAGAAGGCGGTTTTTGCCAAAAAATTGCCGGTCACCAGAAATTTCAATCCCTTTAAATTCCCAATAAGCTTTAATGATATTAACAAATAGAAAACATTTTCAAATGAAACGATGATACCAAGAAATCCGGGAGCATCCACGAAGAGTGGCCGATACAGAAATGTAAAGACCTGCATGGGTAAACTATATTGAGAGATGTCTACACCCGAAGATGCTTTGGTAAGTTCTTTTGCACGATGCGACAGGTCTAATCCCTGCGTTACAAATTGCTCTTCATCAATACCCACCATAGTAAGAACATCTTTATAAATAAAAAAGAAAGCAACGGAAGCACCCGCCAAAAACATAATTCGTAATGCTATGCTTACCCCTTTAGATGAAAAAATAAATCCCATGGCCGATGATACCAATATTACAAGCATGATGTGCGGCCTCACATGATAAATAATTAGCCCCCCAATAGCCAGCGCCCATATTCTTTTTTTGACGTTAGTAATCGCGTAAAAGAATAATCCGAGCCCCATAAAAATAATAGACCCCTTCCCCAACGATGTTGACCAAAAATGAAGGTTAGGTAAAAAGAAAATTAAAGTAAGAAGGTCATATCCATAAAACTCATGCTTGAACCGAATATTCTCCTTAAAGAATATATAAAAGTATACGAACCCGAGAAAACCAAAGAATGAGAATAGAGCCATTAGAGCTTCGTAAGAAAAGCCCAGATAATTTACAAAAGGATAGCTCACCCATTCAATGAATGGGGTACTTGTTCCATAGAAATCAGACCAGGAATCTCCCCTAAAACCGATAGATACTTTTCTGTAATAGTTTCTGGAGTCGGAAGGATTGTAAAGTATATATGCAAAGTATGCGAAGGATAATAAGATGTGATAGAAATAGAGCCTCTTGAGAAGAGCATCATCTATAATGGGATGTATTTGCTTTAACCTGTTGATTAAGGCAAATGAAATCAATCCTGTAATTATAATGACTAATATCCCTCCAAGCATGTCTAAAATAATTCAAGATCTCCAAAGGAAGGACTCCACCCTTCGAAGCCCGTAAAGTTGCTTAAATCTGGCAATATTATATTGTGAATCATTACAGTCGGTCCAACTTTACGTTTTAATACTAACATATCTGCTCCCAGAAGATTCGCGATTCCAAAGTTCCCTGACGTTACATAATCAGCATTGTGTTCGTGAACCTTACTATCCAATATCTGCTTCAAATTCTGAACATACTTTTTATCGGAAA